>JAKFBU010000001.1:0-194411 GCA_036676985.1 Candidatus Sericytochromatia bacterium
ATAGAGTGGGAGGGGCGCGTTGGCGCCCCTCCCCTGCATTCTATTCGGTTGTCGATGCCGCGGATCGCTTGTCGCCGCTCGGCCGCCTACCGATCTATCGACCGTTTTCGGCCTTTACCATGGGAAGTTACCCTTGGTCCGTGCCAGCTTCGAGGGACCCATGGGCATTGTGTTCAATATCGCCATCATCGTGGCCGCAGCCGGCCTGGGCCGGAGTTACGGCCGCCGGCTCCGAAAGCTGGGATGCAACGTCGATACGGCCTTCAGTGGCGTCCGAGGCCGCATCGTGTTTGGCCTTATGATCGGTTGCACCGCCGCTCTCTTAATTCTCTCGAAAACGACTGATGTTCTACCTCCCGATACCACGACCCTCCTCAATCAGGCCGCGTGGGGCATAACCAAAGGCTTTCTCGCGTTCTTGGGCGCCATGTCAGTTCCGCTGAGTTCCGATCGAGGAATCACCAGACGGGCCAATTACGTTGTGCTCACGCTGGCTGGCCTGATGCTGGTTCAGCGAGCGGAAGCCTACGTCTTTTCGCCAATTTTCCCCGCGATCAACCAGGACCGGCGAGCGCCGGGCGGTTACGTGCTGCAAACTCAAGATATGAGTTGCACGGCCGCATCCTTGGCCAATCTCTTGTCGTTCTACAAGCTCCGAACCACTGAATATTCGTGCGCCAAGGCAATGGGCACCACTCGCTTCGGCAGCACGACCGGGGATCTGGTGCGAGGCATACGACACTTCGGATTTCAGGCCATCGAGGTCGCAGCGGATCCGGTGCAACTCCGAACGTTGGGACGACCAGCCATCTTGTCCGTCTGGAATAGCAACATGCGGCACTCGGTCGTCTGGACGGGGCAGCGGGACGACGGAACGCAGATCATCATCGACCCCCTGTCGGGCCGCAAGGAGGTTCCTGGCCCCGAGCTGTGGCGATCGCTCTCATCGTCTCGAGCCATCACGATCACGCGGCCGCCTGCGGAATTCTAACGAAGGCGCATTGAGGCGGTCATCATGTGCTCCACTGGCTCCGATGTGCCGCATCGTGGTACGAACGAAAGCCGCCAGTCAAGGGCTGTCAGACGTTGCGAAGCGCCATCAATGGCCGGCCTCCTGGTGCCGAGGGACCATGGGCGCAACGTGTTACAGCTTGATGTTGAAATGGCCTAGCCACCACCGGTGAGCTCTCTCCTGCGCCTCTTGGACCTGGGATGCCGTCAGTTTCTCCTGCAAGCGGGCAAGCGCCCAGCGCCCCTCCAAATGACCCAGGGCCGCTGCCACACAGTTCCACTTGTAGGCTTCGACCAGATCGACGGGAAGGCCCGTGCCGGATTCGTACAGCTCCCCCAGCATCCGAGAGGTCCCTCCGGCATCGTGCTTGGTCGCTCTCGCCATGAGCTCGAGGCGCTCTTTCGCGGACTTGCTCAGCATGGCTTGAGACTGGAGTTTGCCCGATTCCCAGAGATCCTCGATCTCCGCGTAGCTCACCCCGAGCGATTGCGCCAGCGCCTTCAACTGTTTGGGCGACTTGGATCGATAGTCGAATCGGATGAACGTCTCGTGGAACTCGCGCGCCTTACGAGTTTGGTACTTGCCGAGCTTTCCGGCCTTGAGAGCCTGATCGAGAATCCGTTCGGCGTCGCGATAGCTCTCAGGCGCCTGCCCGACCAGCAGGACGCGCGACAACTCAGCAGGGCTTTCGACTTGCTGCAGGAGCTTCCGGGCCACATCATGCAGTTGCACGAGCGCCACCTCATCGGAGCCTGCCGGGTCAGGCTGCTGATCGAGGAGCGCCGGCCAGTAGCCCGTGCGGCTGGCCGCTTCGTACCAGGCCCGGGCCCTTGCATCCGAGCGAGGGACCCCCCGTCCGATCCGGTAAAGCCCGCCGAGCTGGCAGGCCGCCGGTGCGAAGCCCGCTGCCGCCGCCTGGTGTAGCCTGGCGACCACTTGGGGAAACCTGCGATCGAACTCCCAGTTGGGGGATAGATGCTCACCCAATTCAAAGGGAAAGCCGGAAAGGTCTACGATGAGTTCGCTTCCCTTACGAAAGCTCTCCAGGGCCAGTTTCGTATCGGGTTGCGCTGCCCAACCTTCCATGTAGGAGATCCCGAGCTTGAAATGGGCCAGGGCAGCGACATTCGGGTGCGCATGCGCCATCCGGGCAGCCTCGGCGAACCACCTTTGCGCCTCCGCCAGGTCACGCGCAAGTCCGACACCCGTTTCACACATCCGTGCGACGGCGTAATGAGCGCTGGCGAGGGTCCGGTACTCGTCCCGGAACGTCCGGAACTCCTCGTCTTCAAACGCCTCCGTCCCATCGCCCCCCTCGGTGACTTGTCGCACGCCAATCAAGAACCAGCGCAAGGCCTCCGGTCGACTCCTGAGGGTGATGGGACCGCTCAGGTAGAGGCGCGCCAGTGCGTAGGTCGCATCGGTGTCGTAGGCTTGAGAGGCCATCTTGTACCAGCGAACGGCCTCGGTCAGATCCCGTTCGATGCCACCACCCTCTTCGTAAAGTCGGGCCACGGTGCCGTAAACCGAGGTATCACCCGCCAAGGCACCCTTCAGGTACCATTCGAAGGCCTTGCGCGGATCCCTGGGGAGGCTCCTGCCACCGGCATACAACTCCGCCACTCGGGCATGGGACTGGACGTCTCCATGGGCGGCCGCTTTCGCGTACCAGGTCAGGGCCTGGGCCTCATCGGCCGAAACTCCCTTCCCCGCCGCATACATGCCGGCGACCATCCTCTGGGCCGGGACATGGCCCGATTCGCCTGCCTTGAGGGCGTACCGGAAGGCCTGCTCGAGGTCAAGGGTGGGTGGCGCCGAGTAATAGACCGCCAGCTCGTACTGAGCCTCGACGTCTCCCGCAGAGGCAGCCGCCTCCAACCAGTGCTGGGCGGCCGCCTTGTCTTCGAAACGCGTGACGAACGCTTGGCCCTGCCGCTCCACCACCCCGCCGGCATAGAGCTTGGCCAACTGGCGCTGCGCCGGCGCATGTCCCTGGTTGGCGGCGCGAGTCATCCACTCCACGGCCTTGTCCAGGTCCCGGCGTGGCCCTCGGGTGCTCATCAGGTAGCGGCCCAGCTCGAGTTGCGCCTTGGGATCTCCCTGCACGGCCTGCTGCGTGAGGACCGAGACGTATCGAGCGGCATCGACCAATTGCAGCTTCCCGCCGATCTGGACGTAGTTGTCGAGCCGCCTCGAGGCGAGAGGGTAGGGCCCTCGAGCTGACTGCTCCAGGTACTGCACGGCCTTGGCGAGGTCGACCGGGATGCCCAAGCCCTGCTCGAACATGAGGGCCAGCTCGTAGTGGGCCTTGCCGCTGCCGCGATGTCCCGCCTCTTCCAGCAACTGGATGGCTTTCGAGACGTCCTTTGGCACGCCGCGTCCGGCTCGGTACATGTCGGCGAGCGCAATCTTGCCCTCCGGAAAGTCCTCCTCGGCTGCCTTCTGGAACCAGCGCAGGGCCTCCTGCTCATCCCGGACAACGCCCTTGCCCTCGGCATGGAGGCGTCCTAGAGCGACGAATGCCTGTGGATGTTGACCGGCCGCCGCCTTGCGGTAGTACGCCAGAGCCTGTGCCAGGTCCTGGGGCACTCCCCATCCCATCTGGTATGCCACCCCCAGCAAGTGGGCCGAGAGTAGACTTCCGCCGTCAGCTTTTTGCCTGAGCCACGGGATGAGCTCTCCGAATGGTATCGAGACGGCGTCCGGATCCTCGAACAGCGGCAGCAGGAAGTACAGGAGGCTCTCATCCAGGTCCGTCCTTGCGACGCGCAGGTACCAGCGGGTTGCTGCCGCCAGATCCTTTGCAATGAGGCGTCCCTCGCTGTAGGCCTTGCCCAAGCTCTGCATGGCGTTGAGGTCCCCCTGCTCGGCGGCCTTTTGCCACCACAGGATGGCCTGAGCGTTTTCGGGGGCGCCCTCGGTTTCGTAATGGTTACCCAGCTCCGCCTGGGCTTCCGCCAGGCCACGCTCCGCGGCAAAGCGCAGCCACTTCAGGCCCTCGCGATCGTCCTGGCTCCGCACGTAAGAGGCAAAGGCATGCGCGGCACGCGCGTGTCCCCTCTTTGCCGCCTTCAGGAGCCAGTCCTTGCCTTCTGTCTGGGAACGCGCCTCATGCACGAGAGTCGAGCCCAACTGGGCCTGGGCAGGCACGTAGCCCTGCGAAGCCGCCTTCCGAAGCCAGGCTTGCGACGCCTTCTTATCGAACGCCTCAAAGTTGGCCATCTGGGCCTGGGCAGGGGCAAAGCCCGCCTTGGCGCTCGTGAGGCACCAGCGCTTGGCCTCCGCCGCGTCGTCAGCTCCCCCGAGACCGTAGAGCCGCATGATGGCATAGTGATACGCCGCCGCTGCATGTCCCCGCTTGGCGAGTTGCTCGAACGCGGCCAGCGCGGACGGCTCATCCAGGGGTCGGCCGATGCCGAAATAGGACGCCATGGCACTCAGCAAGGCCCCCTGAGGGTGCATGGCCGCTTGCCAATCCGCGAGCATGGCCTCGGGAACGACGGAACGGCCGGCCTTGCGGCGTGAACGCAGCTCGTCTAGCAGGAGGCGACCGGCATCCAATTGGACGGCCGAGCGCTCGAGCCACTGGAGCGCCCGGGCCAGATCCTGCGGCACGCCATCGCCTGCGACATACCTCAGGCCAAGGAGCAACTGTGCATCGGCCTGGTCTTGGTTGGCTGCCGACTCGAGCGCGCGCACAACCTCCCCGGTCTCGATCTCCACCTGACGGCTCGAGGCCAGGCGGGCGATCTGCACGCGGGCTCTCGCGTCCCCGTTGCCGGATGCCTTGCGATACCAATGGAGCGCCTTTGTGAGGTCGCGCGGCCCTCCCTCCCCACGAGCGTACATGAGGCCCAGTTCGAACTGGCTCCAGGCGAATTCCTGGAGGGCGCTCCTCTCGTAGAGTTGCCGAGCTCTAACTGGATCGGTCTTGCCCAGCCGACCATCTCGGTAGGCTCCGGCCAGTTCGTAGAGGCCCATCGGACCTTGCGCCTCAAGGGGTGACGCGGCCTCGACGTCATTGCGATCAGGTTGGCGATTCATGGCTGGAGTCACCGTTTCAAGGGCGTGGGCGGGCGGGGCCACGAGCGAGCAGCTCCCGGAAAGGAAAAGCATGGCCATGAGACCCTTGAGCACCCGCCCACCGTGCCCTGACGTCCGGCTCAGACAAGACATCGCCACCTCCCGCTTCTCGCAACCACTCATCCTGAATCATACTATGATCATACTTAATCAGTAACAGACCCCGTCCCAGGTGTGGGACGGGGTCTCGGGACAAGAGGCCTACCCCGTTGCCTCCTGGCGCAACTGGTCCTTGAGATCCGGCGGCAGATCATTGACGTGGAGCCCCATTAAGCCCGCCACCATCGCGTAGAGCGCCATCAGGTTCACCTGACGCGGGCGAGCGGCCTTCAACCGCCGGTACACCTCGACGGGTCCCAGGCGCTTGAGATCCGCCACGGTGTGGACCCCGATCTCGGCGAGCCACGCGTCTCCCTTGGGACCGAGGTTCTTGAGCGAGGAGGGGGGCTGTTGTTCGTCCATCATGGTCCTCTCGATACGCAGCAAAAGGGGGTGCGCACTCGGCGCACCCCCTTTGTCTTACAGGCTACTTGCCGTTCAGGACGTGGTGCAGGAAGCCCCAGCGATCGCTCGCCTCCTCGATCAGCTTCGAGGTGGGCTTGCCGGCCCCGTGGCCCGCCTTGGTCTCGATCCGGATGAGCACCGGGTTCGAGCCCCCGTGCGCCGCCTGCAGGGCCGCCGCGAACTTGAAGCTGTGCGCCGGGTAGACGCGGTCGTCGTGGTCCGCCGTGAGGACCATCGTCGCCGGGTACTTCGTGCCCTTCTTCAAGTTGTGCAGGGGCGAGTATTTCAGGAGCGCCTTGAACTCATCGGCGTCATCCGAGGTGCCGTAGTCCGATGCCCATGCCCAGCCGATGGTGAACTTCTGGTAGCGCAGCATGTCGAGCACGCCCACCGCCGGCAACGCCGCCGCGAAGAGCTCCGGACGCTGCGTCATGCACGCGCCGACCAGCAGGCCGCCGTTGCTGCCGCCGCCGATGGCGAGCTTCGCGGGAGTGGTGTACTTGTTGGCGATGAGCCACTCGGCCGCCGAGATGAAGTCGTCGAAGACGTTCTGCTTCTGCAGCTTCGTTCCCGCCAGGTGCCACTCCTCGCCGTACTCGCCGCCGCCGCGGAGGTTGGGCACCGCGTAGACGCCGCCCATCTCCATCCACACCAGGTTGCTCACCGAGAAGCCGGGCGTCAGCGACACGTTGAAGCCGCCGTACCCGTAGAGGTAAGTCGGGTTCTGGCCGTTCAGCTTGAGGCCCTTCTTGTGGACGATGAACATGGGCACCTGCGTGCCGTCCTTGCTCTTGTAGAAGACCTGCTTCGTCTCGTAGGCCGAGGGGTCGAAGTCCACCTTCGCCTGACGGTAGAGCTCGCTCTTGCCCGTCGTCACGTCGTAGCGGTAGATAGTGCCCGGCGTCGTGAAGCCCGTGAACGAGTAGAAGGTCTCCTTGTCCTTGCGCTTGCCGCTGAAGCCGCCCGCCGTGCCGATGCCCGGCAGCTCCACGTTGCGGAGGAACTTGCCGTTGAGGTCATAGACCTTGATGGCCGTCTTCGCGTCCTGCAGGTACAGCGCCACGAACTTGTCGTCCAGGACGTTCACGCCCTCCAGGTTATCCTTGGTCTGGGGGATGAGCTCCTTCCAGCTCTTCCGATCCGGGTGGCGGACGTCCATGGCGATCACGCGACCGCGCGGCGCGTCGAGCGTCGTCTGGAACCAGAACACCGGCCCGTCGTTGTTGATGAATCCGTACGACGCGTCGAAGTCGTCCAGCAAGGGCACGACCTCGGCCTTGGGGTTCGTGAGGTCCTTATAGTAGATGCGGTTCTTGTTCTCGGTGCCCTGGCTGATGTAGATGAGGAGGTACTTGCCGTCCTCCGTCACCTCGCCGTGGAAGCCCCACTCCTTCTGGTCCTTGCGCTCGTAAACGAGCACGTCCTGGGACTGGGGCGTGCCCAGCTTGTGGAAGTAGAGCTTCTGGAAGTAGTTCACTTCCTTGATCTTGTCGCCCTTGGGCTCGTCGTAGCGGCTGTAGTAGAAGCCCGAGCCGTCCTTCGCCCACGAAGCGCCCGAGAACTTGGACCACTGGATCTCGTCCGGCAGATCCTTGCCGGTCGCAATGTCCCGGACCCGCCACTCCTGCCAGTCGGAGCCCGACCGCGAGATGGAGTAGGCCATGAGGTTGCCGTCCCGGCTCATGCTCACGCCCGACAGGGCCACGGTGCCGTCCGCCGAGAGCTTGTTGGGGTCGATGAGGACCCGGGGCGTCTCGTCCAGGCGCTCGAGGGTGTAGAGGACGCTTTGGTTCTGCAACCCGTCGTTCTTGTAGAAGAAGTAACGGCCGCCCTCGTGGAAGGGCACGCCGTACCGCTCGTAGTTCCAGAGCTTGGTGAGGCGATCCTTGAGGTTCTTGCGCTCGGGGATCTGGTCGAGGAAGCCGTGGGTGACCTTGTTCTGGGCCTCGACCCAGGCCTGCGTCTCCTTGGAGTCGGGATCCTCGAGCCAGCGGTAGGGGTCGGGGACCTTTACGCCGTGATACTCATCTACGTGGTCGAGCGTCTTGGTTGCCGGATACATAAGCTTTCCATCGTGTGCGAGCGCGCCGGGCATCGGGGCCACGAGGGCCGCCGCCGCGCAGAGGGCCATGAGGGTGCGGGGGTTGAAGAAGCGCATGAGTCCCCTTCCTAGAAAGACCACGGCCTAGGCCGTGGCGTACTCCATCTGACGATTGGTGAAGGTTGCGAGGCCCTTGACGCCCAGGGCGCGCAATAGGTCCAGTGCCTGCGGATACAGGGCGCCCACGTCCTCGGGACGGTGCGCGTCCGAGTTGAGCACCAGGGGCACGTCCGCGGCCACCAGCATGGGCAGCCACTCGGGCGCCGGGTAGATCTCGTTGACCGGCTTGCGCCAGCCCGCGGTGCTGACCTCGAGGGCGAGGCCCGACTGGCGGATCTTGGGCGTGAGGCGCTCGTACCAGATCCGGGCCACGTCCGGGGCCTTGAAGCCGAAGACCTTGATGACGTCCGCATGGCCGATGATGTCCACGCAGCGGGACTCGATCATGGTCTCGAGGATGGAGAAGTAGGTCTCGTAGATGTCCTCGACCCGGTTCTGCTCCCACTGGTCGCGCATCTCGTCCAGGTCGAAGCCGAAGCCGCCCAGCCAGTGCACCGACCCGATGGCGTAGTCGAAGGGGTACGACGCGAGGAAGTCGCGCATGGCCTCGGCGTTTTCCGGCATGAAGTCCATCTCGATGCCGATCTTGACCTTGATGCCCTGCTTGCGGGCGCTCTGGAGCAGGCCCAGGTACTCGTCGAGGTTCTCGGTCTTGCGCTTCTCGACCCACGGGTTCGAGAGCAGGTGGCGCGTCTGCTCGAAGCGGTAGGCGTGCTCGGAGATGCCGAGCTCGGTGACGCCGGCGCGCTTGGCCTGGTCGACGAACTTCTCGAGCCATTCCAGGGTGTAGGGGCCACGCTCCACGTGGACGTGGTAGTCGGTGATGGGGCCGCGCATGCGCACTCCGTTCCATGTTCGCGGGGGCAGAACGGAAGCATTATACCCACCCGGCCCCATTCAAGCAGGCCATGCGGGGGCGGCCTAGGCGAGGCGAGACTTGGTGTAGGACCAGTACGGCGACAGGTTCCCGATGGTCGAGCCCCAGGCGTACAGGCCCTGGTAGGCCTCCTTCTCGTCGCTGTAGAGGCTGCAGCGTTCGAACTGCTCGGGCGAGAGGATGAGTCCCGACAGGACATCCTCGTAGTTGCCGTCTTCCCGCTTCACGATGCGGACCTCGCGAACCGCGCCGTCGAACAAGAGATAGTGACTCATGGCGTTTCCTCCTCGTAGTGGGGCGGGCGTTAAATTACTTAACCAGGTTATACGATGGTCACCCCATCGACTATGAGCTATCTCATCGGCTCGCGGATGGGCTTGGCCTATGGTGGGGCTGGATACCGCCACTTTCGACAAGGGGAGAACCA
Source organism: Candidatus Sericytochromatia bacterium (assembly GCA_036676985.1). GTDB lineage: Bacteria > Cyanobacteriota > Sericytochromatia > S15B-MN24 > UBA4093 > DATNQJ01. Next base: position 9,065 of record JAKFBU010000001.1, read on the forward strand.
TGATCGACCTGAACACCCATGAACCGGGCCAGCTGGATTGGGCGAGCGCGCCCCTCGGTGAGCTCGCGGCGCACATCGTCGAGACCCACCACGAGTACCTGCGTAAGCTGCTGCCGCGGCTCGACTTCCTCGTGAACAAGATCGCCGACGTGCACGGCGACGGCCACTCCGAGCTCATCGCCGTCGCGGAGACCTTCGGGCGCTTCGTGCGGAGCATCGAGGGCCACCTCAACAAGGAAGAGAGCCACTTCTTCCCGGCGATCGCGGACATCGCCGCGGGCGACGCGCAGGCCGTGCGCGAGGCCATCGCCACCCACGAGGCTGAGCACCAAGAGGCGCTGGAGGCGTTCCAGGTGATGCGGCGCCTCACCAACGACTTCGCGGTGCCCGCGGATGGCTGCAACACCTACCAGATGACCTTCCAGAAGCTGGTCGAGTTGGAGGCGGACACCCTCGAGCACATCCGCAAGGAGAACCTGATCTTCGAGCGGCTCACGGCGCAGGGCTAAGCCCTGGTAGACTGCGACAAGCAAAAAAGGGCCGCCGCACGAATCGTGCGGCGGCCCTTTTCCCATGAAGGGCTAGAGCTTGGCGTACTCCGTCACCAGGACGTCGAGGTCGGCGTTGGCCTCCTGGGCGGCGCTCGCGAGGGACTTGTGCTCGCCGCAGCAAGTGTCCAGGAGGTGCGCGTTGAAGAGGGTGATCGCAGTGGGCTTGCCCGCGAGCAGCTCGTGCAGGGTCTGCTCGGCGTAAGGCTTGGTGGTCATGGTGATTCTCCTTTACTCCATGGTCTTCCAGAGGTTGAAGATGAACATCCCGGCCGCCACCGCCTGCAGCGAGCCGAAGATGGCGAGGGCGAGACTGCCCTTGGCCCCGAAACGGCTGTAGAAGGGCAGCGAGATCGCCATCCCCACCAGCGCGAGGTTCGCGAGGTAGAGGTGGTAACGCGACATGCGCTGGCTGAAGAGCGGACGGCCCTTGAACCGCGGGATCACGTGGTAGGCCACGCCGTAGATGAACATGGACATGAAGCCCAGCAGGTTGAGATGGGCATGGACCGGCTTGATGAGGTAGACCCAGTCGGGCCGGACGGCCATGGTCACCCCCAGGAGGATGCCCGTCCCGAAGTAGATCAGCGCGGCGCGGATGAACCAGATGGTTTCGAAGCTCATGGTATCCCGTCATTCGTTTGAAGTGTTTCCGACCCCTCCAACCTACGCCGGATGGCCCATGGAACCAATGAGCTACCTCAACCAGTCCGAAGAATAGGATCGGCTGTCGCGTCCGACCGCACTCCTCCGGGTATGAGGCGCCTATGAGACTTTCGATCGCCCCGCTCCTGGCGCTAGCGCTCTTCGTCACCGCCCCCGCCGGGCTGGCGGCGAGCCCGTTCTTCGAGACGCCGAAGCCCGCGCCGGGCTTCCTCGCCCGCAGCGCCCCGGAGGCGGTCGGCCTGGACGCGCGGCGCCTCGAGGCGTTCGTGGAAAGCGCCCGGCTTTCGGGCTCGGACGCCCTCGTCGTCCTCAAGGACGGCAAGACCGTCGTGGAGCGCTACTTCGGCGAGCCCGTCGGCCCCATGGCGTGCATGTCCGTCACCAAGGCCGTCGCGAGCCTCGCCATCGGCAAGCTCCTGGACGAGGGCAAGATCCGCTCCCTCGACGAGCCCGCCGCCACCTGGTTTCCCGAGTGGAAAGCGGACCCGACCAAGGCCCGCATCACCCTGCGCCAGCTCATGAACCACACCTCCGGGCTGCCGCGACTGGACGGGTCCGAGCTCTACCCGAACGACGACATGTTGGCCTTCGCCCGGGGACTGGCCGTCCAGTACGAGCCCGGCACGCAGTGGGAGTACAGCAACCCGGGCGCCATGCTGCTCGCGGGCATCGTCCGGCAGGCCTCGGGGAAGCCCCTCGATCGGTACATGCAGGACACGATCTTCGAGCCACTGGGCATCATGGAGTGGAAGTGGCACCGCGACCGGGCCGGCAATCCGGATGCCTTCGGGGGGCTGCAGCTGCGGCCGCGCGACCTCGCCAAGATCGGCCAGCTCATGCTCGACCAGGGGCGCTGGCAGGGCAGGCAGATCCTGAGCGTCCGCTTCGTGACCGAGGCGACCGCGCCCTCGCAGCAGCGACACGCGCATCAGGGGCTGGTCTGGTCCCTCCACTACCCGGACGGCTATCTCTTGCAGACCGACGCCGGGCTCGCGGCCCTGCGGCAGGCGGGCTTCGAGGCTGCGGACAAACTCGCGCCCTTGACCGGGCGGAAGTTCCCCTTCGGCATGGGCTACCTGAACGCGGCCCAGGAGCGGCTCGCGGAAGGGGAGTTCGCGCAGCTGCGTGCCCTGATGCGCCGTGAGGTGGGGCCCGTGAGCGTCCAGTACGAACGGCGCTTCTTCGGGCACGACGGCTGGCTCGGACAGTACCTCGTGGTGGACCCGACGACCCGGCTGGTGGCCGTTCGCATGATCCGCCACCGGCGGGATGATCAAGACAATGCCCGCGAGCGCTTCGCCTCGTTCTACGAGTTGTTCGGGGGGTTATAGGGAATCCGTTCGCCCCCAACCGCGTATGTGGTCTAATAGAGGGATGAAGCAGTATTACACGGTCCGCGGGGCCAAGGTTTGCGCCTTCGTCCAGGGTGAAGGGCCCAACGTCCTCTTCATCCACGGCACCGGCGGCAACTTCAAGTCCTGGTTCAATCAGGTACGCCGGCTGAGCGGAGAATACCGGGCGATCGCCCTCGACCTGCCCGGCTACGGCGAGTCCGAGCTGCCCCCGAGCATCGAGTCCAACGACGACTATGCCGCCTTCGTCTCCGAATGGATGCAGGTGGCCGGCTGGGACCACGCCGTGGTCGTCGGCAGCTCCATGGGCGGCCGCGTCTGCCTGCAACTGGCCCTCGAACACCCCGAACGCGTGAACGGGCTCGTCCTCGTGAACGCCTCCGGCATCCGCGTGCCCGGCGTCGAGACCCTGTCGCCCGGCGACGTCTCGCCCGAGGAGTTCATGCAGGCCATCTTCTACCGGCCATCCCCCGTCGTCGTGCGCGCCGGGGCCGCCACCTCCGCCGCATGGTACGGCACCATGGAAAAGCTCACCGCCAAGCCCCTAAAGGACATGACGCCCCTCCTGCCCCGGATCCGGGCCAAGACGCTCATCCTCTGGGGTGAGCATGATAGAGTGCTGCCACCGGCCTTCGCCGACGCCTTCCACCAGGGCATCCCCGACTCGCAGGTGGCCATGATCGAACGGGCGGGCCACGTCCCCATGCTGGAGCGGCCAGGCGAGGTCAACGAGGCCCTCGTGACCTTCTTGAGCACCTTGAGGAAACCACAATGAGCTATCAGAACGTCTACGATCGGCTCCTGCAGGCCATCAACCAGGGCTATCACGAGCAGCAGAAGCTCGTGGAGGTCACGGACTCGACCTTCGCCTACCTCACCGAGTACGAGGAGACCATGGCCGAGGACCAGATCCTGAGCCTGCGCATCCTGCTCGCCGAGGCCGAGACCCAGATCGGGCGCTACTTCGGGATGTAATCAGGCCTTGGGGTCGTCCCGGTTGGGGTCGAACGGCAGCCACAGGATCGGGCTCTGGAGGCCTTCGTGGGCGTCCGTGCCGCTGAAGTCGGGCGCGTCCTTCGCGCCCATGAGCGACCGCACCCACTCGTAGACCTGCTCGACGTAGGAACGCCCCATGTCGCCCTCCTGACCGTTACCGCGGTGTGCTGCAACGTCGACGAGACCGGCCGGACTCCGGTTCCCTCGCATCGACCGGAAAGCCCCTCCATCCTAGCTCGTCGGACCCCCGAGAGCATCCGTCGAATCACGTCCATGCCCTAGGCCATTTTGCGAATTGCCTGGTCGGGCTCCGGCTGCGAGGGCCGCCGCTGCGCAGCAAAAAGCCGGCCGCCATGGGCGACCGGCCGGGGTCGAGTTGCTAGGCCGTCGGAGCTGCCGTCTGCGCCTCGATCTTGGCGTACAGGGCGAGCGCCTGCTGAGCGATCTCCGTGAGCCGCTCCTTGGGGAAAGGCAGCTCCTTGAGGACCTCCTTGTCCACCGGGAAGAGCGAGATGCCGATGGGCAGCTTGGTGTTGGCGCAGTTGATGGCCACATCCGCCAGGTGGACGATCTTGACCAGCTTGCGGTTGATGGTCGCCTCGCGCGGCGTGTGGTGAAGGCGCACGGGCTCCACCAGCGCGGGCGGCATGCCCCAGCGCTCCAGGACCTTGGCCCCGAAGTACGAGTGGTTGAAGCCGAGCGCGTGATCCTCGGCCGTGAAGGTCGCCACCGCCTTGGCCTGCGTCAGCTTGATGGAGTTGGAGATCTCCTCGAACGCGAAGGCGTTGAGCACGGCCTTGCCCAGGTCGTGGAAGAGGCCCGCGGTGTAGGCCTGCGAGAGGTTGGGGTACTCGAGCTCCTGCGCCAGGAGCTGGCAGCAGATGGCCACCTGCTGCGAGTGGGTCCAGAGGCGGCCCTGCATGATCTCGAAGGTCGCCGGGTCCAGGTCGGCCTGCTTGGCATCCGACTGGGAGGTGGCCGAGATGAAGTTCTTGACCGTCTGGAGGCCCATCAGGCGGATGGCCTGGTGGACGTTCTGGACGTTGCGCTGCGCCTGGTGGACCGTGTTGGTGACGATCTTGCCCGAGAGCGCCTTGTCCTTGGAGATGATCTCGGCGATCTGGTCGAGGTTGGCCTCGGGACTGTCCAACATCTCCATCGCCTGGTTCAGGACCGGCGAGAAGTTGAACTGCGGCAAGGTATCGACCTTGGCCATCAACAGATCTTCGAGCGACATGGGGCCTCCTGGGGCGCTTGGTGAGTGGGAAGAGGACCGGCGGCTCCCGGAGGAGCCGCCGGTCGGGTACTCCGCTTATACCCGGGCAGGCTGCGGGTTATGTGACCCGGCGAGGGCCGAGTGGAGATATTCCTGAACTCGGGCGATCGCTCCATCGATGGGCAGGGTGTCGGTTGCGCCCTCCATGCGGAACTTCACCTCGACCTTGCCCTCGCTGACGGCCTTGCCGACGGTGATGCGCACGGGGAAGCCAATGAGATCGGCGTCCTTGAACTTGACGCCCGCCCGCTCCTCGCGGTCGTCCAGCACGACCTCGACGCCCGCCTGGAGGGCTTCCTGGTAGAGGCGGTTGGCGACGTCCATGCCGACCTCGTCCTTGATGTTCACGGCCACGATGATCAGGTGGTAGGGGGCGATCGCCACCGGCCACTTGATGCCGTCCTGGTCATGCAGGGACTCGACGGCCGCCTGGGCCGTGCGGGTGACGCCGATGCCGTAGCAGCCCATGACGAAGGGCTTCTCGGAGCCGTCCTGGTCCATGAAGGTGGCGTTCATCTTGGCCGAGTACTTGGTGCCCAGCTTGAAGGTGTTGCCGACCTCGATGCCCTTGGCGGCAGAGAGACGGCCGCCCTCACAGCGGGCACACAGGTCCTCGGCCTTGGCGAGGCGCACGTCCACCCAGCGCTCGGGAGTGAACTCCCGGCCCCAGTTGGCGTTGACGAAGTGCATGTCGACCTCGTTGGGGCCGATCACGAAGTTGGTCATATGGCGGACGGACTCGTCGGCGAGCACCTGGTCCACCTGCAGGCCGATGGGGCCCACGAAGCCCGCGGCCGCTCCCGAGCGGGCGTGGATCTCCTCGTCGCTCGCCAGGCGAAGCTCCAGGGCGCCGAGCGCGTTCTTGAGCTTGACGTCGTTGACCTCCAGGTCGCCCCGGATGAGGACCGCGGCGTAGGAGACGTCGATCTGCTCGGCGTTGGCCGGATCCTCGGGCATGGTCTCGACGCGGTAGACGAGCGTCTTGACGATCTGCGCCGGGTCGACCTTGAGGAAGTCGGCGAGCTGAGCGATGGTCTTGGTGCCGGGGGTCGGGATCTTCTCGAGGGCCTTGGGCTCCTCGGGGGGCAGCTTCTTTAGGATGTTGGCCACGTCCAGCGAGCTCTCGGCGCGCTCGACGTTGGCGGCGTAGTCGCAGCTGTTGCAGAACAGCAGGTCGTTCTCGCCGCCCGCCGTGTCGACCACGACCATGAACTCGTGGGCCGCCGAGCCGCCGATGGCGCCGACGTCGCTCTCCACCATCCGGGTGTGCAGGCCGCAGCGCTCGAAGATGCGCGTATAGGCGCGGCACATGACGTCGTAGGTCACCTCCAGGCTCGCCTGATCCACATGGAAGGAGTAGGCGTCCTTCATGATGAACTCGCGGCCGCGCAGCAGGCCGAAGCGGGGCCGGATTTCGTCCCGGAACTTGACCTGGATCTGGTAGAGGTTGGTGGGCAGCTGGCGGTAGCTGCGGAGCTCGTCACGGGCGATCGCCGTCACCGTCTCCTCGTGGGTGGGGCCCAGGAGCTCGTCGCGCTCGTGGCGGTTCTGCAGGCGGAACATCTCCTTGCCGTAGACCTGCCAGCGGCCGCTCTCCATCCAGAGCTCCGCGGGGTTGAGGATGGGCATGCGCAGCTCGAGGGCACCCGAGCGGTCCATCTCCTCGCGCACGATCTGCTCGACCTTGCGGGTGACGCGCCACATCAGGGGGTAGAGGTTGTACACGCCCGGGGTGACCCGGCGGATGAAGCCTGCTCGCATGAGGAGCTGGTGGCTGATGATCTCCGCCTCGGCGGGCACCTCGCGCAGCGTGGGGGCGAGCATCTGGGACATTTTCATGGACGACGTTCCTTCTGATACGGGTGGCAAGGCCGAGCGGGCGCCGAGCGCGCGCAAGGACTCCTCATTATAGCGGAAAGCGCCGCTCCTTCGCCGGGACGTGACGCACGCACGACGCAAGCGGCCTTCTTGTGGCATGATGAAGCCATGAGGGTTCTGTGCCTGCTTGCTAGCCTGCTCCTATTGGCCCCGGCCGTTCCAGCCGCGGCCCAGGTCGGCGCGTCGCCGTCGATGGCCGCCACGGCCAGCCCGCAGGCCCTTTCCTTCGCGCGCAACGCCGCCGATGCCGTCGCGACGGCCCTGGAGCGCACGGCCGCGAACCTCGAGGCCATCCTCATGGGCCCCGCCCCCAAGCCCGGCAAGCCCATGACCCTCCAGGTCTTCAGCAGGGGGCGCCCCCTGCCGGTTCGCCCCCTGGGCGTCAAGGGCGGCATCGCCACCGACGCCGGCATCCGCGCCGAGCTGCGCCGGACCGGACGGGTGATCCGCTACCGGGCCAAGCCCCAGCCCCACTTCCTGGTGGCGGCCGAGACCCGCACGGGCAAGCGCCGCAGCCTGGGCGTCGAGGTGCCTCTCAACGACATGGCCCAGGCGCTCGACTCCGTGCGGCTGCCTGACTACACGACCCTCGAGATCCTCTCGCGCGAAGGCGAACCCCTCGCGCACCCGAACCGTCCGCTGCCGATCGAGGAGCGGGCGATCGCAGCCACCCTCGCCGGAGGCGTCGAGCGCCAGAGCCAGGTGGGAAGGACCACCCTGGGCTACGCGCCCATCGCCGAGACGGGCGTCGGGGTCCTGGTGCGCATGACGGACTCGCTCGCGGCCCCCGCCAGCCCTCCGGCACAGGCCACCGAGGCCACCGAGACGGCCGAGCCCACGGCCCCGAGCGCCACGGCCGACCTCCCGGCGCCGGCTGCTTCCGGGGCCATCCGCGTGAGCCGTCGCGAAGGGCTCCTGATGACCCTCGGAGGCCTCGCCGTCGCCCTCGTGTTCGGGCTCATCGGGTGGCTGCGCCGTCGCTGGCATGCCCAGCTCCAGGCGGCCTCGACCAAGGCCGAGACCCCGGCCCTCTCCAATGTGGCGCGCCTGGCGGCGAGCGTGGCGAGCGGCCTGCCCGCCCTGCGCGAGTCTCTCGGCAGCGCGTCGCGGGCCCTCGATCGGGCGTTCATGGTCGACAGCGGCCCCGCGCCGCACCTCGCCGAGGCCCACGACCTCGCCCAGGACATCAGCGAGCAGGCCGAGGGACTCCTGGAGCGGCTCGAACAGGCCGCCAAGCTCCAGCCACCACCCCTGCGGGAGGTCTCCACCCAGCTCACGCAGCTCGCCCTGGATCTGGCCCTCGCCGCGGCTCAGCCCGGAGGGCAGGCGGACGTGGTGAAGGCCGCCGCCCAGCTCAAGGAGCTCGCGGCCATCCTGCCCCAGCTGGAAGGCCGCGGAGAGGGGCCCTCCCTGCCCTACCTCGCCGAGCTCGCAGCCGCCCTCAAGGCCCGCTGCGAGCGCATGGAAGGTGTGCTCGGCACCGAGCCCGAGGCGGGTCCGGGCCTGCAGCTGCAGATGGCCCGCGAGGCCCTCGAGAAGGCGATCGCCCAGAGCAACCTCCTGGCCGATCGTGTCCGCACGTTGGAGCGGCACCTGCCGATCCCTGAAGATAACGTGTAGACAGTTAAATTTCTCCCAAAATGGCCCTAGAATAGCGACGTACTCCGTTTCCAGGAAGGGCATGCCTTGAACCTGCTGGTCGCCTTCGCTGTTCTTCTCGGTCTTGCGGCATCGACGCTCGCCCTGTATCGGGGCGGGCACTTGCCCGGGACCCTGCCGTTCTGGCTGAAGCGCCTGGAGAACCCCAGCCGACCGATCCGGTTGCGGACGGTGCAGCAACTCAGCCAGATGGGCAGCGCACAGGCCGCCTACTGCCTGACGCTGGTGTCTCGAAGCGACGACTTCGCCGTCAAGCAGATGGCCGTCATGGGCCTGCTCAAGGCGCGCCACGCGTCGACCCTGCAGGCCCTCATGGCCGCCTCCACCGACCGGGACTCCAAGATCCGGATGCTCATCGCCCAGGGGATCCACCCCTTTCCCAACCCCGAGGTCACGCACCTGTTGACGGACATGGTGCGCGATCCCGAAGAGGCGGTGGCGGCGTCGGCCATCATCTCGCTCGGGACGCGCCGAGACGTCGCGGCGGTGCCGGCTCTCGCCCAGGTGATGGGCGGCAACGAGACCCTCGCGCGCCTTTCGGCCGAGGCCCTGGTGGAGATCGGTCGCGACGCCCTGGAGCCCCTCATCGAGGCGCTGCCTCGCCTGAGCCCCCTTGCGTGCGAGCGCCTCATCGCGGTCATGACGACGCTCGACGCCAAGGCCTCGATCAAGCCCCTGGTCGATCTCCTGAACACCAGCAACAACGAGTTCCTGCTCAAGGAGGTCATCTCGACCCTGGTGGGGATGCGGACACCCGAGGCGACCCAGGCCCTGATCGCCTTCATCGGGAACGATCAGAACCTGTGCCGTCCCTATGCGCTGACCAAGCTCCAGTTCCTCAAGGACGCCGCGGTCAACAGCCTGTTGTTGCGGCTCTTGAAGGACCCGGAGCTCGAGATCCGGCGGGCGGCCGCGGAGGCGCTGATGGGGGGATGGGACCCGGACTGGATCCAGCCGCTCATGGAGGCCCTTGCGGATCCGGACGAAGAGGTGGTGCGCCTGGCGGCCGAGGCGCTCGGGCAGTACGACGATCAGCGCATCTTGCCGCGGCTCTTCGAGCAGCTGTGGCCCGTCGACTGCGAGTGGATCGTGCCCATGATCGAGGATGCGGTCCGCAAGCGGCTTTCCGAGCTCAAGCCCGTCGAGGATCTCTATCCGCTCTTGAAGCGGATCTCGAGCAAGGAGCACCGCGGGAGCGAGGAGCAGCGAATCCGGCACCACCTGCAGTCGGCGCTGATCTTGCTCAAGCCCAAGATGGTCTGCGGCTTCCAGGACCTGACCAACACGGTCCTGGTCTTCAAGGGCGAAGATTCAGTCAGCGAGTACCAGGAGAACCGCCTGCACCCGGTGGCCGCCCTGGCGCTCAAGACGCAGCCAAACTTGAAGGCGCTGCATCTCTGGAAGACCAGCCTCCGGTAATTCTTATTTCCGTTTGAACTCCGGCTTCACCCACTTGCCGCCGCTCTCGACCCGCGCGCGCACGTTGTGCACCAGAGCCGGGAGGCTGCGGCTCTGGAAAGCGTCCACCAGGGCCTGCGGCACCGGAAACGTCGTCTGGATCGCGACCCCGTAGCTGAGGATCGTGCCATGCGCGACCGGCTCGATGAGCCAGCGCCCCTTCACGTCCTTGAGGCCCGAGGCCTTGACGAGCCTCCAGTTGACCCGGTACGGAGGCTGGTACATCCGGCGCTGCACCATCTCGCCCTGGTCGCTCTGCATCTTCACGACCGCGAAATGGTCCCCCTGCTCGATCACCGTGCACTGGCTCAGGTTGGGCATGAACTCCGCGAGCCGCGGGGTGTCCGACAGGATCCGAAACACGCTGTCCGGCGGGGCATCCACCCAGAAGAGCGCCTCCACGCCGTTCATGCCCTCGATGGCAAAGGGCCGCGTGATCGTCTCGCCGGCCTTCAGCCTCGCGAGCTCGTCGGCCGTGGGAGCCGCCGCCGCCGGCGGCGCGAGCCAGATCAAGCCGACGATGAGTAGCCAGATGGGCATGGGTCCGATCCTCCGTCTCATGACCGTACCCGCCACGCCCGTCTCCATATCCGCGGATCGGCCAGCCAAGCGCCCCCAACCCATTGCAAGCAAGGACTTAACACACTCCGAATGATCAAAAAACCGAGGCTTTATCAAGTTTTCCAACCCCCCAGGGGATAAGGGAAATGGAACCCGATGGGTTGGAAAGTTGGCAAGATTCAGGAGGTCATTATGAACATCGGCGGTTTGGTTGGCGGGCTGGTAAAGGGCTTATTCGGCGGATCCAAGATCGGTGAAGCGCTGGGCGGAGCCGCCGAGAAACTCTTCAACGGCGGTAGCATCAGCGATATCTTCAAGGATCTGGCCAAGTCCTTCCTGGACAGCTCCGACATCAAGGCGACCGGCACGGCGGCCGGCTCGACCGGCGACACCGTCGCCTCGATGGTCTCGGCCTTCAAGGGCGGCGACGGCGCCAAGATCGGTCAGACCGTCGGCGAACTGCTCGCCAAGAAGTAGGCCCGCTTAAATCGCGCCTATCTTTCGGTTAATCACCGCAAGTCACGGGGCCCCTCGCCGGATAGACCACTCGGTCGACGGTGGGGGGCCTGATGTTTTCGATTACGAGCTTTGTGACGCCACAGCCTTACAGCACCCCTCGACCGAAGGTCGAGGCGGCCCCGGCCGTGTCGACCGCTCCTGTCCTACCCGCCACGGACAGCCTCTCGACCTCGCTCGGCCGGTACTACCGGATCCACGCGGCCTTTCAGGGTGCCGCCGGTCGTGCCCCCACCGCCGCCGAGCTCACGACCCTCAATGCCCAGCTCGGCCCCATGCCGACGGACGCCGCGCTCCAGGCCGCCGTCGCCGCCTACGCCGCCCCCGTCCTCGATCCGGTGGCCGTGCGTACCCTCACCAAGCAGGTCATGAGCCCCTACTTCGAGGCGATCGCCTGGTCCCTCGCCAACGACCCGCTCATCCAGTCGTACCAGTCCGCCCCCACCCTCACACCCGAGGCCAAGCTCCAGCTCATCGAGCAAGCCAAGGCCGTCGTGGGCTCGGTCTATCAGCTCGCCCCCATCCCCACGCGCGTCCTCGACGAGGCATGGGAGGGCGGCGGCTACGACTTCGACACGCGCACCTTGGCCATCACCCGCCAGACGCTCGCCTCGGCGACGCCGGGCGATCTGCTCTACCTGGTGACGCACGAGCTCACGCACGCCTTCCAGGACCAGCTCCTGGACTCCCCCTATCCCGTGACCGGCCCCATGGGCGAGCTCGTCGCCATCTGGCGCAACAACCAGCCGCACCAGGGCTACGTCTCCTACGATCCCGCCCTGGGCAACTTCGAGACCTACGCCAACCAACCCCTCGAGTTCGCGGCCTTCCTGGGCGGCAACGTCGTCGAATACTCCGTCACCGGGACCAACAGCCGGACCTGGGGCACCCCGCTCGAAGCCCCGGAGATGATCTCGGCGATCGCCTGAGAATAGCGCCGCCAGGCGCCTTCACGAATTGCTCACATCTCGGCATGCCCTTAAGATGAGGGGCATGTCGCTGGTCCACTCCCTGTCCGAACGCGCCCCGACGGTGCTCGTCGCCGATCGCACCGACCTGTTGCGGCGCAACCTCACCTCCCGCCTGCAGGCGGAGGGGTACGACGTGCTGCAAGCCGCCAACGGGCCCGAGGCCGTGGCCTACCTGGCCAAGGAGCGGCCGGATGCCGCCGTGCTCGAGGCGGAGCTGCCAGGCATCTCGGGGGAGGACCTCTGCCGACTCGCCAAGGAGCGGCTCGATCTGCCCCACGCGCACATGCTGCTGCTCGCGGGCCAGGACGACCCCGCCCGCACGCGCGCGGCGATCGCCGCCGGCGCCGCCGACGTGCTCGTCAAGCCGCTTTCCCTCGATGACCTGGTCAGCCGCCTCCACGCGGCCCTCGCCCCCCATCCGGTGCAGGGGCAGGTCCTGACGCTGCGCGCCATCGGCATGAACCACCTGTGCATGGTCGCCGCCTGGCAGCCCAAGGAGGGCGGCAAGCTCCTGCTCGACCACGGCCCCGAGTTCGCCTGGCTCGGCGGGGATCCCCTCAAGGGCGTGCCCCTCTCGATCGGCTATCCGGGCCCCCACGGGATCCGGCTCAACCGCGAGGCCACCCTGCGCCTTGTCACCAAGCGGGACGGGCAACGCGCCGTCGAGCTCACGCTCGCGCGGGACCTGCCGCGGCGATCGCCGCCGCCCGAGCGCGCCGTCCCCCTCGGCGTCAAGTACGCCGCCGCGGACGGCTCCTACCGTCCGGCCCTGTTGCTCAACGCCTCGGTCTCGGGGCTGCGCCTGGCGGGGGTGGTCGACGACTTCGCGCCCGAGGCGCCCATCTCGCTCTTCCTCTTCCACCAGCAGGACCTCCAGCTCGCGCTCAAGGGCAAGGTCCAGACCCAGCGCGCGGACGGCGGCCACTTCGAGACCACCGTCGCCCTCCCGGAGCTGACGGACGCGACCCGGCGATCACTGGTCGCCCTCTTCAAGCCGGGCAGCCTCACGCCGCCGCCCCGCTGACGCCCGGACCGGATCGGCCGGCGGCGCGCGGGAGGCGCACCAAACCTGGTCAGCGCGCGCTCTTGGTATGCTAGAATAAGAGATCGCCGCCTTTGACTGGCGGTATCGTCCTCAGGAAGGGACCTAGAGCACTCTTCCGACCCCAATCAAGAGGTGGCATGAGCGCCCCCACTCCGATCGAGCAACCGGCGTCCCTGAACGCCGCCGCCCCCGACAAAGGCCTCTTCGCGGATCGCGACTTCCTCTGTCTCTGGCTGGTATCCATCGTCCACAACCTGGGCGAGAAGCTGTTCTTCGTCTTCCTGATCTTCCTGGCGGACCGGGCGAGCCACTCCAACTCGCTGGTGAGCGCCATCTCCATCGCCTCGGCGGTGCCGGCCATCCTCTTCGGCAGCCTGGCGGGCGTCTTCATCGATCGCTTCCCGCTCAAGCACAGCATGGTCGCCTCGAGCGCGGCCCGCGCGCTCTTCGTCCTGGCCCTGCCGCTCGCGGGCTCCCTCATCTGGCCGCTCTTGGGCTTCGCCTTCGGCTTCGGCTTCCTCACCCGCTTCTTCGACCCGGCCTTCATGAAGGCCGTGCCCACGGTGGTGCCCAAGCGCCACCTGATGGCCGCCAACTCGGTCTTCATGACGACCATGGTCGCGGCCCTCATCGGCAGCTTCGCGCTGGCGGGCCCGCTCTGGAAGTGGGCCACCTACGAGCACGCCCACCTGTTCGTCGTGGGCCTCTATACGGTCGCGGCGCTGGCGGCGGCCTTCATCCGCTTCCCGGCCATGCCGCAGGAAGTGACCAAGCAGCCCAACTTCTGGGCCGAGTGGCGCTTCGCGTTCCAGTACCTCAAGGATCACCCGCGCCTCATGCAGGCCTACACCATGACCATGACGTTGTTTGGCAGCTTCGCGGCGCTCAACGTCATCGCCAAGGGCTTCACCTTCTCGGCGCTCGGCACCGAGAGCGCCACCGACTTCACCAACATCCTCGCCTTCGCGGGCCTCGGCATGGTGCTGGGCGCGATCGTCGTCGGGCGCTGGGGCTGGCATGTGCCCAAGCCGAAGCTCGTCCGCACGGGCTTCACGGTGGCGGGCCTCGCCCTGCTCGCGCTGGCCGTGGTGGGCATGAACGTGCCCGCCCTCGGCGCGGACCGGGCCTGGCACGTGGTCTTCGCGCTCGCGACCCTGGTGGGCATCGGCGGTGCCTGCATCGAGATCCCCATCTCGACCTTCGTGCAGGAGGGTGTCGCCGAGGAGGTGCGCGGTCGCATCTTCGGCGTGCAGGCCATGCTCATGAACCTCGCCTCGACCCTGCCCATGGCGATCGCGGGTCCGCTGGCGGATCTGTGGGGCCCGGCGGTGGTCATGGGCCTCATGGGCCTCGTGATGGGCTCCATGGCCTTCATCCGCCTCTCCGACGCGATCAAGCAAGCCTAGAAGCCAGATCCGGCGCCGCTCCCGCGCGGGGCTGCGCCGACCCGATTCCCTCCGGGCGGATAATCGGCTAAGATGGCATCTCTTACCGTCGCTTGCTCGTGTGAGGCCCTGTGTCGCAGCAAACCGCCATGCCGCCCCGGGAAGGACGCTCCTGGTTCGGCGCCACCGAGGATCCCGGTGCCGAGCGCGCCATGCGCGTCATGATCGACGCCCGCGAGGCGGGCCCCAAGCCGTCCGGCCTCGCGCGCTACACCTTCAACCTGCTGCGCGGCCTCGCCCGGTACGGCGGCGGCCACCGCTACACCATCCTCACCAACCACCCCGAGCTGTTGCCGGAGCTGCACGACCGGCCCGACTTCGAGCTCGTCAACCCGCGGGTCCACATCGTCGATCCGCGCGAACAGGTGATCCTCCCGGCGATCGTCGCGCGGGTGCGGCCCGAGATCTTCCACAGCCCGTCCATGGTCGCCCCCCTCTTCCTGCCGCCCTCCTGCAAGCGGATCATGACGCTGCACGACACCATCCCCCTGTCCTATCCGCAGGGGTTCCGGCTCGACCAGCGCCTGGAGTGGCACCTCTACTACGCGGCCTCCATCAAGCCGGTGGTCGCCCGGACCGACCGCATCTTCACGGTGTCCGAATGGTCCAAGCGGGACATCGCCCACCACATGGGCTATCCCGCCGAGCGGATCTCGGTGGTCTACAACTGGCTCGAGGAGCACTACGCCCCCTCGACGCCCGAGCAAGTCGCCGACGTGCGCCGCCGCTACCACCTGCCGGAGCGCTTCATCTTCACCCTCGGCTCCGAGTACCGCTACAAGAACACCGAGGGCCTGCTGCATGCCTTCGCGGGGCTCGTCGAGCGGCATCCGGACGCCAAGCTCGTGCTCAAGATCGGTCAGCCCCAGCAGTTCATGGGGCTCATCCGCCGCCTGGGGCTGGAGGATCGGGTCATGATCCTCGGCTACGTGGCCGACGCGGACCTGCCTGCCGTCTACACCGCGGCCACCGTCTTCGCCTTCCCGAGCTTCTACGAAGGCTTCGGCCTGCCGCCCCTCGAGGCCATGCTCTGCGGGACGCCCGTGGTGGCGAGCCGCTCGAGCTCCATCCCCGAGGTGGTGGGCACCGCGGCCCTCACCTTCGATCCGGCGGACACCCGCGCGTTCACGCTGCAACTCGAGCGCGCGCTTTCCGACGCGGACGAGCGCGAGCGCATGCGCCGTGAA
This sequence comes from Candidatus Sericytochromatia bacterium, assembly GCA_036676985.1. Classification (GTDB taxonomy): domain Bacteria; phylum Cyanobacteriota; class Sericytochromatia; order S15B-MN24; family UBA4093; genus DATNQJ01. The sequence continues at coordinate 24,623 of JAKFBU010000001.1, forward strand.
GGCCTCGTCCAGGCCGCGCGCTTCTCGGTGACTCGGGGCATCCGCGAGACGATCGCCGGCTACCGGGAGGTGCTGGGCGTGAGGTCTAGAACCCCCATGGCGGCGGCCCACTCCCTGGATCCGGTCGCCGCCCCTCGCTAACCCGAGGATCTGGCGCTAAAAGCGCCCGCTCTCGCCATTTTGGCCTATAATGGAAGAGACAGGTCCCGCCTCCTACCCGGAAGGCGAACCACTCGTCCCTACGGAAAAGCCGCGGGCGCCAGCCCACCATGTCGAGAGGACGCACATGCTCGAAGCCTATCGTCAGCACGTCGCCGAACGTGCCGCTCTGGGGATCCCCCCGCTGCCCCTCACCGAGCAGCAGACCAGCGAGCTGGTCACCCTGCTCCAGAACCCGCCCGCCGGCGAGGAGGACTTCCTCGTCGAGCTGTTGACCTACCGCGTGCCGGCCGGCGTCGACGACGCCGCCAAGGTCAAGGCCACGTTCCTTTCGCTGATCGCGGCCGGCGAGCTCACCTGCAGCCTGATCGCGCGCGAGAAGGCCATCGAGCTCCTGGGCACCATGCTGGGCGGCTTCAACGTCCAGCCCATGATCGAGGCCCTCGAGGGCCCCTGCGGCGCCACTGCCGCCGAGGCGCTCAAGAAGACGCTCCTGGTCTTCGACTACTTCCACGACATCAAGGAGCTCGCGGACAAGGGCAACCCCCACGCCCAGGCCGTGATCCAGAGCTGGGCCGACGGCGAGTGGTTCACCTCGCGCCCCGAGGTCCCCGCCGCGCAGAAGCTGACCGTCTTCAAGGTCACGGGCGAGACCAACACCGACGACCTGTCGCCCGCTCCGGACGCCTGGTCGCGTCCCGACATCCCGCTGCACGCGCTGGCGATGCTCAAGAACCCGCGCCCCGGCATCGAGCCCGAAGAGGCCGGCGTCCGCGGCCCCGTCAAGCAGCTCGAGGCCCTCAAGGCCAAGGGCCACCTCGTGGCCTACGTGGGCGACGTGGTCGGCACCGGCTCCAGCCGCAAGTCGGCCACCAACTCGGTGCTCTGGTTCACGGGCGAGGACATCCCCTTCGTCCCCAACAAGCGCTTCGGCGGCGTCTGCCTCGGCGGCAAGATCGCGCCCATCTTCTTCAACACGATGGAAGATGCGGGCGCCCTGCCCATCGAGCTCGACGTCTCCCAGATGGAGATGGGCGACGAGATCGAGCTGCGGGTCGACCACGCCACGGCCAAGGTCACGGCCTACAAGAACGGCCAGCTGATCGCCGAGAGCCAGCTCAAGACCCCCGTCATCCTCGACGAGGTCCGCGCCGGCGGCCGCATCAACCTCATCATCGGCCGCGGCCTGACGACCAAGGCCCGCGAGGCGCTCGGCCTCGGCCCCAGCACCCTCTTCCGCCTGCCCCAGTTCCCTGCGGACAGCGGCAAGGGCTACACGCTGGCACAGAAGATGGTCGGCCGCGCCTGCGGCCTGCCCGAGGGTCAGGGCATCCGCCCCGGTACCTACTGCGAGCCCAAGATGACGACCGTGGGCTCCCAGGACACCACGGGCCCCATGACCCGCGACGAGCTCAAGGACCTGGCCTGCCTCGGCTTCTCGGCCGATCTGGTCATGCAGTCCTTCTGCCACACCGCGGCCTACCCCAAGCTGGTGGACGTGAAGATGCACCGGGAGCTGCCCGGCTTCATCACGACCCGCGGCGGCGTCTCGCTGCGCCCCGGCGACGGCGTCATCCACTCGTGGCTGAACCGCCTCTTGCTTCCCGACACGGTGGGCACCGGCGGCGACTCGCACACCCGCTTCCCCATCGGCATCTCCTTCCCGGCGGGCTCGGGCCTGGTCGCCTTCGCGGCCGCCACGGGCGTCATGCCGCTCGACATGCCCGAGTCGGTGCTCGTGCGCTTCAAGGGTGAGATGCAGCCCGGCGTCACGCTGCGCGACCTGGTCAACGCCATCCCCTTCTACGCCATCAAGCAGGGGCTGCTCACGGTGGAAAAGAAGGGCAAGCTCAACATCTTCTCGGGCCGGATCCTCGAGATCGAGGGGCTTCCCGACCTCAAGGTCGAGCAGGCCTTCGAGCTCTCGGACGCCTCGGCGGAGCGCTCGGCCGCGGCTTGCGTGGTCAAGCTCAACCCCGAGCCCATCACCGAGTACATGCGCTCGAACATCACGCTCATGAAGTGGATGATCGCGAACGGCTACGAGGATGCCCGTACCCTCCGCCGCCGCATCAAGGCCATGGAGGACTGGATCGCCGCTCCCAAGCTGCTCGAGGCCGATGCGGACGCCGAGTACGCCGCGGTGATCGAGATCGACATGGCGGAGATCCAGGAGCCCATCGTCGCCTGCCCGAACGATCCGGACGACGTGAAGACGCTGTCGGACGTGGCCGGGGACAAGATCGATGAGGTCTTCATCGGCTCGTGCATGACCAACATCGGCCACTTCCGGGCGGCCGGCAAGGTCCTGGACGGCAAGAGCGACATCCCGACCCGCCTGTGGATCGCGCCGCCCACCAAGATGGACGCCATGATCCTCAACGAGGAGGGCTACTACTCGGTGCTCGGCAAGTCCGGCGCCCGCATGGAGATGCCCGGCTGCTCGCTGTGCATGGGTAACCAGGCGCAGATCAAGCGCGGCAGCACGGCCATGTCGACCTCGACCCGCAACTTCCCGAACCGCCTGGGCATCGAGACCCGGGTCTACCTCGGTTCGGCGGAGCTTTCGGCGGTCTGCGCCCTGTTGGGCCGGATCCCGACGGCTGCCGAGTACCATGAACAAGTTCAGACGGTGAACGCCAAGGCCGCCGAGATCTACCGGTACATGAACTTCGACCAGATCCCCGAGTTCCGGGACCTGGCCGAGGCGGTCACGGTCTAACCCTAATCCGCGCACGGCCCCGGCAGTTGCCGGGGCCGTTTTCGTTGGGCCGGCTGCTCATCCGGGGGCTTCGAACGTGTTATCATGCGGGTCATGAGCAAACAAGCCATCCCGGTTAGGGTCGGGGAGCAACTGGAACTGACGCTGGAGTCCCTGGTGGGCGGCGGCGAGGCGATCGCCCGCCACGCGGGCTTCGCCGTCTTCGTGCCCATGGGCGTGCCGGGCGATCGCGTCCGGGCCCGCATCATTTCCACCAAGCCCGGCTACGCGCGCGCCCTCATCGAGGAGGTGCTGGCCCCCGGCCCGGAGGGCGCCGTCGCGCGCTGTCCTCTGTTCGGCTCTTGCGGCGGCTGCCAGTGGCAGCACGTCTCCTACGAGCGCCAGCTCCACTGGAAGCAGGAGCTGGTGGCCGACGCCCTGAAGCGGATCGGCGGCTTCGAGCTCGGCGACTGGCTGGAGCCGACGCTCGGCATGACCGACCCCTGGTACTACCGCAACAAGGTCCACTGGGCGATCGCCAAGTCCAAGGACGGCTACCAGGTGGGGATGTACGAGCCGCGCAGCCACCGGGTGGTGGACGTCGAGCACTGCTACATCCAGCACTCCCTCAACAACGAGGTGCTCGCGTTCTGGCGCGAGAGCCTGCCCCAATTCGGCTTCGACGTCTACAACGAACAGACCCAGCGCGGCTGGCTGCGCTCGGCCTTCGCCAAGGCGGGCCACAAGACCGGCGACCTCATGATCGGCCTGGTCACCACCCGCGAGGCCTTTCCCCAGGCGGAGGCATGGGTGGCGGCGGTCCGGGAGCGCTTCCCGAACGTCACCTCCGTGGTCCAGAACGTCCACCCCAAGCCGGGCAACGCCCTCATGGGCGACCAGACCAAGGTCCTCTGGGGCCAGGACCACCTGATCGAGCAGATCGGCCCCTTGAGCTTCGCCATCTCGGCCCGGAGCTTCTTCCAGGTCAACTCGGAGCAGGTCGAGCAACTCTACGGCCTCGCGGCCGACTACCTGGCGCTGCCCGAGGGCGGCCGGGCCGTGGACCTGTACTCGGGCACGGGCACCATCGCCCTCTACCTCGCCTCCCGCGGGGCGGGCGAGGTGGTGGGCATCGAGACCATCCCCGAGGCCACCCGGGATGCCGCCGCGAACGCCACCCGGAACGGCATCTCCAACGCCCGCTTCCTCACGGGCAAGGTGGAGGAGCGCCTGCCGAAGCTCCTGAACGAGCTGGGCTCCCTGGACGGCGCCGTGCTGGATCCGCCGCGCAAGGGCTGCGAGCCCGCGGTGATCGAGGCGATCGCGAAGAGCGGCATCCCCCGTCTCGTCTACGTCTCCTGCAACCCGGCGACCCTCGCGCGGGATCTCAAGGGCCTGGTCGAGCTCGGCGGCTACCGCCTCGTCAAGGCGCGGCCCGTGGACATGTTCCCCCAGACGGCGCACGTGGAGACCGTCGCCCTGCTGGAACGGGACTAGCCCCAGGTTAAGGCACAAGCGCTTCTCGGGCCCGTCTGGTGACGGGCCCGCCTCATGATGAGCGGGATCTCGCCCTATCGAACTGCGAAAACGCCCTGGAAACGAGGATCCGGCCGGAGGGCGCCGAACCCGCAAACCCAGCCCCCATCAGGCCTCGCGATCGGCATTTACCTATCCTTAACCCATAGTTAGGAAAAAGATAAGAAAGATAACCTGGTTAGCCCGGGATAAACCCCTTGTTAAAGTCGGTTAAACGTTCGGTAATCACTACCGCCCGCTGATACAAGGAGGAACACCCCCAATGGCCAAGCAGCTCTTCACGGTTCTCGCCACGGTCGCCCTTGCTTCCACCTTGCTCGCGGGCTGCGGCGCCGCCCCCGGCGGCGTGTCCGCCAGCATCAAGTCCGCCCAGGGCGCCGAGACCGTCCAGGGCAAGGACTACTACACCGTCAGCCGCGCCAAGCGCATCGCCCAGGACGGCCTCTACCGCTACAACAACCTCCGCAACGACTGGTTGCGCGCCTGGAGCGACCGCGAGAAGGATCGCATCGAGGACCAGATGCTCGTCGTCCTCTCGCAGACCATCGGCGACGTCCGTGACGCCGTCTCGGGCGAGTCCGGCGCCAGCGGCTACGACTCCCGCCAGGTCTTCGACATCGCCGACCGCGCCATCTCCCAGTACGAGAGCCTCCGCTACGACTGGTCCAACACCGGCAACATCAACCGCCAGCGTGAGATCGCCAACCAGATGCAGACGGTCATCGTCGACGCCCTCAACCGCGTCCAGCGCGTCCGCTCGTAGTCCCCGGTCCGCACGCTCAACAGCTCAACTAGAAGGAGGCTCAGACCATGGGAGGTTCCAGCAGCGTCACCGGGCGCCCCACCCCGCCCTCGATCGGCGGTTCCGGCTCGTCCTACGGCGGCGGCTCGTCGCGCCCCACCCCGCCGTCGTCCGGCAGCTCTTCCCGGCCCGCGCCTCCTTCCACCGGCGGCAGCTACGGCCGCGACGACTATCGCCCCACGCCCCCCTCGACCGGCGGCGGCTACAGCCCCTCGCGGCCCACTCCTCCTTCGACCGGCGGCGGCTACACGCCCTCGCGGCCCACGCCTCCTTCGACGGGCGGCGGCTACACGCCTTCGCGACCCACTCCTCCTTCGACCGGCGGCTATGAGCCTTCGCGCCCCACTCCGCCCTCGACCGGCGGCGGCTACTATCCCTCGCGGCCGACCCCGCCTTCGGTGGATCCCTACTATCCGAGCCGCCCGACTCCGCCCTCGACCGGTGGCGGTTACTACCCCTCGCGTCCTCCGGTCTACCCGGGCGGCAGCTACTACCCGCTCCCCACGCCGCGCTACTATCCCTTCCCGCTGCCGAGCTACCCCGGGCGCTACTACGGCGACTTCCGCAGCCTGCCGTACGCCAGCAACCCGACCGACATCAAGTACAACTTCCTCTCGGCCCGCGAGGATCTGCGCCGCCTCTACTACTCGACGCCCATGTCGGCCTCCGAGTACAGCACGCTCGAGCGTTATCTGACGAGCCAGGCCGTGGACCAGCTCCTGATCGACGCCAGTGGCTACTCGCTCAGCTCGCGGCTGGAGGCCCTCCACAGCATCTACCTGAACTCGGAGATGACCCACTCGGAGTACGCGCGGATCCAGCAGGATCTCTACTCCCGGGCCTACTAATCAACTCGCATGTGGGCGCCGTCGGACTTCCGGCGGCGCCCACGGCGTAAAAAGGCGTCCTTGCTCGGTTTTAGGGCCTCCGCCCCGGGTAAATAACCTTCGAACACTGATTCCGCATCATGTCGTCTGGAGGTTCCGTTGACCATCTGTCCCGAATGTGGCTGTCTCGAAGCCCAGTTCATCCAAGACATCGTTTATCCCAAGGGGTCCGTCACGACGCTCCTGCAGTGCCCCACGTGTGAGCGGATCGTCCTCCTGGAGCGCCTCCCTCTGGCGAACTAACCCGACGACCTCGTGCAGTTTGGCATGTCGCCCCAGGCGGGCGGCATGCCAAACTGCATGCATGGCCAAGCGCGTCCTGACGGTCGAGATCGCCCCTCGCACCCTGTTCTGGGCGCTCGGACTGGTGCTGCTGTGGGCGGCCGTGATCCAGTTCAAGGGCCTCATCGGGCTCTTCCTGGTGGCCGCGATCATCGCCTCCGCCCTGGACCCGCTCGTCAGCTACTTCGAGCGCCGTCGCATCCCCCGCTTCGCGGGCGTCCTCATCGTGCTGGCGGGGATTTCCGGCCTCGCCGTCCTCCTGGGCCTCCTGGTGGTCCCGGTGGTCCTCGAGCAGGCCCAGGCCTTCGCGCGCAACCTCCCCGCCTACAACGTCATGTTCCAGTCCTGGCTGGACCGGGTCATGGTGCTCCAGAGCCGCTACCACCTCTTGCCCGAGACCACCCGGCTCAGCGCCCAGGTGACTGCCTGGCTCTCGCAGCGGATCACGGACTGGGTCCAGACGGGCCTCGCCTACACCCTCTCGGCCCTGAACGTGATCGTCAGCGGCTTCGCCGTGGCCCTCATGAGCCTCTACCTGCTCATGGGCGGCGACGAGCTCAAGGCGGGCCTCCTGCGGCTGTTCCCGGCCAAGTATCGCGACCTGCTCGCCGCCCAGTTCGAGCCCATCTCCGAGCGGCTCGGTGCCTACGTTCGCGGCCTGCTCACGAGCATGACGTCGCTCGCGGTCCTGCTCGCCATCGGCCTGTCGATCATCGGGCTGCCTTACGCCTGGCTCATCGCCATCATCGCGGGGCTGCTCGACGTCGTGCCCTACCTGGGATCGCTGACGGGCGTCTTCCTCGCGAGCCTCATCGCCCTGACGGTCTCCTGGAAGCTCATGCTGCTGGTGTGGCTCGTGTTCGCCCTCAGCAACTTCATCCAGGGCAACATCCTGGGGCCGATCATCTTCTCGCGGGCGGTGGACGTGCCTCCGCTCTTGGTCCTCCTGGCCCTGTTCATCGGCAGCCAGCTCATGGGCCTGCTCGGCGCCATCCTGGCCGTGCCCGTGACGGCCGTCGTGATGCTCCTGGTCCAGAACCTGTACGTGCCGCGCATGGACCGAGAGACGGAGCCCCAGCTGGTGCGGCCTCCGGAGCCGCCCGCGAGCGCCTCCTGAAACAAAAACGGGCCGCCCGCAGGCGGCCCGCTGGACTAGTTCGACACCCTCCGGCGCCGCTCGGTGATCTTGCGGCGGTAGTGGTCGTTCAGGTTCTCCACCTTGAGGCCGAAGAGCGCCTTGAGCGCCGAGGCATGCCGCTGCTGGTCGGGGCCGCTCATGCGCTTGAGCTCGGCGGTGGGGTGGTGCAGGATCTTGTTGACGAGCGCCTGGGTCATCTCCTCGACCATCGCCCGCTGCTCGGGGCTGAAGGCCTCGGCATGCTTGCCGAAGAACCGCTGCAGCTCGACCTCGCGCAGCGAGCCGATGCGCTCGCGCAGGGAGGTGATCATGGGCGTGAGCCGGAAGTTCTGGGTCCAGGTCTCGAACTCCGCCGTCTCCTCGGCGAGGATGGCGAGCACCTCGTCCACGATGCCCGCACGCTCGCTGCGGTTGCGATCCGCCACGGACTGCAGGTCGTCGATGTCGTAGAGCTGGACGCTCGGCAGGGTGCGCAGGTCGGGGTCCAGGTTGCGCGGCACCGAGATGTCGATGAACACCATCGGGCGGGTCCGGCCGCCGATCAAGGGCTCCAGGTCGGCGGCCTTGAGCACGTAGTGCGGGGCCCCGGTGCAGCAGATGATGACGTCCGCCTGGGCGAGCGTCGGCGCCAGGTCGATCCAGGCGATCGCCCGGCCGCCCACGGCCTTGGCCAGCTGCTCGGCGGTGTCGGTGGTCCGGTTGGCGACCGCGATCTCCTTGAGACCGTAGCCGCCGAGAAGCTTGGCGGCGAGCTCGCTCATCTTGCCCGCGCCCAACAGCAGGATCGAGGCGCCCGTCAGGTCGCCGAAGGCATGGCGCGCGAGCTCCACGGCCGCCGACGAGACCGAGACGGCCCCGCGGGCGATGTCGGTCTCGGTGCGCACGCGCTTGCCCGCGGTCACGGCCGAGCGGAACAGGCGATCGAGGATGACCCCGGCCGCCCCCGTCTCGAGGGCCTTGTGGTAAGCATCCTTGACCTGGCTGAGGATCTGACCCTCGCCCAGCACCAGGCTCTCGAGGCCCGCCGCCACCCGGAACAGGTGGGCGATCGCCTCGTTGTCGGCCAGGAATTCACAGTGCTCTTCGAGGGTGGCCATGGCCAGGCCGGTCTCCCCATGCAGGAAACCGGCGAGCGACTGGCGCCCCACTGGCAGGGTCTCGACGACGGCGTAGATTTCGGTTCGGTTGCAGGTCGAGAGGATGACGGCCTCGTGGACCTGGGGCTCGTTGAGCAGCCTGGCGAGGTATCCAGGAAGGCCGCTCCCGGACATGGCCGCCCGCTCCCGTACCTCGACGGGGGTGGCCACATGACTGAGCCCAAGCATCAGAACGTGCATGGATGTTGCTACTCCCAACGCCGCGTCCGGGGTCTCCAAGCCGCGGCTTGAAAAAATTATAGCCGACCAACCCTCGCCATGGGCCGGTTCCGGTGAACAAAAGGTAAAGATTTCTTGCTACAAGGGCGCTACCCTCATATCTTACGGCCCGCTCCACCGGCATCAATCCGTAGTTTCCCCCCATCCCGGGCTCCCGGGCGGCGCGGTAAGTTGAAATCAAAGACAGGATGGCGTTTTTGCGGCTGCTCGCCATTGCTTGCCCCGGATCGGAGCGGCCAGTAGAATGAGGTACGATTTCGCCCACCCGACGCCGTTTTCGGGCGGATCAACGGAAGGACCCCTATGTCCACGAGTACGACCCCTACCGAGGAGACCCTCGGATCCCCGCAAAAGCCCGAGGCCTTCTGGCCCTCCTTCACGAAATTCTGGAGCTCGGTCAAGCTCGGCATCGTCCTGATGCTGGCGATCGCCGCGGCCTCCATCATCGGGACCATCGTCCCGCAGGGTGACCCCTCCGGGATCACCAACCTCAAGATGAGCGACGGGGCCAAGCAATTCTTCCTGGCCATCGGCGCGCACAACGTCTACTACTCCGGCTGGTTCATGAGCCTGCTGGCCTTGTTCTTCCTCAACCTCATGATGTCGACGGTGACCACGGTCATCCCGCGGCTCAAGGTGGGGCTGCGCAAGCCGCCCGAGGTCTCCGTCAGCGTCCAGGAGCGCCACCACGACAACAAGGTCTACCTGCCCGCCCAGGAGATCGACTCGGTCGCCCGCGCCCTCAAGCAGCACGGCTACCGGGTCTATCAGGCCAAGAACGGCGGCGTGGTCGCCCACAAGGGCCGCTGGAGCCGCTTCTCGCCCCTGGTCACCCACCTGGGGCTCTTCACGATCCTGATCGGCGGCCTCGTCAGCGGCCTGGCGGTCTTCAAGGCCTCGGTGCCGCTCTTCCCGGGCGAGACCATCCATGCCAACCAGATCGTCGAGCGCCTGGCCCAGCCGCGCGGCCTCTTCGCGCGCCACAACTACAACTGGGAGGTCCGCCTCGACAAGTTCTGGATGGACTACTACTCGCCCGACCGCGTCAAGCAGTTCTACAGCAACCTGTCGATCGTCAAGGACGGCAAGGTCGTCGAGACCAAGAAGATCTGGGTCAACGAGCCCTTCGTCTATGACGGCATGTGGTTCTACCAGTCCTTCTGGGGGGTCGGCGGCGCCAACGTCGTGGTCGACGGCAAGCCGCAGCGCGTCGAGCTGCAGAGCGGCGAGCCCATCGGCCTGCGCGGCTCCCTGTCGCGCCTGACGGAGATCGGCAAGCAGAGCTTCATCTTCTACCTGCCCACCGAGCGCTCGGACCTCATGATCCTCCGCTTCAACCAGGGCGACACGCGGCCCATGCCGGTGGCCCAGATCGCCCCCGGCAAGTCGGCGACCGTCAACGGGTCCACCGTCACCTTCGAGGGCCCGGCCCTCTACAGCGGCCTGCAAACCAAGTCGGACCCCGGCATCCCGGTGGTCTACACCGGCTTCGTGATCACCATGCTGGGAACCGCCCTGGCCTTTTTCGGTCTAAGGCAAGTATGGGTTGGCCCCCGCGAGGACGGCTACCTCATGTCCGGCAAGGCCAACCGCGGCCATGCCGTCTTCCAGCAGGAGCTGGTCCGCATCGCCATCAAGCTAGGAGCCAAAGCCAATGAACAACCTAATCGGGCTTGAGCAGGCCTTCATCAACGTGCTCTTCTGGGCGTCGCTCGCGAGCAGCGCCCTGTTCCTGGTCGAACTGGCCGGTAAGCAGGCCTGGGCGCGCCCGGCCGGCATCTTCGGCATGGTCGTCGGCATCGTCTGCAGCACGGCCGCCATGGTCCTGCGCTACGTCTACGCCGGCTACCCCCCGCTCTCCAACCTCTTCGAAAGCCTCTTGTTCCTCATCTTCGGGGTCCAGCTCATCTTCCTCATCGTCCAGTTCACGCTCAAGCCGCGCGTCTTCGGCGTGGCGGCGGCTCCTCTGGTCACGCTGCTGGTCGGCTTCGCGTCGATCCTGCCGGCTCGCCTCAAGGATGCCCACCCCCTGATGCCCGCCCTGCAGAGCTACTGGCTCAAGATCCACGTGACGCTCATGCTCCTGAGCTACGCGGCCTTCATGCTCGCCTTCACGGCGGCCATCGTGTACCTGGTCCTGTACTACACCAAGGCCAAGAAGGAGCGGCAGGACAACCCCGAGGGCGGCTCGGGCGGAGGCGGCATGCTCGTCCTCGAGACGGGCGGCACCATGGGCGGCACCAAGGTCGGCCAGCACCTGCTGTTCCTGGACGACATGACCTACCGCCTCATCCTGGCGGGCTTCCCCATCCTCGCCTTCGGCATCATCACGGGCGGCATGTGGGCCAACCACGCCTGGGGCACCTACTGGAGCTGGGACCCCAAGGAGACGTGGTCGCTCATCACCTGGCTGGTCTACGCCGGCTACCTCCATGCCCGCCTCACGCGCGACTGGAAGGATCACAAGGCGGCCTGGATGGCGGTCGTGGGCTTCGTGTCCGTGCTCGTCACCTACCTGGGCGTCAACTACCTCGCCCAGGGGCTGCACACCTACGGCAGCCTGCTCTAGGACCGGACGTTCGCTCGTCACGGGCGCCCCGCGATCGCGGGGCGCCCGTGACGCGTTCGGGGCCCGTCCGACGCCGGTGGCAAGAGGATCGTGCCGTGGGCTTGCCCTCCGCCGGAAAAGGGGTGTACCCTAGCCTTGTCGCCTCCAACCTATCCCCCATGAGGTCCGGATGTCCTTAGCTTCGCCCGCGCCCCACAACCCCGACGACATCACGTTCGAACTGCTGCTGCTCAACCAGGTGGCTCAGCAGCGGGCCAAGGCGCTGCCCCACCCCCTCGCCGCCACGCTGCGCGCGAGCGCCCTGTGGGAGGAGCCGGTCGTGGAGCGCCAACGGCGCCCCGTCCCGGTCTGGAAGGCGGCCGTGCTCGCGGGCCTCATCGCGCTGACGCCGATGGCCTGGCTGCCCGTCTACGCGGACACCCAGCTCAAGGTGGGCATGAACGTCATCGACGCCCGCAGCGGCAAGGCGATCGCGGGCGCGCGCATCCTGAGCGAGAACGGCACGCTCCTGGGGACCACGGGGCCGGACGGCAAGATCACCCTGGTGGTGCCGTCGGGGGCGAGCGATCGCTTCGTCATCGAGAAGCCCGGCTATCGTTCGTTCCCGGTGATCCGCACCCAGTTGCGGGACAACAACCTGATCGCCATGCTGCCCGCGCCCAAGTCGGCGGCGAGCCCGACCGGCGCGCCCGTGACGGCGCAGGCGACCCCGCGACCCGCCACGCCCAAGCCGACGGCACGCCCTGCGACCCCCAAGCCGCCGGTGCGCCCTGCCACGCCGGCGCCCACGGCCAAGCCAGTCAAGCCCGTCGTCGTGCCGCCCAGGGCGACGCCCAAGCCCACGCCCCGGCCGACCGAGGCTCCTGTCGTGAAGCCCACCGTCCGGCCCACCATGCGCCCCACCGAGGCTCCGGCGGCCCAGCCGTCGGCCGAGTTTCCGACGCATGCGGCGACCCCGACCACCATGCGCTACAAGCGCTACAAGGTGCGTCCCGGCGACAACCTCTGGAAGATCTCCAAGCGCGAGTACGGGGATCCGATGCGCTGGAAGGTGATCTACGAGGTCAACCGCGACGTCATGAAGCGCTCGGACATGATCCAGCCGGGCATGATCCTCAAGCTGCCGACCTCGAGCCGGCAGATGATCAAGCAGGGCTGGGTGTTCGTCAAGAAGGGCGACTCGCTCTACGTCCTCGCCGAGCGCTACCTGGGCAACGGCGAGCGCTGGCCCGAGCTCTACCGGGCCAACCGCCAGCGCATCCAGAACCCGCGCGTCATCCAGCCGGGACAGCGGCTCTACATCCCCAAGAAGGGCCGCAAGGCGCGCACCACGCGCCGCTAGCTCAATTCCGACATCGCGAAGCGCTGCGCCCCCTCCAAGGTCAGGTAGGGGGCGCACTCGTAGCCGGGCAGGCCCGGCGCCACCGTCTCGGCCCAGCCGCCGCAGAGGACGGCCGGGGCCTCCACGCCGAGGGCTGCTCGGATGCGCGTGACCAGGTGGTGGATGAGGCCCACGTGCCCCTCGACCATCCCGATCTGGAGGCAGGTGATGGTGTCGGCGCCCCAGGCGGCCTCGGGGCGCACCATGGGCACCGGCGGCAGCTGGGCGGTGTTGCCCACCAGCGCGTGAGCCGCGGTACCGAGCCCGGGGGCGATGGCGCCGCCCACCACCCGCCCGTCCGCGTCCACGACCGTGAGCGTCGTGGCCGTGCCGCAGTCGACGGCGATGCCCGGGGCGTGGCCGCGCGCGAGCAGGGCGCGGGCGTTGGCGAGCCGATCCGCCCCCATGGAGCCCGGCGGCTCGTAGCGCAGATCGAGCCCGGAGGCCGGGGCGGTCAAGAGCCGCGGCGCGTGTGCCGCCCAAGCGGCCATGAGGACCTCGGCGGCGGCGGGCACCACCGAGACGACGGCGACGGCGTCAGCCGGCGGGAGATCGGGCGGATCCGCCTGGATCCGCGAGGTCGAAAAGGCCTCGGTGCGGCACAGCGAGCCGCCGACGAACCACCCGAACCGGGTGTTCGTGTTCCCGATGTTGACGACCAGCGTCCGGGGGTCCTTGCCATGGGCTGGGAAGTCTGGTATCGTGATCATTCGCCGCTTTCCTGAAACGTTTTCCTGAATTTAAGGAACCAATTACTTCCTGGAGGAATTAACCGTGCCTAAAGTCTGCGAAGTCTGCTCGAAGGGCCCCTCGACGGGCTTCAACGTCAGCCACTCGAACCGCCACACGAAGCGTCGTTGGCTTCCGAACCTCCAGAGCGTTCGTGCGAACCTCAACGGCACCGTCCGCAAGCTGCGGGTTTGCACGTCCTGCCTGAAGGCCGGCAAGGTCGTCCGCGCCGTCTAGGCCCGGCGTCCCACTCTACACGGCGAAGGCCGGGCTGGTAAAGCCCGGCCTTCGCCATTGGCATGGGTACGCGAAATTGCCTAGCGGCGATCGGGGCAAGGGCGGATGCCCTCCGGGCCCCATTGCGCTAGGCTGGTCGTCCGGGTCGGGGCAGGCCCTCCTCCTCGTGGCTAGGATGCCCGGGAAGAGGGTATAAACACGCGTGAGGAGCCCATCGTGAGCCCGCTGCGCCTGCAACCCATCCTGACCGCGCTCGTCGTGACGCTGACGACGCTCCTCGCCATGCTCGCGGGCATGTTCGAGGCCCCCGAGCGCGCCACCTTGGTCGCGCGCCTGCTCGCGCGCGGGCCGCTCGCGCCCCGCGCGGACGTGGTCGTCGTCGCCCTCGACGAGGCGGCGCTGGCCCGCTACGGCCAGATGCCCTGGGACCGGCGCCGCTTCGCGGAGCTGCTGGACCGCCTCCATGCGGACGGCGCGCGCGCCGTGGGCCTGGACGTGGCCTTCCACGAGCCGGCCCGCGACCCGGCCGAGGACCGGGCCCTGGAGGCGGCCATCCGCCGCATGGGCCGGGTCATCCTGCCCGCCTACCGTGCGTATGCGGGCGATCGCCAGGACACGACCCTCTTCAAGCCCTTGCCCGCCTTCGAGGCGGCGGCCGCCGCCCTCGGCCTCGTGCAGTTCAACTCCGCCCAGGAGCTCATGACGCTCGGCCTCGAGCCGGTCCAGCAGGAGAGCCGGGCCGTGCTGCCCATCTTCGGGCTGGCGCTCGCCCGCGCGGCGGGCCTCGAAATCCCCGCGCCCCGGCCCGGCTACCTCAATCCGCTGGGCCCGGCCCACCACTTCCGCGAGCTGAGCTTCGGCGCGGCCCTCGCAGCCCCACCGGGCGCCTTCAAGGACCGGATCGTGCTGGTGGGCGCCACCGCCCGCGGCCTGCCCGACACCAACTTCGTGAGCCCCTTCCAGTCACGGGGCCCCGTGAGCGGGGTGGAGCTGCATGCCACCGCGCTGAGCAACCTCGCCGCGGGCAACCTCCTGCACCGCCTGCCCGCGGGCTGGAACGCCCTCGGCCTGTTGCTGCTCGGCCTCTTGCCGGGCAGCCTGCTCGCCTCCGACCGCCCGGGCCCGCTCAGGACCCGCCTCTTGGCCCTCTTGGGGCTGGTGGCGGGCCTCGTGGCCCTCGCGCAGGGACTGCTCCTGGCGGGCTGGTGGCTCGAGCTGGTGCCGGGGCTCGCCGTCCTGGGGCTGTGCTTCGTGGTGGGCCTCGCGTTCCAGCATGCGCGCCTCTTGGGCGATCGCAACCGCATGCTCGAGTGGTACGCGGCCGACCTCGCCCGCGAGGCCAAGCGCGAGCGCGAGCGGATCGACGGGGAGCTGCACGATGAGGCCCAGCAGTTGCTCATCGCTTTGACGCGCGACCTGAGACGGGTTAGAAAGAATCTGGCGGAGGCCTTGCCGGAGGCCGGCGAACGGCTGGCCCAGGCCGAGGCCCTCGGCAAGCGGATCCTCGACGAGATCATGCGCGTGCGAAAGGACCTCATGCCCCACACCCTGAGCCGCTCCGGGCTCAAGGCCGCCGTCGAGGAGATGGCGAGCGACTACGCCCGGCGCTCGGCGTCGTGCGCGGTGCACGTGGAGGTGGGGGACTGGCCCGAGCGCCTCGACCCGGTCCTCGAGTCGGAGCTGTACTGGCTCATCAAGGAGTCGCTCAACAACGCCGCCAAGCACGCCCAGGCCGGGCAGATTCGCCTGAGGCTGGAGCGTCGGGGCCCCGTGGCCGTGGTGGGCATCGAGGACGACGGCCGGGGCTTCCGGGTGCCGGATCTCGAGCGCGCGCCCTCGGGACCCGAGCACAGCGGCCTGCATCGCATGTGGCTGCGCGCCAGGGCCCTCCGGGGCGGTCTTTCGGTCGAATCCACTCCCGGTCGGGGCACCCGGCTGGAGCTCAAGGTACCCGTGGAAGGAGTCGCACGATGAACAAGCTGCGTGTCGTGGTCGCGGACGATCACACCATCGTCCGGCGAGGGACCTGCGAGCTCCTGGAGGAGGCCGCGGACATCGAGGTGGTCGGCGAGGCCGCAAACGGCCGAGAAGCCATCGAGGCCATCGAGCGGTTGAAGCCGGATGCGCTCGTCATGGACCTCAGCATGCCGGTCCTGGACGGGGTCGAGGCCACCAAGGAGCTCCGGGCGAACCATCCGGGCCTCGGCATCGTCATCCTCTCGGCCCACGATGAGGAGGACTTCGTCCTGCGCGCCCTGCAGGCCGGTGCGAACGGCTACCTGCTCAAGACGGCCGACGAGGAGCAGCTCCAGGAGGCGGTACGGCTGGTGGCCGCGGGCCGACCGGCCCTCTTGCAGCCGGAGGTGACGAGCGTGGTCATGGGCTCGTTTCAGGCCCCGAAGAAGCCCGCCGTCGAGGCGCTCTCGGACCGGGAGCTGGAGGTCATCCGCGAGGTGGCCAAGGATCTGGGGAACAAGCAAATCGCGAGCCGCCTCGGCATCAGCGAGCGGACGGTCCAGCAGCACCTGAGCAACATCTTCGGCAAGCTCGCCGTCTCCTCGCGCACCGGAGCGGCCCTCAAGGCCCTGCAAGAGGGCTGGATCACCCTGGAGGACACGCGGCTATGATCACGCGCCTCTTCGCCTTCTTCCTCTGCCTGGGCCTCCTCCTGGGCGACCTGCCGGCCTTCGCGGCGGGCCTCGCCCGTCTGACGGAGCTCAAGGGCGACGTCCAGGTCATGCCCAAGGGCGGTGCCTGGCACCCGGCGGCCGAGAACGAGGAGCTCGCGGCGGGCGACGCCGTGAAGACAGGCGCCCAGTCCAGCGCGACGGTGGTCCGCAAGGACGGCACGGAGCTGGAGCTTATGGCCTTCGCCCAGCTCGCTATCGAGGACGAGAACGGCTTCTTCCTCTCGGCTGGCCGAGCCTGGAGCCACTTCGTCAAGAGCATGGGACTGCCCTTCTACATCCGCACGCCCAACGCCACGGCCCTCATCCGGGGTACGACGCTCGGCGTCGAGTTCGAAGCGGAGCGATCGCGCGTGGTCGTCTACGAGGGCCTCGTCGAGGTCCAGGGCCGGGATGGCCGGCGCGAGAACGTCGCGGGCGGCTTCCGGCTGGACGTGGACCGGGCGGGCCGTCTGGAGCGCCTGGAGCGCGCGGATGCCCGCGAGCTCGACGAGGGTCGGGGCTTCCGCGCGCGGCGCGGCCTCGAGGAGCGCTCCGAGCGCGGCATGCTGGCGCCGGGTCGCCAAGGGGATCGTCGGGAGCGGGACAAGGGCGAGCGCCGGGAGCGTGGCGGCGAGGACAAGCGGGGACGCGAGGAGCCCCGGCGCGCTCTGGAGCTGCGGCCGGGCCTCGAGGGCAAGGAAGGCCTGGAGCGGCGCATGGAGCGCATCGAGCGCAAGCTCGGCGACCGCATGATCCAGCGCGAGGAGAAAATGCGCGACCGGCGTCAGGAGGCGATCGACAGCCTCAAGCGACAGCTGGAGCGAAACGAGCGCCAGGAGCGTGAAGAAGAGCGGGAGAACGGTCGGCTTCGCGATCTGCTGCCCGGAGTGCTGCCGTGAGGCGGTGGCTGGCGCTCATCGTCCTGGGGCTGCTGATCCCGGGTGAGGCCCGGGCCTTCGAGCTGCGGCCCTACGGCAAGATCGGGGTCGATGCGGGCTACGACGACCACGTCTCGGGCCGGGAGGCCCCGGACCCGCTCCTGTTCGAGAAGGGCAACGCCGATGCGAGCGGCGGCCTGAGCCTCGGGCTCGGAAACGAGTTCGTCTTCGACGACAACCGGGTGCTGACGCTCTCGGCGAGCCTCAAGGGTTACCGCTACCTCAACTACCCCGACTTCTCGGGGGCCTGGGCGGGGCTCGCCACGGAGCTTGCGACCTACCGGCTCTTCGAGGAGGTGGACGCCTTCTGGGGGCTCAATGCCGGCGCGAGCATGGGCACGGGCCGCTCGGGTGGGCTCAGCGTGACCTTCGAGCGCCCTACCCTGTGGAACGTGACGGGCGGCCTCAGCATGGGAGGCTACCGCTACGTCGGCTCGACGACCTCTCAGCACCTCGGGCTGTGGGGAGAGCTCTCCCTGCGCCGGCGTTTCGGCCCCTTGGGGCTCACGGCGGCCTACAACGTCTCTCAACGGGGCTACGACGTGGGCGATCGCGACCAGGCCCAGGGCGTGACGCTCTTTGCCACGTTCCGGGTCCTGGACGGCCTGTACTTGAAGGCGTCGGCCGAGCACACCTGGGCCGGGTCGACGGACGTGACGCGGGTGTACGAGGGCAGCTTCGCCAACCTCGGCAGCGTTTACTACGTGTTTTAGGAACAAGGAGAACCCCCCCAGCCCCCCCCTCTAGAGGGTGGGTAGGGGGGGTCCTCCTTGTTCCTAAGCGCTATTCCGGCGTGACCAAGAGGTCCTCGAGCTGCGTCTTGCCGATGACGTACTGCTCGTTGCAGAAGTGGCACCGCACCTCCGCCTGGCCTTCCTCGTCGATCATGCTGCGGATCTCGGTCTCGCCGAGGCTCGCGATGGCGCGCATCACCCGCTCCGTCGAGCAGGGGCACTCGAAGCGGATCGACTCGTCCGTCTGGAGGATCTCCAGGCTGAACCCCTCGAGGGCCGCCGCCAGGATCTTGTCGAGCGTGTGGTACTGCCGCGCCAGCTGCGTGAACGACGGCAGCCGGCTCATGGTCTGCTCCACCCGCCAGGCGATCTCGTCGCCCGCACCCGGCATCAGCTGGATCAAGAGCCCGCCCGCCACCTCGACGTCGCCCGAGGGCTGCACGAAGATGCCCAGCGAGATGGCCGAGGGGACCTGCATGGACTTGGCCATGTAGAAGGCGAAGTCGTCGCCGATCTCGCCGCTGACGAGCTCCACGGTGCCCGTGTAGGGGTTGCCGAGGGCATGGTCGTGCGTGACCGCGAGCGTCCCCTCGTGGCCCACCGCACCGCCCACGTCGATGGTGCCCTGGGGCGTGGGGGGCAGGTTCACCTCGGGGTGCGAGACGTAGCCGCGCACCGTGCCGTCCGCGCCGGCGTCGATGAGCAGGGGCCCCAGCGGACCGTTGCCCAGGATGCGAATGGTCAGCCGACCGCGCTCCTTCATGGTCGCGGCCGAGAGCAACAGCCCGGCGGTCATCGCCTTGCCGAGCGCCGCCGTCGCCGTCGGGGTCGTGTCGTGCCGCCGCCGCGCCTCGTTGACGAGGTCGGTGGTGAAGCAGGCGATGGCCCGGATGCGGCCGTCGGCGGCCGTCGCTTTGACGAGGGAATCAGACATCGTGGTTTCTACTCGCTTCTAGGGTGATGGCCCTGATCTTAGCCCAACATTCTACCACACCGCTGGACGGCCCCCCGCGCGGTTCAACGCCCTCTCGCCCCTTGCCCCGGTCCGGTGTTATCATCGGAGCTCCGGAAAGGAGCAGCCATGCAGGAACTGGCCCACCACGCGCTGAACCGCGCTCAGGTGCTCGGCGCGGGTTACGCCGACGTCCGCTTCGTGCGGCGTCACGTCGAGACCATCACCGTCAGGGACGGCCACCTGGCCGGCCTGTCCATCGACGAGAGCGCGGGCTTCGGCGTGCGCGTCCTCTACGACGGCTCGTGGGGCTTCGCCTCCAGCGCCACCATCAGCCAGGCCGAGGTCGAGCGGGTCACGGAGCTCGCGGTCGCGATCGCCAGGGCGAGCCGCAAGGTCCAGCGCACGCCCGTGCAGCTCGGCCAGCCCGTGACCACCCGCGGGACCTACGTCACGCCCCTCGTCGAGGACCCCTTCGCCGTGAGCCTCGAAGAGAAGATCGCGCTGCTCATGGCCGCCGACGCCGAGCTGCGGGCGGTAAAGGGCATCCGGTCTAGCGAGGCCTCCCTCGGCTGCCAGAAGGAGCTCAAGACCTTCGCCTCCACCGAGGGCGCCTACATCGAGCAGGAGCTGGTCGAGACGGGCTGCGGCATCGTGGCGACGGCCGTGGGCGACCACGACGTCCAGCGCCGCAGCTACCCCAACTCCTTCGGCCGCCACCAGGCGACGCGCGGCTTCGAGCTGGTGCGCGAGGTGGACCTGGTCGGCAACGCCCGCCGCATCGCCGCGGAGGCCGTCGCGCTCTTGACGGCCCCCGCGTGCCCCTCGACCGTGACCACCCTCGTGCTCGACCCCACCCAGCTCGCCCTGCAGGTCCACGAGTCCATCGGGCATGCCATCGAGCTGGACCGGGTGTTCGGCATGGAGGCCTCCTTCGCCGGCACGAGCTTCCTCGCCCCCGACATGCTCGACGGCTTCCGGTACGGCTCGGAGCTCGTCACCGTCACGGCCGACGCCACGGCCCCCGGCGGGCTCGGCACCTTCGGCTTCGACGACGAGGGCATCCCCGCCCAGGCCTCGCCCATCATCGAGCAGGGCGTCTTTAGGGGCTTCTTGAGCTCCCGCGAGACCGCCAGCCGCATCGGGCGCGAGTCCAACGGCACCATGCGCGCCGACGGCTGGCAGCGCATGCCCATCATCCGCATGACCAACGTCAACCTCCTGCCCGGCGAGCACAGCTTCGAGCGGCTCATCGGCGAGGTCGACGACGGCGTCTACATGCACACCAACAAGAGCTGGAGCATCGACGACAAGCGGCTCAACTTCCAGTTCGGCTGCGAGATCGCCTGGGAGATCAAGGGCGGCAAGCTCGGGCGCATGCTCAAGAACCCGACCTACACGGGCCTCACGCCCGAATTCTGGGCCAACTGCGACGCCATCGGCGACAAGAGCCAGTGGCAGATCTGGGGCACGCCCAACTGCGGCAAGGGCCAGCCCGGACAGACGGCCCACGTCGGCCACGGGGCCGCGCCCGCCCGCTTCCGCAACGTCCGCGTGGGGATCCTGCCATGACCATGACCCAGACCGACCTGACCTCCCGCCTCCTCGCCATGTCCACGGCCGACCAGACCGAGGTCGTGGTGGCGGAGCGCGATCGCCAGCTGACCCGCTTCGCCAACTCCGAGATCCACCAGAACGTCTCCGAGACCGACACCGAGGTGCGGGTCCGCGTGGTGGTGGGCAACCGCGTAGGCGTCGCCGCCACCAACGACCTCTCGGACGCGTCCCTCGCCCAGGTGGTCGAGCGGGCGATGCTCCTGGCGCGCCATGCCGCCCCGGACGAGGCCTTCCCGGGCCTACCCTCCTCGCAGCCCGTCGCAAAGGTGGACTACGCCTACGTACCGGCGACCGCCGAGACGACACCCGCCTCCCGGGCGGAGGTCGCAGAGGTGCTCTGCCGCATGGCGACCGACTCGGGCCTCTTGGCCTACGGTGCCTACGAGACGGCCACGGGGCGGCTCACGATCGCCAACTCGCTCGGCCTGCACGTCACGCAGCGGGCCACCAAGGCGGACGTGAACCTGGTGGTCATGAGCGACGACTCCTCGGGCTACGCCTCCTACACCGGCTCGGACACGAGCGGCCTCGACGTCGAGGGCCTCGGCCACACGGCCGTCGAGAAAGCACTCCTGAGCCGCCATCCGGTCGAGCTGGAGCCCGGCGCCTACACCGTCCTCCTGGAGGAGGACGCCGCGGCGGACCTCCTCGAGTACGCCATCTACGCGGGCTTCAACGGCGCGGACTACAACGACGGCATCTCCTTCCTGGCGGGCCGTCTCGGCGAGCAGCTGGTCGGGGAGAACGTCACGATCCACGACGACCCGCTCGACCCCGACATGCTCGCCTGTGCCTTCGACGGCGAGGGGGTTCCCAAGCGACGGCTCACCCTGATCGAGAACGGCATCGCCCGGGCCGTGGCCCACAACTCCTACACGGCCAAAGCGGCGGGCACGGTCTCGACGGGCCACGCCCAGCCCGCGCCCAGCCCGCAGGGGGCCAAGCCGACCCACCTGCGCATGGAGACGGGCACCAAGTCCAAGGCCGAGCTGTTGCGGGGGATCCAGCGGGGCATCCTCGTCACCCGCTTCCACTACACCAACCTGGCTGAACCCCTCACGGCGACCATCACGGGCATGACCCGGGACGGCACCTTCTGGGTCGAGAACGGCGAGATCGTGCGGCCGCTCAAGAACATGCGCTTCACGTCGAGCGCCCTGGAGGCCTTGCGGATGGTGCAGGGCATCTCCAGCGAGTCCAAGCTCGTGGCGGGCTACTACGGCTCCACCCGGGCGCCCGCCTTGGTGGTGGACGGCTTCCGGTTCTCGGGCGTGACGCGGTTCTAGCGTCCCGATAAAGGCGCGTGTGACCGATCCGTCATTCTCGCGAAAGCGGGAATCCACCGTCGCCCAGGAAGGCAGCAAGCGGATCGGCGGCTATGGACCCCCGCTTTCGCGAGGGTGACGGGAGTGCCGATCCTGGGCCTGAACGGCAAGAAAAGAGGGGCCGGCGGTTGCCGGCCCCTTGTCGTTAGTTGCCCGTGTTGGCGTCCGCGAACCACACGTCCTCGGACACCTTGCTTTGCCCGTTCTGCGTGAAGCTCGACCGCATCAGGTCCTCGCCGCGGTCGTTCTTCTCGGTGTGCATGACCACCGAGATCTCAGTGATGCCGAGGTCCCGCAGGCTCTTGAGCTCGCCCTGGCCGAGGCGCGCATCGCCGTTGTCGACCCACACCTTGAGGCCGTCGAGCTCGGCGCCCGTCAGCTTGCCGTCGCCGTCCTTGTCGAAGCGCTTGAGCTTCTCGTAGCCGTTGGAGTACTGACCGCCCTGGTCGCCGAAGAGCCGCGTGCCGTCGATCTCGCCGTCGGTCTGGAGGGCCTTGGTGGCACCCCCATCCGAGTCGTCGACGAGCATGCCGTCCCCGTCGCCGTTCATCCACTCGATGTTGTCCTTGGCGCCGTCCCCGTCGATGTCGAACTGCACCGTCTTGCCGATCTCGCCGTCCACGCGGTCCTTCGCGGTGGACACGCCCGTGGTGCCGAGCTTGCCGTCGCCGTTGAGGTCCAGCATGACGGGCGATCGCGTCTTCATGGCGTCCTGGTAGCACTTGCGCGCGCCCTCGATGTCGCCCGCCATCAGCTTGTCGTACGCCTCGTTGAGGTGCATGCCGCCCATGGGGCCCGCCGCGTTGCGCGGATTCGTGTTGCGCCCCTTGCCCTTGAAGGGTCCGAGGGCCTGCTCGAGGGCGTCCATCTTGTAGTCCGGGATGGCACGCTGCTTGTCCGAGCCCTTGCTGAAGCCACCCTGGCCGTAGATGCCGCTTTTCTTCCAGTCCCCTGCCGGAGCCTGGGGCTTGCCGCCGCCCTGGGTGTTGAGGAAGTTGTAGTCAGCGGGCTCGCCGCGCGCGGCCGCCAGGAGCTTCTTGTTGATCTCGTCGCGGATCCCCATGCCGGCGTCGCCCAGCCCGAGGTTCGCCTCCCCGCCGCCGCCCAGGGTCGCCCGGTCCGTCGGGGGCGCGGGCGGGGCGAGCTGAATGTCCTCCGCCTTGAAGGCGTCGGGCGGCGGGGCCGCCGGGCGCACCACGGGCTTGGTGACGATGTCGATGTTCTGGGACTGGAAGACGTCCATGCAGCTGTACCTCCGGAATCGGGGACCGTCATGTCTCTATCCCCCCCGACCCGGCGGAACCTACGTCAAATCTTGGTTCCAGACGTTAGATCGGCATTAAGAGTCCGTTGCGCTCGCGTTCAGTCGCCCTGGGCGGCCTCCGGATGCCAGGAGAGCCAGCGGACGACGTCCGACTGGCTCAAGACGCCCACGACCTGGCCCTCGTCCAGCACCGGCAGCCTGCCCACGCCCAGCTGGTTGAAGCGCGTGACGGCATCGGCCACCGACGCATGGGCATCCAGGGCCTCCGCCTCCTTGAGGGGCGTCATGACCTCCCCCACCCGGCGATGCGGCCACTCGGCAGCGGGCACTTGCTTGATGTCGTTGGCCTGCAGCACGCCGTCCAGGTGGCCGTCCACCACCGGGTACCCGCCGTAGGGATAGCGCAGCAGGTAGTCGTCGACCACCTCCTGGAGGGTCATGTCGGGCGAGAGGACCTTGGGGTCGCGGCTCATGAGGTCCGAGACCCCGACCCGCGAGAGGGCCGTCTGCACCAGCAGCTCCCCGTAGGTGCTGCCCGCCGCCTGGAAGAGCAGGTACCCGATCGCCCCCACCCACACGGCCCCGAACAGATCTCCCCGCATCAGGCGCCACACGGCCCAGACCATCATGAGGCCGGCCACGAGCTGCCCCCCGCGCGAGGCCACCCGGGTGGCCCGGCGCAGGCTCCCCGTCGCCTGCCAGGCGGCGGCCCGCAGGATGCGGCCACCGTCCAGGGGAAAGCCCGGCAGGAGGTTGAAGAGGCCTAGCGCCAGGTTGACGATCGTCAGCCAAGCCGCCACCGCCGAGAGGGGCTCGAGGCCGAGCCGGGTGCTCGTGATCCACGCCAGGAGGGCGAAGAGCCCCGAGAGCAGGAAGCTCATGAGCGGGCCTGCGGCCGCCACCAGGAACTCGACCTTGGGGCTGGGCAGCTCCTGGGTGGTCTCGGAGATGCCCCCGAACACGAAGAGCACGATCCGCCGCACCCTCAGGCCGAAATGCTTGCTGACCAGCGAGTGGGAGAGCTCGTGGGCGACCAGGCTCGCGAAGAACAGGAAGGTCGTGGCGAGGCCCATGGCCAGGTAGGACCCGCGCGGCAGGCCCGGGTAGGTCTGCGGGAACACGCCCACTGTCAGGGACCACAGGATGAGCGCGAAGATGAACAGCCACGACGGGTTGATCTCGATGGGGATCCCGAACAGGGTGGCGATCCGAAAGCCGCGCATGCCCGCCTCCAGTCGATCGAGGGTCGACCCCGGTCTGTCGTCACCATAGGCGATCGCCCCCGCCGATTCAAGCGCACGACCGATGCCTCCGGCCACCGCGCACGGCCCTCCGCCGTGGGGGTCGGACGCGCCTTGTGGCGCCGTTTTGGGGAGATAAGATGAAGGCGCCCATCAAGCGGCATGCACCCGATCAGAAGGGAGGATCCCCATGGCACTCACCAGATGGGAGCCGAGCGGCATGCGCACGCTCCGCGACCAACTCAACCGGATGTTCGAGGACGTCATGATCCCCTCGTTCCGCACGCAGGGGCCGTCTCTCGACGTCTACACCCAGGGCAACGACGTCGTCGTCGAGGCCGAGCTGCCCGGCATGGACATCAAGGACGTGGAGATCAACGCCACCGAGAACATGGTCACCATCCAGGGCCAGACCCAGCGCGAGTCGGAGGTCCAGGACGAGAACCTCTTCCGCGCCGAGCGGCGCTGGGGATCGTTCTTCCGCACCGTCGAGCTGCCGGTGCCCATCGATCCCGAGCAGGCGAAGGCCTCCTTCAACAACGGCGTCCTGACCCTCCGCGCGCCGCTGAGCCCGACCCTCAAGCCGCGCAAGGTCTCGATCAACCGGCAAGAGGAGCTGGTCGGCGGCTCCGAGAACCGGATCGATCAACAGACGGATCAGGCCTAGGCAGGAGGGCGGGCATGGCCCGCCCTCCGTTTTCGGAGCAAAGCGGCCGCTGTTGCGGTACAATGGGGCGGTTGAGCCCTCTTTTCCGCTCAAAGGCCGCCATGATCGAGATTCGTCAGCTGACCAAGCGCTATCAGACCGGTGATCAGGAGTTCAACGCCCTGGACGGCGTCTCGCTCCGGATCCAGGAAGGGGAGTTCGTGGCCATCATGGGGGCCTCCGGCTCCGGCAAGTCCACGCTCATGAACCTCGTCGGCTGCCTCGACCGGCCCACCAGCGGCGACTACACCCTGGACGGCGTCGCGGTCTCCAAGCTCGGCGACGCGGAGCTCGCCCGGATCCGCAACCAGAAGATCGGCTTTGTCTTCCAGAGCTTCAACCTGCTGCCGCGCACCAGCTCCGTCGAGAACGTGGAGCTGCCCATGCTCTACGCCGGCGTCAAGCCCGCCGAGCGGCGTCAGCGAGCGCTTTCGGCCCTCGGCAAGGTGGGGCTCGCCGAGCGTACCGAGCACAAGCCCAACCAGCTTTCGGGCGGCCAGCAGCAGCGGGTGGCGATCGCCCGCGCCATCGTCAACCAGCCCAAGATCCTGCTCGCCGACGAGCCCACCGGGGCCCTCGACACCCGAACCAGCGAAGAGATCATGGACCTCTTCACCGAGCTCAACCGGCAGGGCATGACCGTCATCCTGGTCACGCACGAGCCGGACATCGCCGCCTACGCGCGCCGCATCATCCGCTTCCGGGACGGTCGCATCCTCTCGGACGAGGCCAACGATCCGGCCGCTGCCCCTCAGGTGACCACCGCATGAAGCGCCTAGCCCTCTCCCTGTGCCTCCTGGGGCTCATGGCCCCGGGGGCCCTGGCCTCCGCCAAGCCCCTGACGCTCGAGGCCGCCATCCAGCGCGCGCTCGCGTCCCATCCGGACGCCGTGATGGCCGAGGCCCGCACCAAGGTGGCGGATCTGGCCATCGGGGACGCGCAGAGCCAGCGGGTCCAGGTCACCACCGACGTCTCGTTCCTCAACCGCACGTCCCAGAGCCAGGCCTTCGGCAGCACGCCGGCTCCTACCAACGCCAACCCGAACCAGACCAGCTACAACGGCACGGTCGGCCTCACCGTGCCCGTGTTCACGGGCTTCAAGCTCTCCAACTCGGTGCTCGCCGCGGAGCGCAACCGCGACGCGGCTTCCGCCCAGGCGAACGCCACCCGCGCGGACCTGACGCTGCAGGTGACCCGGGCCTTCTGGACCCTGCGCAAGGCCGAGCTCATCGAGGACGTGCAGCAAACGGCCATCGAGCAGACGGAGCGGACGCTCAAGCTGACCCGGACGGGCTTCCAGCTCGGCCGCCAGACCATCAGCGACGTGGACCGCGCCGAGGTCGGCGTGCTCAACGCCAAGGGCGCTCACCTGCAATACCGGGAGTCGACCGAGGAGGCACGGCTGCAGCTCGCGTCCCTGGTGGGACTTTCCGCCCAGGAGCTGGAGATCGACGGGGAGCCCGAGACGCTCAAGTCGGCCCTCCAGGAGCCCGCGGAGGCCGACCTCCTGGAGCGGCTCGGCAAGCGACCGGAGATCCAGGCGGCCGATGCGCGCCGCGCCGCGGCCCAGGCCTCGGTGGCCGCCGCCCGCGGCGACCTGTGGCCTCAGCTCTCGGCCATCGGCACCTACCAGCTCGGCAACAACCCCTACAACCCGATCTCGGGCGCCCGGGACGCCGGCACCGGCGCGCTGGGCACGGCCGATCTGCGCCTGGCGGCCAACTTCAACGTCTGGGACGGCGGGCGCACGGCGCGCGCGATCGCCCGGGCCGAGGCGGATCTGGCGCAGGCCGAGGCCGAGCTCGAGAAGACCCGCCGCAGCATTCGCCAGGAGATCGACCTGGCCGTCGTGCGCGTCAAGGGCGCCAGGGAGCGCCTGGCCATCACCGAGCGCAGCGACGGCATCGCCGCCAAGACCCTCAAGTGGGTCGAGGCACGCTACCAGCAAGGCTACTCGCCCCAGGTCGAGGTGAACGAAGCCCTCGGCAGCCTCGTGACCGCCCGCACCCAGCGCGTCCAGGCCCTCGTCGACCTCGAAGTCGCCCGCGCGGAGCTCGCGCGAGCGCTCGGCACCCTGTAAGCAAAGGAGTCCACCGTGGCCCGCCCCGTCAAACTCTTCATCGCGCTCGGCGTCGCCGGCGCCGTCGGGATCGCCGGCGTCTCCGCCATGGTGCTCAGCAAGGGCAAGGGCTCCAAGGAGCCCACGGCCAAGGTCGAGCGCGGCGAACTGAAAGTCGTCGTCTCCGAGACCGGCACCGTCCAGCCCCTGACCAAGGTCGAGATCAAGAGCAAGGTCGCGGGTCAGGTCGCCCAGCTCCTGGTGGACGTGGGCGACAAGGTCGAGAAGGGCCAGCTCCTGATCCAGCTCGACACCACCGACATGGAGCGCGAGCGCGCCCAGGCCGAGGCGGACCGCGCCAGCGCCACGGCGCGCCTCGCCATCCTCAAGGCGGGCGCGCGCCCCGAGGAGATCGCCGAGGCCAAGGCCCAGGTCACCCAGGCCCAGGCCTCCTTCGACCGTGCCAAGGCCGACTGGCAGCGCAGCCAGGAGGCCGTGAAGGCGGGCACCATCACCCCGCGCGAGGCGGAGAGCGCCCAGAGCGAGTCCGACGCCACCCGCGCCCAGCTCGCGGCCGCCAAGAGCCGGCTTGCCAAGCTCCAGGCCGGCAGCCGGCGCGAGGAGATCCAGGAGGCTCAGGCCCAGCTCGACAAGGCCAACGTCCGCCTGCGGGCCATGGAGGACCAGCTCTCCTACGCCTCGATTCGCTCGCCCATGGCGGGGACCGTCATCAAGCGCGGCATCGAGGTGGGCGAGATGGTCTCGCCGGGCGTGTCGGCCACGGCCCAGGGCACGAGCATGCTCACGGTCGCGGACCTGGACCGTCTGGTCATCGCGAGCAACCTCAATCAGATCGACGTGGGCAAGGTCCGCAAGGGCCAGCGCGTCGAGGTCCGCGTGGACTCGGCGCCGGGCAAGATCTTCGGGGGCGAGATCCGCAAGGTGGCGCCTGCTGCTGACAAGTCCCAGGACGGCAACAGCACCATCCAGACCTTCCCCATCGAGACCATGCTGACGAGCACCGACGCCGACGTCCTCAAGCCCGGCATGTCGGCGGACCTGGACATCCAGGTGACCACCAAGGCCCAGGCCCTCTATCTGCCCGTCGAGGCCGTGATCCGGGGCAAGGGCGACGAGGGCACGGTCAAGCTGCCCGGCAAGGACAAGAAGCCCGAGGAGAAGAAGGTGACCATCGGCCTGACCAACGACCACCAGGTCGAGATCCTCACGGGGCTCAAGGCGGGTGATACCGTCCTCATCAAGCCGGCCTCGTCGGCGGACAACAGCGTCAAGTTCTAGCCATGGTCGGCGAGTACCTGCGCCTCGCGCTCAAGACGCTCAAGGCGTACCGCATGCGCTCGACCCTGACGGTCCTGAGCATCACCATCGGCGTGCTGGCGGTCATCCTCCTGACCAGCCTGGCGCAGAGCGGTCTTGCGACGCTAGCCAAGGGCATCGAGGACATCGGCGGCAGCCGGTTCATCATGATCTGGGGGGACTCGCCCAAGAAGGCCGCCCGCAAGGCGGGCAACTACACCAAGGGCATGACCTACGCCGACGTTCAGGCCCTCCAGGAGCGTCTGCCGCAGATCGAGCGCATCACGGCCCTGTACCAGGGCGACAAGGTGAGCGTGCGCCGGCCCGGGGAGCCCGAGAAGCAGACGGACCTCATCGGCAGCGACCCCGCTTACCTGGGCGCCTTCGCCATGCCGCTCGAAGCGGGGCGCAACCTCACGGCCCAGGACCTCGCCGAGGAGGCGCGGGTCTGCGTCATCGGCGACGAGCTGGCGCAGAAGCTCTTCAAGAAGGAACAGGCCGTGGGCCAGCAGATCGTCGTCAAGGGCGATCGCTACCGCATCGTGGGCAAGCTGAAGTTCACGCCCAAGAGCGGCATGAACTTCGGCTTCAGCTGGAACGACCTGGTCATCGCCCCTCTCACGGCCCTGCAGCCCGACGGCCGGGTGGCCATGATCGCCATGACCCGCCGGGCCGACGCGGGCTCGGGCGACCTCCTGGACCGGGTGAACGCCATCCTCCTGCACCGCCACAACCAGGTGGACGACTTCCAGATCTTCGACATGGGGGGCATGCTCAAGGGCTTCTACGCCGTGTTCTACGGCATGATCCTGATCGTGGGCCTGATCGCGGGCATGAGCCTGGTCATCGGGGGCGTGGGCATCATGAACATCATGCTCGTGGCCGTGGCCGAGCGCCGGCGCGAGATCGGGCTGCGCAAGGCGGTCGGCGCCACGCAGGGCACCATCATGCGCCAGTTCCTGGTGGAGGCCATCGTGCTCAGCCTGTTCGGAGCGGCCGTGGGCGCCGTGCTCGGCGTCTTCCTGGCATGGCTCGCGAGCGTGGTCGGCCCGCAGATCAACAAGAGCTGGGTCGGGGTGGTGAGCCAGCCGGCGGTGTTCCTTGCGATTGCAGCTTCTGCCGGCGTGGGCCTGTTCTTCGGGTGGTATCCCGCCAAGCAGGCGGCCGAGCTGGATCCCATCCTCTGCCTGAGGTCCGAGTAGCATGACCTTCCTCGACGAGATCAAGAGCGTCTTCGCCACGCTCGCCGCCCAGCGCTTCCGCGCCTTTCTGACGCTCTTCGGCATCATCCTGGGCGTGGGGACGCTCGTGGTGCTCTCGAGCGCCGTCGAGGGGCTCGGCAAGTACATGGAGCGCGGCATGCAGCAGGCCGCGGGCGAGGACATCATCAACGTCAACCGGCGCTGGTGGGAGGACGAGACGGGCAAGGCTGGAGTGCCGCTCAACCGCTTCGACTCGCGGGCGCTCGCGGGGGCCGGGACCCTCGGCGGGGCCCAGGTCCTCAACCAGTACTCCATGCGCGTGCCCTGGGGCGAGCGCTGGGGTCAGCACGTCTGGGTGGTCGGCAGCATGCCCGAGGCGCTCAGCTTCTACGGCCTCGAGGTCGACAAGGGGCGCTTCATCACCCAGGGCGACGTGTTCGGCCACACCAAGGTGGCCGTCGTGGGGCCGGAGGCCCTCAAGCAGCTCCTGCCGAACGCCAAGGATCCCCTGGGCCAGGAGGTGAAGCTCAAGGGCGAGCGGTTCCGGGTCGTCGGCATCACCAAGAAGAAGCCCTCGTTCGGCAAGGGTTCGTTCCGCACCTGGGACGGCACGATCATCGTGCCGGAGACGACCTACATCGACCGCTTCGCCCGCAGCAAGGACCTGCGCGAGATCGTGGTCAAGGCCACCCCGTCCTCCCTCGAGGAGCTGGGCCTCGCCAGGCTCGCCTACGCGGTCAAGGCCATCGTGCTCGGGCGGCACCACGGCATCATGAACTTCGAGGTCACCGACCCGGTCAAGAACGCCCAGAGCCAGGCGGTGGTGGGGCTCATCATCGGGGGGCTGGAGGCGGCGATCGCGCTTGTCTGCCTGGGCGTCGGCGGCATCAACGTCATGAACATCATGCTCGTGACGGTCACGCAGCGGACGCGCGAGATCGGGATCCG
The DNA here is from genome assembly GCA_036676985.1 of Candidatus Sericytochromatia bacterium. Classification (GTDB taxonomy): domain Bacteria; phylum Cyanobacteriota; class Sericytochromatia; order S15B-MN24; family UBA4093; genus DATNQJ01. The sequence goes on from JAKFBU010000001.1 coordinate 55,392, forward strand.
GCGCGCGGTGGGGGCCACCCAGAGCAGCATCCGGCGGCAGTTCCTCACCGAGGCCGCGATCCTCTCGGGACTCGGCGGGCTGCTAGGGGTCCTGGGCGGCGTGCTCGTGGCATGGGGGCTCGCAGGCGTCCTGAACCTGACGCTCGGCTACTGGCCCTTCATCTTCAAGCCGCTTCAGGCGGGCATCGGCTTCGGGGCGGCGCTGCTCACGGGCATCGTCTTCGGGTGGTACCCGGCGCACCGGGCCGCGAACCTCGCGCCGATCGAGTGCTTGAGGTACGAATAGGGAACCGTTCGCCCCTTCGACAGGCTCAGGACAGGCTTTCGACCAGGCTCAAGACGAACGGTTTTGTTGTGGGTATACTCGCCGAACTACTACGGCAGCGGCTTGCGACGGGCCTCCAGCGCGAAGACGTAGTCCGGCGCGAGGCGCCGCACGGGCCCTTTCTGCAGCAAGTCCTCGTACAGGTGAGTGGCGGCCGCAGGCGTGGTGGTCCGAACGTTGGTCGAGAGCCACACCTCGTCGTTGAACTGCAGCTCCGCGAGGGTCCCGTCCACCGTCGACAGCACGTAGAGCGAGCTCGTGGCATCCGGCCCCACGGCCGGCAAGTGGAAGAGGCCGTCGGAGTTCGGCAGGGCCCTGAGCACCTCGCGCAGGGTCAAACCGGGACGCACCCCGCCCGGCCCGTGGTACCACGCGCTGTCCACCTCGAAGGTCGCGACCTTGGCGCTCCGGTCGTACCAGACGCTCAGGCCGGCATAGCGCTCGAGCCCCCCGCTCTCGACGCTGCGAGGACGGCCCAGGCGCGCATGCACCGAGGCCCGCTCCTCTCCGATCCAGACGCGCCGGTTGGCGATCGTCACGGGCTTGAGGACGTAGGTCGCGGCCTCCACCGGGGGCGGCGTCGGGATCACGGGCGGACGCACCGTATCCACCGACGGCTGGTTGCGACGGGCCGCGAGCCACCGCTCCTGCTCGGCCCGCTCCAGGCGCTTCTTCTGCTCGGCGGCCAGACGCGCCTGCTCCTGCCGGGCGCGCTTCGCCTGCTCCGCCTCGGCCTGACGCGCCTGGGCGGCTTTCTTTTGATCGGCCTGCTTGATGGCAGCCGCACGGGCTTCCGCCGCTCGCTGCTCGCTGGCGAGGCGCGCGTGCTCGGCCTTCTGGCGCTGGGCCGCCTGGCGGGCCTGCTCCTGCTGACGCTTCTGCTCGGCCGCAAGCCGCACGGCCTCCTCGCGGCGCTTCTTCTCGGCCTCCACCCGCGCCGCCTCCTCGCGTCGCTTGCGGGCCTGCTCTTCGCGGGCCTTGCGCAGCCGCTCGGCCTCCTCTCGTGCCTGGCGCGTCTGGGCCTCCGCCAGCTGCCGGAGGAGCTGCTCGCGCACCGACTCCGCCTGGACGGGGCGAATCTCCCGCGGGGTCGTGGAGGGGGCGGGCTTCGGGGGTTCGGGGGCCGGCGTGGCAGGTACGGCGGCGTCACCCGGCTCGGGGGCGGCAGGCTCCGACACCGGCAGCTCCTCCGGGTCGGTCGGCTCCTCGGGACGGGGCAGGGCTGCCGAGGGCAGTCCCATGGACTCGAGGACGTCCGAGTAGCGGCGCTGGAGGTGCGGATTCTCCGGATACTGGGTGGCCAGCTCTTCGAGGGCCGTTCGGCCGGCCGGCGGGTTGCCCTCCAGGAGGATGAGCACCAGCGAGCCCAGGCGCGCGGTGCGATCGTTCGAGTTGTCGGCGACCACGCGGGTCATGAGCTGCTTGGCCGTGAGGTAGTGGCCCTTGAGCCCCTCGTTGAGGGCCACGCTGGCCGGCGACACGGCACCCCCCGCCGCCTGCTGCCAGGTCTCGACCAGCATGGTGGCGGCCTCGCGGTCGGCGTGACGGGCGATCGCCTGCAGCACCCGCTCCTCGAGGTCCGAGATCGCGGGCGCGGCGATCGCCGACCGCGCCATCAGCAGCAGGACGCCCAGCGTCAGCCACCACTTGCGAATACTGCGCCTCTCCACCCGTTTCCTCCCCTGGATGCGTGCTCACACCTCAATTTACCCAGCCGCGACCCGATCGTCTTGCGGGCGCACGTGGTCCGACCCTTTGCTTCGATTTAACGTCAGCTTGACACCCCCCGACCGATAACGCTCTTACGTACCGTCCGCAGGGGAGTCGTATGGATCGCATCGCCGCCCAGAGCCTGATGTCCAAGCTGCTGAAGCCGATCTTCCGGCCGGATCAGCAGTACGAGGTCACGGCCGCCGCGCGTCAGGCCATCGACACCAACCGTGACGGCAAGGTCACCAACGAAGAATTGCTCGAGGGCCTCGTCCGCGACCAGGTGTCCCTGGACCCCCGGGTCCGCGAGATCCTCGCCAACCGCTCCCGGATGGAGATCGATCGCGCCATCGCTCCGCGCGACAAGAGCGCCTCGTTCGGCACCGTCGAGCAGTGCATGGAGTTCGCCATGCGCTACTTCCGGGAGTCCCGCGCCAAGGCGGGCAAGTCCGGCAGCTCCTTCGACGCCGATTTTGGCGCCCAGCACAACCTGGCCGACGACCTGCGCCTCATGGCCTCGGACCCATCCCTCAAGGGGGGCTACAACGGCTACCTCAACGACGGCACGATCCCCCCGCGCGCGGGTGACGTGCTCGTCGCCGAGAGCCTGAACGGCGAAGAGTTCCACATCGCGCTTGTGACCGAGGTCGTGCCCAAGGGCAGCCAGTGGGAGGTCACGGTCTACGAGGCGAACGTCCCCTTCAACACCAACGCCTCCCGTCCCGAGGACCACCTGCACAAGTTGCCCCTGACCAACCACAACGGGACCTGGTCCATGCCGGCCCTGCCCACGAGCCGCCAGGGCTACAGCAACGACATGTTCGTCGTGGGCTGGATCCACCCGGAAGGCAACAAGGCCCTTCCCGGCGCCGCCGACTAGCGTTTTAGCCCCGCCCGCCAGGGGCATGGGAAGCGCATGGAAGTCGTTCGCTTCGAGTACCATCCGCAGCTCCTCGAGAGCTTCATCGACCTGCCCTACCGGCTGCACGGGTCGGATCCCCACTGGATCCCGCCCTTCCGGGACTCCGTGCGCGGGCAGCTCTCGCCCGAGGCGACCTTCCGGCAGCACGGGCGGATGGTCCACTTCCTGGCCTACGAGGGCAAGACCCCGGTCGCCCGCTGCTCGGCCATCATCAACCGCCGCTACGAGGAGGACGGTGAGGCCATCGGCTTCATCGGCTATTTCGAGGCGCCCGATCGCTACGAGGCGACGGCGGCCGTCCTCGCGGAGGCCGTGGACTGGCTGTCGGCCCAGGGGATCGAGACCGTGCGCGGCCCGCTCAACACCAGCACCTATCATCCCTACCGCTTCATGACCAAGGGCCAGGAGCACGGGGCCTTCTTCCTGGAGCCCTACACCCCCGCCTACTATGCGACGCACTGGGAGCGCTTCGGCTTCAAGGTCTGCCGGAGCTACGCCTCGACGATCGTCGACTCCGCCGAGTGCGCCGCGTCCTTGCAGCGGGACTACGAGCGCACCATCACCTCCGGCTTGCGCTTCCGAACGTTCGACCGGGCGCGCTTCGACGACGAGCTGAAGCTCATGTACGACCTGTCCACCCGGATCTTCACGGGGGCATGGATGTGGCGGCCCGTGACCTTCACGGAGTTCCGCGAGCTGTACGCTCCCATGCGCTCGATCATGGACCCGGAGCTCTGCTACTTCCTGTTCAAGGACGACGATCCCATGGGCTTCGTGTTCGGCCTGCCGGACTACGGGGAGGCCCTGCGGGCCATGGACGGCAAGAGCGACCTCTTGGCCAAGCTCCGCTTCCTCTCCAAGCGCGCCGGAGCCAAGCAGGCGCTGCTCAAGACCTTCGGCGTCATGCCGGGGCGGCGCATGGGGACCCATGCCCTCGCCCTGGCCCACGTCTTCCACCGTGCGGCGGCCGAGCGCGGGTACGCCCAGACGGTTCACGCCCTGATGCGGGACGACAACGTCAGCCTCAAGATGTCCGCCAAACGGGGCGGCGAGCCGTACAAGGAGTACGCCCTCTTCCAGCTGGAGAACTGAAAAACGGCCCCGGGAGCGAGCTCCCGGGGCCGTTCGGCGTTGTGCTAGCGCTGGATGTGGATGGTGACGTCCTTGTCCCGGACCGTGAGCCTGCCCTGGGTGGCCATCACGTTGACCTTCTCGCCGATGATCTTGAGCTCGCGCTTGAAGGCGTAGGTGCCGGCCTTGAGGGCCTGCTCCCGGCCGTCCAGCTCGACCTTCACGCTCTTGGGCTCCAGGAAGAACATCACGTTCGAGAAGGGCCACGACAGATCGGAGCTCTTCATGGCCACCGGCGTCTGGCGCAGGACCACGTTGACGCCGCCCTTGCGGTAGTTCAGGACGTCCATCCGGTAGCCGAAGAGGGTCTGCCGGTCGATCTCGATGGGCGGAGTGGGCGAGCTGACGCGCATCCACTCTCCCCCCCTCTTGGGGTCGAGCTCATGGCCGCCGCTGTCCTTGACCTTCGTGAGCCCGGTGATCGTGACCTTGGTCCCGGGGCTGTTCATGAAGTCCTTGTAGCTCGACGGGAAGCGGGTCCAGGTGTCCTTGGCCTCCGCAAAGAGCTGATCGTAGCCGTAGAGCTGCTTGGCGGTCGCGAAGAGGCGCGCGCCGTCCTTGTCGCTGAACTTGGCCACCCGGGCGATCGCCTCGTCCATGGTGTTGCCGCTCGTGACCATGCCCTTCCAGTTGGCGTTGCCGAGGCGATCCATCAGGAGGCCGAGCGCGGCGCCGGTCGCAGAGAGACGGGACCGGCGGGTCTCCTCGCTGTCGAGCGGCTGCGAGAGGCGGCCGATGATCCCGCGGGTGGCTTCGTCCTCGCTCTCCCACTTCATGCCGGGCAGGGTCTTGTGCTTGGACGAGGCGCCGTAGGCCGAGTACTCGGTCTCGGTGTAGCGCATCGCGCCTTCGTGGGTCTCGGCCAGGCTCTCGTAACGGGCGAACTTGCGCTCGAGCTTCTGGTGGCGGGCATGGCGGACCGCGGCGAAGTACCGGGCGTGATCGTCGAGCTTCTGGGCGTTCTTTTCCTGGAGGGCGATCGAGAGGATCTTGTTCTCGAGGTTCGCCAGGGCCGTGTTCTCCACGTTGCCGGTCGGATAGTCCCTGCTCGCGCCGTCGGCGATCCGCTGGAACTCGGCGAAGTCCGCGAAGTTCTGCTGGGTGTAGATCGCGAACAGGGGCGCGAAGAACTCGCGCGGCTGGACGTCGTTGTCGTACGCCAGGTACTGGTACGGCATGAAGGCGATCTTGGCCCCTGCGAACTGGAGGTTCAGATCGCGCGCCTTCTCGAACTCGGGCACGGTGCCCCAGCGGACGTAGACGCGACCCTTGAGGCTCGCCGGGACGTTGGAGACGGCCTCGAAGCCCTTGGGAGGCCTGGGATGGTTGAACAGGAAGCCGCCCCGGCCCGGCTGGTAAATGGCGATGGGCTGGGAGCCCAGATCGAACCCGGGCCAGATCGCACCCTTGGTCTCCAGGGAGACGGCCCGCGCCTCGGCCAGCGCCGCGAAGATCTTCTGATCCACCGGCGTCGGGGAGGCCGCGATCGCCGGGGAGCTGAACATCGGAGCCAGTAACACCAGCGTACCGGCGACCATGGCAAACCGTTTCAAGATCGGAGGCTCCTTTCTCCTTGGCACGTCCTCGAGACTGTTGGACGGCGGAATTCCGGACCCGTCGCCGCCGCTAGTCTAAGGGATTTTACCCAGATTGCTTGCCACCTAACGACAGTGCCCGGCGACCGGATCCCGACCCATTGTGCGCTTCTGGCGAGTAATCGTCCACTGAACCATTAGAAGCGTCCAAGGCATCATTAGGGGTCCAATAAATGTTCGTTAGATCCCGAAAGAAGCGAACAGTCAACGGGTATCTTGGAGATACGAGCGAGCTTGAGCCCGCTCCATGGACCTTGACAACCGAGCTCCGAAAGCACCTTACCTCAGGCTCCCGCAGCGGCCTGCAGGCCATTTTGGAGGATCCATCATGAGCAACACATGGCGTAAGACACTCAACGCCGTGTTGAGCGCCTTCATGATTGTCGGGATGAGCGCGCTGCCCTCGGTGACGAGCAACGCGGCCTATGCCCAGTCGGAAGGGGACACTCGCACGGTTCAGCAAGAAGTTGGTACACGCACGGACAACGAGTCCACGACCAGCGCCGCCTACGATCCCACGTCCGGGGTCACGACCATCCGGCGCAAGCAAGACACCGTTCGCCTCTACAACGAGCGCACGGAGTCGTATCGTCAAACTGGTAATCGCACGGATACTCGCTACCGGCAGGATCCGGTCTACGAAACCCGCTACCGCCAGGAGCAGCGTCAACGGCAGGAGACCCAGCAGGTCGCTCGCACGGGCTACCGCCAGGAGACCCAGCAGGAGACCCGCTACCGCCCGGTCTACGAGACCAAGTACCGTCAGGTCGCTCGCACGGGCTACCGCACGGAGACCCAGTATCGCACCGAGTACGAGGCCGTCTACACGACGCAGGCCTACCAGGACCAGGAAGCCTACACGGCATACGGCTGGCGCTGGGAGACCCGGTATACCTCGCAGTGGCAGTGGATCACCCGCTACCGCACCGAGACCGTCAAACGCTGGTACACTTCCCCCGGTTACTGGGCCGGCACCTATGAGTACGGCTACTTCGGCTACCCCGGCTGCTACTACACCAGCCGCTATCGCACCTACTGGGTGAGCGGCTACACCTACTCGCTCTGGGAGAACGTCTCGGTCCCCTACCAGTCCTGTGAGCTGGTGTCCGTTCCCTATCAGGAGCGGGTGCAGTACGCGTACACCGCCTACCGGCCGGTGACCCGCTACCGCAGCGTGTTCTCCTACTGGCGCCCCTACACGGTCGCCACCACCGTCTCGGTCCCCTACACCTACTACGTGACCGAGTCCTACCAGGAACAGGCCTACGACCTGGTCGGCTACCGTGACAACTACGGCTACACCTGGGTCAACGAGTCCTACACCGAGTGGGGCTACTTCGGCTATCCCGGCTGCTACTACACCAGCCGTACGAGCAACCGTAAGGTCTGGAAGTACGCCTTCCTCGGCCGTGATCCCATCTACCAGCCTCGCCAGGAGGCCTACCAGGTGCCCGTGACGGTCACGGTCGCCTACACCTACTACGAGCCCGTGACGGTGACCGTCACCTACAACGTCGACGTCGCCTACGAGGTCCAGACCGGTACGCGCCAGGTGGCCTACCAGGTCGTGGTCCCCGTCTACAACTGGGTGCCCAACGGCGACTGGCAGTCCAAGGAGGAGATCACCCGGACGTCCTTCGTCACGGTGGGTCGCGTCGGCTCGGCGGTGATGGCGGCGGAAGCTGCCGGACCCACCAAGGCCAAGTCCTCCACCTTCATGTCCGACAGCGGCACGGGCAACACCAAGACCGAGCTGTCCGGCTCGAAGAAGCGCCTGGTCTTCAAGGCTGACGAGGCCGTCGCTTCGACGGCCAAGGTGGCCGAGGTCAGCGCCGGCTCGATCCGGGACAACAACGGGAACAACGGCAACGGCAATGGTCGGAACGTGACGCCCGCCCCGGTGATCGTCTTCGTGCCGACCCCGCCCCCCGTGGCCATCGTCCGACCCACCCCGGCTCCGACTCCGCGGCCGACGGCCACCCCGGCGCCTACCCCGACTCCCACCCCCGCGGTGGATCTGTCGACGGTGGACGACGAGAACCAGACGTTCACGATCACCAACTGGACCGGCACCTTCGAGAAGGGCAACCAGCGGGTGGTCATCTCGAACTCTGGCGGCAAGCCGCGTGCGGCGCTGTACAAGAAGAACGGCAATCAGTGGACGCTGATTGCTCAGGACACGGCTCCCCCGTCGGGTACGCTGCGTTCCAGCAACTCGGCATACAACGACAACCCTCAGACCAACGGCAGCGGTCGCAGCTTCTACACCAACGGGGACATCGTCCTCAAGCGCAAGAAGAACGGCGACCTCAAGCTGAGCGGGACCTACACGGGTACCGACGTCGATGGAGGGTCGTTCAGCTTCACCGACATGAAGAAGCAGTAGATCCATCAGGCCCCGGGGCAGATGCCCCGGGGCCTCTTTCGTTCGCGAAACCGGACGATTAGCGAGCGCCCGTGCAGGGAAGAAAGACTCAGAGGCTTTCGGATCGGAGCATGCACGTGCGTCATCAATCAGCCACAAGGGATCAGCGGCAACGGCAGGCGGGCTTCTCGCTCACCGAGCTCTTGATTGCGTCCACGGCATTCGTCATCATCATGTCGGCGGCCATGAGCATGATGGTGCAGTGGCAGCGCGTGAACGGCCGCAGCGAGGGGGACATCACCGCCATCAACCAGGCCGCCAAGGCCATCGGCCAGATCGCCGACGACGTCCGAATGGCGACCTACATCTACCACTACGCGACCATCTCGATCGAGCAGAACGGCGTCAACGAGTTCCGCTCCTCGGCCAACCCCGAGACGTTCCGGAACATCGGCATCGTCACCCAGGGCGCTCAGGCGGACGGCGTTGCCAACACCTTCTTCACCAACCGGGGCGTCCCCACCTCCATGATGGGCGTGACGAGCAACGGCACCTCCTCGATCCTGGCCCTCATCACCGACCAGCCCTACGGTCTCAGCCGCCCCCGCTACATCCTCTACTGGATGGGACCGTCGACGGGCCAGCTGCGCGGCCGCGAGACCGGGGACGACCTGACCGTCCATCCGCTCTATCGCCTGGAGGCCTCGCCGTCCAGCAACGTCGCGGTCGCAAACCCCACCTCTTGGTACACCTTCGGCAACGCGATCAGCACCACGGCCGCGACCTCGGGCATCTACATCACCCTCCGGACGGGCTCCACCTCCACCATCCAGGACTTCTGGAGCAACGGGGTGCGCCGCAACTCGGTCACCGTCAACTACCGCCTCAACAAGATGGCCGACATCGTCATGGGCCGGGACATCAACGGTCCGTTCACCATCCGCAACGAGCACCCGTTCAGCAATGCCTCGCTCCTGAGCCCCTACTCGGCGACCGTCTCCATCTCGACCTCCCGCGTCGGCAACTCCGGCAGCGTGCGGGGCAACAACGTGGACGTCTACACCTTGACCACCAATGCCTATGCCCGCAACATCCCGCTTCCCCAGCAGAACTAAGGAGGGCATCGTGCGCATGAGGCAGTCCGACGCGGGGTTCACCCTCATCGAGGTCGCGGTCGCCGCGACCCTCATCGCGACCGTGCTCTTTGGCATGGGATCGGTCATGATGAACTACACCAACGCCCGCAACAAGGTCAGCGGCCTGGCCGTCGCCCAGAACATCGTCCAGGCCGAGATCGACGACGTGCTCATGCACACGCAGATCGAGAACAGCCTGGTGAGCGACACCCGTGGTCGCAGCCGCCCGGTCTACCTCGAGAACGGCAGCGCGAGCGTCCTGGTCTCCAACTACTGGTACCTCAACTTCCCGCGTTTCCCGACCAACCCGGTCATCGACCACAACACCCAGGGCCAGACCTGGGGCATCAGCGTGGACAGCCTGGAGAGCCGCTTCGGCTCCACGCCCGGCAACCTGTATAACGCGGGCGGCACCCGCATCGCCGGTGCGAGCCCCGAAGACGAGCAGATCGCCTACATCGCGCGCCTGCAACTGTACGGAGCCCTCGGCCCGGTGAACAACGTAGAGACCTACATCAACGGGGCGACGTCGTCGGCCAACCCGAACGGCCAGTTCGTCGACACCATCACACGGCCCGCCTACCTGATCGCTGACACCTGCATCAACCAGGGCGGGGCCGCCATCGACAACTCGGACTCCGACGCCAACTTCAACAACTACCGGATCAAGATCCTGGTGGTGCGCGTGTACAACAAGAAGTACTACTTCGACGACAACGGCAACCGGGCCTCTTTCATCAAGCCCACGGGCGGCACCAAGCCCGAGATCACCCACAGCTACGCCGTGCTCAACGGTCGGATTCGGCTCTAAGGACGGTGCACATGGTTCGGCAGCGGAAAGACCGGAAGAACGAACAGGGCTTCACCCTCGCCTTCACGATCATGCTCACGGTCGTGCTCAGCCTGGCGGCCGTGGCCATCATGGCCAAGGTCTTCGTCAGCACGCGGCAGTCCGGCTTCACCAAGGAGCGGCAGAACACCATGGACGCCGCGGTGATCGGCCTGAACATGGCGCTGGACGAGATCTCTCCGGGCCTGGACCGCATGCGCAACGTCGTCTGGACCTCCGCGCCGTCGGACGTGAACGCCGGCGGCAACATCTATCCGCTCGCCACCTACACCCAGACCCAGATGACGGCGGCCGGGGCGTCGACCAGCACCCCCGTGCGCCAGCTCAGCATGGTGGCCAACATCCGCAACTGGGAGGCCTTCGCCAACTGGTCCGGCACCACGACGGCCGACTGGAACAAGGGCTGGGCCTACGTCGCAAGCGCCTCGACGGTCCAGTACTTCGACGCCGCACCGGGACAGACGGGCCGCGCCACGGTCAGCATCGGCAACGAGAACACGACGGGCGCCTACTGGTACAAGCAGATCGAGCCCAAGCCCCCAGTCCTCACGAACGGGGGCCCGGACGTGCCGGTCCTGCCGAACGGCAGCAAGATCTGGCCCAACGCCCGCGGCGGCGGGATCTACGGCAACGAGTACCCCTACGGCGTCTTCTGCCAGCCGGTCTTGCGCAAGGTCTTCCAGGTCCGCCAGAACCCCATCGTGCGCGTGGCGGTCTACGTCCGCCTTTCCCTGCAGGATTACTACGGCCCCGAGATCGCCGGCGGCCAGGTGACCTACCGCAACGTGGGACTGGACGGACGAACCATCCCCACCGGTACGCCCGGGATGGATGCGGCCTCGGCCTCGTTCGACGGTCGCAACTTCCTCGAGACCAACGCCGTCACATTCTCGATCTTCGCTGTCAGCGAGGGGTCCGGCGACTCGAAGGGCGTTCGTATCCACCAGGCACTGAACATCAACCTGGGCGGCGCGGAGTACATTTCCGGGGCCTCGCCGCGGCTATCGAACGGGCAGAACATGAATGCCAACGGCCTCGAGAACGTCAACCGCCTGTTCCTGGCGGGCGGCGGCGCGACGCCGTATGCGCATCGCTTGATCCCCTACTTCGCCCCGACGCTCGATACGCCGAGCGGCAACAACCAGCTGACGGCCTACTCGTCGATCACGGGCCAGGTCTATCCGGCCTCGTCGGATCTGAGCTTCAACTTCGCGACACGCCCGGCCACCGAAAGCGTCGTCTTCCTGTATGAGCACATCAAGCTCGTCGGCGCCGACAACGCCAACGTCGTCTTCCTGATCGAGCAGATTCCGCCGGGCGTCAACGGGACGAACCGCTACTGGCGCCGGCGGCTGCTGTTCGACGGCCCGCGAGGCTTCAGCAGCCCCCTCTGGGAACAGTTCGTGGGTCAGGGCTACAACGCGAACCAAGCCATGATGTTCAATCGGGCCTCCTACTCCATCGACCCATGGACCAGCACGGCGGGCTTCCCGTCCATGCTCTACTGGGCCAACAAGGTCGCGAGCAACCTGGCCGGCAACCTGGTCCCCATCGCCCCGGGCGAGGAGCACTTCTTCGCCCCCAGCAACCTGGACCGGACGGATGCCCAGCGCTATCCCTTCACGGCCCGGCTGGACCGGTTCGGAACGTTCACCGTCGGTACGCAGTCGGCGACGGACTTCGGAGTGCCGGCCGCCGACGCGCGAGGCGACGTCGTCACCTGGCCGAACAACCCCCTGCTCGACTACCGAGGCACCCGCCTGGCCGCGAGCATGCCATGGCAAGGCCCGACGGTCCCGGTCTCGACGGCCGTGGCGACGGTCTCCTACGTGGCGACGACCTGGCCCAAGAATGCCTGGTCGACCATCTGGACAGGCCAGGGCGGAGGCATCGGCCTGCCCTTCACGGCGGCGACCTGGAGCGTGTTCTAGGACCGACGGCAAGCGGAGGATCTGCTAGACTGGGGCCACCTTGCGCGTCATAGGAGGCCCCGGATGATCCCCCTGCACGACGACATCCCCTCGCCACGAGTTCCGGTCGTCAACTATGCCCTCATCGTCTTGAACGTCGTGGCCTTCCTGCACGAGCTCACGCTCGGGCCGGCCATCGAGGCGTTCTTCCGGCAGTGGGCGGTCGTTCCGCGCGAGGTGACGACCGCCTGGCTGCAGCTGACCCATGGCGTCATCCAGACGGACGTGTGGCTGACGGTGCTGACGGCCATGTTCCTGCACGGGGGATGGCTGCACCTGTTGGGGAACATGCTCTCCCTGTGGATCTTCGGGGACAACGTGGAGGGGCGGCTCGGCCACGTGGGCTTCCTGCTCTTCTACCTGTTCGCGGGGGCGGTGGCCACCCTCCTCCAGGTGGCCGTCAACCCCATGAGCACGATCCCGAACCTGGGGGCGAGCGGGGCGATCGCGGGCGTCCTCGGCTGTTATCTCATCCTGTTTCCGGACGCCCGGGTCCTGACGCTGGTCCCGCTGGGCTTCTTCCTCACGACCATCCGCATCTGGGCCTGGATCTACCTGGTGCTGTGGTTCGCCATCCAGGCCGTCCAGGGCGTCTCCATGCTCGCGCCCGCCCGGGCCGACGTCGGGGGCGTGGCCTGGTGGGCGCACATCGGCGGGTTCGTGGTCGGGATCGCCGTGGGGGTCGCGAGCCGGGCCACGCGTAGGCCGCCGCCGCGCAACCCCTATGCGGATCGGTGGTACTCGAACCGCTAGGGCTCTTCCTCGGGGGGCGGAGTGGGCGTCGGCCCCTGGTAGTCGAGATCCAGGTTGCGCCGCTCGCTGGTGCCCGTCCCGCCGCCGCCGGCATCCAGCTCCACCTCCCACTGGTAGTTGCCGGGCTGGGTGGCCTGGTCGAGGGTGGTCACGGGCGTGGTGGTCCAGCCGCTCGTCCAGATGGGATCGGGCTTCGTCACCCCGGCGCTGCGGTCGTAGATCCGCACCCGGTAGTGCGACGCCTCGCGGTGCGTGTGCCAGTGGAAGGGCAGCGGGAACGTCTTGGAGTAGGTGTTCGACTTGCCCGACTCCGGGTAGATGAGGCCGTTGTAGGCCACGTCGAAGGGGGCGAGGCGCGCCCCGCCACCGCCGATGCTCACGTCCTTGGTGATCCAGCTCCCGACGTGCTTGGGCCCGATCTGCGTGCCGCCCACGAGCACCACCGAGGAGGCCAGGTCGAAGCGCACCCGGTACTGGCCGCCCTTGAGGCGCTCGAAGCGGTACTGGCCCGTGGAGTCGGTGGTCGAGACGGCGGTCGCGCCGTTCACCTGGTAGGCCGTCCAGCGCTCGTTGGCGACCGTCTGCAGGCTCACGGTGATCCCGGAGGCGGGCTTGCCGTCGAAGCGGACCTCGCCGACGATGACGCCCGCGGGTACCCCGCTCAGGAGGTCGCAGCCCGAGGCCAGCCCCAGGAGAACCGGCGCCGCGAGCCACGCCATGCGCCAGCCCCGCGCCGCCCGCATGGCGACGTCCGTGGAAGGGTCCTGCCCGCTAGAAGTCCGTGCCGGTCGAGATGGCGTACCCGATGCCATCGTAGTCACCCATCAGGACGTTCGACTGCATGTTCAGCTCGAAGGTGAGGCTGGGCATCAGGGGGTTCGGAATGCCGAGCTGCACCGTCCAACCCGCCTTGGTACCCAGGAGCGAGCCCGGGCCCTGCTGGCCATTGGCGGCGAAGATGGTCTCGGGCTCCTTGGCGCCCACCAGCACCGACGGGATCCAGCCCTGGGCCGGGTAGAAGAAGTAGCCCGTGGGGATGATCTCACCGGTGGTCATGTCCGCGTCGGACTTGTAGGTCATGCCCAGGCACAGCTCGGAGCCGCCGAAGGGGCTGGTGATGAAGTTGACGCCGGCCTTGGGCGTGATCTTGGTGCCGGAGTAGGTCATGCCGCCCTGCAGGCTCAGGCCCAGCTTGTCGCTGCCGAGGTTGAGGGCCGCGGCCGCGTGGTAGGTGGGGTCGCCTTCCAGGTTGACGTTGCCGATCGAGTTGTGGTCGGCGTCGGCCACCAGGCGCACGTCGCCGAGACCTCCCAGGTCCAGGGAGGCGCCGCCGTAGACGAACTGGGTGTTCACGCCGAGGCCGTAGCCGAGGGCACCGGTCTTGAACTTGGCGCCGATGCCGATGTCGTTGCTTCCGAGCCGCACGGTGTTGCCAGACGGCCCCGAGAGGCCCGAGCCGATGATGCCGTCCCCGTAGTGGCTGGCGAAGCCGCCCAGACCCACCAGCGCCCCGCCCGGAAAGAAGCCCACCCGGAAGCTCGCGTCGCCCAAGGACGGGATCTTGGTGGTGATGCGGGTGTTGGCGTTGAGGTACATCAGGCCGTCCGGCAAGCCCTTGTCCTTCAGGTCGCCGCGCGTGAAGACCGGCGTACCGCCCGAGGCCGCGGCCGGCTTGCCGCCGCCGATGGAGGCGCTGATGCTCGTGTTCTCGTCGATCTCGCTCGCGAACTTGACCTCGAAGCCCGAGGTGACGTGCGGCTTGAGGCGATCCTCGGGATCGTCCTGCATGGTCACGCCGATCCAGCCGTGCACCTTGTCGCCGCCGCCGGCCTTGGACTTGAGGTCCTTGAGGGCCGACTCGACGGTCTTGGAGTTGTCCTCCAGCTGGACCAGGCGGGTGTGGAGGTCGCGCAGCTCCACCTTGAACTCGTCCTTGAGGCGATCGACCAGCTTGGCGTCCCCGGGCGTCGGGGGCGTGCCGCGGGTCTCCATGCTGTCCAGCCGGCTCATGAGGGTCGAGAGCACGGCCGCCAGCTCGTAGCGACTGACGGGCTTGGCGCCCCGGAAGGTCTTGTCGGGATAGCCGCCCATCAGGCGGTACTTCTCGACCAGGGACTGGATCGCGCCGTAGGCCCAGTGATTAGGCGCCAGATCGACCAACTGCGCGACCTTGAGCATCCCCTTGGTGGCAGCAGCATCCGACTGGGCGACGGCCGGCGCCTGCAGCGCCAACAACGACACGGTGGCCGCCGCGGCAACGGTCAGGTGGCCCTGGAACCTCGGTCTCAATGAACTGCCTCCTATTGGTCGCATGGTCTTTGCACCACGCTAGCGCTTCGCGCGCGGGCGATCTGTGATGAATGCAACCCCCGAGGCCCGGCTGGTCCACCGAAAGCTCGTAGGGCAGGCGATCTCCGGGGCATTATTCCGCACGGTAGGTCGGTTATAACAGGGCCCAGGTTAAAACTTGCTTTCCATCCAGGCTCCTGTCCGGGTCCAGACGAGCAAGGCCCCCGGGGCCGCGCGGGATCCCGCGCCGCTCCCCCCGGATCCGGCCCCTCGCCTGATCATGTTGCACGAACGGGCGAGCGCGCTTTCGGCGAACCTTCCATACCCCCGGAATGGCCCGGTTGCTACCCTGGGTCTCGACCCGGACCCAAGGGGTCATCGTTGCAGAGTCACCCAAGCGAACGCCCAAGAGGAGTGAGCCGACCCATGGATGAGGAGCTGATCTGGTTGGAAGGTGGTCTCGAGACCCTCGAAGAGGCCTCGGAGGTCGACTGGCGGGACGTGTGCGAGCACTTCGAGAACGGCGAGTGCCTGCAGATGGGAGCGCCCTGTCCGGTGCGCGGCAACCTCCAGAGCGTCGCATGCCTCCTGGCCGACGAGGGGTTCGGCGAAGAGGAGGAAGAATGGCCCGAGGCCTCCTAGGCCTCACAGGCGGGCGGAGTGCCGCCCAGGCTAGGCAACCGACCTGGCGGGAGGTATCATGGCGGGCACGATAGCGTGCATCCACCCGCGCGGAGGGCCTAGTGCTCGACGAGACGCCCGACGTCCGCCTGGCGGACCTGGTTCGGACCACCCCCACCCTGCATCCCGAAGACAGTCTGAGCAAGGCGCTGCACCAGCTGCGCCTGTCTCCGGCCCACGCCCTGCCCGTCGTCGCCGATGGCCGGCTCCTGGGGGTGGTGGCCGAGGTGGACCTGCTGGAGGCCCTGCACCGCGCGGGGGGTTCCTTGGCCGCGGGGCTCGACAGCGTGAGCGTCGCCGCGGCCATGACCCGCGAGGTGACCACCGGCAGCTCCCTGTCCTCGATCGCGAGCGCCTGGGAGACCATGGCCACGGGCCGCATCAAGCTCCTGCCCGTCGTCGACGAGGCGGGGCGCTTCAGCGGGGTCGTCTCCCGCAACGACCTGTTGGCGGCCATGCACCGCGACCTGCGCCCGCAGGCGGTGGGCGGCCTCGCCACGCCGCTCGGCGTGTACCTCACCACCGGGGATCACCGGGCGGGAGCGGGCGACTTCGGCCTCTTCCTGACCGGGGTGGTCATGGCGCTCTGCCACCTGGTGGTCGTCAACGTGCTCGAGGGCTTCGCCCTGACGCAGGGCTATGCCCTGCCCGCCTGGCCCACGGCCGTCGCCGAGTTCCTGTTGTACCTCTTCCTGTTGCGCCTGACGCCGCTCTCGGGCTTCCATGCCGCCGAGCACCAGGTCGTGCACCTGATCGAGCGGGGCGAGCCCCTGGTCATGCGCAACCTCCAGCGCCAGCCCCGCGAGCATCCGCGCTGCGGCACCAACCTGGTCGCGCTCATCTTCGGCGCCCAGCTGCTCTTGCCCATCGCCACCAACCCGGCCGTGGCCATGGGCTCGGCTCTGTTGCTGTTTCTGGCATGGCGCCGCATGGGCTGGGCGTTCCAGCGCGCCTTCACCACCAAGCCCGCGAGCGAGTTGCAGCTGCGGAGCGCGATCGCCGCGGGCCGCACCCTGCTCGCGGCCTACGGGGCCCGTCCCAGCCACCGCGCCACGCGCCTCCAGCGCCTCTGGGCGAGCGGTTTCCTGCAGATGGTCGCGGGCTTCCTGGTGGTGCACCTCGTGGTACAATGCCTGAATGCGTTGTTCCCGCAACTCGGCGTGCTCGCTTGATTTCAGGCTGAAAGGATCTCGGAATGACTGACCTGCAGCGGTATCTCTTGGTCGCAGCAATTATCGCGGTGCTGATCCTGATCCATGAGGCCGGCCACTTCCTGTGCGCCAAGGCGCTGCGGATCCCGGTGCGCGAGTTCGCGCTCGGGTTCGGCCCCAAGCTGTTCGGCTTCCGCTGGAACGAGACGGACGTGCGGCTCAACTTGCTGCCCTTGGGCGGCTACTGCGCCTTTCTCGACGACGACAAGACCGGCGAGTACGCCGAGGACGATCCGCGCCTCCTGCGCAACCGGCCCGTGTGGCAGCGCTTCATCGTCGTCAGCGGCGGCGTGTTCTTCAACTACGTCTCGGCCTTCTTGATCCTGCTGGTCACGGCCTTCACCATCGGCTTCGTGCAGTTCAAGGTCGGCGACCTCCAGGTCACGCAGGTCATGCCGGCGCAGCCCGCCGAGCAGGCTGGGTTCAAGGCCGGCGACAAGGTGATCTCGGTCGGCGCCAAGTCCATCGAGGCCCCCGACGACTTCATCGCCGCGGTGCGCGAGCGCGCGGGCCAGCCGACCCAGGTCGTGGTCGCGCGCGGGAGCGAGCAGCAGACGCTGACGGTCACGCCCAACGCCCAGGGCAAGATCGGCGTCGGCATCCAGCCCAGTTACGTGTCGCGCGAGTACAAGCGCCCCGACAACCCGTTCATGGCGGCCGTCGGCACCACCGGCCACATGACCGTCCAGACCGTCGACGGCTTCGCCAAGCTCGTCACGGGCAAGATGAACGTCAACGACCTGGGCGGCGTCATCGAGATCGGCCGCGCGGGCGCCTACGTCGCCAAGAACGACGTGCGCGACATGCTGAGCTTCATGGCCCTCATCTCGATCGGCCTGGCGGTCATGAACGTGCTGCCCCTGCCCGCCCTCGACGGCGGCCACATGGTCTTCCTCCTGATCGAGGCCATCCGGCGCCGTCCGGTGCCCAAGCGCATCGAGGAGCCCATCCAGCAGGGCGGCCTGGTGCTCCTCCTGGGCCTCATGACCCTCCTGCTCGTCAAGGACATCGTCCGACCCATCAAGTACCCCGAGCTGCCGAGCCCGAGCCCGGCGGTGTCCGCCCCCCAGAAGTAACGGAACCCACCTCGCCCGCACCGTCGTCCTCGCATCGAAAGGATCCCGTCCGTGACTCAAGCCGCTCATCCCACCACCCGCTCCCAGGCCCTGTGGGCCGAGGCCCAGACCCTGATGCCCGGCGGCGTCAACTCGCCGGTGCGCGCGTTCAAGTCGGTGGGCGGCGATCCCGTCTTCATCGACCGGGCCGAGGGCGCCTACATGTGGGACGCGGACGGCAACCGCTACGTGGACTACATCGGTAGCTGGGGCCCCATGATCCTCGGCCACGGCCACCCGGCGGTCAAAGAGGCGCTGCATGCGGCCCTCGAGCGCGGCACGACCTACGGCGCGCCCTCTGCCGGCGAGGTGGAGCTTGCCAAGCTCATCTCTGAGGCCGTGCCCTCCATCGAGATGGTGCGGCTCGTCAACTCGGGCACCGAGGCGACCATGAGCGCCCTGCGCCTGGCGCGCGCCTTCACTGGCCGCGAGAAGATCGTCAAGTTCGTGGGCTGCTACCACGGCCACGCGGACATGCTCCTGGTCCAGGCCGGCAGCGGCGTGGCGACCCTCGGCCTGCCCGACAGCCCGGGCGTGACCAAGGGGGCCGTCGCAAGCACCCTGACGGTGCCCTTCAACGATCCGGCCGCCCTCGACGCGGTCTTCGCGGCGAACGCCGACTCGATCGCGGCCGTGATCGTGGAGCCCGTGGTCGGCAACGCCGGCACCCTGCCGCCCGAGCCGGGCTTCCTGGAGCACCTGCGGGCCGTGACGAGCCGCTACGGCGCGCTGCTCATCTTCGACGAGGTCATGACGGGCTTCCGGGTCGCTTACGGCGGCGCCCAGGAGCGCTACGGCATCAAGCCCGACCTGACCTGCCTCGGCAAGGTCATCGGCGGCGGGCTGCCGGTGGGCGCCTACGGCGGCCGCAAGGACATCATGCAGCTGGTGGCACCCGCGGGCCCCATGTACCAGGCGGGCACGCTCTCGGGCAACCCCATGGCCACCGCCGCGGGCATCGCCACCCTCAAGGTCCTGCGCGAGCCCGGCACCTACGAGAAGCTCGAGGCCGCGACCAAGACCCTCACGGCCGGCCTGAAGGAGGCCGCGGACGCGGCGGGCGTGCCCGTCACCATCAACCAGGTGGGGGCCATGTTCACGCTGTTCTTCGCCGCGGGCCCGATCAAGGACTGGGACACGGCCAAGGTCGCGGACACGAGCAAGTTCGGCGCCTACTTCCGCGCCATGCTGCAGGCGGGCGTGTACCTCGCCCCGTCCCAGTTCGAGGCCGCCTTCATGTCGCTCGCCCACACCGATCAGGAGATCGAACTCACCCTGCGGGCCGCCCGCGCGGCCTTCAACAGTCTGAGGTAACGCCCATGAGACGCTTCGCCCTGGCCCTGTTGGGGGCCGTCCTGCTCACGGCCTGCTCGGAGTCTCCGACGGCGGTTGTGCCCCAGACGAACCCCCTGCCCGGGGCGAAGCTCACCTCGGCCTACGGGCCCCGGACGCACGACCCCATCACGGGCAAGGCGCTGGTGGACGGCCATCACGACGGCCACGACCTGGCCGCGGCCGCCGGCACGCCCATCCGGGCCTCCAAGGAAGGCAAGGTGACGTTCGCGGGCACCCGGGGCGGCTACGGCAAGGCCGTGATCCTCTCCCATGCGGAAGGCTGGAGCACCCTCTACGGCCATGCGAGCAAGCTCGCGGTCCAGGAGGGCCAGACGGTCCGCGCCGGCCAGGTCATCGCCTACGTGGGCAGCACCGGCCACTCGACCGGCCCCCACTTACACTATGAGCTGCGCCGCAACGGCGTGGCCATGGACCCGGGCCTCGCCTGGCTCCCGGGGCCTCAGGCCGCCAAGGCCTCGAAGGTCGCCAAGGGCAAGGTGATCGCCAAGGGCAAGGCGATCGCCAAGCGTCCCGCCGTGAAGCAGGCCGTGAAGCCGGCCATCAAGCAGGTGGCAAAGAAGTCCGCCCCCAAGAAGGTCGCCAAGTCGACCTCCAAGGTGGCCCTCCGAGGCACCTAACAAAACCAGGCATGTGTCGCCGATGGCCGCCTTCCGGCGGCTTGAAGGAACAGTTTCGTTAGGCGCTCGCAGCCGCTGAGCGCGTTAGGCGCCGCCCGATCAGAGGTAAAATGACCGAGCGATCGTCTGGGCGGAGGAGCACATGCCACGAGCTTTTCGGATCGGGACCCTGGTCGTCGCCCTCATGCTGATCGGCTGCACGGATCCGGCCTCCCTGCCCAACGAGATCCTGGCGGTCGACGACCGGGTCAACACGAACATGCCCGTGACCGAAGAACGGGGCCACCGCACCGTCGGCGTCATCGTCATGTCGGGCGTCACGCGCCCTCTGCCGACGCCCTCGCCGCGCCCCACTCCGCTCGCCGCGCCCACGCCGGCTCCGACGCCCTCGCCGAGCCCGAGCGGTCCGATCGTCCTGCCTTAACAATAAGAGACAACTCTTCGTAAATCAGGTAAACTGGGGTTCTGTGCACCGGCCCGCAACGACGCGGGCCGGGGTCCTTGTCGTGCCGGACCGTTCGACCGGGGCGCTGAAGCCCCAGGAGGCCTCGACTCACATGCGGAAGACGATCGATCTCTCCCACCTCGGCATCACCAACTTCAACCACCTCTACTGGAACCTCACGCCGCCCGCGCTCATCGAGGAGGCGATCCGCCGCCGCGAGGGCATCCTCGCGCACCGGGGGCCGCTCGTCGTGCGCACGGGCAGCCACACCGGCCGCTCGCCCAACGACAAGTTCATCGTGCGCGAGCCGTCCAGCGAGGACAAGATCTGGTGGGGCAAGGTCAACCGGCCCATCGAGGCGGACAAGTTCAACGCCCTGTTGCGCCGCGTGACGGCCTACCTGCAGGGCAAGGACATCTTCGTCCAGGATTGCTACGCGGGCGCGGACGTGCGCTACCAGCTGCCCATCCGGGTCATCACCGAGACGGCCTGGCACAACCTGTTCGCCCGGACCATGTTCATCCGCGGCACCGACGAGCAGCTCGCGACCCACGAGCCGCAGTTCACGATCCTCAACGTGCCCAACTTCAAGGCCGTGCCCGAGATCGACGGCACCAACTCCGAGGCCTTCATCCTCGTCAACTTCGGCATGCGGCTGGTGCTCATCGGCGGCACCCAGTACGCGGGCGAGATCAAGAAATCCGTCTTCACCATCCTCAACTACCTGCTGCCGCAGGAGCGCGTCATGTCCATGCACTGCTCGGCGAACGTCGGGACAGAAGGCGACACGGCGGTCTTCTTCGGGCTGTCCGGTACCGGCAAGACCACGCTCTCGGCCGATCCCAACCGCAAGCTCATCGGCGACGACGAGCACGGGTGGTCCGACGAGGGCGTCTTCAACTTCGAGGGCGGCTGCTACGCCAAGGTCATCGACCTCTCGCAGGAGGCCGAGCCCGACATCTTCGCGACCACCGAGCGCTTCGCGACGGTGCTCGAGAACGTCGCCATCGACCCCGAGACCCGGCGGCTGGACCTCACCGACGACACGCTGACGGAGAACACGCGCGCGGCCTACCCGCTCGCGGCCATCAAGAACACCGTCGAGTCGGGCATGGGCCCGAGCCCCAAGAACGTCGTCATGCTCACGTGCGACGCCTTCGGCGTCCTGCCGCCCATCTCCAAGCTCACGCCCGAACAGGCCATGTACCACTTCCTGTCGGGCTACACCGCCAAGGTGGCCGGCACCGAGCGAGGGATCACCGAGCCCCAGGCAACCTTCTCGACCTGCTTCGGTGCGCCCTTCATGGCCCTGCACCCGACGGTGTACGCCAAGCTCCTGGGCGAGAAGATCATGAGCGGCGAGGTGGACTGCTGGCTCGTCAACACGGGCTGGTCGGGCGGCGCCTACGGCGAGGGCAAGCGCATGTCCATCAAGCACACCCGCGCCCTGCTCAACGCCGCCCTCTCGGGCAAGCTCAAGCAGGCCAAGTTCGAGGCGCACCCGGTGTTCGGCGTCATGATGCCGACCGCATGCGAGGGCGTGCCCGCCGAGGTCCTCAACCCCCGCGGCACCTGGAAGGATCCCAAGGCCTACGACGCCAAGGCGCTGGAGCTCGCCAAGCGCTTCCACGACAACATCGCCCAGTTCGAGGGGCAGGTCCCGGCCGAGATCCTCGCCGCAGGCCCCAAGGTCGCCGCCCACGCGTAGCCCGAACCCCCGCAAAAAGGCCCCGCCAGGCGGGGCCTTTTCTCGTTTGCGTGGTAAGATCCTTGCGTCACCTCGCTTCCCGTTGGAGGACGCCATGCGCCTGCGCACCCTGCTGCCCCTGATGGTGGTCGCGATCGCCGCCTGCCAGACCGAGATCTACCCCGAGGCCCCCACGGTCCCCGCCCGCACCACGACCGGGGCCACCCCCGAGCCGGGCGGTACTGCCACCAAGCCGGAGCCCGGCTTCGAAGGCGGCCAGGTGGTGGCGAGCGGCCAGGGCTGGCTGGAGTTCGCCCCCCTGGAGAGCGCCAACAACTCGGGACGGGTCTTCTTCGCCTTCTTCCCCTACGACTCGCAGCTGCGCACCGCGGGCCCGAGCTCCTCGGTGACAGGAACGGCCGTCATGACGGACTCGACCGGCGCCAAGGAGACCAAGGCCCTCCAGTTCTACGCCGACACCTCGAGCACGCCCGTCACCTACTGCTGGCCGACGCTCGTCTCCAAGCGCACCTACACGATCCATGCCACCCTCAAGGTCGACGGCGAGACCTACGAGGGGGACTTCACGTACCAGGCAAAGTAGCAACACCCCCTCCACCTTTGGCCAAACTGCCCGAAGGTCTTGGCGACTCTGCTGTATAGCATGGGCGCCAGGCTCCGCGTGGGCCTTAGCCGGACGGAGGAGGAGCATGAGCAAGTTTGCGAGGCCGCTGGGTGCGGCGCTCACCGGAATCGTCGCAGGGGCGCTCCTTGGCAGCCCCGCCTGGGCCCAGGTCCCCGCCGAGCCCTACTCGCCGGCCCGGTACACAAGCCCCAAGCCGAGCGGGGCCATCGGGACCTTCGCCTGGTACGCCAACGGGAACTACACGTCGGGCCCCACGAACCTGGTGGGCAACGCCTTCCTGCCCGGGCTCGCCATGAACGTGTGGTTCACGCCCTGGCTCTCGGCGGGCGTCTGGGCCACCACCGGCGTCTTCGGCGGCACCTTGGGTCCGGTGGCCTCCCCCTTCACCAACGCCGAGGCCGAGATCAAGGCCAAGATCTTCCAGACGGGCGGCGGCACCTTCGGCTCGGCCCTCACGGCCGACCTGGGCGGTGTCGTCCGCACCGTCGGCGTGGGCAGCGGCACCTCTCCCAAGCTGGGGGCGATCTTCGACATGAACCTGCCCGCGCGCTTTGCCCTGCAGGCCCGCCTGGATTGGGCCCCGTGGCTCTTCGTCAACGGCTTGCAGACCAACGTCTTCGACTACAAGCTGGGCCTCGGACGGCCGCTCTTTCCGGGCATCGGGCTCGACTTCGGCGTGCGCGGCCAGACCGCCGTGGCTCCCGACAGCCTGCTCAGCCTGAACGGCCCGTATCTGGGCGTGGGGTGGGTCTTCTAGACGCCGTTCCCGAGCCGTTAAATTGAGGTTTAGCTTGCGCTAAGCTTTGGGGCCAAATCACAAGTCCCATGCCTCCCTGCCGGATAAGGAGATCACGAATCCTCGTCCGTAGGGAGGCATAGCGTATGAGTGGCGGTCTGATCTCATCCCTGTTTGGCGCGAAGGCGGCTCCGAAGGACTGGCAGCCCCGATCCTTCCGCTCGCCCGAGCCGGATCCCGAACCGCAAGGGCAGGCCTCGCGCGATCGCCTCGAGCTGAGCCGTCCGGCGACCCCGGCGCGCGCTCCCCAGGCGCCATCCAGCTTCCGCAACGCCCGGTTCTCCGGTGACGACCTGAAGGCGGTGCTCGCGGGCGGCGTCCTCAAGTCCGGCGCCTCCGGCGAGGGCGTCAAGGCCGTGCAGCAGGCCCTCTCGGACCTCGGGTTCGCCCTGGAGGGCGGAGCCGACGGCGCCTTCGGCGGCAAGACCGCCCAGGCCCTCCGGAACTTCCAGGCGAGCCAGAAGCTGCCCAAGACCGGCGTGCTCGATGCGGCCACCCTGCGCGCCCTCGACGAGGTCGCCCCGGCCCCCGGCCTCAAGGCCTGGGAGGATCCCAAGCTCTCGCCCAAGGCCTTCGAGCAGCCCCAGGTGGTGCGCGGCAAGATGAGCCGCATCGTGGTGGGCACCGAGCAGCACCGCGCCTTCATGTTCGATGCCAACGGCAAGCTCCAGAAGATCTACCCCATCGCGGACGGCAAGGTCGAGTCGGACACCAAGCCCGGCATCAAGGTGGTGGACGGCAAGCTCGCCGACCCCAGCGGCATCGCCCGGCAGCTGTGGCCGGAGTCCGGCGGCAAGGCCTTCGGCACGCGCCTGGTCGGTCTCTCCTGGCTCAACGAGAAGACGGGCAAGACCAGCCACAGCGGCGAGGAGCTGCACGGCACCTTCGCTCGCGACTCGATCGGTACGGATGCCTCGCATGGCTGCATGCGCCTCTTCAACGAGCACATCGAGGAGGTCTACCAGCAGGTCAAGGTGGGCGACGTCGTGGTGGTCCGCAAGAGCTAGATCCGCCCCGGACGGGACTCTCGCCCGCCCCTTCCCCGCATGAAGGTCGTTGGCTGCCGCACGAAGCCTAACGAACTTTTAAGCTTGCGGAAAGATGGTTGACTTCCGCTGCTCGGCGCGATACGATACAGGAGTCGCTTGGGGTTGTAGTTCAGTTGGTTAGAATGCGGCCCTGTCAAGGCCGAGGTCGCGGGTTCGAGCCCCGTCAACCCCGCTCAAGCACATCGTCCCCGACGCTTCGGCGTCGGGGACGGTTTTTTGTTTCTCCTGGTACGAACGCCTGGACGCCGGGAATACAAGGGGCAGCTCCCCCAGCCGCCGGGCGTCCTGGCGGCCGGCACGAAAGATGAGGTGGATCGGTCCATGCGCGCCCTTCGCCGCTGGCAACTCGCCGCCCTGACCCTCATGTCCCTCGGCACCCTGCCCCTCATCGGCTGCGACGCCCTCCAGACCGGCGCCCTGCCGGGCGCCACCACGAGCGCCAAGCCGGCCCTCAAGCTGACGATCCTGGGGGACTTCGCCCCCCTGCGAACGACGAGCGCGGACTCCCGGTTCGGCCGGATCGAGATCCGGGGCGGCGACAAGCTCGCGCCCCGCATCCTGAAGCGAGCGGAGCTCGCGGCGGCCCTCAAGGGCACCAAGCCGCTGGACGGCGTGAGCATCACGAACTCCGAGCTGGTCGTGACCTACGAGGAGCTGGAACCCGGCGACTACACCCTCGCCGTGATGCTCTACGACCAGGCCGAAGGCGGCACCAAGCTGAGCGACAACGCCTTCGACAAGAAGCTGGAGCTCGGCGTGCTCGAGGCCGTGCGGCTCGACCTGTCGGCGGCGGTCGCCGCCACCGTCCCCACCCCCACGCCGAGTCCCGCGCCGGCGGCCGCCGCCCCGCGCGGCGACCTCGAGGCCCGCGTGGACCTCCTGCCGAACGGCGACGGCCAGGCCCATCCCGTCACGCTGAACGGCGGCCTGCTGGCGCACTTCCAGGTCCCGACCGCCGCGAACTCCAGCTGGCAGTACGAGGCCACCCAGTCGGTCTTCACGGAGCTCGGCCCCTACGCGCGCACCGAGACGCTCACGCTGACGGCCGTATCAGCAAGCAGCCTGCGAGCCAACGGCACCATCGCGGGCACGCTCTACACCAACCGGGTCTTCGCGCCGTGGAGCGACTTCCACCGCCTCCTGGGCTTCGCCACCCTGGGCGACGCGGCCCTGCAGACCACCGGGGCGACCCGCTCGTTCGCGGTGGGCGCCCAGACTCACGTCGGGACCCACTACTTCCTCACGACGCAGGGCTTCGAGGACGAGGACGCCACCGTCAACTGGCCATCCTACCCGCTCTCCCATTCGATCGACCTGTGGTACGAGCCGGGCGTCGGGCTCTTGGCCTCCGACGACACCGTCTACCTCGAGGACGGCCGCGTGATGAAGGGCATGAGCGTCCGACTCAAGTCGTTCGGCCAGTAGGAGGTCCGCATGTCGATCACCCCCATCCTGTCGCTCCTGTCCCTGCTCGGCCTCGTGATCCTGGCCGGCTGCACGGCCGTTCCGACCCTCATCGGCGGCGCCGGCGGGGCCGACGCGCTCGGCACGGCCCAGGTGACCCTCGCCGCCTGGGGACGCAGCACGCAGGCGACGGCCGAGGACGTCTCGACGGTGTCCATCAGCGTCTCGCCCAAGGGCGGCAACCCGTTTTTCGGCCGCACGCTGATGGTCCCGAGCGCCTCCTTCAGCGCCGGCACGGCCACGGCCCGTTTCTCCGGCCTCTCGGTCGGCACCTGGCAGGTCTCCGCCAAGGCCCTCGGCGCCGCGGGTCAGAACCTCGGGTCGGCCACCGCGGACGTGGCCGTCACCTCAGGCCAGACCTCCCAGGTCACGCTGCCCATCAAGCTCGCGCCCACCAGCGGCCTGCAGCTCCAGGTCGGGCTCCGCGAGAAGGTCGTGCGCTGGAACGCCGCCATGCCGGCGGCCAGCGAGTCGGCCGCCACGGAGCTCGCGTTCCTCCAGACCGCGGGCCTGGAAAATGACGGCAACCGCTGGGAGTACGTCCTGAAGAACGACGCGGGAACGCATGCCGCCGTCTACACCGTGGCCTTCGATGGCCTGACGGGCAACAACTACCTGCGCGTGGAGGTGGCAGGGCGTGCTCCTCACCGCGTGAAGCTGAGCGACGGGGGCGCGAGCGCCCAGGAAGCCCAGCAGAACGATCTCTACTACCTGCCCGGCACGGCCCGGCTGGTGGCGACGGGCTCCGAGTCCGTCGCGGGCCAGTCGCGCCCCTTCCGGAAGTTCCGCTTCAGCGTCGACTACCCCTACACCGACGGCCGGACGGTGGCCGTGCAGGTCGAGCGCTGGGTGGCCCCCGACGTCGGGAGCTACCGGGAAGCGGTCACGGAGTCCTTTCCCGATGGGGAACTGGCCACCAGCTCGCTCGAGCTCGTGACCTACGCGTTCTAGGAGGAAACGATGCGCAAGCGCCTCATCGCCATCGGATGCTGCCTCGCGGCCGCCGGCTGCGCCGTGGTCCCCACCGACGCCCCGATCTCCCTGGGCACCCTGGAGGCGAGCGTGACGCTCGGGGGCTTCCAGACCCAGGGCGTGGCCTCCGACGTCGCCCGCGTCCGGTGCGCGGTCGTGCAGGGCGCCCAGACGCAGAACCAGGAGCTGCCCGCCTCCTCGCTCGCCAGCCAGGCCTTCCTGTTCCAGCTGGCCGAAGGCACGGCGAGCGTCGCCGCCGACGCCTACAAGGCCGACGGCAGCTTCCTGGGGGGCAGCTACGCGATCGTCGGGATCCGCAGCGGCCATGTCACCATGCTGCGGACCACCATCGTCCTCGACAACCCCGACAACTCGTCGTTCCGCCCCTTGCTCCCCCTGCCCATCCAGGGGGCGACCGTCTCGCTGTGAGGCTCTTAACAGCCGACAAACGTTTCCCTCCGCTTAACCTTAAATCGAGCAAGAACGCGGCTTGACCTCCCGATAACCCTCTCACGGCCCCCTTGGCCTGAGAGGGTTTTGGCATGTATCGGCACCCGCGCAGCATGACCGCCACGTTGAACCGCGATCGCTTCCAGCGCTCGCGCACCGTGCCGCTGTCATTCGACGGCGGGCTCGGGGCCCCCGTGCCTCCGGGCATGGTGCCGGACGCCTCGGGCGAGCGCATGTCCCTCGCGGCGAGCCCGCTGGCCTCCTCCAAGCAGCTCGCGGAGCTTGCGGCCGATACCGATCCCCAGCTGCGGTCCATGCTCGCCCACCGTCAGGACATCCCCGCCGAGGCGCTGCATGCCCTCGCCGCGGATGAGAGCCCCCTCCTGCGCGCCCGGATCGCCAAGCGCCTGGACCTGCCCGCGTCGGTCGCCGCCAAGCTCGCCCACGATCCCGAAGAGCTCGTTCGTCAGGCGCTCGCCGGCAACCCCATGGTCCAAGAGCCCGTGCTCCAGGCGCTCGCCAACCACCCCGACCTCGACTCCGAGACCATGCAGCGCCTGCTCGAGCACCCCAAGTGCGGAGCGGCGCTCGTGACCCGCTTCTGCCGCGCCGCCGATCCCCAGGTGCGCCGCATGGCAGCCAGCCACCCCAAGGCCGACCGCGAGATCCTGCGCGTGCTCGCCCTCGACCTGGAGCCTGAGGTCCGTCAGGCCGTCTACCAGCATCCGTCCGCCGACGCGAGCGTCCTCGAGGCGCTCGCCATGGACCAGGACCCGCGCATGCGCGCCCGGCTGGCGAGCGATCGCCGCACGACTGAATCGACCCTGGAGCGCCTGGCGGTCGATCCCGACCCGGGCGTGCGCCTCGCGGTGGCCCGTTCGCCGCGCACCAACGGCCACCTCCTGCGCGTACTCTCCGAGGACGCCGATCCGCGCGTCCAGGAGGCCGTCGTGAGCCACCCGCTCACGGGCGCCTCGGCGCTCGCGACGCTCGCGGTGCGCGCCGTGCCGCACGTGCGCCGGGCCATCCTGGATCACAAGCAGGTGGTCGCCTCGGTCCTCGAGACCCTCGCCGAGGATCCCGAGCCCTCCATCCGGGCCGCCCTCGCCGCCCACCCCCACCTGCCGGCGTCCGCCCGCGAGAGGCTCGCGCGCGATCCCGAGCTGGAGGTCGCCCGGGCGATCGCCCAGTCCCCCTTCCTCTCCGCCGAGGCCCTCGCGCGGCTCGGCGAGCGCGACGACGCCTTCCTGCGCGCCATGGTGGCCCGCCACCCGGCCACCCCGCAGGAGACGCTCACGCGCCTCGCCTACGACGCCGATCCCGACGTGCGGCGCAACATCCTCCTCCACCCGCAGGCCACGCCCGCGGCGGTGGCGACCGCGCTCGCGGGCGAGCCCCTCGATCCCGAGATCCTGCGCCAGATCGCTCAGGCGGGGACCACGGGCCTCGCGACCCTCGCCTTCCTCGCCCGCGACGAGCACGATTCGCTCCTGCGCTACTACGTGGCCATGAACCCCAACGCGGCCCTCGAGACGCTCGAGCTCCTGGCCCGCGACCACGTCTCCGAGGTCCGTACGGCGGTGGCCTTCCACCCGGCGGTCTCCCCGGAGCTCCTGCGCCGGCTGGCCATCGACGAGAACCCGCGCGTGCGCTACGGCGTCGCCGCGCACGCCAAGGCCCCCGAAGAGGCCCTCACGACGCTCGCCACGGACGTGCAGCGCGAGGTGCGCTGGGCGGCCCTCAACAACCCTTGCCTGAGCTACACGGCGCTCCTGGCCGTGGCCTCGGACCCGGACCTGCCCGAAGAAGCCTGCTGGGACATGCTCGCCATGCCGCAGATGGGGCCCATGAGCCTCATGGCGATGCTCGGCGTCGCGAGCGTCGAGATCAAGCAGGCCATCACGCGGCATCCCGCCGCGGACTCCCTGGTACAGGCGGCGCTGGCGGCGGACCCCTCCCCGGCGGTGCGCCAGGCCCTGCTCGAGCAGCCCAACCTGTCGGCCCAGGCCATGGACCAGCTCGCCACCGACCGGGACAAGCGGATCCGCATGAAGGTCGCGCTGCGCGGCGACCTGTCGGAGGGGGCGGCCTGCGCGCTGGCGGCGGATGCGGCCTTCGAGGTGAAGCGGGCGCTCTTGGCGAACCAGCACCTGGGCCCGAAGGCGCTCATGGTCCTCATGGAGGACGAGCGCGTGGACGTCCGCTACGCGGCCGTGACCCATCCGCGCGTCACGCCCAAGGTGGCGGAGCGCGCCGCCGAGGACGAGAGCTGGGCCGTGCGCGAAGCGGCCGCCCAAAGCGGCCGTCTGGGGCGCAAGGTGCTCGCGCGGCTCGCCAAGGATGCCAACGGCTGGGTGCGCCGCGCCGCCAAGGGCGCTCGGGGCGCGGATCTCCTCGAGCCGCTGCGGCGCGCTCAGCTCGCCACGGAGCTAAGCCGTTAAACAGGCCTTTACCTCCGCGGAGTTGTTTGCTATGATGAGTCCATCGTCGCGGGGTAGAGCAGTCCGGTAGCTCGTCGGGCTCATAACCCGAAGGTCGCAGGTTCAAATCCTGCCCCCGCAACCTAGCCGGCCCACCGAAAGGTGGGCCGGTGACTTTTTGGGCGCCTGGCCGCCTCAAGCAGAAGCCCCCCTGCGAGGCAGGGGGGCTTTGTCCGGGAAGACCTTACTGGCGCAGGGCCTTGACCTGCTCGGGCGTGACCGCGCCGCCCGTGTTGCCCCAGCTCCCACGCTCGTACGTGATGACCGCGGCGATATCCTCGTCCGAGAGCTGCGAGAACGGCGGCATGGCGCCGTTGTACTCCTGACCCTTGACCTTGATGGGGCCCGACAGGCCGTTCAGCACGATCTTGATGTGATCCTCGGCGGGACCATTGGCCTGCTCGGCGCCCGCGATGGGCGGGAAGGTCCCGGCCATGCCCTCGCCGTTGGCCTGGTGGCACGAAGCGCAGTTCGCGGTGTAGACCTGCTCGCCCTTGGCCATGAGATCGCCGGCCGGCGCAGCCGCCTGGGTCGCGGGGGTCGCCTCGCCCGCAGGGGCCTCGGCGGTGGTCGAGGGGGTCGCTTCGCCGGTCGTGGCAGCCTCTTCCTTGGGCTGGCAACCGGTCAGCGCCAGGGCAAGCGACAGGCTCAGGCCCACGACGAGGTGCTTGGTACGAATCACTCGGGTTCCTCCTTTGCGATGGTGCGGCCGACAGGCCGCGGGTACGTTGATTGGACGCTCTAGCCCGTGTTGCGAAGACCTGCGGCAATGCCCGTGATGGTCAAGGCCAGGGCCTGGTCCAGCAATTCGTCGGGGCCTTCCCCGGCGCGCTTGCGGCGCAAAAGCTCGACTTGAAGGTGATTCAAGGGATCGACGTAGGGGTTGCGCAGCCGAATCGAGCGCGCCAGCACCGGCATGTGATCCAGGAGCTCATGCTGTTCCGAGATTGAGAGTACCATATGGCGCGTCCGCTCGTACTCGGTCTCCAGGGTCTTGAAGATCCGCGGACCGGCTCCGCCACTCAATCCGGCGTACAATCGCGCGATGCCCAAGTCGGCTTTGGACAGGCTCACCTCCAGGTTGTCCACCAGGGCCTCGAAGAAGGACCACTCCCGGTACCAGCGGCGCAGGATCTCGAGCCCGCCCGCGTGGCGATCGCAGAAGCCCTCGAGCGCCGTTCCCACCGCATACCAGCCCGGCAGGAGGCAGCGGTTCTGGATCCATGAAAAGACCCAGGGGATGGCCCGCAGGGACTCGACGCCGAACTCCTTGCTGCGGCGCGGAGGCCGCGAGCCGATCTTGAGCTGCTCGATCTCGGCGATGGGCGTGACCTCGCGGAAGAAGCGCACGAAGCCCGGATCGTCGAAGACCAGGGCCCGGTAGGCCTCGTAGGCCATCTGCGAGAGGTCCGAGAACATGGCGTCGCGCTCGGGGTCCGCCACTTCCAGCTCGGGATAGTACACGGTGGCCTCCAGGGTCGCCGTCACCATCTGCTCGAGGTTCCGGTCCGCGAGCACGGGCTGGGAGTACTTCCAGCCGAGCACCTCGCCCTGCTCGGTGATCTTGAGGTCGCCCTGCACGGTACCGGGGGGCTGGGCCAGGATGGCGCGGTGGGTCGGCCCGCCGCCGCGGCTGATGGACCCGCCCCGGCCATGGAAGAGGCGCAGCCGGATGCCGTGCTCCCGGGCGATGCGCGCGAGCGCCCGCTGGGCCTGGTAGAGCTCCCAGTTGGAGGTGAGGAACCCGCCGTCCTTGTTGCTGTCCGAGTAGCCGATCATGATCTCCTGCACGTCTCCCCGTGCCCGCAGGGCCGCCCGGTAGGTCGGGTTCAGCAGCAGCGTGTGGAAGACCTCGGGCGCGGCGCGCAGGTCCGGGATGGTCTCGAACAGGGGCACCAGGTCGATGGCGCACTCGGCGGTGCCGTCGGGACGGCGCCGGAAGATGCCCGCGTCCTGCAAGAGGGCGAGGACCTCCAGGAGGTCGCTCGGGGCCTCGGTCATGCTGACGATGAAGGCGTCGAAGGCCTCGGGGCCAAACTCGCGCACGGCATGCGCGAGGGTCATCGCCGTCTGGCGGGCCTCCGCGACCTCGGGAGGCAGGGGGTAGTCCTGCCACAGCAAGGGCCGCGAGGTGGCGAAGTAGCGCCCGAGGGCCTCCTGGCGCCCGGCCTCGTTGCGCTGGGCATAGTCGTCGCAGAGGCCCGCCTCGCGCAGCATCACGTCGAGGGCCGCCCCGTGCACCTTCGAGTTCTGGCGCACGTCCAGGGACGCGAGGGCGAAGCCGAAGGCGTCCACCTGCCGTCGCAGCTTCGCGAGTTCCTGATCGGCCACGAGCCCCAGGCCATGCTCGCGCAGGCAGCGATCGACCAGCGAGAGGTCGGATGCGAGCGCCCGCGCATCCGGATACCGTCGCACGTCATCCCCCGCGAGCGTGGCCATCAGGCGATCGCGCATGAGCGTGAACAGCTGACGGTAGGGCTCATGCGCGTTGCGGGTCCGCACCTCCAGGAGCCGCTCGGGAAAGAGGGTCCCCAGCGCCTCGATGGCCTCGTGGAGAGGCGAACAGATGCCCACCTGCCGGTCGGAGATGGAGTAGCGGGTCCACAGGCCGTCCAGGGCACGGGCGTAGGTGTGGACGATCTCCGAGCGCAGGCGCTCGAGCGTTTGCCAGGTGACGTCATGGGTGACAAAGGGGTTGCCGTCGCGATCGCCCCCGATCCAGGTGCCCATGCGGACGAGCGTCGGGAGGGGGAAGGTCTCGCCGGGATAGACCTCGGCGAGGGCGCGCCGGAGGGCGCGGTGGAGCTCCGGGACGGCGTCGATGAGCGTCGCCCGGAAGTAGACGAGCGCGCTCGTCAGCTCGTCGGCGACCGTGGGGCGGCGCTCGCGGATCTCGTCGGTCTGCCAGAGCGTGGTGAGCTCGCTGAGCACGGCCGCGTCGATCTGCTCGAGCTCCGCGGGCGTCTGGCGGCACGCGTCCCGGTCGTAGAGGAGGTGGCCGAGCCGCATCCACTTGCTGAGCACCGTCTTGCGGTAGGGCTCGGTGGGGTGTGCGGTGACGACCAGACCGAGCCGGACCTGCTCGAGGGCGCGGCGGAGGTCCTCGGGGCTCACCTTCGCCGCGCGTAGGCCGTGCAGGGTGGCCAGGAACGAGCCGGGCTGGGGCGGGGCCGTGGGATCCTGCATGAGCTCCAGGCGGCGGCGCACCCGGTGGTGCTGCTCGGCGGCGTTCACCAGGCCGAAGTAGATGCCGAAGGCCCGGGTGATGCCGAGGGCCTCGGACAGGTCGAGCTTGCGGACCACCGACACGATGGCCGCCTCGTTCTCGGGAGTGGGCTCGGCCCGGTAGCGCTTGGAGAGGTGGCGCAGCTCCTCTTCGCGCTCGTAGAGCGCGACACCCGCCTGCTCTCGAATCGTGCGTCCGAGGAGCTCGCCCAGCCAGCGGACGTCGTCGCGCAGCGGCTGGTCCTTCTCCCGGGCGTCCTGGGACAGGTCGTGGGTCGGAACGGGCTGTCTCGCCATCTTCCCCTCGTCGATGCGTCATCCCCCTCGCGGAATGTAACGCATTGTATCAGAGTTCGACCGAGGGGTCGCTCGACCTAGAAACGCTTGCCCAGATAGCGCTCGAGGAGGGCCGGGGAGAGGGCGTTGGCCGTGGCGATCGCCTGGTAGGTATCGGCCGCCTCCGTCCGAAGGCGAGTCAGGGCCTTGTCGCGGCGGTCGATGGCAAAGAGTCCGAACTTCGGCTCGTAGGAGCCCCACTCGTAGTTGTCCGTCAGGCTCCAGTGCATGTAGCCGAACACCGGGATGCCCTCGGCCATGGCGCGCCGCAGCTGGGCGAGGTGGTTGACGATGAAGGCCGAGCGGGTCCACTGGTCCTTGCGGGGGCGATCGCCGTCGGTGGCCATCCCGTTCTCCGCGATGAAGAGGGGCAGCTTGTAACGGCCGTACAGCTCCTTGCAGATCCAGTACATGCCCTCGGGATAGACCGACCAGTTGGCGTGGTTGGGGATCTTGGGCAGGTCGCCGGGCGAGACGGGGTAGTAGTAGTCGAAGGCCACGTAGTCGAGGGCCGGCTTGGCCCCCTCTTGATCGAAGCCCATGGCCGCGTCCAAGAGGGCGGTGTCGTCGGGGCTGAAGCCCTCCTCACGGACCTCGGTGCCGCCGCGCATGCGGAAGACGAAGGGGTTCAAGGAGACCTTGCAGTCGGGGCGCACGGCGTGCAGCTCGGTGTAGGCGAGGCGGTGGGCCTGCGCCATGCGGTCGAGAACCGTCTTGTAGGCCATGGGGTTGCGCTTGCCGGGCGGGAAGATGCCGAGCAGGTACGCGTTGATGGCGAGGGTGTTGGGCTCGTTGAGGGTGATCCAGTACTGGACCTTGTTGCCGTACTCCCGGGCGGCCAGGGCCGCGAAGCGCCGGAACTCGGTGAGGGTCTCGGGGCTCTCCCAGCCGCCGGGACCACCGCCCAGCGGCTCGTCCAGCCATGCGGGGTAGGAGAAGTGGCTGAGGGTCACGATGGGCGTGAGGCCGCGCGCCAGGGCGTTGTCGATGACGGCGTGGTAGTGGGCGACGGCGTCCCGGTCGATCTGGCCGCGCACGGGCTCGATGCGGGACCACTCCAGGCTCATGCGAAAGGCATTGAGGCCGAGGCTCCTGGTGAGGTCCAGGTCCTCGCCGAAGCGGCGGTAGTGGTCGGTGGCCACACCGCTCTTCTCCTTGGCCCGACCCTGGGCCTCCCAGACGGCCCAGTTGGAGGTGGTGTCGTTGCCCTCGTACTGGTAGCCCGCGGTCGCAACTCCCCACATGAAGCCCTTGGGGAAGGGCTGCTCGGCGCCGGCGGCGCCCTTGGAGCGGGCGAAGACGGCCGCGTCCTGGGTCGTCCGCAGGCCAGGTGTCTGCCCACACGCGACGAGCAGGAAAGTGAGGACGAGCGTAAGCGACGCGGCGAGCCGTAGGCGCATCGGGACCTCCAAGACGTTCAAGGCGCGTTAACTGACGCCTAAGAGTTGGTATCGTCCCGGCGTCCCCGGATCTTGCGTGGGGCAGGAGTGTCGCCTAGCGAGCGGATCTCCGGTATGATGGGACCATGAAACGCTCGTTGTCTTCCCGCCTCATTGACGTCATGGTCCTGGAGCCCCTGCTGTTCATGGGCCTCCTGGCGATCGCCTCCCGGCTGCCGGGTATCTCCCCGGTGGACCTCGCCGTCGGCCTCCTGATAGGCTCCGCGGCGACGGTCATCAACGTGCTCGGGCTGTGGCTCTTCGTCTACATCCGGCTGCCGGCCATGGAGATCGGCGGGATGGCCAAGGTCCTCTGGGGCCTGGTGCTCTTCGTCGGGGCCCCGGTGAGCATTCCCTGGTTCTACTGGCGCTTCTTGCGCCGGGAGTTCCTGCCCGGGGCGCAGGCCTAGTGGAGCTTTTCCTGCCGTAGCAGCATGTCGACGGCCCAGGCCACCTTCTTGGCCCGCGTCTCTGGCCGCCGGGCCGTGTGGATGCGGTGGTAGAAGGCGTACTGGTTGGTCTTGTTGAGGCTCTCGTAGAAGGCCTTGGCCTCGGGATTCGCCTCGAGGGCCGCCACGAACTCCTCGGGCAGCTCCATGGTCCGGGCGCCGTCGTAGGCGGCCTCCCACTGACCGTTGGCCTTGGCGGCCTCGACGGCGGCGAGGCCCGCGGGCTGCATCCGACCGGCCGCCACGAGGCGCGCCACGTGGTCACGGTTGACCTTGGACCAGATGGACCGAGCCTTGCGGGGCGAAAACCGCTGCAGGAAGCTCTCGGCGTCGCCCGCCGCCTTGGTGCTGTCGATCCAGCCATAGCACAGGGCTTCGTCGAGCGCTTCGGCGTAGGTGACGATGAGCCGACCGCTACCCTT
The DNA here is from genome assembly GCA_036676985.1 of Candidatus Sericytochromatia bacterium. GTDB lineage: Bacteria > Cyanobacteriota > Sericytochromatia > S15B-MN24 > UBA4093 > DATNQJ01. The sequence goes on from JAKFBU010000001.1 coordinate 91,278, forward strand.
CTTGTAGAGGCGCAACCACAGGCCCGGCGAGTCCGTATGGTGTCGGTCCAGCCACTCGCGCCAGGCCGCCTGGGTCTCGAAGGCCAAAACCGGAAGGCCCTTGAACTCCTCCACCCTACACCTCCGCCGGCGTGGCCACCGGGCCGAGCGTCGCCTTGACGATGGCGTCGTAGAGGCGGTTCACGCCCATGACCTCGAGCCCCTTGGGCAGGCGCAGGGTCTTGTCGTCCAGGCTATGCGACGGCACGATGGCCTTGGTGAAGCCGAGCTTCGCCGCCTCCTTGAGGCGCGCCTCCAGCCCGTTGATGCCCCGCACCTCGCCGTTGAGGCCCACCTCGCCGAGGGCGATCGCCTCGGGCGCCAGGGCCACGTCCCGCATGCTGGACGCCACGGCCAAGGCCACGCCGAGATCGCCCGCAGGCTCCTCGATGGAGAGGCCGCCCACCACGTTCACGTAGACGTCGAACTTGGAGAGGGGCAGGCCCACCCGCTTCTCGAGCACCGCGAGGATCTGCACCATGCGGTTGTGCTCGATGCCCGTCGCCGCCCGGCGGGGGCTCGCGAGGGTGCTCGGGCTGACGAGCGCCTGGATCTCGACCAACAGGGGGCGAGTGCCCTCCATGGTGGAGACGATGGCCGAGCCCGTCGTCTCCTTGGTCCGCTCGGCGAGGAAGACGGCCGACGGGTTCAGGACCTCCATGAGGCCCGCCTCGTGCATCTCGAAGAGGCCCACCTCGTTGGTGGAGCCGAAGCGGTTCTTGACGGCCCGCACCAGCCGGTAGCTCTTGAAGCGATCGCCCTCGAAGTAGAGGACGGTGTCCACCATGTGCTCGAGCACGCGCGGGCCCGCGAGCGTGCCCTCCTTGGTGACGTGGCCGACGATGCAGAGGCTGATGCCCTGGTCCTTGGCGAGGCGCATGAGCGCGCCCGTGGCGCTGCGCACCTGGGACACGGAGCCAGGCGCCGAGTTGAGGTCGGGATCGTAGATGGCCTGGATGGAGTCGATGACGGCCCAGTCGGGCTTGACCTCGGCGAGGGTCGCCGCGATCACCTGCAAATCGGTCTCGGCGAGCACGTAGAGGTCGTCGCTGTCAGCCCCCAGGCGACCGGCGCGCATGCGGATCTGGCGCGCGGACTCCTCGCCCGAGACGTAGAGGACCTTCTTTTTGCCGGCCGAGAGGCGCTGGGCCACTTGCAGCAGCAGCGTCGACTTGCCGATGCCGGGGTCTCCGCCCAACAGCACCAGGGAGCCCGGCACGATGCCGCCGCCGAGCACGCGATCCAGCTCACCGAGCCCCGTGCTGAAGCGCTCCTCGTTCTTGAGGGAGACGTCCCGGAGGCGGGTGGGCGCGGCCGCCCGCGCGATGGGATTGAAGGCCTGGGCGGCCGCCTTGTTGCCGTTGGGGACGGGCGAAGCGACGGCCTCCTCGACCAGGGAGTTCCAGGCGCTGCATTCGGGGCACTTGCCCATCCAGCGCGGCTGCTCCGATCCGCAATCCTGACAGACGTACTTGGTCTTGAGCTTGGCCACCCGCGGCGCTCCCTTCCTACTCGATTAAATGTTCGAGAGCATTATCCCATGAGGACGGGGGGTTTGTCGTGGGCCGAGGATGGCTCGCCTGGGGCGGTGGTTGCCTTTCACCCCCCCTTCCCCCCCTGCTTCGCAAGGGGGGCTTTAGGAGACGGCCACCTGGCGGTGGCAAATTCCTCGTGGGCCACTCACACCAAAACTCCTGCGCAGCAGGACTCTTTATGCCCCCCTTGCGAAGCAGGGGGGGAAGGGGGGGGTCAACCGAGCTTCGAATGCGACGGCAAGCGGATCCAAACGGTCGAATCCAGGATCCTAGATCTCGCCCCGCCACCCGGCGCCATGCCGCTCGAAGGCGGCATGTACAGCCGCTTCCACCTCGGCGGGCAGCGCCCCCCGCTCGACCATCGCGACGTTGGCCGCGAGGTTGTCGCGCGACGACGTGCCCATGATGGCGCTCGACACCCCCGGCTGGAAGGCCGCGAAACGCAGGGCCAGCTCCGCCCAGCCCACCTCTCCGGGCGAGAGGGCCATCTCCTGCATCCGCAGCCAGTAGACCTCCGCGTAGTGGCCCTCGGGGCGCATGGGAAAGCGCCAGGGCGCGTTGGCCAGCGGCCGCTTGGCGATGACGCCCATCCCGCGGGCCGCGGCGTCCGGGATGATCCCCCGCAGGCTCGCCTGGTCGAACAGGTTCACGGAGGTCTCGATGGCCCCGAAACGACCCGAGGAGACCGCGAAAGCCAGGTCCTCGTTCTCGCCCGAGTAGCCCATCACGCGCACCTTGCCGGCTTGGACCGCGGCCTCGAGCGCCGGGATCACGTCCGAGTGCTCCAGCACGTGCCGCGGGCACGAGTGGAACAGCATCACGTCGATCCGGTCGGTCCGCAGCACCCGCAGGGCGCGGTCCACCCCGGCCGTGATGCAGGCGCCCGTCCAGTCGGGGACGCCCGGGATGCCGTAGCCGCACTTGGTGGCGAGCACGAACTCCTCGCGCCGGTGCGCGAGGTGGCGCCCGATCCGCTCCTCGGCGAGCCAGTAGCTCGGAGCCGCATCGAACAGAGTGATGCCCAGGTCCAGGGCCTCGTTCAAGAGGCGCCCGGCCTGGGCATCGTCCATGCGTGGGTCCCCGATGTGGCCGGCCCCGAAGCCGAGCGCCGAGACCGAAAGCCCCGTGTTGCCGAAGGGACGGCGGAGCACTAGCCCTTCACGCCGCCCGAGGTGAGACCCGAGACGATGTAGCGCTGAAGCAACAGCATGACGACCACCACCGGCAGCGAGATGACGATGGACATGGCCGCGAACTGGCTCCAGGGCTTGAAGGTGCCGTACTGACCCACCATGCCGTAGAGGGCCATGGCGAGCGTGAAGGTCTTGGGGCTCTCGAGCATGGTCCAAGCGAGGATGATCTCGGTCCAGCCCGTCATGAAGCCGAAGAGCGCCGTGACCGCCACCGCGGGAGCCGAGAGGGGCAGCACGATCTGCCAGAAGGTCTGCGAGCGGGTGCAGCCGTCGATGAGGGCCGCCTCCTCCAGGTCCTTGGGGACCGTGTCGAAGTAACCCTTCAGGTTCCAGATGGCGAAGGGCAGGGTGCCCGCCGCGTACGCCACCATCAAGCCGATAAGAGAGGTGCGGATGTGCAGCGCCGACAAGAGGACGTAGAGGGGGGCCAAGGAGGCGATCGCCGGGAACATCTGCAGCACGATGAAGGTCATCAGGCCGAAGCGGCGCCCGGGGAACTTGAAGCGCGAGAAGGCGTAGGCCGCCGACGCCCCCAAGAGGATGCCGAAGGCCGTCGTGCCGAAGGAGACGAGCACGCTGTTGCCCAAGAGCTGCCAGAAGGTGACGCCGTCGATCTCGGTGGGGTTCGAGAGGATCTGCTGGAAGGCCTCGAACGAGATGCGGCTCGGAAATAGCTTGAGCTCGGTCGGGCGAGCCACGGAGCTCGGATCCAGGGCCATCGACACGACCCATAGCACCGGGAACATGCTGAAGAGACAGAAGGCGATGAGCACGAGGTGGGTCAGGCCGAGCCCGACGACGTTTTGCTTGCGTGCCATGCCTTTAGACCTCCTCGGTCGCCTTGGTCAGGCGCAGGTTCAGGAGCGTGAAGCCCAAGAGGATGAAGAAGATGATCACCGCGAACGCGGAGCCCACACCGTACATGCCGGAGTCGACCAGCTTGTAGGCCTGGGTGATGAGGATCTCCGTCTTGCCCAGGGGGTTGCCCTGGGTGACGAAGTAGATGACGTTGAAGTTGTTGAAGGTCCAGATGAAGCCCAGCATGATGGCGGGCACCATGGCCGGCCGCAGCATGGGCACCGTGACGGTGAAGAACTGCTGGATGGGGTTTGCCCCGTCGATGTCGGCGGCCTCGTAGAGGTCCGAGGGGATGGCCTGCAGGGCCCCCGAGGCGACCATCATCATGAAGGGGAAGCCGAGCCAGATGTTGACCATCAAGACGGCGTAGAAGGCATGCGGGAACTGGCCCAGCCAGTCCACGTTGGTCTGCATGGCGCTCGCCATCGACGCCAGCACTCCGCCGAGGCCGCCGTCGCCGAGGCTCTTGGCCATGGAGCCGAGCCCCTTGGCCCACCCCTTGATCATGAGGTTGATGGCGCCCGACTCGGTGTCGAACATGTTCTTCCAGACCAGGCTCGTCACGTAGGTGGGCACCGCCCAGGGCAGGATCAAGAGGGCGCGGTAGAGCTTGACGCCCTTGAGACCCGGGCGGTTGATGAGCATCGCGAGGCCCACGCCGACCGAGACGTGGAAGACCAGGTTCGCGATCGTCCACAGGAAGTTGAAGCCCAGGACGCTGACGAAGTTGAAGTCCAGGTAGGGCGCGTGGCGCAGGATGTCGATGAAGTTCTGCACGCCCACGAACGACGGGTCCTGGTGGCGGATGTGGCGCGGGCTGAAGTTGGTGAAGGCCATCCACACCCCGTACAGCAGGGGGTAGAGGGTGATGACCGCCATGACGATCGCCGCCGGGGCGACGAAGCGGTAGGCGAGGGTCGATTCCTTGATGTCGCGCTTCATTGGTTCCGCACCGCCTCAATCTTGGCCGAGATGATCTTCTGGGCGTCCTGGATGGCCTGGGCAGCCGGCGCCGTATCGGTCATGACCTTCTCGATCGCCTGATCCATCGGCGCCCAGACCTCCTTCATCTCGGGGTTGGGCGGCATGGGGGTGCCCCAGCGCGCCTGCTCGGCAAAGGCCTGCAGGAGGTCGCCCTCGGGAATCTTGACGTCCCGCACCGCCGGAATGTGGCCCGCCTCCTGCTCGAACAGGAGGGCCACCTCGGGGCTCGCCATGAACGAGGCGAACTCCACGGCGCGCTTGCGGGCGGGCGCCTGGCTATTGGGGTTGAACATCAGGCACTTGATGCCCACGAAGGGCACCGCCGGAACGCCCTCCTCGACCATCGGCAGGGTGGCCACGCCGAGCTTGTCGCCGAAGACCTTCTGGTAGTCGCCCAGCGCCCAGGGACCGTTGACGGTCATGGCGGCCTTGCCGTCGCGGAACAGGCTGTCCGCCCGGCCGTAATCGCTCTTGGCCGCGATGTAGGGGTGGGTCTTGAGGTCCTTGATGAGCTTCATCCAGCTCTGGGCTCCTGGCGTGTCGAGCTGGACGGTGCCGTCCGGCTTGAGGAGGCTGCCGCCCATGCCGAACAGGTAGCCCGCGGTGAAGAAGAACTGGGTGTTGTAGGCGAGGTAGTAGTCGCCCTTCCAGTAGTCGCGGGAGTTGGCCTGGACGAAGAGCTCCTGCAGGGTGGCGGGGGGCTTCTGGACCAGATCCTTGTTGTAGTAGAGGGCGAGGGTCTCCATGCTCTCGGGCAGCGCGTAGAGCTTGCCGTCGTAGCGCAGGGCCGAGAGGGCGACGGGCACGTAGCGGTCCGTCAATGCCTTGGGCACCACGCCGTCCAGCGGAGCGATGACCTCCGACTGAGCGAACTTGCCCACCCAGTCCGTGAAGCCGACCACCAGATCCGGACCGCCGTTGGCGGCCGTGGAGCGCAGGTACTTGTCCTGCAGCTTGTCGGAGGGGACCTGCAGGGCCACCACCTCGGTGCCGGGGTTCGCCTCGCGGTAACGGGCGATCGCCTTCTTGAGGGCGGAAAGCTCGGCGCCGCCCCAGGGGTGCCAGAGAGTGACGGAAGACTGGGCGGAGGACTGATCACAGCCCGTCAGCGAGAGCATGACGCCCATGAGGGGGACCGCAAGAAAGCGCTTGGCTTGTCTGAACACGCCTGCTCCTAGCTCTGGAGGGAGGGGGAGGGCACCGACGCCGGTTGCCTCTTTATATCACGCAAAAACAACGAGCGTCAACGCGGCAAACCGCGGAATTACGGCCTCCCGGCCAAGTTTATCGATCCGACAGGCGAGGGATTGTTATATAATATGAACCATTGCTAAGGGATGTAAATGCACTAACTGCGAGGGTTTCGTCATGAATGCAAAGGGATCCCACCTGATCTCCACAGCCACTGGCGACCCCACTGGCCCTACTCCCGATCTGCTGCTCCAGCTGGCCCTGCTCAACCGGGCGCTCGGCGAGCAGCTGTCCATGCTGCAGCAGCAGTACGAGTCGGTGGACGCCGACGTGCTCGCCAACATCGGCCATGAGCTGCGGACGCCCCTGACCATCATCCAGGGCCTCTCCGAGATCCTGCTCGACGAGCTGGGCAACGGCAAGCTCGACCCGGAGCAGCACCAGGACTTCCTGCGCCAGATCCACCGGGCCTCGGTGTCCCTCGGCAAGCTCATCGAGACGAGCATCATGCTCACCAAGATCAACTCCGGGCACCTGACGCTCCACATGCAGCCCCTCAACGTCGCCGAGGCCATCGAGCGGGTCATCAGCCAGTACGGCGAGGAGCTGAGCGCCAAGGAGCTGCGCGTCGAGATCCTCAGCCCCTCCGACCTGCCCCTGGTATGGGCGGACGGCTTCTGCCTCGAGCTCGCCCTCCAGGCCCTCTACGACAACGCCATCAAGTTCAACCACCCGGCCGGCGCCATCACCTGGTCCCTGCGCTGCGAGGGCGAGTTCGTCGAGGTCGCCGTGACGGACTCGGGCGTGGGCATCCCCCCGGAAAAGCTCGCGTCCCTCTTCGCGGTCTTCGGCCAGCTCGAGAGCGGCCCGACCCGGCGGTTCGGGGGGCTCGGCCTGGGCCTGCCGCTGGTGCGCAAGCTCCTCGAGAGCCTGGGCGGCGACATCTCGGCCCAGAGCGCCGGGCTCAACGCGGGCGCCACCTTCACCTTCACGCTGAAGCAGGCGTCTATGGTATCTTAAGGGCACCTCGCGCCCGAGATCCGCGCCGCAAAGGGGACCCTGTGACCATCCTCGACGAGATCCTCGCCTCCAAGGCCCGTGAAGTTGCCGCCATGCCGACTCCGCCGGCCTCGACCACCGGTCCCGCCCGCAGCCTGATCGACAGCCTGCGGCACCACGGGCCCGTGGCCCTCATCGCCGAGATCAAGCACAAGTCCCCCAGCCGCCCGATGATCCGCGAGGACTTCGACCCGCCCTCCATGGCCCGGGCCTACGAGGCAGGCGGGGCCGCCGCCCTCTCGGTGCTCACGGACGGCCCCTACTTCGGCGGCAGCCTGTCCGACCTCCAGGCCGCCCGCGCCGAGGTCGCCCTGCCCGTCCTCCGCAAGGACTTCCTCATCGACCCCCGGCAGGTCCACGAGGCGCGCGCCGCGGGCGCCGACGCCGTCCTGCTCATCGCAGCGGCCCTCGACGACGACGCCTTGCGCCGCATGGCCGCCACCTGCTGCGAGGTGGGCGTCGAGTACCTGCTCGAGGTCCACACCGCCGAGGAGATGGACCGGGCTCTCGCGCTCGGGGCTCCGCTCGTCGGCATCAACAACCGAGACCTCAAGACCTTCCAGCTGGACCTGCAGGTCACCCGCGAGCTCGCCCAGCGGGCCAAGAATGCCGAGCGGCCGCCCTTTCTGGTCAGCGAGAGCGGAATCTACACCTCCGACGACCGCCGGCTGCTCGAGAGCTGGGGGATCGGGGCGATGCTCGTCGGAGAGAGCCTCTTGCGCAAGCCCGACCTGCGTGAGGCCGTCCAGCACCTGCTCGCATGACCCGGATCAAGATTTGCGGCCTGACCCGGCCCGAGGACGTGCGGCTCGCGGTCGCCTCCGGGGCGGACGCCGTGGGCTTCGTGCACGTGCCCCGCTCCAAGCGCCATGTGGATAGCCATGGCATCGCCGGGCTGTGCGCCGCGGCCGGGCCCATGGTCGCGCGGGTGGCCGTCGTCGCCGACCTGCCCCTCGAAGAGGCCCTCGCCCTCGCCACGAACGCCCCCCTCACGGTGCTCCAGCTGCACGGTCAGGAGTCGCCCGACTACGTGCGGGCCCTGCGCGATCGCCTCGACCCCAAGGTCGCCCTGTGGCGAGCCGTGCGGGGGGACTCGGCGGACGCCCGCCGGGAGGCCCAGGCCCTCACGAACGTGGTCGAGGCCCTCTTGCTCGACTCGGATGGCGGCGGCAGCGGCACGCCGTTCGACTGGGCGAGCGCCGAGGGTTTCCGCCCGTCCTGTCCCGTCATCCTGGCGGGCGGCCTCACGGCCGACAACGTGGCGGAGGCCATCCGGCGCCTCTCGCCCTATGCCGTCGACGTCTCGAGCGGCGTCGAGTCGGCGCCGGGACTCAAGGACGCCGCGCGGATTCATGCTTTCTTCACGGCGGTGCGGGCCGTCTAGACGTTTTTGCCCTCCGGCGGCCGGGTATACGACCAGCCGGGAGGACCTAGCGTGCGTGCGATTGACCTAGACAAGGCCCAACCGGGAATGGTGCTCGCCAAGAGCATCTACTCGGCGGATGGGCGCCCCTTGCTCCGCGAGGGAACGGCCCTGACGGACCGCTACATCACCGCCCTGCGGTCGATGAAGTACAGCTTCATCTACGTGGTGGACCCCCACGCGCCCGAGATCCAGATTCCCGACACCATCCACGAGGAGCTGCGCCAGGAGGCGATCGCCATCATCCGGCAGACCTTCGGCGAGCCGGGCGCCCAGCAGCCGCCCAAGCTCGGGGCCCACATCCAGGCCGTGTCCCAGGTGGCCAAGCAGATCGTCGAGGCGATCCTGGCCAACCGGGACATCTCCATCCAGATGGCCGACATCAAGAGCCACGACAACTACACCTTCGCCCACAGCGTGAACGTGTGCGTCATCGGCACCATCCTGGGCGTCCGCCTGGGCCTCGATCAGGTGCGTCTCAAGGACCTGGCCCTCGGCCTCATCATGCACGACGTCGGCAAGCTGGGCGTGCCCCGCGAGATCCTGGAGAAGCCGGGCAAGCTCACCGAGACCGAGTTCGAGCAGATGAAGGAACACTGCCGGGCGGGCTTCGACACCATGCGCGGCCTATCGAGCATCTCGGCCCACGCCAAGATCGTCATCCTCCAGCACCACGAGAAGTACGACGGCACGGGCTACCCCAAGGGCCTGCAGGGCGAGGACATCCACCTCAACGCCCAGATCGGGGCCATCGCGGACGTCTACGACGCCCTGACCTCCGATCGGGTCTACCGCAAGCGCCTGATGCCCCACGAGGCCATCGAGTACCTCATGACCAACGCCGGCACCCACTTCAGCGAGAACCTGGTGGCGACCTTCGTCTCCAGCGTGGCTCCCTACCCGCCCGGCACCTACCTGCGCCTCTCCACCGGCGAGGTGGGCGTGGTCATGCACGTGGACATGAAGCTCGCGAGCCGCCCCATGGTCAAGCTCATCCAGAGCGCCGAGGGTCAAACGCTCCAGGGCGCGGACGTCAAGGTCGTCGACCTCAAGCGTACGCCCGGCGTCACCATCACCAAGGTCCTCACCGAGCTCTCTTGAGGTGCGATCGCTCAGAGGGTAGACTGGCAGAGCCCAGCTACCCGGAGGATCGCATGAACTACCTGGAAATCGCCGTCACCGTCCCCGCTCACGTGGCCGAATCGGTCGCATGGGCCCTGACCGAGCAGGGCCTGCCCGGCGTGGTCATCGAGGAGCGCAAGCCCGGCGAGGCGGCGCGCGAGACCTCCACCCTCAAGGCCTACTTGCCCGAGATCCCGACGGCCGTCTCCCTGGGCGACCTGCGCACCGCCATCTCGCGGACCCTCGAGAGCACGGCTCCCGGCGCGACCTTCGAGGTCGCCACCCGGACCGTCCCCGAGGAGGACTGGGCCACCAGCTGGCAGCAGTACTGGCACGTCCAGAAAATCGGCGATCGCCTCGTGGTCCGTCCCTCGTGGGAGGAGTACGAGCCGGCTCCCGACGAGGTCGTCATCACCCTCGACCCCAAGCAGGCCTTCGGCACGGGCACCCACCCCACCACGCGGCTGTGCATGCGCATCCTCGAGCGAGTGGCCGCCCGGGGTCCTTTGGGCACGGTCTTCGACGTGGGCGCGGGCTCGGGCATCCTCGCCATCGCGGCCCTCCTGCTCGGCGCCCCCGAGGCCGTCGCCGTGGACACGGACCCGGTGGCCGTCGCGGCCGCTGAGGAGAACGCCGAGATCAACCAGGTCACCGACCGCATGCGCAACCTGGTAGGCAGCTCGGACGCCTGGGAGGGCCAGGCCCCCATCGTCTTCGCCAACATCCTCGCCGAGGTCATCATCGAGATTGCCCAGGACCTCTACGACCACACGGCACCCGGCGGCACGCTCATCGCCTCGGGCATCATCGAGCGAAAAGCCGACGCCGTGGAGCAGAAGCTCCAGAGCGTCGGCTTCGAGGTCGTGAGCCGCGAGCAAGAGGGTGAGTGGGTCGGGATCGAGGCAAAGCGCCCCGGCTAGTCCCCGATCGAGCCCTCGGCGGTCAGTCGTCCGGTGCCCTCGGCGTTGGTCTTGCCCTTGCCGGCGACGAAGTAGAACTGCTCGGCGTTCGGCCCGATCATGGCCACGCCGTAGCCGTTCATCCGGTATGAATAGAGGCCATAGGCGTCATCCGCACTGATGTTGCTCAGCTCGTGCAGCCACAGGTAGCGGCTGCCGCTGCCGCTCGGGTCCCGCCGGAAGTAGTACATGCGGCCGCGATCCAGCACCGTCGGGGTGGGTGAGCTGAAGGCCGTGCCGCCGGCGGCCGTGCCGATCTCGGTCATGCTGCCGACGGCGTCGTTGCCCTGGATGAAATCCTGTTGATCGACCGTGCCGGCGGAGACCGTAAAGGTGCCGCCCCACGGGCTCTTGTTGAAATCGTCCGGCCGCCGGGTCTTCCACACGGTCCGGAGCTGGCCCATGCTCGGCAACGCGAAGTTCCGCTGCTCCATCTCCTCGACGAGGAGCGCCAAGGTTTGCAGTTTTTCCTTGGCTGCCGTGTTCGCCGCATTCAGCTTGGTCTGCTGGTACAGGACCACTGCCCCCGCGAGGACGATCACACCGATCACGATGGCCAACGAGACCTCGATGAGGGTAAAACCGGCTTGTCGTTCGGCTTGGCGCATATCCCCCCTCTAACATTTCTGTAACAGGCAACTTTACTATACCCCAAGTGGGCTGAATCTCAATAGCTGAGCCATTACAGATCCTAATGACGTCCTCGACGCTCGACTGGTTAAGCAAGCGTGTGTTACCATGCCCCTTATGCGGAGCCAACTCCTCGAACGAACCGTCCTCTGTCTCTTCCTGGCCTTCCAGGGGGTTCCGGCCCTGGCCGCGGAACCGGAGGCAGTCCCGGACGCCAGCGTCTCCATCGACGCCACGTCTTCCCTCCAGGCCGCCACCGCCTCAAATCCCGTCATCGTGCCCTTCGTCATGGCGGAGGACACCCAGGGCCGTCCGGGCTCTTCACGAGTCTGGATCAAGGGCAAGGTAGCCTTGAGCTTCGACGAGGATCGCGGGGTCAAGGCCAAGCTGCTGGCTGATCGACTCGCCACGCTGCAGAAGCGCGGCCTGCTGCAACCCGACCGGATCATGCCCGGTCGCCGGGGCAAGCTCTACGTCGTGAGCCTGGGGCGCGAGGATCTCCTGACCTTCGACGAACGGTTCGCCCGTCGCCAGGACGTGGCCCCCACCACCCTGACCATGCGCTACGTCAACCAGCTCCGCTCGGCGCTCGGCGGTCGCGACCTCCAGGACCACATGGTCAAGACCGCCTCGCGCGGCGGCTATCCGGCCCGGATCGGGCTCGCTTCCTGGTACGGCGGCTATTTCCACGGTCGCCGGGCGGCGGACGGCTCGCGCTTCAACCAGAACGACTTCACGGCCGCCCACAAGAGCCTGCCTTTCGGCACCATGCTCGTGGTCACCAACCTCACGACCCAGAAGAGCACGGTCGTCCGGGTCACGGACCGCGGGCCCTACGTCCATGGGCGCATGCTGGACCTGAGCAAGGCAGCCGCCAAGGCCATCGGGCTCGTCCAAATGGGCGTCGGCAAGGTCCGCATCACCATCTTCAAGCCCAAGTCCTAACATGCGGCTCCGCTTCGAGCGAAGCGCGCTGCATGACTGGCTCGTGAGCCGCGGGGCGCCGGCCGCCCGGGCGATCGCCCCTGTCTCCTCCCGTATCCCCATCGAGCGCCCGGAAGCCCGGGAGACGGCCTTTCGGCTTGTCCGGGAGGGCCTCGCCTATGCCTGCTACTGCACGCCGACAGAACTTGCGGCCATGCGTACGCATCAGGAGTCGCACGGCCGGCCGATGCGCTACGATCGCCGCTGCCTGAGCCTCTATGCGGAGCACCGGGCGGACTACGAGGCCGCCGGTCGAAAGTCCTGCGTGCGCTTTCGCGTGCCGGAAGGCGGGAGGATGGTGCTGGCGGACCTGCTGCGGGGCGAGGTCACGATCCCGCTCGACGACTTGGAGGACTTCGTCCTGCTGGACGCCGAAGGACGTCCCGGCGAGGCCATCGGGGCGGTCCTGGACCACGCGCGGAACGGCGTCACCCACGTGGTGCGGGACGAAGACCGCTGGTTGCAAATGTCCCGGGAGCTATTGCTCTACGATGCGCTGGGATGGCAGGCCCCTCGATACGCCCACCTGCGCATGGATTGACGGGCGCGAGTCGTTCCGGAAGCCAGCGAGTGGCTACCCTGGCCCCCGCATTCGCGAGGGTGACCCCACGTTCGCGGGAATGACGGGAGCGCCTACTCACGCGCTGGGACAGGATACTCGAGTCCTTGCACTTGAAGGGTAAGCCTAAATAGGCAACTCGCGTAATTACACGTGAATGGTGAGCCTGAGTTGGTAACTCGCGCACCCACAACAACCGTTCACACTGAGGCTCTCGAAGTGCGAACGACTCCTTATTCCCCGTCCGTCGGCGGCTTCTTGAACCCGCCGAACTTCGATAGGAACCCCGGAGCCATGTCCTGGGCCTTCTTGAGCAGACCGCTGCCCCGATCCTTGAGTCCTGGAGCGGCCTCCTGGGCCTTACGCAGCATGTCCACGCCTCGGTCCAGAAGGGGCTCGAAGGCTGCCAGCTGCGGCGTCTCCTTGACCACCTTGGAGAGCTTGTCGATGGCGGCCTCCCCGAGCGGCTCGGGGGTTGCCGGGACGGGCGACGGTGGCGGAAGGGGCTGGGTGAAGGACGGCTTCTTCATCGGCGGGAACATTTTCCCGAGGAGCGGCCGACCGGCGAACACCACCGAGAAGTTGTACAGCGGATAGAGGCTGCCCCGGAACTTCGAGAGGCTGAACCCCTCGACCTTCCCCACCTCCAGCTGGGCGGTCTCGAACTGCGCGAGGGCGTCCTGCGCCTCCAGGAGGGACTCCTCGGCGAGGGCGAACTGCCGCACGAGGATCTGGGCCTTGCGGCGCAGCTCGGTATCCTCCATGAACTGCACGCCGATCTCCAGGGTGTAGGCCTGCTCGTTCTCGATGACGCCCGTGAAGATCCGGCTCATGTCCTCTTCGGCGGCGCCGATGGACGCGATCGCCCGATCCAGGACCCGGATGCGCGGCCGCATGGTGTTGACGACGCGCTCGCCATGCTCGACCTCGGTCGCCAGCACGTGGCGGTGGAGGATCTGCTCGCCGCCGGGCGGCAACGGAGCGAGCGGGCCCGAGGTGGACATGAAGCCATCCAGGGGAGTGGTGCCGCGCGTCCGGGGGCCCCCCGGCTGATTGGGAAACGTCATGCGATTCCTCCGCACCGACCATCGGCAAGCAGTGGATCTTGTACCCCGAACGACGGCTGGCTACGCGGGTCTTGCGGGTATGGGGGCCTATCGCGTCAGAGACTCAGGACCGGCTGGGATCCGAAGACGGCGAGCGCCAGGGGTATTTTGCCCAGCGGAGCACTCACCTGGATGCCCTGCACCAGGGGACGCACCTCCTCGAACATCTCGCGGGCGATGCGCACGCCCTCGAGAGCCGCCTCGCCGCGCGCGTCCGCCGCGGCCATGCGCTCCAGCACCGACGGCGGGATGACGACGCCTGGGACCTCGTTGCTCATGAACTCGGCGTTGCGGTAGCTCGCCAGCGGCCAGATCCCCGCGATGATGGGCAAGTTGAAGCCCTCGACCCGCTCCAGGAAGGTCTTGAGCTGCTCCACGTCGAACACCGGCTGGGTGATGGCGTACTGCGCGCCCGCCTCGACCTTCCAGGCGAAGCGCTTGAGCTCGTGCTCGAGATCCAGGGCCGCCGGGTTCACGCCCACGCCGTAACAGAAGGCCGTCGGCTTGCCGATGGGATTGCCGCCGAGATCCAGTCCATGGTTCAGGCGGTTGACCATGTTGGAGAGGCCGATGGAGTCGATGTCGAAGACGGCCGTCGCCTGCGGATAGGGGCCCATCTTGGGCGGATCGCCTGTCACCAACAGGAGGTTGCGCAGGCCGAGTGCCGCCGCCCCCAGCAGGTCGCTCTGCATGCCGAGGAGGTTGCGATCGCGGCACGTGTAATGCACCACCGCCTCGATGCCTTCGCGCTCGATGAGCTGCGAGGTGGCCATGGCCCCCATGCGGCTCTGGGCCCGGGGGCCGTCCGGCACGTTGATGGCGTCCACCCCCGCGTCTCGGATGAGGCGCACGCCCTCCAGCATCGCCGCGGGGTCGCAGCCCTTGGGCGGCATGATCTCGACGGAGGTCACGAACTCGCCACGGGCGAGCTTCGCGGCGAAGCGCGATCGCTCGGCCAGAGGCACCGGCTCGACGGTCGGCAGCTCGGGGTCCAGCACCGAGAGGTGCGCTCCCTCGCGGCCCGGGGACAGGGCCCGAGCCGCATCGGCCATCTGGCGGACGTGCTCGGGGGTGGTGCCGCAGCAGCCTCCGATGAACTTCACGCCCGCCTGAATGAGGCGCTTGGCATACTTGGCCATGTAGTCGGGGCTCGACATGTACATCTTGCGGCCGTTGATCTCGCGGGGCATGCCCGCGTTCGGCTGCGCCGAGAGCTTCTTGTCGGTCGCCTGGGCCAGCTTCTCGACGGCCTCCAGGATGGTGGCGGGGCCGACCGAGCAGTTGAGGCCGATGACATCCGCTCCCCAGCGGTCGAGCATGCGCGCGGCATCCGCGGGGTCCGTGCCGTAGCTGGTCTTTCCGTCGTCCTGGATGGTCATCTGGGCGACGATGGGCAGGTCCGTCTGGGCGCGCACGGCGCGGATGGCCTGCTGGATCTCGCGCAGGTCCGAGAAGGTCTCGAGCACGAAGAGGTCCACGCCGCCCTCGACCAGGCCCGCGACGGCCTCGGCGAAGAAGGCCTCGGCCTCGTCCTCGGAGGTGGGACCGTAGGGCTCCAGGCGAATGCCCAGGGGGCCGATGGCGCCCGCCACGAAGAACTCGTCTCCTGCCGCCTGGCGGGCGATCTCGGCGGCGCGGCGGTTGATGAGGCGCACCTGGTCACCGATGCCGTAGCCGTCCAGGTGGGGCCGGGTCGCGCCGAAGGTGTTGGTCTCGATGATCTCGGCGCCCGCCTTGAGGTACTCGCGATGGACCTCGCGGACCAGATCCGGCTCCTTGAGGTTCAGCTCGTCGTAGCAGCGGTTGATGAACACGCCCTTGGAGTAGAGCATGGTCCCCATGGCGCCGTCGAAGACGGCGACCCGGTCCTCTTCCAGCAGCTTCCGGAAGTCGCGGCCCATGGCTACACCGTCTCCTTGGCGAGGCGCGGGTGCGCGCTGACCCGCTCGCCGCCCTGCTGGCGGATGGCGTAGTACTTGGCCTCGGGATGGTGGAGTACCACGGCCACCGTGGACTGCTCGGGCACCAGCTGGCAGCTCTCCGTGAGCGTCATGCCGATGGCCTCGGTGATGGGCATCAGATCAAAGAGCTTGCGGTGGTCGTCCAGGTCCGGGATGGCCGGATAGCCCCAGCTGTACCGCTTGCCCTGCCCGGGCCCGAGGGCGAGCTCCTGCTTGATGTGGCGGTGCGCCACCTCCGCGAGGGCCTCGGCCGCCTCGACCGAGAGACCGTGGATGAAGTAGGCCTCCGAGTAGTCGCCCGCGGCCTGCAGGCGCTCGTTGAGCTCGGTGGAGCCGGGGCCCATGGTCACGGCCTGGAAGGCCACCACGTCGAGCCTGCCCGAGTCCGTCGAGGCGAAGTAGTCCGCGAGGCACAGGTGCTCGCCTTCCGGCTGGCGCGGGAACTCGAAGACGGTCTTGACGACCGAGCTCTCGGGCGATTCGTACACCAGGAGCCGGTTGCCCTCCGACTGGCAGGGGTAGTAGCCGTAGACGACCCGGGGCGTGAGGAAGCCTTCCTTCTTGGCACGGGCCTTGAGGGCCTCGAGGCGCGGCTGGAACTCGGTGGCGAGCAGCTTCTCCCACTCGGCGCCGTTGGTCGCACGCGCACCCCACGAGAGCCTGAAGAGGCTCTTGAGGTCGAGGCAGTCGAAGACCCGGTCCAGGGGGATCTGCTCGATCACCCGGTGGCCCCAGAAGGGCGCCTCGGGGATGGCCACGTCCGTGCGCACGGCCGAGCGCACCGCGGGAGCCGCGGGCACCACGGCCGTCGCTTTGGGCTTGGCCGCGGCCGCCAGGGCCTCCCGGTGGATCTTGGAGACGAAGGTGTCCCGGGTCTCGGGGTTGGTGAGCTGGTCGACGATGGAGAGACCCTCGAAGGCATCGTTGGCGTAGAACACGCCCGCCTCGTAGGGAACGCCGTCGGCCGTGAGGTCGATGCGCCGTCCGAAGCTGCGGTTGATGGCCGCCCCGCCCACGATCACGGGGAACTTGAGGCCGCGCTTGTGGAGCTCGTCGACGCACGAGGGCATCTGCTTGGAGGTCGAGACCAGGAGGGCCGAGAGGCCGATGGCGTCCGCCTCCACCTCGAGGGCCTTCTCGATGATGGTGTTGACGGGCACCTGCTTGCCCAGGTCGTAGACCGTGTAGCCGTTGTTGGTGAGGATGGTGTTGACGAGGTTCTTGCCGATGTCGTGCACGTCGCCGTACACCGTCGCGAGCACCACCTTGCCCTTGGTGTAGCCTTCCTTCTTCTCGAGGAACTGCTCGAGGTAGGCGACGGCCTTCTTCATGACCTCGGCGGACTGCAGCACGAAGGGCAGGATGAGCTCGCCCCGGCCGAACTTGTCGCCCACGTCCTTCATGGCGGGCAAGAGGACCGTGTTGAGGACCGTGACCGGGTCCTTGGCCTTGAGGACCTCGTCGATCCGGTCCTCGATGCCGTCCTTCTTGCGGTGCAGGATCTGGTAGTGGATCCGCTCCTCGGCCGTCATGCCCTCGGTGGGATCCTCGACGGGCCCCGAGGAGGCGGCCGCCTTGTTATCCTCGAAGTACTGGATGAAGCGCTGCAACGCGTCCGGCGTGCGGTTGTGGACCAGGTCCTCGGCGAGCTCGCGCTGCTCGGCGGGGATCTCGGCCAAGGGCGTGATGTGCGCCGGGTTCACGATGGCGAGGTCCAGGCCCGCCTGCACGCAGTGGTGCAGGAAGACCGAGTTGAGGACACCGCGGGCATGCGGGGCGAGGCCGAAGCTCACGTTCGAGACGCCGAGCACCGTGAGGACGCCGGGCAGGGCCTCCTTGATGAGGCGGATGCCCTCGATGGTCTCCTTGGCCGAGTCCTTGAACTCGTCGTCGCCCGTGCTGAGGGTGAAGGTGAGGTCGTCGAAGATGAGTGCCTCGGGCTTGAGGCCATACTCGCCCACCACGATGTCGTGGATGCGGCGGGCGACCTCGAGCTTGCGCTCGGCGGTCTTGGCCATGCCGACCTCGTCGATGGTGAGGGCCACCACCGCCGCGCCGTGCTCGAGCACGTGGGGCAGGATGGCGTCGATGCGGGTGCGGCCGTTCTCGAGGTGCACGGAGTTGACGATGGCGCGGCCGGGATAGGTCCGGAGCGCCTCGAGGAGCACGGCGGGCTCGGTCGAGTCGATCATCAGGGGCGCCTCGACGCCGGCTGCGAGCTTCTTGACCACCTTGCGCATCTGCTCGGCCTCGTCGGCCCGCTCGGTGAGGGCCACGCAGACGTCGAGCACGTGCGCGCCGCCGTCGACCTGCTCGCGGGCGACCTCCTGCACGCCGTCGTAGTCCTCGGCGAGGAGGAACTGCTTGAGCTTGCGGCTGCCCTGGGCGTTGACGCGCTCACCGACCAAGAGCGGCTTGGGGTCCTGGTGCAGGCTCGTCGAGCGGATGGCGCTCGCGACGTACGGCTCGCGCGAGGCGACCCGCGGCTTGGGGGTGAGGCCCGCGACGGCCTCGACCACGGCCCGGATGTGGGCCGGGGTGGTGCCACAACAGCCGCCCACGACGTTCACGCCGTACTGTGCGACGAACTCGCGCAGGGCCGCTGCCATGGGCGCGGGCTCCAGGGGATAGACGGCCTTGCCGTCGACGTTGAGGGGCAGGCCCGCGTTCGGGATGATGGAGACGGGCTTGGTGGCGCGCTCGGCGAAGACCTGCACGGGGCCGCGCATGTGCTCGGGGCCCGTCGAGCAGTTGAGGCCGATGACGTCCACCGGCAGGCTCTCGAGGATGGCGATCGCCGCCCCCACGTCCGTGCCGAGCAGCATGCGGCCGCTGGTGTCGAGCGTGACCTGGACCTGCAAGGGAACGCGGTTGCCGGACTTCTTGAAGTAGCGCTGAATGCCGGCGATCGCCGCCTTCACCTCCAGGATGTCCTGCGAGGTCTCGACCAAGAGCACGTCGCAGCCACCCTCGACCAGGGGGGCGGCCTGCTCCTCGAAGATGGCCGCCAGCTCCTCGAAGGTGATGTTGCCGAGCGTCGGGTCGTCCGAGCTCGGCAGCATGCCCGTGGGGCCGATGGAGCCCGCCACGAAGCGCGGCTTGTCCGGGGTGCTGTAGCGGTCCGCCACCCGGCGCGCGAGCTGGGCCGCCTGGAAATTCTGCTCGTAGGTGAGGTGCCCGAGGCCGTACTCCTCGAGCTTGGGGCGGTTGCCGCCGAAGGTGTCCGTCTCGAGGACGTCGCAGCCGGCCTCCATGTAGCTCGCGTGGACCTGCTCGATCACCTCGGGCTTCACGAGCACCAGGTACTCGTTGCACCCCTCCTTGCCCCCATAGTCCTCGGCCGTCAGGTAGAAGTTCTGGATCGAGGTGCCCATGGCCCCGTCATAGACGAGGATGCGACGCTCCAGCTCGGACAGGTATCGGCTCATTCCGTTCCTCACAAAAAAAGATCCCCCCTTGGCATCAAGAGAGGATCGCGCTTCCACTTATTTCTCGGGGGTTTTCCCCGCAGGAATTGGCACCTTCTCGGTAGTACCGAGGGTTGCCGGGCATCATCGGGCCAGTCCCTCCGCCATCTCTCAATAAGCAACGTATTCAGTTGTCAACTTTATATTCGGCAGGATATCAGCTCCCTTGAGCGCCGTCAAACCCGCGTTTGACGGCGCTTTGAGGAAAGCTACTTGACCACCAGGTTGACCAGGCGGCCCGGGACCACGATCTCCTTGACGATGGTCTTGCCCTCGAGCTGATCGCGCACGCCCTCGGTGTCCTTGGCCTTGGCGAGAACGTCGCTCTGGTCGGCATCCGCCGCCACCACGACCTTGCCGCGGATCTTGCCGTTGATCTGGATGGCGAGCTCGACTTCCTCTTCGACGGTCATGGCCTCGTCGTACTCGGGCCAGGTCCGGTAGGCGAGCGTCTCGGCGTGGCCCAGACGGCTCCACAGCTCCTCGGACAGGTGCGGCGCGAAGGGCGCCACCAGGAGGACCATGGACTCCACGATGGAGCGGGGCAGGACCTCGGCCTTGTAGGCGTCGTTGACGAGCATCATCAGGGCGCTGATGGCCGTGTTGAGGCGCAGGCCCTCGATGTCGCCGCCCACCTTCTTGATGGTCTTGTGCAGGCTGCGGTTGAGGTCGGGCGCCGCGGTGGCCGGCACGTCCTGGATGGCCGGGTTGAGGGTGTCCTCCTGGGTGACGACCAGGCGCCACAGTCGGTTCAAGAAGCGGTAGACGCCCTCGACGTTGGACATGTTCCAGGGCTTGGCGGCCTCCAGGGGCCCCATGAACATCTCGTACAGGCGGAGCGTGTCGGCGCCGTACTTGGAGACGACATCGTCCGGGTTGATGACGTTGCCGCGCGACTTGGACATCTTCTCGTTGTTCTCGCCCAGGATCATGCCCTGGTTGAAGAGCTTCTTGAAGGGCTCCTTGGTCGAGACGACGCCGATGTCGTAGAGGACCTTGTGCCAGAAGCGCGCATACAGGAGGTGCAGGACCGCGTGCTCGGCGCCGCCGATGTAGAGGTCCACCGGCCCCCAGTACTGCTCGTGCTCCTTGCTGACGAGCTCGTCGGGGTTGCGGGCGTCCATGAACCGCAGGTAGTACCAGCACGAGCCGGCCCACTGGGGCATGGTGTTGGTCTCGCGGCGCACCACCTCGCCCGAGGGCAGGGTGACGTTGATCCAGTCATGGGCGTTCGCGAGCGGGCTCTCGCCCGTGCCCGAGGGACGGATCTCCTCGAGGTCGGGCAAGAGCAGGGGCAGGTCGTCCTCGGAGAGGGGCTCGACGCGGCCGTCGATGTGGTGCACGACGGGGATGGGCTCGCCCCAGTAGCGCTGGCGGCTGAAGAGCCAGTCGCGCAGGCGGTAGTTGACCTTCTTGCGGCCGACGCCCTTCTCCTCGAGCCAGGCGATCATCTTGGCCTTGGCCTCGTCGACGCCGAGGCCGTCCAGGAAGCCCGAGTTGACGTGCGGCCCCTCGCCGGCGTAGGCCTCGGTCTCGAGGTCGCCGCCCGCGATGACCTCGAGGATGGGCAGCCCCATGGCCTTGGCGAACTCCCAGTCGCGCTGGTCGTGGCCGGGAACTGCCATGATGGCGCCCGTGCCGTAGGTGGCGAGCACGTAGTCCGCGATCCAGACGGGCACGCGCTCGCCGTTGGCGGGGTTCACGGCGTAGGCGCCGGTGAAGGCCCCCGTCTTCTCCTTGGCGAGGTCCGTGCGCTCCAGGTCGCTCTTGCGGGCCGCCTGCTCGCGGTAGGCCGCGACGGCATCGAACTGCGCGGCGCTCGTGATCTTCTCGACCAAGGGGTGCTCGGGGGCGAGCACGCAGTAGGTGGCGCCGAACAGGGTGTCGGGGCGGCTGGTGAAGACGGTGAAGGACTCGTTGCTGCCCTCGACCTGGAACGTGATCTCGGCGCCCTCGGAGCGGCCGATCCAGTTACGCTGCATCTCGAGGACGCTCTCGGGCCAGTCGAGCTCGGCCAGGTCCTCGATCAGGCGATCGGCATAGGCCGTGATCTTGAGCATCCACTGCTTCATGGGCTTGCGGATGACGGGGTGGCCGCCGCGCTCGCTCTTGCCGTCGATGACCTCTTCGTTGGCGAGCACCGTGCCGAGCGCCGGACACCAGTTGACGGGCACCTCGGCGATGTAGGCGAGGCCCTTCTTATAGAGCTGCAGGAAGATCCACTGCGTCCACTTGTAGTAGTCGGTGTCGGTGGTGCTGAGCTCGCGGTCCCAGTCGTAGGAGAAGCCGAGGCTCTTGATCTGGCGCTTGAAGTTGGCGATGTTGCGCTTGGTGATCTCGCGCGGGTGCTCGCCGGTGTCGAGGGCGTGCTGCTCCGCGGGCAGGCCGAAGGCGTCCCAGCCCATGGGGTGCAGGACGTTGAAGCCCTTCATGCGCTTGTAGCGCGAGACGATGTCGGTGGCCGTGTAGCCCTCGGGATGGCCCACGTGCAGGCCCGCCCCCGAGGGGTACGGGAACATGTCGAGGACGTAGTACTTGGGCTTGGACCGGTCCTCGGTCGTCTTGAAGGTCTTGTGGGCATCCCAATAGGCTTGCCACTTGGGCTCGATCAGGGCGGGATCGTACTTCGACATAGGCTCCTCTACTCAACTCCGGGGGGCTTCATCATACCAAAGCCTGTGTGGCTTGGCACTCCGGCGAGGATCGAACGGGAGCCTCAGTCGCCCCGATCATCAGGTACCATCGGCCGCACCTCGAAGCTGTGCGAGCCGACCTCGAGCGTCCGCCACTCCGCCGGCACGACCCGCGGGCGGAACCGCTCGAGCGCCTCCTCGAGCTGCTCGCCCGTGACCCCTCCGTGGCGCGACGCCAGGAAGCCCACCCGGGTCCAGCCACGTGCCGACTCTTGGAACAGCGGGTAGGAGGCCCCATCGAGCAGGACGTACTCGTCCCCGCCGTCGGCATCGAGATCGACGGCCAGAAACACCACGGGTCGGCCGGATCGGTAGGCTCCGCCGATGAGCGGATCCCGTTGGCCGCGCTCGAAGAGGTATCGTGCGAAGGCCTCGTCCAATACCTTTCCGGCCGGCACGATCCGGGTCCCGAGCCGGACCTCTTCCGCCGTGAGGGTGGCCGCCGGCCGGTTCGCGAGGGCCGCTGCCGCCAAGGAGCGGATCGCCGCCTCCCGGTGCTCGGAGAGGCGGACCAGGGCATCGTGGCCGTAGCGACCGCCATGCACGCGCAGGTAGCCGAAGTCGAAGTCCGACGGCGCCACCCGGCCGCTCACAAGGCGAGACACCTGGCTCGCGACGGAGACGCGCTCGGGATCGATGACGGGCGTGTTGACCAGGACCCCCAGCACCACCACCAGGACCGCCAGGCCCACGTTGAAGGCCGGCAGCCGGTCGGGCCAGGCCATCCGCCGGCTCACGACCGAAAAGGCGTAGGCGCATGCCCAGGCGCCGCCCACGAGGACCATGAGGCTCGCCAGCACCCGGTCCGTGCTCCAGCCGTATTGCTGGACGCGCAGCCCCAAGGACCACGCGCAGAGGACCGTGAAGGCCGGCAAGAGGACTTGGGCCGCGGCGATCGCCCGCGCCAACCACGCAGGATAGGCTGGCCGCCGAACCTCGTCGGTGTAGGCGAGGGCCGTGAGGCCGAGGACCGCGAGCTGCAGCGCGAGCATCAGGACCGATGCGTGGCCCGTGTCCCAGATGGGCTGCAAGCCGGTGAACGGCAGGGTCAGCAGGAACGAGACCGCGATGAACGCGGCCAGGGGCGCGAGCCAGGCCGCCAGCTGGACGGGCACCTGCCTCACCCGCTCGAACAGGTCCTCCTGCCCTCGCAGGGCGCGGACCACCGCTCCGTAGCCCATGGCGGACACCGGCAGGATGAAGGCCTGCTGCGAGAAGACGAGCTCGAAGAAGCCGACGCCCACGACCCGGAAGAGCTGGGCCCACAGCATCAGGAGGGCCCACAGGAGTCCCTGGGCGGAGGCCGCGAGCCCCAGCGTGAGGACGTTGGCCACCAGCTGTCGCATGAACGCGCGGGGCCAAGGCGCCTCACCGGAGTGGCGGGCCTGGACCAGCGAGACCGCGAGTCCCCACCCCACGAGGAGGGTGAAGCCGAAGAGGGCCAGGCGCTCGAAGTTGCCTTCAGCCAAGGGCTTGAGGCCGAGCGCCCATCCCTGATACCAGCCCAGGCCCGAGAGCAAGAAGAGGCCGCCCCCTAGGCCGACGAGCGCACGATGGCCCCAGAAGCCGGCGGGGAAGAGGTGCAGCGTCAGCGGGCCCAGCAACAGGACCGCGACCACCGGCACGAGCACCGTCATGTGCGTCATCGGCGGAACGTTCCGCGCGAAGAGCTCGCCCGTGAGATAGAGGGCCGCGCCTTGCAAGAGGCCGATCAAGAGGGCGAGACGGAGGGTGGGAAGCGGTCGGCTCATGGACGGATCCTTTCGGGCGACGGCAGCGCGCCATACCCTAAGCGTACCCGCAAGCGAGCCGAAATGGCGACTAGCTGGGCGAGAGGTCCTCCGCCTCGGTGACATGCACCGCGGGGAGCTCCTGCAGCCGTCCGCCCCGGGCCGCGTCGAGCTCCCAGAGGCGCTTGTTCTGGACCACCGACTCGACCCGCTCGATGCCGTCCTTGTTGAGGACCACCCGCACCCGGTGGTAGACGGGCTCCTCGAGGCGGCCGTCGCCGCCCACCTTGGTCACGCGGTAGATCACGTTGACGTGGTAGACCTTGGGCGCGAGCATCACCTCGAAGCGGCCCGTGCGGTCGTTGAAGCGCGACACCTTCACGTGCGGGTCCGAGAGGCGCTTGAGGAGGTTGGCCACCGAGTAGCGCACGATGTGCTTCACGTGCATGCGCCGCACGTGCGTGGCGTGAATGGTCTTGGCCTCGAGCTTCATGGAATGGCGGTAGGAGAGGACCTCCTCCTCGCGCTCCTCGTCCAGGTCGATGGCGTGGCTGAACTCCCGGAGGCGCCTGATGTCCTCGGGTAGCTTGCGCTTGGCCTCGTAGCGGACCGTCTGGCGGCAGGTGCCGATGGCGCGCTGGGACATGGGGTCGATGACCGTCAGCCGCTGATCGGGCAGGAGGCGCTGCACCTGGCTGGCCAGGTACTCCTTGAAGAAGTCCTTGATGCGGTCCTTGAGGATGTAGACCAGCACGATGGTGAGGATCAGCATCGCCGTGGAGACACCGTGCAGGTGCACGTTGACGTTGCGATCGCCGAGCGTGCTCCAGAAGGCCGCGAGAGCCGCACCGCAGGCCGCCACGATGCTGCGGAAGCGATGCACCTCGCGCACGGTGCGGATGTTGAGGTAGAGCACCTGCGCCAGGTACTTCTTGAGAGCACCCGTGCGATAGGTGTAGAGCTCCAGGCCCTCGGGCGAGTCGCTCGACAGCTGGATGAAGCCCTCCTCGCGACGGTACTCGGCCTCCTTGGCGCCGAGCCAGGTCAACCGCTCGTCGAAGCGGCTCAAGAGGGCATGCTCGACCGCGAGGAAGGCCTCGTGGATCTTGGCCAGGTTCTCGTCGAAGCGGTAGGTCAGGTACTCGTCCACGAGCCGCAAGGCGTCGAGCATCTTGCGAGAGAGGCTCGCCCGATTGTCGGAGTAGGAGCGGCGCAGGGCGCGGTACTTGAGGAGGACCGCATGCTCGCCCTCCAGGTGATCGACGATGTGGTCCATCAGCTCGGCCGCGGCCGTCGGGTTGTGGCGCCGGCGCGCGATTTCTTTCCCGACCTCCCGGGCCTGCTTGCGCAGGTCGCGCCAGTTGGCGATGAGGATGGTGCCCAGGAGCTTGGCCTCGTTGATCGTCGAGCGCTCCAGCTTCTGGTCGATGCTGGGCTGCTCCACCAGCTGCTTGAGGTTGAAGCTGAGGATGTTGAGGGGGCTCAGCGGACTGAGCGGATCCGCGAGAGTCTGGCTGCTGAGGGTGGGCGTCTTGAAGCGCAGGTAGCTCAGGACGTCCTTGAAGAAGTCGTCCTTGCCGTAGCTGAGGGCCGACACGCCGAGGTTGGTGGGCAGGAAGTAGAAGGCGTCCACCCGGAAGTAGGCACGCCCGTCGGAGCCGGTCGCGCTCGGGCTCACGTCGTAGTTGAACGCGATCTCGAAGTGCTGCCGATCATGCAGATCGATCTGGCTGTCGAACAAGCGATTCGACCGAAGCGCCCCTTCTCCCATCCCCCTCCGCTCCCTTCGCGGCATAGACCCGCCTTTGGGTCTCTTTCATATACCCAATTCTCTCGCCATGCCGCTCTTGGGCGCTTGGGCGAATGGGCGAAGGGTTTCGTCGGATCCGGTGAGCGGAGCAAGCAAGCCACGGTGATACGATTCCCTGGTCGCTCGGACCCTGCCGGAGGTGCCCATGCTCGAGACACTCACCCAGCTCGCCCTCACCTTCGTGATGATCGTGATCTACGCCGTCGTCTTCTGCCTGGTGTACGCCAAGGTGATGGGCGGCATGTTCAGCCGGGCCAAGTTCGATCCGACCAAGGAGACGAACCAGGACCTCCGCTTCACCGACGTGCTCGGCATCGACGAGGCCAAGCGCGAGGCGCAGGAGGTGGTGGACTTCCTCAAGAACGCCACCGAGTTCGAGAAGATCGGCGCCAAGATCCCCAAGGGCATCCTCCTGGTGGGCCCTCCCGGCACCGGCAAGACGCTCTTGGCCAAGGCGATCGCCAACGAGGCGGGCGTGCCCTTCTACTCGCTGTCGGGCTCGGACTTCGTCGAGGTCTTCGTGGGCGTGGGCGCGAGCCGCATCCGCAAGCTCTACCAGAAGGCGCGCAAGCACCCGGCGGCCATCGTCTTCATCGACGAGATCGACGCCCTGGGGCGCTCGCGCAGCATGAACCAGTTCGGCGGCCAGGAGGGCAACAACACCCTCAACCAGTTCCTCGTCGAGCTGGACGGGTTCGGGCGGGGCGGCAACGTCATCACCATCGGCGCGACCAACCTCGAGGAGTCCCTGGACCCCGCCTTGCTGCGACCGGGCCGCTTCGACCGCAAGATCCACGTGGGCCTGCCCGACGTGAAGGGTCGCGAGGCGCTGCTCAAGCACTACACGAGCAAGGTCAAGCTGGACCGCGCGGTGGACCTCAAAGCCCTGGCCCGAGCGGCCACCCACATGAGCGGCGCGGACATCGCGAGCGTCGTCAACGAGGCCTCGATCCTGGCCGTCCGCGAGCAGCGCAACCAGGTCCGGCACGAGGACTTCTCACGGGCCATGGAGCGCCTCGGCATCGGCCTCGAGAACGCGGGCCGGGTGCTCAACACTCACGAGCGGCAGGTGGTGGCCTACCACGAGGCGGGCCATGCCCTGGTCAACCTCCAGACCCAGCCCCACAAGCGCCTCCACAAGGTCTCCATCATCCCGACGGGGCGCCATGCGCTCGGCTACACCTGGTCGGTGGAGGTCGAGGACAAGCACCTGGTCACCAAGGAGGAATACATGGCGGAGCTCGCCGTCCTCATGGGCGGCCGGGTGGCCGAGGAGATGGTCTTCGGGCAGGTGACGAGCGGGGCGCACTCGGACATCAAGCGCGCCACCAAGATCGCGGAGCTGCTCGTCTGGGAGCTCGGCATGCGCAGCGAGTCGCCCATCAACTACAAGGAGCTGAGCATCTCCGAGGCGACGCGCCAGCGGCTGGACCGCGAGGTGGAGCACCTCCTGCAGGA
This sequence comes from Candidatus Sericytochromatia bacterium, assembly GCA_036676985.1. Lineage (GTDB taxonomy): Bacteria > Cyanobacteriota > Sericytochromatia > S15B-MN24 > UBA4093 > DATNQJ01. The sequence continues at coordinate 118,039 of JAKFBU010000001.1, forward strand.
GGCCTACGACCAGGCCCGCGAGATCCTGGTGGAGCGCCGGAGCGACCTGGAGCGGCTGGCCAAGGGCCTCCTGGACCACGAGGTCCTCTACGAGCAGGACGTCTACGCCGTCCTGCACGGGCGCCGGCCCGAGCGCGAGGGGGGCCGCGGCGAGTGGGTCGCTTAGTCCCATAATTTGAAAGACGGCCCGCCAATTGGCGGGCCGTCTCGCGTTGAAGCGTCTAGGGGGTGGGCTCACCCTCGGCGGGTACGTCGACCGTGCGCCGGGCGGGCGTCTGCCGGGGGGGCGCGGCTCGGAGCTCGCTCGGGTCGTAGTTGCGCGTCCCCGTGCCGTGGTAGGTGTGCGTCGTGATGAAGGCCGCCTCGACGACGACACAGCCGGACGTGACCGTCAGGGTCACGGTCGCGAGCACCATCATCAGCCAGCCACGTAAGCGCATACGTCCCTCCTGAGGAGCTTATCGGCTCCCGGGGACGAAAATGACCTTAAGCTCTCATGGAGTTTTAGTTATCTTGGCGGCGATGGCGGGCCAAGCGGTGGCACGGAGCCCGATCGAGCCGATGGGAAGGATTTTGCACGCAAGCGATCGCGCGGATCCTCCGAAGACATTAAGAATAGGTTGTGACCGCTCGCTCGGCCATGGCGCCGAGGCAGCGATGATTCAGCGATAAAGGGGCACTGACGTTGAAAGCCACTACGAAGGCACTGATTCCCGCCGTCCTGGCGGCGACGTTCCTGGCGACGGCCTGCGGACCCATCCTCATGACCCCCAAGGGCGCCTCGGAGAGCCAGGTCACGGCCCTGGGCTCGGATCTGCCGAACGAGATCTTCCAGGGCGAGTCCGCGGTCATGGTCGGCGCGGGCGACATCGCCTACGAGGGCCCGGGCGCCGAGGCGACGGCCAAGCTGCTCGACCGCATCCCGGGGACGATCTTCGCCCTGGGCGACAACGCCTACCAGACCGGGTCGCCCGACGAGTTCGCGCGCTACTTCCATCCCACCTGGGGCCGACACAAGCATCGCATCCGCCCGGTCGTCGGCAACCACGAGTACCGCACGCCCGGGGCCGCCGGCTACTTCGACTACTTCGGGGCGGCGGCGGGCGATCGCACCAAGGGCTACTACTCGTACGACCTCAACGCCGACTGGCACATCATCGTGATCAACTCCTGCTCCGAGGGCGACGACGCGGCCAAGGACAAGCTGACGACGAGCTCTCCTCAGTACCAGTGGCTCGCGCAGACCCTCGACGCCCACCGCCACCAGAACGTGGCCGCCATGTGGCACCACCCGCGCTACAGCAGCGGCGCCCACGGGGACAACGACGAGACGGACGCCGTCTGGCGGCTCTTGCACGACAAGGGCGTGGACATGGTCCTCTGGGGCCACGATCACCACTACGAGCGTTTCGATCCCGCGAATGCCGAGGGCAAGCGGGACGACCAGAAGGGCATGCGCTCGTGGGTCGTCGGCACGGGCGGCAAGAACCACTACCCATTCTTCAAACTCCCCAAGCGCATCACGGCCGTCCGCGACGCCGGCTCCTTCGGCGTCCTCAAGCTGACGCTCTTCAAGAAGGGCTACGAGTGGGAGTTCATCCCCATCGCGGGCGAGAAGTTCACGGACCAGGGCCGCTCCCTGGTTCGTTAGACGCTAACTAGTCCAGCACGAAGCGGGCAGTTCGGGTGCGAACTGCCCGCTTCGTGCGGTCGATCCAGTAGAAAACGAAGATTTAATGGAGGTTTATCGAAGTTTTGGAGACATTTGGCGCATATGAATACTAGCAAGTAAAAACGCTGCCGTAAGGAGTCTGTCATGCGCATCAACCCGAATGATCCCGGCTTGCGTCTGCCGAAGCCTGTCGCTCCGTCGCAGGCGCCGCAGGCGCCAGCCGCCTCGGAGTCCGGCGCCGCCAAGCCCGTGCTCGATGCCGCCACGATTTCCCCGCAGGCCAAGCCCTCGAAGTTGGGCCTCCCGGAAGCGGAGATTCGCCTCCCCGACCCCATCCACCCGCCGCACAAGATGCGGGCGGATGATCCGACGCCGGGTCCGAGGGGCCCCATCAGGCCGCCCATCATCAAGCGGTGCTGGGATGATCCGACGCCCGGCCCCAAGGGTCCGATCAAGCTGCCGCCCGTCATCGTCAAGCGGCGCGCCGACGATCCGATTCCGGGTCCCCGGGGCCCCATCAAGATCAGGATGGACGACCCGACTCCGGGGCCCATCAAGCCGCCCATCTACAAGTTCCGGGCCGACGATCCCCTCCCTTCGGGCCCCATCAAGGAGCCGCCCATCTTCAAGAAGCGCGCGGACGATCCGATCCCCTCGGGCCCAATCAAGGAGCCTCCGATCTACAAGTTCCGGGCCGACGATCCGATCCCTTCGGGCCCCAAGGACCCCATCGGTAAGCCGCCCATCTTCAAGAAGCGCGCGGACGATCCGGCTCCCGGTCCCATCAAGATCAAGATGGATGACCCGAAGCCCTTGTAGCCGCAAGCCGTGGCGACCGTGAAGCGGGTTGGCCTCGTCTACGGCGAGGAGGATCGGCACATCCGGGCCCTGGCGGCCGAACTCGAACGCCAGGGCCACGAAGCGGTAGACATTGACGCCTCCGAGCTCTCGGCGGCGTCACTGTTTTCGCTGCGTCAGGATGCCGCCTTCCTCGGGAACCGTCCCATGGCTGAGCTTTCGGCCGTCTTTCTGCGCAGCATCCTGAGCGCCTTGCCGGGCGTGTACCTCGCAGAAGGCGAATACCGCGTCTATTCGGACTGGTACGAGAGCTACACCCTGGCAGCCGAGCGGCAGGCCCTCGTCATGGGCTGGCTGATGAACCTCCAGGAGTACGTCCCGTTCGTCAACCCGCTGCGGCTGGCGACCATGTCGCCCCTGAAGCCGGTGCAGATGGGCCAGCTCACGCGGGCCGGCATCCGCGTGCCCCGGACCCTGGTGTCGAACGACCGGCAGGAGATCGAGGCCTTCCGGCGCTCCGTGGGCGATACCATTTTCAAACCCCTGATGGGGGGGCGCTACTGCGATCGCCTGACGGACGAGGTCCTGCGCGAGGTCGACTGGGGGACCTTTCCCGCCGTGTTCCAGGAGTACGTGCCCGGTGAGAACGTCCGCATCTCGGCGTTGCCGGGCGAAATCCTCTCGGCCTGCGCGGTCTCGGGCGACGAGATCGACTTTCGGGCCGCCGAGGAGTTCATCGCGGGCCGCGAGCCCATGCGCGAGATCGACCTGCCCGACGACGCGCGCCGGATGTGCTGGAAGGCGCTCGAGGCCTGCGGCTTCTTGTTCTCGGGCATCGACCTCAAGGGTACGGTCGAGGACGGCTTCGTCCTGCTCGAATGCAACCAGCGTCCCGCCTGGCTCCACATCGAGGACGCGACAGGAGCACCGATCACGCGCGGCCTGGCCGCCTTCTTGGCGCGACTCTAGGCTCCTGTTTCGGTAACTCGCCAAGTCCCAGGTGACGTCGAGGCAACTGGCGGGTGACGGCCCGTGCCAGGTGGGCTAGTATGGTCGCATCACGTTACAGGAGGGCGTCAATGCTTCAAGCCACCACGACGATTCCGACCGCTTCCGGGATGGGGGCGATCGCACCGGACCAGATCGAGACCTGGAAAGCCGATTTTGCCACCAATCCGACCCATCGCCTGGCCATGAATGCCTGTTCACAGGGCAACCTCGACGAGATTGCGCTCAACCGCCAGATCTTGGCCGGCATCGACTGGAACTTCTCCCATGAGGTGGCGAGCGGCGCCATCACGAACCAGAAGCGGGCAGGCTTTTGCTGGCTGTTCGCCAGCCTCAACTGGCTGCGCATCGACGTCATCTCGACGCTCAAGGTCGAGAACTTCGAGTTCTCCTACAACTACCTGATCTTCTGGGATCGCCTCGAGAAGGCCAACCGCTTCCTCACGGCCATGGTCGCGAACCGGGATCGGTCGTCGGACGACCGCCTGGTGGACTTCCTCCTGCGCGACCCGAGTCCGGACGGCGGTGAGTGGCACATGGTGGCCAACCTGATCCGCAAGTACGGCCTGGTCCCCAAGTCTGCCATGGCCGACACCTTCAACCTGAGCGACTCGACGTATCTCAACAAGGTGCTCAACTACAAGCTGCGCGAGGCCACGGCCATCATCTTCGGGCTGCAGCGCAAGGGCGCCTCCGAGGCGGAGGTCGAGGGAGCCAAGCGCAAGGCGTTGTCGGAGATCTACCGGATTCTCTGCATCCTCATGGGGGAGCCGCCCCAGCGCTTCGACTTCTCGTACCGGGATAAGGACGAGAACTACCACGCGCACCGCGACCTGACGCCGCAGACGTTCTACGAGCAGTTCGTGGGCAAGGACCTGAACGACTACGTCTGGGTGATGAGCTCGCCGCTCGAGAGCACGCCTTACCACCAGACCTTCTACCTGGAGCAGTTCAACAACGTGGTGGAGGGCAATCCCGGCGTCTTCCTGAACGTGCCCATGGAGACCCTCAAGGGTCTGGCCGTCAGCGCCCTGAAGGACAAGCAGGCGCTGCTCTTCGGCTGCGACGTGCTGCAGGCGTCCCACCGGAAGATCGGCGTCATGGACCCGAGCATCCTCGATTACGAGCTGGTCTTCAACACCCCGTTCAAGATGGACCGGGCCCAGCGGATGCAGTTCCTCGAGGCGCGCCTGACGCACAACATGGTCATCCGGGGCGTCGATCTGGCGGACGATCAGCCGCTCAAGTGGAAGATCGAGAACAGCTGGGGAGACGAGCACGGTCAGAAGGGCTTCTTCATGATGACCGACGCCTGGTTCGACGAGTACGTCTACGCCCTGGTCGTGAACCGGCGCTACCTGGACGGCGAGCTGGCGACCCAGCTCGATCAGGAGCCGACCGCGCTCCCGCCCTGGCATCCGCTGGCCTGATCGCGTCCTCGCGAAACCGGTCTCACCCGATGGGCTGCCCGATGACGGGCAGCCCTTCGTGTCTCGGGGCTCGACGGCCACGAGCGAAGGGGCGCTAATGCGGTAGCAGAGAGGTCACGAGATCCGCCAGGCGATCGCCGAAGCCGGAGGTGAGGCTCTCGGGGGGGGCTTGGCGCATGAGATGGAGCTTGCCGGTCCTCGCGAGCACCTCGTAATGCGTATGGCCCGTGGCATCCCGGTGGAAGCGCAGGCTGACTCGGGCCTCTCCGACCTGGAGATTCTCGAGCGTCAGCTCGGGCAACCACTCGGGCAGATCGGGATCGACCACGAGCGTGTGGAGCGGAGCGAGGGGAAAGAGGCCCGTCAAAGCCTGGATCAAGAGGACGATCGCGCTCGATGACCAGCTCTGCGGGGCGTTGGACTGGGGGTAAATGCCGGGGTGCGGGTGCTCGCGGCTCCGCTGGTAGCCTCCGATGGCCTCGGGCAGGCGGTACTGATCGAAGATCTCGGTGGCGTCCAGGATCCCCCGCGCCAGGTCATGGAGCAGAGAGTTGAGTCCGTAACGCTTGAATCCGAGGGCGATGGAGGCGTTCTCCGACGGCCAGACGGATCCCAGGTGATAGGCGAACGGGTTGAAGGCCGGATGCTCGCTAGAGAGCGTGCGGATGCCCCAGCCGCTGAACATGTCCGGCGCCATCAGGCGGCCGGCCACGGCGGCCGCCTTGTCACGGTCCACGATGCCGCAGGCCAAGCAATGTCCGGGGTTCGAGGCGATGTTCCGGACGGGCCGCTTGTCCGGGTCCAGCGCCTGGGCGAAGGTCTTTTCATCCGGCAGCCAGAACGCCTGATTGAAGCGGCGCTTCAGGTCCTGCGCCTGCGCCAGCAGCTCCCGTCCGCGCCCGTAGTCGCCCAGGAACAGGAAGACCAGTCCCATCAGCTGCTTGGCGGCGAAGTAGTAGCCCTGGACCTCGACGACCGCGATCGGGTTGGGCATCATCCGCCCGTCCTCATAGAGCAGGGCCTCCGGCGAATCCATCCACCCCTGGTTCTTGCCCCGCTTGTCGGCCTGGTGGGTCTCGTACTCGTAGAACCCGTCGCCGTCGATGTCGGCATCGCGGTCGATCCACTCGAGAACCGCCAAGAGGTTGGGCATCAGGTGCTGGATGAAGGCCCTATCGCCGGTCTGAACGAAGTAGGAGGCCGCGGAGATCAGGTACATCCCCGGGCCGGCATAATCGCCGTAGTAGCGGAGGAAGGGGTTGGCTCCCAGGAGCGCCAGCGGGCTCATTTTCGCCTGCTGGATGGTCCGGCCGGGCTGCTCGTCATGGGCGGGGTCGTAACGGGTGCCCAGGTACCGCCCGAGCAGCTGGAGGGTGCCCTTCAACAAGAGGGGACTGGCGATGCTCGCCTGCCACCCGGTGGTCAGCGGGTCGCGCGCATACAGCTCCTGGTAGAGGGGGATCCCGGCGGCCGGGGTGTAGACCTCGTCTCCCTCGCCCTCATGGAGGGGCAGAGAGCCCAGATCGTAGAGCGAGCGGTCCCATGCCGCCTGGACCTGGTGATTCGGCGTCTTGAGCGTCGCACACTGCTCGGACCAGGTCTCCCGCACCCGATCCAGGCGCGTGGAGCGCGAGTGAAAGGCCTCACAACCGTAGACGGGCTCGATGCGCTCGCCGAGAAAGAGCGGAATCACATCGAGGCACAGTCGGTGTCGCTGACGTGGCGCGAGGCGGACCCGATACACGACTTTCCCCGCGTCGAACCGGGGGCCGTCCTCATGGCGAGCAAACCGCAGGACGGTGCCATGCGGGAGCTGCGGATGCTGGTAGGTGAAGGTGAGCTCGCACCCGTCGGCCGCCTCGACCCACCGGGTGCTCACCTCCGCGTTCTGGAGGCGCAGCCCCCGGCCCTCGATGATCTCCTCCACGTCCGCGTAGTCCGCCCCGACCTCGAAGGCGAGCTCGACCTCGGTTTCGCGCAGGCCATGGTTGGTGACGAGCAGATCCTGGTGCATGCCGCCGCCCACGAAGCGGTTCACCTGGACGAGGATGGCCTTCTTCGCGATCTCGCCGCCGTCGCTCTCCGGATCGTCCGGCTCGGCGCCCGCCATGCGGCCAGCCGGCGTGGGGGCGGCGTAATGGGCGATCATCGAGTAGGAGTCGACCGGGTTGGCCGACACGAAGGTGGGCCGTTCGCCGTTGACGGTGAGCACCAGGCGGCAGAGAAAGCGCGTCTGACGAAAATAGAAGCCGTCGTGACCTCCATCGATCTGGCCATGGACGCTGGTCGCCACCACCGAGAAACCCGACGAGGCATACAGGCTCTCGGGAAACATCTGGAACCGGTTGAGCGCGATACCCATCTCATCGACCTTTCGGCCCGGCGATCGCCAGGCGGCAACCACACCCATGGGGACCGTCTCCAAGCCGCCCATCCGGTCCACGGGGGGGCGGGGCGACAAGAACGCGCTGTCGTGGACCAAAGGACGAACCGATCCACGACGCGATGAAGGGCGCGAGGGTGCTGCAACTTGCCGGCGGGCGGCATGGCTCAGGGGCGGAACAGATGGGGGCAACAAATGGCCACCGCGATGATAGTCCCCCCATGGCCACTTTTGCAATCTTTTTATGGCAAAAGGTTCGAGGGCTTGCCCGCGCGAGCGGGTGGCGGCCCAACGCGGCTCGACGCGCCCCCCACTCGGCATCCGACCAGGAAGGCATCGTCACGCCCGCTTTTGAAGCTTTTGTAATATTTTTATTGCAAAAGACCGTAGGATGCGCTAGTATCCGGCTTACTCAGCAGGAAGCGGACGTTGGGCCGACGATGGGGGGATCCTGGCGAGCTGATTGGCGCGCCGATTGGCGGGTCGCAAGGCCCGAGGAGAGTGACCATGGCGGTAGAGGTGCGCGTCGACGATCCCGTGGCGAGCGATGTGCTGGAGGCGATCAGGACGCTCCTGATCGCCATCGGCGAAGATCCCGACCGTGAGGGCCTGCGGGACACCCCGCGCCGCATGATGAAGAGCTGGACGGAGCTGTTTGTCGGCTACCAGCAGGACCCGGCGAGCATCCTCGCGACCACCTTCGACGAGGTCCAGGGTTACGGGGAGATGGTGGTGCTGAGAGACATCCCGTTTCACTCCACCTGCGAGCATCACTGGCTGCCGTTCACCGGGGTGGCGCACGTCGCCTACCTGCCGGACAGGCGCGTGGTCGGGCTCTCGAAGCTGGCCCGACTGGTCGATTGCTTCGCGCGACGCCTCCAAATCCAGGAGCGCATGACCCAGCAGATCACCCGCTCCCTGATGGAGCACCTGGCCCCCCGAGGGGCCGCTGCGGTCGTGCAAGCGGCCCATGGCTGCATGGCCTGCCGGGGCATCCGCAAAGAAGGCGCAACCATGGTCACCTCCTCGTTCGAAGGAGAGCTGCGGACTCCCGCGCCACGAGCGGAGTTTCTCGGTCTGATCCGGTAGTCGTGCGCCTGTGGAGAGGACCCGGTCTCGAGGGACGGGGTGGCGTGAGAGCGGGGTCTCGTGCGGCTGTCGCCGATCGCCCCGCAGACATGAAAGGAGTGGCCGACGATGCGTCGATACCGTTGTACCGTGTGTGAGCACATCTACGATGAGGCCCAGGGGGATCCCGACTCGGGGATCGCGCCCGGGACGAAGTGGGAGGACATTCCCGACGACTGGAGCTGCCCGGAGTGCCAGGCGAGCAAGAGTGACTTCGTGCTCATCGAGTAGGAGGGGGCCATGTCGCGCATCATCATCGTGGGGGCCGGCCACGCCGGGCTGACGGTCGCCAAGGAGCTCCTGACGCTTCGACCGGGGACCGCCATCAGCGTCGTGACGGCTGACGACGGCCATCAGTACCCCAAGCCTCAGCTCTCGACCAGCCTTCGGCTCGGAAAACAACCCGATGCCCTGATCGTCCAGCGGGCGGAGGCGCTGGCGCAGCGGGGCCTGGAGATGATTCCGAGGACCCGCGTGACGGGCATCCATGCGGACGAAAAGCGCCTCCGGCTTCACGACGGACGGACGCTCGACTACGATCGGCTGGTGCTGGCGATCGGCGCGAGCCCCTTCATCCCGCCCATGGAAGGCTCCACCGAGCACGTCCTCACCATCAACCACCTCGACGACTATCGGCGGTTCCGCAATCGCCTGGTCCCCGATCGGCCCGTCGTGATCATCGGCGGGGGGTTGATCGGGATGGAGTTCGCGGCCGATCTGACGAGCGTCGGGTACCGGGTCCACGTGGTCGATCCCGGGGCGGCGGCCCTGCCTCGGCTCTTGCCGCCCGTCGCCGCAGCGGCGCTCACGGATGCCCTCTCGCGGCAGGGCGTCACGTTTCACTGGCAGCGCAGCGTGAGTCGACTGGAGGGCGGGCCCGGCGAGTTCCGGGCGACGCTATCGGACGGCTCGGTCCTCTCGTCCGGCACCGTGCTCTCCGCGGTCGGCCTGAGGCCCTCGCTCGACCTGGCACGCGCGGCAGGTCTACCCACCGCGCGGGGCATCCTGGTGGACGAGCACATGCGCGCAGCACCCGACGTCTACGCCGTCGGCGACTGCGTCGAGCTGCCGGGCGAGCTCTACCTCCCGTTCATCAAGCCGATCACCGATACGGGGAAGTACGTCGCGCGGCGACTGGCAGGGAAGACCGAGGCCCCCATTGCCCTGCCCAACTACGCCATCGCCGTGAAGGTGCCGCAGTGGCCCGTGGCGAGTTCGACGCCCCTTCCCGGCGAGCACGGGACCTGGGAGGAGAGCCGGGATGACGAGGGGACCTTCTCCCGGCTGATCAGCCCCGAAGGGGTCGTCCTCCGCCTCGTGGCGACGGGAAACCGGGCGCCGGAAGTTGCCAACCATCTCGCCCATCTGCCGCCGCTCCGCCCATCCAGCGCGGCGGCCCCTGGGCCCAGACCTCAGAGGGTGTAGCAGAACGGTCCCGCGACAGCCTCGCCTGGACGGCGAGCTGGCGACCCAGCTCGATCAGAAGCCCATCGCGCTCCCGCCCTGGCACCCGCTGGCCTGAGCGCCTCACGGGGCAAAACGGCCGGCCGGGGATACCGGATTGACCCTCTAGGGCGCGTCGTCGGACCGAAGGGGTTCCGGGGGCTTGAGCTGCGAGACCTTGCACGGGATGGATCGCTCCACCGTCTGCGGCCGGGAGTAGATACAGTTCTCGTCGTCGACGATGGCCACGGCCGTGTGGCAGCGGGGGCAGAACAGGTCGTCCGGGCTGGAGGTGTACGTGAGGCGGCTGCCGCAATGCGGACAGGCATAAGGGCTGATCTTGCGGCGCCCCTTGGCCCCCTCGGCCAGCTCCTCCACCCGTGGTCGAAACAGCTCGATGTCCTTCGGCAAGGACAGGAACAGGTCGTAGTCCACCCCGGCGGGAATGTCGCGTTCGTGGAGGCCGGTTCCCAGCAGGATGATCGGCACGCAGGCCTGCAGGGCCGGATACTGGTCCATGCTGATGAGCGGGATGTACCCCAGAACATCTCGCTCGGCGCTCACCACGGGGCGATCGAACGCCTTGTTCATGCGGTACAGCGACACGACGATGACCTGGGGCGCGAAGTGCAGGATCCGCTCGAAGTCGATGGGTATGACCTCGGTGAGCACCACGTGCCCATCGGCGCGGAGCCCCGAGGCCAGCATCTGCGCCATGGTCTGGAAGGCGTCGACGATCACCACGCGTGCCATGGCTGCTCCCTCACCCCGACCCCGGCGCCCATGGTGATCCTCGGGGACGCCGCTGTCAGCAGGCAGCCGGTCCTCGAGCCGGTAGCCGAGAGGGGCCGGAGGCTCACGCCGGCTGGGGATGCAAGGGAAGCGTGAACCAGAAGGTGCTCCCTGCGCCCACCTGGCTTTGCACTCCGATCGTGCCACCATGCGCCTCGATGATGGCCTTGCTGATGCTCAGGCCGAGGCCCGTCCCGCCCTTCTTGACCGCGCCGCCCGTGAGCTGGCTGAACCGCTGGAAGAGCTTGGGGAAGTCCTCCTCCGCGATCCCCTCGCCCGCGTCCTGGACCTCGCACCTGACGTGATCGGCCTCGCTGGTCGCGGACACCCGGATGACGCCGCCCGGATGGCTGAACTTGATCGCGTTGCTCACGAGGTTGGTGAGCACCTGGCCAATCCGCATCGGATCCAGCGTGACCACCAGCGACGCGGGTTCGAGCGCGAGTCGGATTTCGAGGTGTTCCGCCTTCGCCTGGGGCTGGAAGCTGTCGACGATCTCGCGGACCTTGTCGCCCAGGTCCGCCTGCTCGTAATGCAGCCGGAAGGTCCCGGCCTCGACTCGTGCATAGTCCAGCAGGTCATTGACGAGGTTCTCGAGCCGCACGCAGCTCTTCTCGATCTGATAGACGAACTCCAGCTGCGGCGCAGTGAGCGGACCACCGACCTCGTCCTCGAGGAACTCCGCGTAGCCCATGATCGAGGTCAGGGGGGTCCGCAGGTCGTGCGACACGGCGTTGACGAACGTGCTCTTGAGGCGCTCGAGCTCCTGGGCCTGTTGCAACTCGTTGGTTCGCCGGTAGAGCTCCTCCTGAGTCTGCTTCAGGTCCGTCACATCCGTCACGATCCCTTCCAGGACGCGGAGCTCCCCGTCCGACACGGGGATCCCCTGCCCGTTGTCCGCTACCCACCGGATGTGACCCCGATGCGTCTTGATCCGGTAGGTGATGTGAAACGGCCGTTGCTCGTCGAGGGCCTGCTGGACCTGAATCCGGGCCCGCTCGCGGTCGTCCGGGAGAATGAGGTGCGCGTAGGCGAGCCCGTGCGGGCCCACCAGATCCTGGGGCTGGATCCCCGTGAGCTGGATGCAGCCGTCGCTGACGAACTCCATGGTGCGATCGGCATCCCATCGGCACCGGTAGACCATTCCCGGCAGGTTGTTCATCAAGGTCGACAGGAAGCGCTGGCTCTCCCGCAGCTCCTCCAGGCGCTGCAAGAGGGCCGGATAATAGCTCTTCCGGATGGAGGTCTCCCCCAGCCCGACGATCTTGTCGCGCAGGGCCTTCCAATCCGGTACCGCGTCAGAAGGCTTGCTCATACAGCGACTCGATCTCCTCCAGGGTCGGCCACCGAGGGTTCGTGGCCAGGCAGGCATCTTGCATAGCGTGCCGCGCGAGGACGGAGAAGTCCTGCGCCTGGATACCCGCTTGCTGGAGGCCTTGCCGGATACCCGCCACTTGGCGCATGCGGTCGATCTCGGCGCACAGGGCGGAGAGCACGTAGCGGGAGTCCACAGCGTGAACGGGCAGGCGCATGGCTTCGGCGATCGCCATGAAGCGTTCCGGCACGGCGGGGAAGTTATAGACAATCCCGACCTCCAGCAGCATGGACGTGCACATGCCGTGCGGCAGATCGAGCAAGCCGCCGAGGCTATGCGCCATGGCGTGGACGATGCCCAGCCCCGCGTTGGAGAGTGCCATGCCGGCATCCAGGCTCGCGAGCATGATCTGGCGCCGCAGGTCGACGTTAGTCGGGTCCGCCAGCGAGGCCGGCAGGTAGGCCATGATCAGGCGGATGGCCTCGAGGGCGAACATGTCGGTGATCGGGGAGCTCGCGTTGGAGACGTAGGCCTCGATCGCATGGGTCAGGGCATCGAAGGCGGTGTTCGCCGTCATCTCGGCGGACAGGGTGGTGAGGGTCACCGGATCGATCAAGGAGACATCGGGGACGATCGTCTTGCTCAGGATGGAGACCTTGGTCCGGCTCTGCTCGTCGCTGATGATGCAGAACTGGGAGACGTCCGCCGAGGAGGCCGTCGTCGGGACGCAGATCAAGGGGGGGCAGGGCTCACCAACCTCGTCCACCCCCACGTAGTTCAGGATCTCCCCGCCGTTGGCCGAGACGATGCCGATCCCCTTGGCGCAGTCGATGGGACTGCCCCCGCCGACGCTCAACAGCAGGTTGCAGGCCTCGTCTCGATAGCGTTGCACCCCCTTGGCGACCAGTTCGGCACTGGGATTCGTTTGCACGTCCTGGAATAGATGATAGGAGACGCCATGGGCCTGCAGGCTCTCGAGGACCTGCTCGGTCCAGCCGGACGCGACGACCCCCGGGTCCGAGATGACCATGACCTTTGAGCCGCCGAGGTTATGGGCATAGCGCCCGGCCAACTGGCGCGCCTCGGGACCGAAGACAAACTCCGGGGCGACGAACTTCCGCAGCTCCTGGGTCATTTGCGCCGCCGCCATGGCCGAGCCCCCCTTACCTTCCGGTCCCCCATGGTTCTAACACCGGAACGATTGGGTGTCATCTATTGTCACAGGAGTTGGCGACGAAGGGGCTGCCGCAAACGGATGCCAGACGACAAGGCGGCCCCTCACCCAATCGGGCAAGGAGCCGCATCGTCACATCTTGGTGGCCAAGGTGGGAGTCGAACCCACACGCCTTTCGGCGGTCGATTTTGAGTCGACTGCGTCTGCCATTCCGCCACTTGGCCGCGGAAGGATCTGATACTACCGGATTCTTACGGCGCCTGCAAGGGTTCCGGGCCCGTGATCTCCTTAACGGACGGTTGTGCTTCCTTCAAGTTTAATGGCTTTAAAGCCTGATGAAACCTTCGTTTGAAGCTTGCTTACAAGGGGTATGATGCCTATTACCCGACCCTCAGCGGCCCAGGGAGAGCACCATGCGCGTCGATCCTAGGTTCAACGTAGAGGTCACGCACGTCAACAACGCCCCGGTGCCGCCTCCCGCCACGCCGGCGGGGCCGCCGCCAGAGGCGCAGCCGCACATGCACGCGGACGTCTCCCGCCTCACGCGCGGCGTCCGCACCACCCAGACCTGGGCCAAGACGCGCCTCACCCGCAACCTCGACCCGACCCTCGATCCCGACAACCTCAAGCTCTCCGAGAACTGGCGCAAGGTCCGCACCGAGAAACTCGTCGACCCCGACGCGCGGCTGGTGCAGGAGACAGGCGAACAGCTCGAGACCTTCCTCAAGGAGCTCGAGGAGCGCGGCCTCGCCAAGCATCCCCAGTACGAGCAGCTCTCCAAGCTCCGCGACTCGCTCAAGCGCATCGCCGAGCGCGAGGCCCGTCGCGAGCGACCCAAGGCCGACAAGGACGACCCGAGCCTGGGCGAAGCCGCCGAGGACCTCTGGGACAAGGTCATGGAGCTGCTGCTCGGGCCCGGCGCGGGCCAGAACAAGGCTCAGGAGCGGTACGAGCAGGGTCTCGCCTTCGCCAAGCTGGGCAAGCGCAAGGAGGCCATCCGCAGCTTCAAGCGCGCCCTCGAGGCCAACCCCGATCACGTGGACACCCATGCCAAGCTCGGGCGCCTGCTGCTGGAGACCCAGCGCTTCGCGGACGCGGAGCGGCACCTCCAGACCGCGGCGAGCTACCGCCCGCGGGACTACCAACTTCAACTAGGTCTTGGAGAGCTCTACTACCAGCTCGGCGAGACCGAGCTGTCCCGCCAGTCGTTCTTCCAGGCCTCGCAGATCGCGGGCAACCACTCGGATCCTCACGCGTGGCTCGGTGTGCTCGCCTATGAGCAGTCTCGGCTCGGCGAGGCGGCTATGAGCCTGGAAAAGGCCGTCCAGATGGACCCGTCGAACGCCGTGGCGCGGTTCTACCTGGCGCAGGTCGCCTTCCAGCTCAACGACCCGCTGCGGGGCAACTTCCAACTCCAGATGGTCAAGCGCCTCAACCCCACCGCGGACCTGGCCCGCTTTCAGCAGGGCGGCAGCGCGCTGGCCGCGGGCTCGGGGGAGTCGCAGGGCATGCAGGGATATCGGTGGCAATCGCCGTAAGGCCAACCTCCGTCGAACCCGACGCTGCCTGAGTCGGCGACCCTGGATTCCCGCTTTCGCGGGAATGACGGGAGCGGTCATTCACGTGTCGTGAGCAAGCCCAAGGGAGCGGTCATTCACGCGTCATGAGCAAGCCTCAGGGAGCGGTCATTCACGCGTCATGAGCACGTCCCAGGGAGCGGTCATTCACGCGCCGTGAGAAAGCCTCAGGAAGCGGTCATTCACGCGCCGTGAGAAAGCCCCAGCCAGCGGCAGTCGGCGCTCCCGTCACCCTCGCGAAGGCGGGGGTCCAGAACGGCCTATTACGGATGTGGCGAATTCACCCGCGAAAACAGGTCCCCGGCTCAGGCCCGGTAGCGCTCCAACAGGGAATCCAGGGTCACGATGGGCACCAGAGGCAGGCGATCGCCCACCTTCTTCGCGGCCGCGGGCGTCGGGTTGATGATGTAGAGCGGAATCTCCGCGTAGGTCTTCTGCAAGTACTGCGCGACGTCGATGCCGTGGGTCGGCTGGCGCGAGAGATCCAGCAGGACGAAGTCCGGACGGATGGCCTCCAGCTGGTCGCGGAACTGCGGCCAGCGCGGCTCGGCCACATGCCACTCGGCCTGGAGGCGGGTGAGCCGTCCCAGGTGATGCAGACGAGTGGGGCCCGCGAATTGTAGCAACAACGCCTTCAAGGGGAGCCTCCCCGGTCGCTACCGCCCGCGCCAAGCTGCGATCAACGGCAAACGAGCGACCTGTCCGGCTCATCATACCACCACCGGGTATCATATGACACCCTTACGACACTATGAAGATTGCGTGAATATGCCAGGAAATTAGAACGCCAGGGTGAGGGCGGCGCTCCAGCCCAGCCCCCCCATGAGCGGGTGCGGCACGCGCGCGGAGGCATCCGCCGGCTGCATGACGCCCGTGGTCTGGTTCCAGCGCTCCGGCCGCCAGGGCGTGAGATACGTGAGGCCGAGCGAAGCCCCGAGCCCCCCGAACAGTTGTCCGGCGAGACCAACGGCCCCCGTGCCGTGCAGCGAGAAGGAGCTCGCGCGATCGCCCGTGCCCGGGATCCCCTGGCTCAGGAGCGCCGCCCCCACCCCCAGCTCCGAATAGAGCCAGAGGCGCTCGGGAAAGACCTCGTGCTGGTAGACGACGTGCGGCAGGATGGCGAAGCCCGCCGCCGGCTCCTGGCGCAGCTCGCCGAACGCCAGGGAGGCGCCCCAGCCGTATCCCGTCCGGTTGTAGTCGAGGCTGACACCCGTGAAGCTGCCGGCCGTCGGCGACAGCAGGCCCGTGTAGAGGATTCCCGCTCCGGCGGGCGGGCTGCCGTAGGGCTGCTCGTGCACCTCGGCGCCGGCCGGCAGGTCATAGTATCCGCTCAAGAGCTCCCCGTGCGCCGAGTCGCTCGCGACCTGCGTCACCCGGATCCGGCCGATGGGCTCCTTTTCGGGAGTCAACCGGGAGAAGAGCATCCCCTCCTGCAGGCCGAGGTCGCGGCCGTGGGCAAAGACCACATGACGCCCGTCCCGCGCCTTGATGGTCGTCGTCAGCCGGAACGTCTCGCGCACCAGGCGCGCGATGTCCTGGGCAGCGTGCTCGTAGGCGTAGATCTCGGCCGCCTCTCGGGAGCTCGGGCTCTCCCCGTAAAAGCGGATGGCCTGCCGCACCCGCTCCTTGCGGCTCGCCACGTCCAGCACGACCACCCCCACCTCGCTGCGGGCCACGTACTGGCCCGAGAGGTCCGTGAAGCGAACGAACCGCGCGTCGGGATCCTGCGCGAAGCCCAGGAGCACCGCGATCGCTGCACCGCCCGCCTCGGCGCGCATCATCGCACGCTCCTCGGCCGATCCCGAGCCGGCCTCGACGCCCGCCGGCATCACCAGAGTGAAGCGCTCGACGCGGGAGAGCTCGGCGCGCACGGCGTCGGCAAGCCGGGTGTCGGCGATGGGGAAGTACGCCTCGTTGGGCACCACGGCGAGCACGGGCCTGGTGGGCGAGGCCGCCAGGGCCGGCTGGGCGAGCCAGATGAAGACGAGGGCCAGAAGGGCGGTCCAAGGGCGCATGTGTCGTACCTCCGCCCTTGATTGTCCCGAGCATGTCGAGCAACCGCAAGAGGAACCGTTCGCCGCTTCGACAGGCTCAGGACGAACGGGGTGCTGAGGTGTGACCGATACCCTTGCCCAGAGCCTTCTTCAGGCCTACGGTAGGAAGATCGCCGGGGTTAGGCCCCCGGAACCGGCGGGTAAATAGAGGGGGATGTCCGGCTGGACTTGGGTTTTCGGCCGAGACGGCGATCGCGAGGGTTCACTGCGTGTCGTTTGGTGTTGTCGTCCTGGCGCTCTTCATCCTGGTCATGCTGGCGATGCAAGGGCCATCGGTAGCCGGCCTCTGGTCGTCACACGCGGCCATCGTGGTCCTCGGCGGCACCTTCACGGCCACGCTCATGTCCTTCCCGACCAAGCTGGTCTTGCGGATCCCGCGCCTCACCATCGAGGCCATCCGGGCGCCCAAGCTCGAGGTCAACGCCATCGTGGCGACCCTCATCAAGGTGTCGGACCGCCTGCGGACGGGCGGCGTCAACGCCCTCCACTCGGAGCTCAAGGGCATCAAGGACCCCTTCCTCAAGAAGGGCCTCCAGTACATCGCCGAAGGCTTCGACTCCAAGGAGATCCAGGACCTCATGGAGGCCGACATGATCGGCATCCGGGGCCGCCACCGCAACAACATCGCCGTCTTCGAGAGCCTCGCGGGCTACTCGCCCACCCTGGGCATCATGGGCACGGTCATGTCGATGGTCGCGATCCTCGGCAACCTGGAGGCCCCCGAGAAGCTGGGACCCGAGATCGCCAACGCCATGGTCGCCACTCTCTACGGCGTCGGCGCCGCCAACCTCCTCTTCATGCCGCTCGCGACCAAGCTCAAGAAGCTGAGCGAGGAGGAGCTGCGCCTGCGCTGGGTGATGATCGAGGTCATCCTGCTCATGCACGCAGGCTCCAGCCCCCGCACCATCCGTGAGCGCCTCAAAGCGAGCCTCCCGCCCGAGACCCGCAAGATGATCCAGGACGTCAAGGGCAAGAAGGGCGGCAACGCGACGGGCCGTCTGGAGACGGCCACCCTGCAGGAGTAGCGACCGATGGCCCGCGAGTGGCGCATCGAGCGCGAAGGAGACGACGAGCACCGGCAGGACGAGCGATGGCTCGTAACTTACGCCGACATGATCACCGTCCTCCTCATCTTCTTCATCGTCCTCTACTCCCTGTCCGCCAAGATCTCGGCCAAGAACTTCGAGAAGCTGGCCAAGAGCCTCAACACCTCCATCTCGGCCAAGAAGCAGACACCCAAGGCCACCGACCCCTTCACGCCGGACGTCGAGCAGAACGCCGAGCTCGCCGAGGAGTCGACGGTCATCAAGCGCGCCCTGGCGCCCTTCCAGGGCAAGAGCCAGGTCAAGGTGGACCTCAACTCCAAGGGTCTGGTCATCTCGCTCGCGGACACGTCCTTCTTCGATCTGGGCTCCACCGAGCTCAAGCCGGAAGGCCGGGAGGCCCTCCTCAAGATCGCCTCGGTGATCGCCACGGCCTCCAACGCCATCAGCGTCGAGGGCCACACGGACAGCACCAAGGCCGCGGGCATCGGCAACACCAACTGGGTCATCGCCGCCACCCGTGCGGCCAACGTGGCGCAGTTCCTCTCGGATGCCGGCAAGGTCCCCGCCAAGCGCTTCCAGGTGGTCTCCTACGCCGAGTTCAGGCCGCTCTTCCCCAATGACACCCCCGAGCACCGCGCCATGAACCGCCGGGTGGACATCGTCATCCAGGAGGGCCCGCCCAAGCCCGCCATGACGCCCCGGCCGGAGTCCCTGCCCGACACCCTGGCTCCCGCGTTCGGCGATCCCAACAACGGCCTGCCGACCAACCCCTTCAACAAACCGGCCAACGAGACCGGAGGCATTATCCCGAATCCGTTCGGGAATAACTTCTAGATGCACTCCGTCGACCCCCCCGTCGTCTCGCCGTTTCCCGCCGAAGCCCCCGACAAGGGCACATCCTGGCCTCGCTGGGCGACGCCCGCCGCGATCTTCCTCGGCTTCTGGTTCCTCTACGCCGTCAGCGGCGCGCTGGAGGGGACTCCCTACAACGCGCATGTCTGGATGGCCGACGCCATGCTGCACGGGCGGTTCGGGCTCCTGAACCCGCCCGGCCACTTCGAGATGGTGAAAGTCGGCGAGTACCACCACGTGGCTTACGGCGTGGGCCCCGCGCTCTTGATGCTGCCCTTCGTCGCCATCTTCGGACAGGGCTTTCACCAGGCGCTCTTCTCGGCGGCCCTCGGCGCCCTCTCGGTGCTGCTGTGGTGGTCCATCCTCGGGCGCCTGAAGTTCGAGGGCCCGGCCCGCACGTGGATGACGCTCCTCTTCGGGCTGGGGTCGCCCTTCTGGTTCTACGCGGGCCAGAGCGGGAGCACCTGGATGCTCACGCACATGGCGGTCGTCATCGGCCTCATGGCGGCCATCTGGGAGACGCTCGGCAAGCAGCGCGGCTGGCTCGTCGGCCTCTCTTTCGGCATCGCCGTGCTCTCGCGCCAGCCCGTGCTCGTGGCCCTGCCCTTCTTCATCGGGATGCTCTGGCGCGACGATCGCGCCACGGGCGGCGCCTCGAGCTGGCGCAAGCAAGGCGGCCTGGCCCTGGGACTCGGCGCGCTCCTCGCCTTCGGCGCCTTCTACAACTACGCTCGCTTCGGCAACCCCTTCGACAACGGCTACGAGCTGGTGAACCGGACGCTCTACGGCTCCTACATGCCGCACGGCAACTTCAGCCTGGAGTACTTCGCCCGCAACTTCCCGATCTACTTCACGCGGCTGCCCGCGAGGCTCAACGAGTTCCCGTGGTTCGACCCGACCAAGGACGGCTTCAGCATCTTCCTCACGCTGCCCGCCCTGTTCTACGCCTTCTACGCCAACTTCCGCGATCGCCTGACCTGGCTCGCGCTCTACTCCACCGCGGCCATCCTCGGGCTCTACCTCATCTATTTCTGGTCTGGCTGGGTGCAGTTCGGCTGCCGCTACTTCGTGGACCTCCTGCCCTTCGCGATGCTGCTCGTGGCCTCGGGTACCGAGCGACGCTACGACAAGACGCTCGTGGCGGCGACACTCGCGGGCGTCGTAGTGGAGGTCTGGGGCCTGTTCTGGTGGGGGCTCAAGGGATGGTAGGAAATTCGGCCGAGGTCCTGGCGGCGGTAGAGACCACCCCCAGCCGGCTCGCATGGCTCCGGAAGCTCCCCTGGCCGTCCCTCCTGGTCTTCCTCCTGTTCTGGGGCCTCTACGCGGCCACCGGCTGCTGGAAGTGGACGGGCTACAACGCCCACGTCCACCTGGCATGGGCCATGCTGCACGGCCAGTTCAACCTCATCGATCCGCCCGGGCACTTCGAGATGCTGCGAGTGGGCGGCAAGGCCTACATCGCCTACGGCGTCGGCCCGACCCTGATGATGCTCCCCCTGGTGGCCATCTGGGGCCTGAGCTTCCACCAGGCGCTCTTCGCCGCGGCCCTCGCCGCCTGGGCGGTCGCCCTGTGGTGGTCGACGCTCGGCCTCCTCCAGGCCGACCTCAAGGCCCGCATCGCGCTCACCGCCTGCTTCGGCCTGGGCTCGCTGTTCTGGTACTACGGCGGTCAGAACGGCAACACCTGGACGATCATGCACGTCGTCACCGTCTGGGGGCTGATGCTCGCCATCCGCGAGACGCTCGGCAAGCAGCGCGCCTGGATCGTCGGCGTCGGGTTCGGCCTGGCCGTGCTGTCCCGCCAGGCGGTGCTGCTCGCGGTGCCGTTCTTCCTGGTCCTGCTCTTCCAGGACCGGAACTGGCGCAAGCTCCTGGGGTTCGCCGTCGGAGCGGGGGCATTCTTGGGGTTCGGGGCCTTCTACAACTTCGCCCGCTTCGGGACGCCCTTCGACAATGCCTACAAGGGCGTCATCCTCGCGACCACGCCGGCCAACCAGGTGCCCTGGGGCATCTTCCATCCGAACTACATCGCGCAGAACCTGCAGGGCTACTTCCTGAAGCTCCCCGCCCGGATCCCGGAGTTCCCCTACTTCGACCCGACGCTGGACGGCTTCACGATCCTGCTCTCCCTGCCCGCGCTCCTGTACCTCTTCCGGGCGGATTACCGGCAGCGGATCAACCAGCTGGCGCTCCTCGCCTGCCTCGGGATCCTGGGGCTGTATCTGTGCTACTACTGGTCCGGGTTCGCCCAGTTCGGCCGACGTTACTCGGTCGACTTCCTGCCCTTCGCCATGCTGCTCATCGCCATGGCCACCAAGGACCGCCTGCGCGGGGGCCTCGTCCTGGCAACCCTCGCGGGCATCGCAGTCGAGGTCTGGGGCATCGGGTGGTGGCTCGCGAAGGGTTGGTGAGGCGCCTTTTGCGGCTCACAGAGGAGAGAGGACGTTCGCCGCGGTCGACGGCGGCGGCAACGGTGCCTCGGTCCGGCCCACGACCTCGTAGGTGTCCTGCCCGTAGTTGTTGAGGGGCGGTAGACGCTCCAGCTGGTAGTAGGGACGCACCGCCTCGATGGTGTGCGCGAAGTGGATGAGGTAGACCGGGCGCTCGGGATAGCGCGCCTCGATGGCCCCCATCACGTCCCCCAGGCACTGGCTCACGATGTCGCTGTCGTCGAGGATCTCGACGTCCGGCCGCCGGCCTTCCACGTAACGTCCGTACCACAGGGGCGTGCTGAAGCTCCACCAGGAGATGACGACCGCCCGCGGCTTGACCGTTTCGAGCACCGCCTGCTGGTACCGGTCCGCGTCACGGTTCTGGCTCTGGTCCATCCGCTTCCAGTGCATGTCGATGAGCAGGTAGGGCAGGACGAGAGTCAGGGCCGCGAGGATCCAGGCCGTGCGCCGATGGGCCCTGGCCCCGCGCCATTCCTGCCACAGGCTCAGGATCTCCTGGGCGCCCACGGCCGCGAAGAGGAACAGGATCCAGTTGGGGACGATGTAGTAGCGCGAGAGGTCGGCGTTGACGTAGGTCGAGGCGGCGTAGAAGGGCACGAGCGCCCCGAGGAAGAGCCCGAGCGTCAGGCGCCAGTTTCGAATGGCGAGCGCGCCCATGCCGCCGAAGGCCAGGCCGAAGAGGATGCTGCGGCCCGGCACCGAGAGCCACTCGGCATACCAGCCCATCACCTCGGGCAGCTTGCCGATGAAGGACCGGATCCCCGCGAGAGAGAGGAAGCCCATGCCGCCCTGGAACTGCTCGGCGAGGACCACGTAGCGGAAGCGCTCCCAGGTGGTCGGGTGCGCGTAGCTGAGGGGCGGCTCCATCATGGCGCGCAGGGGGATGTAGGCGTACACGAGGAGACCCAGGGTGCCCATCAGGAGGCCGAGGCCCACCGCCCCCGGACGCAGGAAGTCGCGCGGACGGGCGAGCCAGGCGTAGAGGCCGAGTGCCGGCAGCTCCATGACCATGAGCATGTGGTTGCCGAGCCCGAGGCCGGCGCCGAGGGCGAGCCCCCAGAGGTAGCGACGATCGCCCGACTCGGCCCAGCGCCAGACCAGGAGCCACAGCACCGCGACGATGGCCGCGTGCAGGGTGTGGGGGTCGGCCCGGTTGGCCGTGCTCCAGACGTTCGAGGAGAAGGCGAAGCCCAGGGCCGCCGAGAGGGCGAGTACGAGGTTGACCTTCAGACGTCCGGCCATGAGGACGAGGACACCTGCGGCGACGGCCGCAGAGACCCCGGACATGAGGCTCACGCGCCAGGCGATGGAGCCAAACGGCCACCACGTAAAGGCCTTGCCGACGAGCGTGTATAATGGATAGCCCGTCGGATGGGCGATGCCGAGCACCGCGGCGACCGTCTGGAACTCGCCGGTGTCCCAGAACCCGACGCCGGGCAGCATGGTCCGGGTGTAGACGACGAGCGCGAGCGCCGCGGCCGCCAGCGCGACCAGCCAGGTGCTCCGTTTCGACCAGGGAGAGTCCATCATTCACCAGCCACGTGGCAGCGAGGGAAGCGCGCCCGTTCAGGGCGAAGCGAGCTTATCACACCCCTCGGATGCCTGTCCAACCGAGGGCGGGCCCGCGCTCAGCATCGTCATTCCGGCCTACAACGAGGCCCTGCGGCTAGGTCCGACCCTCGAGGCGATCGGCCGCCACATGACGGGGCGCTCCTACGAGATCCTGGTCGTCGACGACGGCAGCACGGACGACACGGAAGCCGTCGCCCGGCGCTACCCGGAGGTCCGGGTCCTGCGCCAGATCCCCAACCAGGGCAAGGGCGCCGCCGTGCGGCGCGGCATGCTCGAGGCCCGGGGCCAGTGGGTGCTCTTCTCGGACGCGGACCTCTCGACCCCCATCGACGAGCTCGACAAGCTGCTCGCGGCCGCCCGGGAGAAGCGGGCGGCGATCGCCATCGCCTCGCGCGGCCTGTGGCAGGCCAAGATCGAGGTCTCCCAGCCCCTTTACCGCGTCCTCATGGGCAAGATCTACAACCTCATGCTCCAGGCCATCCTCCTGCCCGGCATCTGGGACAGCCAGTGCGGCTTCAAGCTCTTCGAGCGCTCGGCCGCGCGCGAGGTCTTCGGGCGCACCGAGCTGCCGGGCTTCGGCTTTGACGCCGAGTCCCTCTACATCGCCCGGCGGCTGGGCTATCGCCTCGTGGAGGTGCCGATCCGCTGGCGCAACGATCCCGATACCAAGGTCAGCGCCTGGCGGGACTCCCTGCGCATGTTCCTGGAACTGTGGCGCATTCGGCGTCTCCACCGCGCCCTGCGGCCCTTGGCCCCTTCCCCCCGCGATCTCCCGGATTGATGTTAAATTTAGCTTAACATTGTGCTATCATGTGCCTAACGGGTACCGATCGGGTACCCGGGGGAAGTTTGCATCACAGGGGGTAGACAACCGCATGGCAGCACCTCGTTGGCTGGCACTCACGGCGCTCACCTTGGTCCTTTCCGCTCTGGTCGGCTGCGGCTCGACCGCTCCTTCTCTCAAGGCCACCCCGGCGACCGCGATCCAGGCGGCCGCCGCTCGTCCGAACCCGCCCCAGGTGGCGGCCTCGGCGCTCGATAACTACACCTCGTCCGAAGCCCGCCGGATCGCGGCGGACGCCCTCTACCGGTACGATCTCCTGCGCCGCGACTGGTTCAACGCCGCGAGCGACTGGGAGAAGGACCGGATCGAGCAGCAAATGGTCACAGCACTCACCAACGGCCTGCAGGACGTGCGCCGCGCAACCTACAGCAGCTACGCCGGCGACGCCCGCCGGATCCACGGCATCGCGACCCGCGCCATCGAGCGCCAGGAGATCCTGCGCCGCGACTGGCAGTACGCCTACGGCGACCGGGAGCGGCGGCTTATCGTCAACGAGATGCTGACGGTGCTGACGGGCGCCCTCCTGGAGATTCGCGATCGCTGATCCGGTGCGCTGAACCTTAACGTAAGCTTGCCGGTCTCTTTACCGGCTGGACGGCCATGGGCCCCGATAAGGAGGACAAGCAGTCTTCCCTAGGAGGTGTCGCATGGCCGTCAATCTGAGCTCACCTGCCGTCGCCTATCCGCCGAACTCCCGTCCGCCGGCCCCCAAGCTGGGCATGGCCGCCGGCGCCCCGGCGATCGTGCGCGTCCCGCAGATGCGGTCGGCCGCAGCTCTCTCCAGCGCCAAGGCGGGTGGTCTCTACAAGCCTTCGCTCGGCGGCACCTTTCGCCAGCTCCTCTCGCCCTTCAGCTTCGTCAAGACGGCGGGCATCAGCGCGCTGATCTCGTTCCCGCTGGCCGCCCTCTCCAACTTCCTGGACCTCCAGCAGGGCAACCTCACCCAGAAGCAGTTCATGGTCAACACGGTCGCCGACGGCTTCGCCTACACGGCGACGGGTACCGCGGCCTCGATGGTCGGGGCATTGGTGGGCAGCCTGATCCCCATCCCCTTCCTCGGGACCATGCTCGGAATGCTCGGTGGTGTGGCCGTAGGCGCGCTCCTGGGCAAGCTCTACGACGATCAGATCAAGCCCCAGTTCCGGCAGACCGTCGAATCGAGCATGACGCAGTCGGGCATGCTCTAGGGACTTTCCGTGGCTTCCCCTCTCAAGCATTTTGCCGCCAGCCTCCTGAGCGCCCTTGTGGTCGCCGGGTGCGGCATCTACGAGCCGATCACTCCCGCCCAGCGAGCAGCCATCGACTACGCGCGCCAGAACAAGCTGGCAGACGAGTACGCCCGCACGCATCAGCGCGGCCTCGGAGCGAGCATCCAGGGTAGGCCCCAGCTCGCCCCGCAAACGGGACGCTCCACGCTCGCCGCCATGCCCGAGCGGGTCGACCTGCGCCCCCAGTGTCCTCCGATCTACAACCAGGGTCCCTTCCGGACGTGCACCGGCTTCTCGGTCGCCAAGGGCCTGGGAGAGTACCTGCTGATGCAACGCGGCGTCAAGACGCCGTTGTCGGCTAACCATCTTTATGTGGCCGCGAAGGACGCCGCCATGCATGCGGAGAAGCGCCAGGGTGGCGACGGGTTCGAGTTCGCGGAATGGTCGGACTTCAAGGACACCGGGACGTCCATCGCCTCGGCCTTGGCGGCCCTCGAGATGGGCGGCGCGGTGCCGGAGGCGGAGCGTCCGTACCCGCCCGAACGCCTCTGGGGGCAGTACTGGGACTCCAGCGTCTATCCGGGGCAGACGTTCAAGCCCAACGACCTGCTGGGTCCCTACTTCCTCTCCGAGGACGTCGATTACTCCTTGTCGCGCGTGACCTACCCGCTGGTGTCGACGGCGCTGCGCATCAAGCGAGCCAAGCCGGTGAACAGCCTCGCGGAGCTGCGGGCGTCGCTCGCCCAGGGCATGCCGGTGGTGTGCGGGCTGGTGGTCTACGAGAGCTTTTACTCGCAGCCCGTGCGTCAGACGGGTCGCGTCCCGCTACCTGCCCCGACCGAGCAGGTCCTGGACGGCCATGCCATGCTCTGCGTGGGGTACGACGAGGCCTCGGGCCTGCTGCTCTTCCGCAACTCGTGGGGGGTGGAGTGGGGCGATCGCGGCTACTGCTACGTCCCCTACGAGGCGGCGAGCCGCGGCATGCTCCGCGACTGCTGGACCGTCGAGGAGCTGGACGATGCGCCGGCGGGAAGCCTGTTCGACCGGATCACCCGCTAGGGGCGGATCCTCCTTATTTCGCGCTGAACGATCCCCCGATATCCGTCGACGTCGTGGCCGTCACCGTGAACGTCACCGGATCGGACGCCCCCGCCGGCGTCAGCACCAACACCGGCCCCGTGGTGGCCCCTGCGGGCACGCGCACCACCAGCTCGGTGGTCGTCGCGGACAGCACGGCGGCGCTCGTGCCGTTGAAGGTCACCGTGCTGCCTCCCGACGCGGGATCGAAGTCCGTGCCCACCAGGGTCACGGTCGTGCCGATCGAGCCCGAGGCCGGCATGATCGTGAGCACCTCCGGCGGGGTCCCCAGGGACAGCTCTTCCGCTAGATCGTAGTCGTCCGCAACCTTGACGACCCCGGCGACGGGATCGAAGTCGTTGGCCAGGAGCTGATCGACCAGCCCGTAGACCCGATGAAACTCCGCATTGGTGATCCCCGTTCCGGTCCACGCGAAGGTGTCCGGCGTGGACGGACTGATCGAGGAATCGACGCCTGACGTGAGGGTGCCGAGGAGACCGGCTGGCGAGACCGAGGCCGTCCCTTCGAGGCTCGCGAGCACCGACAGAGCGGTCGTCGACAGGTTCAAGCGGATGCCCACGTTCGGCATGCTGTTGGTGATGGTCACCCAGCCCGCGTCGTAGCGGGCGAGCGTCCGCAGCCGGGCGGCGTCATGGCCCGCCAGATTGTCCGAGAGCCCCTTGGAGGCCTCCAGGTAGTAGACGGCATTGCCGGGCTTGAACTTGCTGCCGAAGGCAAGGGCGAACTGCCCGGCCGCGTTGGTGACCGTGGTCGCGATGGTCGTGTTGCTGGCCGTGTCGATCAAGGAGACGGTGGCGGCCCGCGCGACGTCCGCCATGGATGCCTGCACCCTGCGGCCCCCGAAGTCGACCGTGCCCGTGAGGGGCGCGACCTCGGGCGGGGTCACGCCCGCCGCCGTGCAACCGGTGATGACGAGCGCCAGGGCGATGACCGGCGTCGCCGGGCGCTTCAAGCGAACGGGGCTCATGGCACGGTCACCGTTGCCGTCGCCTCGACGGTCCCCGAATAGGCGCGGACGATGAAGGTCCCGGTCTCATAGGGCGTGAAGGCGCCGTCGACCAGGGAGCTGTCGGACGCGGTCCGGTCGACCGACCACAGTAGAACGGGATTGGCGATGACCTGCCCGCCCGCATCACGTGCAACGGGCTGAAGGCTTACCGTCGAGCCCGAGGCCACCCCCGTGAGAGAAGGCAGGGTCAGCGAGCGGATGACCCGGAAGGACCGGGTCGCCTGCACGCCGTCCACGTCGACGGCCACCGTTCCGTCCTGGACATCCTCCGGTACCGCGAACTCCAGCAGGTCGCCGCGCAGGGTCACGAAGTCGTTGATCGCCTGCCCCGAGAGGCTCACGTTGAGGACCCCGACCTGGAAGTTGCCACCCACCACCCGGAGCACGCTGCCCGGGCCTCCGTTCGGGGACGACTCGTAGATCACCGGCCCGTAGGTCGGCGCCAGCGCCACGTGAACCGGGGTGGAGGTACTGGGCAAGACGGCGACCCCTGCGGCGCTGCCCTGGGCCACCGGCTCCATGCCAGGAGCCGGCACCTGGTCACGGAACGCCTGGACGAGGATGGTGCGCCCGGTCCCCGACGGCACGGAGAGGCTGGCCGTCGCAATCGTGCTCTCGTCCCCCGAGCGAAGGATTTCAGCAGAGGCCAGCAGGTCGCCCGCAGCATCCTGGACCCGGATGCGGAGCAGGTTCGCGCTGGTCGGGATGAGCTGGGCACGGTAGGCCCCTCGTGCCGGCCAGCGCACGGCGATGTTGAGCCTTCCCAAAGAGGGCACCTCGAGCTCGCCCTGCGGCGAGTCGATGGCACTCACGTCCATGCCAACCTCGGGCGCCCCGCGCAGGGCGGGGACGGGGGTGCAAGCCACGGCGCAGGTGGCCGAGAGCATCAAGGCGAGGGTGATTCGTCTCATGGGCTCAGTAGTTGTAGATGAGTGACAGGTCGTTCAGAACGGCGTTGCCGTTGACCGTCGCCTTCCATCGAACGTATCGCCTCGACGGCAAACTCGCGAAGGTATTGATCCATGGGCTCCAGGACACGCCGTCCGTGCTGCTCGAGTACTGGAAGATCAAAGAACCGCCGTTGAGGGTCTGATTGGCGACAGTCGTCACGTAGGTGGGATTCTGGGTGCCGGTATCGTATGTGAGGGACTGGACGTTGCCCGAGGCGATTCGATAGAGGGAAAGCGCCGTCGAGCTGTACTTCGGAGTGCTGGCGCCTGTCGCCGAGGTCTCGCCCGCCGAGTTCGGATAGTTTACGCCGCCCAGCTTGTCATAGGAAAGCCGGACTCGACCATAACCGCCGCCCGAATAGGTGTTATTCGCCCCCCAGTTGGAGCTATTCCCGTTCCCCCCCGTTACGGTCACGGAGCTGGCCGCCAGCGACATGGTCGAGGCGTTGAGGAAAATAGATCCGCCGCTGCCACCACCGCCATAGGTGGTGAAATTTCCGCCGTTGGAGGAGATGAGACCGTTGTTGGTCAGGGTCGAGGCGTTGATGAAGATGACGCCACCTCCGTCACCGCCCTTTCCGCTTGAGCCATTGTACTCGGTACCGCCACCGGCGCCCGGAAAGATGCGGCTGAGATCGGCCGTGCCACCGGCAGAACCGCCCAGCGCGTAGTTGGTGTTGCCACCATTGTAACCGCCGCCGGCGGTACCATAACCACCGCCACCGGAATTGTAATAGGCTCCCCCGCCGCCGTTGCTGCCGATACCCGCACCGCCCAGGACGGTCCCGGTCGTCGTGACCGTCCCGCCTTCGGCGTAGCCTCCACCTCCTCGGGCGGTACTCACGGCCGTACCACCTCCGTTGGTGGCCGTTGTACTGGCACCACCATTCGGAACACCGGCCGTCGAATTGTAGGTGCCGCCCGTCGCGCCGAGCGCGTTGGCCGAGATGACGCCACCCGCGTTGATCGTCAGGTTATCCGCGCGGAAGACGATGAAGCCGCCGCTCAGGCCCAGCGTGGCAACGCTCTGCGTCGTAAGGGTGCCCGACACCGTGACATTGCCGTAGTGGGGAACCTTCTGACAGAGTGCCTGACCTTGGTTGTAGGTATGGGCCAGGGCTTGCGTCAACGTCAGCACGCTGCCGTTGACCGATTTGATGGTGTTGTATTCCCAGTAGCCGGCCCCGGTGCCGTACAGTTGGATGATGAACACCTCCTGGCCCGGCTGGAAGCCCAGCGCATTGCCCACGATGACGTTCTGGGCCCCGACGTTGCCGTCGGAGGCGAGGATACTGCGCGGCGGAGCGAAGGTCGTGGTGCCCGCCGCGACGTTGAGGTCGCCGTCGTAGAGGATACGCGGCCCGCCAGACCAGACGACATTCAGGCTGTTGCCCGAGTCCCACAGGTTGTTATCCAGGAAGTTCTCCGTCACGCTCATCGAGGCCGTGAACGATCCGAAGGGCTGGCTCAAGAGTCCCTGCCGGGAGCCCAGGAGCACCGGTCCCGAGACGCGACCGGTGAGCGAGGGGCCAGGCACCTTCGCCACGGCCTGGGTGTTGGTCCAGGACGAGATAAACGGAGCGTTGATCTGGTTGAACCGGACCAGGCTCTCGGTGCCGAAGGCGTCGAAGTCCGTCCCCGTAACCGTGACCCCCGTGCTGGTGTCCCCCGAGGTGGGCGAGATGCCAGTGATAACCGGGGGCGTCCCGCTGCCCCCGCCGCCCGATCCGCCGGAGCCACCGCCGCCCGACGCCGCGACCGCAAAGGCCGGATTCTCGGGGCTCGTGCCCAGGGATGTCGTCACCTTGACCACGCCGCTGCTGGGCGCGCCCGCGGGCACGAAGACCCCGAGCGAGGTTGGCGTGGCGAAGAAGATGGAGGCCGTGGCCGTGCCGAAGAGGACGGTGTTGGCGCTCGCGATGGGCGAGAAGCCGCGCCCCTGCAGGAGCAAGGCCCCGTTGGCCGCGACCGTCGCGGGCTGGAGGGCCGTCACGCTCGGCTTGACGGCAGGCACGCTGCCCACCGGGTCGAAGTCGTTGGTCAGGCACGCGGCGATCGAGGCCGCGAGCGCCGTAATCTCGCTATCCGGGTGCCCGGTCAGCGCGGGGCTGGCGTTGAGCGACGAGCCCGTCACCTTGCCCATGGTGGCGCTGGGGGGCACGTTCACCGGATCGAGGCTGCTCTCGATGGCCACGGCGGTGGTCAGCGAGTTGATGGCGATGGTAGCGCCCGAGATGCTCGTCCAGGCGCTGCCCGTCCACTTGAGGATCGAACGGAAGCGGGCCACGGAGTTGCCCGCCGCGTGGTTGTTGAGCCCGCGGCTCGCCTCGAGCAGGAAGTAGCTGTTGGCGGCCGGGGTGAAGCCGCTCAACGGCAGCACGAACGAGCCGTCCGTGTTGGTCTTGCCCGTGACGATCGTCAGGTTGTCCGCGAGCCCGATGAGGGTCAGGGTGGCGTTGCTCGACGCGTAGTCGGGAGCCGCCTGCACGTTCAGGTCGGGGAAGGTGACGGTCCCCTGGATGGTGTGGGGCGAGCTCTCGCTCACCGCCGTGACGGCATCCGAGCCGGCGCCCGCGGGCCCGGCCAGGGGAGTGGGCACCAACTGACACGCCGTCAGCGCCATGGCCAGCAAGGCCACCGTCCAGCGCCAGACTCCCCCACGGGAAGTCGAGCGCCGAGCCATCAGGGATCCGGGGGGCGCGAAACGTGTACGCATGCGTTACTCCACGGTCAGGTCGATGTCACCGATGGTCGTGATGGTGATGTAGGCCCTATCCGAATGTCCGCCGGCCTCGGCGGTGATCGTGACCTCCCCGGGCGTGGCCGTGCTCGGGATGGTCACGGTGCCGTCCTCGGCCACCACGGCCTGGGCCGGGTTCGAGCTCGTCCAGGTCACCGTCTGGCCGTGCGATCCGTCGGACAGCGAGACGTCCGCCGTCAGACGAAGGGTCGAGACGTAGCCCGGCGCGTTCGGGCCGATGGGCGATTGGGCGTTCAGCGTGGCCCGCTCCGGCGTCACGTCGACGCGCTGGACGGTCGGCGGCGTGGGCGTCGGGGTCGGCGAGGGCGTCGGCGTCGGCGAGAGGCTGGGCGTTGGCGAAGGAGTCGGCGAGGGACTGGGGCTCGGGGTCGGCGAGGGCGACGGAGTGGGGGTCGGAGCAGCGCTCGGCGCGGTCGAGGGGACCGTCGTCTCCTGGATTCCGAGGCCAGTCGTATTCTTGCGACCGAGGCCCGTGCCGGAAGGCAGGTCCTCGGGGGCACAACCGCCCGCCATGGCGACGAAACAAGCCAATAGCGCCAAAGACCCTGACCATCGCTTCATCACACTCGGCTCAACAACCAATAAGCAGAAACGTTGACTAGGAAAACGTTCCCTACATTGGAAATCGTTAAACTACAGTATAGGGGATGGGGGTTAGGAGGGGTCGTCCGCGGACGTCTGCTCGCCTTCGGAGAGCACGGGAAAGACCTGGTCCGTGAAGAGGGCCACCAGTCGCGGGTCGAAGTGGATGCCCGCGAGGCCCCGGATCTCGGTGAGTGCGTCCTGGGGCTCCCATGCCTGGCGGTAGGGCCGTCCATGCGTCAGGGCCTCGTAGGTGTCCACCACCGCGAGGATGCGCGCCGGCAAGGGGATCTCGTCCCCCGCGAGGCCGTCCGGGTAGCCCGTGCCGTCATAGCGCTCGTGATACCAGCGAACCCACCACGAGGCGTCGGCATTTTCCGCCACCTGCAAGGCGAGCTCCTCACCGAGCAAGGGGTGCTCCTCGAGGCGCGATCGCTCTTCCAGCGACAGTGGCCCCGGCTTGGCGAGCAAGGCGGCGAAGGCCTCCTCGCCCGCGTCGTGCAAGTACGCGGCCTCGACCAGGGTCTCCAGGTCCTCGCCCGCAAGCCCGGCTGCCGCGCCGAGGAGCCGGGCGCTCCGGGCCATGCGCTCAGCATGCCCCGCATCGTAGCCCTCGACGAGGCTCATGGCCGCCCCGCGCTCGGCGCTCGTGCCGGGGCGGGTCCGCAGCCGCGGCAGCTTGGCCGTCTTGGCGACCTGTGCCGCCTCGCGGGCCCGGCTGCCTGCACGCATGACGAGCCCCCGCACCCGGGCCCAATCGAGGCCGGGGAGCGGGGGACCGAAGAGGTAGTACAGGTAGATCAGGGCCCCCAAAAGGCTGAGGTAGCCGATGACCCGGAGCAAGAGCTCGCTGGACACAGGCTACCTCGAATCCTTAGGGACGGGCCTAGAAGCCCTTGGCCACCATCAGGCCGATCATCAGGAGCGCCACGATGTTGACGATCTTGATCATCGGGTTGAGGGCCGGACCCGCGGTGTCCTTGAAGGGGTCACCGACGGTGTCGCCGACGACCGCGGCCTTGTGAGCCTCGGAGCCCTTGCCGCCGAAGTCGCCCATCTCGATGTACTTCTTGGCGTTGTCCCAGGCGCCGCCGCCCGTGGCCATGGTGAAGGCCAGGAGCATGCCGCTCAGGATGGCGCCCGCGAGCAGGCCGCCCAGGGCCTTGGGGCCGCCGAGGTAGCCGACCGCGAGCGGCGTGGCCACCGCGAGGAAGCCCGGGAAGAGCATCTGCTTGATGGCCGAGGCCGTCACGATGTCGACGCACTTGCCGTACTCGGGCTTGGCCGTGCCCTCCATGATGCCCTTGATCTCGCGGAACTGACGGCGCACCTCGACGATGACCGACTGCGCCGCGGTACCGACCGCGTTCATGAACATCGACGCCGCGAAGAAGGGCAGCACGCCACCCAGGAACAGGCCGATGATGACGAGCGGATCCTGCAGGGTGTAGGCGAAGTCCGCCGCCTTGCCAGCCGCCGCGTACTGCTCCTCGACACGCTGCGTGAACGTGATGAAGAGCGCGAGCGCCGCGAGGCCCGCCGAACCGATCGCGTAGCCCTTGGTGACGGCCTTGGTGGTGTTGCCCACGGCGTCCAAGGAATCGGTGATGGTGCGGATCTCGGGGGGCAGGTGGCTCATCTCGGCGATACCACCGGCGTTGTCGGTGATGGGGCCGAACGAGTCGATGGCCACGACCATGCCCGTGATCGAGAGCATGGCCACCGCCGCGATGGCGATGCCGTAGGTGCCGACGATGAGCGGCGAGCCCATCTGGACGCCCGGGAGCTGGACGCCCTGGGTGGCGTAGTAGGCGACGGCGATACCCGCGACGATCACGAGCATCGGAGCGAGGGTCGACTCCATGCCGACAGCCAGACCCGAGATGATGTTGGTCGCAGGGCCCGTCTGGGAGGCCTTGGCGATCTCCTTGACCGGCTTGAAGGCGGTCGAGGTGTAGTACTCGGTGATGACGGTGATGAGCACCATGACCACCAGGCCCACGAGGCTCGCGATGAAGAAGGGGAACGCCCCTGTGAGCTGCTGGTTGATGAAGTAGAAGAGGACGCCCGACAGCACGACCGAGACGAGCGTGCCCTTGTAGAGCGCGCCCATGATCGAGTTGTTGGTACCCAGCTTGACGAAGAACGAGCCGACGATCGAGGCCACGATGGCCGCGCCGCCGAGCGCCAGGGGCAGCATGACGCCGATCACCGAGCCCGGGAACGCCATCTGACCGAGCAACAGAGCCGCGATCAGCGTGACGACGTAGGTCTCGAAGAGGTCGGCGCCCATGCCGGCGCAGTCGCCGACGTTGTCGCCCACGTTATCCGCGATGACCGCGGGGTTGCGGGGGTCGTCCTCGGGGATGCCGGCCTCGACCTTTCCGACGAGGTCCGCGCCCACGTCGGCGGCCTTGGTGAAGATGCCGCCGCCCAGACGGGCGAAGAGCGAGATCAAGGACGCGCCGAACGCCAGGCCCTCGATGGCCAGGTTGAAGTCATGCGTATGCTCGGGACCGCGCCACAGGAGCGCGAAGGCCGCGGCGATGCCCAGCAGGCCCAGGCCGACGACGGCCATGCCCGTGACCGCACCACCCTTGAACGCCAGGTCCAGGGCGGGGGCGAGGCCCTTCTCGGCGGCCTGCGCGGTGCGGACGTTGGCGCGCACCGAGATGTTCATGCCGACGTAGCCGGCCAGGCCCGAGAAGACGGCGCCGACCACGAAGCCGATCGCCGGGATGGCGCTCTTGAAGAACAAGCCCAAGAGGATGGCGAGCACCACGCCGACGATGGCGATCGTCGAGTACTGGCGATTCAGGTACGCCATGGCGCCTTCCTGGATGGCCCCCGCGATCTCCTGCATCCGGGCGTTGCCGGCCGGCTGCGAGACCACGCGCTGGGCGAGGAAGGCGGAGTAGCCGAGCACGAGGAGCGACGAAATGATCGCGAACCACGTGATAGGCGTCAAGAGTTGTGTGACGTTGTCCAAGGTCTCTTACTCCAAACTGCTGCGAACTCTCCCCGGTTTCGCCCCGGGCCACAAGGCCCGGAGACAAAAAAACGAGGCCAAACCCCGGGGGCTTGGTCTGGTCTCGGTCATAAAGAACCGTTGTGATTCTAACGCTTAACCGAGGGTTCGTCTAGCCTTCACGGTTCCTAGGGAACCTGCTGGGGCTCGGCATGCGGGGTGTAGAGGGTCACGCGGTTGCGTCCCTCCCGCTTGGAGCGATAAAGCGCCTGGTCGGCGAACTCCATCAGAGCCTCGTCGCTGGAGGCATGGTCGGGGATCGTCGCCACGCCGATGGAGACGGCGACGTGCAGGACCTCGCCGTTGGGTCCAGGGAGATCCGTCGCCTCGATGGCTTGGCGGATGCGCTCGGCGAGCAGCATGGCCCCTTCCTGGCCCGTCTCGGGCATGAGCACCATCATCTCCTCGCCGCCGTAGCGGGCGGGGATGTCCAGGTCCTCGCGGACGCTCTTGCGGATGACGGCCGCCACCAGCTTGAGGACCTCGTCCCCCGTGGCATGGCCGTAGGTGTCGTTGAACTTCTTGAAGAAGTCGATGTCGATCATCATGAGGCTCAGCGGGCTGCCGTAGCGCAGGGCGCGCCGCGTCTCCTCGCCGAAGCGCTGCTCGAAGTGGCGCCGGATGTAGAGCTTGGTCAGGCCGTCGACGGTCGCGAGCTCGTAGAGGCGCGCGTTCTCCATGGAGGCCGCGGCCTGGCCCGCCAAGGCCGAGAGGAGCTGGCGATCGCCCTCCGAGAAGCTGCCCAGCCCGAGCCCGGCCTCCTTGTCGAAGACCGCGAGCACGCCGACCACGCGATCGCGCGCCTTGATGGGCACGGCCAGGCAGTTGAAGCTGTCGAGCTCCGCGGGGATCATGAGCGGGCTGTCCCAGATCTGGCCCTCGCCGGAGGACACCACGTCCTCGAGCCAGAGCTCATGGGACTTGAAGCGCTTGCCCACGGGCCAGTAGGTGAAGCCGCAGGCCGCCTCCAGCTCGAACTCGTCGGCGGGCTGGTCGAAGTTGACCAAGATGCCTCGCCGGGCGTTGAGGAGGGCGACGGCGTTGTCCACCAGCTCGCGGGAGATGACGGCCCGGCTCAGGCTGGAGTGGATGACGCTCGAGATCTCGTGCAGCCGCTCGAGCTCCAGGACCTTGAGGTCCAGGTTGGTCTTGAGCGAGTGGTTGTGCATGGCGACCGCGATCTGCCGCGCGATGACGCCCAGGAGCTCGCGCTCGGTGATGCTGTAGGCCATCCCTCCGAGCTTGTCGGAGAGCATCAGGAGGCCGTAGAGCTGACCCTTCATGACCAGGGGGATCCAGAGGGTCTTCGGCAGGCTCTTGAGGGACTCCTCGTTCTGGATCAGGAACGAGCGCAGCGCCGGCTCCTCCTGGATGGTCTCGGCGTCGATGGGGGCGTCGTTGCTGAGCCAGAGGCGCTCGGCGTGCTCGTTGAAGTGCAGGCTCGTGCGCTCGTCGAGCCCGATGGCCGCGAGCATGGTCAGGCGCTTGGTCTCGGGCTGGCACTGGACCACGGCCGCCTTGGAGAGGGCGAAGGTGCCCTTGACCATGCGCAGCACCGTGCGCATGGTCCCTTTCAGGTTCGGATTGCTCGTGATCTCGGCGGCCATGTCGCTCAGGCCCGACAAGCAGATCAGCAGGCGGTCCAGGTTCTCGGCGGCGTTCTCGAGGGCGTCCGAATCCATGCGGGTCTCCCGGTTAGGCGACGGCGGCGATCGCCTGCTCCTCGGTGTCGGCCAGGGTGGCGAACTGCGCGAGGCCCATGATGGTGAAGGTCTTGGCGATGGTCTTGGTCAGGCCGCAGAAGGCCAAGGCCCCGTTGATCTCCTGGATCTTCTCGATCACCTCGATGAGGATCGAGATGCCGATCGAGTTGATCACGGTCGACTTCTCGAGGTTGATGACGAGCTTCTTGACGCCCTCGCCAACGAGAGCGAGCGCGGTCTCGCCGATCTTCTCGCCGCCCAGGTTGTTGATGTAGCCGTCGGTGTAGAGGACGGCGTAATCCCCTTCCTTGCGGACCGTAACCGCGAACTGGTTGATCACTGGGAACCTCCCTTTTGCCGAAGCTTCGTCATCGTAATCTGCGTCCCGGACTCGCCGGAGACGATCTCGACCTTGTCCATGAGGCTCTCGATGAGCAAGAGCCCCCATCCCCGCTTGTAGTCGTCACCCCCCATGACCTTGGCCGTGATGTCGGGGCGCGGGACCGACCCGGCGTCGAAGCCCTGACCGAAGTCCTGGATGACCAGGGTCAGCTCTTCGGGACGCATCATGAAGCGGATGTAGACCTTGCTCTCGACCGAGTTGGAGTGCTCGAAGGCGTTGATGCAGGCCTCGATCAGCGCGTGCTTGAGCTCGTCGATCTGATCGCTGTCGAACTCCATGAGCCGGGCGACGGCCTCGGCGGTCTGCGTCGCCGTCACCTCCATGTCCGGCAGGATGGGAATGGTCAGGGTAACCTCCTGGGGGAGGTCCGAGGTGCCTGGCTTTTGGTTCAACGTCCACCTCCGGCGCGCTGCTCGGCGACACGGGACCTGCGTCTAGTCGACCTTTTCGAGCGGCGCGAATCGCAAGTCCAAGACTTTCTGGCCCAACCCCGGGAACGAGACGGCCAGACATGCCCGCTCGCCCGACCCGATGATCCGGGCGACCACTCCGTGCCCGAAGGACGGGTGTCGCACCTGGTCTCCGACTTCGAACGGAAGCTCGGTCTGGGGCTGGGAAGGCGCCGCGCGCTTGGCTCGGCCCCTCGCTTCCTCTATGCCCCAATCCTGAGTCCATGAAACATCGTTGTCATCGGACCATTCGGCCCAGCGACCGCGCCTCGGGGCCTCCGGCTCCGCCACCACGGCCGTGATGGTGTACAGGAGCTCCTCGGGCACCTCGGCGAGGAATCGGCTGACCTTGGCTCCCTGCAGCTCGCCGA
Source organism: Candidatus Sericytochromatia bacterium (assembly GCA_036676985.1). Lineage (GTDB taxonomy): Bacteria > Cyanobacteriota > Sericytochromatia > S15B-MN24 > UBA4093 > DATNQJ01. The sequence continues at coordinate 155,142 of JAKFBU010000001.1, forward strand.
AGATCATGCGCCGCCGGGCGTGGCTCAAGAAGAGCCTTTGCTCGGCGCGGGTCATGCCCACGTAGCAGAGGCGGCGCTCCTCCTCGATCTCGGGCGGGTTGTCGAGCGTGCGCTTGTGGGGGAAGAGCCCCTCCTCGAAGCCGACGAGGAAGACCACCGGGAACTCGAGGCCCTTGGCCGAGTGCAGGGTCATCAAGGTCAGGCTGTTGCCCTCCTCGGCCTGGTCCAGGTCCGAGACGAGCGCCATCTGCATGAGGAAGGCTCCCAAGGACGGGTCGTCGCTGCTCTCGCCGAACTGACGGGCCACGGAGACGAACTCCTCCAGGTTCTCCACCCGGGCGCGACCCTCGGTGGTCTGGTCGCGACGCAAATCCTCCAGGAGGCCGCTCTCCGCGAGCACGCCCTCGAGGAGCTCGTGCACCGGCATGTCGACGCTCTTGCCGAGCCACGACTGGATCCAGAGTCCGAACTCCTGGAACGCCTTCTTCGGCTTGGGACCCAGGCCCGCGGCGTTGCCCGCGATGGCCGCGAGCAGCATGGAGTGGTTGGCCTCTCGGGCGGCGGCCTCGAGCTTCTGGAGGCTGGTGGCGCCCAGCCCCCGGCGCGGCACGTTCACGATGCGCTGGAAGGCGGAGTCGTCCGAGGGGTTGAAGATGAGGCGGAGGTAGGCGATCGCGTCCTTGATCTCGCGCCGCTCGTAGAAGCGCAGCCCCCCGATGAGCCGGTAGGGGATGCCCCAGCGCATGAGCTCGTCCTCGAAGGCGCGCGACTGGGCGTTGGTACGGTACAGGACGGCGATCTGGCCGTAGTCGAACTCGGGCCTGAGCCGATCGCGGATGGTCTCGACCACCCAGCGGGCCTCGGCGCGGTCGTCCTCGGCGGCGTAGACCGTGATCTTGTCGCCCTGGGCGTTGTTGGTCCAGAGCTCCTTGGGGTAGCGCTCGGTGTTGTTCTCGATGACGGCGTTGGCGGCCGCCAGGATGTTGCCCGTCGAGCGGTAGTTCTCCTCGAGCGTGATCACCGTGGCGTCCGGGAAGTCCTGCTGGAACTGGAGGATGATCCGGAAGTCGGCCGCCCGGAACGAGTAGATGCTCTGGTCCACGTCGCCCACCACGCACAGGTTGCGGCTAGCGGCCGAGAGCATGGACACGAGCTGGTACTGGGTGTGGTTGGTGTCCTGGTACTCGTCGATCAGGAGGAACTTGAAGCGCTGCTGGTAGCGCGCGAGCACGTCGGAACGGGCCTTGAGCAGCCGTACGGTGAGCAGCAGCAGGTCGTCGAAGTCGAGCGCGTTCTGGCGCTCCAGCTCGCGCTGGTAGAAGGCGTAGACGTCCGCCACCATGCGCTGGCTGTGGCCCATGGCCGCCTCGTGGAAGCCCTCCACGGTCTGACCCCGGCTCTTGGCATGGGAGATCGTCGAGAGCACCGAGCGCGGGTGGTAGGCCTTGTCGTCGAGGCCCAGGTGCGCCAGCGCGTCCTTGATGATCGTCTGCTGCTCGGAGTCGTCGTAGATGACGAAGTTGCGGCGATAGGGGCCGCCCAGGAGCTCGACGTCCTCGCGCAGGATGCGCGCGCAGATCGAGTGGAAGGTGCCCACCCACATGCCGGCCATGGGATGGCCGCGCGTGCCCAGATCGGCCGCCTCCAGGAGGGCTCCCAGGCGGTTCTTCAGCTCCTGGGCGGCCTTGTTGGTGAAGGTGACGGCCAGGATCTCCCAGGGTTTGGCGTGCCCACCCGCGATGAGACGGGCGATCCGGTGCGTCAGGACCCGGGTCTTGCCGGATCCGGCGCCCGCCAAGATCAGCAAGGGGCCCTGAACGTGCTCGACGGCCGCTAGCTGGGCTGGGTTGAGGGTGGCCATGCAGTCTCCTTGCGAGAAAGGGAGTAAGCGTGCTATTCTCACGTGACAACCCCTAGTTTATGGGCTCTGGCCGGCCACAGCAAGGTGGCGACACTCTTAGCGCCCGTCCCTCAGGGGTCAAGCTTCTGCGCAGCAAGATTCGCAAAAAGGGGACTCCCACTCTTATGGACGTCAACACCCAGACCGCCGCGCCCCCCACCGTCGACGCCCTGATGGCCGAGCTTCAGACGATTCAGTCGTCCGGCTCCAAGCGCATCGCGATCCTCGGCACCCGTCACATCTCCCTGACGCACCAGCAGCTCATCGAGATGCTCGCCTACGCGCTGGCCCTCACGGGCAACACGGTGGTCACCTCGGGCGCGGCCGGCACCAACGCCGCCGCCGTCAAGGGCGTGCAGCGCGCCAACCCGGGCAACCTGCAGGTCATCCTGCCCCAGACGCTCGCGCAGCAGTCGGCCGAGAGCCAGGAGCTCCTGAGCACCCTTCCCAACGTCCGCGAGCACGCCGAGCGCCGTCTCTTGACGCTGGCGCAGGCCTCGCAGATGTGCAACCAGGAGATCATCGACAACTGCCAGCAGCTCATCTGCTTCCTGTACCACTCGAGCCACACCCTGATGGAGTCGGTGAAGTACGCGCAGGAGAAGCACAAGGTCGTCACGAGCTTCTACCTGGACTAGCGGAGTTTCGCGTCCCTTCCACGACCCGCGCCGGCCTGGCTCAGGCCGGCGCGGGTCCTTTTATTGCGCCCCCTCGGTCCGCCTCAAACGATGGCCGCGTTTGGACCATCGCCCCCCAATATGGCTAAGAACGGCTGTTGACGGCCAATGCGAGCCGCGCCATACTTTCACAAAAGTTTACGTTGGAGGCGCTGGACCAACGGACAGGGGGACAACAGCCATGACCTATCAATTCTCGATCTACAGCCGGGCGGAGGCCATGTTGTTGATGGAGCTGGCCCATGAGCACCGGAGTGAGGTCGTGACGCGGTGCCGCGAGACGAACTTCTTCACGGAGGTCTCGGTCCACCCCGAGTACACGCAGCTGCAGGACTACTTCGACTACATGCTGCACCGGCTGCGCGAGCGCCAGCGGCAGCTGGAGGCGATCTACCGCCGCAGCCCGACCGAGAAGCCTCCCGTGTCCGCGCAGGCGCCCGCGGATCCCTACCGGGTCTGGCAGAACCACGTGATCCTCTGATGTGCTGGAAGTGGGACAGGCCTCTGCGCCTGTCCCACTGACTTACTGAATCACCCCGCGCCGCTCGACCCAGTCGGTGCCGAGCTGGATCGTGAACTCGGTGCTGCCCACCCCGGCGACGATCACGTCCCCGTTGCCCAAGAGCTCCTGCAGGCGCTGAGCTCCCTCGCGATCGCCCCGACCCGAGATGACGTGCGATCGCTCCGCGGGCTCCGCCCGCCGGATGTCGGCCACCCGGTACCCCGCCGCCTCCAGCTGCCGCAGGAAGTCCCGCAGCGCGCTCCGAGGCAAGCCCGTCCGGTTCTCGACGGTAACCTGCGGCGTCCGGAACTCCGCGGTCGCTGCCGGCTCCTTGTGGAAGTGCCGCACCAGGAAGCTGTCGACCGCCCCGACGTCCGCCATCCAGTACCACACCCCGCTCGACGAGTCGTCGCGGCCGGGCAGGTAGGTCATCTCGATGTCGTTGGCCCCGATCTGCTTGAAGAACTGGGCCAGGCGCACGACCTCGACGGCGGTGAGGTCCGTCTTGGCGTACTCCTTGAGGGTCGACCACATGGCCGGCACCTTCAAGAGGTGGGCAGGCGTCAACAGCTGACGCGAGAACTCCATCAAAAAGGCTTGCTGCCGCTGAACCCGCCCGATGTCCCCCTGGTCGTCGTGCCGGAAGCGCAGGTAGCTCTCGACCTCGGCGCCCGTCAAGTGCTGGCGCCCCTTCTGGAAGTCGATGTGCAGGTTGCCCGCGTAGTCGTGGTACTCGACCCGCTTGGGGATGGTGACCTGGACCCCGCCGATGGCATCCACCAGGGCGCGCACCCCGCGCAGGTTCAGGAGCAGGTAGCGGTCGATCGGCACGTCAAGGAAGCGCTCCACGGTTGACTTGGCGAGCTCGGGGCCACCGTAGGCGTTGGCGGCGTTGACCTTGAAGTGGCCGTGCCCCTCGATGGCCACCCGGGTGTCACGCGGGATGGCGAGCACGCCCACCTTCTTCTCGGCGGGATTCACGTGGACCAGGAGCATGGAGTCCGTGTTGCTGTCCAGGGACTTGCGCCCCTCGCCACCCATGGCGTCGGTGGCCATGACGAGGATGGTCTGCTCTCGGGGCTGCAGCGGCGTGGCGCGGGTCACCACCGGGGCTATGCTGGCCGGGGCGGGCGCGGGGGCCTGCGTCGCCTGGCCCGCATACAGGCCGACCAGGCCGCCCACCACGAGACCCGTGAGGGCGAAAGCCGCCAGCTTGCGGCGCTTGAGGCGAGGCTTGCCTTGTCCTGTCATGAGCGAAGGACCCCCTGGCGATCCGGACGTACCACCGTGACGTAGTAAACGATGGCCCCCGCGGGGACCAGCAGCAGGATCAGGACGAGGTAGCCGAGGCGCGTCGCCTCGGCCGGAAAGGGCCGTCTCAGGACGTCGAGGAGCTGCGCCCACATGAAGCCGGCCAGACTGGCCACACCGAGCACGAGCGCGACGGCGCTCAGCCCGAAGGCCGGGTCGGTCCCGAGGCGCCCCGACACGAGGCCGGCGAAGGCCACCGCGTACAGGAGGGTCGCCAGTCCAACCCCGAGCAGCAGGACATCCAGAGGACGAAACCGTCTCATGTCGGCACCTCGCCTGAATCGCAGCCATTGAAACACGACCCGGCCCGCCCTTCAATAGCCGATGTGCCCAATCTTCGAGCGAGCCGGCGGGCGACGGGCATCCGAGCCGGGCAAGCGGGGGGTCTAGGCGGGACCCCCGACGGGTATAAGGGCATGAGGAGCGACGCGGCCGCCCGGCCCGGCTCCCCTCGTCTCGGAGTGCTGGCATGCCCCGTTCGACCCTGCTTCCACCCATCCTGGCCCTCCTGGTCGCGCTCTCCGGCTGCGACCTCAGCGGCTCGGGCGTCCAGGTGCCCTCCACGGGCCAAACGCCGACTCCGGGCCCTGCCGGTGACGGCGTTCTCAGCGGCGTGGTCAAGTACGAGGCCGTGGACACGCCGCACTCCGGGATCACCGTCCGCCTCGTGGGCCCGGGGGGCGCGGCCGAGACGACCACCGACGACGCCGGCAAGTACCGGTTCTCGGACCTGGCGACGGGCAGCTACGAGCTGAGCTTCGAGCGGAGCCGCTACTTCACCGCAACCCGCTCGGTGAGCGTCGAGTCCGGGGGCGTGACCGTGCCGACCGTGACGCTCTCGAACCACCGGCTCCTCTACGCGAGCGCCAGCCTCTACGATGCGCCGAACATCAACTCGCTCACGAGCCTCGTCGTGGCCCCGGGGGGCGATCGCCTCGCCTTCGTCGAGGGCGGCGTGCTCAAGACCATCCCCCTTACGGGCGGGACGGCCACGGTGGTGCGGGACCTGCAGCCGGCGGCGGGCTCGGTCGTCGATTCCTTCACCTGGACCGCCGGGGGACTCGCCTTCGCGCAGATCGAGGCGGGCGCCACCTCCAGCATCCTCGTCACCTCCGGCCAGGACCCCATGGGCCCCTTCCAGACGGCGACCAGCAGCCCGGCGCTCATGCTCTGTCCGGCGCTCAGCCCGGACGGCACGCAGCTCGCGTACCTGGCCCGCGTGCCGGAGCTGTGGACCCTGCCCAACGGCGACGGCAGCTCCGCCACCGGCTCCTTCCAGCTCGCGGTCGTGAAGCAGGAGCGGAGCACGGCAACCGCGACCCGGGTGGGGATCTACCCCATCAACGTCAGCTGGAACTACGGCTTCGGGCCGCTCGAGTGGACTTCCTCGGGCCTCTTGTTCCACAAGCCCATGTTCTGCGACATCTACCGGAACGATCCGGCCTACGGACCGGTGGGCGACGGCATCTTCCTGCTGTCGCCGACAGACGGCGCGCTCAAGAAGCTCTACTACTACAGCGACTACGAGCATACCCTCTCGCCGGACGGGCAGATTCTGTACTTCCACGAGGGCCGGCGCGTCTACGCCCGCCGGGTGGGCGATCCGCGGCACTACAACCAGGGGCACGTGGTCGTGGGCTACGACCGGTCGGGCCGGATCGGCAACATGGCCATGGATCCGGCCGGCGATCGCCTCTACTACGTGAGCCCGAGCGGGATCGAGGAGATGACGGTGCTTTCCGCGCCGAATGAATGAGCGCCTGCTGGGTATAAGGACGCTGTTCGGCTTGAACGCTTCCCTAGCTGCCAATCAGGAGGATCTCCATGCTGGTGCACCGTAGACGCGTCGCTTCGCTCGCGCTGACCGCGACCATGTTCGCGCTCGCGATGGGCTGTACGCCGGTCTCGCTCCCCACGTTCGACGACGGCAAGAACTCCAGCGTGGGCGGCTTCAACGGTTCCAACGGCACGGGTGGCACCAACGGCGGCTCCACGGCCACTCCGACTCCGACGCCCACCGCGACCCCGACGCCCGTCAACTACGGGACGCTGACCTGGGTGCGGTCGGACCAGAACCTGGACGTGCCGCGCGACAACGTGGCCGGAGCCGTCCTCGACGGCAACTTCGTCGTGGTCGGCGGCATCACCGCCGGCGGCGGCATCGTCAATACGGTCTCGACCTATCCGGTGGCCGGCGCCACGCTGGGCGCTCCGACGGGAACTCCCCAGGGCTACCGCGCGAACATCACCGGCGGCTCCGACGCGGTCTGCTCGCACGGAGCCTACATCTTCGGCAACCACCTGATCGTCGCGGGCGGCCTGACGCAGCTGCTCGGCCGAACGGCCAACACGGTGTCCGCCCTGCGCGAGAACCTGTTCACCGGCATCTGGGCCGACTCGAACGCCATGCCGGAGTCGGTCGAGGGTGGACGCCAGGACTTCGGCATGGCGCAGACCGACACCTTCGCCTATGTCGTCGGCGGCTTCAAGGGGTCCACGGGGGGGAATGATCCGGGCGAGCCCAGCTCCGACATCCTCGTCGCCACCCACTTCAACGGGACCCTCACCGGCTGGCAGGTCGCCGGCAGCTTGCCCGGCGCGACCATCGTCCCGGCCAGCGTCGTCGCGAACGGTCGCCTCTACGTGTACGGCGGCCAGCAAGGCATCGGGGCGGGGCAGGCGCTCGTCAACACCGTCTCCTCGTACGCGATCAACGAGGACGGCACCCTGGGCGCCCGTCAGGCCGAGACCTCGGAGCTCGAGACGACGGGATCGCTGCCGATCGTGAGCGGCGCCATGCTGACGGCGTTCGGCAACAACCTCTACGCCATCGGCGGCATGGGCTCCAACGGGCCGCGGAAGGAGACCTACATCTCGGTCATCGGCGCCGACGGAAAGCTCTCGAAGTGGCGCCCCGCGGGTCTGCTGCCGGATCCCGTCGCGCTGGCGGCCGTGGGAACCGACACCGCCGGCCATTTCTACCTGGCGGGCGGCCGGACCGAGTTCCCCACGTCCCAGCAAGGCGGCGAGCCGAACAGCCGGATCTACGTCGGAACGGCCACGCTTCAGTAACGACCCGGGAGCGGCCGACCTCGAGTCGGCCGCTTTTCTTTCGCCGGCTCGGATGGGTATAAGGGACTCGACTCCCCACCCAAGAGGCCTCCATGTCCGATCAACCGAACGCTCCCACCGATGATCCCCTCGGCGCCGCCCTCGAGGCGGTCACGAGCAACATGGCCCGGCGCTTCAGCGTGCGGGTCGACCGGCTGCTCGCCCAGGTGGCGGATTTGACGGAGCTCGAGGCGCAAATCGAGGAGCTCGACAAGCTGGAGGCCGAGATCAAGGCGCTGGAAGGCGAGAGTTAGCTACCGTAGGCGCGACGGATCTACCCCCCCATCCCCCCCTGCTAGGGGGGGCTTTCTATGCGTGCCCCTGCTTGGGGGGCCGTGCGCACTTTCCCGGCCCCAAACAGGCTATTGGCAATCGCCGTGGGCCTCGGGCAGCGTGAGCCAGAAGGTGCTGCCCTTGCCGAGCTTACTCTCGACGCCGATGTCGCCGTGCAGCAGCTCCACGAGGCGCTTGGCGATCGCAAGCCCGAGCCCCGTCCCGCCGAACTGGCGAGTGGGGCTCATGTCTGCCTGGAAGAAGCGCGTGAAGAGCTTGGGAATCACGGCCTCGGCGATGCCGATGCCCGTGTCGGCCACCTCCAGGCGGATCCGTCCCCCTTCGAACGGGCAGGCCCGGACCGTGATGCGCCCCCCTTCCGGCGTGAACTTGATGGCGTTGTCCACCAGCTGCGTGAGGACCCGCTCCAGGGACTCGGCATCGGCGCAGACCGGCGGCAGGTCCGGCGCCAGATCGCATGCGAACTCGATCTGCTTCTCCAGGGCCTTGGGGCGGGAACGCTCGACCAGGTCGCCGACGAAGGGGCCGATGTCCAGCGCTTCCGGAAAGAGCGTCACCTTGCCCGACTGCAGGCGGTTGAAGGTGAGCATGTTGGTGATGATCTCGAGCAAGCGGTCCGCCCCCTCCAGGATGCGCTGCAGGTAGGTGTGCTGCTCGAGCGTCATGGTGCCCATGATCTCGTCTTCGAGGATGCTCGCGAAGCCCGTGATGAAGTTGAGCGGCGTGCGCAGCTCGTGGCTGACGATGGCGAGGAAGTTGTCCTTCATGTCGTCCAGCGCCTCGAGCTCGCGGACCTGCCGCCGGATGCCCTCCATGAAGGCCTGGCGCTCGGTGACGTCCAGGGAGAGCACCAGCACCCCCTGGTCGCCGACGATGTCGCCCAGGGGCAGGCAGGTCAGGTCCCAGTACCGGGTGCCGAGCTCGGGACGGCCGCGCAGGGTGAAGGCGAAGTTGTCCGCATGGAAGGGCTCGTTGACCGCCAGGACCCGGCGCAGGATCCCCTCCAGCTCGGCCGCCCCCATGCCGGTGATGGCCGAGACCGGGCAGTCCCGGACGTCCTCCAGCGTGAGCCCCAAGGAGCGCAGGAAGGCCGGATTGGCCATGCGGACCTTGAGGTCGCCGTCCAGGAAGGTGACGCCCGCCGGCAGCTCCTCGAAGATGGTCTCGAGCAGGCGGAACTGGGCGCTCTGGGAGCTGAGCGCCTCGACCTCCTCGCGGCGGTGGACCAGATCCTCGTTGACCTCTTGCAGCGTGCTCAGACGCTCGTTGGCGACCATGGCCGTCGCCACCTGGGCGGCCACCGTCTCCAGGAACAGGGCGTCATTCTCGTCGAACGCCATGGGCTCGGGAAAGTACAGCGACAGGCTGCCGATGGCCCGGTCGGCGTAGATCAGGGGGACGAAGGCGGCGCTCGCAAAGCCCCAGTCGCGCGCCCAGACGCGGAACTCGGCGAACTGCTCGTCATGCGGGAAATCGGACACCAGGACTACTTTCCGCGTGCGGATGGCCGTTAGCGTCGGCGCCTCGGTGCGCGTGGAGAGGGCCTGGAACTGGCGGTTGTAGGCTTCGACCTGATCCGGGGGGACGTTGTAAGCGGCCTCGATGACGGCATGACCGCTCGCCTCGTCGAAGCGCCAGATGTTGCCTTTGAAGGCCCCGATGGCGCGGGCCGTGGCCCGGATGGCGAGAAAGAAGAACTCGGGCAGGCTCAGAGCCGAGGCCAGCGCACGGCTGACCTCGCTGAGGGCTTCGAGTGTCTGTCGCTGCTCGCGAACCCTCACCTGGTCGCTCCCTTCGTATGCCCTCCGTGGATTGTAGTAGTCGCCCGCCGGGATGCAACAACCGAACAGAAGAGGGCGGTACGTCTGCTACGACGCGGGCAGGCCGGTCGCCGGGCCGATCTCGGCATCGATGAGCCGTGCCACCAGGGCGGTGACGCTGATGCGGGCGTCCACGCCCAGCATGGCGAAGAGGCGATCGTTGCGGGGGTCGTTGACCCGCGCTACCGTCCGCTGCACCCCGTGCATGTGCTTGGCGATCTGGCAGGCGACGAGGTTGTCCTGATCCCGTCCCGCCACCGCCACCACGACGTCGGCCCGCACGGCCCCCGCCTCGCGCAGCAGGCGCGGGAGGGTGCCGTCCCCGTGCACGGTCATGACGCCGAACTGATCGGAGATGGCTTCGCAGACCTGGGCGTCCCGCTCGACCACCGCCACCTCATGCCCCTCGGCGATGAGGGTGCGCACCAGGTGGTAGCCGATCTTGCCGCCGCCGATGAGCAATATGAACATCACACGACCCTCTCGACCATGGAGCCCACGTGCTTGGCGGCCTCGAGGGTGGGGCTGACCACTTCCAGGCCCATGGACCGGTACATGGCGGCCACTTCGAGGTCCTCGACCCGGACGATGACCCTCCGCACGCCGAAGATCCGGCGCGCGATCTGGGCGGCCATGAGGTTGCTGTTGAGGTCGAAGGAGACGGCGATGAAGCACTCCGCCTGCTCGAGGCCCGCGGTCCGCAGCACGCCCTCGTCGGTGCCGGAGCCATGCACCAGCCGACCCTGAAAGTGCTTGGAGAGGGCCTCGAGGGCCGCGCGGTCGGGATCGACCATGGTCACGGCATCCCCGCGCGCCGCGAGCTCCTGGACGAGCTGCGAGCCCATCTGACCGCAGCCGTAGACGACGATCATGCGTTGCTCCCTTCTGGCGGATGCCGTGGGGTAGTCAGCTTTCTTAAGAAATGTTACACCATGGCTTGCCGGTCGACGTCAACCGCCCGGCCCAGGAGCGTTCTAGGAGCTGCTGCCATGAACCTACCGTCGTCAAACGCGCGCCGCCCGGAGCTTTCCAAGACCCTCGGCGCCTTCGGCCTGTTCTCCATCGGCTACGGCAACGTCGGCAGCTCGATCTACTACGCCCTGGGAGTCGTGGCGGCCGCGGCCCTGGGAGCCACGCCCCTGGCCTTCCTGATCGCCGGGATCTTCTTCGTCTTCACCGCCTACACCTACGCCGAAGGGACGGCCATGTTCCCCGAGTCGGGCGGCTCGAGCACCTTCGCCCGCCATGGCTTCAACGAGGCCATCAGCTTCCTGGCGGGCTGGGCGCTGATGCTCGACTACATCGTCACCATCGCCATCTCGGCGGCGAGCTGCGCCTTCTACCTGTCCCACTTCGTGCCGGCCATCAAGACCCAGCCGGCGCTGGCGGCGGCGATCGCCATCCTGATCGTGCTCGCGCTCACGGTCGTCAACGTCCGCGGCGTCAAGGAGTCGGCGGCGGTCAACAACTTTTCGGCCTTCGCGGACGTGGTGACCCAGCTCGCCATCATCGCCATCGGCGCGTTCCTCCTGTTCAACTGGCAGCGGCTCCTGAGCTATCCCAGCACCCCCGGGCAGTGGCCGACCCTCAACCAGTTCGTCTACTCGGTCTCGATCGCCATGGTGGCCTTCACCGGCATCGCGAGCGTCAGCCAGATGGCCGAGGAGGCGCATCACCCGGTCAAGAACGTGCCCCGGGCCATCGGCATGGTGGTGCTCGCGGTGTTCGTCATGTACGCGGGCATCAACCTGGTGGGCTTCTCGGCCCTGTCGCCCTCCGAGCTCGGCAGCACCTGGGCGCTCGACCCGGTGCTCGGCATCGTCAGCGCCATGCCGCCCGCGATCGCGGGCATCCTCGGTCCCTGGGTCGCCCTGTTGGCCGCGAGCATCCTCCTCATCGCGACCAACGCGGGCCTCATGGGCGTCAGCCGCCTCGCCTTCTCCATGGGCATGCACCGCCAGCTGCCGGGGCCCTTCTACAAGCTCCACCCCACGTACAGCACGCCCTACCTGGCGATCGCCTTCTTCGCGGCGATCGCGGTCCTCCTGCTCGCCACCGGGTTCTTCTCGGACAAGCTGCTCTTCAACCTGGCGGACCTCTACTCGTTCGGCGCCATGCTGAGCTTCACCATCGCCCATGCCTCGATCCTCGCCCTGCGCTGGCGGCACCCCGACCTGCCCCGCCCCTGGAAGCTGCCCTTCAACCTCCGGATCCAGGGCCGGGAGATCCCCCTCACGGCGGTGCTCGGGGTCATCAGCACCTTCGCGGTGTGGCTGGTGGTCGTGGTGGTCCATCCGTGGGGGCGGCTGGTGGGCTTCCTGTGGATCTTCGCGGGCATGCTGCTGTACATCTTCCACCGTCAGTCGCACGAGCTGCCCCTGACGAGCACGGTCATCATCAGCCACCTGGAGCCCATCCTGGTGGATCTGTCCATGAAGCGGATCCTGGTGCCGACCATCGGGACGCCGTTCAGCGAGGAGATGGTGGCGGTGGCATGCCGCCTCGGCAAGCGGGAGCGCGCCAAGGTCACGGCCTTGTACGTCTTCGAGGTCCCCATGGCCCTGCCCGTCGGTTCGCAAGTGCCCACCGAGCTCAGCCGCGCCGACGAGATCCTGACCCGCGCCCAGCAGATCGGCGAGGGGATCGGCGTGGAGGTCGAGGTACGCTTCGTCCAGGCCCGATCCGCCGGCATGGCCATCGTCGACGCGGCCAAGGAGCTCGAGGCCGATCTCCTGCTCATGGGCATCAGCCCGAGGGAGCGGCTGGGTCATGCGGCGCTTGGCAGCACCATCAACCACGTCCTGAAGAAGGCCCCGTGCCGCGTGCTCCTCAGCCGCCCACCCCTGGACGTCGACAAGCCCGACCCCATGGCGCCGCAGCATCCCGGCATCTCGCTCTCCTAGGCCCTTTCGGCCCAAAAACTCGACGGCGTTTCCAGCTCTTAAAGATCAGTTAAACAAACCTTAGCAAGTTTCCGGATCGGATTGCGATAACTCCCTCGCGCCCCTTTTGCGAGGATTACCCATGAGAAAGCCGTTCGCCGCCGTTGCCCTCACCGCCCTGCTCCTCTCCGTGAGCGGCTGCGGCTACGCCGGCATTGGACCTGTCTCCCACTCGAGCGCGACGGTTGGGGCCCTCGACAACGCGCCCGCCACCAAGGAAGCCTTCGTGAAGGCCGCGGCGGAGCGGGGCGTCAAGCTGACGACCCAGCAGATCCAGATCATCGCCGCCGGGCGTTCGACGCAGCCGAACGGGACGTTCGCCTCGCGTCCGGCCGCCAACCTGACGGCCGAGCAGAACCTGGACGTGCACTTCAAGAAGCACGGCCACGAGTTCGTCCCGGCGATCACGAGCGCCGATCAGTACCGCCAGCAGGCGGTGGACCTGGCCGCCGGCAAGCGCGGCGCCATCAAGTACCTGTTCGACACCACGAGCTTCGACAAGGGCTACCAGTCCAACGTGGTCCGCTGGAACCCCCAGACCAAGGAAATGACCGCCGTCCGTCCCGATGGCGCGGTGACGACCTACTACCGCAACTTCAGCCTCTCGCCGAAGCGCTTCATCGAAGTGCCGGTGTTCTAAGTCAAGCCAATCAAACGCCCCCCTTTCGAGGGGGGCGTTTTTCTTGGACGCTCTGTGTGACAGCCTTCAAACGGCAAGTCGGCCCTCCCGTCACCCTCGCGAACACGGGGGTCCAGAATAGCCGAATACTGTAACTACCGGACGGCCATGCCCTGGATTCCCGCGTTCGCGGGAATGACGGGAGCGCAAAGGCATGCTGCGATAAAAGCCCTCGACAGGCTTAGCGACTCGCCGGAAGGGACTGGAGGTAGGCGATCGCCTCGTTCTCCGCCCACCGCTCGTCCATCCAGGGCTCGCGCCGGGGCGCGCCCGCGTGGCTCAAGAAGCCCACGTGCCCCCCGTGCGTCGGAAAGAGGGCCGTCAGGTGGGGATTGGCTCGGATCGCCTCCAGGCGGGAGGCGTACATGCCGTAGGGCAGGAACGGATCGTCCTGGGCATGGATGATGAGGGTCGACACCGCGATGCGGTGCAGGTCGTCACCCGAACTCGCGCGGGCGTAGTAATCGGGCGCGTCGACGTAGCCGTTCCGGGGGGCCGTGATCAGGTCGTCGAACTGCCGCAGCGTCCGGATGGACGGCAGCAGCTCCAGGACCGGCGCGAGCTCCTCGCCGCCCGGACTGAGCCGGACCTTGCGGCGCAGCTTGCGCTTGAGGCTGTTCAGGAAGAAGGCCTCGTAGCCCCAGTTGAGCCCCTCGCGGAAGGCCTTTCCGACCGCGGCCATCTCGATGGGCGGGGAGACGGCCACGGCCCCCGCCAGCCCCGCCGGAGGGGCGTCGCCGGCGTCCGCCAAGAGGCGCAGGAGCAGGTTGGCCCCCAGGGAGACCCCCGTCCCGTACACGTTCCGAAAGCCCCAGCGATCGCGCAGCTGCGCGACCACCTCCAGCACGTCCGCCGTGCCGTGCCCGGTGTAGAGCCGGCGGGCCAGGTGCTCCGTGTCCCCACAGTTCCGGAAGTTGAGCCGCAGCGTGTGGAACCCGGCCGCGAACGCCTTGGCGCTCAGCCCCACCTGGTAGTGCGAGTCCGCATGGCCTTCGAGGCCGTGCAGCTGCAGGACCACCGGCCGAAGCCGCTCGGGGTCGTCCGGCAGCAGGTGGAGGAACCCCTGGAGGCGATCGCCGTCGGAGAGCTCGAACAGCACCTCCTGGCCAGCGGTGCGCCATGCGGCATGCATGGCGGGAAGCTTGCGCGCGACCACTTCGCCCACCACCGTTTGCAGGTGCGGGTGGGTCAGGAGCCGGTGCGGCTCGAAGGGAGCAGGAGCGTAGGTCGAATCCGGCGGTAAGAGTGCGAGCATGGGGCCCATGATAGCACCATGACCGCCGGACCGCGTGGCGATCAGCTTTCGAGCCACATGACCTTGAGCTTCTTCGGGAGCTGGGAGGCGACATCCTCCGACTCACCGGGGGTGATCTGATCCTTGAGGGTCCGGAAAACGGCGAGCGTCACCGCCTCGGCCTGGATCTCGTCCTGGAGGCCGGCCCTGTCGCGGACCCGGTCCACGAAGGCCTCACGCTCCAGCCGGTTGGGGCCCGAGACCTTGCTGATGATCTCCTGGAGGACGTTGCCCCGGCACATGTCGTCGATACCGGTGGGCAGCTGGGATTCGAGGTCCGTGGCCTCTTCGTTGGTGAGGCGGCCGCACAGCGTGCCGAGCACGGCCCCGGTGGCCTTCTCGGCGCGATCGCGCTCCTGGATTCCGCTCAAGGCTTGCACCCGGTGGATGAATTCGCCCTTGTTCATGGCCTCCTCCTCGTCGCATCCCTCGCAACGCGCTGTCGCTGGGACGTCAATCTTCGATCCGGGAGCCCCGAGGGTCAAGGCGCGCCCGGCCCCGTGTACCCCGTTTATTAACGAGGACTTAGCGCTCCCTTTATCGGATTTGGACCCGGATCGGGCCATAACCCGCATGTCCCGAGTCGTTGGGAGACGATTGCCATGGGTGGACCCTCGACCGTAACGCTGCTAGGAATGGGCCCGGGCTCCGCGAACGCGGAGCGCTTCGCCCGGCTGCGTTCGCTCGTCCAGTCCACCACTCCCCCCCCACCCAAGGTCGACACCACCTCCTGGAGCCGCGAAGCCCACACCTATCACCGCGGCGACCATGTGCAGGCCGAGGCGCACTCGCGCGCGCTCGCCCGGAGCGTGCACGTGACGGGTCCCGACTACCGGCTGGGGGCGACCCAGACCCAGTTGGACGCCGCCGGCCGCTTCCACGCCCAGGTTTCAGGCTCATCGTCCACCGGAGCCGCCCAGGGAACGGCCTTTGCCCAGGGCGAGGGCGTCGCCCATGCCAGCACCCAGAGCTCCTACGTCCGGGCCCCGGGGATCCTGGCCGCGCAGGGCCGGGCGCTCGCCATGGCGGCCGGGCGCATCCGGGCCGCGGCGGCCGGGCACCTCGAGACGGGCGACGTGTCCCTCAACGGCGTGGCCGCCATGGAGGCCGAGGGGATGGCCCGCTCGGTCGCCGAGGGCCAGGTCATCGTCCAGCCCACCCTCTTGGCGGCCCAGGGCCGCCTCCTGGCCGAAGCGGCGGGACGCATCCGCGCGGCCGCGGGCGGCCATGCTCAGCTGGGCCAGACCCTCGCCGTGACGGCCGTGGGCGTGGCCGAGGCGGAGGCCGTCGCGCGAGCGGAGGCCATGGGCCAGGTCGTCGTCAGCCCCACCCAGTTCACGGCCATGGGCAAGACCGAGGCCATGGCGCTCGCACGGGCCCGGGCGGGGGCCGAGGGGCGGGTGGACGTCAACAACGAATTGCTCGCCGAGGCGGGGCTCGCCGCCGAGACGGCCACGGGCGGAGAGGCCCGCACCGAGGGCCTGGTGCACGTGGGCGTGGACCGCTTCGGGCTCCCGTCGTTCGGCATCGGCGCCAACATGGAGGCGGCGTCGGGCGCGTGGGCCAAGACCCAGGCCAAGGGGCGGATCAACATCCTGGGGCTCATCCAGCTGGGAGCGAGCGGCTCGGTGGAGGCCCTGGCCGGCGCGGCCGCCGGGCTCAACGGCAAGCTCCACTACCAGGATGGCGCCATCACGCTGGGGCTGGGGGGCAAGGCCGCCGCGGGCGTGGGCGCGGGGGCCGGCGCGTCGGTGACGGTCGGGCTCGGCAAGCTGCCGGGCGGCGTGCTGCAGGCCGTGGGGTCGCCCATCCTGCCCCTGCCGGGACTGCTCGGGACGTCCATCGTGCGGGGCTTCCGCTCGCTCACGGGCGCCGAGGGCCCGGACCCGACGAAGGGTCAGCCGGGGATCGAGGACTTCCCGCGGGTGGTGGCGGACAACTTCACCAACGGCGTCAAGCTCATCGGGGCAGGGGCCGTGGAGGTGGCGGACCAGGTGGTCGGCATCGGCAAGGCGGTGGCCGACGGGGCCGTGGCCGTGGGCGGTGCCGTGGTGGACGGCGCGGTGTTCGTCGGCAAGGGCGTGGCCAAGGGGGCCGTGGCGGTGGGGACGGCCGTGGCGGATGGCGTGGTGTTCGTGGGCAAGGGGATTGCCGATGGTACGGTGGCGGCGGTCAAGGGCGTGGGGTCGTTCTTCGGGGGGATCGGGAAGGGGATTGCGAGTATTTTCGATTAGCTGCTGAAGCGCCTGCCAGGTTACCACCCCCCCTTCCCCCCCTGCTTCGCAAGGGGGGCTTAATGCGTCCTGCTGCGCAGGTTTGAAGTGGGGCGGCGCCTGACATCCCTGCCCCCGCCAGGGGGCAAAAAGGCCCCCCTTGCGAAGCAGGGGGGGTTGGGGGGGTGGTAACTGGGCAAGCGCTTCAGCGCCGCAACGCCTCCACCCGGATCTGCCCCATCAACCTATCCACCTGCTCCAGCCGGATCATGCCGGCGCCTTGTGCCTGGGCATTGGCCGCCCCGGTCGCAGCCGCCAGGCGGCTCGCCTCCTTGATGGGCAGCTTGCGCTGGAGGCCCACCAGGAAGCCCGCGAGGAACGCATCCCCGCTGCCGATCGGGTTCATCGCCTTGACGGGGGGCGCGATGATGCGCCACCGCTCGCCCTCGAAGCCCACCGCCGCGCCGCGCTCGCCCAGGGTCACGATGGCGATCTGGCTCTTGGCCATGAAGTACTCGATCGCCTGCGAGATGCGCGACTCCGAATCGAGCGCGTACCCCACCAGCTCCTCGGCTTCCTTCTGGTTGGGCTTCACGAGGTAGGGACGGCCCTCGAGGGCGTGGTACAGCACGGGCCCCTTGGCATCCACGTACGCCCGGCCGCCCGCGCGCTGGAAGGCCTCGACCCACTTGCGATAGGAATCCTGGGGCACGCCGGGCGGAAGGCTGCCCGAGAAGACCATGTCCCCAGCCTTCTGGCTCCACTTGTTGAGCAGGGAGGTGAGCTTCGTGACCTCCTGGACCGTCACGTCGGGCCCGAGCTCGTTGAGCTCGGTGATCATCATGCGCGCCTGGTCGACGATGGCGAGGCAGGTGCGGGACTCGCCCTGGATGACGGCGAAGTCCGTCCCGATGCCGCTCCGCTCGAGGCCCAGCTTGATGAACTTGCCGGCCTCTCCCCCGATGAAGCCCGTGGCCACCACCGGAGCTCCGAAGGCCTTGAGGACCCGAGCCACGTTGATGCCCTTGCCGCCCGGCATGGCCGGGATCGACTTGACCTCGTTGACGGCGTTGAGCGTGAAGCCCGACATGATGGCCGTGCGATCGATGGCGGCGTTGGGGGTGACGGTGACGATCAAGTGGGCTCCAGGACGGCGACGGGGTAGTAACAACCTGTAATCATATAGGAAAATTCCGCTTTTTGGATGGTAGCGGACACGCCTTTTCGGCAAGCCCCCTGGAATCAGGCCCTCGAATAGGTCAGTCCAGCGGCCTGCATGCGGCTGATCGCCTCATCGAGACGCCCAACCGGTTGCGTGAGCGCCATCCGGAACCACCCCTCGCCCCGAGAGCCGTACGCCACGCCGGGCGGCACCACGATCCCCGCGTCGTCCAGCATGCGGGCGGCGAACTCGAGCGAGGTCATGCCTACGGGCACCCGCGCCCAGAGGTAGAAGGCCCCCTGGTTGGGCGTCACCTCCCAGCCCAGGGACCGGAGGCCCTTCACCAGGGCGTCGCGGCGCTCCTGGTAGCGATCGCACAAGTCCGGCAGGTGATCCTGCGGGCCGTCGAGGGCCGCGATCGCCGCTCGCTGAACGGCCGCCCACACGCCCGTGTCGGTGTTGCTCTTGACCACGCCGAGGGCCCGGATGGCCTCCGCCGCGCCCACGGCCATGCCGATGCGCCAGCCCGTCATGTTGAAGGTCTTGGACAGCGAGTTGAACTCGATGGCCACGTCCTTGGCTCCCGGCACCTCGAGGATGGACGGGGCCACATGGCCGTCGAAGGCGATCTCCGAGTAGGCGAGGTCGTGGGCCAGGAGCACGTCGTGCTGCCTCGCCCAGGCCACGGCCGTCTCGAGGCTCTCGCGGCTCGCGACCGCCCCGGTGGGGTTGTTGGGGTAGTTCAGGAAGAGCAACTTGGCGCGCCGGGCCACCTCGTCCGGGATCCGGTCGAAGTCTGGCAGCCAGCCGCGCTCGGGGTCGAGGGGCAGGGAGTAGGGCTCGCCGCCGGCCAAGCGGGTGGCCGTGGCGTAGGCGGGGTAGCCGGGATCCGGGATCAGGGCGACGTCCCCCGGGTCGATGAAGGCGTAGAAGAGGTTGACGAGGCCTTCCTTGGAGCCGATGAGGGCCATGACCTCGCGCTTGGGGTCGAGCTCGACGCCGAAGCGCCGGGCGTAGTAGCGGGCGACGGCCTCCTTGAAGGCCTGGGTCCCGTCGTAGGGGGGGTATCGGTGGGTATCCGGGTCGTCGGCGGCGGAGTGGAGGGCGGCGACGATGTGGGGCGGCGTGGGGAAGTCGGGGATGCCGGCGCCGAGGTCGATGACGTCGACGCCCCGGGCGATGGCCTCGGCCTTGCGCGCGTTGATGCCCGCGAAGACGTAGGGCGGCAGCTCGGCGATACGGCGGGCAATGCGCATGGGGGTCCCCTCCTTGCAACTACGAGTCTTACAAAGGGTTATCCGGGCCGCAGCAGCGATACCTCGAGACCAACAACCATCCCGTTCACCCTGAGGCTATCGAAGGGCGAACGGACTCCTTACCCCACCTCCACCGGTGCCGGCTGGAAGTCGAACAAATCCACCACCCCCGTGAACACGACCGCCGCAGGGCCCGCCATGTACACGTGGTCGTTCTCCGCCCACTCGATGTCCAGGATCCCCCCGGGCAGCTCGATCTGCGCCTTGCGCTGCGCCCGCCCGCTCAGCACCCCCGCGACCAGCGTCGCGCAGGCGCCCGTGCCGCAGGCGAGCGTCGGACCCACCCCGCGCTCGTAGACCTTGACCCGCAGGAAGCCCGGGTTCAAGACCTGCACGAACTCGACGTTCGCATGCCGGGGAAAGGCGCGATGCGCCTCCAAGAGGGGCCCATAGGTCGCGAACTCGGCCTCGTCGAGCTTGTCGACGAAGGTCACGACGTGCGGGTTGCCCATGGAGACGGCCGTGATGAGGAAGGTGCGATCGCCCACCGTCAGGGGCTCCTGGATCACGCGCTGGTCCGGGTTGCCCTCCATGGGGATCTCCGAGCGCAACAGGCGCGGGGCGCCCATGTCCACGCGCACGCCCTTGGCATGGCCGTCCGGCGCCATCTGCAGCTCCACCTCCAGCACCCCGGCGCCCGTCTCGACCTGCATGGTCGTCGCATCCGTCAGGCCGTAGGTGTGCAGGTAGTAGGCGAAGCAGCGCAGCCCGTTGCCGCACATCTCGGGCTCGGAGCCGTCCGCGTTGACGATGCGCATCCGGAAGTCCGCGACCTCCGACGGCAGGATGAGCAGCAAGCCGTCCGCCCCGATGCCGTAGTGGCGATCGCAGAGCCTGGGTGCCATGGCCGCCCAGTCCACCGGGCGATCGCCCATGGAGCAGTCGATCACGATGAAATCGTTGCCGAGGCCCTGCATCTTGGTAAAGGGAAGCATGTTCGAAGGCTCCTAGGGAGTGCGGCCGAAGCGCGCCCGGACGAGGTCCAGGGCCTGATCCAGGGTATCACCTTCCTCCGCGTCGAGCCACTGCACGCCCTCTTCGTGGCGGAACCACGTGAGCTGGCGCTTGGCGTATTGGCGGGTGTGCTGCTGGATGAGCCGGACGGCCTCTTCCTGGTCCGTGCGGCCGCGCAGGTAGTCGAGCGTCTCGGCGTACCCCAGGGTCGAGAGCAAGGGCAGGTCCTCGCCATAGCGCTCAACGAGGCGCTCCACCTCGTCCTCGAGGCCTTGCTCGAACATGAGATGCGTTCGGGCGTTGATGCGCTCGTAGAGGCGATCGCGCTCCATGCCGATGGCGAGGTACAGCACGTCGTAGGGGGGCTCGACACGCGTAGCGGCCTCGGACAGGGGCTTGCCCAGGACCGCATGGACCTCGAGCGCCCGGATGATCCGCACCCGGTCGTTGGGGTGCAGCCGCCGGGCCGTGACCGGGTCCACCTCGGCGAGCTGGTCGATGGGGTTCGCGAGGGCTTCGAAGCGGGCCCTCAGCTCGGGCTGCGGGGGCACCTCGGGGATGGAGAGGCCGCCTATCATGGAGCGGATGTAGAAGCCCGTCCCCCCGACCAGCATGGGCAGCATGCCCTGGTCCCGGGCCTCCTGCACGGCCGCCGTGGCGTCCGCCTTGTAACGGGCGACGGTGTAGGTGTCGCGCGGGTCGGCCACGTCGATGAGGCGGTGGGGGACGCTCGCGAGCTCCTCGGGGGACGGCTTGGCCGTCCCGATGTCGAAGTCCCGGTAGACCGTGCGCGAGTCCGCCGCGACGATCACGCCGCCGAGGCGGGACGCGAGGTCCAGGGCGAGCCGGCTCTTGCCGCTGGCCGTGGGCCCCGCGATCACGAGCAAGGGGGGTTTGGGCATCCTCAATCCTCGGCCATGGCTCCGACGGCCGGCCGGAACTTCCACACGAAGTCCGCCCAGCCGGGCGCCCCCGAGATGCGCAGGGTCACGGCTCCCGTGCGGCCGTCGAAGAGGGGACCCTTCTGGACGTCCTTGATGGGGAACCAGACCCTGAAGGAGCCCGTCCAGGCCTCGCCGTCCGAGCCCTGCTCGATCTCGCCGATGTCCAGGGGGCCCCACTGGCGACCGTGGTCGTCCAAGAGCGTGAAGGTCCAGCCCACTTTGGGGTTGGTGGTGCGCTGGGGCTGGTAGAGCTTGTCGAAGCGCCAGCGGACGTCGAAGGGCATGCGATCGCCCCGGGCCCCGTAGAGCACCTCCCACAGCTGGCGGTCGTAACCGTCGCTGACTTCGCGGCCGTTGCTGCGCGCATGCCAGGCAATCTCGTCGGAGCCGACCTCCGGATCGATCATGGTGACAGCGGCGGATCCCCGGACCCCCAGGGCCTCGGTGCGGGTCCAGTGGGCCCGGCTCGCCTCGTACTCGTTCGCGCGGCCCATCGATCCCGGGAAGGCCGTGCTGTCGGTGCGCTGCATGATCTGGTAACTCGGTCTGCATGCCGTGGTGAAAGCAAGAGCGAGCGTAAGGACGGCGGTGAGGCGCACAAGACGGGACAAGGAGGTCTCCTCCGGCACAAAACGCGAAATCAGGCGTCAACAGCTGATTCTAGCACAGCTGGAGCGACAGACCATGCGATGCGCCCGGCCCCATTGTCATCTACCATAGCGCCACACGCCGTCCCGGGCGCGTGGGTACGTACGACCCTTCGAAGGGAGGTGGCAGATGGTTGGGCCGCGTCGCTGGATCGTGGGGCTGATCGCATTGGCGAGCACCGTGATCCCGGCAAACCTTGCCGAGGCGAAGGTCGGAGAGACGGTGGAGAACTTCGAAGCCGGCCCCATGGTCACGTCCGGCCAGGTCGCCTTCCTGGAGCCCTTTTCCCTCAAGAACAAGACCATGAACGGGGTCACCTACCGCGCCACCGAGGCCTTCAAGAAGGCCTGCCAGATCATGCTGGTCGTCCAGAACGGCCGCATCACCAGCGAGATCTTCGCGATCCCCGTGGTGGGCGACCCGGATATCCTCAAGCTCGAGCGTGAGCTGCTGGACAGCTTCCTGGCGCAGTCGGGAATTCCCGAGAAGTTCCATGAACAGGTCCGCGAGCAGATGGTCAAGGCCATGGACGGCGAGCAGATCTCCGCGCAGGTAGGGGGCCATGCCGTACAATCCATGCTGATCCCGGCCGACGTGCCCTTGCTGGTCATCGCGGTCGCCAAGGACAAGGCCTCTTTGCCGTTGCCCAAGCCGAAGATCGAGCCCCAGGCGGTCCAATAGGAGCACTCGGTGGTACTCTGGTAGCGTCCCGTCGTTCCGGAGGCCACCCATGAAGCGCAGCTTTCCCGTCCAAGCTTCCCTCGGTCCCGCCAAGCCCGTGCCCATCGCGTTGTACGGGCTGGGGGCCATCGGCTGCGAGGTCGCCCGCCTGGCCATCGGCAAGCGAGCGCTACACGTGGTGGCCGCCATCGACACGGACCAGGAGAAGATCGGCAAGGACCTGGCCGAGGTGGCCCGGCTCTCCATGCCCACGGGCGTGACGGTCGTCGCGAACGCGGAGGCGGCGGCCGAGGCCGGGGCCGAGGTGGTCATCCACTCGACCCAGTCCTTCTTTCCGGACGTCGTGAGCCAGCTGTGGGACCTCGCCGCCGCCGGGCTCAACGTCGTGAGCTCGGCCGAGGAGCTGAGCTTTCCCTTCCTGAAGCATCGCGACCAGGCGCTCGAGCTCGATGCCTACGCGCGGACGCAGGGCGTCCGCCTGCTGGGCACGGGCGTGAATCCGGGCTTCGTCATGGACACGCTGCCGCTCATCGCCACTGCCGCCTGCCAGGAAATGCGCCGGATCCACATCGAGCGCGTGGTGAACGCCTCGCGGCGCCGCTACAACCTCCAGAAGAAGATCGGCTCCGGCATGACCGTCGAGCAGTTCGAGGCGGAGATGGCGAGCGGACGGATGGGGCACATCGGCCTGGTCGAGAGCGTGGCCATGGTGGCCGCGGGTCTTGGCTGGGAGCTCGACCGCATCGACGAGGAGATCACCCCGGTGGTCGCCGAGACGGCCCTCAAGAGCGAGCACTTCGACCTGGCGCCGGGGATGGTGGCGGGCCTGCGGCAGACGGCCGTGGGGTATCGGGACGACGAGGAGCTCATCACCCTGTACCTGGAGATGGCGCTCGGAGCGGCGAATCCGCGCGATCGCGTGACGATCGCGGGCATGCCCGACATGATCCTCGAGGTGCCGGGCGGCACCCACGGCGACGTAGCGACCGCCGCGGTGCTCGTCAACGCCGTGCCTCGGTTGTTGGAGACGTCTCCGGGCCTCAAGACCATGCTCGACTTGCCCCTGAGCCGCTACATACCCTAGGCCCGTAAGGGTGTACGATGCTAGGGTCACCCTTCACGCACCAGAGGTAGACCCGATGCTTCGACACAAGACATGGCAGTACGTCGCGATCGCTTCGGACGAGGCCTTCGTATCGGCCGCGATCGCCCACCTGGGCTTCGCCGGCCTGGTCTTCGCCACGGCCTACGATCGGAAAACCGGGGAAGAGGTCGCCTTTGAGCGCATCATCCCGTTTGCCTGGGGAATCGACGTGGCACCCTCCATGACCGCGGGCAGCTCCACCTTCACCGGGCTGACGGAGGGCATGCGCTTCGACAACGCGACGCGCCGCATGCAGCTGGATCTGCCGGGCCTCCATGTCGACGTCCAGGGAGACAGCGTCGATCCATGGCCGGCGACCTGGCCCATCGGCAAGGGGCGGAACGACACGGTCAAGGAGATGGGGTTCGCGTGCAGGGGCTCCGTTCGCATGGGCGATCGCACCCTGTCCCTGGACGGCCACGGCATGATGGACTGGACCTCGGGCACGCCCGCCCGTCAGACGGATTGGCGCTGGGCCGCCGGTGTCGCACGGGTCGGGGACCGGCTCGTCGCGTGGAACCTGCGCACGGGCTTCGACGATCCCGACCAGGTCGAGAATGCGTTGTGGGTGGACGGCAAGCCCGTGTCGCCCGGTCTGGCGCAGATCGAGCCCGGCGAGACCTGGCGGATCACCGCCGGTGATCTGGACCTGCACTTCGACCCGCACGGGATGCGGCGGGAGGACATGAACCTGGGCGTGATCACGTCCCGGTACCAGCAGCCGTGGGGGCGGTTCCACGGCCAGTTCGAGGGCAAGCCGCTCGAGGGCTACGGAGTGGTCGAGGACCACTGGGCCGTCTGGTAACAGAGTTCTAGACGGGCTGTTTGCCGTGATTGCGCTCCAGGCCTCGCAAGGAGAGCCACGCGAAGACCCCGAACATGACCACGCCCAACGGCAGCAGATACGCGGCCCGCGGCCCCCAGAAGGAGTCGGGCACGAAGTTGGCCTGCAGGATGGCGAGCGTGTTGTTGGTCGCATGCGCCGCGATGTTGCCCCACAAGGAGCCCGTCCGGTAGCGGATGACCGACAGCCAGAGGCCGAGCACCACGTAGGTCGGCAGGCCCGAGGGCGTCAGGTGCAGCAAGGCGAAGATGGCGGCCGTGAGGCAAATGCCCACCCACAGCCCCACCCGCGGCACCAGGGCCGACTGGATGTACCCGCGAGTCACCATCTCCTCGGCGAAGGCCGGCACGAACGCCACCGCCGAGATCAGGAGCACCCAGTCCATGGGGCTGCGCGCTCGGATGAGCTCCCCGATCTCCTGGGGATACTCCCAGCCCGTGAAGTGAGCGAACCAGCCCTGGAAATAGGTGATGACGAGCGCCATGCCCGCCGTCGCGAGCACCATGAACAACACCCGCCACGGAGCCACGGCCTTTAGGGGGAAGGCCGCCCGGAAATCGGTCTTGGTCAGGCGAATGGCGATGAGCGCCGGAACCAGGACCCCGATGAGCTCGATGGGAAAGAAGCCCGTGAGCGTGATGAGGCGCTCGTTGTGCTGGAGAGCCGGGATCAGTACCGGGCCGATCAGCCCCCAGAGGACTGCCATCAGGAAGAAGGTGACGAAGGTGACGGGAACGAGCGCCCAGACCGTCCAGGCGGGAGGGGCGAGGGGAGCGGGAGCGCTCCCTCCGGTGGTCGTCTCCGCGTCCAGGGCGGCCATCGGCTAGATGACGAACTTGCGCAGGCGGGCCGAGGTGTAGTCGACCAGCATGACGAGCACGATGAGCACCAGGACCGTCGTCGCAGCCTGCGGGTACTGGAACAGGCTGAAGTCGCTCTTCATGATGAAGCCGATGCCGCCCGCGCCGATGAGGCCCAGGACCGCCGCCGAGCGGATGTTGGTCTCGAAGCGGTACAGCACGAACGAGATGAAGTCCGGCATCACCTGGGGCACCACCGCGAACGAGATGACCTGCAGGTAGCGCGCGCCCGTCGCCTGGACGGCCTCGATGACGCCCGCGTCGATGTTCTCGATCGACTCGGCCAGGAGCTTGATGAGCACCGTCGTCGTGTGG
The DNA here is from genome assembly GCA_036676985.1 of Candidatus Sericytochromatia bacterium. GTDB lineage: Bacteria > Cyanobacteriota > Sericytochromatia > S15B-MN24 > UBA4093 > DATNQJ01. The sequence goes on from JAKFBU010000001.1 coordinate 180,753, forward strand.
AAGGCCAGCGCCATGGTGCCCGTGAAGGGCCCGAGGCCGATGGCCGTGATGAGCATGAGGCCCACCGCGAAGTCCGGGATGCTGCGCAGGAAGTTCACCGTCAGCTTGATGGCGTGGTAGATCGCCTTGTGGGGCGTGGTGTTGCGCGCGGCCAAGAAGGAGAACGGGAAGGCGAAGATCGTCGCGAGGAACGTGCCCGCCAGCGCCATCTGGATGGTCTGGATGGTGGCGCCCACCACCGTCTGCGGGAAGGTGTTGTTCCACCAGCGCTCGCGGATCTCGTTGAGCTCGGCCGAGAGCGGCATGGGGTTCAGCAGCTGACCCACGTTCAGCTCCTCGGGCACCGAGTAGCGCGTCGGATCGGTGATGGTCGTCAGATCGGGCGGCAGGCTCTCCCGCAGCCAGTCCACCATCTTGGGCGAGCCGACCACCAGCTCCTTGAGGTTGAACTGCGCTCCGGCAAACGCCCAGTAGAGCACCGCCAACAGCGCGAGGCCAATCGCCCAGGCCTTGTAGGAGCGCTTCGGAGGAGCCGGCATCCGGCTGGGTAGCTGGGGTTTTGCGATGGGCTCGGTCGAGGTGCTCATGAGTTGGCCGTCTCCAGTGTCGAGGTGCCGCGGTGGTAGATGCGCTCCACCGATTGATCGTCCAGGATGCTCGGGGGGCCGTCGAAGACGACCTTTCCGCCCTGGAAGCCGATCATGCGATCGCCGTAGGCCCGCGCGAGCTCGAGGACGTGCAGGCTCACGAGTACCGTGAGCCCGTCCTCCTGCGCGACCCGCTTGAGGATGTCGAGGACCTGCTTCGAGAGCTTGGGGTCCAGGGACGCCACCGGCTCGTCGGCGAGGATCAGGGCCGGGCGCTGCATCAGGGCGCGGGCGATCGCCACCCGCTGCTGCTGGCCGCCCGACAGCGTGTCCGCGCGCTGATAGGCCTGATCCAACAGTCCCACGCGCTCGAGGTTGTAGAGGGCGCGCTCGCGCTCGGCGTTGCTGAAGACGCGCAGCACGCCGGGCACCAGGCCCGTGTAGCCGAGCGACCCCGAGAGCACGTTGTCCAGGACCGACAGGCGCTTGACCAGGTTGAACTGCTGGAAGATCATCCCGACCTTGCGGCGCCAGTAGCGCAGGTCGCGCATGCCGGCCTTGGCGATGTCGATGACGCCCGTCTCACCGGGATACACGGCCTCGCGCGAGACCAGGATCTGGCCCTCGGTGGGCTCGATGAGCCGGTTGAGGCAGCGCAGGAAGGTCGACTTGCCCGCGCCCGACAGGCCCAGGATCACGGCGAACTCGCCCGGCTTGAACGAGAGGTTGACGTCTTGGAGGACGGGAGGGGTGCCTGGGTTGTAGGACTTCTTGAGGCCCTGGACTTCGAGCAGATGGTCCACGATTGGTTACCGGTGGTTCCTTTTATCGGTTCTTGTAGCCCACGCGCTCGAAGACCTCGCGCACGGGGGCATAATCGGCCGCCGTGGCGGGGACGAAGCCATCGATGTGGTAGATCTTCTTGAGCTGCGCACGCCCAGTGGGGTTCGAACTGATCTTGAGCAAGGCGTTCTTGACCCGGTTGACGATGACCGGGTCCAGATCCTTGGAGACCGCGAAGTTGTCGCTCGGCATGGGCTTCGAGAAGGCGACCACGCGGATCTGGGCGACCTTCTTGGGGTCTTTGAGGAACTCATGCCACGCGCCGTAATGGCCCGTGTTGTCGTTGGCGAACGTCGCGCCCGCGTCGACCTGGCGGTTGAGCACCGCGAGCACCGTCGCGTCGTGCCCGCCCGCGTAGATCACCCGCTTGAAGTCGCGCTCCGGGTTGAGGCCCTCGTTGAGGATCATCATCCGGGGATAGAGCGAGCCCGAGAGGGAGGCCGGGTCCACGAAGGCGACGGTCCTGCCCTTGAGGTCCTTGATCGTTTTGATGCCCGAGTCCTTGTGGGTGATGATCGCCGAGTAGAAATAGGGCTTGCCGTCGCGCACGACCTTGAGGATCACCTTGGCCTGCGCCTGGCGCTCGGCGAGCATGTAGGCTCCTGGAGCGAAGAAGGCCACGTCGAGCCTGCCGGCGCGCATGGCCTCGATGACGCCCGTGTAGTCCGTGGCCACGAACGGCACGACGTCCATGCCCAACTCCTTGCGCATCATCGTGACGATGGGCTGGGCGTTGCGCATGACTTCCTGGACGTTCTCGGACGGCACGAAGCCCATGCGCAGGACGCGGGGCTTGTAGGCCTCTGCCTTGGGCGATCCGGTCAGGACGAGGATCGCCGCCGTGAGCAGCATGCCGAGACGTTGCAGCGTTCGGAGCCTGGGCGACAAACGGTGCCTCCTTGAGAGCGAGCTACCCGCAGTGAGCCGAACCGGAAACGGCTGCTTCCATGACGGCGGCGAGCCTGGTCTTGTTCACTGCTCAAACGGCGGGATGCTGGATTAGTATACCCGAGCGGATGGCATTGAAACAGCGCGCCGGGCGGCATTCGCCGCCCGGCGCGCGGGCCGATCCTTACTGCAGTGAGCGCGGAGCGTTGATCCGGCCGAAGCCGAAGTGCGGGTCGAAGCCCGAGGCCGCGGGCACCTTGTCGGCGGCCTTCTCGAGGCGCGCCTTGAGCTGGGCGGGGGTCAAGGACGCGTAGCGGGCCTTGACCAGGGCCGCGAGGCCCGCTACCGCAGGCGTCGCCATGGAGGTGCCGTCGAGCACCGCGTAGTCCTGCGGGAAGCCGTACTCGTTGAGGTTGCACTTGTAGGTCGGGAAGGTCGAGAGGATCTGCACGCCGGGCGCCGACACCGAGATCCACTCGCCCCACTGCGAGAAGTCCGCGGCCGCGTCCTTGTCGTCGGTGGCGCCGACGGCGAGCACGCCGGGGTACGCCGCCGGGTAGCTCTTCTCGTTGGAGCCGTCGTTGCCCATGGCCGCCAGCACCGCCACGCCCTTCTTGAGGGCGTACTCGACCGCGTCGGCGAGCACCTTGCTCTCTCCGGGGCCGCCGAGGCTCATGTTGATGACCTGGGCGCCGTGGTCCGCGGCCCAGACGATGCCGTCCGCCACTCCGGCGTCCGAGCCCGAGCCGTCCGCCTCGAGCACCTTGATGGGCATGATCTTGGCCTCGGGGGCGATGCCGACCATGCCGGCGCCGTTGTTGGCGGCCGCGGCGACGATGCCCGCCACGTGGGTGCCGTGGCCGTTGTCGTCCTTGGCGTTGCCGTTGCGGGTGGTGGCGTTGTAGCCCTCGACGATGCGGCCCTGGAACTCGGGGTGGGTGGTGTCCACGCCGGTGTCGACCACGGCGACCGTCACGCCCGCCCCGCGGGTCACGCTCCACGCCTCGGTGGCGCGGATCGTCTGCGGAGCGTACTGCTGGCCGAACATGGGGTCGTTGAGACCGAAGCTCAGGCCCTTGAAGCCCGTGGTGGGCAGGCCGAAGGCCTTGACCCGGTAGGAGGGCTGGGCGTAGATGACCGAGGGATCCGAGCGAAGGGCCGACAGGGCCGAGTCGAGGTTCGCGAGGCGGACCGAGGCGACCTGGACGCCGAGGGCGTTGAGGCTGCGCACGGGGCGGACGCCCGACACCTTGACGGCCTCGACGCCCGGGCGGCGCTTGATGACCAGGCGGGCCTCGCCGTTCACGCTGTAGACCTGCGCACGCTCCGAGACCTTGGCGGTCGCGCCCTTGAGGGCCGTGGGGTTCACGCCGCAGCCCACCAGGCTCAGCATCGTCATGGTGATGGCGCTGGTCATCAGGGCGTTGAACGTCTGGGCCACGGCGTCCTCCTTGCGGTCGGGTTCAGCTTTGCTAAAGAGATATAAGGCTTCGATAACCTGGATTTAAACCTTAGCATCGGGCGCAAAGCCGCTTCAAGCGGAGGACGGAAGATTTGTCGGAGGTTTAATAAAAGCCAAACGGATTTAACAAACCCAAAACAAACCTGTGCGCATGCGCACAAAAGGACGTCCGAGCGGACGTCCCTGCAGGTGGTTCCATTGGTTCTTGGACGGTGAGACGGGCCGTGGGGCCACTAGCGGCTCAGGCGAGCCCCATCGCCCGCAGCACCGCGGCCTCGTCGGCCTCCACGGCCACCGGGGCCTGATCGATGCCCTTCATGGCCGTGTCCGGGTCCTTGAGGCCGTTGCCCGTGAGCACGCAGGCGATGCGCTCGTCGCCGGAGAGCCGCCCGGCCCGTGCGAGCTTGATGACGCCCGCCACGGAGGCCGCCGACGCCGGCTCGCAGAAGACTCCCTCCAGGCGCCCGAGCATCCGGTACGCCTCCAGGATCTCGTCGTCCGTCACCGCCTCGATGAGCCCCTGGGACTCGCGGATGGCGGCCTCGGCCTGCTGCCAGCTCGCCGGGTTGCCGATGCGGATGGCCGTCGCCACCGTCTCGGGCTTCTCGAAGACCCGCCCATGCACGATGGGCGCGGCCCCCGCCGCCTGGAAGCCATACATGCGGGGCGTCCCGGCGCTGCGGCCCGCGGCCGCGTACTCGCGGAAGCCCTTCCAGTAGGCCGTGATGTTTCCGGCGTTGCCAACCGGAATGGCGAGCACGTCCGGCACTCCGCCCAGCTGGTCGCAGATCTCGAAGGCGCCCGTCTTCTGGCCCTCGATGCGGAAGGGGTTCACGCTGTTGACGAGCGTCACCGGGTGCTCGGCCGAGATGGCGCGCACCAGGTCCAGCGCGGCGTCGAAGTTGCCCTTCACGGGGATGACCCGGGCCCCGTAGTGGATGCCCTGGGCGAGCTTGCCGAGGGCCACGTAGCCGTCGGGCACGAGCATGTAGCAGCGCATGCCGGCCCGCGCGGCGTAGGCCGCCATGGCCGCCGACGTGTTGCCGGTCGAGGCGCAGATGAGGGCCTCGGAGCCCGCTTCCTTGGCCTTGGTGACGGCCATGGTCATGCCACGGTCCTTGAAGGAACCCGTGGGGTTCGCCCCTTCGAGCTTCACGTACATGGAAAGCGTCGGCAGCCCGAGAGCCGCGGGCAGGCGCTCCAGGCGAACGAGCGGCGTCCAGCCCTCGTTGAGCGTCACCACCGGCGTCTGGGAGGTGACGGGCAGGTACTCGCGGTAGGCCTCGACGAGGCCAGGCCAGGCGCCGGCAGCCGTCTTACGCATGGTCCGCCTCCTCGACGCGGATGAGGTTCGCCACCTCGCGCAGGTGCGGCAGGCCCTTGGCCTCCTCGAGGGCGTCGAACAGCGCCTGCTCGCGCACCGTGTGCGTGACGAAGACGAGCTCCGCTCGGCCCTCGACCACTTCCTTCTGCACGAAGGAGAGGATGGAGACGCCGTGCTTGCCGAAGAGGGTGCCCAGGGCCCCCAGGACGCCGGGGACGTCCTCGGCGATGACGCGCAGGTAGTAGGCGGACTCGATGGCGCCCATGGGCACGGGCGACGAGGATCCCGCCTGGTGGCAGCCCATCAGGCGGTGGCGGGTGTGGCTGAGGGCGATCGCCTCGGCCAGGTTGAGCACGTCGCCGACCACGGCACTCGCGGTAGGCATGCTCCCCGCGCCGGGACCCGAGAAGGTGACCTCGCCCACGGCGTCGCCCTGCACGGTGATGGCGTTGGTAACGCCGTCCACCCGGGCCAGCGGGTGCGCGAAGGGGATCATGGTCGGGTGCACCCGCACCTCCAGGCCCTCGGGGGTGCGCTTGGCGATGCCCAAGAGCTTCACGGCGTAGCCCAGCTCGCGGGCGTAGGCGATGTCCTTGGGCGTCACGCGCTCGATGCCCTCGCGGAAGACCTCGTCCACGTGCAGGCGCTCGCCCAGGATGATGGAGGCGAGGATGGCGAGCTTGTTGGCGGCGTCGTGCCCACCCACGTCGGCCGTGGGGTCGGCCTCGGCGTAGCCAAGGCGCTGGGCCTCGGCCAAGGCCGCCTGGAAGGTGGTGCCGTGCTGGGCCATCTGGCTCAGGATGTAGTTGGTGGTGCCGTTGATGATGCCCCGGACGCTCGCGATCTCGTTGGCGACCAGGCTGCGCTTGAGGGGCATGATGATGGGGATGCCGCCGCCCACCGAGCCTTCGAAGAAGACCTCGACGCCCGCCTGGTGCGCGGCCTCGAAGATCTCGCGCCCGTGCTTGGCGATGACCTCCTTGTTGGCCGTCACCACGTGCTTGCCGTTGCGGAGGGCCCGGAGGATCAGCTCGAGGGCCGGATGCACGCCACCCATGACCTCGACGACCACGTCGATCTCGGGATGGTCGACCACGCCCTCGGCCGCCGACGTGACGAGATGGGAGCCGATGCCGCGATCGCGCGAGGTGTCGCGCACGGCCACCGAGCGCAGGACGACGGGCACGCCGAGCCGCGCGGCATAGCGCTCCGCGTTGTTGATGAGGAGGCTCGCGACCCCCTGACCCACGACCCCGCAGCCGAGGAGCCCGACCCCGATGGCGCGCGGCGCCTCACGATGCGACGATGACGAGTGTTCCGACGTGAGCACGCTCGACCCCTTCTACGTTGCAGCCCCCTGCGGGGCGATCCGAACATGTCCCTACATACCCCCCGACCCAAAGGTTGACGCCGAGGGGCTCCAAACCGAGCAATGATGGTATCATAGGGATATGGATCGTCTATTAGAGCCACCTTTCACCCATCATCCCGACTTCGCCCCAGTGCTCACCAGGCTTCAAGAGGAGCTGGAGCTCGGAAATCGGCACCAGGTAGGCATGGCCTTCGCCATCCTCGAGATCGACGACACCGTACCCGAGGAAGAGGGCGCCGCCATTCGCGAGCGCCTGCTGCAGCGGGCCTTCGTAGCCGCCGAGCGCTCGACCCGCAAGGAGCGGGGGCTGACGCGCAAGGTCGCGGACTTCGTCATCCGGGTGGACCACTACCTGTTCATCAGCCTCGGAGGCGTGAGCGCGGGCACCCTGCGCGTGCCCCTGGGGCGCATCGTGACTCAGATGCGCAACGAGCTGTTCGCGACCCCGGACATCCACGCCATGCGCCTGCGGCGCCGGCTCGCCATCGGCGTGGCCCACTGGCTGCCCGAGGTGGGCTACATCACCGAGCCCATGATGTTCGCCAAGGCGTGGCAGGCGTTCGTGCAGGCCAAGGAGCTGGGCGGACTCGAGGACTCGGCCGGGTACCTGGGCCTCACGCCCTCCAACATCGACCTGGTGCAGGTCCAGGTCTACGACTGGAGCGTGCCGGCCACCAAGCCGAAGGGCGGCACGGGCAACCTGGTGCAATCCCAGCGTCCGCCGGTGGTCGCGAAGACCGCGCCGGCCAAGCCGGCGAAGAAGGCCTGGGAGTTCTGGAAGTAACGCCAGCTTCAGGAGGCGTTACGCTGGACCCCCGCTTTCGCGAGGGTGACGGGGAGCGGTTATTCGCGTCTCGTGAGCAAGCCCTTTTCACCGCCAGTGAGAAAGCCCCTGTCGGCGTCGAGTCGGCACTCTCGTCACCCTCGCGAAAGCGGGGGTCCAGGGTCGGGACTCCGGCCGCTACCGCCCCGTCGCCCGGATCAGCCAGATACTCAGCTCATAGAGCACGTAGAGCGCCCCCGCCAGCATCAACTGGCTGAAGATGTCGCCCGAGGGCGAGATGAGCGCCGAGATCGCGAGCGCCGCCACCGCGGCCACCTTCCGGAAGCGCGCGAGCATGGACGAGCTGATGATCCCCACCAGCGCCAGGGCCAGGAGCACCAAGGGCAACTCGAAGATGAAGCCCGCCGCGAAGACCAGGGCCGCCGCGAACCCCAGGTACGTCCCGATGGAGAGCATGGGGGCGATGGTGGTGGGGGCGAAGCCCAAGAGGAAATGCAGCCCCGCCGGCAGCAGGAGCTTGTAGGCAAAGGCGGCGCCCGCCGTGAACAGGACGAACGAGCCGATGGAGATGGGGATCACCCAGTTGCGCTCGTTGGGCGTGAGCCCCGGCGCCAGAAAGGCGAGGATCTGGTAGAGGATCACCGGCAGCGCCAGGTAGAGCCCGCCGTAGAAGGCGACCTTGAGGCTCGCCATGAAGTACTCGCCAGGCGCCGTGAAGATGAAGTCCACGCCGCCCGCGGGCACGGACAGCCAGGTCATGAGCTGGCGATGGACGGCGAAGCACGCGCCGAAGCCCACGATGAGGGCCACCAGGCTCTTGACGATGCGCCAGCGGAGCTCCTCGAGGTGCTCCACGAAGGTCATCTCGCCCGTGACGCGATCCGGCGGAGTCTGGGTCATCCCGACCTTCTGAAGTTCATGCTGCGGCCCTTGGAGGCCGGCATGTCGCCCCGCACCTGGACGAACAGCGCCCGCATGAGGCGGTGGCCCACCTCGCGCTCGACGAGGAACTTGAGGGCGTAGAGGTTGCCCACGAGCTTGCGCAAGACGCGGGCCTTGAGCTCGAAGGGCTCATCCCCCAGGGGCAGGCTGACGAGATACTCGCGGCCGACCACCAGCGGCTCGGAGACGGCGAGGCGCATCCCGCCGCTCGAGACGTCCAGGGTCTGGGCGTTCGTGACGGCCTGCGTCACGGGGTCCGTGACCCGCACGTCCAGCTCGATGGGAATCCGCACCGACCGGCGCAGCTCCGACTGGCCGCCGCCCCGCTGCAGCTCCTCGACCGGGGCCGGACGCTGGGCGGCCGGCTGAGCCGTTCTCGGAATGGCCTGAATGGGCAGCCGCAGGACCAGCTGCGTCTGGTGGATGGTGGTCGCGAGCTCGAGGTCCTGAGTCTGCTGATCGGGCCAGCGCAAGGTGCCGCCCGTGGCTCCCAGGGGGAGATCCATGGGGACGGTGACCTCGATGCTCTGAACCGTCACGCCGGAGACGCGCCCGGTGTACGAGCGATCGCCCAGCTGGAAGGTGACGGTGTCGCCAATCTGATAGGGAATCACGGGGACCTCGAGTGGCCGGCCGGGAAACCCGGCCGGCCCAACCGGATCTTACGACGGCTCGATCAGGCCGTAGTTGCCGTCCTTACGGCGGTAGATCACGTTCACCTGGGTGGTGTACTTGTTCTGGAACATGTAGAAGTTGTGGCCCAACAGCTCCATGCGGCTCGCGGCGTCATCCGGCGCCAGCGCCTCGACCGGGTAGGACTTGGAGCGCACGATTTCGGGCTCGACCTCGATGACCTCCTCGGCCACGCTGACGCCCGTGGGCTCGACGCTGACGGCCGTGGCCGTCTTCTGACGGTGGTGCCGATCGTGACCGTGGAGCTTCTGCTGGTAGCGGCGAATCTGGCGCTCGAGCTTGTCGGCCGCCAGGTCGAGCGAGGCATACATGTCACGCGAGCCCACCTCGGCGCGGATGACCGTGCCCTTGGCGAACATCGTCACCTCGACGATCTGGTTGTCGGGAACGCTCGGGTTCTTGTTGACCGAGAACTCGACCTGCGCGTTGATGACGCTGTCCACGTTTTGGATGACCCGCCCGATCTTCTTCTCGGCGTAGTCACGCAGCGCGTCCGTCACCTCCACATGGTGTCCTGTAAATACGAGTTCCATAAGTCACTCCCTCTTTCAATCCTGGGACCCTCGCTTGTTGGCCCCCATTATAGAAGCTTTCGCTCCAAAGGTCCAAAGCCCGCGGGGACGGCACAACGCTCCCTCAGAGCCTCCACCCAGCGGTAGTCGACGGACTCCGAGCCAATGCGGGCGGGCCGTCCACCCCTCGGACCGTGGTCGTCCGATCCACCCGTCGAGAGTAATCCGTAGTAATCGGCCATTCCAGCGTAATAATCCCGTAACATCGGGGGCTGGGAGGGATGCACCACCTCCAAGGCGTCCAGGCCTGCCTCCACCAGGCGCTCGATCAGGCTCCGGGAGTCCTCGGGACCGGCCGGAGCGGTCAGGGGAACGGTCTTGGGATGCGCCAAGGCAGTCACACCGCCCGCCTTTCGGATGAGGGCGATCGCCTCGAAGGGAGACAGCCCCTCGCGCGGGACGTAGGTCGGAGTGCCGGGCGTCAGGAAGCGCTCGAAGGCGCTCTGCTCGCTCGCGGCATGGCCCAGGTCGACGAGCGCCCGTGCCAGGTGCGGCCGTCCAAGCGAGCCCTCGCCCGCCTGCTCCTGGACCGCCGCGAGCGTCACGGGCACGCCCCACTCCTGCAACGCCTGCACGAAGCGGGTCATGCGCCGCATGCGCTCCCCCTGCTGGCGCTGCATGGCCTCGGCCCAGCCGGGGGTGCGGGGGTCCATGAAGTAGCCGAGCACGTGGACCTCGGCGTCCTGCCAGACGGTGTTGATCTCGACGCCCATGAGGACCTCGAGCCGGTAGCCCCGCTCGGCGACCACCGCCCGCGCGGCCTCCACCGCGCTCGTCTCGTCGTGGTCGGTGATGGCGATGGCGCCCAGGCCGACCAGCGAAGCCGCCTCGACCAGCTCCTCGGGCGTGAAGCGCCCGTCGGAGGCCGTCGTATGTAGGTGCAAATCCGCCCGCATTCTCACCGCCTTCGGAATGAGGTGGCCCTATTCTAAGCGAAACGGGGCCCGGGCCAAAGGCCCGAACCCTCGATGACGCCCCGCAACCTTCTAGCGGGGCTCGACGATCAGCTTGATGGCGGTGCGCTCCTCGCCGTCGATGGCGATGTCGATGAACGCCGGGATGCAGACCAGATCCATGCCGCCCGGCGCCACGTAGCCCCGGGCGATCGCGATCGCCTTGACCGCCTGGTTGATGGCTCCCGCGCCGATGGCCTGCAGCTCGGCACGCCCCTTCTCGCGCAGGGCGCCCGCGAGGGCGCCTGCGACCGAACTCGGGTTGGACTTGGCGGATACCTTGAAGACCTCCACGCTCGATCCTCCTGGTGAGTAGATGCGACGAGTGACGACGATGCTAGAAGAGAGGGCCGACGCTAACGCCTGGGGCGTTTTTTCTAACGATAGAAGATGCGCTGGATCTGCTGGGTGCGACCGGTTTGCTTGTCGATGGCGAGCCAGACGGCGGAGAAAACACCCTCTCCGTCCCCCACCTCGAATCGAACCGGCACCTGCTCCCGGATTCGCCGGAGGGCCAGATCGCTCCGGATGCCCAGGATCGAATCGCGGGGCCCGGTCATGCCCGCATCGGTTATATACCCCGTTCCGCGCGGAAAGATCTGCTCGTCGGCGGTCTGGACGTGCGTGTGGGTGCCGATGATGGCACTCACCTGACCGTCGAGCATGAAAGCGAGCGCCAGTTTCTCGCTGGACGCCTCGGCGTGGATGTCGATGATGACGAGCTTCGCCTGGGTCTTGAGCTTCTTGAGCTCGCGCTCGGCGACCTGGAAGGGACAGTCGCCGATGTTGATGAAGGCGCGCCCCATCAGCTGCATGACGCCCACCGAGACCCCGCCCGACTGGAGCACCGTGAAGCCGCGCCCGGGCGTCCCCGGCGGGTAGTTGGCAGGACGGACGATGCGGTCGGCGTCGTCGATGAAGTCGAAGATCTCCTTCTTGTCCCAGGCATGGTTGCCCAGCGTGATGACGTCGACGCCGGCGTCGCGCAGCTGGTTGTAGGACTTCTCGGTCAAACCGAAGCCCCCGGAAGCGTTTTCCCCGTTGGCGATCACCAGATCGATCGGGTACTGCTTGCGGAGGCGCGGGAGACCCTTCTTGATGGCCTCGTAGCCGGGATGCCCGACGACGTCTCCGATGAAACAGACGTTCAGGGCATTGGATGGGGCGGTCATTTGGGCGTCGATTCTAGGCCTACTTGGCGAATTCGGTGGAACGGGTCTCGCGGATCACCGTCACCTTGATCATTCCAGGATACTCCATTTCGCTCTGAATGCGCTGGGCCATATCGCGGGCGATCTTGTGGGCGAGGACGTCGTCCACCTGCTCGGGCTTGACCATGACGCGGATCTCGCGACCCGCCTGGATGGCGAAGGTGCGCTCGACTCCGGGGAAGGAATGGGCGATCTCTTCGAGCTTCTGCAGGCGCTTGACGTAGATGTCGATGTTCTCGCGCCGGGCTCCCGGGCGCGCCGCGGAGATGGCGTCCGCCAACAGGCAGATCACGGCCTCGACCGTGCGCGGCTCCTCGTCGTTGTGGTGGGCCCGGATGGCATGCACCACCGCCGGCTGCTCGCCGTACTTGGCCGCGAGGTCCGCGCCGATCACGGCATGGGAGCCCTCCACCTCGTGGCTGAGGGCCTTGCCCAGGTCGTGGAAGAGGGCGGCACGCTTGGCCGTCTTGACGTCCGCTCCGAGCTCCTCGGCGATCATGGTCGCGATGTGGCAGACCTCCTTGGAGTGGGCGAGCACGTTCTGACCGTAGGAGGTGCGGTAGCGCAGGCGGCCGAGAATCTTGGCGATCTCGGGGTGTACGCCCTGGATGCCGACCTCCAGGAGGGCGGCCTCGCCGTCCTCACGCATTTGGACCTCGACCTCGCGGCGGGCCTTCTCGACCTGCTCCTCGATGCGCTGGGGATGGATGCGGCCGTCGGCGATGAGCGCCTGGAGGGCGCGGCGGGCCACCTCGCGGCGAACCGGGTCGAAGCTCGACAGGACGACCGCCTCGGGCGTGTCGTCGATGATGAGGTCGATGCCCGTGGCGTTCTCGAGGGCCCGGATGTTGCGGCCCTCGCGCCCGATGATGCGGCCCTTCATCTCGTCGGAGGGCAGGGTCACGACCGAGACGGTGCCCTCGACCGTGTGGTCGACGGCACAGCGCTGGATGGCGGTGGTCACGATCTCGCGGGCCTTCTTCTCGGCCTGCTCGCGGGCCTCGTGCTCGGCCTGCTTGATCATGAGGGCGGCCTCGCGCTCGAGCTCGAGCTCCAGGCGGGACATGAGGAGCTTGCGGGCATCCTCCATCGTCAGCTCCGAGAGGCGCTCTAGCTCCTTGAGGTGGCGATCGCGAACACCCTCGACCTCCTGGCGGATGGCCTGGATGTCCTGCTCCTTGGCGCGCAGCTCGTCGACCTTCAGGTTCATGGCCTCGAGCTTGCTGTCGAGCGTCTCCTCCTTCTGAAGCAGGCGGTTCTCCCGCTTGGCAAGTTCGGCTTGGAGGTCCTTGATCTCGCGCTCCGCCTCGCTGCGGAACTTGTAGGCCTCGTCCTTGGCCACGAGCAGGAACTCCTTGGTCTTGCTCTCGGCTTCGATCTCGGCCCTGGCGATGAGCTCCTTTGCCCGTGCCTCGGCTTCGCGGAGGGTCTTCTCGACGGCTTGGTGCTTGTTGTTGGCCACCACCAGCAACCCCACCGCCACGGCGAGGCCGACGATGGCGACGATCAGGAGGATCGTCCCAAGTCCGGTCATGCCCTCACCTCGCTTTCTATTGATAAACGGCCGCCCATGGCCGGAAACGACCATGGGCAGACCAGAGAATGCCCCACACTATGTTAGGAGGCAGGATTTCACCATGTCAAGAAAAGTAATGTTGCACCAAAACCGCGCGTGAGGCGGCTTTTGGCCTCAGCTACACCCCTGCGAGCTCAGGCTCCGCGCTGCTCTTGACGATCACCTTTTCCCGCACGAGGCGCTCGATCTCGTCGAGCAGCTCGGGCTGGTTGTCCAGGAAGGTCTTGGCGCCGTCCCGACCCTGGCCGATCTTGTTGTCGCCGTAGCTGAACCAGCTGCCCGACTTCTTGACGATCTCGTGCTCCACGGCCATGTCGAGCACGCAGCCGGCGCGGCTGACGCCCTCGCCGAACATGAGGTCGAACTCGCAGACCCGGAAGGGGGGGCTGACCTTGTTCTTGACGACCTTGGTCTTGACCCGGTTGCCGATCTCGACGCCGTCCTTCTTGAGG
>JAKFBU010000002.1:0-1982 GCA_036676985.1 Candidatus Sericytochromatia bacterium
GGTGCCGGAGGTGGGCTCGATGAGCGACACGGTGGCCCCGAAGCCGATCTCGGTGAGGGTGGCCTGGGCGCGGTAGCCGTCGAGGGTGACGCGGCCCTGGAGGGCCGGCGTCTGGCTCTGGGAGGTGGCCGCAGGGCCCTGGCCGGGCGCGCCCGTGAGCGGAGCGAGGCCCGGCATGCGGCAGCCCGTGAGGGCGAGGAGGGTCAAGAGGATGAGCAGTCGCTTCAGCATGCCGTCCTCCTACAGTTCCGGGGCCACGAGGCCGATGAGCAAGGTCGTACGCGCGCCCGTGGCGGTATCGACTCGGTCGATCTGGTGGCGGTTGCGCAGCGTCACGTAGACCTGACCGCCGTAGTACGCGATGCCCTGGCTGCCCAGCTGGCTGCCACCGTACCCGGAAGTCGAGAGGGTGCTGAGCACTCCGTTCTTCCAGACGACCACGTTGCCCTGGGGTAGCTCGGTGAAGTACACCTCGTCCGTCCCGTTGGTGGCCATTCCGCCGATATCCGAGCCGAAGTACCGAGTACGGGACAGGCTGCCGTCGAGCAGGGTCTCCGAGATGTTGGTCCATGCTCCCGCTCGGCTGTACGAATAGAAGGCCGTACCTGTCACCAGCCCCGAGCCCCGCGGAGAGCCGTAGTCGCCGCGGCCGTTGCCCGTGCCCAGGTTGGAGGTGAACACGACGTAGAAGCCGTCGTCGATGTGGTTGAGCCAGCCGGCGTCCTCCACGAAGACGAGCTTGCCGTCGGAGTTCTTTGACGTGCGCAGGATGGTGTTGTACTGCGTGTTGAAGTTGGTGCTGACCGTGACACCGTCCGCCTCGACCTTCGTGAGCTTGTTGCTGTTGGTGTGGACCACCGCCGTGCCTTGTGTCTCGAGGTCGTAGCAGTCGCTCACGGCGTAGAAGTTCACGATGGGGGTGCTCGTCGACTGGTAGCCGTCGAGCTTCGAGATCCGGTCGAGGCCCCACTCGTTGACGTAGAGCGTGCTCCGGTCGTCGGTGAAGGTGAAGCCGCGCGGCAAGTTGAAGCCGCTCAGCGTGCGCACGATGGTGCCGTTCGCGTAGCTGATCTCCCGGACGTCGCCCGAAGAGACGTGGCTGTTGACGTAGACCCCTACCCCGTCGCGATCCGAGGCGAGGTTCGTGGGCTTGTTGACCTGGGCGCTGTAGTCCTGGAGCAAGGTCCCCGCGGAGTTGTAGACGTAGAGGCCGCCCGTGCCGCCGGTGCCGTCGTAGTCGGCCACCCAGATGCGGCCCGTGGGATCCACGTGGATGTCCTGGGCATTCTTCAGGCGCGTCGTGTCCGTGAGGACCTTGACGATGCTCGCACGGTTGCTCGCCACGCGCTGGACGCGCAGGATCGAGGCTTCCTGCCTTTGAAGGACGTAGTAGTAGCCGTTGTAGGTGCCGCCCGACTCGTCGCGGGCCATGGCGACCGCCCCGCGCAGGATGCTGCGCAGCCGCTGGGTCGGGGCTCCGAGAGCCGCGAGGTCGAACTCGAGCAGCTCACCCTGGCCGGAGTAGGTGGTGCTGGGCGAGTCGAAGCTCGTGTTCGAGCGGATGTAGAGCTTGTCGTTGCGGATGTGCACCTCCGCGTTGGGCGAGGTGGTCATGCCGGACAGCACGGCGCTGCTGGCGCCATCGGGCCGGATCCGCACGATCGAGCTGATGTTGGTCTGGTTGGTGTAGAGGTTGCCGGCGCTGTCCTTGGCGAGGCCGACAGCAGAGGTCAGGCCCTCGGCGAAGACCGAGAGGATGCGCGAGGCCGGGTCGTAGAAGAGGATGCGGCCCGCCTCGGTGAGCACGTACTGGCCGCCCGCGTCCGCCCAGATGGAGGTCGGGTAGCTGACGCCGTAGGCGATCTGCTGGGTCTCGGCCTGCTGGTTGATGCGGTAGAGGCCGTTGGTGCCGTTGTCGGCGACGAAGAGGTAGCCGGTGGCGTCGGCATCCATGCCGCCCGGGGTGGGGATGCTCGCGAACG
>JAKFBU010000003.1:0-4777 GCA_036676985.1 Candidatus Sericytochromatia bacterium
CATCGTCAGCGGCAACAAGGGCACCGCCGAGTCCAAGGTGGCGGCGCTCGAGGCGGCCGGCGTGCCGGTCGCGAACACCACCGCCGAGATCGGCGACCTGGTGGTCGAGCGCATGAAGAAGCTCGCGGGCGTCCGCTAGGTTCTTGCACGACTTGAGGAGGCGCCCGGGCGATCGCCCGGGCGCTTTCTCTTTCTCCCGCGGCGCCGGTTAGGAAGCTCGCTTGACGCGGTATTGAGTAGGTAGCTGTCGCCCGCGAGCCTCTTGTCTCGCTCGTTTTGGCCTCCAGGATGACCGTGCACCACCGACGTCTGCGACTTTTGCTCTTGCTTTCACTCGCTCTGCCGCTGGCCGCCTGTGCCGCGGAAGAGGTGATCGGGGGTGCCACGCCCGGCTCTCGGTCCTCGGCCGACCCCTCGGACGATCCGGTTGCTGCGGTCACGCCCTCCCCGACGCCGCCCGTGCCCGACACCCAGATGATCGGCCTGCTCGTGACGCCCGCGAGCGTCACGCTTACGAGCGATCCCCTCGCACCCCTCAGCGCGCGCTCGGCGACCTTTTCGGCCCTGGCGGTGGCCGGCAGCGGGCAGCGACCCACCACCGCCCAATGGGTCTCGAATCCCGGCGGGCGCCTCACCGTTACCCAGGCAGGCGTGGTGACGGTGCTGCCGTCGGCGCTGCCCGGGATCGTGGAGATCCGGGCGAGCTCCGAGTCCTACCTGGCGACGGCCAGCGTGTCGATCGTCGCGGCCCTGCCCACCGTCCAGAGCCTGCAGCTCTCGGCGACCGAGCTCGCGTTGTACGCCCCGGCGCCCGATCTGCTCAACACGGCAGGCTTTCCGACGTCCGCCCAGCTCACGGCCACCGTTCACCTGAGCGACGCCTCGACCGAAGGGGCCGTGACTTGGAGCGTCCTGCCCGCGGACGTGGCGACCGTCGACCAGACTGGGCGCGTGACGGCCCTCAAGAAGGGGACGGCCTACGTCACGGCGCGCTCGGTCAAGGACACCGGCGTTTCCGCCCAGTGCACCGTGACAGTAGCGGCCAAGTCCCAGGTCGAGGTGGTCCTCCAATGAAGACGCTATCCTTGCGCCTCTGCGGCCTCGCCCTCGCGGCCCTCGCCGTCGGGTGTCAGACCCAAGTACCCGTCCTGCGCGCACCGGCCGCGACTCCCGTCGGGAGCGCGACGCCCGTGCGTTCGGGCGGCCAGGTCGAGCTCACCATCCGCTGGCCGTACAGAGCCCAGGTCATTCCCACGAGCACCCAGCGCCTGGTCCTCCAGATCAGTGGTCCGCAGAGCCGGCGCGAGGTCTTGAACCGGCCTGCGGGGGAGGCGCCCCTGAGCGTCACGACCCTGGATCTCGAGGCGGGCGACGCCTACGAGATCGCCGTGGAGGCCTATGATGGCACGACGTCCGAGCTCCCGGTCGCCACGGGCCGGAGCGCGCCCTTCGATGCGGTGGCCAACAAGAAGCTGCGCGTGACGGTGACGCTCCAGGCCACCTACGTGCCGAGCGTCCTGAGCGTGAGCCCGGACAACGGCGGTCCCGGGACCCTGGTCACGGTCTTGGGGGAGAACTTCGGGCTGGGGCGCGGCCTTTGGCCCCTCGTGCGCTTCGAAGGGCTTGCGGCGGAGCAGGGCGTGCAGGCTGGGCCCGCAGCGGTCACCGTCCGGGTCCCGAACGGGGCCCGCTCGGGGCTGGTCGGCGTGACGGTGGACGGGGTGCCGGACGCCGGCTCGACCGCGAGCTTCACCGTGCTCGCGAGCCTGGGCATCGAGCCTGCGAGCGCCATCCTGGCGCCGGGGGGCACGTTCGACTTCACGGCCCGGGCAACCACGGACGCCGGGGTGGCCTATGCCACGCCGAGCGTCACCTGGTCCCTGATGACCCGGCCCAATCCGGCCTACGAGGATCCGGGGCCCGAGGGCGAACCGTCGGGGTCGCCGTATCTACCGACCCTCGGGACCATGGACGAGGCAGGCCGCTTCGTCTCCAACGGCACCGCGGGGATCCAGTGGCTCCAGATCGTCTCCGGGAGCTTGACGGCCACCGCCGCGATCGAGGTGCAATAGGCCGCGCACCGCCCCTTACGCCTGCCGGACTAGAGGACATGGGCGATGATGAGGCGTCCTTGGAGCGCTCCCCGGTTACCGGCGGACACGCCGCCCACCAGACGGGTGCGGCCGAGGTCGAGGGAGGCGATCGGTCCGATGAAGAGCAGGTCACGGGCGCCGATCCTGATGTAGCGGGACTCGACGCCGAGCTTCAGTGACGGGCTGAAGGCGTAGGTGCCGCCGAGGGTGGTGCCGAACTCGAAAGGCTTGGCCGTATCGAGCCCCTTCTCGGCGAGCATGTTGCTGGTGAAGCCGTAGGCGCCGAATCTCTTCTCGAGCAAGAACCGCCCCCCGATGACGCCCGCCTCGCCGGCGCCGAGCGGGTGCTCGTAATCCAGGTGGACGGCCATGTCGACCGGCAGCACGTTCTTCGCGGCAAAGCGGTAGCGGCACTGGAGCTTGAGGGCTCTGAACTTGCGGGCATCGGTGTGGAGGTTGGTGACGACCCCGAAGAGCACCACGTTCAGGCGGTCGCCCAGGCTGTAGGCGATCCCCAGCTGGTTCCTCATGAAGCCACGGGGGAAGTGGTAGAAGGTCCAGAGCTCCAGCTCGGGGCCAGCCGACTTCGGCTGGTCGGAGGCGGAGCTGAGCGGGACGGTGCGCCGTGTGGCCGTGACCGGGGTGGCGACGACCATCAGCGCCGTCAGGGCGAGCGGGAGGGCGGCAAGATGCTTGGTCACAGGTGCGTTCCGCTGCACGGCAGAACCTCCCTTGCTCAAGGATGCCTGCCGCGAGTCTAAGGCCGCGACGTTCCGCCAACAACCGACGTTCTTTCGTTGGTGGGTCGGGGCCCGCCCCGTACGTCGCGGGGCGGGCTCCAGAGCGCTTGTTGCGGCCGAGGAAGCCGCAGCCCCTACCGGGCGATCCCCATGTACTCCCGGCTGATCCACTGGGCGGACTTCTGCACGTCCCAGATCTTCAGCCCGTCGAGCGTGCCGTTCGCCGCCGCCGAGTAGTTGGCGTACTGTCCCGAGAAGACCAGCCGCCGCAGCGGCAATCCCCCCTTGATGGCGCCCGTGTAGGGATCGCTCGCCACCTTCGTCCCGTCGACGTACAGCTCCACCCCGCGCGGCCCCCAACTGACCGCCAGGTGGTGCCAGCTTCCGGCCGTCCAGGGAGCCGTTGTCGGCATCCATGCCGCCCCGGTGCGCCACGCCGTCCCGTCATGCACGTTGAAGCGCAGGTAGGGCTTGCCGTCGAAGCCGGGTAGGTTCGCCAGGTCGCAGATGTCGTCGTCGTTGTTGCCCGCCGTGATCGCGAAGATCTGCCGGGTGGACTCCTCCCAGCCGTACGCCGGTCGGTACCAGAACGAGAGGGTGCCCTGGTAGGCATTGAGGCTCTGCTTGGCGTCGAAGGCCAGGGTGTCGAGCGTGCCGCCGTTGCCGTCGCCCCCGTAGGGGGTGGCCCGGAAGCCCGGCTCCACCTGGAAGCCGTCGAACCAGGCCGTGCCCGTCTTGTTGCGGAAGATGGGAATGACCTTGGCGGAGACGCAGTCGTTCAGGAAGGTATGGGTGATGATCACCCGCGTCCAGTCGAAGGTGCCCGTGGGGGCGGCCACGGTGAAGGTCTCCAGGGGCCCGCCTACCGCCCTGGTCGCGTCGACGTAGATGCCGAAGTTGCTCTCCTGGGGCGCCCCCGAGACGTTCTGCCCCTTGACCCAGACCGAGAAGGTGTAGGTGCTGCCGGCCTTGAAGTCGTAGGTCAGGATCGGGTTGAGGTAGCCGGTGTTGGGGGCGGCGTTGGTGATGCGGAGCGATCGCGCCCCGTACAGGACGGTGCCGGCGTCGAGCGCCGTGACCAGCGCTCCGCCCTGGGTGGCAAAGTTGTCCGGGATGCCGTCGGAGTTGCTATCCACCTCGAAGCTGGAGTTGGTGAGGATGTTGGTGCCCTGGTTCACGAAGACGCCCTCGCCCGCCCGCCCGTCCGCCGGCGTGACGCCAACGGCCTCCTTGGCGTTGGCGAAGCCGTCGACCAGTAGGTTCCCCTGCGTCTCGTAGGCCGTGGCCCCGCCCTCCTCGAGCTGGATGGCATCCAGGTACACGGTGGCAGGGAAGGTCGCCTGGCCCGCTACGCTGCCCGGCCGCAGGAGAAACCGCGTGGTGCTGGTCGCTTCGGTCCAGGTGTAGGTGTAGCGCTGCCAGCTGGTCGTGAGCGAGACCGCCGGCGAGCCCGCGAGCGTCAGCTTCTCGCCGCCCACGGCCCCGCGGGCATAGGCGGAAACGGTATAGGTCTTGCCCGCCTCCAGCTTGATCCGGGACTCCTCGCTCGGATCCCACCAGGTCCCCTGGCCCCACCAGAGGTCGCCTGCCGCCGTCGCCGTGAGCTTCACGGCGCGCGACCCCTCGTAGACGAGGCCCGTCTCGATCGAGTAGGTGCCGATGCCGGCCGGGTTGTAGAAGCGCCACCCGCGCACGGTGGTGCCGCCGTCCTCGAGCCCGCCGTTGAGGAGCATGTTCCGGGCCGGGGTCCCGAGTGCCAGCTGGTAGCCCCCGTTGGGGCCAGGACGCACCACCTGCACGGGATCCAGGTCTCGCAGCAAGGCCTCCTGGACGAGGCCTTCGACGTCGCGGGCCTTGAGCTCGTTCAGGGTCGCCGTCAGCCCGGCGTGCCGGTGGGTGCGCGTGACGGCGTCGTAGGTGACCTTGCCGAGCACGTCGGCGGCC
>JAKFBU010000004.1:0-140449 GCA_036676985.1 Candidatus Sericytochromatia bacterium
GTATTGGCCCTGGCTGTACAACATGGGCCAGGTCGATCCGAACCGCCAGGGACCCCATGCGAGCCTGTCCTTCATGCGCGACTGGGCGGGTGGCGCCAAGACCCTCACGAACCTCGGCTACCGAGTCGACGTCGGTAAGCGGAGCGACACGGAGTACCAGGTGGACCCGGGCGGCTTTCCGGTCCATCGCCTACCCGAGGTCATTACGACCTGGCCGGCCATCTCGATTGGAGCCCTCAGCCTGCACCCGTCTGTGCGCGCAGCCTACCTCTACGAAGTGCCGACGGACCGTAGATCCGGTATCCTGCAGGGCGGACTGGGTTTCGGCCTGCCCGCCTGGAGGCCGAACGATTTCTGGGAAACGACCTTCTATGGGGGGGCCAACGCCTCCTACTACCTGGAGGACCGCAGTCAGTCGGTACTCTTCGTGGGCAGTGGAAGCACGCAACGGTGGGTGCCCTGGTTCAGTACGAACTTCCGTCTCGAGAGCCAGCCCGTGTACAAGACGGGAATTGGAACGCCCTTTGCTCATGACCCGGCCACGGCGGTCGACCGCCTTTTCTTGGCTGGCGATTGGCGGATCTATGGGCCGTGGAGTCTCGGGGCGAGCGCTTTGTGGTCGCGCGAGCACAGTGACCCCGAGGGCAAGGTGATACTCGGCGATCTGGCCCTCAGTTTCCGCTACACCGTCAACTGCCTCGGCTTTGGCATAACCTTCCGTCCGCCGCGTGGCACACAGACCTTCCAATATTCCTTCGACTATCAGTTGATCTCATTTTAGCAGAAAGGAGGGAGAGTACTTAGCATTCTCTCCCTCTTGTTAAAATTGATTAGTTATGCGCAACCCCATGGAGCAGTAGTCCGTCACTTTTTCTAATAATAACAGTCGACCTTGAATGCAGTTTTGAATTTTTATCTCTTGGATCTGGGGCCAACATTCCCCCGGCGCCATCAAAATAGACAATATAACAAGATTCTTTAATTGTATTAATGTTCTTTGAGCTTGAAGTTAATCGTAACTCGTCTAGTGCCTCGGAAATGGTTGTTAGCTTAGCAGCCTTTCTGATTTTACTCGACTTGCCTACGAAACCATGAGCAATCAAAACTGCGGTTTCAGGTGAAATTTCTGCAAATTTTTTGTCGATGGATTGAGCATTGTATGTTGTTGCCGTATTTTTCGCGAATTCTGCAGGCGGCGTTTTAACTTTAAGATAAATATTCGAATTGCTGGGTTTGTGGTTAACCGCAGTGCAAGCTGTCGCTAACAGCGCGGCAAGCAAGACGTAGTGTCCATATTTCATAATTCAATCCTCACTTATCTCTGAATCCACAGCTTGCCAATTGCATCGTTGTTTACGTTATTACTGTAAGCTCCATACCACGGACCGTTAGCGGAATTAACAAAGTGAGAATTCCATATGTAATACCATTCGTTTAATGTATTTCTGTAGTAAAAATTAGTAAATGATAATCCGTTTCCGGCGGTATTTGTATATGCGCCATGATCCTCGTTATAGTTCCAAACTCCTACATCGAGTGATGTTGCGCGATTTCCTGGCGTCGTAATCGTTTTTGTTGCCTTCCAATCCCATGCCCACGTATGGTCGGGATCGAATACTTGAACATACCAGTTTGCATTCGGCCAACTATCGCCCGTTAAATCTACCCTAAATGCAAACTTGACTCCATCGTTCTTGTTTGCCCAATCCATTGCTGAGTAGACGACAGAACCTGTATTTGGGTCTCGATGTTTCGCAAATGCAACTCGCTTGTGCGCATTTATTAATCCGCCTTGATCACCCCACCATTCTTGAATATCAACAACTCCAACTTGGACAAAACCGCCATTATTTGTGTTTATAAAAAGACTGGCCGCATTAGAGAAAGTACCGACTGCAGCTGGAAAGCTGCTATCCTGCAGGGTCGTGATAACGGTGTATCCACCGGCGATATCTGGTGCCCCCTGAGCGGCGAAGTCATGTAAAAAGGACGCATGGGCTCCATACGCGTTTGCACTAGGAAATGTCACCGTTATTCCTGCGAGCGCTGATAGCAAGAGTTTGATTCGCAAAGTGTGCATTCTCTTCTCCTTCGTAAGCGGGGCATGTGCACATTAAATAACGAAGTTATTATGTTTCGTCGTTTTTTGGTAATGATTTCCATGTCTATGATAAACTAAAGTACGTTTGATGATAAGATTTTTTTATGTTCTCTAACTAAAAAATGTTTTGGTCGCCGTATTCAGCTACCTCATTTGCTGCCGCGATTGAGTGTTGTTCCCCTAAATTGATCAGCCTACGATGGACGCAACGTGAGGAAGGAGGCGAGTAATGCAACCGCAATTCCCCAACGCGGACAACCAGGGGCAGAGCCAGGGCTGGAACGCCGATGCCCCGCAACAGACGGGCATGACCACCCTGCTGGATGCCGTCGAGGGCATCCACTTTCCCACCGACAAGGAGACGCTCATCAAGGAGCGCGGCGATCGCAGCATCAACCTGACAGGACACGACCCCGAGCAGCTCCGGGTGGTGCTCCTGCGCATCGACGAGAACGACTTCAGCTCCGTCAGTGACCTGGTCCAGAAGCTCGAACGCGCCTTCTAGTGCGGGCGGGGCCCTGCTCCGGGGTGCCAGAAGGGGGTACTGGTGGGTACAATGGTCCTAGAAGTGCGTACTTCTGGGAGCCTTGGCCATGGCGCTGATCAAATCCAACCAGCTGATTCAGACCGGCACCGCCGTGGTGGCCGGTGATCAGGTCATTGCCGATCTGGCCAATCCCACCCCCCTCACGCCCACTGCCGAGAACCCGAACGTCATCGTCGAGCGCGTCATCCCGGAGCAGCCGCCCGAGACGGACGAGGCGCCATATGCTCACGGGCCCGAGGGGACCGAGTCCTGGGAGACCGCCCCGGTCGAGATGACGGCCGTCGTCGAGGAGGCCGAGGTCGCCTACCCGGAGCCCATCTACCACGAGCCCGAGGCGGAGTCCGGGCCGTCGGACCTGTTCGGCGCCTTCGACGCCGAGCGCGACGCCATGCTCGAAGAGGCCCAGATGCAGGCCATGCAGGCCGCCCAGGAGGCCACGGGCAACCTCGGGGCCCCCGACGCGAGCCTGGAGCTGGAAGAGGCGGCCGCCACCATCCGCGCCTCCTACCCCGACGAGAGCCAGGCCTTCGCGGACGCCATGCACTCGGTCACGCCCTACATCGAGAGCCAGGCGGCCTCGGCCCTCGAGCTGGTCTCGATCCAGTCGGCCAACGACGCCCAGTGGCGCGAGCTGGCCACGGCCGAGGAGCAGGTCGCCTCCCTGGTCGACAACTTCGCGCGCCGGGTCATGAAGGACCCGCCCACCGAGATGGCCATCCACTCGCTCATGGCCGAGCGGGAGACCATCCTCGCCGAGGCGCGCATGCATGCCACGCGCATGGTCCAGGAGGCCGAGCAGAAGGCGGCCGAACTCGTCCACGAGGCCCAGGCCCAAGCCGCGCGCGCCATCCTCGAGATCGAGTCCAAGCGCGAGGAGGTCCTGGAGCAGCTTCGCCAGCAGGGCTACGCCGAGGGCTACCAGGAAGGCCGCAGCCAGGCGGACGAGGAGGGCGCCAAGATCGTCCAGGACGCCATGGACGCGCTCAACCGCCTCTCGGGCCTCGTCGCCGAGGAGGCCAAGAAGAACGAGGAGAAGCTGCTGAGGCTCGCCATCAGCATCGCCGAGAAGATCCTCATGGACGAGGTTGAGCGGCGCCCGGAGCTCGTCATCAAGACGCTCGAGCAGGCCCTCAACAAGGTCTCGGACCTCGAGGAGGTCACCATCAAGGTCCACCCGGACGACATGCCCGAGGTCCAGAAGTACGAGGACGCCTTCCGCGATCGCCTCAAGAGCGTGCGCAAGGTCGAGTTCGTCGCGAGCCCCAAGATCCAGAAGGGCGGGGTCTTCATCGAGACGGCCTCCGGGTTCGTGGACGCGCAGATCAAGACGCAGCTGTCGGTCATCCAGGAAGCGTTCGAGGCGGTCATGGCCGAGGCGGCCGCCGAGCCGCTGGATATGACGGGGTCAGGCTAAATGGCGGTCGAAAGAGAAATCAACTTCGGGGCCTACGAGTTCGCCCTCAAGGACACGCTGCCCATCCGGGCGCGGGGCCAGGTGGTGCAGCTCATCGGCCTGGTCATCGAGGCGGTGCTGCAGGGCGTGCGCGTCGGCGAGCTCTGCTACATCTACTCCATCGACAAGTCCAAGATCTTTCCGGCCGAGGTGCAGGGCTTCAAGGCCCGGCGCGTCATGCTCATGCCCCTGGTCGAGATCGAGGGCCTGGGCGCCGGCTGCGAGGTGGTCGCGACCGGGCGCATGGTCTCGGTCAAGGTGGGGCCGGGCCTCTTGGGCCGTGTCCTTGACGGCCTCGGCAACCCCATCGACGGCAAGGGGCCGATCATCGCAGAGACGGTCTACCCCCTGATGAACCAGCCGCCCAACTCCATGACCCGCAAGCGCATCGACACGGTCATGCCGACCGGGGTGCGCGTCATCGACGCCTTCCTGACCTTGGGCGAGGGCCAGCGCATCGGCCTGTTCGCGGGTTCGGGCGTCGGTAAGTCGACGCTCTTGGGCCAGATCGCGCGGAACTGCAAGGCGGACATCTCGGTCCTGTGCCTGGTCGGAGAGCGTGGCCGCGAGGTGCGCGAGTTCATGGAGGAGAGCCTCGGCGAGGAGGGCCTCAAGCGCTCGGTGGTCGTGGTCGCGACCTCGGACACGAGCTCCCTGATGCGCTTCAAGGCGCCCCTGGTGGCTTCCAGCGTGGCGGAGTACTTCCGCGACCAGAACTTGCGGGTCTTCTTGATGATGGACTCCATGACCCGCTTCGCCATGGCCATGCGCGAGATTGGTCTCGCCATCGGTGAGCCGCCCGCGCAGAAGGGCTACACGCCCTCGGTCTTCGCGCTCATTCCCAAGCTCCTGGAGCGGGCAGGCACGTCGGACAAGGGCTCCATCACGGCCATCTACACGGTGCTCGTGGACGGCGGCGACATGGACGAGCCCATCGCGGACTGCGTCCGTGGCGTCCTGGACGGCCACGTGGTCATGCTGCGCTCGATCGCGTCCCAGGGCATCTTCCCGGCCATCGACGTGCTGCAGAGCGTCAGCCGTCTCATTCAGTTCCTGGCGACCAAGGAGCACTACGCGGCCCAGATGAAGGTGCGCCAGATCATGGCGGACTACAAGGAGGTGCAGGACCTCCTGAACATGGGTGCATACGTCCGGGGCACCAACCCGAACTACGACCGCGCGATCTCGCTGTGGGACCAGATCAAGAGCTTCCTCAAGCAGGGTATCCACGACAACGACCCCTACGAGAACACGGTCAAGACCGTGCTCATGCTCGGGTCGGATACGTCGGCGGCGTCGATGTTCTCGTAGCGAGGCGCCCTCGTCAGAGGGCGCCCGGTAACGAACTAAGGCGAGACGGGTGCCGGGACCACCAGAGGGATGGCCTGGCTGCGACCGTGGGCGTTGCCTCCACCGTAGGTGCCGCTGCCGCGCTTGTATTTCAGGACGAGGTAGCGCGTTCCAGCCTGGATTCTGTCGTCGAGGGTCAAGCTGACTCTACGGGCCGATGTCTCGAGGGTCTGGACGGGAGTTGCCTGGTAATTCCAGGAGTTATAGAGCTCGATGACGTACTTCGGGTCCTCGACCCCGGGCTTGGCCGGCCAGCTGAGCTCGAAGGTGCGCGCGGTCAGGGTGGTGTTGGGCTGCGGCTGCAGGGTGGAGAAGTCCCAGCCGATGTCGAGGCTCGCCGTCGGGATGGCCGTCTGGGTGGCCGAGACGGTCGCGGGCTCGCTCACCGCGTAGGCCACGACCTTCGGTGCCGCGTACGCCGGCCCGGAGCCCGGGTAGTCGTAGCCATAGCGCAACTGTACCTGTCCACTGTAGAGGTTCGCGAAGAGGACCTGCCCCTGGTCTCCGCTGACGGTCTGCGTCCCGCTGTTCCCGGCGCTGACGTCGTATCGGCCACCGCTCACCGAGCCGTCATCGACGAACCCTATCAGCTGGCTCGCCAGTGCGGATGCAAGATCGATCGGGCCCAGAGGGGTGAAGGGCAGGAGGTTGGTATCGCCTCGGCTGTCCAGGACGAGCCGCATCCTCACCGAAGAGCGCCGTCCGGCCAGGAGCGGAGCATAGGCCATGCCGCTTCCCAGTGACTCCGACCCTTGGGCGGCCTCCATGCGGATGGTGGCATCTCCTGTTGGTAGGCCGTCCAGGTGGACGGTGGTCTTGAGGTCGGCACCCGCGAAGGTTCTCAGGTAAGCGGGCTTACCGGGGACCGTCACGCTCAGCGTCGCGTCCGTGATGTCGCTCATCAGGGCCTGTGTCTGGCGCATCCAGTCGAGCGACAGGTCCAGGCTGGCGGTCTTCAGGCTCCCGGCTCCCGAGACGGGGTCGGTCGACACTCCCGGTCCCATGGTACAGCCGGTCACGCCGAGCGCGAGCGCGAGGGAGAACGTGGCAATCAAGTGGTGTCTCATAGCGTCAACCCATCCCGGCGAAGGGTTCTCAGAACCCCGGTGGAGTCGGAGAGCGTTTCCTGGATCATGCCGTCGGTGGCCGAGAGCCAACGGTCCACGGTGAGTGTCTGGCGCGTGGTGGCGTTCGAGAGCAAATAGCCGTTCGTCCAGCGGTAGTGCCGGACCCGTGGGTATTGGCCCAGGGGATCGGAGTCCACATACTGGGCATGAGTTGGCAGGCTGTACCAGATCTCGTAACCGAGGTGGGTGCTCGTACCTGCCCCGATGCGGCTATACGAGGAGTCGATGCTGACGGGCACCTTCGCGCCGTCCTGGCTCTCGAGCCAGAAGAGGACCGTCCGATAGGACGGATAGTAGTTGCGGAAGTCTTTGTCGAAGCCATCCTCCTCGTGGAGGTAACGGTAATCCTTCAGTCGTTCGGTAATCTCGGTCGAGAAGGAGAGTCCGCTTGTGCCGCCGATGGTCGTCTTGAGGGCAAGCTGGGTGACGATGCCCGGCACCAGTGCGACGACCTGCGTCTCGCTGGCGAGCACCTCATCGGTCGCAGGGTCCTTGAGGGTGAGCGTCAGGACGCCCGAGCCGGGCTCCAGGTCCTCGAGGACGATCGGAGCCCCGGCCGGAAAGTCACGGCTGATTTCCCGGGCAGGTTGGAAGCTGTACTGGGGACGATCGTAGACGAATCGAACGCTGCACGCATAGTCGGGTTGGGACTCGGTGGTCTGGATGAGCAGGCGGAGCCCGGCAAGGGCCGTGGGATGGGCCGTCGTCTCTCGAGCGGTGGTCGCACCGGACCCGCTCGGTAAGGGCATGCCTCCGTGGCAACCGAGCAGGGTCGTGCTGGCCACGAGCGTCGAGAGGCAAAGGGATGGTAGGGCTTTCATGCGGTCATCTCCACGTGCGGATCAGTTGACGGTCGTGCTCAGGGGGGGCTGGTATTCCAGAAGGTCCCAGGTCCGGATGCGCTTGTTCATCTTGTCACCGTTGGGGACGAGGGTGATGTCCTTACGCTTGACCAGCCCGATGGTCGGGACGATCCAGATCTCGCTCAGGGTGGAGCCCGTATACCAGTCGGCGTTGCTGAACGAGTAGTGCTTTGCCAGGCGCTCTCCATATCCCGGCACGGTGAGGGTTTCGTCGGGAAGCGCCACGATGCTTGCATAGGAATCCGAGAACCGGAACGTGGGCGAGTACCCGAGGTCGTAGTTCCGACCCGAACCCACTACGTAGCCTACGCTGCTTCCGTTCGAGTACCGGCGCTCCTCGTAGCGGCCCTGCCGCTCGTTTCCGTCGCACCACACCTGATAGCGGAAGGTCGAGGCAGTATACAGGGAGGTCGTCTGCGCCCCCACAGTGAATTCAGTCTCCGTGCCACCGTAAATCCAGGTGGAGCCCGAGGCGATGGGAACGCTAAAGGGCGGCTGGAGGAGCTGGAGCTCCCGCGGCTGCGCGGAGTCGTAGGCGGCGTTCCCGCCCGTTTCGAGCGAGAGGGCGGCCGTCACGGCCGCGGAGCGCGGCAGCGAGACCTTGATGGCCTTCGACTTTACGCCGTCGACCTGGAGCATCAGCCAAAGCTCGTAGCTTGAGCTGGCTGCGAAGTACGTTTGCAGCGTGTTGAGCCATTGGGCCTCGGTCGGACGCAGGGTCAGCGTTACCTGTCCGTCCGAGTCCACGGAGAGGGCCTGCTCGGGCAGTGTGACCGGCGGGCTGTACACGTAGGGGGTGGGCGTGGCGCCAATGGAATGAGTGGCGGGCGGCAGGCGCGACTCCAGGATGGCCAAGGCCTTCCATCCCTTGCTCTTGCCAAAGTGCTGGCCCGTCAGGACCGTGGAACGCTCGAATGATAGGACGCCCTCTTCCGAGACTCCCTCGATAACGGGGGCGTCGTCAGGGGTCATGTCGATGGAAAGCCAGGCGTTCACGCCGGGAACCACGTCGATCACGCGCTCACGAACCACCAGGCTTTGACCGCTGGCATCGAAGAGCTGGGCGCGCACCGTAAGCCCCGATTGTGCGGGCAACTGCCATGAGGCGTAGCTATAGAAGTAGTTGGAACTGCGCACGAACTCTCGCATGGGGATCGTAGCTCCGCTCGAGTCCTTGGCGGGCGCGCCATCCTTGTCGAGTAGCGCGATGGTGGCCTTGAAGGCGCGGTCCGGGATGGCCTGGGTCTGATAAGTAGCCTCCAAGTTGGACCAGTCGATCCGGAACGACAGGACGCCGTTCCCGGCTTGCGGTCGGGAGATCGAGACGGCCGGCGCCGCAGGACCTGGCGGGACGGGACCCGGCGCGGTGCAACCGATCAGGCTTATCGAGATGACCGAAGGGACGAACCAAAGACGTTTACGCTGCATTTTCGTCTTCCCTAGTACAGGCTGACACCGACGTAGCCGGTGGTCTGCCCGGTGAGGAGGCCGGGGTTGAGTTGAATCGAGCTACCGGGCGTCCCGTCGGGACCGTCCATCAAGACCAGGTACGGCCACGAGTCGTTGTGATAGGGCTCGAACGTGCCGTTGCGGAGCGGCATGTCGTAGTCGATGGTTCCGATGAGGGTATCGCTCGTCATGTCGAGGAGCTTGGCCTTGACCGTGAGGGCGGGAACGTCGAGGTTGAGCGCGAGGGTCCCCTCCAGTCGTAGCCCCTCGCTCAGATCCTCCAGCACGACGGCGAGTTCGCCGGTCTGGAAGGGCACGTACTGGCGCGTCGGTGGGGTAATACCGCCCTCGAGGCGGGTCCGGAACGTGCTGCGGTTGCCCTGGTTGTCCTTGAGCGACAGGGTCGCGCTGCCGACGGCCCGCGAGAAGGCGGTGTCGAGACGCACGTCGGCCGTGGCGGCCGCCGAGGGGATTTCGACCCGTGCAAAGCCATGCGTGGGCCAGTTGAGCGTCGGAAAGACCGGGGGGTAATATGAATAGAGGTTTAAGAGGCCCTTGACCAGGGTCGAGTTGGTGGCGTTGGCGAAGCCATCGATGGTGATCTGTCCCCCCGTCCCCAGCGCCTGGCCTTGCGGGTCGAAGCGCGCCTCGGCGCTGACAGCGGTGATCGTGTCCCAATCCGGCCGCTCGCCGGCAAATAGCCGCACGGATCGGGTGGCAGGCTCACCGATGCCATCCAGAAGCCCCGTGAAGGCGCCCGTCAGGTAGGGCTCTTTGATCCAACTCGCCGTCACGTCCAGATGTCCCTCGGCCCGGGACTGATCGCCCGTGGCGCCCGCCGGGGCGAGGCCCACCGCGAGCCGCCGGGTGGCACCGGTCGGAGTGTAGTCGAGGCTTGCCGCGTAGCCGGGCCAGTACACCTTGACGGGGTCATGCCCTGATAGTTCGACGGCATAGCCCGCCCTCGCCGACGATACCCAGCGCTCGAGGGCGCCCGTCGGCGTGGACAGGGAGCGAGGCTCCGGCCAGGACACGAGGCCTGCGGCTCGCTGCAGGTCGTAGGCGTCACGACCGGCCTGCTGGAACATGGCCGTGGCAGCGTCTATGAACGTCCGGGCCTCGCTGCTGGTGGGATAGCTAACCCAGTGGCTGAAGCGCTGGAAGTAGTGTTGAAGATCCTTGACGATGACGAGCTGGCGCTCGATCCGTATCCGGAGGGTCGCATCGGACGAGAGCGTGAGGCTGACGCCGGTGGCCGTGTTGTGTCGCACGGGGACGTCCTTGCGGACGCCGCGCGCCAGGATGGTGTCGTCCCGGCGCGCGATGGCCTCGATGTCGATCACGCCGACGCCGGGATCGACCTTGAAGCTCACCGTGGATACGGGCGTCTCGCCAGCCGGTCGCTGGACCCTGCTGGTGTCGAGCGTCGTACCGTCCTTCTTGCGAAGCGTGATCTCGATCGACGTCGCTTGCTCGGGGATGGCCTGGGCACGGCGTGTCGCTGCGGGCCACTGGATCATCATGAAGACGCGTCCGCCCCGGGTCGCTTCGCCTTCGGAGTTGTCACCCGCCGTGCCGATGGCCGTGGTCTCGCCAGCCGGGGACATGGCCATGCGTTCGGGCGTGGTGGGTGCGAGGCTGGTGCATCCGACCAAGGTGACGGCGAGCAGCAATTCCCAGCGCAGGTAGGGTCTGAGTTTCACGGGCTAACTCCTCGGCGACTAGTTGACTGAAACGTTGGTCTGGGAGTCCCAGCGCAAGGGGATGCGGATCTCGGTCCGGAGCGCCGGCAATGTCCGGGTGGTGGCGATGACGACGGCCGTGCCCTCGGGGGCCGTCGGAAGCGCCCGGACCGTTCCGTCGGCGTCCACCGCCACCATCCCGGGCGTCGAGGTGCTCCATGCGATGGGGGCCGCCTCGCGGGAGACGAGGTCGTCGTTCCATGTGAGCGTGACGTCGAGGGTGAGCGTGCTCGCATGGCCCAGGTTGTTGTCCCCTTCCTGGCTGCCGTCCGCAGGGATGTAGAGCTCGGGAGTTGCCGAGGGCAAGGCCAGTTGGACGGTCCGGACGCGCCGGGGAGTGGGTCGGAGTTGGATCGCAAGCTCTTGGGGCGTGGCCGAGCCGAAGGGGGGAGTGGCTCGTACCGTCACGACCCCTTTGACGGCACCCTCCACCGTGGCGAGCAGGCCGCCTGCGACCGACACCTTGCCCGCATTGGCCGAGTCGGGAAGGACCTCCCAGTTGGCCAGGGGGATTGTGGTGCCGTTGGTCAGGACCGTCTCGGCCGATAACAGCAGCGTGCCGGGATAGGCGGGATCGACGTAGCGCTTGCCGTCTCGCAGAAGGGGCAGGTACACGCTGTCGCTCGCCACCGGGCCGAGGGCGAAGCTCTTGAGCGTCGTCTCAGGCTTGGTGAGGGTGGTGTCGGCGGGTGGAGGGGACGGTGTCACCGTGGGGGGGCTCGCGTCCGCGTTCCCGCCCTCGCTCAGACTGTTGGTCGCATCAACGCTCGTTTGGGCGGCCGAGAGGGCGTCGAGGGGATCGGGGGAGCCCGAGAGCTCGGAGTCGATCTGCTTGACGACCGAGATGGTCTGAAGGGCGACCTGGATGTCTTCGGCCTTCGTCAGGTCCGTTGTGGCCAGGACGGCCGTCAGGGCCTCCGCGTTGCGGGTGAGGACCGTCTGGGTCGCCTGCATG
Source organism: Candidatus Sericytochromatia bacterium (assembly GCA_036676985.1). GTDB lineage: Bacteria > Cyanobacteriota > Sericytochromatia > S15B-MN24 > UBA4093 > DATNQJ01. The sequence continues at coordinate 11,588 of JAKFBU010000004.1, forward strand.
GCTTCCTGCACCATGGCCACGTCGATGCTCGCAAGGCTGTTGGTCCGGCTCTTTTCGAGGGTCTTGGTGACGAGAGTCGAGGCGAAGTTGAGGGTCTGGGTGGGCGGAGCATCCTTCTGCTCCTTGGCTACTTTGGTCAGGGTCCGGAACTCCTGCTCCTGGCCCCGGGCATCCTTGAACTTGGCGATGATCTTGTAGACCTTGTTCACGTCGAGCCGCAGGATCGCGCGCCCGCTGGCATCGGTAGTCCCGATGATCGTGAGCCCCCCAGTGGTGGGGATGGCCTCGACGCGCGCTCCGGCCACGCTGGTCTCGAAGGTGACGCTCGGATCGCTTGCCGCTACATGGTACCCTGCGGCCTGCTGCAGCCCCGCGTTGGCAAAGACGTTGGGTTGTCGCACCGTGATGGGGGTGTCCGAGCCGAGCGGCACGGGCTTGCTCGCTGCGGTCGGCTCGTCCTTTGCAGGGGGAGTGGGTCCCGCGAACATGCTGGGACAGCCAACGAGCGGCAGCGTGAGCGACAGAGCCAAGACGAGGTGTCGGAGGGGGTGAAGGCGCGAGTAGGGCGTCGTCGGCGGCATCGTCTTTCCTTTGAGCAGAAGGCTGGAGACGGTTCAATCAGGGTAGATATGATGCTCACATAAGCATATCAGACGATCATTTTGTTGTACATTTTTGCCGCGTGAAGATGGGGGCCGTTTGCTCTCCTTCCATATGGTTGGCGAGGCCCGTTCATGCCAAATAAGAAGGGCCCCCCGTGGAGGCCCTTGGTACTGGTCCCATCTCGGCTTGACGTGCTAGCCGTCCCGGTCCTTGCGGGGCTTGGCGCCCTGGCGCTCCTTGAGCTTCTTGGCGGCCGCCACCCGGCGCGGGTTGGGGACCGAGTGCAAGACCTCGCGTGCAAGCACCTTCCTGTCCTCCTGGAGGTTCTCACGCATGGCCGTGCGCCACGCGGGCAACTGCGCCATCACCAGCTTGTAAGAGGGCTCGCCCACGGGGATCGTCTCCCCGAGCTCGATGGCCTGCTTCCACTGCTCGCTGCGCGCATAGTGCGTCGCTTCCAGGGCCACCCGGGCCCAGGTCGACTCGGTCTCCTCGGGCCGCAGCTGCCCCGACGCCGCCAATGACGCCACCTTGAGCCACTGACGCGAGGCGATGAGGCGCTTGAGCCGGCTCTGCGGCGAGTCGACCAGGTCCAGGACAAAAGGACCCGCCACCCGCTCCTCGAGCGCGTCCTTCTCGCGGACGCCCAGGGTCACGAGCACCGAGCGCGCCTTGAACGCGCTCGAAAGCTCCCCTTTCTCCCACAGCTCCAGGGCGGAGACGCCGTTGACGTAGAGCACCCGCAGGACCCGGCCATCCGAGGCGGGCAGGTGCGCGAGGACCGCCGGGGAGTTGGCGTCCAGCTTGGTCACCAGCAGGCTCTGCGGCGTGCGCGCCACGTGGATGCCGGAGTGCCCGAGCTCCACGGCCTGGGCGGCCGTGCCGAGGCCGAGGCACATGGCAAGGGCCCATGCCGCGGCCAGCCCGCCGCGACTGACGAGGGGGGAGCCCCCGAGGGGCATCAGGCGTCGGAAAGCTCTAGCCATTCTTCCGTCAAAGCCTCATGCTGCGCGCGCGTCTCCTCGAAGTCGGCCGTCACGGCCGCCGCCCGCACGTGGTCCTCGTACAGGTCGGGGGCCGCGATGAGCGCTTCCAGGTCCGCCATGCGGGCTTCCAGCTCCGCGATCTCGGTCTCGAGGGCCTCGATCCGGCGCGCCCGCTGGAACGAGTTTAGCTTGGGCTTGGCAGGCTCGACTGTGGCCGTCGCACTCGTCCTGGGAGCCTGCGGCTTGGTCGGGATTGGCGTCGGATCGGCCTTGGGCTTGCCCGAGGCCTCCCGGTAAGCCGTGTAGTTGCCGACAAACAGCTGGCCCTGGCCCGCCTCCATGGCGAGCACATGGGTGGCCACCTGATCCAGCAGGTAACGGTCGTGCGAGATGATCAGCACCGTGCCCGCGAACTCGGTCAACGCCTCGGCGAGCATCTCCTTGGAGCCCAGGTCCAGGTGGTTGGTGGGCTCGTCCAGGAGGAGCAAATTTGCGGGGGACATGAGCATCTTGGCGAGGCACAGCCGGGCGCGCTCGCCGCCCGAGAGCTTCGCGACCGGCTTGAAGACGTCCTCGCCCCTGAAGAGGAACCGCGCAAGCAAGGAGCGCGTCCGCTCCAGGGTCCAGCCGTCCACCGAGCGGTACGCCTCGTCCAGCACCGACTGGTCCTCGTCGAGGCTGTCAGCCTGGTACTGGGAGTAGTAGGCCGTCTTGACGTTGTAGCCGTGGGAGAGGTCGCCGTCGTCCGGCTCCTCGACCTTGGCCAGCATGCGCATCAGGGTGGACTTGCCGCAGCCGTTGGGACCGATGAGCGCGAGGCGCTGCCCGCGCTCGATCTTGAGCGACATCTCCCGGATGACGGGCTTGCCGTCGTAGCCCTTGACGAGCTCCGTGGCCGTGAGCACCACCTGGCCGGAGGGCGGGGCGGGCGGAAAGCGGAAGTTGACGGTGTCGAGGACCGTGGGGGCCTCGAGGCGCTCGATCTTGGCGATCTGCTTCTCGCGGCTCTTGGCCTGGGTCGAGCGGGTGGCCGAGGCGCGGAACTTCTCGATGAAGGCCTGCTGGCGGGCGAGCTCCCGCTGCTGGCGATCGAAGGCGACGGACTGCGCGGCGATGCGCTCCTTCTTCTGCTCGAGGAAGGTCGAGTAGTTGCAGGCGTAGTCGAAGAGATCGGCCTGGTCGAGCTCCGTGATGCGGGTGACGACCCGATCCAGGAATCGCCGGTCGTGCGAGATCACCACCACCGTGCCCGGGTAGTCGCGCAGGTAGTCCTCGAGCCACTCGATGGCCGAGAGATCCAGGTGGTTGGTGGGCTCGTCCAAGAGGAGCAGGTCCGGCTGCAGCAACAGGAGCTTGGCGAGCATGACCCGCATCTGCCAGCCGCCCGAGAAGCTGTCCACCTGCCGGGCCCGGTCGGACTCGGAGAACCCGAGGCCCGAGAGCACCTTGCCGATGGTCGTCTCCGCCGTGTAGCCGCCCATGGCCTCGAAGGCCTCGGTCGCATGCGCCTGCTCGTCGGTGAGCCGCTGCAGCTCGGCGGGGTCCGTGGCCTTCGTGAGGGCGTCCGCGAGGTCGTGCAGCCGGTCGGCCTGGGCCGCCAAGGCGGCGAAGGCCGTCCACATCTCGGCCTGGAGCGTGCGGCCCGCGATCCCCGGCAGCTCCTGGGACAGGTAGCCGAGGGTCGCCTTGGGGCGCAGGAGGACGCGGCCCGAGTCGGAGCTCGTCTCCTGGAGCAGGATCTTGAGCAGGGTCGACTTGCCGGCCCCGTTGGGGCCGACCAGCCCGACCCGGTCGCCCGGACTCACGTGCCAGTCGACCTCGTCCAGGACCGTCTTGGAGGGAAAGTGCTTGGATACGGCGGAAAGGGTGATCATGGCTTGATCTTACCAGGAGGGACGGGCTAACTCCAGCCGATGCGGAGCTCGCCGCCCCGGCTCAGCAGCTTGACGTCCTCGATCCCCGCCGCCTGCAAGACCCGGATGGCCTCTGCGATCGCCTGGACCTTTCCGGCGTCGAGGTCCCGGTCCAGGGCCTCGACGGGAGTGGGCGACCAGGTCTTCTCGCGGGCCATGCGCAGGATCTCCTCGCCCGCAAGCCGCATGCCGGCCACGAAGCCGAGCTTGTAGCTCTCGAGGATGGGCATCTCGCCCAGGCCGGGAATCCCCTGCTCCATGAAGGTGAACTCCGCGGCGCGTTCAACGGCGTCCTTGTCCGTAAGGTCCATGGCTCGTCTCTTTCTAAAATGGTGCTCTGGGTTCTATTCCCCATGGAGCGGGTCATGAAGCGATCGCCACTAGGCCCGCCCGGGAGAAAGGCTTTGGCCGTGCGGTGGACGCTCCCTTCGGCTCGGCGTAGAATCAGGACATGAGCCTGTTCGACGACCAGATGTCCCTGTTTGCCGCCGCCTCGTCCGGGGCCGACGCCGGAGCGCCCCTGGCCCACCGGATGCGTCCCCGGACCATCGACGAGTACCTCGGCCAGGAGCACCTCCTGGCTCCGGGCAAGCCGCTCCGGCGCCTCATCGAGGCCGATCAGATCCCGTCGCTCATCTTCTGGGGGCCGCCCGGCTCCGGCAAGACCAGCCTCGCGCAGCTCATCGCGCACGCGACCAAGGCCCACTTCGTGCCCTTTTCGGCGGTCACGGGCGGGGTGGCCGAGCTGCGCGTGCTCATCAAGGAGGCCAAGGAGCGCCGCCGGCTCGGACAGCGCACCCTGCTCTTCATCGACGAGATCCACCGCTTCAACAAGGGCCAGCAGGACGCCTTCTTGCCGCACGTCGAGGACGGGACCGTCACGCTCATCGGGGCCACCACCGAGAACCCCAGCTTCGAGCTCAATAGCGCCCTCTTGAGCCGGGCGCGCGTGCTCACGCTGCAGGCCCTGCCGGACGAGGCCGTCACGAACCTCCTGAAAAGGGCCTGGACGGACGCCGAGCGCGGCCTGGGCCGGGACGCCGCCGAGCTCTCCGACGAGTCCGTGGCGCTGTTGGTCGAGTTCGCAGCCGGAGACGCGCGCAACGCCCTCAACGCCCTCGAGACCGTGCGCGACCTCGAGGACCGCACGCCCGAGGGGATCGCGGCCGCCCTCCAGAAGCGGACCATGCCCTACGACAAGGGCGGCGAGAACCACTACGACACCATCTCGGCCTTCATCAAGACGATCCGGGGCTCGGATCCGGACGCCGCCCTCTACTGGCTCGCGCGCATGCTCGAAGGCGGCGAGGATCCCGTCTTCGTCGCCCGGCGGCTGCTCATCCTCGCGAGCGAGGACGTGGGCAACGCCGACCCGCGCGGGCTCATGGTGGCCATGGCGACCATGCAGGCCGTACAGGTCCTCGGCATGCCCGAGGCCCGCATCCCGCTCGCCCAGTGCACCACCTACCTCGCGAGCACGCCCAAGAGCAACGCCGCCTACGTGGGCATCAACGAGGCCATGGCGGCGGTCGCGAAGCTGCCCGTCTATCCCGTGCCCCTGCACCTGCGAAACGCGCCCACCCGGCTCATGAAGGACATGGGCTACGGGCACGAGTACCGCTACCCGCACGACTTCCCGGGGGCATGGGTGCAGCAGTCCTACTGGCCGGACGACATGAAGCCGCGCCGGTTCTATCGGCCGAGCGATCGCGGCGACGAGGCCCGCCTCAAGGCGCGCCTCCAGGCCCTGCGCGAGGCCATGCGGCCCGCCAAAGAAACGAGGGGCGGCACAGATGCCGCCCCATCGACGAAGCCCGAGTAGGGATCTTCAGCGTAGCATTTCATGCCGCTCGCCGACCGGTATGGTGGCCGGCAGGTGGTAGGCCTCCTCGATCTTGCGCTGCAGCCGGCGCAGCCGCGCCAACATGAACCAGATGTAGCTGGCCAAGCTCTGGTCGTCCGCTTCGAAGAACAGTTGGGCGGTATCGCGCACCTGGCGGCTGTGGACCGACAGGTGCTTCGAATGTTCCTTCGCCAACTCCTCGAGCAGGATCTGTTCCGCTCCGTTGGCGGCCGGAAGGTAGTGTTTGAAGCTGCCCATCGCCTTCACCTCTTCGTGCAAGCGTCTCAGCTCGTACCCAAGCCCGGGCAGTGCTGAGTCAGCGCCCCTGGCGCACGAGTCCTCCGCGGTTCTGCCGGCTGTGTCGACGACCGAGTGGGTCGCGCCTCTGATCAGGAGCGTGGCACGAGCGGAGGGAGGTCTGAAGGCGATGTTCCGGAAAGGTCTGGACTGACCTAGAGGTACTTTACAAAGTGTAACACTGGCGTTGCCCCTGTCAACAGGCTGCAGATCGAGAACAGACCCTCCAGGGTTGGTCAGATCGACCCGCTTCGGGGCCCCTGGGGACTTCAAACTCGCATGTTAGAATGGCCTGGCGAACGCTACCCAGTCTGCCCGGGGTAGCCTTTGGAGGACTCCACCATGAAGCGCACCCTGATCCCGGCTGCGGCCTTGCTCTTGTCCGCCTGCTCGGGGCTGACGACCCCGCCCATCGATACGCCCCACTCCCCGTTTTCGGTGACGCTCAACCAGATGTCGGGGGGCAACTACGGCTCGAGCGTCACCTTGCCGCTGTTCCCGCCCATTCCGAGCTTCCGCATGCCGGCTCAGGCCATCGACGTGCCGTCCAACGCCCGGAGCGTGAACCTGGCCTCGGCCGTGCTGCACCTGAAGCTGACCAACAAGATGCAGCTCCCCCTGACGCTGCAGCTCGCGCTCTCAAAGCAGACGGATCCCTATGCCGATCCGGCCTCGGCCCTCGGGGCGGCCTTCACGATCCAGCCGGCGGAGACCAAGCAGGTCGACTCGAACGTCGATCCGACGATCTTCAAGCAGGAGAAGGTGTACCTGGGCGTGACCTTCAGCAGCCCCGGCACGAGCCAGCCCGTGACGGTCTCGGGCAGCGACTCCATCGACGGCGAGGCGTGGGCGACGGTGCAGGTGAAGGTGTTTTAGTCGCTGCTGACCCAGCCAATTACGACCCCCCCTTCCCCCCCTGCCTGCGGCAAGGGGGGCATTTTGCGCCCTGCTGCGCAGGGGATTGTGGGTGAGAAGCCCAACCAATCTGCCCCCGCCAGGGGGCCGTCCCTAGAAAAAGCCCCCCTTGCGAAGCAGGGGGGAAGGGGGGGGTAACTTCGTTGCGACTCCTGGCGCTAAGGCGCCGGAACGGCCTCCGCCGCCGGCCGCACGGGCGTCCCGTCGTCCGCCCAGAGCAGCACGCCCTCATGCCGCACGAAGAACGCGCCGTTCACCCGACGGTGCCCCTGGATCGCGGGCTCCTCCGGCGTGTCCACGGTCTCCACCGCGCGCGGGGCCGCGACGACCTCGGGCTTCGCAGCCGTCTGGACCGCAGCTTCGCGGTTCGGGAAGATCTGCTGGCTCATGCGCTTGGCCCACTCGCCGCGCACCGGCGTCCCGTCGTCCGCCCACACGAGCTGACCCTCCTGGACCCGGTAGAAATGATCGTCCACCCGGCGATGCCCCTGGAAGACGTCTCCGACGAGCGGATTGTCCCGGGTGAGCTCGGGATTGGGAGGCGGCATCGCCCCGGCGCGAACCGGCGCCTGATGGCCATCCGGACGGACCTTGTGCTCGGAGCGCCGCTGCTGGCCAAGGAGCTCGGATGCCTTGATCTGGTGATCGCCATGCTTCTCGGCGGTCCGGATGCGGTGCCGGTGCTCGGCCTGGCGGGACTGGCGGCTCTGGACCACCTTGGGACGGCGCGGAATCGTGAAGACCTGGCCCGGGTAGATGAGGTCCGGGTTGCGGATCTGGTCGCGGTTCGCCTCGTAGATCGAGCGCCACTCGCGGCCCCGGCCCAGGTAGGCGCGGGCGATGAACCAGAGGCAGTCCCCCTCCTTGACCCGGTAGCGGATCGAGTCGGCCTCGCGTCGGAAGGAGACCTTCTTGACGACGGGCTGCTCGGGAACGACCACCACATGCTGGACATGCTCGGGCGCGACCGGCTGGGGAGGGGCGACCGGCGTCGGCAAGGAGGCCTCGGCGCCCTGCGGCAGCACGAGACCCGCCAGCAAGGTGGCGGCCACGACCGGTTGCGTGAGGTTCCTGCGAACGCGCATCAAGTCTCCCGAAGACGCATGCTCCCCAAGTAGTTTATCGGAGCATGGAGACGATCCTAAAGGTCGTCCGTCACATCCAAGACTTTACCTCGTTCGATCGAGCAAAAGCAAGCCCCTGCCTAGATCAGGGTAGGGGCGGGCGCGTCGTGAAGACGTCGTAACGTCGTCAGGTTGGGGTCGTGCCGGTCGGACGGCAGGGGGCTAACCCACCAACTCCTCTCCGAGGGGCGTTTGGTCGGACTCCTGCCACACGGGCAGCGTGAAGGCGAAGGTGCTGCCCTGGCCCTCGGTGGTGTCGGCCCAGATCTGCCCGCCATGCAGCTCGACCAGGTGCTTGGAGAGGGACAGCCCGAGCCCCATGCCGCCGAATTGCCGCGTGGCGCTCGGATCCGCCTGGAAGAAGCTCGTGAACAGCAAGGGCAGCTTCTCGGAGGGGATGCCGATGCCCGTGTCCCGGACCTCGGCGCGGACCATGGCCCGGTGGTCCTTCTGGTCCCGGACGACCCGCAGGGAGACGCGGCCGCCGATGGGCGTGAACTTGAGGGCGTTGGTCAGGAGGTGTCCCAGCACCTGGTAGGCGCGCGAAGGGTCCGCGTCGACGTAGGGCAGGTCCGGCTCGACCTCGCAGTCGAAGGTGAGGCTCTTGGCCTCGGCGAGCTTGACGTAGTGCTCGCAGGCCTGACGGGCCAGGAGCTCGAAGGAGACGGGCTGGCGATCGAGCACCAGCGTCCCGGTCGCCAGCTGGCTCATGTCGATCATGGTGTTGATCAGGTCGCGCAGGTGGTAGCCCTCGCTCAACAGCTCGTGCATGAAGCTGCGCTGCTCGTCCGAGAGCTGGGTGCCCAGCTCCTCCTCGAGGATCTCCCCGTAGCCGAGGATCCCCGACAGCGGGGTGCGCAGCTCGTGCGTGACGTTGGCGAGCAGGTTTCGGCGCACCTGGTCGAGGAGCTGCAGCTTGCGGTTGGCTTCTTCCAGGTCGTGGGTGCGCGTGGTGACCTCGTGCTCGAGGTTGGCCAGGTAGCTGGCGTTGCGCACGGCCAGGCCCCCCAGGTAGGCCAGGCTGGACGCCAGATGGCGGTCGGACTCGTCGAAGCAGCGCTCGCGAGCGGTCCCGACGACGATGAAGCCGATGAGGCGCTCGTCGAGGAAGATGGGGATGAGCAGCAGGGTGCGGGCTCTCAGGGCCGCCAGGAGCGGGTAGGTCTCGGGCGAGAGCTCCGAGGCGTCGCGGATCTGGATGGGGCCGGGCGAGAGGGTCAGCTGCCGGAAGACGTCGTGCCGGGGACGATAGCCATCCAGGGTGGGCAGCTCGGTGCCGGGCGCCATCACCTGGCTCGGGATGACGAGCTCTCCGCTCTGGAGCAACCCGACGAAGCCCCGGTCCGCCCCGAGGACTGCCAGGGTCCGGTGCAAGAGCCGGTCGAGCACCGCCGAGATGTCGGGCCGCTGGCGCGAGATGTCCTGGGCGGCCTCGTAGAGGGTCTCGATCTCCTGGGTGCGGCGCTGCGTCTCCTCCAGGAGGCGCGCGCTGAGGACGGCCGCCGTGATGCGGTCCGTGAGGCTCTTGGCGAGCGACATGTCGAGGTCGAGGTGTCCGGCCTGGGCCGACAAGAGCCCGAGGGTCCCGATCAGGTGATCGCCGTCCAGGATGGGCACGAACAGGGCGGAGCGGCCGCCCGTCGCCCGGGCGAGCTCCGGCGCCTCCTTGTCCATGGTGTCCACGTTCATGGGCATGCGCGTCCGCGCGAGGCTGCGGAAGGGCTCCTTCTCTTGGCTGAGGCAGCCGCCGAGCCGCTGCCGGGTGAGGGTTGGCCACTGCTCGGGGTCGAAGGAGGCGGCGGTCATCCGCTGGCACGGGGTGGGCGCCCGCTCGCTGAGCGTGACGAGCGAGGCTCCATCCGGCACGAGCATCTCGCGCCAGCAATCGGCGGCTGTCTGCAGGATTTCGTCGAGGTTCTTCGGGCCGCTCAGCCGGACGGCGATGTTGGCCAGGTGAGCGGCTCGCTCGGCCTGACGCCGCGACTGGGCGATGAGGTTCGCGTGGCTGAGCACCACGGCCGCGAGGCTCGACAGGCTCTGGGCCAGGAGCAGATCCCGCTTGTGGAAGGTCCCGTCCGCCACGTCGCGATACACCGACAGGGCCCCCATGGCGCCGTCAGCGGCGAGCAGCGGCATGTGCAGGGAGGCTTCCTCCGGCCCGTTCACCCAAAGGGGCCGCTGCAGGGCGATGGCCTCGCGCGCATGCGCCTCGGCACCCGGCAGCCAGACGCAGTCGCCGCTCGCTCCCTCGTCCTTCCGGTAGGACGCCATGCAGCTCAGCTGGCCTTCGCCCGGGCAGACCCAGGCGATGCCGCGGCTCGCCCCGAACGCCCGGGCGACGTGCGTCAGGACCAGCGTGGGGAGCTGATCGGGGTGCTCCGCACGGGCCGAGTCCCGGGCCAGGCGCATGAGCTCGCCGAGCTCGCGACCCTGCGCGGCCAGCGTGAGGCGTTGGCGCTCCTGCTTGTCCCAGAGGCGCTCGGAGCAGGTGGCGAGGAGGTGCCGGGCGAAGCGTTCGTAGGCGGCGCACTGGGCCTGGAGCGGGGCGGGGCTGTCGGAGGGCACCGCGTCGCCCAGCCGGTCCGACAGGCGGGACATGGTATGGAGGAGGGCCGGGGCGGGGATCCCATGGCGCAGGGCCTCGTCCATGCTGCGCAGGTAGCACGCGATCGCCTCGCCCTCGCCATGGGTCTGCCAGGTCGTGATGCAGGCATCGGCCCGATCGAGGACCCACGCGGCGTGAGGGTCCTGGGCCGCATCCGGTTCGGAGGCCCGCAGATCCTGGATGGCGGTGGCGAGGAGTCGGGAGAACTCCGGGTGCGTGATCGGGTTCAAGTCGCCCCCCCTTCCCTGCGCACCCGGCCCCGAGAGATCGGGTGCGTCGAGGGGGAGTCTATCACGCCCGAAAGGGGCTTTCCAGAAGCAATGACGGGTTGTCGCGCCCGTCGCTCCCGCCGTGTCTCAGGCCTGGAGAGCGGCTTGGCGGTTGAGCGTCATGTCCAGCGAGATATCCAGGCTACCCGCGCTGTGCGTGAGGGCGCCCACCGAGATGAAGTCGACGCCCGTCTCGGCGATCGCCCGGACCGTCTTCAGGGAGACGCCGCCGGACGCCTCCAGGCGGGCCCGGCCGGCGACCAGGCGGACGGCCTCGGCCATGGTCTCGGGGGCCATGTTGTCCAGCATGATGATGTCCGCTCCGGCGGCGACGGCCTCCTCCACCATGGCCAGGTTCTCGGTCTCGACCTCGACGGTGGTGGTCGCCGCCGAGCCCGCTCGGGCACGCCGGACGGCCTCGGTGATGGAGCCCGCCATCTCGATGTGGTTGTCCTTGATCATGATGGCGTCCGCGAGCCCGAACCGGTGGTTGCGGGCGCCGCCCACCCGCACCGCGTACTTCTCGAAGAGGCGCAGGCCCGGGGTGGTCTTGCGGGTGTCCAGGATCTGGGCGCGGGTGCCCTGGACCGCGGCCACGTAGGCGGCCGCCAGCGTCGCGGTGGCGCTCAGGCGCTGCATGAAGTTGAGGGCGACCCGCTCGCCCGATAGGATGGCCCGGGCGTCGCCCGTGACGGTCGCCGCGACCGTGCCGGCTGCGACCTGGGCGCCTTCGGGGACGTGCGTCGTGACCTGCAGGCCGGGATCGATGAGGTGCCAGAGCCGCTGCATGATGGGGAGGCCGGCGACCACGCCCGACGCCTTGTAGAGGAACTCGGCGCGCGCCTGGATGCCTTCCTGGACGACCGTCTGGGTGGTGAGATCCCCCCAGGCCCAGTCCTCTTGCAAGGCGGCCGTGAGGATGGGGTCGAGGACTAGCGGGTGGAGGACGCCTCCAGCACCTGGAGAGACTGCGTGAAGTGCTTCAGCCAACGGTTGTCATCCTTTTCGGGGTAGTCGGTGCGATAGTGGGTGCCACGGCTCTCCTCGCGCCACAGGGCGGCGCGACAGACCAGCTCGCCGACCTGCAGGAGGTTGCGCAGCTCCCACAGCTCGCGGGTGCAGACCTGGAGGGCCGTCTCCTCGACGAGCACGCGCCACGCCGTGACCCGCTGCAGGGCCTGATCGAGCCCCTGCGCGTTGCGCAACAGGCCCGCTTGCTGCCACATCTCGTCCTGGAAGTCCCCGCGCAGGCCGGCCACGTCGACGGCAGGCTCGCCGACCGGCGGGAACATGGCCACGATCGGGCCCTGCGGCGCGCCCGGCGCGGTCGGCAGGTCCTTGCCGATGGCCAGGGAGGCGCGGCGGCCGAAGACGACGGCCTCCAGCAGGGAGTTGCTCGCGAGGCGGTTGGCGCCGTGGACGCCGGTGCTCGCGACCTCGCCCACCGCGTACAGGCCGGGCACGGTGGTGCGGCCCTCGAGGTCGGTGCGCGCCCCGCCGATGAAGTAGTGGGCGGCGGGCGCCACCGGGAGCATGTCCTCGGGCGGGTTGACGCCGTGGCGGCGGCAGAAGTCGACGATGGTCGGGAAGCGCTGCTCGACGAGCTCCTTGGGCAGGTGCCGCAAGTCCAGCCAAACGAAGTCGCGGCCGTCCTTGGTCATCTCGGCGGCGATCGCCCGGGCCACCACGTCGCGCGGGGCGAGCTCCTTGTCCGGGTGGTAGCGCTCCATGAAGGCCTCGCCCGCCAAATTACGTAAAATAGCGCCCTCGCCGCGCACGGCCTCCGACACCAGGAAGGTCTCGACGCCCGGCAGCGTGAGGGCCGTCGGGTGGAACTGCATGAACTCCATGTCGGAGATCTCGGCGCCCGCCCGGTAGGCGAGGGCGATGCCGTCGCCGGTGGCCGTCTCGGGGTTGGTGCTGTGGCTCCAGGCCTGGCCGACGCCGCCTGCTGCGAGCACCGTCGCGCGGGCCGTCAGGTAGCGGATGGAGCGATCGGCGGTCATGACGACGGCCCCGTGGCAGCGGCCGTCCTGGACCACCAGGTCGAGCACGAAGGCATGCTCGATGGTCTCGATGGCGGTATGGGCCCGCAGGCGCTCGACGAGGGCCCGCTCGATCTCGAAGCCGGTGGCGTCCCCGAGGGCATGCACCACCCGGCGCCGGGAGTGGGCGGCCTCCAGCGTGGTGGCCAGATCTCCCTCGTCCGTGCGGTCGAAGCGCACGCCGGCCGAGACGAGCGCCTTGAGCTGTTCGGGGCCTTCGGTCGTGAGCACCCGGACGGGCTCGGGATCGCAGAGCCCGGCGCCCGCCACCAGGGTGTCCTGGTAGTGCAGCTCGGGCGAGTCGTCGGCGGCGATGGCCGCGGCGATGCCCCCCTGCGCGTAGCGGGTGTTGCAGTCCATGAGGTTCTGCTTGGTGACGAGCACGACCCGGTGGCCGTGGTCGGCCATGGTCAGGGCCGTCCACAGGCCGCTGATCCCGCTGCCGATGACCAGCACCGGGAGCGACGGGGTCGGACGGGGGGGAGTTTCCATGGGCGGGGGTCCTCGACACAGGCTTGGAGCCGACCGATCCGGCTCTGCGTGGAAAGTGGAATTATACCATGGGCGCCCCTTCGAGCCGCTTGTGGTCCGGGTTCGCGCCCCTGGGCCCGCGAGCGCCCCACGGGAGGGTGGTGACGTTTGGGGTGGCAGGCATTAGGATGGAAAAGGATGGTGAGAGGAGGCAGCGCATGCAGGTGGAGCTCGAACCGGAGCGCCAGGCCACGGAGTTCGCGCCGATCGAGTGCGACTACCTGGACGGCGAGAACGTCGGCTGGGCCAAGCGCTACGTCGCGGACTGCCAGAGCCGCCTGGAGGCGGCCGATGCGGACGACCCGATCTACGCCCAGTACCTCCGGACCGAGATCGCGACCTGGGAGGAGCTCCTGGCGCGCTTCGGCAAGCGCTGATCGCCTTGTCCGTTGACCCGCTCTCGGCGGCGTGCTATGACGGCCGAAGCGGGTCGGGAGGTGTCGGGATGCGTGGGTGGCGTGCGGGACTGCTGGCGTGTTGCCTGGTACTCGGGATGGCCGCGGCGGCCCGCGCCCAGGCCCCCTACGCGGGCTCGGCACGCGTCACGCCCTTCCTGGTCTCGGCGCATGTGCAGCTCGCCCTCAACCACCTGCGCGCGGCCGAGGACCTCCTCCTCCTGGAGCAGGACCGCCGCGAGACGGTGACCGGGGATCTGAGGCCCGTGCGGCAGGCCCTCGCCGACGCCTCGGACGAGCTGGCGCTCGCGCGCATGGCCACGGCCGACCCCGACCAGATTCAAGCCCTCGACGCCATGCTCGCGGAAATCGACGGCGTGCGCGACCTCTTGGAGCGTCGGGTCCTGGGGGCCCCCCGCGCCATGCGCCGTCTCGAGCAGGCCATGCTCGGCCTGCACCGGACCGCCCGCAGCCAGATCACCCAGCGCGAAGAGGCCCTCCTGCGGGAGGACGCCGCCCGCCCGGCGGTCCGCTAGCCGACGTCCGCCCCCGCCAAGAGGGCGGCGAACACCTCGTTCGACAGCCAGATCCCCCGCGGCGTCAGCCGCAAGCGCTCCGCGGCGTTCTCGACCAGGCCGGCCTGGACCATGCGCTCGAGGGCGCCCGCGAAGACCTCCTCGGGCGCTTGGCCGAAGCGCTCCTTGAAGCGCGCCTTGTCGAGGCCCTCCTGGGTCATGCGCAGGGCGAGGAAGGCCGTTTCCTCGCGCTCGGTCTCGAACGCGAGCGGCTCGTGGGCGGGCCAGGTGGGTGCGGGGTGCCGGAGGTACTCCACGATGCCGCGCGGGTTCTCGTAGCGACGGCCCTGCCAGTAGGAGTGGGCCCCGGTGCCGAGCCCGATGTAGGGCTCGTTGCGCCAGTAGATCCGGTTGTGCAGGGCCTGGTGCCCGGGCTTCGCCCAGCTCGAGATCTCGTAGCGCTCGTAGCCGGCGGCCTCCATGCGCGCGACCACGCGATCGCCCATGGCGACCTCCAGGTCCTCGGGGGCGAGGTCGAGGCGTCCCTTGCGGTGCCAGGCGCCGAAGACGGTCTGCTCCTCGAGGATGAGGCCGTAGACCGAGTAGTGCTCGGGACCGAGCGCGAGGGCCGCGTCGAGGGTCGCCTCCCACTGGGCCATGGTCTGACCGGGCAGCGCGTAGATGAGGTCCAGGCTGAGGCTGTCGTGGCCCGCCTGGCGCATGGCCGCGAAGGTCCGGTAGACGTCCGCCACCGCGTGGTCGCGGCCGATGGCCCGCAAGAGGGCGTCGTCGAAGCTCTGCACCCCGAGGCTGAGCCGCGTGAAGCCCAGCTCGCGCGCCGCGCGCCAGAGGTCGTGGCCGCCCGTGCCGGGGTTCACCTCCATGCTCCGCTCGCTGTCGGGAGCCACCGCGAAGTGCCCCTCGATGGCGCGGATGAGGCGTTCGAGCTGCGGGGCCGACAGGATCGACGGGGTGCCGCCGCCGAGGTAGATCGTGCGGACGGGCAGGCCCGCGGGGTAGGCCCTGAGCTCGTGCTCGAGGGCCTCCAGGTAGGCCTCCAGGTGCCGCTCCTGGCCCGCGTAGCAGGCAAAGTCGCAGTAGTAGCACTTCTTGAGGCAGAAGGGGATGTGGACGTAAAGTCCCACGGGCGGTTCGGCGGTCATGCCGCCATGTTACCGCGACTTCAGCTGCGATGAAACTCGCGGCTCAGGAGCCCCATGGCCAGGAAGTCGTGGAAGCGTCCGCCGTAGAAGCGGTGCTCGCGGAGCCGCCCCTCCTCGACGAAGCCCAGCTTGCGGTAGACGGCGATCGCGGGCGCGTTGTCCCCGTGGACGTAGAGGCGGGCCTTGTGGAGGCCCAGCTCGTCGAAGAGGTAGGTCAGGAGGGTGCGGAGGGCATCGGTGCCGAGGCCGCGGCCGCGGCTGGCGGCGTCGCCCAGGTACAGGCCGACGGTCGCCTGGCGATCGCCCGCCTCGTACGTCCCGTACCAGCAGGTCCCCACCAGGGAGTCGCCGCCGTCGAGCGCGAAGGTCCGGCCCTCCTGGGGGCCCGTCTTCTCGAGCTCGCCTTCGAACCAGCTCTCGAGCTCCTCGAAGCCGGAGATCCGCTTGCGGGAGCCGATCAGGGTCCAGAGGTCGGGGTCGTTCCACCATGCGAAGAGCGCCTCGAGGTCGTCGCGCTCGAGCGCGCGCAACCGGACGTGGGCTCCGTGGATCATGGGGGCGTTAGCCGATGGTGTAGCCGAGGGTCTTGGCGCTGGAGAGGACCAACGAACGCATCTCGGGCTGCTTGGCGGTGACCTTGACGGCCTTGACGAGCGCGCTGACGGCCTCGTCGAGGCAGCCCTCGCTGTGGGCGACGGCCGCGATCTTGATCAGGCTCGGGGCGTCGATGGCGCTGGCCACCGCCCGCTGGAGGCTCGAGACCACCTTGGGGCGGTTGCCCTCGAGGGCGAACATGCCCACCTTGTCGAGGTGGCGGAAGGTGAAGGTCGGGAAGGGGGCGCGCACGATGCTCGCGGGCATCATGTAGGTCACGCCCCGGTAGAACAGGGGCTGCAGCTCGACCTCGGCGGTCGGCGCCTCGGTCTCGGCGGCCGTGGAGACCGTCAGGACCAAGGGGGCGGTGCCCGGTTTCGGAAGCTCCTTGACGACCGGCTCGGAGACCCGGATCGACACGTCAACGGCCTTGGGCTGCTTCGTCTTCTTGGCAGTCGTGGTCATGGCCATGGGAACCTCCTCACGGAAAAGCCGCAGGCGCTTGGTGCGGGGCACGGACGTCGGCCCGACCGGCAGGCGGTGGACCAAGGGGTCTTATACCCAAAAAGCAACCGTTTCTGGAGGGTTGTCCGATTCTTAACCGGGAAAGTGCTTCGACAGCTCCTCGACCTGCTCCGCGGTCATCTTGAGGTGCACGCCGTCCGCCTCGACCCGATCGATCCAGCCGAGGGGGACCTCCACGTCGCGCTTGAACAGGAAGCCCCGCGCGACCACGAACCCCAGGGCCTTGTCCGTGTCGGGATCCATGACCACGTCGGCCACGTTGCCGCACTCGCGATCGGAGCAGAACACCCGGTCGCCCTTGGTGACGACGGCATCGTCCGGAGGGACGTTGACGTGCTCGACCAGCATCGGGCCGGGCGTGTGGAACGGGGCGAACGCCTTGGCGGCGTCGCTGGGCCAGAGGATGTCCGCATGGTGCAGCTCGCCGGGCGGGGTCCAGTCCTCGGACGGCAGGAAGAAGTCGACCTCCGAGTAGGGCGGGGCCGCGGCCAGGGCCTCGCACGTGAGCCGCACGTGGATCCAGTCGTAGTGCGCCTCGGCGATCAGCGAGGCTGGGATCACCTTGAGGTCGCCGTCCGTGGTGTGGATGACCAGGTGCGTCACCTGGCGGTGCTGCGGATCGATGACGACCCGCTCGAGGTGGCCGCACTCGGCGTCGTCGCACTTGATCGCAGCCTTCATGCGGATGCGCGCTGCTTCCATCGCTCTCCCTCCGATCGATGAGCCTCATGGCGGCGGGCATGGATGCCGACCGCAACATATTGTAACAAAACGCCGATCCGCCCTCCCCTCCAGTGGCACCCGAACGTGCGTTGACACCCAGGAGGGCCGTGGGATACAGTCGGGGGCAAACGTTCATAAATCTTTACAAAGAACTTTGGCATGGTGGGAATGGTGAAGGAGGAATCGGTATGGCGACCAAAAAGACGACCTCTCGAGCGGCCGGAACCAGCCGCAGCGATCTGACGGTCCGTGAGGCCGGCCGCTTGGGCGGCAACAAGGTCAAGGAAGAGTACGGCGCCGAGTTCTACTCGCAGATCGGCACCAAGGGCGGCGAGGCCGTGCGCGACGCGGTCGAGAGCGGCGAGCTCCCGAACGACTTCTATTCCAAGATCGGTCAGAAGGGTGGAAACAAGGTGGCCGAGGAGTACGGCCCCGAGTTCTACTCGCAGATCGGCAAGAAGGGCGGCAACAAGGTCAAGCAGCAGTACGGCCCCGAGTTCTACTCGCAGATCGGTCAGAAGGGCGGACAGAAGGTCCGCGAGCTGATCGAGCGGGGCAAGCGCAGCCGCTGAGGCGAGTCGAGACCCGACCGGGCGGCCATCGGCCGCCCGGTTCGCTATTGCTTGAGCTTGGGATCGAGGGCATCCCGGAGGCCGTCGCCGACGAAGTTGATCGAGGCCACCGTCAGGAAGATGAAGAGCCCGGGGTAGAAGGCGAGCCACGGCGTCTGGATCAGGTAGTGCTGGGCGTCCGTGAGGAGGTTGCCCCACGACGGCACCGGCGGCTGGATGCCCACCCCCAGGAACGAGAGCGCCGACTCCATCGTGATGGCGTCCGCCACCCCGAGCGTTGCGGCCACGAAGACCGGCGCCAGCGAGTTGGGGATCAGGTGCTTGAAGATCTGGCCCACCGGGCTCACGCCCACCGCCTTGGCCGCCTCGACGAACTCTTGGCCCTTGAGCGACAGGATCTCGCCGCGCACCAGCCGCGCCACGCCCGTCCAGGACGTCAGCGCGATGACGAGCACGATGATGCGCAGGTCGTTGCCCAGGAAGGCCACGAGCACCATCAGGAGCATCAAGAGGGGCACGCTCTGGATCGTGTCGACCAGGCGCATGGCGAGGGTGTCCGCCCAACCGCCGTGGTAGCCCGCGAACGCGCCCACGAGCGTGCCGATGAGGACGCTCAGGCTCGCGACGATCAGGCCCACGCTCAGAGAGATGCGGCCCGCGTAGAGGAGGCGCGTGAGGACGTCCCGGCCGAGCTCGTCGGTGCCGAGCGGGTGGGCCAGGCTGGGGCGCCAGTTGCCCGCCTGGGCGAGGTCGTTGCCGTCGAAGGCGTAAGGGCTCACGAGCGGGCCCACGTAGACGGCGATCGCCAGCAGCAGCAGCGCTGCGAGGCCCGCCACCGCGAGGCGGTGCCGGCCGAACCGGCGCACGACCATGCGCAGGCGCGACTCGGGCGGAGCGAGCTCCGACTGGGGCAGGGCGGCGGGGTGCGTCGGGGTCGTGACGGACATGGCGCTTCCTCCGCTACTTCAAGGCGATGCGCGGATCGATCATGCTGTAGAGCACGTCGGCGAGCAGGTTGAAGACGATGACGAGGGTCGACGAGATGAGCAGGATGCCCATCATCACGGGGTAATCGCTCTTGCCCAGGCTGTCGAAGAACAGGCGCCCGAGGCCCGGCCAGCTGAAAATGGTCTCGGTCATCACCGCGCCCCCGAAGAGCGTGGGCATGGTCATCATGACCACCGTGACCACCGGGATGAGGGCATTGCGCAGCGCGTGGCGCCCGATCACGACCTTCTCGGCGAGCCCCTTGGCCCGGGCCGTCCGGATGAAGTCGGCCCGCATGACCTCGAGCATGCTCGAGCGCATGAAGCGGCTCCAGGACGCGATGCTCACGATGGAAAGGACCGTCACGGGCAGGACCAGGTAGGGAAGGGAGCTGAGCCAGCCCTCGGCCCCCAGGGGCCGCATGCCGCCCGCCGGCAGCCAGTGGAGGCTCGCCGCGAAGACCATCATGAGCATGATGCCGAACCAGAAGGTCGGCAGCGAGTAGCCCAGGAACGAGGCCGTGGTCGCCGCGTAGTCGAACTTGGAGTAGGGCCTGACGGCCGAGAAGACGCCCAGGGCGATGCCCACCACCAGGCTGATGACCGTGGAGACGCCCATCAGGAGGAAGGTGTTGGGCACCCGCTCGAGGATCATCCGGATCACGGGACGCCCCGTGAAGAGCGAGTTGCCGAGGTCCCCCGTCACCGCCCCCGAGAGCCACTTGAAGTACTGCAAGTGGACGGGCAGGTCCAGGCCCATGGCGTGGATGAGGCGCGCCTTGTCGGCGGCCGTCATATGCGGGTTCATGCCGTAGACGGCCATGGGGCCGCCCGGCACCTTCTGCATCAGCACGAACAGGAGCACCGAGATGCCGAGCAGCATGGGGACGGCCATGAGGAGCCGGCGCAGGACGTAGCGACTCATCGGGCGGTCTCCTGTTCTTCGATGTACCAGTCCTTGACGTTCCAGACGAACCGGCTGGCGGTCGGGTTGGAGCGGAAGTTCTTGAGCCGCCGGTTGTACCCGTGCATCTCCGTCCAGTAGACGAGCGGGATGATGGGCTCCTCGTCCATGAGGATCTCGCTCATCCGCCAGTAGAGCTTCTGACGCTCGGCCTGGTCGAGCTTGCGGGTGCCGGCCTCGAGCACCCGGTCGATCTCGGCGTTGAGGAAGCGGCCCGTGTTCTGGCCCTCGGGCGGCAGCATCTTCGAGTGCCAGGTGGAATAGTTCGCGGCCGGATCCACGCTGGTGGTGCGCGCGAAGAGGGCCGCGTCGTACTTGCCGTTCTGCAAGAGGCCCGTCGGATAGCCTGCGAAGAGCAGGCCGCCCTGGACGTTCTGGATCTTCATCTCCGCGCCCACGGCCTTGAAATAGCCCCCGAGCACCTGCTCGGCCTGCTCACGGTGCTTGCGCCCTGTGGTCGAGGTGATGGTGAAGCTCAGGCGCTGGCCGTTCTTCGAGCGGATGCCGTCAGCGCCGAGCTTCCAGCCCGCCGCGTCCAGGAGGGCCTTGGCCCGCGCCGGGTCGTAGGCATACGGCTCCTTGTCCGCGGGGTTGAAGGACCACGCGAGCGGGTGCTCCGTGCCGAAGGCCACGGGCCACATGCCCTTGTAGATGGTCCGGGAGAGCTCGTCCTTGTTCACCGCATGGGCGAGGGCCTGGCGGACGGCGCGCTCCTTGAACACGGGCTTCTCGAGGTTCAGGGCGATGTGCTCGTAGGTCAAAGACGGGACGTTCGCGAGCGCCAGGTGGCGGTACTGTTTGACGGGCTCGACCTGGTCCAGGTTGAAGTCGGCGTAGACGTCGATGTCCCCGTTGGCGAGCTGGATGAAGGCCGCGTTGTCGTCGGGCACGAACTTGACGAAGAGCTTCTTGAGCCGGGGAGCGCCCCCGAAGTAGTCGGCGTTCGCCTCCATGGCCAGGTACTCGCCCGCGACCCACTCCTTGAACTTGAAGGGCCCCGTGCCCACCGGAGCCCGGTTGAAATGGTCGAGGTTGAGGTCCGGGCTCTGCTCGAGGAGATGCGCCGGGTAGATGGGGTCGTTCGGCAGGCTGAACATCTGCATGTAGGGAGCGTAGGGCTCCTTGAAGTGCACGACGGCCGTCAGCGGGTCCGGGGTGTCCACCCGGGCGATCTTGTCGTAGCCTTCGCGGCTCGAGACCAGGACCTTGGGGTCCATGTGCATCTTCCAGTTGAACCAGATGTCGCGCGAGGTCAGCGGCTGACCGTCATGGAAGCGCACGCCGGGGCGCAGCTTGTAGGTGACGGACATGCCCCCGCCGCCGAGCTTGACGAGGCCGTTCTCGAGGGTCGGCAGCACCGTCACGAGGTCCGGGAAGAAGCGCATCTGGTCGTCGACGCCGACCAGCCCGTTGAACATGGGCGTGGCGGCGTCGACCGCCGAGATGGCGTTGGTCAGGGTCGGGTTCAGCGTGTCCGGCTCCTGCTGGGAGCGGACGACGACCGTGTCGTCGGGGTTGCGGCGAGCGACGTCGACGGTCGACTTGGAACACCCCATCAGCAGCAGGCAACCGAGCATCGGAGCCAAGAGGGTCTGGAGTCGCAAGGGTCCCTCCGTAAAAGAAGCCGGGCGCTTGCCGAAAAGCGAGCGCCCGGGAACGGGAATCGGGTTAGGCCTTGGGAACGGTCGTGGTGATGGGGCCGCTGGCGTGGGCCATGGGCAGCTCGTTGACCAGGTGGCAGGCGACGAAGTGCTCGCCGCCCACGTCCTTGAACTCGGGCACCGTGGTCTTGCACACGTCCTTGGCGAACGGGCAGCGCGTGTGGAAGTTGCAGCCCGAGGGCGGGTTGACCGGGCTCGGGATGTCGCCCTGCAGGATGATGCGCTCCTTGCGGACGGTGGGATCGGGATCCGGCACCGCGGAGAGGAGGGCCTGCGTGTAGGGGTGCTTGGGGTTCTTGTACAGCTCCGCGGAGCTCGCCATCTCCACCATCTTGCCCAGGTACATGACGGCCACGCGATCGCTGATGTGCTCGACGGTCGCGAGGTTGTGGGCGATGAACAGGTAGGTGAGGCCGAACTCCTTCTGGAGGTCCTGCAGGAGGTTGAGCACCTGCGCCTGCACCGACACGTCCAGGGCCGAGACGGGCTCGTCGGCCACGATGAACTTGGGGTTGATGGCGAGTGCTCGGGCGATGCCGATGCGCTGGCGCTGGCCGCCCGAGAACTCGTGCGGGTAGCGCTCCGAGTAGCTGGGGTTGAGGCCGACGCGGTCCAGGAGCTCCTTGACGCGCTTGGTGAGTTCGGGCCCCTTGAGGACGTTGTGGACGCGCAGGGGCTCGGCGATGCTCTCGCCGATGGTCATGCGCGGGTCCAAGGAGGCGTACGGGTTCTGGAAGACGATCTGCATCTCGCGGCGCAGGGCGCGCATGTCGCGAGGCTTGAGGGTCGTGACCTCCTGGCCCTCGAACTGCACCGAGCCCGCGGTCGGCTCGATGAGGCGCAGGATGAGGCGGCCGGTGGTGGACTTGCCGCAGCCGGACTCGCCGACCAGGCCCAGGGTCTCACCCTTCTTGATCGAGAAGCTGAGGCCGTCGACGGCCTTGACGGCGCCGACCTGCTTGCTCCAGAGGATGCCCTTGGTGATGGGGAAGTGCTTCTTGAGGTCCGTGACCGTCAGCAGCGTTTCGGACATTACTTGGCCTCCTTGGTCAGCCAGCAGCGAACCAGGTGGCCCGCCTCGACGGTCTCCAGCAGGGGCACCTCGCGGCACTTGGCGTTGAAGTGCTTGCAGCGGGGACCGAAGGAGCAACCCTGGGGCAGCCGGGACAGGGAAGGCGGCTGGCCCTCGATGGGCTCGAGACGCTCCTGCTTGGCGCCCATGCGGGGGATCGAGTTGAGCAGTCCCTGCGTGTAGGGATGCTTGGGGTTCTTGAACAGGGTGTGGACGTCGGTGTACTCGACGACCTTGCCCGCGTACATGACGGCCACGTAGTCGCACATCTCGGCGACGACGCCCAGGTCGTGCGTGATGAGCACGACGGCGGCCCCGCGCTTGGTGCGGATCTCGCGCATGAGGTCGAGGATCTGGGCCTGGATCGTCACGTCGAGGGCCGTGGTGGGCTCGTCGGCGATGAGCAGCTCGGGCTCGCACGAGAGGGCCATGGCGATGATGACGCGCTGGCGCATGCCGCCCGAGAACTGGTGCGGGTAGTCGTCGATGCGGGTGGCGGCGGCCGGGATGCCGACGGCCTCGAGGGCCGCGATCGCGCGCTGGCGGGCGGTGGCCTTGTCGACCTTCTGGTGGAGGATGATGGCCTCCATGATCTGCTCGCCCACGGTCAGGACCGGGTTCAGCGAGGTCATGGGGTCCTGGGAGATCAAGGAGATCTGGTTGCCGCGGATCTCGCGCATCTCGGCCTCGGAGAGGCTCAGGAGGTTCTTGCCGTTGAAGAGGATCTGGCCGCCCACGATCTTGCCCTGGGGGCCTGCCACGAGGCGCATGATCGAGAGGGACGTGATGCTCTTGCCGCATCCGGATTCGCCGACGATCCCGAGGATCTGGCCCTTCTGGACCTCGAAGTCGACGCCGTCGACGGCCTTGACGATGCCTTCCTCGGTAGTGAAGTGGGTCTGCAACCCGGAAACCTTGAGCAACGCTTCTGCCACGTGTCCTCCGTCAGAGCGGGTAAAACCGAGCCGTGGGGCCGATTAGGCGAGAATTCCCAGATGACAACGTTATCACACGACCGGGGGGTTGTCCACGACCGATCGCTACCGCGCGGGGTCAACCACGGGACGCGAGCGGGCTACTCGTCGAAGTACTCGCCGATGTGGAAGTCCGCGGGCTTGTCGAAGCGGTCCTCGCTGAGGGTGGCCTGCTTGATCCGATCCACCCGGAACACGCGCCGATCCTGGCGCATGTGGCAGTAGGCGATGAGCCAGTGCAGATCGCCCATCTGCTTGAGGCCGTAGGGGTCGACGCGGCGCGTGTTGAACTCCTCGCGGCTCATGGAGAAGTAGGAGACCTCCAGCGTGCGGCCTTCGTCGATGGCCTGCTGGATCACGGGCATGGTGCCGTCGATCGCGTACATGGGCATGGCGTAGCTGGAGTCGACGGTCATGGCGTCGATGTCGCTGGTCTCGGAGTCGTGGATGGTCGCCGTCACGATGTCCTCGACGATCTCGTCGGTCATCTCCAAGAGGTCCTCGGGCAGAGCGCCCTGGAGCTTGCCCATCAGGCCCGCCATGAGGACGTCCTGCGGCACGCCGTTGATCTCGATGACCTCCACCATGTCGTCCAGGAGCTTGAGGCCGACCATGAGCAGGACGGCTTCATCCAGTGATAGACGGAGCGGAAGGTTGGAGGGATCGCTCATCCTCGGGAGATCTCCTACGACACGGCCGCGACGATCGGCGCCAACGGGTGGAACGACTGAAACTTCGGCATCTTAAGAGCCTCCGGGCCTTCTGTCAAATGCGGGGAGGCCGTGGAGGCGCGATCGCGGGTATATGGCATGCGGTAAGCCGAAGGATTGATCGAGGAGGACCGGGTGCGGGGACGGGCGTTCAGGCGACTAGCCGTCGGAGTGGCGTTGGCCACGGCCGTCGGCTGCGCGCCGCGGCCCGCCGTGACGCCCCCGGCCGCTGAAGCGGGGCTCGGGACCGTCACGCTGCAGCTGGAGGGCTTCGGCGACGCGCCGCGAGCCACGCAGGCCGTCCCGACGTTCAGCCGGGCGCGCCTGCACATCGACGGGCCCGCCATGCCCGCCGAGCGGACGGCCAATGCCTCCTTCCGCCTGGGAGCCACCCAGCTCACGGTGCGCAACGTCCCGGTCGGCCCCAACGTCGTGGTCGTCGTCGAGGGGCTGGACGCCTCCGATCGCCCCCTGCCGGGGGCGCGCTTCGGGACGGTCCTGGATATCGCCCCCGGCGCGACCGTCCAGGCGCCGGTGGGGCCCCTCACCACGCCGCTCGCCGAGGTGGTGCTCGCGCTCCTCGCCAATGACCGCGCGGCGGGCCGCAGCCTCGACCAGGCCCTGTCGGCCCGGCTGGACGAAGCGGCCCTCCAGGCGCGTCTCGAGGGCGAGCGATCGCGGCTCGGGGTGGTGCACCCGGCCCTGTTCAACGCCGTGGGGCTCGCCGGCACCCTCGCCGCTTCCCCCACCCTGACGCCGCCGTCGGATTTGTCGAGCTACGTGCGATCGCCCGGCCGGGTGCGGGTCCGCCTCAAGGGCCTGCCCACGGGCTCCAGGGCCACGGTCTCGCTGGACGACCCTGTCTCCCCCAAGCAGCAGAACCTTGCGGAGGGCAGCCACGACATCCTGCCGGTCGCGCCCGGCACCTGGACCGTATCGGTGGAGGCGGCGGGCGGCCTTGCGGCCTCGCTGCCGGTGACGGTGCCCGAGGGCCTGACTGGGACGCCCCCGGAGGTCTTCCTGGACCTGAGCCGCTGGGAGTCGTTCGCGGGCATGTCCAAGCCCCTTGCCGCCACCCTCTGCCTGCCCATGAGCCTCGGGGACGTGCCGTCCTTGCTCATGGTGGGCGGACTGGACGCCGTTCCTTCCCCGGTCACGCGCTACGCGACCGACAGCTGCTTCGCCTACGACGGCACGCGCGTCGCTCCGTTGCCGCTCTTGCCGGATCCCGTGTCCTTTGCCGCGGGGGCGGTCGTCGAAGGCAAGCCCTACGTGATCGGCGGCCTCTCGGAGACCGGACAGCGGACCGACCAGGTCTATCGCCTCGACGGCAGCGCATGGAAGGCCGTCGCCACGGCCTCGACCGCCTTCGCGGGGGCGGTGAGCATCGCCGACGGCGCGGACATCTACCTCTTCGGGGGAACGCTCGGCCTCGGGGGCCTCGTCTACGAGACGCAGACGGGCAAGTTCCGCGCCGGCCCCGACATGACCATCGTGCGTCGCATGCCCGCGAGCGCGGTCCACGAAGGCCGGCTCTACGTCTTCGGCGGCGGTGAGCAGGGAGAGCCCCTGGCCGCCTCGGAGGTCTTCGATCCGCAGGCCGGGGGGTGGCGCAACATCGAGGCCATGCCGGCCCCCCGCCTCGGAGCCCGGGCCGTGTCGCACGGGGGCCGGATCTACGTCATCGGGGGCGTGAACCGGGATGGCATGGCCACCGGCCGGGTGGACGTCTACGATCCGGCGGCGAACACCTGGGCGCTCTTCAGCGCCCTGCAGACGCCTAGGGCGGCGAGTGCCGTCGGCGTGCTGAGCGATCGCCTCTTCGTCCTGGGCGGCAGCGACGGCCTTTTGGCCTCGATCCTGACCGGGGCGCTCGACAAGCCCGCGGTCCTCGGCGCCATCGAGGTCCTGAAGCCATGAGGATCCGGCTCCGCGGCTCCCTGGTGCTGCTCTCGCTGCTCGTCGCGGCGGCAACGGGCTGCGATCTCCCCCTGGCGCCCCTGGACCTGCCGATCGCCTCGTCGGCGGCGCCCACGGGCTCGGGGGGAACGCCGCGTCCCAGCCCGACGGCGACCGCGTCGCCGCAGCCGACCCCCACGGCCACGGCCTCCGCGACGCCGGCCCCGACCGTCGAGCCGACCTCGGAGCCCACCCAGGCTCCCACCCAGGCGCCGACTCCCACGCCAGTGCCCACGCCGACTCCCAACGGGACGCTCATCGTAGGGACCTCTCCCGAGGCGAGGGGTGCGTGGTCGAGCCTCACGGCCCTCGCGCGGCCCCGCATGGGGCACGTGGCCCTGGTCCTGGACAGCCGCCTGGTAGTCGCCGGCGGCGTTCCCTCCGAGGTGCTCGAGGGCTATCGCCCGGCGAGCGACGTCTGGGAGGAGTTCGATCCCAAGGGGGCCTACGCGGAGGCCAAGCGCCAGACCATCCTGGCGCAGTACTTCTCGTGCGGCGGGACGGTCGGCACGTCTCGGGTCGTGGTGGCGGGCGGCTACGACGGTGCCTTCGAGATCGGGATCCCGCGCGTGTACACCTGGACCGAGGGGTTCCAGTTCAGCACATTCTTCGGGGCGAGCATGCCCACGCCGCGCTATGCGGTCGCTGGTGCGACAATCGGCAACAAGCTCTACGTGGCCGGCGGCCTGCGGAGCCGGACCGTCTCCCTGGACGGGGCCTACCGGGGCATCGACACCGTGCCGGCCTTCGAGGCCTTTGACGTGACGACCAATGCCTGGAGCTCCCTGCCCGCCCTGCCCTACGCGGTCTCGGGCGCCGTGGCCGTCGCCTACAACGGCCAGCTCTGCGTGCTCGGCGGCTTGCTGGCGAGCGGCGAGCCCATCGGCCATGCGCAGGTCTACCGGCCGGACATCAACCAGTGGATCACGGACCCGAACCTCGGGGCCCTACCTCCCATGCGAACGGCCCGGCACTCGGCGGCGGCGGCTGTCCTCGACGGCAAGATCTACGTGCTGGGCGGCATGGGAGAGGATCGCACGGCCCTGACGGCATGTGAGGTCTACGATCCGGCCACCAAGACCTGGCAGGTCCTGCCTCCCATGCCGTTCGCTCGCTACTTGCACGGGGCCGCGGCCCTCGCGGGCAAGGTCTACGTGCTCGGCGGCAACAACGCGGCGGGGCAGCCCCAGCGCACGGTGGAGGCCTTCATGCCATGAGCCGTCGATCGCTAGTCCTGGCCCTTTTGAGCCTGACGCTCGCCGCGTGCGTCCCCCCCACCGCAGGCCTTCAGCCGCCTGCGGGAGTACCGGACCTGGAGGTCTCGGTGACGCCGGCCGAGGCTCCCCCTGCCGGGGCGCCCTCTGGAACCGCAGGGCCCGTCGAGCCCGGGGCGGTCGAGGACGTCGTGCCCGGCGAGTACCTCGTGGGCCTGACGCCGGAGGCGGATGCCCAGGCGATCGCCCGGGCCGTGGGAGCTTCCTTCCAGGGCGAGATCCGCTTCACCGGTCGATACGCTCACCTGGCCCTCCCCGCGGACACGTCCCGCTCCGAGGCCGAGGCACGCCTCCAGGAGCTTTCGGGCGTGACGTCGGTGGCCCCCAACTGGCGCGTTCAGCCCGCCTACCTGACGTCCGGGCAGACGCCCGACGACATACGCTACGGCGACCAGTGGGCTCACCAGGTGACGGGCGCTCTGCCGGCCTGGCGGGCCCTGGGGACGGGCTTCACGGCCTCCAACGTGGCGATCGCCGTCCTGGACTCCGGCTGCGACGTGTCGCACCCGGACTTCATGGGCCGGGTGCTCGCGGGCCGGAACTACACGGACGAGCATCCGGACACGAGCCTCTCGCTGGCGGACGACGTCACGGATCTGCACGGCCACGGTACACACGTGGCGGGGATCGCGGCTGCCTCGGGGCACAACGCCCTGGGGGTGACGGGTGTGGCCTGGGATGCCAAGATCCTGCCCGTGAAGGTGCTCGGCCTCAGCGGCGGGTCGGCGGCGGGCATCCTCAAGGGCCTCGTGTACGCGGCGGATTACTCGACCTCCGAGGCGACGGTGCGGGTCATCAACTTGAGCCTGAGCGTCCCCGGGCGCTTCACGACCGAGGCGGCCTTCGAGGACGCCATGGCCTACGCCTGGCGCAAGGGTATCGCGGTGGTGGTGGCCGCGGGCAACCAGGGCGCCGACGTCCCCCGGCCGGGCACCAATCCGCATGCCATCGTGGTGGCGGCGACCGCCGTCCATGAGATCGTGCCCAAGCTCTTCGTGGAGTTCCTGGCGGGCTTCTCCAACAAAGGCGATCGCATCGACGTGGCCGCGCCCGGCAGCAAGATCCTCTCGACGGCTCCGCGCTACGACAACCAGCTCAGCCAGCGCAGCGGCCTCTTGACCCGGGCGGTGGGCGACGAGATCTCCCCCATCGACCCGCCGTACGCGTACAACGACGGTACGTCCATGGCCGCTCCCTACGTCTCGGGCGTGGCCGCCCTCATGGCGGCGCGCTACGACCCTTACCACATGCGGATGAACGCCGCCTTCGCGGACCGGTTGGCGGAGCGCCTGGCCTCCACCTCGGACGATCTGGGGCCGGTCGGCAAGGATCCCTACTTCGGCCACGGTCGCGTGAACGTGCAGAAGGGGCTCGCGCCCTCCTCGCTCTAGGGGTTAGCGCCGGTGAGCCACGGGTATGACTCGCTTGGCCTCTCGCCTTCTTGGAGGATACCCGTGGTCCGGCGCGCGCTCTTGCCCCTCATCGCCGTCTCGCTCCTGCTCGCCGGCTGTCCCGGCGATTGGCTGATCGCGGATGACAGCGACAACTCGAACATCATCAGCACGTCGCGGGGCGGCACCGGCGGCGGTGCAAACTTCACGGGGGGCACCAACACCGGCTCGTCGGGAGGCAGCACGACGCCCTTCTCGTGCACGGGCCTGCGGGTCGGGATCGGCGTGGAGAGCGACGCGGCGGCGGGCACCAACCCGTCCAGCGTGTCTTTGAGTGATTCGGTCCAGGTCATGCCCCTGTACCTCGGCAGCAACGTGTCCATGTCCGTGTCGAACGCCAAGACGGCCGTGGTGGCCATGGCCTCCCTGAACGAGACGAGCGATTCGTACGTGCAGGCGACGTGGAGCGGGTCGGGGGTGGGTACCGCCTATCGCACCCAGTCCGAGTCCGCTCTGGATGAGTCGCCGCAGAACCGGGCGGAGCGCCTGGTGCGCGAGCACGCGAAGACCTTGCGTCCGGCGCCGGTGAGCACGAGCTATCGCACGCAGGCCGGGACGACCTACGCGAACGGGGCCGAGCGGACGTTCAAGATCCTCGACTTCAGGCCGGGCATGCCGGCGCGTTCGGTTCCGACCAAGGCGGTGCACGTCTACAACGCGCCGACTGGCCAGAAGGGTAGCTTCGTCATCTGGGTGGACCAAGAGGACGCGGCCATCTTCCAGGGGTCGGGCAGTAAGCTCGAGACGATCGCCAACGAGCTGCGCGAGCGGATCTACAAGCTGGATACCTGTGCGTTCGGCTCGGACACGACGATCGCCGAGAACGACGCCCTGCCTGCGAGCAAAAAGGTCTACCTGGATGACGACTACGTCCACTTCGTCTTCTCGCGCCGGGTCGACAATGGCACGCTGACGACCGGGAACGGGACGCTCGGGTTCTTCACGCTGGCGGACTTGGCGGATAGCGGGTTCAACCGGGGGAAGATCCTCTACATCGCCTCCAGTGCGACGTCGCGCTCGCTGGGAGATATGTTCGCGGTCATCGCCCACGAGTTCCAGCACCTGCTGTTCTCCTGCCACCGGGTCAAGGCGGTGGGGATGCAGAACCACATCTACGAGTTCCAGTCGGGGGCAGACACGTGGCTCAACGAGGGCCTCTCGATGCTCGCCATGATGCTCAACGGCTATGGCCCGGACGGCTCGGAGCCGAGTCCGGCCATCGTGCAGCAGATCGCCGACTACCTGGACGAGCCCAGCAAGTACTCCATGACGGAGTTCTATCAGGGCACGGGCAATCCGACGGATGCGTACGGGATGGTCACGCTGTTCGTGCAGTACCTGAACGATCGCCTGGGCGACGCGTCGCTCAAGGACTTTCATTCCACGGACAACAGCGCGACCATGTTCAACGGGCAGGCCGCCAGTGCAGGGAACGTGGACCCGACAGACCTGGCTGACCGGGTCTTGGCCAAGTACGGGACGACGCTCGGCCGGATGTTCGCAGACTTCGGGGCGGCGGTGGTGCTGGACGGGTCGGAGGCGGTTGCTTCCCTGGATGAGCCATGGGCCTCGCGCTACCAGATCCGCAACGTGAACCTGCGTGGCAAGTACACCGGCCTGGAGCCGGAGCAAATCCAGATGCAGGGGCCAGGGGTGCAGGTGCAGGCGTCGACGAACCTATCGTTGCGGCCGTACTGCTTGAACTTCCTGTATCAGAAGAATCTAAGCGGGACGATCAGCCTGGGCTTCACGGGCGGCGGCGGCTCGGGGTACGGGGCGAAGCTGATTCTCACGCAGTAGATCTTTATCTGTGATATGTTGACGAGCGCTCGTTATCGAGTGCTCGTTTTTTGTTGGAGGGCCGATGGATCTTCAAGTGATCAGAGCCCGGGCACAGCGAAACAATCCCACTGTTGCTGAACAAAAGCTGTGGCGATGCCTCAGGGGGAAGCAACTCGGGGTGAAGTTTCGGCGTCAACACCCTTTGGGGCCGTATGTCTTGGATTTCTTCTGTCCTGCGGTGGGGCTCGCGATTGAGCTGGATGGCGGGCAACACGCGGGATCCCCGGAGGACGTGCGGCGAGATCAGTGGCTTGCAGAGCAGGGGATTCGGGTGGTGCGCTTCTGGAATCGGGATGTGCTCGGGAACATGGATGGTGTGCTGGAGCGGATACTAAGTGAGATTAACAAGGAGGACCCCCCCTACCCCCCCCTCTAGAGGGGGGGAAGCTCTTGGGAGGGGAAGTTTCACCCATGATCCTAAGGAGTTGCCTTGCTCTCCCTCATGATCCGATGGAGCAGCCTCGCTCTCACCCACCCATGATCCGCACACCCCCCCTCTAGAGGGGGGGCTGGGGGGGTTCTCCTTATTCCAAACTAGAAGCTAATGCCGAGCTCCAGATAGCCCTGCGTCACCCCGTCCGTGGGATGCGTCCCGCGGGCGACGCCCAGACGTAGCTCGGTGGGCACGTTCACGATCTCGAGGATCGTCCGGGCCTCCGCGCCCACGCCCACATGCGGCTCGCCGCTCAGGCGATCCGTCCCCACGAAGCCCGCCTCCGAGAACACCGCCCCCGACACCCGGCTCACCCAGAAGGGCAACGTCCCCGGACCCTGCTGCACCTCGGCGATCGGGAAGCGATACTCCACGCTGCCCAGCGCCATCCGGTTGCCCGACAGCATCCCGCGCGAGTACCCACGCAATGGCTCCACCGCCACGCCGCCCACGTACCGCCGATCCACCGTCGTCAGGAGATTCGTCGACCCCGTGCCGCCCAGGTAAAAGTCGCCGTCCGGCTTCCCCAGGTTCGCCCCCGCCGCCGCACGAACGGCCAGCACATGGCGCTTCCAGGGCAGGCTCAGGTAGCGGCGGAAATCGCCCGAGATCCGGTCGAAGGACGTCGTCCCTCCGAACCAAGAGCCCGCCTTCTCGTACTCCAACCCGAAGGCATGCCCGTACTCCGGGCTGATCGCGAACTTCGAACGGTAGTTGTCCGCGTACGAGTAGCGCAGCACCAGGCTGTTGATCTGCCCTGGCTGCGGCTTGCCCTTGATGGCGTTGATGTCCGTCGGCGTGGGCTGCAGGGTCGACCCCGACCCGCTGTTGCGCATCCCCAAGTCGCCGATGGTCAGCCAGTTGTAACCGACCGTCAGCGAAGGACCCGTGATCCAGTAGGTGCCCAGCAGCTTGCTCGGCAGGCTCGGGAAGGTGGCCGCCACCGAGCCGCCCATCTGCCGCTGCCACACGTCGTAGGACTCCCGAGGGCCGCCCGGCAGGCGCCGGGTGACGGCGTAGGAGGTCGGCAGGTCGCTCAGCGCGAACGTGAGGCTCGGCGGCAACTGGTCGTTCTGGTAGTACAGCGAGTAGTAGGGCCGATTGCCCCCGAAGCCCCAGCCCGCGTTGATGAAGGCGTAGTGCTGCATCAGCACGTCCTGCGCGATGGAGTTCACGCCCACCATGTAGCCGTTCTCGTCGATGTAGCTCACCGGCGCCCAGTTCTTGGGCGCAAACGTCGGCCACGCATTGTAGGCATGGCTCGGGAACGGGTTGGTGATGGTCGGCAGGTCCTCGCGCTCGGGGGCGACCGGCGCCGGAACCGGCAGGCCCGACGACGGGTCGTACACGGTCGCCGCCGAGAGGGGCACCTCGCGCCAGGTGGCAGGGTCCACGGGCATGGCGTGGATGTCCCAGCCCTCGTGCGAGTAGCTCGCAAAGGCCAGGCGCTTGCCGTCCGGGGAGACGGCGGGCTCGATGGCCGCGCCGAGGACGTTGGTGACCTGGAAGACCTTGCCGTCCGCGAGGCGGTAGGCGAAGACGTTGAAGACGCCGCCCGTACGGTCCGAGGCGAAGTACAGCCACTTGCCGTCCGGCGACCAGTGCGGGTTGATGTCGACGGCGCTGTCGCGCCACAGGGGCTCCGGCTTGGTCTCGCCGGGCCGGAAGACGTAGAGGTCGCGCGAGCCCGCCCGCCAGGTGGAGGTGGCGACCTGGTCGCCCTTGGGGGACCACGTGGTGCCCGAGTACTGCGTGCCGTCTTCGTTGGACGTCAGCTGGGCCTTCATGGCGCCGCCAGTCTCGAAGAGGGCCAGGTTGTTGCGGCCGCTGCCGTTGAGCGTCGCGATGAAGTGCCGGCCGTCCGGCGAGACCGCCGGATCGCTAGCGCGCTTGGCCTCGGTGAGCTGGTGGATCTTCTTGGTCTTGAGGTCGTAGCGGTAAATGTCGTCGTAGACGTTGAAGGCACCCACGTCGCCCGCGGCCGAGAGGTACAGAAAGCGCCCCTGCGACAGGGTGTACGAGCTGGTGTAGAGCTTGCCGAACAGGCGCCGCGCGGGCTTGCCGTCCTGGGAGTCCAGCATCAGGGACGGGGACTGGCTCTTGGAGTACTCGGCGTAGAGGAGCTTGCCGTCTGCCGTCCACAGGGGGTGGCGGTGCTGAAAGCCCGTGGTCGTGAGGCGATCGCTCGACGTCACCGGTTGCTGCTTGATCACCGCGAGTTGCCGATCGGCCCGCTCCTTGAGATAGACCTTCAATTCGTCCCAGAGGGCGTAGGCGGACTTGCCGGGCAGCACCCGGCCGATGGCCTGGTTGATGCCGAGCCACGGAAAGGCGCCGTACTCGTGGGAGATCCGCCCCGGCACGTCTTCGCCGTACTTGTCGATCAGGTACTGGTAGAAGTAGGTCCCGTAGATGTAGGTGCTGGAGCCGCCCGGCCACTCGCTCAGGCTGCTCCAGCCCGTGGCCTGGTCGATGGAGAGCAGCTTGTCCGCCACCGCCGCCGAGCGGAGGATCATGTCGAAGTCCCCCTCCTTGGCGCGACCCCCGTTGCTGAAGCGCGACTCGGTGGTGACGGCGAGCCCTTCGATCAGGAAGACCGGCTGGAAGAGGTTGGGGTAGAGGGCCCGGCCGAAGATCTGGTTGACCAGGTCCGTGAGCCCCCCGTTGGCCTCGAACTGGGCCACGTGCGTGAACTCGTGCAGGATGATCTGCTTGAGCCAGCTCTCGTAGCGGCCCGACAGGTGGTCCTGACCCGGCGAGGTCAGGTACACGTACATCATGGAGTTCGGATAGGGGAAGGCGAAGCCGTTGACCGTGTCCTCGTTGTCGATGAGGGTCAGATCCGTCTTCTGGGTCGGCTTGACCTTGAGGAAGGGCGTGACCTTGGCGTAGGCCTCTTCGGCGAACACCGCCGCGCGCTGGGCGACGGTCTCCTGCCGGGCGTCGTAGTTGACGCGGAAGTGCGGCGTCTCGAGGGTGCGCCACGGGATCGTCGGATCGAACAGGGTCCCGGCCTGAGCCGGCGCGCCCAAGAGGGCTCCGATGGCGATGGCCAGGGCGATCGCCCCGGTCCTGGCTGCGTGACGGGTGCCTTGTGGACGGCTCGGAAACGGCATCCCCTCATCTTAGCGCAGGTGGCTCGGATAGGCCAATGGTCCGTCTGATGCGGATCATGGCGATCCGTCGCGTCCGGCGCCCGTGAGCATGTTCGGCGGGTTCGTGCGCATGGCATACTCATTGGAATCGGCGCAAGACGCGAACGTGGTGCCGAGCTTGGCGACGAAATGGAGGAGACCCCGATGACCCGCCCCCTGACACTCATCACCGGCGCCTCGAGCGGCATCGGAAAGGCCTTCGCGGATCGGTTGGCCAAGGAGGGCCATGATCTCATCATCGTGGCACGCCGCCAGGCCGATCTGGAGGCCCATGCGGCCAAGCTGCAAGAGGCCCACGGCGGCAAGGTGCATGTGATTCCCATGGACCTGTCGCAGGCGAGCTCGGCGGACGAGCTGTTCGCGGAGGTCCAGCGGCGGGGCCTGGTGGTCGACGGGCTCATCAACAACGCGGGCGTAGGCCTGCACGGGGCGCTGGAGGCGAACGATCCGGGGACCCTGGAGCGGATGATCACGCTGAACGTGACGGTACTTAGCAAGCTGACGCGGTTGTTCCTGCCGGCCATGCTGGAGCGGAGATCGGGCGTGATCCTGAACGTGGCCTCGACGGCGGCCTTCCAGCCGATGCCGTACTTCGCGGCCTACGCGGCCACCAAGGCCTTCGTCCTGTCGTTCTCGGAAGGGATCGCCGAGGAGGTGCGGGACCGGGGCGTGAAGGTGGTGGCCCTGTGCCCCGGCCCCACGAGCACCGAGTTCAGCGAGTCGGCGAGCCTCAAGACCAAGGCCTTGAGCTACGCGAAGTTCATGACGGCCGAAGCGGTGGTGGAGGACGGCCTGGACGCCATCCGGCGCGGCGAAGTCGTGAAGATCTCCGGCCTGATGAACGCAGTGGCCGCACGGTCCGCACCCTTCGTGCCGCGGGCGCTCTTGAACCGGATCACGGGGATGATCTTCCGGCCCAGCTAAGGCTTCTTGGAAAGTTAATCGAGACTTTCCCCTGCCTTAACGGTTTTTGGACAAGCCGGATGGCCGCGCTCCGGATAAGGATCGCGAAGACCTCGACTGTTAAGGAGGACGGCCATGATTTCCGGCGTCTCGAACTCGCCCTACGCTTACCGGCCCAAGGCCACCGCGCAGACGGCTGCCGCCGCTCCGAGCGCACCGGCTGCCGATAGCTCGGCGATCGCCCCCCGTCCTCAGCAGCCCGTGGTCCAGGCGGGTGGCGGCTTCGACGCCGCAGGCCTGCTCGACGGCATCATGAACATGCTCAAGTCGGTCGGCGCCTTCTTCGTCGGCCTCTTCAACAAGATCTTCAAGAAGGGCGGCGAGCAGCCCGCCCCGGTGGACGACAACACCCTCAAGCTGGCCCAGCAGTACAACCTGCTGCCGACCAAGGAGAACGTCGACGCCTTCGTGACCGAGGTCCAGGGCTACGCGGCCCCCGGCCCCGGCGGCTTCCAGGTCCTCGGCCCCGGCAGCCCCAACACCGAGGCCATCGGCCAGATTCAGACCGCCCTCAAGGCCTGGGGCTTCCCCGCCGAGGTGACGGGCCAGTACGACGCCCCCACCCAGGCCGCGGTCAAGGCCTTCAAGCAGGCCAACGGCCTCCACCAGACCTACAAGACGCCCGACGGCAACTTCGCGGTCAACGAGTACTTCGACTACCAGACCTTCCAGAAGATGCAGGAGAAGATGAACGGCGGCGGCACGACCACCCCGGCTCCCGCTCCGACCCCGACCCAGGGCAACGGCACGCTCAACTGGCAGGCGATCGCCGACCAGTACAAGCTTTACCCGACCGAGGACAACGTCCAGGCCTTCCTCGCCGAGGTGAAGAGCTACCAGACCCCCGATGCCCAGGGCTTCAAGGCCATCGGCCCCGGCTACCCCAACCAGAACGAGATCCAGGAAGTCCAGGCCGCCCTCGCCCGCGTCGGTCACCAGGTGACCCCCAACGGCCAGTGGGACGCCGCCACCGTCAAGGCCGTCATGGACTTCAAGGCCAAGTACGGCCTGCACCAGAACTACCGCTCGCAGGACGGCAACTGGGCCATCAACGAGTACGCCGACAAGGCGATGCTCCAGAAGCTCTCGAGCCTCCTCGGCTAGCCCCCTTCCCTCCTCCTTCGGGCCTCCCGGTCGCACGACCGGGGGGCTTTTTCGATCTCAAACTTTAACGCAAGGATCAGGAGGGTTTACCCGGGGCTTAAACGGATCCATCGGAACGCTGCCTATAACACTTTCAACGGAACCCAGTTGGTAATCTTTGGTGGACCAGTGAGGAGGATGCAGCGATGAACATTGGTGGAGTGCCTCAGACCCGGCTTCCCCAGCGCCCCGCGGTCAAGGCCGGCGGCCCGACCGACGGCGTGCAGCCCACCTACGCGCCGCAGCCGACGACCTACGTCCAGCAGCAGCCGACCGTGCAGCAGAACAACGTGCAGCCGATGGCCAACATCTTGGCGAACGTGTTCAACGGCATCGTCAACTTCCTGAAGAGCTTCTTCGGCGCCATCGCCAACATGTTCAAGGGCGCGAGCAACAACACCGGCACCACCCCCGGTACCACCACGCCCGGCACGACGGTCCCCGGCACCACGGTGCCCACGACCCCGGCGCTCGACCCCAGCCAGGCGGCGATCGCTCAGCAGTACAACCTGCTCGCCACCCCCGAGAACGTCCAGGCCTTCCTCGCCGAGGTCCAGAAGTACCAGGCGGACGGCGCCCTCGGCCCCGGCAACACCAACACGGCCGCCATCCGTGACCTCCAGGGCGCTCTGGCTCGCCTCGGCTACCAGCTGCCCCAGACCGGCACCTACGACCAGGCGACCGCCCAGGCGGTGATGGCCTTCAAGCAGGCCAACGGCCTCCACCAGACCTATCGCTCGAAGGACGGCAACTTCGCGGTCAACGAGTACGCCGAGACCCAGACCCTGCAGGTCATCATGACGAAGCTTCAGGCCCTGATGACCCAGCAGCCCCCGGTCCAGCAGCCTCCTGTCGCCCAGCCCCCCGTCGTTCAGCCCCCCGTCGTTCAGCCCCCCGTCATTCAGCCCCCCGTGGTCCAGCCCCCGGTTCAGCAGCCCGGTCAGCCCAACTTCGCCGCGATCGCCCAGCAGTACAACCTCCTGAACAGCGCCGAGAACGTCAACGCGTTCCTCGCCGAGGTCCAGAAGTACCAGGCGGAAGGCGCGCTCGGCCCCGGCAGCAACAACCAGGGTGCCATCCGCGACCTGCAGGGTGCGCTCGCCCGCCTCGGTTACCAGCTTCCCCAGACCGGCACGTACGACCAGGCGACCGCCCAGGCGGTGATGGCCTTCAAGCAGGCCAACGGCCTTCGCCAGGGCTACAAGTCGGCCGACGGCAACTTCGCGGTCAACGAGTACGCTGAGACCCAGACCCTGCAGCTCATCATGCAGAAGCTTCAGGCGATGATGACCCAGCAGCCCGCCCCGCAGCCCGCTCCCCAGCCCGCCCCGGTTCAGCAGCCCGCCCAGCAGCAGCCCGCTCAGCCGGCCCCCGGTCAGCCCAACATCGCCGCCATCGCGCAGCAGTACCGCATCCAGGCGACCCCCGAGAACGTCCAGGCGTTCCTCAACGAAGTGAAGCAGTACCAGACCGACGGCGCCCTCGGCCCCGGCAGCAACCAGACCCAGGCCATCAACGACCTGCAGACGGTGCTCAAGAAGTGGGGGTTCAACGTCAATCAGAACGGCCAGTTCGACCAGGCCACCCAGGCGGCGGTCATCGAGTACAAGAAGCGCAACGGCCTGCACCAGTCCTACCGCGCTCAGGACGGCAACTTCGCGGTCAACGAGTACGCCGACAAGCAGACGCTCGAGCACATCATGAAGAAGCTCGAGGCCGAGATGAAGGCGTCCTAAGCCGAGGTTCCCAATCGAAGAAGCCCGCCGGGTGTGTCCGGCGGGCTTCTTGGTTTCTAGAGGTGAGGTGGTGCGCTCTTGATGCTGTCATCTTGCCATACGAGGGCTCGAGAAGCAGTTGCGTCGATCGCTCCTGATATGTGATCCTGCTATCGCCCGCTTGGCCGCTCGATGGGACGAGCGCCTGCTTGATCCAAAGGAGGACGGTTCGTGACAGTCGAGATCCATTACTGCCAGATGTGAAACTACCTGCCGCGGGCGACCCGGGTGGCCGCCGAACTCAAGGAGACGCTCGGCATCGAGGCCGCGGTCATCGCGGGAGGCAAGGGCGTGTTCGACGTGCTGGTGGACGGCAAGCTGCTGTACTCCAAGCACCTGACGGCGACCTTTCCGGAGGAGGGCGAGGTGACCCGCCTGATCCGGGCGCGCTCGTGACGCGGTCGGGCTGCCTGCGCTCGCTTGGTCGTTTCCCGTTCCGGTGGAAGATGCCAA
The DNA here is from genome assembly GCA_036676985.1 of Candidatus Sericytochromatia bacterium. Classification (GTDB taxonomy): domain Bacteria; phylum Cyanobacteriota; class Sericytochromatia; order S15B-MN24; family UBA4093; genus DATNQJ01. The sequence goes on from JAKFBU010000004.1 coordinate 50,021, forward strand.
CCTTCTGATCCCTCCCCGGGTTTTGGAACACTTGGGTATAAGATTTTTAGCTCACCGAACGAGAGATACTGCACGATGATCAACGGCCTTTCTTCACCGCAACCGACGCCGCAGCGGCTCGAACGTGCCCCGCTTCCCGTGGACGCCAAGCAGATCCAGGAAGCATCCGGTGGCGTGATGACCCGTGATGCGCTCCGCAAGACAGCCGAGGCCAAGCTGGAGAACCGCAATGTCTTTGCGCTGCTGGATGGCGGCGACCTGAACGACATGCTGCGCAACGGGACGCTGTTGCCCGAACGGGCTCATTTCACGCTCGATCGGCCCCGTTTCGTGGAGAATTCCGTGCCCCTCGTGGTGCAACTCTCCGAGAACGGTAAACAGGCGCTCCTGAACGCCGACCCAGCCTTTGCCGAGGCACTGGTCGGCGACAGCTTGCAAGGTATCAAGCCCACTACCCCGTTCCGGCTCGACTCCCACGTCGCCGAGATTCTCCTGTTTGCAGAGGACAGGGAGAAGCTCTTCACGGCTTACGCCGAGAAGGCCGCCAAGGGTGAGGTGCCAGAGACGATCGCGGGTATGCCCTTCAAGACCTACTTCGAGCAGCACATCAAGGGCGCCGACGACGTGATGGCGGAGGTGGAGCTCCAGAATTTCCGGAAGCTGATTCCGGGGTTCACGAGCCTGCCGCCCACCGAGCAGCGGGTGCGCGCGGCGCTGGGTGGGAAAATGGCCGACTATTTACCCTCGGTCCTCCCCGCGGATGTGCGACGTCAGATGGCGAATACGATGATCCGCCACCAGACCTTCGACCGGGCCACTCCCGGTAGGGGGCTGGAGGTGGCCGGCGAGATCAAGGAGTTCTTCCACGGGACGACCTCGGGCAAGCTGATCTCGCGCACCGGCTTCCGAATGCAGCCCGAATTGCTCTTCAGTAAGCTGCCCAAACGGGCGCAAAACGTCTTGGAGGATAAATTCAGGATCCGGTTCCGATCGGCGTTCGGCATGGGGGTGTATACCGGCAACGCGACGGTCGCCAGCCGCTATGCCGCCATCAAGTCCCAAAACGCGACGAGCCCCGTTCATGTCGTCAGCGGCTTGATGGCCCTGGGCAAGACGACCGTGAATGACCTCGCCGAGGACAAGCTTGCCCATACGCGGATCGTTTCGGGACAGGATTTGGAAGGTAAGTACTTCATCACTCGCGAGCCCAAGCGTTTCACCGTCAAGGGCCTGACGACCCTGGATCCCAGGCAGACCGACGGCTGGATGCGCCATTTTCCCCAGCTCCTGAAGGCCCATTCGGCCGATCCGTTCGAGATCGGGAAGCTGTTCGATCGGTTGCCGCAAGGTCCGGCCCAGCGTGCGCTCAATGAGACTCTCAAGGGGCGCGACCCCGCGACGGTGAGGAGTGCGACCCTCTTGTTGGCTCGCCGCGGTGATGAAAAGGCACTGGCCTCTACCATGAAACTGTTGGAGGGCGTGGCCTCGCCCATGGAGCGAGAGGTGATTCAGGATACGCTCATGGCGGCTCTCAAGTCGATTGGGCCCGGACACGCCGACCGGACGCGACCCATCGCCGAGGCGGTGCTGCGGCTGCCTCCCGGTCATCGGTTCTCGCCCGAGAGTCTTGCCGAGTCCCTTTTTGAGACGCTCGGCGCGGAAATCCGGCCCTTGGTCGCGCGCCACGGTCTCCAACTCCCCCCCGCACCCGCCGAAGGGGCGCTGGCGCGGGCTTGGCAGACTGCAGCCAAGGGCTTCAGGCGCCTGCTGTAACGCCACTTATGCCTCACTGAAGGAGCCCGCCGGGTGTGCGTCCGGCGGGCTTCTGGGTTCAGAGAGGTGAGGTGGTGCGCTCTTGATGCTCTCAGGATGCCACACCTTCGCTCGATCGGCTGTCGGGACGATCGCTCCGCCCGTGTGAGCCTGCTTTCGCTCGCTTGCCTACTTCTCGTAGGAGGCGAGGCTCCAGCGCTTACTTCACCAATTGATCGTGGGAACTTAAAGTCGCCATAAGAATGCTGGCGACTTAACACCGCGATAACAGCCTTGTCGCAAGGGACGATTGATTGCTTTTAGGCTAGACGGGGACGGTGCCGCGATGCTCGACAATCTGCAGATGATCTATCGCATGGTCCGGAACGACGCTCCGAAGCGTGCCAAGGCGCTCGCCGCGTCCCCCGTCAAGTCGACCGTCCGCGCCGTTAGCCGCAGCGCGATGACGCCCGACGTGTTCATGCGCGGCCAGCTGCCGGCTCTCCAGGGCGTCCTGATCGATGGCGCGCAGGCCTTCTCGACCTTCAAGAACACCCTCTCGGGCGCCAAGAAGAGCATCTTGCTCGAGACCTTCACCTTCAAGGACGATGCCACCGGGCGCGAGATCGCCGACCTGCTCGTCAAGAAGCGGAGCCAGGGCGTGGACATCAAGGTCCTGCTCGATACCTACGGCACGGCGACCAACCTGCCGGATGCTCCGCACCTCCCGCTCTACCAGTTTCTCCACGAGAACGGCGTCGAGGTGCGGCTGCACAACCCCGAGGTCTTCTCGCTCAAGGAGGGGATGCCCCTCACCCATCGCAAGCTCACGATCGTCGACAACAAGCGCTTCCTCACCGGCGGCATGAACATCTCGGATCGCTACTCCAAGGAGTGGCACGACACCATGATCCGGGTGGATGGTCCCTCGACTCGCGAGGCCGTCGCGGCCTTCAACCGCAACTGGACCCGCGCGGGTGGCGAGGCCCTCCCCTTGCCGACCTTCAACCTGGCGGACCCCCGGGTCAAGGTGGTCTTCAACGATCCGCAGGCCAAGGAGTTCGGTCTGACCGAGGCCGTCTTCGGCGAGCTGCGCCAGGCCAAGAACCAGATCCGGATCATGGTGCCCTACCTGTCCGATCGCAAGCTGATGGACGAGCTGATCGCGGCACGGCAGCGCGGGGTTCGGGTCGAGGCCCTCTTGCCCAAGATGAACGACGAGAAGGTCTACGGCGACCTCAACAACGCGATCGCCCAGGAGCTCCTGGAAAACGGCGTCAAGGTCAAGTGGTACACCGGCAAGGACGTGCCGGGGCTCGCCAAGGAGCACTTCAGCCACACCAAGGCGATGATCCTCGACCAGGACACGCTCATCATGGGCTCGGCCAACGCCGATAGCCGCTCCTTCAACGGCAACCACGAGTTGAACGTCATCATCAAGGATCCGCACGTGGTCCAGGACGCCAAGCAGCGCCTCTGGCTGGCGGATTGGACCGCCAGCAAGCCCGCCAACCTCGAAGAGCTCCAGAATGCGAGCCTCTCGGACAAGGTCAAGCGCGGGGCCTGGAAGCTGCTTTCCCCCTTGCTCTAAGGACGGCATGTCCGTCGCTGGCGAGCGCGAGGATCCGCCACGCGTCGTGCAACCGGCGCCTTCCCGATGGGGCCTGTAAGCGACCCTCACGCTCAGCAGGAAGCCGACGAACTCCGGAAACGACGAAGCCCGCCGGGTGTGCGACCGGCGGGCTTCTGGTTTCAGAGAGGTGAGGTGGTGCGCTCTTGATGTTCTCAGGATGCCATACCTTCGCTCGAGCGGCAGTCGGGACGATCGCTCCGCCCGTGTGAGCCTGCTTTCGCTCGCTTGCCTGCTAACCGGCAAAAGGGATGGCCCGCCGGGTGTGCGACCGGCGGGCCTTGGGTCAGAGAGGTGAGGTGGTGTTGATGCTCTTAGGATGCCACACCTCCAAAGGATCGGCTGTCGGTGCGATCGCTTCTCCCGTGTGACCTTGCTATCGTTCGCTTGGCCGGCCCTCGGCCCCCAGGTGCCGCGAGGCAAAGGCGATCGCCTCCTCCCGGCTCGCGACCTCCCCGCGGAGCTGCGCCTCGATCACCCGGTTAAGCAGCACGCCGATGTGCTTGCCCGGCTTGAGGTCCAGCTCGCGCATGAGATCCTTGCCGTCGACGAGCCGCTGCGGCGCCGTGTAGGCTCCATCCGGTCGGTAGTAGGCCGACAGGAGCGCGGGCAGGACCGTGGCCAGCTCGGCCGCAATGGGGCGCTCGGCGGCCTCCTGGAGCGCGAGGCTCAGGAGCAGGAGCGCCGCGCTCGCGTCCCCTGCTGCTTGAAAGAAGCGGTAGAGGGCCACCGGGTCGTCGGGCGTCCTGGTGAGCCCTTCCGGCAGCCGCTGGAGCCGCACCAGGCGCACGAGGAAATCCCGGGCCTTGGCCGATAGCTTCAGGCGGGTCGCGATCGCCTCCACGCGCTTGGCGCCTTCGGCCTCGTACCCGTCGTAGGAGACGGCCCCGTCTGCTCCGTAGGTCGTGCAGAAGGGCTTGCCCACCTCATGCAGGAGGGCCGCGAGCCGGAGCATGACCTCGGCCGTGGCGCCGCCGCCGAGGTCCCGGGCCAGATCCGCCCGGACCTCGGCGTCATGGGTCGGCCGGCGCGCGTCGAGGCGGCGGACGGTTTCCAGCGCATGGGCCCGCCCGTTCATCCGGGGGCTCGCCACCCGCTGGAGCATGGTGAACTCCGGCACGAGCACCATGAGCACCCCGATCCCGAACAGCCGCTCGATCCACCGGAAGGCCTGCGGCAACGCCAGGATCTTGAGGAGCTCGGCCGTCGTGCGCTCCGCGGCCACGTCCAGGAGCTTGCGCTTGTAGGTCTCGACCCACTGCAGGGTCTCGAAGTCGATGTCGAAGTCCAGCGCCGCGGCGAAGCGGAACACCCGGATCAGCCGGGCGGGATCGGCCAGGAGGTTGTCGTCGCTGATGGCCCGGACGGTGCGCCGGGCGAGATCCACCAGGCCGCCCGCGGGATCGAGGGGCTCGGGCTGCGCCACGCGCTGCCCGTTGCGCACCAGGGGCAGGGCGATCGCGTTGATCGTGAGGTCCCGCTGCAGGAGATCCGCCTCCAGGTCCGCACCCTGCAAGCGCGCCAGGTCGAGGACCGCCCCCGAGTCGAGCACGACCCGCACGATGCCGAACTCCGCGTCCAAAAGGACGTAGTGGCCCTTGAGGGCGCGGGCGATCGCCTTGCCCAGGACTTCGGGATCGGCCGAGGTCACGAGATCGACGTCGAGCTGGGCGCGACCCAGGAGGGCGTCCCGCACGTAGCCGCCGACTAGCCACAGATCGCCGCCCAGCTGGGCGGCCTGGTCGCAGCAGGCGGCGAAAAGGGGCGCGGGTTCTAGGGGAACGTTCGGAGGTTGGGCAGAAAAGGGCATGATCGGTACCTCGGCCCCTCATCATGCCACCTGCGACGGAGGGCTGTAAACCGGACAAGAAGTGGTACAATACGCGCGTCATCCTCGTCTCGACCGAAAGGGAGCGTCAATGGCGACCGGGACCTTGTACACGTCCATCAACCACCTCGAGAAGTCGCGCCTGCAACTCGACAAGTGCGGTGAGCTGCTCGGCCTCGATGCCGGCATGCTCGAGCGGCTGGGCACGCCGGACAAGGTGTTCCAGACCCACAGCCCCATCCGCATGGATGACGGCTCGGTGCGCATGTTCCCGGGCTACCGGGTCCAGCACAACAACATCCTCGGCCCCTACACGGGCGGGATCCGCTTCCACCCCACGGTCGACCTCAACAAGATCACGTCGCTCGCCATGCTCATGACCTGGCAGTGCTCCCTGGTGGGCCTGCCCTACGGCGGCGCCAAGGGCGGCATCACAGTCGATCCCCATCAGCTCTCGGTCGCCGAGCTGGAGCGCCTGACCCGCCGCTATACCTCGGACATGGTGCTCGTCTTCGACCCCCACAAGGACATCCCCTCGCCCGACGTGAACACCCACTCGCGCGAGATGGCCTGGATCATGGACACCTGGAGCACCAACCACGGCTACGCCGCCCCCGGCGTGGTCACGGGCAAGCCCGTCGCCATCGGCGGTACGGTCGGCCGCTCCAACGCCACGGGCCGCGGCGTCGTCATGACCCTCGACGATCTGCTCAAGTTCGTGGGCAAGGACTGGCAGGGCCTGCGCATCGCCATCCAGGGCTTCGGCAAGCTGGGCTCGGTGACGGCCCGGCTCGCACACGAGCGCGGCGCCAAGGTGGTGGCCATCTCGGACATCACGGGCGGCCTCTACCGCGAGGACGGCCTGGACATCCCGGACGTCATCGGCTACACCAAGGCCCACCGCTTCCTCAAGGGCTACCAGGAGGCGCAGTCCATCACCGAAGAGGAGCTCCTCTACCTGCCCTGCGACGTGCTGATCCCGGCGTCCCTGGGCGCCCAGATCCACGCCGCCAACGCCCACAAGATCCAGGCCTCCATCGTGGTCGAGGGCGCCAACGCGCCCGTGACCTTCGAGGCGGACGCCGTCCTCGAGGAGCGGGGCGTCATCGTCCTGCCGGACATCCTCGCCAACGCGGGCGGCGTGGTCGTCAGCTACTTCGAGTGGGTCCAGGGCACCCAGCAGCTCTTCTGGACCGAGGACGAGGTCAACGAGCGCCTGCAATCGGTCCTGAGCCGCGCGTTCCAGCGGGTGGCCGCCAACGTCACCAGCAAGGGCCTCTCCTTCCGCATGGGCGCCTACGTGGAGGCCGTTGGCCGCGTGGCAAACGCCCTCTCGCTGCGGGGGCTCTACCCCTAGGGCCGACTCGCTACAGTCGGCGATTCCAGGCGAGGTTCGACGGACGAGACGTCCGTCGAACCTCGCTTTCGCGTTGACCATCCCCGCCGGGAGCGCCATAATTCACGTATCTTTACAATCTCTCGTCGGCCTCCGGCGGATGCCCGGCCGGCGGGCGGGATGCGAGGCAAGGAGAGGGGTCATGAGAACGCGCGAGATCGATCGGCCCATGTGGAACGCCTACATGGCCCAGATCAGCAACCTGTGCATGAACCGTCCCATCACCCTGGAGATCGTCAGCGAGGAGCTCGGCGACCAGATGGTGGCGAACCACGTGCCCTTCATGGGCATGGCGCCCGAGCAGAAGGGATCGGCCGCCTGCGCGGTGGACATCGAGCTGGGCCGCCTGGGATCGACCGACCACCTGATGCAGGAGATCGCCTGCGCCACGCGCGTCGTCGTCCGGGAGGACGACGACGGCACGCTGATGGCCATGGACATCGAGGGCGAAGACCCCACGACCCACGCCCCGATCAAGGCCATCGTGACCTGGGATTAGTCACCCTCCGGAGTGTTCTAAGGGGGATGCCGTGGCCTACTACATCGTCGGGATCGACCTCGGCGGCACCAAGATCGCGTCGGCGCTGCTCGATACCGACCTCTCGATCGTCAAGAACGACACGGTGCGCACGGACAACAGCCGGGGCCCCGAGGGGGTCGCCGACCAGATGGCCGAGTCGGTCAAGCGCCTCACGGAGGGCTTGGGCCGCGAGGCGGTCCTGGGGGTGGGCGTCGCGAGCGCCGGCCTCGTGGAGCCCGGTACGGGCAAGGTCCTCTACTCGCCCAACCTCGACTGGCGGGACGTGCCCCTGCGCGACATGCTCAGCGAGCGGCTCGGCATGGAGGAGGTCTACGTCGACAACGACGTGAACATGGCCGCCCTCGGCGAGCTGCACTTCGGCGCGGGCCAGGGGGCGCGGCACATGATCTGCGTCTTCGTGGGCACGGGCATCGGCTCGGGCATCGTCATCGACGGCCACCTCTACGCGGGCGCCAACGGCTTTGCGGGCGAGGTGGGCCACACCACCATCGACTGGGACGGGCCGCCCTGCCCGAGCGGCAACCCGGGCTGCTGGGAGTCCTACGCCTCCGGCACGGCCATGGCCCGCCGGGCCCGGGAGGCCCTGGAGCGGGGCGAGACCTCGATCCTCAAGGACATGGTCGGCGGCGACCTCGCGCAGCTGCGCGTGGAGACCATCGCCGAGGCCGACCGGGACGGGGACGCGCTGGCCCGCCGGATCCTCGCGGAGACCGGGGAGTACCTGGGTGCCGGCCTCTCGAACCTCGTCAACACGCTCAACCCCGAGCTCATCGTCATGGGCGGCGGGGTGATCCGCGGGGTGCCCCAGCTCTTCGACCTGGCCGAGGCGAGCATGCGGCGCCGGTCGCTGCCCGATGCCGTCGCCGCCGTGCGCACGGCCCGGGCGCACTTCGGCCGGGAGGCGGGCGTCATCGGAGCGGGCGTCCTCGTGAAGCTCGCGGGCAAGCCGTGACCCGACAGGAGGAGCCATGATCGCGACCGTCACCCTCAACCCCTCGCTGGACAAGACGCTCACCGTCGATGCCCTGGTGGCGGACGACACCAACCGGGCGGTCGCCGTCCGGATCGATCCGGGCGGCAAGGGCATCAACGTCTCGCGGGTGGTGCGCGAGTTCGGCGGGCAGACGCTCGCCATGGGCCTCTTGGGCGGCCATAACGGCAAGCTCGTCCAGGACGCCCTCAACGACGAGGGCATCAGCTGCGACTTCAACTGGATCGACGGCGAGACCCGCGAGAACCTGATCCTCGCGGACAAGCGCACCAGCGATCAGTACCGCATCAACGCCCCCGGGCCCTACGTGCGGGTCGAGGAGGGCGATCGCGTCAAGCGAAAGCTCTCGGGCTGGAGTCGGCGTCCCCAGTACATCGTCTTCTCGGGCAGCATCCCGCCCGGGCTGTCCAAGGAGATCTACCACGAGCTGATCGAGGACGCCCGCACCAAGGGCCTGAAGACGGCCCTCGACGCGGACGGCAAGGCCCTGCAGGCGGGCGTGGCGGCCCGCCCGACGGTGGTCAAGCCCAACCGCTACGAGCTCGAGCGCTTCGTCGGCCACGAGCTCCAGGGCGAGGAGGCGCTCGTGCAGGCGGGGCGCGAGCTCATCCGCCAGGGCGTCGAGCTCGTCGTGCTCTCGGACGGGCCGCGGGCGGCCTATGCCATTTCGGCCGACGAGGTCTGGGTGGCCACCCCGCCCCCGATCGAGGCGCAGTCCGCGGTGGGCGCCGGCGACTCCATGCTCGGCGGGGTGCTCTGGAAGCTCACGTGCGGAGCCCGGCTCGAGGAGGCGCTCGCCTGGGGCGTCGCCTCGGGGGCGGCCACGGCCATGACCCCGGGCACCGAGTTGTGCCACTTGCGGGACGTGAAGACGCTCTTGGAACAGGTCCGGGTCCGCCGCCTGGAGGCGGTGGGCTCGGCGCGCGGTTAAGGAGAGGAACCCATGGTTCACTTCAAGGAGGTGTCGTACTTCGTCGAGGAGCTCACATGCAAGTTCTGCGTGCGACGCGTCCTCGACGGCTTACGGGCCGTAGACGGCGTGGTCGCGGTGCGGGTCAGCAGTGCTCCGGTCCTCGACGACATGACCGGCACGGGCTACGGGATCGCCACGGTCAAGTACAACCCGGAGTTCACGGGCGTGAACCAGCTCAAGGAGTACCTGGAAGAGGGCTTGAGCTTCACCGTCCGCGAGGTCCATGAGGAGAACCATCCGATCCGGCAGTCCTAGGCTCCGCAAGCCCTGGCGATGATTGCCTCCTTATCCGTTATCTGTTAGCATTTGCAAGGTATGGCGCGCGTGCGGCTCAGGGCGGGCTCCCGCGCCATCGCCCGGCGGCGATGCGGATAGGGGTCGATGATCGAGCAACTGACCAATCGCTATCGCATCCTGTCCCTCCTGGGACAAGGAGGCATGGGCAGCGTCTTCCTCGCGGAGGACGCTAGCAGCGGCGATCGCGTGGCCCTCAAGACCCTGTCGCTGCAGAGCGCGGGCGACCCCGCCGAGGCCCTCGTCCGCTTCCGGCAGGAGTTCCGCGCCATGGCGCGCCTGCGCCACCCCAACATCGTCGAGGTCTACGACTTCGGACAGCTCGACGACGGCACGCCCTTCTTCACCATGGAGGTCGTGGAGGGCTGCGGGCTCGACGAGCGCATCCCCTTTCCGCCCGACGAGCTGCCCGGCATCCTCGCCCAGCTGTGCGGGGCCCTCTCCTTCATCCACCAGCAGGGCCTGGTCCACTGCGACATCAAGCCCGAGAACGTCCGCCTGACGCCCGAAGGGCGCGTCAAGCTCATGGACTTCGGCCTCATGAGCCCCACGGGCCAGGCCGGCGGCTCCATCAAGGGCACGCTCGCCTACATCGCCCCCGAGGTCGCCAAGCGTGCCAAGGTGGACGCCCGCTCGGACCTCTACTCGCTGGGCGCCGTCGCCTATCACCTGCTTGCCGGTCGCCCGCCCTTCCCCGGCGAGGATCCGCTCAGCGTCCTCAAGGCCCACATGGAGCTGGACCCGGATCCCCTCCGGCCCCTGTGTCCGCAGGTCTCGGTCCCCCTGGAGCGCACCGTCATGCGCCTCCTGGAAAAGGACCCCATGGCGCGCTACCAGTCCACCTACGAGGTGCTCGCCGATCTGGGCGTCGCCACCGAGGAGGACGACAAGGGCACGCTGTTCTCCAGCCCCTTCGTGGGCCGGACGCGGGAGCTTTCGCTCTTCGCCGAGCGGTTCGAGGCCCTCGGCCGCAAGGAGGCGAGCACGCTGCACGTGGCGGGAGCACCCGGCCAGGGTAAGACCCGCCTGCTCGAAGAGCTGCGCTACCAGGCCCAGCTCGCGGGCCGCCTCGTCCTGACGGGCCGCTCCCAGGAGGACGCCCTCCCCTACGGGCCCTTCGTGGAGGTCCTGCGCGGCGCCATCGCGAGCCTGCCGGCCGAGGCCGTGGCCCCCTTCCGGGCGCCCTTGGCGGGGCTCTTGCCCGAGCTTGCCGACGAGGGCGGCCATGCGGCCCTCGACCCCCAGAAGGAGAAGGCCCGCCTCCAGAATGCCGTCGTCGACCTCTTGGCCCTGGTGGCCAAGAGCAGCGGCCTTGTCGTCCTGATGGACGACTGGCACTGGGCCGACGCCAGCAGCCAGGAGCTCTCGGACGTCCTGGCGCGCACCCTCCAGGGCCAGCCGGTCCTCGTCTTGACCGCCGGTCGCGAGAAGCTCGGCGAGGGCATGGAGCTCGAGGCCTTCGGCCCGGACGAGGTGCGCGAGATGGCCGAGGCCATCCTGGGCAGCCGCGACCTGGACACCGCCTTCATCGCCCAGCTGCATGAGGCGACCTCCGGCAACCCGTTCTTCGTCGAGAGCGCCCTGCGCCATCTCTGGCAGGAGGGCACGCTGCGTCGCCACAAGGGCCAGTGGGTTACCGCGGGCCTCACGCTCTCGGCCACGGACCTGCCGTCGGATGTCCACGACCTGTTGCTCAAGCGGATCGACCAGCTCTCCGGGTCGGCCGTGCGCGTCTCCGAGTTCGCCGCCGCCATGGGCCAGCCGTTCGCCGTTTCGCGCCTGCGCCGCCTGGTGCCGGGCGACGACGACGCGCTCTTCGAGGCGCTCGCCGAGCTCGCCAGCGAGGGCATCCTCCGTGAGGAGGAGGGCGTCATCCGCTTCGCGGGCGGTCAGCACGCCGAGCTGCTGTACGGTCGCCTCTCCGAAGAGGCGCGGACCCGCATCCACTCGGTCATCGCGGCGGTCCTCACGGAGGAGCTCGCCGGCGACGACCGGCTCGAGGCCCTGTTCGAGCTGGCGCGTCATCACCTCTTGAGCGACGCCCCGGAAGGTGGCGTGGGCTACGCCCTGGAGGCCGCCCGCAAGAGCTTCGCGCTTTTCGGCCTCGCCCAGGCCAAGCAGCTCCTCGAGGCGGGGCTGCCGCATGCGAGCGATCGCGCCGTGCGCCTGAGCTTCCTGCAGCTGCTGGGCGACATCGCCCGCTTCTCGTCGCAGCTGGAGCCCGCGGAGGCCTACTACGCCGAGGCCCTGCCCATCGCCCAGGAACTCGGTCTCCACACCATGGAGGCCTCCCTGCTCTACAACCAGGGCATCCTGTTCCAGATCCGCTCGCAGTACGACCCGGCCCTGGAGAAGATCCAGGGGGCGCTCGCCATCCTCGAGACGCACCCGAACCCGCGCGAGACCCTGCGCAGCCTGTTCGCCAAGGGGCGCCTCCACAACTTCAAGGGTGAGGGTCAGAAGGCCATCGAGACGACCGAACGCGCGCTGGTGCTCGCCCGCGAGGTGGGCGACGTCGGCATGGAGAGCGGCTGCCTAGGCTTCCTCGGTCTGCTGTACGTCCACGGCGCACCCGACCGCATCCAGACCGGCCTCGACTACCTCGAGGAGTCCAAGGCCATCAAGGAGCGGCTGGGCGACAAGGTCGGCATCAACGACACCCTGAACCTCCTGGGCAATGCCCAGATGGCCATCGGCCGTTTCGCGGACGCGCTCGCCTCCTTCGAGCGGGGCCTGACGCTCTGCCAGGAGCTGGGCATCCGCGACGACGAGATCTGCGCCATGCTCAACGTGGGCATGATGGCCTACGAGCTCGGCCGCTTCACCGTCGCCGTCTCCCACTGGCAGCAGGCGGTCGATGCCGCCAAGGGCTCGGGCAACGTGCTCTACCAGGGCATCGGCCTGGTGTGGCTCGCCATGGCGCATGCCAACACCGCCGACCTGGATCACGCCCGGACGCGCCTCAAGGAGGCGGACGCCCTCGCGCTGGAGACCAAGAACAGCTACCTGGACGTGACGGTCGCGACCTTCGGGATCGAGGCGGAGCTCCTGCTCGGCCGCCTGGTGGACGCCCTGCGCCGCGCCGAGCGGGCGGACGCCCTGGGCAAGGAGACGGGCATCCACGAGTACGATGCCAAGCTCTGGGGCCTCAAGGCGGAGCTGTTCACGCGCCTGAGCGAGCCCGCGCTCGCGGAGGCCGAGATCCAGCGGATGCTCGAGCATGCCGAGACCAACCAGGCTCTGGGCGTGCGCGCCCGCGCGCTCGTGGCTCGTGCCTTCATCGCGAGCCGCTCGGACGATCCCGAGACCTGGCTGATCACCGTCGAGCCCGCCCTGGAGGCGGCGCGCGAGTGCCAGGCCGCGTATCTCGAGGGCTTCGCCAGCTGGATCCACGGCTCGGTGCTCCTGCGCCTGGGACAAGGCGCCCGGGCCCGCGCGGCCTTCGAGCTCGCGGCCCAGCGCGCCAAGGAGGCCGGCTGTCCCCGCCTGGACGTGCTCGCGACCTTCGGCTTCGCCCAGGTGGAGCGGAGCTCGGCCAAGGCCCACCAGATCCTGCCCAAGGCCCGGACGGCCCTTGCCGACCTGCTGAGCGTCCTGGATGCCGATGCCCAGGAGGACGTCCTCTCGTTGGACGAGCTGTGGCGCGTCCAGCAGGGCGACCTTGCGGTCGCGCTCGCCGGAGCGAGCGATGCCACGGGCTCCGGGGTCTCCGAGGGCAAGTACCTGACTGCCGTCAGCGAGCTTCGCGTCGCCCAGAGTCAGCTCGAGGAGCTGCTGCGCGCCAACGACAGCCTCCAGCGGATGGTGAACTTCGCGGCCGAGGCCCAGGGCATGCTGGATCTGCCCCAGCTGCTGGACCGCATCGCGGGCCTGGTCAAGGGCCTGGTGGAGGCCGACCGCGGCTTCGTCCTCATGCGCGAGGACGACAAGCTCCGCATCAAGGGCTCGACGCTCGACTACCGCGATCGCAACCCCCGCCACTGGCAGTTCAGCGAGACGATCGCCGAGCGCGCCTACCAGGAGGGCCGCGCGGTCTTCATGCAGGATGCGAGTGAGGACGCCGGCGCGTCGCGCAGCGTGATGGACCTCCAGATCCGCACGGTGCTCTGCGTGCCCCTGATCCACCGCGACCAGACCGTGGCGCTCGTCTACGTGGACCGGCACACGGTGGGCGGCGAGTTCAGCGAGGACGACCGGGTGCTGGTCGAGAGCTTCGCCTCGCAGGCGGCCCAGGCCATCGTCAACGCGCAGCTGCACGTGGAGAGCGAGGCGCGATCGCGCCAGCTCGAGATGCTCAACAACCTGGCGCGCACCGTCTCGACGACCCTCGTGCTCGCGGAGGTCATCGACAACATCATCGACTTCACGCTCAAGCTGACGGGCGCGGATCGGGCCTTCATCCTGCTCACGGACGACGGCGAGGTCCTGCGCTGCGACGCGGCCAAGGATCGCATGGGCAACGTGCTCACGGACTCCGGCGAGAAGGTGTCCATGAGCATCACGCAGCGCGTGCTGTCGACCCTCGAGGCCGAGTGCGTGCTCGACACCAAGGATCACGAGCGCTTCGCCGCCCAGCAGTCCATCCTGGACCTGAACCTGCGCACGGTCATGTGCGTGCCCCTGATGGTCAAGCAGGAAGCCCTGGGCGTCCTGTACGTCGACTCACAGGCGGTGGTCAACGCCTTCACGGACCGCGATCTGGACCTGTTGCGCTCGATCGCGAGCCAGGCCTCGGTGGCCATCCAGAACGCGAAGCTGTACGAGCGCGCGACGGTGGACGGACTCACGCGCCTCTACGTCCGCTCGTACTTCGAGCAGCGGCTCTCGTCCGAACTGCGGCGGGTGCTCCGCTACGGCGGCGAGGTCTCGCTCTGCATGATGGACATCGACCACTTCAAGAAGTTCAACGACACCTACGGTCACGCGACGGGCGACGAGGTGCTCAAGCTGGTGGCCCGGGTCATCAAGGAGCAGATCCGGGTGGACGTGGACATCCCGGGCCGCTTTGGCGGCGAGGAGATGCTCGTCCTGATGCCCGAGACGGGCATCGAGGGGGCGATGAACCTCGCGGAGCGCCTGCGCCACGCGATCGAGACGACGGATCTGCCGGGCCCGAACGGCGAGACGCTGCACGTGACGGTGTCGATGGGCGTGGCGACCGTGCCCCTGCATGCGCAGACGATGGTCGAGCTCGTGGAGTTCGCGGACCAGGCGCTGTACCGGTCGAAGCGCGGCGGGCGTAACCAGGTGACGCTGTACGATCCGGCGGCGAGCGAGGCGGCGCACTAGTTCCTGACCAAGCTCAGTTGACCCCCCCTTCCCCCCCTGCTTCGCAAGGGGGGCATAAAGAGTCCTGCTGTGCAGGATTGCAGAATGGGGGCCTCGCAGGGAGGCCGGCTGCGTAGGAAAGACGCCGAAGCCTTACAACAAATCAGCCCCGGCGAAGCCGGGGCCAATCCTTATGCCCCCCTTGCGAAGCAGGGGGGGAAGGGGGGGTAAGAGTCGCTACTTCCCGAACAACCCCTTCAGCTTGCCCAGTAACCCACCCGGCTCAGGGCCGAGGCCCTGGGGAGCGACGGGCTGGATGGAGGGCTGCACGGCGGGCTGGATCACCGGCTGCACCAGCGGACCCGTCTTGCCGCCGCTCAGGTTGCCCGTCATCCCCTTGTTCTGCTGGTTCGGAGCCGGGAAGAGACGGCAGATGACCGGATCGTTCTTGTAGTTGTCGTAGAAACCGCAGATCGCGTAGGCCTTGCCTTTGAGACGCTCGATGGCAAGCTCGTTGAGCCGCTCCCAGGCCTCCTCGTACTGGCAGTTGTAGATCTGCTCCATCTGGGCCGAGGCTTCCTGGTGCCCGCGCAAGGTCTCGTCGTACTGGAACAGCGAGACCTGGGCCCGCTGCTTCAGCTTGGGGTTGGTTGCAAGGACGTCGGCGATCGCCTGCGCCATCTCGCGCTGGCCGGGGTTCAGGGCGCGGAAGGGCGCCGGCACGGGGTCATAGGGTTCGGGCTCCGGCTCCACGGCCTCGACCGTCTCGGTCTCGCTCGCCTCGGACGCGAGCGACTCGTCGCCCTCCTCGGCCGGTGGCGGCTCGATGAAGGCCGCGGGCGCCTCTTCCGTAGCGTACTCGATGAAGGCCTCGGGCTCGGGTTCCGGCTCGGGAGGCAATGGGTTGTCCACCAGGTGCAAGGCGAAGCGCAGCACGGTGATGGGCCCGCCGAACAGCGTCGTCAGGTGACGGACGTAGTTGAGCTCCTTGCGGACCTCCTCGAGGCGCTGCGGCACGGCGATCTTGAGCGAGGCCAACGGCGGCGTCTGGAGCTGCCGCGTGCTGCGCGAGGGCGCAGCGGCCTGCTGCGAGCCGCTCGAGACGAAGGCGTCCGAGAAGTGCTTGGTCGATTGCCGCCCGAGCGGCTGCGTTCCCCGCTTATCGTTCGGAGGGTGCTGCATGCGAAAGATCCCCCAGCTGAGTGCCAGGGGATCTTGTTCCCACGTCGCTTGGTTTATAACCGGCGAACTAGCGGCCGAAGCCCACCCGCGGGCGCTCCTTGCTCTCTTCCAGCTTGGGACGACGGAAGATGAACGGGTTGGCCGTCACGAGGGACCACCCCTCCTTGCCCAGGTCGTTGAGACGGGCCTTGGGATCCGTTCCCAGATCCTCGAGGTACTCGTACTCCCACTCCTGGTGCTTCTTGTCATCGGCTGCGATAGAGGGAACCAACGGGGTGCCGGCCTCGCGACCGGCGGCTCGAACTCGATCCATGGAAGGGCTCCTTTCAAAGTCGGGGGCAATTTTACCATGGATGAACCCGCCCCGGGCCCTCGACGGGACCGGGGCGGTACCAAGGCCTAGAAGGCCAGGCGGGTGTGGAGCGCCACCTGGTTGTTGTTCACGCCGCTGGCGTAGTTGACGTTCTGGTTGTCCAGCACGAAGGCCAGGTTACCGCCGAGGGGGCGGTAGGCGATGCCCGCGATGGTCTCCAGCCGGTCGTCTCCCGTGGCATCCACGTTGGGGTCCACAGTGTCGGCCCGGAGCACGAGCTCCAGGGGCTGGCCGGTGAACGCCAGGGGCACGGTGCCGAAGGCCGAGAGGATCTGGCCGTTGGTGACGGCCCCGCCGAGCGGAGCATCCATCATGCGTGAGCCCTGCACGGCCACCCGGAAGCCGGGCGTGCTGTAACCGAGGATCACCGAGGCGCGATCGGCCTGGTCGGCCGTCGAGAGGTTGCCGCGGCGCCCCAGGAGGCTGAGATCCAGGCCGGCGAGCGGGCTCAGGGTGACGCTGCCCTCGAGCGACTTGCGGCCGTCGGTCTCCGTGGCGCGGAAGCCCTCGCCGTTGGCGAATGCCAGGTTGTAGCGCAGCCAGCCGTGGTTGCCCTTCCACTTGAGGGCCTTGTCCCAGATCTGGATGTAGGAGGGGTTGGTCCCGCCGAAGGAGTAACGGGCCACGCCGCCCTCCATGGGCACGACCGAGAGCATGCGGTAGTCCCAGTAGCTGTACTCGGTCTCGGACCACGGCATCCAGACCATGCCGAGCTGCATCATGCTGCCCTGGTACAGGAGGTTGTCGCCCTGGATGTAGGCCATCTGCAGGAGCTCGGTGTGCGGTTCGGTCTGGGTCGTGCTCGTGACGCTGGTGACGGCCGTGCCGCCGACGCCGGGGGGCACCAGGACGGGGCCCGTGGTGCTGGAAACGGTGCGCACCCAGGTGTCCGAGTAGGCGTTGACCGTCACCTGGCCGGCCCAGGTCGCATCGAGGCGGGCCTTGCCCGTCAGGTAGGCGCGCATGAGGTTGAAGGACCCGGCGCCCGACGGGGTGGGCATCCGGTAGTCGGCGAAGATGAGCCCGGAGACGCTCGTCGACGGGGTCTGCGCGAGGGCGGGCGTCGCCGTTCCGACGGCGATCGCGGCGGCAAGCAAGAGGCTGGATTTGGTCATCGGTACCTGCTTTGGGTCGAGACGAGGCGGCGGTCGTTGGCGATCGCCTGGAAGCTAGCAGGGATTGAAGCATAAATACTATGAATGCCTCAATGATTTTTGGTAATATGGCCCGAGGTTCCCGCGCCTTCTAGATCTGGAGTGCCTGCCTTGAAATCGACTGCTGCTACGCTCCTGGCGTCCGTGCTGCTCCTGGCCCTCGCTGCCCCGTCTCCGGCCGAGCAGCCGGTGCTGCGCGTCGGCATGATCCCCGACGTGAACCCGACCAAGCTCATCCGGGACTCCCGGCCGCTCGTGAGCTACCTCGAGAAGAGGACCGGCGCCAAGGTCGAGCTGACGGTCCCCACCAACTACGCGGCCGTCGTCGAGGCGCTCGCCAACGACCAGCTGGATTTCGCGTACCTGGGCGGCTTCACCTTCGTGCAGGCCCACAACCGCTCGGGTGTCGTGCCGCTGGTTCAGCGCGACACCGACCAGCACTTCCACTCGCTGTTCATCACGCAGACGGCCTCGGAGCTCAAGCGGCTGCAGGACGTCAAGGGAAAGACGTTCGCGTTCGGCGACGTCAACTCCACCTCGGGCCACCTCATGCCGTCCTACTTCATGCGCAAGCACGGCATCGATCCCAAGAAGGACCTCAAGGAGGTCGTCTACACGGGCGGCCATGACGCCACGGCCCTGGCCGTCGCCAACGGCAAGGTCGCGGCCGGCGCCATGGACGAGACGGTCTACAAGAAGCTCATGGACAAGGGGACCCTCACCAAGGACCAGATCCGCGTCTTCTACACCACCCCTGACTTCTTCGACTACGTCTGGGTGGCGCGCAAGGGGCTCGACCCCAAGCTCCAGCAGAAGCTCGCGAACGCCTACCTGAGTCTGTCCGAGACGCGCGCCGAGGACAAGGTCCTCCTGGAGCTCCTGCGCGGCAAGAAGTTCGTCAAGGCCAACGCCAAGGACTATGACCGCCTGGAGCAGGCGGCCCGGGACGCCGGCCTCCTGAAGTGATCCGCTACGACCTCCGGAACGTCGAACGACGCTATCGAGGGCCCGCCGGCGAGCCGGTGTCAGCCCTCGACGGCGTATCCCTGAGCATCCGGGCGGGCGATCGCGTGGCCCTCGTCGGGCCGAGCGGCTCGGGCAAGAGCACGTTCCTGCGCCTGTTGAACGGCACGCTCTTCGCAACGGCCGGGACGGTCTCGTACGACGGCTGGGAGGTCTCGGCCCAGGACGCGCGCCGGCTCAAGGCCATGCGCCGGGAGATCGGGGCGGTCCACCAGCACCTGGGCCTGGTACCGCCCCTGCCCGCCTACGAGAACGTGCTCGCGGGCCGGCTCGGTGAATGGCCGGTCTGGAAGGCCCTCCTCACGCGCCTCGTGCCCCCACGCGCGGACGTCGCGCGCGCCCGCGCGATCCTCGCGGAGGTGGGGCTCGGGGACAAGTGGCAGACGGTGACCCGGGCGCTGAGCGGCGGCGAGCAGCAGCGGGTGGCGATCGCCCGCCTCCTGATGCAGGATCCGGCGATCATGCTCCTGGACGAGCCGGTCTCGGCCCTGGACCCGGGGCTCTCCGAGGAGATCGTGCGCCGCCTCGTCGAGGTGCAGGCGCGGACCGGCAAGACGCTCGTGGCCTCCATGCACGACGTGGTGCTCGCCCGCAAGCACTTCTCGCGCCTGGTGGGCCTCAAGCAGGGTCGCCTGCTCTTCGACCTCCCGACCGAGGAGGTCACCGAGGCCATGCTGCGTCAGCTCTACGAGGGAGCGGACCCGGAAGAGGCCGCGGGGGCCCTCGCGGGGATCGGCCATGGCCAACGCTAGGCGCTGGCTCTGGCTGGTGGCGCTCGTCACCCTGGGCTGGGCCTTCCACACGGTCGGGGCCACGGGCGAGGCCCTCGTCACGGGCATTCCGGCCATGGGGCGCCTCGTGGGCCAGCTCTTCCCGCCGGACGTCTCGCCCGAGTTCCTCTCCATGCTCGGTAGGCCGGTGTTCGAGACGCTCATGCTCTCGGTGCTCGGCATGGGGCTCGCGACGATCGTCGGCGTCCCGCTCGCCCTCATGGGCACCCAGACACTGTGGGGCGGCACCCGGGCGCTGGAGGAGGCGCGATCGCCCCTCGGCGCCTTCCTGTACCATGCCGCCCGCCGGACGCTGGACGTGTTCAGGGCGGTGCCCGATCTGGCCTGGGCGCTCCTGTTCGTGGCGGCGGTGGGGCTCGGCTCCCTGCCGGCCCTGATCGCCCTCGGCATCTCCTACGCGGGCATGCTCGGCAAGGGCGTCTCCGAGATCCTGGAGGGCGTCGACCCGACGCCTGCCGCGGCCCTGCGGGGCTCGGGCGCCGGACGCCTCGGCGCCATGGTCTGGGCGGTGGTGCCCCAGGCATGGTCCCAGATCGTGGCCTACACCTTCTACTGCTGGGAGTGCAGCATGCGGGCCTCGGCCCTGATGGGCTTCGTGGGCGCGGGCGGCATCGGCTACCAGATCGACCTGTCCATGCGCATGTTCGAGTTCCGGCAGGTCTCGACGCTCATCGCCGCGCTCCTCCTCTTGATCGGCCTGGTGGACCTCACGAGCCACCTCGTCCGCCGCAGCCTGCTCGGCGAGCCGAGCGTGGGCCGTCGCCGCTTCGGACGCGCCCTGACAGCCGGGCTCGCGCTCCTCTTCGTGGGGGGGATGGCGAGCATGCAGGGGGCCTGGGGCCAGCTCTTCACGGGCCAGGCCGCCCGGAACCTCGGGCGCTTCACGGGGGGCTTCTGGCCCATGGCGACGGGCTCCGAGTACGTCCAGCTCGTCGTCTCGAAGCTCGCCGAGACGCTCGCCATCTCGGTGGCGGCCACCGCCATCGGCGCGCTCCTGGCCTTCCTGTTCTGCGTGCCCGCGGCCCGCGCGGAGACGTTCCTGCTCTCGCCCCCGTCCGGCCCCATCGCCGGGCTCCTGCGCACGGGCTTCGTCGCGAGCCGGGCGGTATTGAACCTCCTGCGCTCGGTGCCCGAGGTCCTGTGGGCACTCCTGCTCATCGTGGCCGTGGGACTCGGTCCCTTCGCGGGGGCGCTCGCCCTCAGCCTGCACACGGGCGGGGTGCTCGGCAAGCTCTATGCCGAGGCCCTCGAGGAGGCCGACTACACCCCCGTGCATGCCCTGCTCGGCATGGGCGCGCCCGTGGCGAGCGCCATCGCCTACGCGGCCCTGCCGGTCGCCCTGCCCACCCTGCTCGCCTTCACGCTCCTGCGCTGGGAGGTCAACCTCCGGGTGGCCACCATCCTCGGCTTCGTGGGCGGCGGCGGCCTCGGCCAGGAGCTCTGGAACCAGATCCAGCTCGGCTTCTACGACCGGGTGGCTACCATCCTCGTGGTCATCTTCGCCGTCGTGCTGCTCGTCGATCAATTGAGCGCCGGGTTGCGGCGATCGCTCGCGCGCGTCTAGCCGACCGCTGGCACCTCTCAACTTCCACTAGCCCGACACCCAGGCCAACGCCGGGAGCCCGGATCGGCGCTCGGGGCGCATGCCCTGGAGCCCGGCTTGCGCCGAGGTGACGGCCGGCACGCCCCCTGAAGCCCGACCCTACCTCCTCCGGCTCCCGCGTCCCGTGTATGACATTCAGCCGAGTGACACGTAAACGTTTGTGTGCTAATGTGAACTCTTCCTAAGCAAGCATCCCTTGAGTGAGGAGGATCGGATGTCCCTAGCCATCGAGTTCGCCGGCGTCAAGTTCCAGAACCCGTTCACGCTCGCCTCTGCCCCTCCCACGACCACCGGGGAGATGATCATGCGGGCCTACGAGGCCGGCTGGGGCGGGGCCATCATCAAGACGGCCGGTCCGGCGCACGAGCGGATCGACAACGTCAGCCCGCGCTTCGCGGCGCTCAACGTCGGCAACCGCCGCATGTTCGGCTTCGAGAACATCGAGCTCATCAGCGATCGCCCGCTCGAGGTCTGGCTGGAGGAGTGCCGCCGGATCAAGGACCAGTACCCCGAGCACGTCCTCATCGGCTCCATCATGGCCGCGGGCGGCTCCGAGGCCGACTGGAAGGAGCTCACGCGCCTCTTCCAGGACGCGGGCTGCGACATGATCGAGTGCAACCTCGGCTGTCCGCACGGCATGCCCGAACGCGGCATGGGCTCGGTCTGCAGTCAGAACCCCGAGGTCACGGGCAACATCACCCGCTGGGTGACCGAGGTCGCCCGGGTGCCCATGATCATCAAGCTCTCGCCCAACGTCACCGACATCACGGTGCCCGCCCGGGCGGCCGTCACCAACGGCGCGCACGCCGTCTCGGCCATCAACACCCTCAACGTGCTCATGGGCGTCGACATCGAGGACTTCAGCGTCAGCCCCTCGGTCAAGGGCCGCACCACCTACGGCGGCTACTCGGGCGTGGCGGTCAAGCCCATCGCCCTCAAGGCCGTCTCGGACATCGCCCGCAAGTTCCCCGGCTTCCCCGTCTCGGCCACCGGCGGCATCGCCACCTGGAAGGACGCCGTCGAGTTCCTCGCGGTGGGCGCCACCAACCTCCAGGTCTGCACCGAGGTCATGCTGCGCGGCTTCGGCATCGTCAAGGAGCTCAACAAGGGCCTTGAGGAGTACATGGAGCGCAAGGGCTTCAACTCCCTGCAGGAGATCGTGGGCCTGGCGCTTCCGAACGTCACGGACCACTCCAAGCTCGACTTCCAGTACCGCCCCAAGGCCGTCATCGACCAGGCCCGCTGCATCAAGTGCGACAAGTGCTACACCGCCTGCAACGATGCGGCTTATCAGGCGATCGCCCTGCCGCATGCCTTCGGCACCCCCATCAAGGAGCGCGGCGTGCCCGAGGTCCACCTGGACCTCTGCACCGGCTGCTCGCTCTGCTCGCACGTCTGCCCGGTGGACTGCATCGACATCGTCGAGGTGGCCGGCGCCCCGCGCGAGGTCTCGCACTACAAGGAAATGACCGTCCCCGCGTCCAACCCCTCGGTTCGCGTCTAGGAGAGCCCCATGAAGAAACTCATGACCTCGCAGGAAGTCCTCGCCAAGCGCTCGCAGTACATGGCCCCCACGGCCAAGCACTGGTACACCAACCCCCCGCACTTCGTCTCGGGCAACATGCAGCACCTCTTCGACGAGACGGGCAAGGAGTACCTGGATCTCTTCGCCGGCATCTGCACCGTCAGCGTCGGCCACAGCAACCCCTCGGTCACCGAGCGCGTGGTGCAGCAGGCCCAAACGCTCCAGCACACCTCGACGGTCTTCCTGAGCCAGGGCATCGTCGAGCTCGCCGAGCGGCTCGCCAAGATCACCCCGGGCCGCCTCCAGAAGAGCTTCCTCACCAACTCGGGCACCGAGGCCAACGAGGCCGCCATCCTCATGGCCAAGAACCACACGGGCCGCACCGAGATCATCGCGCTGCGCCATTCCTACCACGGCCGCAGCTACCTGGCGGGCTCCCTGACGGCTCAGAGCGCCTACCGGGTGGACCTCACGCCGGTGCCGGGCATCTCCTTCGCGCCCAACCCCTACTGCTACCGCTGCCCCTTCGGCAAGGAGCCGGGTTCGTGCGCGATGGAGTGCACCAAGGCCCTGGAGGACGTCATCCAGACCCAGACCTCGGGCGCTCCGGCGGTCATGATCGCCGAGCCCATCCAGGGCGTGGGCGGCATCATCACGCCTCCCAAGGACTACTTCCCCGAGGTCAAGCGGATTCTCGAGAAGTACGGCATCCTGTTCATCGCCGACGAGGTCCAGACGGGCTTCGGCCGCACGGGCGGCAAGTGGTTCGGCATCGAGCAGTGGGGCGTCGAGCCGGATCTCATGACCATGGCCAAGGGCATCGCCAACGGCTATCCGGCGGGTGCGGCGATCGCCCGGGCCGAGGTCGCCGACAGCCTGCAGCGCGGCACGATCAACACCTTCGGCGGCAACCCCATCTCCAGCGAGGCGGCCTTGGCCACCATCGACTACCTGGAGGAGCACCGGCTCCTGGACAACGCCACCCAGGTCGGCGGCTACTTCAAGGACCGCCTGATGGAGCTGGCCGAGACCTACCCGGTGATCGGCGAGGTGCGCGGCATGGGCCTCATGCTCGGCGTGGAGCTCGTCAAGGACAAGAAGACCAAGGAGCCCGCGCCCGACTTCGCCAACCAGGTGATGGACATGACCCAGGAGGCGGGTGTCGTCATCGGCAAGGGCGGCATCCACGGCAACACGCTGCGGATCCAGCCGCCGATGGTCGTCACCAAGCAGGACGTGGACCGCGGGATCACGGCCCTCAAGGGCGCCCTCGAGGGGATCTCGAAGACCGTCGCTCGGGCATAGGCGACTTAAACTCAAGCGGCGGGAGGGCGACCTCCCGCCGCTTTTGTATGGCTGTCAGATTGGTAGCCTGCCCTGGACATGACGTCTGCGCTCCCGTCATTCTCGCGAAAGCGGGGTCACCCTCGCGAAGGCGGGGGCCACCGTATACGCAGCTTTGGACCCCCGCTTTCGCGAGGGTGACGGGATCGCTGGTTCAGGTTGAGTGTCTGGTGCTCTTACAGGCAGACCAGGCCCGTCAGGGCGAAGGAGCGGCGGTAGTCGCCGTGCTGCTCGACCCACTTGGCCAGGCCGATCTCCCATGCGTACCACTCGACGAGGAAGAGGCCCTCGTCATGGCGGTGCTCGACCCGGTAGCAGTCGCGCAACCGGCCCGCGGGCGTATCGATCTCCTCGGGGCCCTTGACGTCGCAGGTCACCGTGCCGAGGTCCGAGTCCTCGTAGGTCCAGTGGGCGCCGTTGCGCAGGGGGAACTTCAACAGGGGAGACTCGAGGCACTCCGAGCGGAAGAGCGCCTTGCGGCTGACGACGAAGCTCTCCTCGCCGGCGCCGCTCGCGAAGCTCACCACGCCCCCGACGGGCGTCAGCCGGATCCGGTCGATCGCATAGACCACCGTCTCGCCGGTCAGCTGATCGGCGTACAGCCATTCGTAGCCCGCCACGAGCGGGTAGTAGGGATCCAGCGGGATCCGCTTGATGGCTTGCTTCATGGGCCACCGTCCTCGGCGCGAGGGGCTCACCAAGCCCTACATACCCATGAGTCGCAAGGCCTGAAACCCAGGCGATCACACGCCCTCGGGGCGTTCGCCGCGTCAGGCGAGCAAGGTCTTGATTTAGGAAGCTTAATGAAGCAATATGATGGCTTGCTTGCAGGAGGCCGGAGGCGAGTCCGGCCCGGAAGAGGAGGCCCGGGGTGCGCCTGATCCCGCGAACCACCACCGCCGTCATCGTGCTGGGCATCGTCATCGGCCTGGCAGTCGGCCTGGGCACCCACACCTTCCTCTACGCCAAGGGATGGGCCTACCTCACCAACAACCCCCAGGCCTGCGCCGAGTGCCACATCATGGGCGACCACTACAACGCCTGGCTCAAGTCCAGCCATCATGCCGTGGCCACTTGCAACGACTGCCACACCCCGCACGGCCTCATCCCCAAGTACGCCTCCAAGGCCTACAACGGCTTCTTCCACAGCCTGGCCTTCACCACCGGCGACTTTCCGGACCCCCTGCAGATCAAGCCCATCAACCGCAAGCTCACCGAGCATGCCTGCGTCGAGTGCCACGAAGGCCTCGTCGAGAGCATCGGCGGCCATCCGGAGGGCCTGATCGCGACCGTCACGGGCCCGACTCCCGGGGCCTCCAAGGACAAAGTCTCGTGTATCCGCTGCCACTTCGACGTCGGACACCCCATGCTGGAGTCCGCCGCCGGCTATGACGTGAGGTGACCATGAACCAACCCTCTCCTCCTCCGGGCGATCGCCCCCGCCGCTCCCGTCGCTTCGTGCTGTCGGTCATGGGCCTCACCCTCCTCACGGCGGTGGTGACAGCAGGCGTCATGGCGCTCCTGTTCAACATCTTCGAGCGGCGCCAGGAGGCGCGCGCGCCCTTTCAGCGGGTCGTGGAGATCACCAGCGAGACCGAGGACCCGGCGATCTGGGGGAAGAACTTCCCGCACCAGTACGACGACTATCTCAAGACCGTGGACCAGGTGCGCACGCGCTACGGCGGCAGCGAGGGCGTGCCGCACTCGCCCACCAAGGCCGATCCCCGGACGGTCGTGGCCCAGTCGCGCCTCGAGGAGGACCCGCGCCTCAAGACCATGTGGGCAGGCTATGCCTTCGCCGAGGACTTCCGCGAGGAGCGCGGCCATGCCCACATGCTGAGCGATCAGGTCTTCACGAAGCGCCAGGTCGTCGCCAAGCAGCCGGGCACCTGTATCCACTGCCACGCCTCCATCGTCGTGCCCTACACCAAGGCCGGCGACGGTGACCTCTTGAAGGGCTTCGAGAAGGTCAACCAGATGCCCTACGCGGACGCCCGCAAGCTCGTGAAGCACCCGGTCTCGTGCATCGATTGCCACGATCCAGGCACCATGCAGCTGCGCGTCACGCGGCCGGGCTTCATGGAAGGCATCAAGGTCCTCAAGGCCTCGCAGGGCGTCCAGAACTACGACGTGAACAAGATGGCCACCCGCCAGGAGATGCGCACGTTCGTCTGCGGCCAGTGCCACGTGGAGTACTACTTCCGCAAGTCCGACAAGCGCCTCATCTACCCCTGGGAGAAGGGGGTCAAGGTCGATCAGATCATGGCCTACTACGACGAGAAGAAGCACTACGACTGGAAGCACGCCAAGACCGGCGCAGAGGTGCTCAAGGCCCAGCACCCCGAGTTCGAGATGTACAACCAGGGCGTGCACGCCCGGGCCGGGGTCGCGTGCGCGGACTGTCACATGCCCTACAAGCGCGAGGGCGCCATGAAGATCAGCGACCACCACGTCAGCAGCCCGCTCCTGAAGATCAACCGCTCGTGCCAGACCTGCCACCACTGGCCCGAAGAGGAGCTGAAGGAGCGGGTCGAGACGCTGCAGAACCGTACCTTCGAGATGCGCAACCGGGCGATGGACTCCCTGGTGGCGCTCATCGGGGACATCGAGACGGCGAGCGCCTCGGGAGCGACGGACACGCAGCTCGCGGGTGCGCGCGAGATGCAGCGCAAGGGCCAGTTCTACCTGGACTTCGTGGAGGCCGAGAACTCCATGGGCTTCCACGCGCCGGAGGAGGCCCTGCGCATCCTGGGCGAGTCGATCGACTACACCCGCCAGGGGCAGCTGAAGCTGCGGGATGCCGGTGTGAAGGTGCAGAAGACGGCGGCCACGGTTCCCTAGCCGTCGGACTCCAGCCAAGACGAAAGCGGGCGGTCGCCGAAGCGACCGCCCGCTTGTGATGCCAGGCTTACCGCGCGGTCAGGGCCGCGTGCCTCTGCGGCATGCTGAGCGGGCTGCGGGAAAGGTAGCGGCCCTTGCCGCGATCGCCCACGTACTTGCCGCCCTCGACCGCCACCCGGCCGTTGACGAGCACGTAGGTCGGTACCCCGATGGTCTCGAAGCCCTCGAAGGGGTTGTAGTCCACCCGGTGGTGATGCGTCTTGGCCGAGATGACGCCCTTGACCGTGGGGTCGAAGACCACGATGTCGGCGTCCGCCCCCACCGCGAGGGTGCCCTTGCGCGGGTGCAGGCCGAAGATCTTGGCCGGGTTGGTGGAGAAGATCTCGACGAAGCGGTTGAGGCTGATCCGCCCCGGCACCACGCCGTAGGTGTAGAGCAGGGCGAGCCGGTTCTCGATGCCCGGGGCCCCGTTCGGGATCTTGGCGAAGTTGTCCCGGCCCATCTGCTTTTCCTGGCCGAAGTTGAACGGGCAGTGGTCGGTGGCGACCGTCTGCACGTAGCCGTTCGCGAGGGCCTGCCACAGGGCCTCGTTGTCCTTGGCCTTGCGCAGGGGCGGGCTCATGACGTACTTGGCGCCGCCGAAGTCCGCCTCCTCGTAGCGGCTGTCGTCCAAGAGCAGGTACTGGGGGCAGGTCTCGGCCATGACGTGCTGGCCGTTGCACTGGGCGTGCTGCACGTGCCGCAGGGCCTCCTCGCAGGTCAGGTGCACGACGTAGAGCGAGCGATCGGCCATGCCGGCCAGGGCGATCGCCCGGTGGGTCGCCTCGCCCTCGGCCTCCGCGGGCCGGCTCAGGGCGTGGTAGCGCGGGTGAACCTTGCCCTCGGCGACGAACTCCTTGACGAGCGCGTCGACCACCTCGGCGTTCTCGGCGTGCACCGTGACCAAGGCACCCAGGTCCCGGGTGCGGCGCATGACCTGGAAGAGCCCCTCGTCGTCGATGCCGATGGAGCCCTTGTAGGCCATGAAGGTCTTGAAGCTCGTGATGCCCTCGGCGACGACCCTGGGCAGCTCGGCGGCGACCTTGTCGCTGTAGTGGGTGACGGCCATGTGGAAGGCGTAGTCGAAGACGGCCTTGTTGCGGGCCTTCTGGTGCCAGACCTCCAGGGCGTCCAGGAGGGGCTGGCCGCGCTCGGGCATGACGAAGTCGATGACGCTCGTGGTGCCGCCGACCGAGGCTGCGATGGAGCCCGTCTCGAAGTCGTCGGTCGAGAAGGAGCCCATGAAGGGCATGTCGAGGTGGGTGTGCACGTCGACGCCGCCCGGGAAGACGAGCTGGCCCGAGGCGTCGATGACCGTGTCGCCCGGATGGGCGTCCAGCTTGTGGCCGATCGCCACGATCGTGCCGTCCTGGATGTACAGGTCGGCGCGCATGCGCTCGGACGAGGTGACGAGCTCGCCATTCTGGATCAAGACGCCCATGGGACCTCCTTTGCACGAAAGCGGGCAACCGAAAGTCCCAGCCTACCATAAGGGACGCTATGTCGTCAGTATGACAACTCAGGAGCCGGAGTTAAGGCCCGTTTCAGCGAATCGAGACGCTGACGCGGGCCTAGGGGGGCGGTTTTGCTTAGACTTTCTGGCCGTACTTCTGCTCGAGGTAAGGCAGGATCTTCTCTTCGTCGTCCAGAACCGTGTCGCCATCCACCAGGACGGGGACCGAGGGCTGGCCCGAGACCTGGATGACTTCCTGGCGCTGGCTGCGATCGCGCGGCACGTTGATGTTGATGTAGGTGATCTGGAGCTCGCTGAGCTTCTCCCGCACCATCTTGCAGTAGGGGCAGCTCTCGAACTGGTAAAGCTTCATCATGGGCTACGTCTCCTTGTAGGGGGGTGGCTCCATTATAACGGACTTCTGGCGGAGGGGTTGCAAACCGTGCTAAGATAAGGCGTTGGGGCGGGTCTTGCTTTCCCGCGCCGACGGAAACCTGATCTGAGAAGGAGACGGCGCATGAGTGACGGACCCCGCAAGGAACGATTGGGCCAGGTCTTGCTGTCGCAAGGCATCATCACCGACGAGCAGCTCGAGCATGCCCTCGGCGAGCAGGCCAAGAAACCCTACATGCGCCTGGGTGAGCTGCTCTTCAGCCTCGGCTACCTCACCTTCAACCAGCTCGAGCAGCAACTGGAGCAGCAGTACCGGGACATGCGCCTCGGCCAGATGCTCGTGCGCAAGAGCCTCATCACCGTCGACCAGCTCGAAGAGGCGATCATCGAGCACGAGAACACGGGCCTGCTCCTGGGGCACCTGGTGATCCGGCTCGGCTTCTGCACCCTGGAGCAGGTGTCCAAGGTGCTCGAAGAACAGCGCACGCTGGCCGCCCAGTACCACTAGACGATCTTCCTGGCCGCTTCGGCGGCCAGTTTCTTTTGGACGCCGCCCCGTCCCTGCGAGGAACGCTCCTGGAGCCGCGGCGGCGACCGAAGCGCCCCAAATTGTTCGGCCGATCAAGCGGGTCGTTTTGGGTTGTCATCCATGCTCCGAGGGTGTATGTTGGCGGCAGGCCCCCGGTTCGCGCGAACCCTTGCAACGTCGACGGCGACGTCTGTGGGCGGGGCCGTGCCACTCTTCCCCGGCATGGCGCCGGGTATGACAATGGAGTCATCAGAAGATGTCGGTGATCAAAACCCGCTTTCACCTTGCTCCAGACAAGGTGCGGGGCCCGCAGGCCCTGGAATCGGCCCTCGAGGCCCTCGGCGCGACGCTACCCTACGCGCGCATCACGCACGTCATCCTCGACCATCGCCCCTTCGCCATCGCGACCGATCGCTACCCCGACGCCATCTGGCATCGGCTGCTCATCAACCGCGCCTGGCATCCCAAGTTCGTCAGCCATCTGATCGAGAGCCTCGCGGAGTCCGACCCGGCCCGCAAGAAGGCCCTCCAGGAGAAGTTCGTCCGGCTCCTGGCCAAACCCACCGTCAAGGTGCAGGTGGCGGGCACGGTCATGTACGACGATGAGAGCACGCCGGGCCTGCTGACCTCGGTCGTCTTCCCGCGCATGCGCGAGTTGGGCTGCAAGTTCCGGGTCGAGGCCTACAGCACGCTGTTCACGGACCACGCTCCGCAGGTCGCGCCGGACCTCTACGTCGTGATGCTGCAACGCCAGTTCTACCAGGACCACGTGGGCGCCCCGATCGCCTAAGGCGGGGCCTGTCCCACCCGTTTGCCCCGGCCCATCGGGTCGGGGCTTTGCGCTCCCTCAAATCCCGATCTCGCCTGCCTTGAACGCTTGCTCCGACATGCGCCACGCCTTAGAATGGAGGGGTCCCCATCCCTCGAAAGGACTGGCCATGCCGACCGAGACCGACGTCCGGGCTGAGATCGAGCGCCTGCGGCGCGAACTCGACGAGCATAACTACCGCTATCACGTCCTCGCGCAGCCCATCGTGAGCGACGTCGAGTACGACCGGCTCTTCCGCAGGCTCCAGGAGCTCGAGCGGGAGCACCCCGAGTTCGCCGACCCCAACAGCCCCACCCAGCGCGTCGGCGCCCCGGTCCAGACGGGCTTCAAGTCGGTCACGCACAGCGTGCCCATGCTCAGCCTCGCCAACAGCTTCGACGACGCCGAGCTGCGCGCCTGGGACGCCCGCGTGCATCGCCAGCTCGGCGTCGAGGGCGACTTCACCTTCACCGTGGAGCCCAAGATCGACGGCCTCGCCGTCTCTCTGGTCTACGAGCGGGGTTACCTCGTGCGGGCGGCCACCCGCGGCGACGGCCTGTCGGGCGAGGACGTGACGGCCAACATCCGGACCATCGCCGACATCCCCTGGAGCCTGCCTCCCTACGCGCCCGACTACCTCGAGGTGCGCGGCGAGGTCTACATGAACAAGGGCGACTTCGAGGCCATGAACGCCGAGCGCGCCGAGGCGGGCGAGAGCCTGTTCGCCAACCCCCGCAACGCGGCCGCGGGTGCCTTGCGCCAGCTCGACCCCCGGATCACGGCCAAGCGCCCCCTCAAGTTCTGGGCCTACGCCACCCTGGGCCTGGAGGGCATCACCACCCAGTACGGCGCCCTCGAGGCCACCCACCGCCTGGGCTTCCCCGTCTACGAGGGGATTCGCCTCGTCAACGGCCTGGACACCGTCATCGACGTCTACCGCTCCTTCGGCGATCGCCGCGGGGAGCTGCCCTTCGAGATCGACGGCGTCGTCATCAAGCTCAACAGCCTGGCCGACCAGGAGCGCCTGGGAGCGGTGGGCCGCGAGCCGCGGTGGGCGATCGCCTACAAGTTCCCCGCCACCCAGTCGACCACCCGCCTCCTGGACATCATCGTCCAGGTGGGCCGCACGGGCGTGCTCACGCCGGTGGCGGTGCTCGAGCCCGTCGAGATCGGCGGGGTGGTCGTGAGCCGCTCGACCTTGCACAACGAGGACGAGGTCCTTCGCAAGGACCTGCTCATCGGCGACTGGGTCGTGGTGCAGCGCGCGGGCGACGTCATCCCCCAGATCGTCAAGTCCATCCCCGAGCGCCGCGAGGGCACCGAGCGCCCCTTCTCCATGCCCGAGCACTGCCCTGTCTGCGGCGGCGCGACCCTCCGCCCCGAGGGGCTGGTCGCGCGCTTCTGCACCAACGGCCTCCAGTGCCCGGCCCAGCTCATCGAGGCCATCAAGCACTTCGGCAGCCGCCGGGGCATGGACATCGAGGGCCTCGGCATCAAGGTCGCCGAGGTCCTGGTGGAGAAAGGCCTGGTCAAGGACCTGGCGGACGTCTACTACCTCCAGCGCGCCGACCTGCTCGCCCTGGAGCGCTTCGGCGAGAAGAGCGCGGACAACCTGCTCGCCGCCCTCGAGCAGAGCAAGTCGCAGCCCCTGGACCGGCTCATCTTCGCCCTGGGCATCCACGAGGTCGGAGACCAGACGGCCAAGCTGCTGGCCAAGACCTTCCGCTCGCTCGACAGGCTCGCCGCGGCCACCCAGGTGGAGCTGCAGGCCATCCCGACCATCGGGCCCTCGGTGAGCGAGAGCATCGCGAGCTTCTGCGCCGAGCCGGGGAACCGGACGGTGCTCGAGAAGCTGAAGGCCGCGGGCGTTGCCACCGAGCTGCCCGGGGCGGCGGACGTCCCATCCGAGGGGCCCCTGGTGGGCAAGTCCTTCGTCTTCACCGGACGCATGGAGTCCATGCCGCGCCCCGACGCCGAGGCCCTGGTGGAGCGCATGGGGGCCACGGCCCAGTCCAGCGTCACCAAGAAGACGACCTACCTGGTCGCGGGCGAGGAGGCGGGCTCCAAGCTGGACAAGGCCAAGAAGCTCGGCGTCTCGGTCCTGACCGAGGCCGAGTTCCTCGCGCTGATCGGCCGGTAGAACGAGAAGCGGGGGGCCATTGGCCCCCCGCTTTCCGATGCATGCGGGTCTAGCGCCGGCGGGTGGTCTGCTGCTCCGCCATCTTGCCGCGCTCGATCAGCTCCTTGACCTTCTGGCCGCCCTTCTGGCCGATCTCGGAGTAGAACTCGACGCCCCGCTCTTGGAGGACCTTCTCGCCGCCGAGTCTACCGGCTTCGCGCACCGTCAGGTTTCCTTTTTCGAGGCTCTGACGCCCCATTGGCCGTTTCGCCGCCATGGTGAACCCTCCTTGACCCATCCCGGGGGGAGCTTTCCCCCCACCTCACGAATGGTTATTCGCCCAGCGAACGCTTGCCGGCGTCGATGAGCTCGCGAACCTTGTTGCCGCCCTTCTTCCCGATCTCCGAGTAGAACTGCGGGCCATACTTTTGCTTGGTGGTGTTGCCGCCCTTGCGGCCACCGATCTGACCACCCTTGTGGCCGATTTCCGAGTAGAACTCGGGTCCGTATTCTTCCTTGACCTTGTTCCCGCCCAGGCGTCCCGCCTCGCGGGTGGTCATATCTCCGCGGCCCTTTCCTGGCATGCTGATCCTCCTTTGCATCGGGTGGGGGCCTAACCCAGAGGCCCTTGGAATCGCCCTACGGAATGAACCCCACCTCTTTAAGAAACTTTACGAAGAAGTCTAAAAAGGCCTACGACCTCTGTCAATCTTTGCTAGGTTCCTGAAACCCCCGAACGTCGACCCTCCTACTTGCCCGCTCAGGGGTGGGAAGCCGATGGCTCAAGGCTGGATCGCCCAAGGGTCTTGGGCCGCATTGGCATGGGCGCACCGGAGGGCATGTCGGTACGCTCGCAGAGGGATTTGCGCGAGGTGAGGACATGGCACGACGAGCGTGGGGATCGGTGTGGCTGGCGGGCATGCTCGCGGCTTCGGCCCTCCCGGTGGCGGCCCAGCCGCCGGCGGGGGCGACGAATTTCGTGGGCCTGGTGAACCGCGTGAGCCCGGCGGTGGTGAACATCGACGTGATCCGCCGGGTGCGCCGCCAGATACCCGGCTGGCCCGAAGAGGGGGGCCCGGGCGGCTCCAGCCGGGTCCGGCGCGGGGTCGGCTCGGGCTTCCTCATCGAGCGCAACGGCCTCATCGTCACCAACAGCCACGTGGTGCAGGGGCAGCCGGATCTCGTGGTGACGCTCTGGAACGGCCGCACCTACAAGGCCAAGCTGCTCGGGAACGACCCGCTCACGGACATCGCCCTGCTCAAGATCGAGGCGGCGGGGGTTCCGACGCTGACGCTGGGCAACTCCGACACGGCGCACGTGGGGGAGTGGGTGCTCGCCCTGGGGAGCCCCCTGGGCCTGCAGCGGACGGTGACGGCGGGCATCATCAGCTCCACCAACCGCGAGGTGGCCATCAACGAGCGCATGGCCTTCCTCCAGACGGACGCCGCCATCAACCCGGGCAACTCGGGCGGGCCGCTCGTCAACATGGCCGGGCAGGTGATCGGCATCAACACGGCGATCGCGGCCGACGCCCAGGGCATCGGCTTCGCCATCCCCATCAACGCCCTCAAGCTGATCGTCAACGACCTCAAGACCAAGGGTCACGTGGTGCGGGCCTGGCTCGGCGTCAGCTTCGCGGGCATCACCCCGGAGCTCGCCGAGCGCTTTCCCGAGCTCAAGGGCCAGAAGGGCGTCGTCGTGGCCGAGGTCGTGTCGGGCAGCCCCGCGGCCCTGGCGGGCCTGAAGACCGAGGACATCATCACGGCCGTGGACGGCAAGCCCATCGAGAGCGCCCGGGACCTGGTCGGGATCATGGCCGTCCACAAGCCCGGCGACCGGATCAAGCTCACCTACCGGCGTGGCGGCCAGGCGCGCACCACGACCCTCTCGCTCGGGACCATGCCGGCCTCCGTCGCGCAGCCCCGCGAGAACCCCGAGGGCCCCGAGTCGCCGTAGCCATCGCTCGAGCGATCGCCGTTGCCCGGCCTCCGCTCCGCGCCTCCTCCTAAGGAGCGCGGGCGGGGCGATCCCCGCCATCCGCGCTGGGCATGCGACGGCGAGACCCGACACTTGACGCTTAATGTTTTGTTACATATGATCGGGCTCCTGGAAGACGGCCGCCGCTTGGCCGTCTTCGGGCTGGATGAGCGCGGCATGGGCTAGGAAGGGGCGTCCGATGGAAGACAACGGCGGCAAGCTCTGGTGGTACCTGGCCTTCCTGGTCGTGGTGTGGGTCGGCTTCATGGTGTTCTTTCCCGCGGGCTCCTCGCGGGCGGATCTCTCTTACAGCGCGTTCCGGGAGCAGGTCGCGGCCGGCAACGTCAGCCAGGTCACGCTCCAGGGCCATCGTGCGGAGGGGCAGTTCGAGCGGCCGGTGCCCATCGCGAAGGACGGCAAGCAGGTTCCCTACTCCTCGTTCGCGACCACGCTGCCGCCGGTGGACGATCCGCGGCTCCTGCCGTTGCTGGAGTCCAAGGGGGTCGAGGTCTCGGCCAAGCCAGAGGCGAGCCGCTGGTGGCTCGATCTGCTGCTCCTGGGCGCGCCCATCGTGCT
Organism: Candidatus Sericytochromatia bacterium; assembly: GCA_036676985.1. GTDB lineage: Bacteria > Cyanobacteriota > Sericytochromatia > S15B-MN24 > UBA4093 > DATNQJ01. Next base: position 84,425 of record JAKFBU010000004.1, read on the forward strand.
CCTGTTCGTGCTCCTGAGCCGCATGGGCGGTGGCGGGGCGGGCCAGCAGAGTGCGTTCACCTTCGGGCAGTCCAAGGCCAAGCTCTACACCACCGAGCGCCCCAAGGTCACGTTCTCGGACGTGGCGGGCGAGGACGAGGCCAAGCAGGAGCTGGTGGAGGTCGTGCAGTTCCTCAAAGAGCCGGGCAAGTTCCGCAAGCTGGGCGCCAAGATCCCCAAGGGCGTGCTCCTGGTGGGTCCGCCGGGGACGGGCAAGACCCTCTTGGCCCGGGCCGTCGCGGGTGAGGCCGGCGTCCCCTTCTTCTCCATCTCGGGCACGGAGTTCGTCGAGATGTTCGTGGGCGTCGGCGCGAGCCGCGTGCGCGACCTGTTCGAGAAGGCCAAGTCCCGGGCTCCGGCCATCATCTTCGTGGACGAGATCGACTCGGTGGGCCGCCGCCGGGGCGTGGGCATGGGCAACGTCAACGACGAGCGCGAGCAGACGCTCAACCAGCTCCTGTCCGAGCTGGACGGCTTCGAGCCGCACCAGGAGGTCATCGTCATCGCGGCGACCAACCGGCCCGACGTGCTGGACCCGGCCCTCTTGCGGCCGGGGCGCTTCGACCGGCGCGTGACGGTGGGACTGCCGGATCGGGCGGGCCGCGAGGCCATCCTCAAGATCCACACGGCCAAGGTGCCCCTGGCTCCAGACGTGGACATGGTGAGTCTCGCCTGGGAGACTCCCGGCTTCTCGGGGGCGGACCTGGCGAACCTCGTGAACGAGGCGGCCCTGCTCGCTGCCACCAAGAACGAGAGCCAGGTGACGGCCAAGGACTTCGACGAGGCCAAGGACAAGATCATCCTCGGCGTGCGGCGCAACACGATGCTGGATCCCAAGGAGCGGAAGCTGGTGGCCTACCACGAAGCGGGTCATGCCCTCGTCGCGCACCTGTTGCCGAACGCGGATCCGCTGCGCAAGGTGACGATCATTCCCCACGGCCATGCCCTGGGCGTGACGCAGATGCTGCCGCAGGACGAGAAGTACTCGTTCCCGCGGGGCTACCTGCTGGACAAGATGGCCGTGCAGCTGGGCGGCCGGGCGGCCGAGGAGCTGGTGTTCGGTGAAGTGACGACGGGCGCCGAGAACGACCTGCTGGAGATGACGAAGCTCGCCCGGCGGATGGTGCTGCGCTGGGGCATGGGCGAGAACCTGGGGCCCCAGGCCTTCGACCTCGACATGGACTCGGGGTACCTGGGCATGGAGATGCCGAACCTCGAGAAGTCCTACTCCGAGGAGACGGCCTCTATGATCGACCAGGAGGTGCGGCGGCTGACGTCGGAGGCCTACGACCGGGCGAGGCTCATCCTCACGGAGCACCGGGACAAGCTCAACAGCCTGGCCGAGACGCTCCTGGCCGAGGAGTCGCTCGATGCGCACCAGATCGAGGGGTTGGTCGGGGCGAAGATCCGGGCGAGCTAGCAGCGAGGCCCTTGACGGCGCTCCCTAGCGGGGGCGTCGTTTGGCCATGAAGGAGTAGCCCACCCCGCCCAGGGAGACGAGACCCAGGACGAAGTTCAGGGCGATCGCGGGCAGGTCGGCCGAGCCTTCCTGCAGCCCCGCGAGCCCGGCCACGAGGCACAGGGCGCCCACGAAGGCGATCATGACGACGATCAGCACGCACCCCTCCTCCTGTGTCATGCCGCCGACGGCACGTAAGGGGATTATGCCCGGTCCGAGCCGATTCTAATGGGGAGGCGCTTGAGGGCCGCGGGGTAGACGTTCAGGCCGCTGCCGAGAAGCGTGTCGAAGACGTGGCGCGTCTCGGGGGACTGCAGGGCCCGCAGGATGGTCTCGAGCGGATAGGAGCGCGAGAGCTCCACATCCGCGGGATCCAGCGCGAGGCGGTGGCGCCGGGCGACGGTGGGATCCAGGTCCGCCAGCTGGTACTTGGGCTGGAGGCAGATGAGGCTGTCGTCGGTGTAGTAACCGTCCCGGTCGATGGCGGCCTCTAGCCCGCGCGCGCCCGTCACCTTGGCGACCACGATCTTGGGACGCTCGAAGAGCTCAGGAAAGAGGGGGCGGTACAGGTCCGCCGGCCGGTAACGCAGGTACTTGCCGCGCCATGTGAGGCGGCCGTCGCGCAGGCAGTCGCCTTTGAGGAGCGGTCGGTCGTCCGGCCCCTCTTGAGCCTCCAGGTGGAAGCGGGAGATGGGCACGCCACGCACGCCCCAGGTGGCGATCGCCACCCGCCCCAGCGGCATCCCGTCGGCGAAGAGCCGCAGGGCCTCTTCGAGCTCCTGGGCCGAGCGGTCCGTACGCAGGACGAGGCCGGGCATGCGCTCGAAGAGGGCCTGGGGGACTGACGCGGCGGGCTGGAGCCGGACGACATGGTCCCTGGGCGCCGCGCCCGCGCGGGCCAGGAGCGAGATGGTCGGGATGGGGCAGAAGGCGGGATTCTCGCGCACTTCGAGGACTTGAGCCTCATGCAGGAGGCGGGCCCGCGTCCCCTCGGCATACTCCTCGCTCAGGAAGGCCCGGGGCAGCACCAGGCCCAGGCGACCGCCGGGCGGCAGCCGGTCGAGTGCCTGCTCGACGAAACAGACGAAGAGGTCGAAGCGGCCCCGCAACCCCGGGAAGCGGGAGCGCAACGCGGCGCGCTCCGCGGCGTCCAGGCGCTCGACGTTGAGAAAGGGCGGGTTTCCGAGCACGACCTCGATGCCCTCCGGCCAGTCCAGCAGGCCGTCCGCCACGCGCAGGTTTCGTTGCAACTCGCGCGGAGCCAGCGTGGGGTCGCCGATCTCGAGCCAGATCCCCAGGAGCGCGAGGCCCACGGCGACGGGATCCCGGTCGGTGCCGTGGAGGCAGTTAAGGGCGAGCCGGGCGCGCTCCGCGGGGGCGGCGTCGGCGGCCAGGCGGCGCAGGGCAGAGACGAGGAAGGCCCCGCAGCCCATGGCCGGGTCGTGGATCCTCGGAGTGCCGTGGGAGAGGGCCTCGGCGACGAGGCGGTCGGCGATCGCCTCCGGCGTGAAGTAGCTGCCCTGCTGCTTGCGGACCGCCCGTGCGGCGAGCCCGGCCTCGTGCCGGGCCCCCACGGCATGCAGGTCCCACCCCCGGGTGGTGCGCAGGGTCTCGTCGAGGGTCGTGATGGGCAGCGGCGAGAACGGACCGCCGACCGCGGGGTCCAGGAGGGTGCCCCGGAAGCTCGGCAGGCCCATGGCCGGGTCACCGCCCGTCAGCAAGCCTTGCAGGGCCTGAAGGTGGGCAGGACCGTGGCGGGACAGGGCGATCGCGGCATAGCCCGGCTGATCGAGCGGCAGCAATCCGCGCCGCTCGGCCTCGAGGATAAAGGAGAGGCGAAGGCTCTCTAGTGCCACCCGAACGAATTGCCCGAGAACGGGCGACGCTGGGTCTCCTGGAACCACATGGACGGGATGGGGGTCGAGAAGTCGGTCCACTGGCGCGGGCTCTCGGCCGACGGCGCGAGGCCATTGACCGTCTGGCGCCAGACCTGGGCCTGGGCCTTGGCCAGGTTGGTGCTGAAGCTCTTCAGGTACGCGATCTGGGTGCCCGTCTGGCTCCAGGTGGGGCTGCTCTCGAAGATGCCGAAGGAGGTCTCCGACCGGTTGAGGAGCTGGCCCGAGCCGGCGTTCTTCGTCACGTCCTGGACGTAGACGCGCTGGTAGCGCTGCGAGTCCGATTGGGCGTCCATGACGGGGCCATGCCGGGTGTAGGCGATGGCAAGGCCGTCCGCCCGCCAGTGGGGCTCGAAGGCGTAGTCGCGCGCGTCCGAGAGGTCCGTGAGCTGCTTGAGGTAGCGCCCGTCGGGGATGTTGAACAGGAAGAGGTTCCAGGCGGCGAGGTTGCTGCCGCTGTTCGTGTCCCCGATGTTGTTCATCTGGGCGCTGACGACCATGGTCGAGACCCGGTCCTGCTGGAGGCTGGGGTTCCAGGCCGGGAAGCGCTCGTTGACGGCCGTGTTGGTCACGCGGGTGGGCGTGTTGCCCTCACCCGTCGAGACGCGGTAGATGTCGAAGTTGCCGGCTCGATCCGAGACGAAGGCGAGCTCCTGGGAGCCGGGGCTCCAGCTGGGATCGAGGTTGAAGCCGGTGTTGTCGCTCGGGTTGACGACGGTCTGGACGCGGCCCCGGGCATCGACCGTGCGGATGGCCGAGACGGGCGAGGTCGGCGAATAGTCCACGTAGGCGATCATGCGGCCGTCCGGCGAGACGGTGGGCTGGGCGCCCTTGACTGTGACGCCGTTCTCGTTCTTGAGGGGGCGCGAGTTGGCCACCTGGAAGCCGTTGTCGTCGGTCGAGACGAGCATGATGTCGCCGTAGCCGTTGTCGTCCGCGTTCTGGACGTAGCTGATGGTGGTGCCGCCCAGGTTGACCGTCAGGACCTCGCGCTTGGTGTTGGTGCCATCATCGACCATGATGGTGATGCGATCGCCCATGACCAGGTCGCCGCCGCTGTTGGGGGACTTGGAGGTGAAGGGCGCGTAGTAGGTGAGGGTCTTGGACTCGGTGTAGCGATCCGGGTAGACGCGGCCCCGCTCGGCGACCGCCAGGTAGCGGAGGGTGCGACCCGGCATGGTGCTGGCCTCGATGGTCAGGCGCGTCGATTGGCCCACGGCCAGGGACGGGTTGTCGAGGTTCGCGGTGACCAGGAAGTCAGTCGGCCAAGGGCAACCGGCAACCAGCGAGGCCGTGGCCGCTAGAGCGACGGCGAGGCCCAGTTTGAGTGGCGAACGCTTCGTAACCACCTGGTTGCTCCTTTTCAAGTCCCGATCCCCGATCAACGCGTGGCCGGTATCGTTTTCATACCCACCGGGGGCTGGCCGGAAACCCCACCGATCGGCACTTCGCGCAGCCCCAGGGCTTTTCGGATGCCCTGCAGGGGGCCGATCTGCTGCGGGGTGAGGGGGTGCGCTCCGCCGAGCTGATGTGCGATCAGCGCCACCTTCGCCGTCTGCTCGACCGTCTCCATGCGGTAGTAGGCCTCGAAGAGGTCGCGGCCCACGGTGACGACGCCGTGGTGGTCGAGGATGCAGCAGTCGTAAGTGGCGATCAGCGAGCGGATCGAGTCGGCGACCTCGGGGGTGCCGGGCGTGGCGTAGGCGGCCGTGGGGATGGAGCCCACCGTGAGCACCACCTCGGTGAGGATGGGCTGGGCCAGGGAGACGCCCGCCACCGAGAAGGCCGTGGCCGTGGGTGGGTGGGCGTGGACGATGGCCATGGCATCCGGGCGCACGGCGTAGACCGCCGCATGCATGCCGAACTCGCTGGAGGGCTTGAGGGTGCCCGCGAGCTTCTTGCCGTCGAGATCGACCACCACGAGCTGGTCGGGCGTGAGGTAGCCCTTGCAGACGCCCGACGGAGTGGTCAGGAAGCGGTTGGGACCGACGCGGCAGCTGACGTTGCCGTCCATGGCCACGATGAGCTCGCGCTCGTAGAGGCGGCGGCAGACTTCGATGAGCTGTTTGCGGAGTTCGAATTCGTTAGGCATGCCTCCATTGTAGGCGACGAGGCGCTTCATAGCTAGATCGGAAGCCTCGGGGCCGGGATCCGGCCGTCTGGTGAGACGGGGGCGTGGATGCGTGGACCCTCGCGCCGGGTATAGCACCCCTTGGCAGGAGGTTTCGTGCTGCAGACGGACATCGTGGCGCGGCTGGCCGAAGAGGCCGATTACCCGCGTCTTCTCGACATCTTGCGCCAGGGCTGGCCCGGCTCCAACGGCTACCACTCGTCGGTGGCCGACCGGTGGGCCAAGGATTGGCCGGCCATGCTCAAGGACTTCGACGCCCACGTGCTGGTGGAGGCCGATGGGGTGCTCGTGGGCTTCGCGGGCGTCCAGTTTCACGAGATCTCCTATACGGGCGGGCTCAAACGCGCCCTGGCGGATCACTTCCTGTCGCAGGCCTGGCCGATGCCGGAGGCGCTGGCCCTGCTCGTGCGGGGCCTCGCACCGTGGGCCCGGGAGCAGGGGGCGGCGCGCCTGACGTTCAACATGGAGCCCGGCGAGTATCCGGAGCTCGAGGCCTTGCGGGCAGAGGGCATGTTCGCCGAGCGGGCGGCCATGTTCACCTTCGACTTTCCGGACGAGCCTTTGGATGCGCGGGTGCGGCTCATGCGCCCCGAGGAGCGGCCGCAGGTGGCCGAGATGGGAGCGCGCATCGCGGAGTTCCTGTCGGGGTTCCGTGGGTCGCTGTGCGCGCTCTCGTTCGAGGAGCTGGTTCGGCTGACGGACAAGGCGTACCAGGACTACGGGGCCACGCGGGAGCATCGGTTCTTCGTGGCTGAGCGGGACGGGCGGATCGTGGGGTTCTGCTTCACCGTGCGCGAGGCCCCGGACGGGGGGCTGATCTACGACCTCTACGTGGATCCCGCGTACCGGCGGCAGGGGATCTCGCGGCAGCTGTACGTTCAGGCGTGTTCCTGGCTTCGGCAGGAGGGGGCGCAGTGGCTCACGCTGTCCGTGTTCGTGGATAACGAGCCGGCGTACAAGGCGTACGAGCAGTGGGGGTTCTTTCCATACTTCGTGGCCTGGGAACTAAACCTTTAATTCGGACAGGCACAGAGGCCTGTCCCACCCATGTGTCCCATCTACCCATTAGATTCGAAGGGTGCAGTGGGACAGGCCTCCGTGCCTGTCAGGTGACCTAGAAGGTCAGCCGCATGCCCGCGATGCTGTTGCCGAAGAGCGTGGCCTCCAGCCCCCAGAACTTGAAGGCCGCCTCGGGCAAGAGCTGCATCACCGGCAGGTAGATGGTGTGATCCGGCGTCTCGATGGTGAGCGTCCGGCCGTCATTCGGCGCCCAGCTGGACGAGCCGAACATCCAGGGCAGGCCGCCGTTGCGATCCGCGCCCACGAAGTAGGTGAGGCCGATGGGATAGCGCAGGATGAACCAGTTGGTGAGCGGCAGGGACAGCAACAGGTAGCCCGTGGCGGCGGCTTGCGAGCCCACCGTGCTCGGGAGGTCGCCCACCCGGGAGTCGGCCAGCCCATCCACGTGGGAGTTGGGCACGCTCAGACGGCCGCCGATCGCCAGGTTCCAGCCGTCGTGCTTGCCGATCAGGCGCTGGGTGGCGTGGACGCCAAAGCCGCTCCAGGCGGTGCCGGGGTAGTAGTCGCGGGCGTCGACGCCGATGGTCAGGTGGTCGGTGAGCCCCAGATCGACCGAGAAGGCGCCCGGATCGACGCCGATGCCGAGGTGGCCGGCGGTGATGTCGCTGCGAGGGCCGCTGCCGGCGAGGGCCGGCAACGCGCTGCCCAGGAAAAGGGTGGCGGAGAGCAGGGCTCCGAGGGCGAACTGGCGGCTCATCGTGATGCTCCTTTCGATCGAGCGGGGCTGAGTATCACGATAAGAGGGAGCGATCACATGATCGCTCACATGGGAGGACTAACGGGAAAATGGCTGAGGAGGACCCCCCCCAGCCCCCCCTCTAGAGGGGGGGAAGCTCTTGGGAAGGGAAGTTACACCCAAGATCCTAAGGAGTAGCCTTGCTTTCCACCCTCCCATGATCCTTACCCCCCTCTAGAGGGGGGCTGGGGGGGGTCTCCTTATTCCAAAAAGGAATCTACGGAACGATCGTCTCGCCGACCATGTCGACGATGCCGAGCACGGCCGCATGCACGGGGGCCTTGCTGTCCCCGTAAGCCATGAGCGCCGAGCCGCCCTCCTTGACCGCGAGCACCGTCGCGCCCACGCCCGCCTGGAGCTTGTCCACTGCGAGGAACGGCGCACCCTTCGGCGTCAGATCGTCACCCAGGGGCTGCAACATGAGGACCTTGGCGCCCTCCAGCCGCTCGTGCTTGAGCGTCGAGTTCATGGTCCCGATGACCTTGGCGAGCAGCATGGCCTAGCCCTCCTTCGCGGCGGTCTGGACGCCGTGCAACTCGGCGAGGACCTCCAGGTCCACGTCGTAGCGATCGACGATGCCCACGATGCCCGCATCCACCGGAGCGAAGGCGACGGGCAGGGCCAGGGTCGCCTCGCGGCCCATCACGCAGAAGCCCAGCTCCCCCACGCCGATGCCGATGGAGTCCGTGGCCACCACCGGGTCGCCCTTGCCCTCACCCTTCTCGTCGAGGGGCTGGACGATCATGAGCTTGACCCCGTGCAGCGAGGGATCCTTCTCCGTGGCGACCAGGGTGCCGATGACCTTGCCGATGAACACTGGAGCGCTCCTTTTAGAACACGAAGTGGTTGAGGTCCTCGTGGGGGTTCGCGATGAGGGCCGTCCGGCACAGCATGGCGCCCGGGATGACGTCGCAGGCGTCCTCCAAGGCAGCCTCCATGTCCTCGAGGACCCCGGTGAAGGTGAGGAAGGACTTGCCCCCCAGCCCGAAAGGCGCCCGGATCTCGATCAGCTGGACCGGGGCCGTCTTGACCGCCTTGTCCGCCGCCGCGATCGCACTCGGCAACGAGAAGGTCTCGATGATGCCCAGGCTGTCGAAGGCCGACACGTCCGCCACGCCGTTCAGCGCGGGGGCGATCTGCGGGTCGAGGTTGGGGATGAGGATCTGGTCGAGCAGGGTGTCGGCCGCAAGCTCCACGGCGACCTCGAAGGACTCCTGGACCGAGGCCACGTCTCCCGAGAAGAGCAATAGGAACTTGCCGGGGCTCGTCGTCTGGGCGCGAACGATGCGAATGGGCGCCTTCTTGGCGATCGCATCGGCCACCACGTAGCCCATGGCGATGGAGCTGAGTTCGAGCAGGCCTATCGCCGGGTGCTGCATCTCCATTTAGCCGATCTCCTCGATGACGATCGCCTCGCCAAGCGATTTTACCACGCCCGCGATGCCCGCATATACGGGTGCGGCCTGAGAATCGGGCGCCGGCCGCGCGACCAGGTGGCCCACCGAGACGCGATCGCCCAGTCGAACCGCCGGGACCAAGGCCAGTTCAGGCCCTTGAGGCAACGAAAGCTCGATCCGGCGCACCCGCACCTCGCTCGTGTCCAAGGGAGCGACATAGTCGACGCCGTAGAGCCCCAACCGCTTCGCCAGCCGGCCGAGGGGCACGCGCCATGCCGTCCGCGGGCCGGCTACTTGCCGGCGCGGCAGGACGGCGTGCCCGAGCGAGGCCTGGACCGCCTTCACTTCCTGGATGAGCGTGCCGGGCGCAAGCTCCGAGGGGCAGGCGTAGTAGGTGCAGAGTTGGCAGCCCGTGCAGTCGAGCGTGCTCGCGAGCACCGCCACGGGCGCGTCGAACGGCACGTGCAGGGCGCGCATGACCCGGTGCGGCTCCAGGGAGCCGCCCGCCTGATATACGGGGCAGAGGTCCGTGCAGCGCCGGCAGGAGTGGCAGGCGCTCTGCGCCCGCCGCAGCTCAACGCGCCGGGGCACGGAGCGCCGCCGGACCAGGAGGTGGTCGGTGGGCAGCACGGCGATGGTTCCCGTCTGGTGCGTCACATGGCCCTCGAAGCCGGTCGCGAGGTGGCCGCGCAGGGGCCCGCCCACCAACAAGGAGGCCGGGCCCTCGAAGGCAGGACCGCCCGCCGCCTCGACGAGGCTCTCGAAGGGGGTGCCGACCGGAGCCCAGAGGGTCTTCGGCGCGCGCACCGCACCTGTCACGGTGACCAGGCGCCGCGTCACCTTCTGGCCGCGGTGGGCGCCCGCCACCTGGTAGAGGCTCATGGCGTTCAGGAGCACGGTGCTCTCGGGGTCGGCCTCGAGCATGCCGAGAAGCGTCAGGGCGTCGCCCGCCGGATAGAGGGAGGGCAGCTCGTGCACCTGCACGTGGAACTTGGCGAAGCCGTCCGACCCGATGGCCTTTTCGAGGGCCTGCATGGCCTCGCGGTCCGCGCGCTTGACGGCCACGACGCCGCGCTTGGCGCCGGTCGCCTGCATGGCGAGCTTGAGGCCGAGGACGACCTCGTCGGCATGATGGATCAGGAGCTGGGTCTCGACCCGCACCAGGGGCTCGGCGGCCGCTGCGTTCACCACGACCAGGTCCGCGGTGCGGGCGAGCATGCGGTGGACGGGCTCCGCGGCGTCGCCGTCCACGAGGCCCGCCTCGCGAATCTTGTCCAGCAGCGCCTGCGTCAGGGCCGTCATAGGCCGAGTCTCGCCCAGACCGGGCCGAGGGGCTCGGAGGCCATGCCTACCGACTCGTAGATGCGGCGCGAGGGCGTGTTGCTCACCTGGGTCGTGAGGCCGAGGCTCGTCGCCCCCGCCTGACCGGCCGCGAAGACGGCCTCCTGGAAGAGGATCCGGCCCCAGCCCTGCCGCTGGCGGTCGGGGTGCACGCCCACCGCGCCCAGGTGATAGCAGGGGCCCAGGGGCTGCAGGATGCTGAAGCCGAAGATCCCGTCCGCGTCCTCGGCCACCTTGACGATGGAGAGGCCGTCGAGGTGGACCGTCATCTCGTTGCGGCCGCGCTGGTAGGGGATTGGAAAGGAGGCATGATCGAGCGCCAGGAGGGCATCGAGATCGCCCATGGTGGCCCGGCGGATGGCCGGATGGTCCGAACCCGCCTGCAGGGGGTCCATGAGGTAGTAGAGGAGCTCGTCGACGCGCCCGAAGCCGTAGGGCTCGAGCATGTGGCCCTCGGAGCCCTTGACCACGATGGCGGGTCGGGGGCCGACGACGGCCAGGAGGCGGGGCAGCTCGCGGTCGAGGGCCTCGGCGAGGGCGCTCTTATCCCGGCCTGCCATGTAGAGGTCCACCAGGTGCTCGTGCACCGGCAGCGCCACCAGCATGGCGTCGTCGCCGACGTAGGCATGGCCCGGGTGCTCGCGGGCCGTGGCCTCCATCCAGCCGACCGTACGCGGACCGGCCGTCCCCCCCGCATGCGGGAGCGACTGCCAGCGCTCGGCAAAGGTCACTTGGTTCGCCATCCGGACGTCACCACGAACTCGATCGTCTCCAGCACCCAGCGGATGAAACCCTTACCCTTGGTCTGGGAGACGAGTACCCGCTGCATCTCGACTCCGTCCAACCACGTGCCCCCGCACCGCGGACACACGTCCACCGCCGCCTCGCCCAGCTGCTTGGGGCGCGCCCGGCGGAGCGCGACGTCACAGGAGGGGCACTGGGCGGCCCGGCTGACCTGGACAGCCGGGATGCGCAGCTGGGTGTAGTGGTTGGCCACGTACTCCAGCGTGGGCGATTTGAGGAATTCCGCGAGCTCCCCCCGCTGGAACCAATGCCCCATGCACGCGGGGCAACGGTCCACGGCCGTGGCCCCGAGGTAGGTTCCTTCCAGGTAGGCGTCCTCGCAGCGGGGGCAACGCCCGTGGCTTTCCAGCAAAGGCATCGCCTAGACGATCCGGAAGTTGTCCTTCAAGACGCAGCGACGCAGGCGGGTGAAGTGCCGAGCCGTCGTCAGCCCCTCGCCCGTGGGGTGGGCGATGGTGAAGGAGGTGGGTCCTTCGCCGCCGAGGCCCAGCCCCGCAAAGGTCGGTCCGTTCTTGATGAAGATCGCCGTGTCCATCTCACGCGCCATCTTGTGCATGTGATCGACGTTCTTGGAGTGGATGGTGGCCGTGTGGCCGTAGCCGTGCTCGACCTCCTTGGCCAGCTCGATCGCCTCTTCGATGTCGCGCACCCGCACCAGGGGGATGACGGGCATGAGCTGCTCGGTCCACACCAGGGGATGGTTGCGGTTGACCTCGCAGAGCACCATCCGGCAGGTCGACGGCGCGTCCACGCCGATCTCCTTGAGGATGACGTGCGCGTCCTTGCCGACCCAGTCCTTGTTGATGTCGCTCTCGACGCCCGGGCCGTTCTGCTTGACGAGGATGACCTTCATCAGGCGCTCGGTCTGGGTTGAGGTGAGCTCGTAGGCGCCGCAGCGCTTGAGCTCTTCCTTGAGGCGATCGGCGATCGAGGCGACCGCGATGATCTCCTTCTCGGCGATGCAGACGATGTTGTTGTCGAGGGTCGAGCCCAGGTAGATGTTCTTGGCGGCCTGCGGGATGTCGGCCGTCTCGTCGACGACCGCCGGCGGGTTGCCGGGGCCGGCGCAGATGGCCTTCTTGCCCGAGTTCATGGCGGCCTTGACCACGCCGGGGCCGCCCGTGACCACCAGGAGCTTGATGTCCTTGTGCTTCATCAGGGCCGACGAGACCTCGATGGAGGGCTCGGCCACCGAGCAGACCAGGTTCTTGGGGCCGCCGACCGACTGGATGGCCTGGTTGAACAGGCTGATGGCGAAGTTCGTGACGCCCTTGGCCTTGGGGTGCGGCCCGAAGACCACCGAGTTGCCCGCGGCGATCATGCCGATCGAGTTGCAGATGATGGTCTCCGAGGGGTTGGTCGTGGGGGCGATCGCCCCGATGACGCCCCAAGGGGCCCGCTCGACGAGCGTCATGCCGTCGTCGCCCGTCCAGACGATGGGGTCGAGGTCCTCGACGCCCGGGGTCTTGGTGGCGACCAGGCGGTTCTTGTTGAGCTTGTCCTCGTAGCGGCCGAGGCCCGTCTCGTCGACGGCCATGCGCGCGAGGGTCTCGAGGTTGGCGAGCACCGCCGCCCGCATGGCGGCGATCATCTGCTTGCGCTTCTCGAGCGACATCTCGACCAGCTGGCGCTGGGCGACCTTGGCGGCCGCGACGGCGGCGTCGAGATCCGGGAAGATGCCGTCGCCCGAGGGCGCGTAGGCCACGGGGCGGGCGCCCTCGAGGCGCGCGAGGGGCTGGGGGACGCTCGGCTTGACGACGCCCTCAGCGTGCAGCCGGCCCATGACCTGGCTGACGAGGGAGTTGATCTGGTCCTGATCGATGGCCATCACTCACCTACCATTCGCCAACGGCAATGGGCGTGTCCTTGGTGTACTTGGTCACTCCCTCGACGTCCCAGGTGTCGACGATGGCCATGATGGTCGCGTCGATGGGCTTGCCCTCGGTGGCGTAGGTCTGGCGAGCCGAGCTTCCCGAGGCGTACAGGACGACCTCGCCGATGCCCGCTCCGACCGAGTCGGCCGCGATGACGTAGCCGCCGGATTCCTTGCCTTCGACGTTCAGCTGGCGGACCACCATGAGCTTGGTACCGATGAGCTTCTCGTCCTTCTGGTCGGCGACGACGGTGCCGACGATCTTGCCAATGAGCATGCGACGCTCCTTCGCGACGGAAATGGGATCAGGCCACCCCCGCCCCGCCCGTCCCCGTGTGGGAAGGGCTTGCGGGGGTGACCTGCCTCAGGCTCCGGCTTAGTAGTTGACCTGGGCGACGGGGTCCACGGTGGAGACGCGGCGGCCCAGGGGCAGCACGGTGTCGACGTTGGCGTGCGGACGGGCGATGACGTGGACGGCGACCACCTCGCCGACCTTCTCGGCGGCACGGGCGCCCGCGTCGGTGGCGGCCTTCACGGCGGCCACGTCGCCACGGACAATCGCGGTCACAAAGCCGCCGCCGGTCTGGACCATCTGGACCAGCTCGACCTTGGCGGCCTTGACCATCGCGTCAGCGGCCTCGACCATCGCCGCGAAGCTCTTGCACTCGATCATTCCCAACGCTTCAGCCATGGGTGATTACTCTCCTCTTAAGACGGACCGGAACGCCCGGCCCTGCTTGTGCCTACTGGGTGTCCCTACTTCTTGGCCAGCTCTTCGACGCCGGCGAGGCCTTCGAGGGCCTTGGTGGCCGCCTCGGCGGCGACCATGACGTCGGCCTCTTCGCCCGCGAGGTACACGCGGCCGAAGGCGCCGGCGGCCCGGATGATGACGATGTTGATGTTGGCGGCCTTCTCGGCCTCATTGGCGACGAGCGTCGCGTAGGCGGCCGGGTAGCACTCCATGATGAAGAGCGTCTGTCCGCCGATGAGCATCATGCCCTTGCGGCCCGAGCGGTTGATGAGCATGGCCTGGTGATCGTCCACGTGGCGGATGACCTGGCTGCTGATGATCTTGGGCTTGAGGCGATCGTGCTCGGTCTTGCCGATGGCGTTGAGGATGGCCTCACCGGCGGCGCGCACGTCGGCCTGCGAGTCGCTGTGCAGCTCGAGCATGCCGTACTGGCGCTCGACGATCTGCTCGGCGGGCGTCACGTGCGTGGCCTTGAGAGCAACGTCCATCAGGCGGTTGATCTCCATGCCGGGGGCGATCTCGACGTAGAGGGCGGCCTGGCCCGCGACGGGCAGGTAGCCAGCGGCCGTGGACGCCGAGTAGGCGGCGAACTGCGGCTGCAGATTGTCGAGGAAGACGTAGGTGCGAAGCTGGACGTTCTCCATCGTTACTCCTTATGGCCCCGCGGGACCGTGCTAGTAGCCCGAGGTGCTGGACTTGCCGCCGCCGACGATGCTCACCGAGGCCGAGGCCCCGATGCGGGTCGCCCCGGCCTTGATCATCTCCAGGGCGCCCTTGCGATCGCGCACGCCGCCCGACGCCTTGACGCCGAGCTCGGGGCCGACCGTCGCGCGCATGAGGGCGATGTCGTAGGCGGTGGCGCCGCCCTTCGAGAAGCCCGTGGACGTCTTGACGAAGGTCGCACCCGCCGACTTGGAGAGCGCGCAGGCCGTGACCTTCTCTTCGTCGGTCAGGAGGCAGGTCTCGAGGATGACCTTGCTGACGAGCCCGCCGCAGGCCTGGACGACCGCGCGGATGTCGGCCTCGACGAGGTCGTAGCGCTTGCTCTTGAGAGCACCGATGTTGAGGACCATGTCGATCTCGGTGGCGCCGTCGGCGATCGCCTGCTTGGTCTCGAAGGCCTTGACCTCGGACGGCGTGGCGCCGAGCGGGAAGCCCACGACGGTGCAGACCTTGACGTCCGTGCCCTTGAGCAGCTTGGCGGCGAGCGCCACGTTCGAGGGGTTGACGCAGACGGACATGAAGTGGTGCTTGGCGGCCTCCTGGCAGAGCTTGGTGATCTCGGCCTCGGTGGCGTCCGCCTTGAGCAGCGTGTGGTCGATCATGCGGGCGAGGGCGTGGTTCTCGGCGGCAACGCCGGCCGAGCCGCCCGTCAGCTCGCCGAGGGAGCCCTGGCGCAGGCCGAGGGCCGTGAGCTTGTCGCTCAACTCGTCGAAGGAGAGGACCCGCTTGCCCTTGGCGAGCGCGGCCTTGACCACGCGGGCGGCAAAAGCGTCCGAGTCCTTGGCGAGGAGCTGGTTGGCCAGGGAACGTGGCAGGCTCGGCAGGACCACCACGTCGGCCGCACCCACCTCGGCCTCCAGGGATCCCTTGAGGGAGGCCTCGCTGACGATGCGGGCGCCCTGGGAGGCGATGTTGCCCGTGGCGAGCACGGCCTCGGCCCAGCGGGGCACGGCCACGACCACCTCGTTGCCGCGGCTGGTCAGGGCGCTGACGGCGTCCGAGAAGGCGCGGGTGTCTTCGGTGTAGACGAGCCAGACGAGGCGAGGGGAGAGCGACGGGGTTGCGGCCCCCGTGGCGGCCGTAACCTGGCGGGTGACTTGATCGACGAGAGCCGTAAGGTCCATCCGTTCCTCTTCTTAGGAGTTCAGCCGATAGAGCTGGGATTCGAGGTCCTGGATCTTCGAGATCCGGCGGGCATGACGCGGGCAGGGCTGGGTGTCGAGCCAGGTCTTGACGATTTCCTTGGCGAGCCCGATCCCGATGATGCGGGAGCCCAGGGTCAGGACGTTGGCGTGGTTGTGCTCGCGGGCATTCCGGGCGGCGAAGAGATCGTTGCAGAGGCTGGCCCGGATGCCGGGCACCTTGTTGGCGACGATCGACGAGCCGATCCCGGCGCCGTCCACGATGATGCCGACCGGCGCCTCCCCTTTGGCGACGGTCGCGGCGACGAGGAAGGCGAAATCCGGGTAGTCGACGGATTCGGTGGAATGAGTCCCGAGATCAACGGGCGTGTGGCCAAGCTCCGAGAGATAGGCGAGGAGCTGCTGCTTGAGCTCGTAACCGCCGTGGTCGCTGCCGATGACGATCTTCATCTCGTATTCGTACCTTGCCTTGTAGGAAGGGGGGCTTGGCCAGGACTGGCCTATCGTAGCATATGCTTGCGCGCTTGTGTATCACTCCCGACGCCCGTGTTGGCGGTACGTCAGAGAAGTGACCCAACGAGGATTTAATACCCGCTTGCGGAACCTTTCACGCTCTTGACGAACATTTGACGACACTTCCCCGCTTGGCGGCCGGATAAAGGTGGTGGCGATCGCCGTGCCGCATCGCCTGGCCCCAACCTAAGGAGTGACGCCATGTTCAATCCGTGCGATCTGGCTTTCACGCGGAGTCCGCAGCCTCCTAGCCTGCGCGAGGGCGGAGAGCTCGTCGTCGAGACGGCGCCGGTCGCACCGCCGCTCGACGTGCCCGGGGCGGGGACCCTGCCGCGGCCGCCTTTGCCGGGCCCGGCGGACGTGGTCCTGCCCATGGCCAACCCGCTCGCGGCGGCGGCCGGCAACCTCGACCACATGCGCGGCGAGCCGGATGCCGCTGCGGAGCTGGAGCGGGCGCTGCCGGCCATGGCCCAGCGGGTGCTCGACCTCATCGCCAAGAGCGGTCCGGCGCTCGACGGGGCGCTGTCGGCCATGGCGGGCAAGCCTCTTGAAGAAGGCCGTTATGAGGCTCAGGGCGGGCGCTCGGGCCGCGCGTCCTTGGGGGACGACCTTGCCGGGGCGCAGCGCCTCGCGCGCTCTAGGCCCTTGCCGCCGCCGTTGCCGCCCCAGGCGCTCGCCCCCATGCAGCCCGTCCTGGATCTGGTGCCGCCCCTCGAGCATGTGACCATCGACCTGGACAAAGTCGCTCAGCTGCCGGCGCCGTCGGCCCCGAAGGCCCTCGTGGCGGCCCGGGCGGAGGCCCTCGCGATCCCCTGGACGTCCCGGGAAGGTGAGCGCCTGCGCCAGGAGGCGCCGACGACCGTGACGCCCGCCCAGGTCCAGGTGGCCTTGCTCCAGATCCCGGAGCTCGAGAAGTTCGTGGGCGGCGCCCTGCAGTTGGCGAGCGATGGTGCCTTCAAGGGCTTCCCGGCCGCCAGCCGGGAGGGCTTTCAGCGCCTGGCGGCCATGACGCAGGTCGGCAAGCCGACCCCGGTGGGAACCTACCTCGTCGCGCTGCGCGACGTCTATCAGTCCTACAAGGTGGACTTCTACAGCCTGCTGCGGGCGCGGCGCGCGCTCCTCGACCGGCGGGATCCGGCATCGCTCATCCCCTTGCTCACCGAAGAGGAGCTGGAGGACTACCTGTGGCGCAAGTACGGCGAGGCCCTGAGGATCCGCCTGTGGCGCCTGCTGCGGACCTCCGTCCGAGAGGAGGACGTGCCCTCGTTCGACGAGGAGCAGGAGTCGGTTCGGGGTAAAGAGAACTAGGCCTCGCCTCGGGGCACGCGTGGCCGGTTCCACCATCGCACGGGCAGCGGCATGCCAGGAGGACGAATGGCAGGACCCATCGGCAATCAATCGAGTATCCGGCCGGTCGCGCCGCGTCCCTCGCTGCCTTCCGCCGTGCCACAGATGCCGCCCCAGGGGCCTGAGCCGGCACTTGGGCGCGATCAGAACCAGGTGAAGGCCGTACCGTCGCCCCAGGCCTTGCCGGATCTGCGGGATAGTGTCGGCCAGGTCTCGGCGGACGACTTCCTCGCCATGGATCTCGGGCCCGCTGAGCCGACGCCGGCGGACGTGCGCCGAGAGTTCGACAGCTTCCGACATGACGCGGATCCGATCAACGTCAACAAGTTCACGCGGATCGAGCGGGACGCCGTTCCCCTCGACGAGTTGAACGGCGAGTGGGACGAGGTGGCCACGGACCTCATCCGGACCAACGAGGGTCTGGCGCAGGCGGCTTACGAGAAGCTCTCGCCGAAGCAGCAGGATCAGTACAAGGGTCTGGACAGCTTCTTGAGCGGCGATCCCTCGGCTCGGCTGTCTCTCCAGGTCATGCTCATCGAGGGAACGCTGACGGGCGGTTCCCGTTCGACGAGCGGCGGGACCCTGCTCGACTCGCTGCATGACGTCTCCACCAGGCCCACGCTGGAAGGCCTGGATGCCAAAGGGCTCGTGAGCGACCTCGTCCAGGAGGTCTCCCTGCCGGCCTCCATTGCCCAGGAAAGCTACGGGACCTGCACCGTCACGACCGTCCAGGTCAAGCTGGCCAGGGAGAACCCGGCGGAATACGCCCGTTTGGTCGGCGGCCTCGCGTCTCCGGAGGGGAAGGTCAACCTGGCCAACGGCGACGCCGTCGTGCGGGATCCCGGCTCCGAGGAGCCTCAGTACGACAAGGCCAAGCGCATGATGCCCGACGGCAAGATCGTCGAGGTCGATGTCCTGGATGAGCGGACGGCCTCCTCGCGCCTCTTCCAGGCCGCTTTCATGGAGTATGGCCTGGGCGAGGGCGTGGACTACGATCCGGTGAAGGACGAGGCGACCGATCCGACGCAGATGGGGGCCGGCCTCGTCCACCGGACCATGGCGGGCCTGTCGGGCGCCAAGGTCGACACCCTGCTCGCCCCGAGCTACCGGGGCTATGCCGACGACGGGGCCAAGCAGGTGGACACGGGTGCCCTCGTGAACCGTCTTGCCGACGAGACCGGCAAGGGCAACTCGGTGCCGGTGGGGATTGCCTGGGGCGAGGCCGACGAGAGCGGGCGCTTCCATGGCTTCCATGCCGTCGACGTCTCGAAGGTCGACGGGGATCGCGTCTACTTCAACAACCCGTGGGGCAAGGAAGAGAGCATGACGCGCGAGGAGTTCGCCCAGCGCGTGCGGTTCGCCCAGGTCGGCTCGTTCGACGCCAAGTAGCGACAGGAGGCGGTCGTTTCGTCGGGAAGGGGTCAGCCCTGGGCGCGACGCCGAGCGGCGCCGTAGACGTCCTTCATGCGGCGCTTGGAGACGTGCGTGTAGAGCTGGGTGGTCGAGATGTCGGCATGGCCGAGCATCTCCTGCACCGAGCGCAAATCCGCGCCGTTCTCGATCAGGTGCGTCGCGAAGCTGTGGCGTAGCGTGTGCGGCGTGATGTCCTTGGTGATGCCCGCCTCCTTGGCGGCCTCCTTGACGACCTTCCAGATGCCCTGGCGCGTCAGGCGGCGCCCGGCGTAGTTCAGGAACAACGCGCGCTCGCTGGGCCGGACCTTGGTCTTGGGGCGGACCTGCGTGAGGTAGGCCTCCAGCGCCGTGATGGCCGCGCGGTTGATGGGCACCAGGCGCTCCTTGGAGCCCTTGCCGAAGCAGCGGACGTAGCCGGTGGTGAGGTTCAGGTCCTGCAGGTTGATGCGGGTCAGCTCGCTCACGCGCAGGCCGCCGGCGTAGAGCAGCTCGAGAATGGCGCGATCGCGCAGGTCCGCGGGCTGCTCGACCAGGCGGGTCACCTCGCTCTGGTTGAGGACCTTGGGCAGGTAGCGAGCGGTCTTGGGGCGCTCGACCTCGGCCGAAGGATCGCGATCGATCAGCTTCTCGCGGAGCAGGTACTGGTAGAAGGTCTTGATGGCCGCGATCTTGCGGGCGATCGAGGTGGCGGCGAGGCCGCGCTCGCGGAGCTCCTTGGTGAAGCCCGTGATGGTCATGCGGGTGGTCTGGCCCCAGCTCTGGATCTCATGGGCGTGCAGGAACTCGATGAACTGCCTGAGGTCGTTGTTGTACGCCGCCAGCGTGTGCTCGGACAGGGCGCGTTCCACCATCAGGTAATCGATGAACTCCGAGAGGTTCTGCTGCAGGGTCATCCTTGATCTCCATAGCGGGTCGAACGCGCACGGCAACGGCGCCCCCGTCCTCGACGGGGAGCAGATCGGTGCGTGACAGCGATCGATGGGGGCCTGACCGCGCTCCGTTCCGTCGGCGCGGCCTTCCGGCGTTATGTGGGGTATAGTAAGACGGACCGCCTGGAAGATCCGTGTTATGGGTCACCAGGCCGCTTGGTGTCTTTGTCACAAACTCCCGCGGGGCTCGTCAGCCGCCTGGGATCTTGCCGATGGACCGGAAGCGCCGGCGGCTAAAACGGACAGCGAAGGGAGGTGGTGGCAGGGTGTCCGACGAAAAAACAGAACCCGCAACAGACCATAAACGCCAGGAAGCGCGTAAATCGGGTAACGTCCTCAAGAGCCAGGACGTGACGGTCACATTCCTGCTCTTCGGCCTGGCCTACAGCATCAACGCCTTCGGCCAGCTCGCCTTCAAGTACCTGTACGGGTTCTTCGTCGAGACCTACGAGCAGCTCTACCTCTTCACCGACTACGATCTGAAGGGCGTCACGGGCATCCTGCTCAAGGCCTGCCTGATCATCCTGATCTGCAGCGTCCCCATCGCCGCCCTCGCCTTTCTGCTCACATGGATCGGCAACCTCCTGCAGGTGGGCGTGATGATCACGCTCAAGCCGCTCAACCCCGCCGAGGGCTTCAAGAAGATCAACCCCATCAACGGGGCCAAGCAGCTCTTCTCCCTCAAGAAGGTCATCGAGCTGGTCAAGAGCCTCATCAAGATCATCGTCATCGGCTGGATGTCCTACGGCATCGTCAAGGACGCCCTGGGACAGATCCTGCTCACCTCGGGCATGGCCGTCCCGGCCTCCATGGCGCTTTTGGGATCCTTGCTGCTCACGATCCTCCAGAAGATCGCCCTGACCATGATCGTCCTGATGATCCTGGACTACGGCCTGCAGAAGTGGCAGTACGAGAAGTCCCTCAAGATGTCCAAGCAGGAGCAGAAGGACGAGTACAAGAAGCTGGAAGGCGACCCGCACGTGAAGGGCCGCATCCGCCAGAAGCAGATGGAGATGGCCATGAACGCCGGCCGCGGCGCGGTGGCCGAGGCGGACGTGGTCATCACGAACCCGACCCACTACGCCGTGGCGCTGGAGTACAAGCCGAAGAAGGGCCAGAAGGCCCCGGTCGTCATCGCCAAGGGCAAGAACGCGTACGCGCTGGAGATCCGGCGCATCGCCGAGGAGAACTTCATCCTCATCGTGGAGGATCCCCCCACCGCGCGGATGCTCTACAGCCAGGTCGAGGTGGATCAGGCGGTGCCGCCCGAGCTGTTCCAGGCGGTCGCGAAGATCATCGCGCTCCTGTACAAGGGGCGGCGGCGGGCGCAGGCGCAGCCGCAGCAGCCGGTGCTCACGGAGATCCCGAGCATGCCGGTGCCGGCCGAGGTGCAGCTGGCCCTGGAGGCCGCGCTGCCGGAGGCGACCCCGCAGTCCGCGGAGCCCAAGGCGGATCAGCCGCCGTCCGTGTAGGACGCCCTTTAAAGACTATGATTGGCCCTCCCGTCATCCCCGCGGAAACGGCGTCACCCTCGCGAAAGCGGGGGCAGGGTTTGCTCTCGGGAGCGCATGCGCTGGACCCCCGCGTTCGCGAGGGTGACGTCGTCCTTACGCTCGGGTGGATACGTGAGCGACCGCGGGTTACTTGCCGCCGAAGAGCCGGCCGGTCTTGCCAGGGGCGCTCGCGCCCGGCTGCTGGTTAGGGGGCGGGAAGAGCTGCCAGAAGGACTCCTCGTCCTTGAAGACCTCGTAGAAGTTGCAGATCGGGTAGACCCGGCCCTGGAGCTTCGAGGTCTCCAGGCTCTCGAGCAACGCGTAGCCCTGCGCGGGAGCCATCATGCGCGCCTGGTTCAGCTTCGCATGCGTCTCGGCCACCGAGCGGGCCGCCTCTTCGAACTGGTGCACGGCGATCGCCGCCCGCCGCGCCAGATCCGCGTTCTCCCCGAGGCGCTTGGTAATCTTCTCGACCAGTGCCTTGTCCTGCGGAGACATGGGGCCCGCCATGGGGGCGGGCGCCGGCTTCTTGAGGGCGGGAGGCTTGAGGCCCTTCTTGGGCTCGGGGGCCGCAGCAGGCGCCGGAGCGGCCTTCTTGGCCTGCTCGCTCGCCGTCTTGAGCAGCTTCACGCGGGGGCCGAACCGGTCCAGGATAGTCCGGCAGAGCTGGATCTGCTCCTCGGCTGCCGCCACCTGCTGCGACAGGACCTCGGAGGTGATCTCCAAGGGACGCGTCTGGCGACGGCCCAGGGGTTGCGTCGCGCTCCGGACGAACTGGTCCGAGTAGGAGCGATCGGCGAAAGGGTTGCTGCCGGCACCCGGGCCTGAGCGTTTGAAGGCGTCCGTTCCGTCCATGAGGGGCCTCGTGGAACATGCTGCGGGACGCGCCGTTGCGGCCCGCCCCCGTAACCGTTGCTTCTTGTATGCCCGCCCCATGAGGGATCCTAACCGCCGCCGAAGCAACAGTAATTTACCGATCAAACCCCCGCAAATGCCTTGCGTGGAGCGCCGATTCGTGTTATTCACGTTAAAGGACGATTAAAGCTCGCCCTCTGTCCCCCGTCAGGGGAGGAAGTCCCGCCGGAACTCCGGCGGGGTTTCGTGTACCACCGGGTCGGTCGGTGGGTGAGCGTGATATCGTGGGCGACCCCGGAGAGGACACTTGAAGGGAATTCAGCTCGGTTACAGCTTCTTGGGCGCGCTGCTCGCCGGAACGGCTCTCGGCTACTTCGCCGATCGCTGGCTCGGGACGGCCCCCTGGGGGCTCGTCATCGGCATCGTGCTGGGTTTCGCAAGCGGACTCTACGGGCTCTACGTCGCCCTACAGCGTCAGGATGGCTCGGATGGCTAGTGAGATGGGGCGCCTCGAAGGCGCGTTGTACAAGCACTTGGCCGTTGCCGGAGGGGGTTCCCTCGCCCTGGGAGTGATCCTGGGACAGCCGACCTGGGGGTTCTCGGCCGCACTGGGCTTTCTGGCCACCATCGCCTACTTCGGGCTCTTGGGACGCCAGGTCGAGCGCACGACGAGCCGGGGCCGCATCCCCGCGATGGGGCAGGTCGTGATCCTGATGCTGACCCGTCAAGCGGTTGGCATCTTCGCCATCTACTTGGCGCTGCGGTTCTGGCAGTCGGCGTGGTGGGCTTGCTTCCTTGCCCAGCTGATCGGTCGGAACTGGGTCATGATCGTCGCAACGCTGCAGGGCTCGCACTCGCGCGAGACTTGCTGAGGAGGACACGGGTTTGTCACAGCACGCGTTCAAGCTCGCGCAGGCCGGACACGAGGCGGCCCCGGCCGCCGGTCACGGCGCCGACGCGGCAGCAGGCCATGCGGCAGCCGCCGCGGGGCACGCCGCCGAAGCCGCCGGCCACGGGGCCGGTCACGCCGCCGAGGGCGGCATCCAGCTCGGGGTGCACTGGGCCCAGCACACCCCCTGGGGCGTCGTCCACGTCGACACGATCCTTTCGACCGTCGTCGCCATGCTCGTCGCTATCCTGGTCTTCGGCCTGCTGGGTCGCGCCGTCACCATGCGGCCCGCATCCAGCAAGGTCAAGCGCGCAACGGCCATCGAGGCGGTGGTCGAGTTCATCCAGAAGATCCTCACCGACTTCATCGGTCACGGAGCGAGCAAGTACCTCTGGTTCATCGGCTCGCTGTTCGTCTTCATCGTGACCGCCAACTGGCTCGGCCTCCTGCCCTGGCGGGCATGGGAGCTCGCCGGGCTCGGCGAGGCCGCCGCGCACGGCCTGGGGCTCAACGCCCCGCACGGGCTGGTCTATCACGCTCCGACCGCGGACCTCAACACCACCGCCGCTCTGGCCATCCTGAGCCTGGTGATGTACTGGGTCTCCGGCATCCGGGCCAACGGCGTGGTCGGCTTCATCGGCCACCACTGGTTCGCCAAGCCGTGGGCCCTCTTTCCCCTGCGGATGCTCGAGGACATCACCCGTCCTCTCTCGCTCGCGCTTCGTCTGTTCGCCAACATCGTGGCGGGCCACGTCGTGGGCCTCATCCTCCTGGGCATGGCCTACGTCGGGGCAGCCGCCCTGTTGCCGCTCGAGCTCTTCGTCGGCGCGATTCAAGGCTTCATCTTCGCGACCCTGTCGGCGTCCTATATCGGGGCCGCCGTGGCAGAGCACCACTAGGATTTCTCGTCTAGTTTCCATCATTTTCGACGCTGAACCACGAAAGGAGAACTCACCAAATGGCTCTTGATCCCACCGCGATGGCTGGCATGGGCACGTTCGCCGGTCTCGCCGCCATCGGCGCCGGCCTTGCCATCGGCCTCGGCACCATCGGCCCCGGCCTCGGCGAGGGCAACCTCTTCGGCAAGACGATCGAGGGTATCGCCCGTCAGCCGGAAGCCCAGGGCCGCCTCCAGGGCACCATGTTCATCACCTTCGCCCTGCTCGAAGTCTTGGCGCTGCTCGCGTTCGTTATCGCGATCATGCTCGTGACCCAGGTCGCGACCCCGATCGCCGGTGCGTTCCTGAGCGCCGTCGGTCAGTAGTCGGGAAGCCGGGACGGCCGAGGGCTGTCCCGGCGCCCCTTTTTTCGGTTTTCTGGAATAGGAGAGTTCCTCGATGCTGGACTTGAATCTGACCTTGCTGATTCAGATGGCCTTGTTCCTGGTGTTCGCCGGGATCATGAACGCCATCTTCTTCAAGCCGGTCACCAAGGTCCTCGAGGAGCGCCGGGCCTACGTCGCAGGCAAGCACGCCCAGGCCAAGCAGGATCTCGACCAGATCCAGGCGCTCCAGCAGGATTACGAGACCCGCATGAAGGCCGCGCGGGTCGAGGCGCAGGAAGCCGTGTCGGCTGCCGTCGCCGAGGCCGAGAGCAAGCGTCAGGCCCTCCTGACGTCGGTCAAGGCCGAAGTCGGAGCGCAGATCGAGAGCGCCCGCCAGTCCATCCGGACCGAGCGCGACGCCGCCCTCAACGAACTGTCGGGTGACGTCTCCGCCTTGGCCAACCTCATCGCTCGCAAGGCGGGTGCCGAGCCCGCTGCTGTTTCCGCCACCCGCGGAGGGAACGAGGCATGAACGCGATCGTCCTTCAGACCTTCTTTGCCGTCTTCAACTTCGTCTTAATCGCCTTCGTGCTCTACAAGTTCGCGGGCCCCATGGTCGCCAAGACCCTGCGGGAGCGCAACGAGGCGAACCGTCTGGCCCTCGAGGCCGCCGAGGCCGCCCAGGCCAAGGCCGAAACGGAGCTCGCCGAGTTCCGCACCCGCCTCGCCAACGTCGAGCAGGAGCTCGCCGCGATCGTCTCGAGCGCCAAGAACAACGCCGCCCTGGTGGCCAAGGACATCGAGTCGACGGCCGGCACCGATGCCCAGCGCCTGCGTGACCACGCCAAGCTCGAGATCGAGCGCGAGAAGAGCCTCGCCCAGCAGACCATCCGGGTCACCTTGCTGCAGCGGGCCCTCGACGAGGCCGAAGCCGAGCTGCGCCGCCAGATGGGTCCCGACCTCCAGCGTCAGCTGGTGTCGCGCTTCATCCAGAAAGTGGGAGACGGATCATGCCCAATCACTCTGTAGCCCAACGTTACGCCGACGCCCTCTTCCAGGTCGCCGAGGCGCAGGGCAACCTCGACAAGGTGGACCAGGACCTGGCGGCGATCGCCCAGATCCTCTCCGACCACCCCGACCTCACCCGCCTGTGGGAGAGCGCGGTGGTCTCCACCGAGGACAAGAAGTCCATCGTCAAGCAGCTCTTCGAGGGCAAGATCGAGCCCATCACGTACAACACGCTGCTCTTGATGTTCGACAAGCAGCGCGGAGGCAGCATCGGTCAGGTGCAGCACGCCTTCCGCGAGCGTTACAACGCCTTCCGTAAGCGCCTCAAGGTGACCGTCCGGACCGTGCTGCCCATGGCCTCCGACGAGACCGAGGAGCTCCGCCGCGTGCTGGCCCAGGCGACCGCGCGGGAAATCGAGATGGAGGCCACCATCGACCCCGACCTGATCGGCGGCATCGTGGTCAAGGTCGGCGACAAGGTTATCGACAACAGCCTGCGGGGGCGCCTCGAAGCGCTCGCTCGCACCCTGGCTTAAAACTAGGAAAGAGGAGCAGCCATGATTGGCATTCGTCACGATGAAATCACCGCGGTCCTGCGGCAACAGATCGAGAAGTACAGCGGCGAGATGACGGTCACCAACACCGGTACCGTCCTCGAGGTGGGCGACGGCATCGCCCGCATCCACGGCCTCCAGAAGGCCATGGCCGGCGAGCTGCTGGACTTCGGCCAGGACGTCACGGGCATGGTGTTCAACCTCGAAGAGGACAACGTCGGCGCCGTCGTTTTGGGCGACTACAAGAAGATCAAGGAAGGCGGCACCGTCAAGTCGACCGGCCGCATCGCCTCGGTGCCCGTCGGCGACGCCCTCCTGGGCCGCGTCGTCAACGCGATCGGCATGCCGATCGACGGCAAGGGTGCGCTCGCCACGGACAAGTTCCGTCCCATCGAGGGTCAGGCCCCCGGCATCATCGCCCGTAAGTCGGTCCACGAGCCCCTGCAGACCGGTATCCTCGGCATCGACGCGATGATCCCCGTCGGCCGCGGCCAGCGCGAGCTGATCATCGGCGACCGCCAGACCGGCAAGACCGCTGTCGCCATCGACACGATCATCAACCAGAAGGGCAAGGACGTCATCTGCATCTACGTCGCCGTCGGCCAGAAGGCCTCGACGGTGGCCCGCGTCGTCAAGGCGCTCGAGGATGCCGACGCCATGAGCTACTCGATCGTCGTCGCCGCGACGGCCGAAGAGGTCGCCCCCATGCAGTTCATCGCCCCCTTCGCCGGTGCGGCGATGGGCGAGGAGTTCATGTACAACGGCAAGCACGTCTTGATCGTGTACGACGACCTCACCAAGCAGGCCTGGGCCTACCGCGAGATGTCCCTGCTGCTCCGTCGTCCGCCCGGTCGTGAGGCCTACCCCGGCGACGTCTTCTACCTCCACAGCCGTCTTTTGGAGCGCGGCGCCAAGCTGTCGGACGCCATGGGCAACGGCTCCATGACCGCCCTGCCCATCATCGAGACCCAGGCGGGCGACGTCTCGGCGTACATCCCGACCAACGTCATCTCGATCACCGATGGCCAGATCTTCCTGGAGACCGACCTCTTCAACGCCGGCTTCCGGCCCGCGGTCAACGTCGGCATCTCGGTCAGCCGCGTCGGCGGTTCGGCCCAGACCAAGGCGATCAAGTCGGTCGCCGGCAAGATCAAGGGCGAGCTCGCCCAGTACCGTGAGCTCGCGGCCTTCGCGCAGTTCGCCTCGGACCTGGACAAGGCCACCCAGGCGCAGCTCGCGCGCGGTCAGCGCCTCATGGAGCTCATGAAGCAGCCCCAGTACCACCCGTACTCGGTCGGTCAGATGACCACGCTCATCTACCTGGGCACCGCCGGCCTGCTGGACGACGTCGAGGTCAAGGAGATCGTTCGCTTCAAGAACGAGTTCCTCGCCTACGCCAAGAACAACCTCGGGACGGTGCTCGACGAGATCAGCGCCAAGGGTCAGTTCAGCGACGAGCACAAGGCGAAGATCGAGGAGGCCGCCAAGGCCTTCAAGTCCAGCCTGTTCGCCGCCAAGTAGGAAAGGTTCGCCATGCCGCTTAACGCAAAAGAAATCCGGCGGCGGATCAAGGGGGTTGCGAGCACTCGTCAGATCACCAAGGCGATGGAGATGGTCGCGGCGGCGAAGGTCCGCCGCGCCCTGGGTCGGGCCACCGCGGCCCGCCCCTACTCGCAGGGGATCAAGGACCTGTTCGCGACCGTGACCTCCTACTTGCCCGCCGGTGAGCTCAACAGCAAGCTGTTGGTCCGCCGCGACGTCAAGAAGGTCGCCATCGTCATCCTGACCTCGGACAAGGGTCTGGCGGGCGCCTTCAACTCCAACGTCATCCGTGCGGCGGTCAGCCGCGTCCGGGAGTGGAAGGCCAAGGGCGCCGAGCCCCAGCTCGTCATCGTGGGCACCAAGGGCGTCAACTTCTTCCGCCACTCGAACTTCGAGGTGGTCTCGCGCTACCAGAACCTGCCGGCCATCCCGACCTTCGTCGAGGCCAGCGTCGTCGCCGAAGAGGTCACCAAGCTCTACGCCGAGGGCGCGGTGGACAAGGTGGAGCTCGTCTACACGCAGTTCCACTCCATGCTCCGCTACACCCCGGAGGTCATGGACCTGTTGCCGGCGAGCCTGCCGGAGACGGCCGCGACGACCTCGTCCCAGCGGGAGTACCTCTTCGAGCCGTCGGCGGAAGCCATGGTCGAGGAGCTCATCCCCAAGTACCTCGAGACCGTGGTGTACCAGGGCATGCTGGAGAGCGCGAGCTCGTTCTTCGCCAGCCAGATGAACGCCATGAGCAACGCCTCGAAGAACGCGGGCGAGATGATCCAGCACCTGACGCTGGTCCTGAACAAGGCCCGTCAGGGCGCCATCACCCAGGAGATCCTCGAGGTCGTGGGCGGTGCTGAGGCCCTCAAGGCCTAACCGTTCGATGCCAGTAACTCGGATTTTTTAAGGAGTACATAAATGACTGCGACGGCTACCCAAGCCAACATCGGGGAAGTCACCCAGGTCATCGGCCCGGTCATCGACGTGGCCTTCCATGACCAGCTCCCCGCCATCTACAACGCGCTGCGCATCGAAGGAACCACCGAGTCGGGCGTCAAGGTTCGCCTGACGGCCGAAGTGCAGCAGCACCTGGGCGACAACCGCGTCCGCGCGGTCGCCATGAGCACGACCGACGGTCTGGTTCGCGGCATGAAGGTCGTCGACACCGGCGCCCCCATCTCGGTGCCCGTGGGCGACCTGACGAAGGGCCGCATCTTCAACGTGCTCGGCGAGCCCGTCGACGAGCAGCCCGCTCCCGAAGGCGCTCCCATGTGGCCCATCCACCGGCCGGCTCCCAAGCTGACCGACATGGAGGTCACCCCGCAGGTCCTCGAGACCGGCATCAAGGTCGTCGACCTGCTGGCTCCCTACCTCAAGGGCGGTAAGATCGGCCTGTTCGGCGGCGCCGGCGTCGGCAAGACCGTCATCATCCAGGAGCTGATCAACAACATCGCCAAGTTCCACTCGGGCGTGTCGGTGTTCGGCGGCGTGGGCGAGCGCACCCGCGAGGGCAACGACCTCTTCCACGAGATGACGGACTCGGGCGTCATCAAGAACACCTGCCTGGTCTACGGTCAGATGAACGAGCCGCCCGGTGCCCGTATGCGCGTCGGCCTCTCGGCTCTGACCATGGCCGAGTACTTCCGCGACGAGCAGAAGCAGGACGTGCTGCTGTTCATCGACAACATCTTCCGCTTCACCCAGGCGGGTTCGGAAGTGTCGGCGCTCCTGGGCCGTATGCCCTCGGCGGTCGGCTACCAGCCCACCCTGGCCACGGAGATGGGCGCTCTGCAGGAGCGCATCACCACCACCAAGAACGGGTCGATCACCTCGATCCAGGCGATCTACGTGCCCGCGGACGACTACACCGACCCGGCTCCTGCGACCGCCTTCTTGCACCTGGACGCGACGACCAACCTGAGCCGTGCCTTGACCGAGATCGGCATCTACCCCGCGGTGGATCCCCTGGCTTCGACCTCGCGCGCGCTGGACGTCAACGTCGTCGGCGAGGAGCACTACCAGGTGGCCCGTGAGGTCCAGCGCATCCTCCAGAAGTACAAGGAGCTGCAGGACATCATCGCCATTCTCGGTATGGAAGAGCTGTCGGCCGAGGACAAGATCACGGTCGCCCGCGCCCGTAAGCTCCAGCGCTTCCTGTCGCAGCCCTTCTTCGTGGCCGAGGTCTTCACCGGCACGCCTGGCAAGTACGTCAAGCTGGCCGACACGATCCGCGGCTTCAAGGAGATCTGCGAGGGCAAGCACGACGACCTTCCCGAGCAGGCCTTCTACATGGTCGGTACCATCGAGGAAGCCGTCGAGAAGGCTCAGAAGATCGCGCAGGGCTAAGCCATGCCGTTCAAGCTCGAAATCATCTCACCCGACCGGGTGGTCTACTCCGAGAACGCGGACTTCATCGCGGTGCGCGGCGTCGAGGGGGAGCTGGGCATCCTGCCCGGCCACACCCCCCTCTTCACCAAGCTCGAACCCGAGGTGATGACCGTTCATCAAGGGGGTAAACAAGAGATCGTGGCGGTCATGGGCGGCTTCCTGGATGTTCAGCCTGACAAGGTGACCATCCTGACGGACGCCGCGGAGCGCGCGAGCGAGATCGATGCGGTCCGGGCCAAGCAGGCCAAGGAGCGCGCCGAGATCCAGGCGGCCAAGGTCAAGGACACCACGACCGAGGCGGCCCTGCTCCGAGCGATCGTCCGTCTGCGGGCCGTCGAGCTCGTCGGCGGCGCGAAGGTGATGCGCTAGTCCGGATCCTCTTTGAAGGAGAACCACTTGAATAGTCTCAAGTTGGCGGCTTCTGTCGGCTTGGCCCTGCTCCTCACGGGGCAGGGCCTCGCCGTGCAAGCAGCCGAGTCCAATACCGTGGAGCTGACGTTGCTCAGCACCACCGACGTGCACGGCCACGTCTGGCCCACGACCTACTACACGGACCAGGAGAAGGCGATGGGCCTCGCCAAGGTCTACACCCTGGTCAAGAAGTTCCGGGCCGAGAACAAGCACACCTTGCTGGTGGACTCCGGGGACATGCTGCAGGGCTCGCCCCTGCCGTACGTCCAGGCCAAGGTCCAGGGCGGCAAGGGCGCCAACCCGATGATCCAGGCCATGAACGCCATGGGCTACGACGTCTTCGGGGTGGGCAACCACGACTTCAACTTCGGCATCCCGCACCTGCGCAAGGCCGAGGCGGAGGCGAAGTTCCCGTTCGTCGTCTCCAACATCTACAAAGCAGGCACCCAGGAGCCCTTCTTCAAGCCCTTCGTCATCAAGGACCTGGGCGGGGTCAAGGTGGGCGTCATCGGCTTCGCGCCTCCGGGCATCGTGCTCTGGGACAAGGCGCACGTGGGGGGCAAGATCGAGGTGGTCAGCCTGCTGGCTGCCGCCGAGCGCTGGATCCCCGAGCTAAAGCGCCAGGGCGCGGACGTGATCGTGGCGGTTCCGCACGCGGGCCTCGGGGGCAAGTACGGCCCCGAGTACTCGGGCTACTCGCCCGCCTCGGGCCTGCCGCCCGAGAACGTGGGCATGCGCCTCGCGTCGGCGTTCCCCGAGATCGACGTCATGTTCACGGGCCACAGCCACCAGGAGATCAAGAGCGAGAACATCAACGGCGTGGCGATCGCCCAGGCCAAGATGTGGGCCGAGCGCATGGCCATGGCCAAGGTCAAGCTCGTGAAGGAGGGCGGCAAGTGGAAGGTGGTCGCGAAGTCCACCGACGTGCTGAACCTCGAGCAGGTCGCCCCCGCACCCGAGGTGCTCAAGGCGACCCAGGCCGCGCACGACGCGACGGTGGCCTACGTCCACTCGCCCATCGCGCGCACGGCGGTCGACTGGTCCGCCAAGGACAGCATCCTGAACGACTCGCCCATCATCGACCTGATCAACGAGGTCCAGCGCTCGGCGACCGGCGCGCAGCTCGCCTCTGCGGCGAGCTTCAACCTGGACGCCGTGCTCAAGAAGGGTGAGATCACCATCGCGGACATCGCCGCACTCTACCCCTACGAGAACGGGATGGTGGCCATCCAGGTGACGGGCAAGCAGCTCAAGGAGTACCTGGAGCACTCGGCCCGCTACTTCCTCGGCTACGAGGGGACGAGCCTCAAGCTCAACCCGGAGATCCGCGCCTACAACTACGACATGGTCTCGGGCGTCGACTACCAGATCGACGTGACGCAGCCGGTCGGCGCGCGCATCGTGGGCCTCAGCTACCAGGGCAAGCCGGTGACGGACGCCCAGACGTTCACCATGGCCATCAACTCCTACCGTCAGGGCGGAGGCGGCGGCTACGAGATGCTCAAGGACTGCCCGGTCATCTACGATCGGCAGGAGAGCATCCGGGAGCTCATCATCGAGTACCTGAAGCAGAAGCAGAAGGTGGATCCCAAGGACGTCTTCAAGAAGAACTGGGAGCTCTTGCCCGCCGGCAAGTAGCACCCGATTCCCTCGGAGGGCTCCGCCACTGGCGGAGCCCTTCGTCCATCAAGGGTGCGCACAATCCCCACGGCTTCAACGTGCCACGCCCTCCCGGTCCGGGTATCATGCCGATGGCTCATTGGCCGTCTGCCCGCCATTTGCGTGGCGGGACGGCCCGCTCGAAAGGCTATCGACATGGGGTCTGCCACACACCGCGCCAACGGCTTCACGCTCATCGAGGTGAGCCTCGCGATCGTCATCGGGCTCGTCCTGCTCGCGGGAACCGTCGTCCTGTACCAGCAGATCAAGATCTCGGCCGGCGACTCGAAGGCCAAGGAGAAGGTCATGGCGGCCGCAGCCGTGGTCGAAGAGCTGAACGCGCAGCTCGGCGTCTACCCCGATCGCTTCCAGCTGCGTGCCCGCTGGGGCAGCGTGAGGCCGGACTGGAACCTCAGCCCCTGGGGCGGATCGGTCGGGAGCAACGTCTCGGGGGATGCCTTCAAGGGGATCGAGGGCGTGTCCCTGGCGCCCGCCAGCTTCACCGATCCCTGGTACGCCGACAACTACCGGAGCGCCAACTACGTGGGTGGCCTCGGCTATGCCGTGGGGACCGCCGCCGAGACCAAGCAGGTGATGGACCTCGTCTCCGGCCAGACCCTCACCTTCCAGGGCTACGTTCTCGCCATCTGGAACCAGCAGGGGCGCGATCCCTGCTTTCCCACCGGCGGAGCCAGGCGCTAGCGCTCGGGGCGTCGGAAGCCTTTCGATTGGCCCGTCCGACGGGGACGCCGAACGGGAGCGGCCGGGCTCGGGGCGGGTAACCTGATGCCCGCGGCCAAGAGCCCCAGGGCGCAGCCCATCAAGATGGCGAGCGTCCCAAGTAGGCGGAAGCCGCCCGAGACGATGGGCGTCGCCCAGAGCATGTTCAGGGTGCCCAGCATGTAGTTCCAGTCGTGGATGCGATCGCCCGCCCCGAACAAGGGCAGGGCCTGGGCGACGGCGTCTCCCGAGTACACCGAGCAGTAGAGCAGGCTGTTGCCCAGCCAGAGCCACATGAGCGCGCTCGAGAAGGGCTGGCCCTGCCGCAGGAACGACACGATGAAGGCCGCTGGCACGATGAGCTGGATGAGGGTGCCGCCCGCCATGCCCATGAACTCGCCGAAGATCCCGAAGAGCGGGTGCCCGGCCTCGTGGACGATGAGCGTGAAGCTATCCAGCAGGTCCCACTTGGTGGGCGTGAAGACGGCGCGCAGGAAGTAGAGGCCGGCGACGATCGTCACGCCGGCCTTGAGCCAATCGGGGCTGCTGGTGGCTTCGCGGGTCGACATGGGCTACCTCCTGAAAGCTACTTGCTGCATACCCGGGCGCTCGCCGCCTCAAGCGAGGTTCGAGCCCGGGTGGGGTATAGAACCCTTGGTCGCCTAAGGAGGTTTCCATGCAGATTAGTGGCTCAGGCTCCGTCTCCTCCGTTCGGCAGAAGTCCGCCGAGACGGCCCCCATGGAAACGACCAAGCCCTCCAGTGGGGCGCCGACGGACCGCTTCGCGAGCTCCGTCCAGAAGAAGCAACTCGACGTGCCCCTGCTCTATCAGTACACGGGCAGCGACCAAAACGCCTGTGGCACGACGAGCCTCGCGATGATCATGCAATTCCTCGGCAAGAAGGTGAGTCGCCAGGAGATCGACCAGAAGATTCGCCCCGTCGACGGCCCCACGGCGCCGGACGACGTGGTCGAGTACGCCCGTGCCCAGGGCTTCAACGCCGAGATGTACAACAAGGGCTCGGTGGAGGAGATCAAGAAGTTCCTCGACCGCGGCATCCCCGTGCAGGCACTCATCGACCCGGACGTGGGCAGCGACACGACCCTCCACTACGTCGTCGTCACCGGCTACGAGACCGATCCGAAGACCGGCAAGACCAACCTCCTCATCAACAACCCCGCTCGTCTTGAGCCTCAGCGCATGGACGAGGACGAGTTCAACCAGCGCTGGGGCGATCTCAATGTCCTGGGGGTCGGCACCGGCGTCGATCGCTTCTTCATGGCGATCGCCCCCAAGTCGGAGGAGCTGCCGCCTTCGCGCCGGGACGGCGCCCGGTTCTCCCTGGGCGTCTTCGAGGCCATCGGCGTCGGCGAAAAGGTCGTCGATACCGCCTCCGATGCCTGGAGCTCGGTCAAGAGCACCGCGTCCAGCGCATGGAACAAGGTCAAGGGCTGGTTCAGCTAGCTCTCCAACGCGACGCGGCCCGCCCCATCGGGGCGGGCCGCTCTGTTTTCAGGGGGCTAGCGGACCTGGATGTCGCCGCTCACGCTCGAGAAGGTGAGCGGCGCGGTGCCGCCCGCGAGCTTGCCCTTGGCATGCCGCTTGCCGAGGATGGCGTCCTCCAGGCCGAGGCTCAGCTGCAGGTCGCCGCTGCGGGTCGAGGCGTCCACGTAGCCCGACGAGCCCGGCTGGAGCTGGACCTTGAGGTCGCCCGAGGTGCTGTTGGCCGTGATGGCCGAGCTGGTCTCGGCGCGCAGCTCGATGTCGCCGCTGATGGTCTTGAGGCGCAGCTCGGCCGAGAGGCGGCCGCTCACCTCGATGTCGCCGCTCACCGTCGAGAGGTCGCCCGACACCACGCCCTCGCGCAGCTGCAGGTCGCCCGACACGGTCTTCATGTCGAACTTGCCCTGGGCCTCGCTGACGCTGATGTCGCCCGAGACCGTGTTGAGGACGAGGTCGCCCGAGGCACTCTGGACCCGCAGGTCGCCCGAGATGGTCTTGATCCGGCCGAAGCCCTTGAACTGCAGGCCCTCGAGGTGGACGTCACCGCTCACGTTGGAGACCAGCGGCAGCAGGTGGCGGGGCACCCGGCATTCGAAGTCGTAACGATGGCGCTGGAAGAAGCCCAGGGCCTTGTTGCCCGACAGCAGGGTGGGGGCTTCGAGGCGCAGCTGGCCGCCCTCGCGGATCAGGGTCGCCTGGTGGTTGGCGAAGTAGGTCGCCGCCGCCTCCCGGCTCTCCCCGGGGATGCTGGCCGTCACCTGGATCTGGACGTTGGAGCGGTCCTCGCCGATGAGCCGGACCGTGCCGTGGACGTTGTGGACGTCCAGGGTGGTGACGTCCGCGACGTCATCCCACGTGAGCGCTTGCTCGAAGCTGTAGGTGGGCTGCAGGTGGCTCTCGAGGAGGCCCAGGCCCTGGTTGAGGAAGCCCGAGAGGACCTCGACCGCACGGCCCACGCCCTTGCCGATCTTGGGCAAGTGCTCGCTGGCGACCTGCTCGGGGATCTGGTCGAACATCTGGCCCATCTTGTCGAGCACGGGGCCGACCTGGCTCGCCATCTCGCGGACGGGCTCGGGGCGGGCGGACTTGTTGAGGGCTTCGAGCAGGCTCGCGGCCTCGGTGGCGGTGATCTTGCCCTGCTCGAGCATGGTCAGGACCTTCATGCGTTCATCAGTCACGGTTCAATTCCTCCAGGCGTGCGATCGCTTCGGATGCGCTGAGTTCGCCCCGCTCCAGGGCCGCGAGGACGTCCGCGCGGCTGGGGCTGGGGGCAGAGGGAAGCTGGGTGGCGCGGCCGAGGGCCTCGATGGTGGCTTCGAGCCGGTTGCGGACGGTGGGATAGCTGATGCCCATGACCTTCTCGACCTCGCGGATGTTGCCGCGGCAGGTGAGGAAGACCTGGACGAACTCCTGCATCTCGCTGGAGAGCTGCGCCAGGGGCGGGAGGCCGAACCGGCCGCGCACGTGCGTGGCGCACGCGGGACAGGCCAGCTCCACGACCTGGAGCGACTCGGGGCAGACGGGACAGCGGGACGGGTATTGGTTTAATTTCATACTTGAAAATCTAAAGCATGAAATTGAAAAAGTAAATACCCGGTTTTCGGTTTCCCGCTTCCTCTGTCGTGCGACCTGGTCGTCGGGCGTGGGGCGCCCGCGAGACGCGGATTTGCGAACGAGCTTGCGTACGAAAGCCCCGTGGACGCTGCCTTCCATCTCCTTTAGACTGGAAGTTTTTGGAGGAGACGAGTGGTTTCAAGGATTCGAGCGGGCGTCTCGATGCCGATTCTGCAGCTGGTGCTCGCGACCGCCTTCTGGGGATGCCTGTTCTCAGTCGGCAAGCTGGTTTCGCCCTTTCTGCCCCCCTTCGCCCTGACGTTCGCCCGCTACGGGCTGGCGGCGCTCCTCCTCTTACCCTTCGCGTGGCGGGAGTTCGGCCGGGTCGATCGGCAGGACGTGCCTCGCCTGGTCGTCGTGGGCCTTCTGAGCAGCCTGTTCTTCAACGCCTTCTTGTTCTTCGGTCTCAAGTTCGCCCCGGCGGGCGACGCCGTCCTGGCGCCGGCGATCGTGCCCATCCTCACGACGGCCCTGGGCGCCCTCTTCCTGCGCGAGCGCCCGTCGGGCGCCAAGGTGGCCTCGCTCGCGGTCTCGGTGGTGGGCGTGGTGCTCGTCTTCTCGGCCGCCATGCAGGGGGAGGCCGGTCCGAGCCGGCTGGTGGGCGATGTCTTGAACTTCGGCGCCGCCCTGTGCTGGAGCGGGTACCTTATCCTCTGCGCTCCCCTGGGGCTTCGCTACTCGCCGCTCTTGCTCACGAGCGTGACGTGCCTTGCGGGCACCATCGGGGGCCTGCCGTTCGCCGTCTGGGAGGGTGGGCTCGGGCGCTTCCTGGCCTTGCCCGCGGTGGCGTGGCTGGAGGTCCTCTACATCGCGGTGATGGGCAGCGTGGGGGCCTTTTTGCTCTGGAGCCGCGGCAGCCAGGCCGTGGGACCGGCGCGCGCCGCCACCTTCATGAACCTGGTGCCGATCTTCGGGCTCTTGAGCTCGATCGTGCTCCTGAAGGAGCGCCTGGGGCTCCAGCAGTTGTTCGGCATCGCGCTCGTGCTGCTCGGCGTCTGGGGGGCGACTTTCGCCTCGCGCGCGGCCCTGAGCGGCATGCGGGTGGGGGAGCCCGCGATCGCCGGACGCTGACCTCAGAACCCATTCTTGAATCGCTAAAGAGGCCGTCTGCGGCCTCTTTAGCGCTGTGTTGACGTAATAACAATTAAGCGTTTACATGACAAAGCTTTCGCTTGATTGAGGAGGACGTCAATGAATCGCTTATGTATCGTGGGGCGTGTCATCGCCGATCCGGAGCTGCGCACCGTCGGGGAGAAGCTGGTGGCCATGGTCCCCGTGTCCGTCAACCGCCCCTACAAGAAGAAGGATGCCCAGTACCCGGAGTCGG
Source organism: Candidatus Sericytochromatia bacterium (assembly GCA_036676985.1). Taxonomy (GTDB): domain Bacteria; phylum Cyanobacteriota; class Sericytochromatia; order S15B-MN24; family UBA4093; genus DATNQJ01. The sequence goes on from JAKFBU010000004.1 coordinate 121,220, forward strand.
ACGTGTTTCGCGTCGAGGTCTGGGGCAACCGGGGTGAGTCGCTCTGCAACCATGTGGTCAAGGGCAGCCACATCTGGGCGACGGGCCGCCTGGAGATGCGGAAGATCGAGGGCGGCGGCTGCTACGTGGACGTGCGCGACGGAGACTGGGGCTTTGCGGGGGCCAAGCCCGCGGATGCCACGGCTGCCGAGGAGGAGGCGCCCGTCGCTCTACCTTTCTAAGGAACGCTCGGGTGCCATGCCCCTCAAGTAATTGGACTTCGCCCCCTCTTGCTCGCCTGGAGTGGGGCGATCCGATGCCGAGGTGTCAGTTTGGTTCGTCCCGTAAAAGACGACGATGGCCATCGTCCCTTGTCTGCCGGTGGCTGAGAGCCGATAATGCCGACCATCGGGCAGGCGCGTGTAGCCGATGGCGCCGAAGTCCTGGATGAGGCGGGGCGGTTCGAGCTCCCCCTCGCCCAGCACCCGCCCTTGTTGTTTGACGACGGCAGGGTCGTAGGTCGCCGGTATATCCGATTTGGTGGCCTGCTGGGTGTCCCAGGCGGTCCGCGGGTATCCGGACATGTAGGCAGGAAAGATCTCGCGCAGGGCAGCCGGATAGCGTCCGCCATGGTCCAAGGCATACTGCTCGACGGCCATCTGGAGGTTGTGAGCGTTGGCTTGGGTCGCGCTGTTACGCTCGCGACCGTGGCCTTGGTTCATGAGGCCCGGGAGCGCGGCGGTTAAGCCAAAGAGCCAGGCTGCAACGGCCAGGAACCAGATCGCTGCCGGCAGCCGAATGGGCGGTTGTGCCTGGCCAAAGCGGGCGATGGGGGCGAGGCTGCGGCATGCGAGCAGAAAGAGGTTCCAAAGCATGACGAGGGCGACGCAGCCACCGAACCCGATCACCGCGAGCGCCACGATCGCTGTCACGAGTAGTTCCAGGAGGGTGAGCCACTCCATTGTTTACCTCTCGCCAATCCTCGTCCCCGCAGCGGGTATCCGCGGGCCGAGGATTCCTTCCCCGGAGCCGGGCGGGTTAAACGCCGGGACAGCGTGTGGCGGTCAGGGCCTGCCGGGAGCCGAAAAAGCCCCCAGGCAGTGCCTGGGGGCTCGATCCGAAAGGCTTACTCGATGTACTCGCGCAGCCGCTTGTTGCGGTTGGGGTGGCGCAGCTTGCGCAGGGCCTTGGCCTCGATCTGGCGGATGCGCTCGCGCGTGACGCCGAACTGCTGGCCGACCTCCTCGAGGGTGCGGCTGCGGCCATCGTCCAGGCCGAAGCGCAGACGCAGGACGTCGCGCTCGCGGCTCGACAGCGTGCCGAGCACGTCGTTGATGTCCTCGCGCAACAACTCGTGCGTCACGGCGTTGACGGGGGCCTCCGTCTCGCGGTCCTCGATGAAGTCCCCGAGCCGGCTGTCCTCTTCCTTGCCGATGGGCGTCTCGAGCGAGATGGGCTCCTGCGCGACCTTGATGATCTCGCGCAGCTTCTCGACCGTGACCTCCATCTCCTTGGCAATCTCCTCCTCGGTCGGCTTGCGGCCGAGATCCTGGGCGAGCTTGCGGGAGACCTTCTTGAGGCGGTTGATCGTCTCGACCATGTGGACCGGGATGCGGATGGTCCGCGCCTGGTCCGCGATGGCGCGGGTGATCGCCTGGCGGATCCACCAGGTGGCGTAGGTCGAGAACTTGTAGCCCTTCTCGTGGTCGAACTTCTCGACCGCGCGGATCAGGCCCAGGTTGCCCTCCTGGATGAGGTCCAGGAACAGCATGCCGCGGCCCACGTACTTCTTGGCGATCGAGACCACCAGACGCAGGTTCGCCTCGGCGAGCTTGCGCTTGGCCACCTCGTTGCCGGCCGCGATGCGCCGGGCGAGCTCGATCTCCTCCGCGGGACTGAGCAGCGGGATCGAGCCGATCTCGCGCAGGTACATGCGGACGGGATCGTCCGTCGAGATCCCCTTCGGAATCGACAGGTCGAGGACGGGCTCATCGCCCATGTCACTCGGCTCCTCGAGCGAGTCGCTGGTTTCCAGCGCGTCCTCGGTCTCGTGCTCCTGCTCTTCCGGTTCGGGGAAGACCTCGAGGATATCGTCCACGCTGGCACTGCTGGTGCTGGCGCGGCTCTTTTCCTTAAGGCTCTCCGTCTTGTTGGCCAAGTTCATCATCTCCGTTGGGCCACCCCCTCGTGAGGGTGGGTAGGGCTAGCCCACTTCCTTGGTTGGTAACATGCTGCCACTGCGCGATCTTACTTGTTCTTTTCGAGCAAGCGCATGTAATAGTTGACGTAAAAGTTCGTCGATTTCGTCCTGGGGAGCTCCCGCGCGGTTGGCCTCGTCGAAGAGTTCCTTGTACGTCTCGTGCTCCTGGTTCCAGAAGCTGATCGCGACGGTGTCGATGATGGACGCCGCTGCGATCGCCACGTCATGCCACTTTTCGGGGTTCGAGCCGAAGGCGAGGCGGGAAATGAACCTCCGTTCTTGTTCCCCGGTGAACTCCGTAAGTAACGCTTCCCAATTCAATTCTTTGTCGCTCGGCCAGGCCTCGATCGCCTCTCTCAGCCATTGACAGTCCTCAGCGGCGAACGGAATGCCCGCCAATTGGTCCATCACGGCCGCTCGAGCCACGTTATGTTCCACCATCAGGATCAACAGGTCCTCTTCGGCCTGACGGAAACCGTCACGTTTCGCGGCTTGGGAGGGGCGGGTCCTGCGGGGTGCTATATTATGCCGGAACTCTCGGTCAATTTCCAGTGAAAGGGCGCTCCGGCTGACCTTGAGGCGCTTGGCCAGGGCCGAGCAGAGCTCCTCGCGCAGGACCTTGCTCGAAACCCGGGTGAGGATGACCTTGCAGGCCTTGACCGCTTCGTCCTTGCCCTCGGGCGTGTCGAGTCCGAACGCGACCCCCTCGATGGCCCGATCCAGCTGGTACTGGATGAGGCTCTTGGCCTCGCCGACCAGGAGCTCGAAGGCCTCGGGCGGGTTGCGCTTGAGGAAGTCGTCCGGGTCCTTGCCGTCGGGGATGCGCAGGACGCGCACGTCGAGGGCGCTCGCGCCCGCGACCTCCTCGAGCGTCGCGATCCCGCGCTCGGTGGCGGCCTGGCCCGCACGGTCCGCGTCGTAGCTCACCACTACCCGCTTGGAGTAGCGCAAGAGGCTCTTGGCCTGGTGGGGCGTCAGCGCCGTGCCGAGCACGCCGACGGCCTCGGTGAAGCCGGCCCGGTGCGAGGCGATCACGTCCATGTACCCCTCCATGAGGATCACCCGGTCCTTGCGCTTGATGCCCTCCTTGGCGAGCGGCAAGGCGTAGAGGTGGCGTCCCTTGGTGTAGAGGGGCGTGTCCGGAGAGTTGAGGTACTTGGGCTCGTCGCCCTGGTGGATGGCGCGGGCGCCGAAGGCGATCACCTGGCCGAGATCCGCCGTGATGGGGAACATGAGCCGGCCGCGGAAGTAGTCGTAGTAGCCGTTCCCCTCGCGGCGTTGGCGCACGAGACCGGCGTCGTCCTGGGCCTGGTGCGAGATCCGCTGGGCGTTGAGGTGCTTGTGCAGCGCGTCCCACTCGCGCGGGGCGTAGCCGAGCCCGAAGCGGGCGGCCAGCTCCGGCGTGACGCCGCGCGCCTCCAGGTAGGCCCGGGCCTCGGCTCCGATCGTGGGGTGGGCGAGCATGTCCTGGTAGAATTTCGCGGCGAGCTCGTAGGCATGGCGCAGGACGGCCCGCTCGTCGGCCGCCTGCCCGTCGGGCTCGGCCATGGGCACGCCGTAGCGGTCCGCGAGCTGCTTGAGCGCGTCGCGGAAGCCCAGGCCGTGCAGCTTCATGACGAAGGCGAAGACGTCGCCGCCCTCGCCGCAGCCGAAGCAGCGGAAGATCTTCTTCTCGACGTTGACGTTGAAGGAGGGCGTCTTCTCGCCGTGGAAGGGGCACAGGCCGGTGTAGTTGCGCCCCGAGCGCTTGAGCACGACCGACTCGCCGATCACCTCGAGGATGTCGGCGCGATCGCGCACCAATTCTACCGGGTCCAGGCCGCCGAGTGTCATAGGATTAGAGGAGCGAGCCGTTGGTCTTGCCGAAGATGGTCCAGGGCTTGGGAATGAAGATGTCCTCGTAGACTCGGATGGCGTAACGGTCGGTCATGCCCGCGACGTAGTCGACCACGTGCTGGGTGTGCTGGGCGGCATCGTACTTGTCGCCCCACACCTCCTGCATCCGGGCGGGGTGCTCCATGAAGTGGGTGAAGAGATCCGTCACCAGGCGGCGGGCCTTGCTCTCCTCGGCCTTGGCCTCGGATCCCAGGTACACCTTCTGGAACATGAAGATGCGCAGCTCGGTCTGCGTGTCCCACATGGCGGGACTCATCTGGATCGTGTCCTGGTTCCAGCTGGAGACGACCAGATCCTGGATCATGGCGCCGATCCGCTGGGCGTGGGTCGGGCCGAGGGCGCGGTAGCGCTCGGGCAGGTCGTCGAAGGTGAGGATCCCCGCCCGGATGGCGTCGTCCACGTCGTGGTTGAGGTAGGCCACGCGGTCCGCGATCTTGACGATCTGGCCCTCGAGCGTGACGGGGGTCTGGACGCCCGTGTGCCAGCGGATGCCGTCGCGCACCTCCGCGGTCAGGTTGAGGTCCATGAGGACGTCCGCGACCCGCAGGCTCTGCGCGTTGTGCTGGAAGCCGCCGGGCACGCAGCGCGCGAGGGCATGCTCGCCCGTGTGGCCGAAGGCGGGGTGGCCCAGGTCGTGGCCCATGCAGATGGCCTCGATCAGGTCCTCGTTGAGGCGCAGGGCGCGGCCGATGGAGCGCGAGACCTGGGAGACCTCGAGCGTGTGCGTCAGGCGCGTCCGGTAGTGGTCGCCGTCGGGCGAGATGAAGACCTGCGTCTTGTGCTTGAGGCGGCGGAACGCCTTGCAGTGGACGATCCGGTCGCGATCGCGCTGGAAGTTGGAACGGTACTGGCAGGGCTCTTCGGGCCGCTGCCGTCCGCGCGTCAGGGCGGACTTGGCGGCCTTGGGCGACAGGTAGGCCTCCTCGAAGGCCTCCTGCTGCTCGCGCATGAAGATGGGCGGGATCGGCGACACGGACGGTTCGATCATGGGCAGCTCTTCTAGCATCGAAACGGGGCGCTCAGGCAGTCGGGAGCACCGGACGGCCCCATTGTCCCACCATGCCTGCCACAGGGCAAGTTATAGCCCCTCCGGTCCGCGATCTTGCCAAGGCCTCGTATACGCCGAACCGGGCCAGGCATGCGCCTGACCCGGTCCGGATCCAAAGGGGGTATGGCACGTCTAGTGCAGCGGTCCTGTTCCCTGCAGGGTGCCCGTTCCCTGCGGCAAGGGGCCGACGAGCACGCTCGAGGCGCTCTTGTCGTCGAACTGGCCCTCCGTGCGGCTGATGACGCAGGCCGCGAGGCTGTTGCCGATGACGTTGACGACGGTGCGGCCCATGTCCATGAAGCGGTCCACGCCCGCGATGAGCGCGAGGCCCTCCACCGGCAGGCCCGTCGAGGAGAGGGTCGCGGCGAGCACCACGAAGGAGACGCCGGGCACGCCCGCGATGCCCTTGGAGGTGAGCATGAGGACGAGCACGATGGAGACCTGCTGCATCAAGGAGAGCTCGACGCCGTAGACCTGGGCGATGAAGGCGACCGCCAGGCCCTGGTAGAGGCTCGAGCCGTCCAGGTTGAAGGAGTAGCCCGTGGGCACGACGAAGGAGACGATCCCCTTGGGGCAGCCGAAGCGCTCCAGCTTCTGCATGAGGCGGGGCAGCACCGTCTCGCTCGAGGCGGTGGAGAAGGCGAGCACGAGCTCGGCGGTGAGCATGCGCACGAGCTTGACGAAGGGGATGCGGGCCAGGTAGGCGATGCCGCCCAGCACCACGACGATGAAGACGGCCATGGTGAGGTAGAGCGTGCCCACGAGCTTGCCGAGGGGGACGAGGACGCCCAGGCCGTACTGGCCGATGGTGGCGGCGACCAGGCCGAACACGCCGAGGGGCGCCACCTTCATGATGAGGTTGGTGAGGCGGAACATGGCGTCCGCCACCCCGTGCAGGAAGTCCACCACCGGGCGGCCCGCCGCACCCGCGCCGGCGAGCGCCACGCCGAAGAGCACCGAGAAGAAGATGATGGGCAACAGCTCGCCCTTGGCCGCCGAGTCGAGGATGTTGGTCGGGATGATGTGCAGGAGGATCTCGACGACGTCCTGGGGAGCGCTCGTGTACTTGGAAACGTCGGTCTTGGCGAGGCCCTCGATGGCCACGCCCACGCCGGGCTTGAAGAGGTTGGCGGCGCCCACGCCCATGACGATGGCGATGGTGGTGACGACCTCGAAGTAGAGGATCGAGATGCCGCCCAGGCGGCCGACCCGTTTGATGTCGCCGACGCCCGCCACGCCCAGGATCACCGTCGAGAGGACGATGGGCACGACGATCATCTTGATCATGCGGATGAAGGCGTCGCCCAGGGGCTTGGCGTCGACTCCCCAGGCGGGGAAGAAGTGCCCGAAGAGGGCGCCCAGGACGAGACCGATGAGGATCTGGACCGCGAGGCCCGGCATCTTGAGTTTCATGGCGGTCGTCATTGACTCCTTGAAAGCGGCCCGAAACGGGCTCTTAGGGGATTCTGCCACATTACGGTCCGGCCGGGTCCTTGTCAACGCGGGGCCTCTGGTATCATGAGGCGCATGCAGACCAACCCCTCTCTCGGACGTCCCACCGATCTCCCCTGTCCCGCCTGCCGCACGCCCTTGCAGGCCCGCCCCTACCTCCGCACGCAGTCGCTCCCATGGTGCGAGGCCTGCGGCTGGAACGTTCAGGGTGCCGCCCGGTTCCTGCGCGCGGACAACACGCGCCTGTTCGGTCGGGTCTTCCTCTTGTTGCCCTTCACCATCCCGCTCTTCCTCGCCTTCCACACGCTGGATCCGTTCCTCGCCTACGGCCTGGACCTGGCCCTGGTGGTGGGCCTCTTCACGCCGGCCCTCATGCGCAGCAGCGGCAACGTCAAGCTCGCGCGGCGGATCGAGGTCATCAAGCCGCGGCGATCGCCCCCCAAGCCCGAGGCCTGGACCCTCGAGCCGGAGCTTGCGGCGGCCCCGCCTCGCCCCGTGCGGCTCGCCGGCCGCACCGAGAGCATCCGCGGCCTCCTGGGCCTGATCCGTCTCCTGTGGGCCGTGGTCTTCATCGCGGGCGTGATGGCGCTGACGCCCGCCTCCCAGTGGGTCGGTCCCAGGGTCCAATTCGCGGCCCTGCTCTTTTTGGCGCTCGCCATCGTGCCCCTCATCGGATCGCTCGTCTGGGTGGTGATCGTGTTGTGGCGCGATCGTCACCTGGCCATGGACGGCAAGCCCTGCGAGGGGCGGGTGCTCTTGCAGTCGACTCACATGCGGCGCGAGTCCAAGGGCGAGTGGACGCTCGTTTCCCGCTACCGCTACGGCTTCACGGATCCGCACGGTACCGAGCGCAACGGTACGGCTCGCGAAGAGGGCCGCGCCATCGTCGAGGGCGCGCCCGTCACGGTGCTCGACTCCCCGCGGGATCCGCGGATCCACCTCAGCTACCCGGCGTCGCTCTACGTCGCCGGCGCCGAGCCGGACCACACACTGCGTTAATGTTCGCGCAACGGCCGGGAGGTTCGCTCCGGGTAGTTTAGGCTTGGCCGCTCGGCAAAGAGGCGCGGGCCGCCGGATCCCAGGCAATCCTCGCTCGTGTGGTATGATCCTCTGACGTCTCGCTCTGGAGGTGATCGCTTGCGTAAACTCGCCGTTCTCGCTCTACTGACGCTGTCGCTGGCCCTGCCCGCCGGTGCCGTGGGCACGGATGACCCGGTCAAGCACTTCATTTCGAGCCACTACGGCCAGAAGAAGGCCGAGGTCTACGCCCCCATCATCCATACCAAGGCCAAGAAGTACCGCCTGCCGCCCCTGCTGGTCGCCAAGATCATCAAGCTGGAGAGCGACTTCAACCCCCGCGAGCTCAGCGGCCGTGACGCCATGGGCCTCATGCAGGTCCGCCGGGGTCACGCCAAGCGCGGTGAGGACCTCTACGATCCGGCCACCAACATCGACTTCGGCTGCCGCATCCTGCGGGAGTACGTGGACGAGTTCAACGGGGACATGCACAAGGGCCTCTCGGCCTACCTGCACGGGCCCATCTACGTCGCGAGCCGCGGCGTCAAGCGCACCCGCTACAGCCGCAAGCTGCTCGGTGAATGACAGATAGCGTCCCGCCCCTCGGCGCGCGCCTGCGCGCCATCGACCTTCACCCGCGCACCCTCTCCCTGGTCCGGCCCCTCACGGGGCCTTTGACCTACCTGGGCTGGAGGGTGCGCGGGTCTCGTGTTCCGGTCTATGCGTTCTTCGACCATACGAGCCGGGCGATCGCCTACCCCCTGCGTTTCGCCGTGACCACCTGCCGCGACTGGCGGGGGCTGCAGCTCACCTACGACAAGCACCTGGGCACGGACTTCATCGTGCCGCCGGGCACGCTCGTGACCGCGGCCGCCCGGGGCGTGGTCCTCAAGGTCAGCGAGGAGCCGGTGGGCGGGCCCTTCATTTGGGTGGACCACGGGGGCGGCTTTGCGACCACTTACCACCACCTGAGCCAGGTGCTCGTCCGCGAGGGCCAGCAGGTCCACCGCGGCGAGGTCATCGCGCGCTCGGGCGGGCGGGGGCTCGCCATCGAGAGCTTCTTTCCGCTGGTTCCGCCGCACCTGCACTTCGGCCTCGCGGTGGACGGGGTGCCCGCGGACCCCTTCCCGGGGCCCGATTCGCCGGGGTTCTGGGCGGACGGTGTCGCGCCCGTGCCCCATGACTTCGAGCGGGAGCTGGACGTGGAGCTGCCCTACGAGTGGATCGACAAGGGCGAGCTGCTCGCGCGCTTTGCCGAGGATCCGGTGCTCGGGCCGAACTTCATCCCGCCCATGGAGCTCATCGCGCCGGATCGGCTGAGCTATCGGGGGGACTGGCGGGATCTCGCGGGGCGTCCGGCGGTGCGGCTGAGCTTGCCGTTCCGGGCCGAGGATGTCTCGGGGATCGCCTACCCGTAGGATAAGGAACCGTTCGCCCTTCGAGGGCCTCAGGGTGAACGGTTTTGTTGTGGGGCTCAAGACCAATCAATCTCATGCACCCTCGGCATAGGCTGCCGGGGGTGCTTTTTTCTGGAAATTCTTACGCAAGATCTCCGGGCGACTTGGCCATAACCATTAAGGAAGTATTAAAGACAGTTTTCGTTTTGCTTATAGAGTGAGGTTCAAGATGATCAAGGTTCGCATCGCCCTCCTGACGGCTCTGGCGCTCGGCGTGATGACGGGTTGCGGCGCTCAGCCGACCGGCATGGTCGCCACCACCGGCGCTGCGGTCGAGGCGGACCGGGCCTACTCGATCATCGACATGCAGGGCATCGGCCCGGTCTACGGCGCCAAGCTCAAGGAAGCCGGCTTCAGCAACACCCAGAAGTTCCTCGACGCCACCCGCGATCGCAAGGGCCGCCAGGACGTCGCCGAACAGACCGGCATCCCCTACAAGCTCGTGCTGCGCTGGGCCCAGAAGGCCGAACTCATGCGGATCCACGGCATCGGCGTGAAACAGGCCGATCTGCTCGAGGCCTGCGGCGTCGACTCGGTCAAGGATCTCGCCCGCCGCGACGCCGGCAACCTCACCGAGCGCGTCTGGGCCGCCAACCACGTGGGCGCGCGCTTCATCAAGACCAACCCCAGCGAGGCCACCGTCGCCAAGTGGATCCAGGCCGCCAAGAACCTCGCCGCTTCGGCCATCGCTGAATAATTCGTTACAATCTTTCAAAAAGGGCGCCGCAGCCATGCGGCGCCCTTTTTGGCGCGTTACCGACAAAAAAGCGACAGCGTCCTCACAAAATCATTACGGTTTTATGTAATTGAAGGGAGTTAGCGAGGGTAATGCAAAGAATGGGCCCCTGCCCAAGTGGCGCCTCGCGCCATCCCCAGATTGATGTGGAGAGCATGCATGTCCGAGCTGAAGCCTTTCCAGCGCGTGCCTCGTCGAGCGAAGATCCTTCTTCCGCTGACGGCAGGCCTGGCCTTGAGCCTATCCCTGACGGGTTGTCCGGGCCTATCCAACTACATTCCGTCCGTTGGCGCCTCGACTCCGCCCAAGACCAACGTCGCCGTTGAAAAGCAGCGCATCACCGTGGCGCCGGCCACCGCCATGGCGCCGGTGGTGCTGACCCAGCCCGCTCTCCAGCAGGCGGCGGGCCTCCAACAGGCCGCCGGCCTCCAGCAAGCGGCCGGTCTCCAGCAGGCCGCGGGCTTCCGCATCCAGACCACCGGCAACCTCTACGCCGAGGCCCCCGTCGCGGGCGCCGAGGTCGAGGCCATCCCGACCACCGGCGGCAAGACCGTCAAGGGCGTGACCGGGGCGGACGGTCGGGTCCTGTTGGCCCTGGACGTCAACAAGGTCTACACCATCGTCGCCAAGTTCAAGGACGCCCTCGGTCGCGACCGGTCCTTCAAGTCGGTGGCCAAGGTCGCCAAGGACCAGAAGGCCGCGCCCCCGGTGCAGCCGCTCAACATGGCGACCACGCTCGTCACCGAGGCCATCACCAAGAGCCGCGGCGGCGACCTCAAGAACGTCGACGTCACCAAGGTCCAGGAGGCCGCCAAGGCCACCGAGAAGCTCATCGAGTCCAAGGCCGAGGCGCTCACGTCGGTCCTGCTCGGCACCGATACCAGCAAGCCCGAGGACGTCGAGAAGGCCCTCAAGACCCTCTCGGTGCTCCAGCAGTCCGACGAGACCTTGAACGAAGAGCCCGACCTGCTGGATGTCCTGGGGGATGCCCAGGAGAGCAACGACCCGACCAACAGCGTCGAACCCGCCGGCGAGGCCGTCCACGTGGAGGTCCAGCCCGGCGAGTCCATCGACGAGATCAAGCGTCTCAAGGAGCTGGAGCTGGTCGAGGCCCCCCTCACCCCGCCCCCGCCTCCTCCGGTCGAGGCCCCCATCGAGAAGCCGCCCGTCACGGTCAAGAGCTTCACCTTCGCCGAGGGCCTGCCCACCAAGATCTATCTGCCGCGCGGCGAGTTCTCGGATCCGCTGTTCCCGTCGGCCGCCCTCCTGCGGGCCAAGACGGTGCTCACGGACGACACCACCATCGACGTGGCGAGCTGGTCCATCGCCTTCGGCGCCCAGGGCGGCAAGGTCACGGTCGTCGGCGGCCTCCTGCGCGTGGCGCCAGGTGCCGCCAGCGGCTCGGTCTCGGTTCGGGCGCTGCCGATCGTCGGCGGCGGACAGTCTCGTGACTTGCTGGTCCAGATCCTGGACACGCCCCAGCGCATCCTCGAGTTCACCCGCCTCCTGATGCCGGAAGGCATCACCGAGCTCTACCGTCCCGCGGACGGGACGGTGCCCGGCGACAACAACGCCGGCAAGCCGACCTCGGCCAAGCTCGTCGCGGAGTTCAAGTGGAACGACAACACCGTCACCACCAGCGACAAGGTGCTCGCCTCCAACTTCGAATGGACCACCTCGACCCCGGAGCTGATCACGGTCGGCCCCGATGGCCTCGTGCGCGTCCTGCCGGGTGAGTCGGAGGGGACGGCGCTCGTCTCCGTGAAGTCGAAGACCGCGTTCCCGGTGCAGCTGAAGCAGGAGTTCGCGATCCCGATCAAGCGTTACTCCAAGACGTACGTCACCGTTGAGTAGAGCAGGAGATCACCAGTGAGATTGAAAGCGTATTTCCGCTGGGAGCTCGTCCTGGCCTTGAGCCTCGTCGGCTGTACCAGCGTCGTTCCTAACCGGTTGGGTCTCCCGCAGCTCACCCAGGGCGGTACCTCCGATGCCACGAGCGCGATCGCCAAGAAGGGCTCGCTCTTCTTCCAGGTCCGCTGGCCCGAGCGTGGTGCCTACCGCGCCCAGGAGATTCCGACGGAGACCGAGACCATCGAGGTCCACGTCAAGGCGACGGACGGCACCCCGATCGACTCCAAGGTCATCCCGCGCCCGAGCGGTGCCAGCAGCGTCTCGGACGTGGCGTTCGAGCTGGACCCCACGCTCAAGGTCGTGGACATCTTCGTGCGCGGCCTGAACGCGGCCGGCCAGGAGGTGGCCTTCGGCAAGAAGCTCGGCGTGCTCATCCGCGACAACACGGCGACGGGCGTCACGGTCACGCTGAAGTCGGGCGACGCCACACAGACCGAGCAGGAGCTGCAGCTCGAGCTCAACCGCAAGATCGCCCTCTTGCATGACGTCCGCAACTACTTCAATCGCTTCGACCACTTCAACCGGTTCCACGAGTCGGTGGAAGCCCGCGACGTGAAGGAAGCCATGGAGTCGATCCTCCAGAACGCGCCCTTCAAGCCCCAGGGGCCGCGCGACAACACGTACTACCCCACTCCGGATCCGAACTACTCGCCCCCCGCGGGCACCGAGGGTGGCGACCCCACGCGTACCGCCACGGGCTACGTCATCCGCTCGTTCGGAACGATCGGAACCCGCGTCACCGACGGAACGATCCGGCTCAGCAATCCCAACGATCCGAGCCAGTACATGGACATCCTGAACGGGGAGCTCAAGAAGCTCTACTGGACGGGCTACGCCCTCACGCCGAGCTACTCGGACGCGGGTGGCGGTCGCCATACGGCGGGCGTCGCGATCGCCCCGTTCGGCGAAGGCGGCAACGGCTCGATGCTCGACCTGAACGTCGAGGTCACGGCGGGCACCTGGGTGGCCGAGCCTTCGCTCACCGTCACGCTGGACGGCAACGTCAACAACCAGCCCGGAACGGCCACGTTCACCCTGCTGGGCGGCCTCAAGCCCGAAGAGCGTACGCTCAGCCAGGTGAAGGTCGCCGGCAGCCTCACGCCCAAGGGCAACGAGGCGGGCAAGGTTCATTCCTCTGTTCTCTTCGACACGTTCCGCGACGTGAGCGGCTCGCCGCTCTACCAGCTGTTCAAGATCTCGGCGCCGCGCACCGGTCCCATCGCCCCTGCCCCCTATCCTGGCGGCTCGACGGGCACCTATCCCGGTGGCTCGACGGGGACGTACGCGGATAGCCCTGCAACGGGTGGTTCCGGCGGCAACTACGGCGACAGCTACTTCTTGCTGCCCAGCTTCATGCCGACCAACGCCCGCTTCTTGGCGCACGTGCCTTCGGCACAGGCGACGACCGACGTGCGGGTGACCGACGACATGCTCGGCGTGCAGTCCCGCACCGAGCTGCGCCTCCGGGACAACGCGAACACCTTCAGCAACTTCCTGCTCGAGCTCGGCGTGACGACGCAGGTGGGCGCCATCGGCGGCCAGCCGGCCATCGTCTCGGGCGACTTCGGGTTCTCCCTGGTGGACCAGAAGGAGGCGCTGAAGCTCGAGGGCGTGGTCCACGGCGACATGGCCGCCCGGACGGTGACCGTCAAGGCGCGTTTCGTCGACGTTCCCTCGAACACCGTGCTGGGGAACCTGGACTGGACCTTCGAGCCCAACGGCGATCCCAACCACCTCGCCTACTGGCCCGTGCTCCACTTGCAGGATGGGACCGAACACCGTCTGACGCCCGGCTTCTTCTCGGGCGAGACGACGGGTAACGTCCGCGTCGATGTGCGATAGGTGATAGCGATGAAGAATAACGCTGTGAATAAGTTCGTCGCGCTGGCTGCCTCGGTGGCGATCGCAGGGTGCGTTGCCCCCGGGTCCCTCACCAAGGTCGACACCGCGAGCAAGGGGGCCGTGGCCTCCACCCAGGCCGCCCAGAACCAGGGCACGCTGCAACTGAACGTCCACTGGCCCAAGCGGTCGGGTTACGCGACCCAGGACATCCCGAACCGCGCCGAGAAGGTGGTCGTCACCCTCACGGGCAGCGACGGGACCGAGATCCGCCGGGCCGAGGCCGGGCGTAACACCTACGGCTACATCGACGCCTACTCCAGCAACTTCAGCTGGACCCTGCCGCAGCAGGAAGGCGTCACGGTGAAGGCGGAGCTCTTCGACGCGACCAACAACAAGATCGGCGCGGCTTCGCGGCAGATCGACGTGGTCGCGGGCCTGAATGCCTACATCGGGCTCGACATCGTGATCGACAACGCCCCGAAGATCACCTCGATCGACAAGACCACCTTCCGGATCGACGACCGGATCGTCATCCAGGGCTCGGGCTTCGGCAAGTCCGAGGGGTACAACGCGCAGGTCTACCTCGAGTCCGAGGGCGTCTTCTCGAACTATGGCTCGCCGTTCCCCTACCATTACAACTACCAGGTGTTCCTGCCCAGTTCGGCGGCCACCGTCTCGAACGATGCGATCACCGTGCAGATCCCCGACAACGTGGACTACTACGGGCGCCTCACGGACCGCCTGTGGAACTACTTCCACGGGGACGACACCCAGAAGCTGTACCTGGGCGTCGTCGTGGACGGCGTGAACTCCAACCGCTTCGAGGTCTCGATGCCCAAGGTGGCTTCGGTGTCGGCGACCGTGCGTCTCGAGCAGGGCAAGGACGCCCCGGTGCACACCCCCGTCGCGCTGACGGTCGTGGACCTGGCCTCGGGCTCCTTCGAGGTGCCGGTCGCGTCCGGGACCCAGTGGACCTTCCGTAAGACGGAGGAGTCGGGCTACGAGTATGGCGGGAAGTACACCCAGAACGTCAGTGTCCGGCTCGTGAACGATTTGGGCCGTGCCCAGTTCCAGTACGAGAGCTACGGCTCGTCGTGGGAGCAGGACGTGCTGCCTAGCATGGACAACACCCCGTACGAGCCGGATCTTGGCTTCGTCCTGCGTCTCAAGTCGATGGGGCAGCCCCAGAACCTGGGCCAAGAGGAGGTCATGATGCCGGACGGCTATCAGCGTCTGGCAACCCACCTCTTCTATAACCTGCCTGCGTACGACAACGGAGGCTGGCGACAGGATTCCACCCGCTCGCGGGATCTCTGGATCGTGCCCCGAGTGGGCGTGGTCCGGATGGTCGAGACCCAGCTGGTCAAGTACGAATGGGATCAGACCATACGGCGCGAGGTTAGGACCTACGAACTGACCGGCTTCCAGCCGGGCGTATCGTCGGCGCAGTAGGGAGAGTGAGGCCCATGTTTAAGCAGTATCGACCCCTCTTGGCCGCGTCCCTCGCCCTCTCCTTGCTGGCGGTGGGCGGCTGCACGCTGCAGCCCGGCTCTTTCCTCGCCCTGGACAAGGCCGCAACCACCGCGGCCCAGGCCAAGTCCAGCCTCAAGGTCACCATCGAGCGTCCGGCCGAGCTGAGCACGCAGGCGGTCTCCAACCTGGCCATCGAGCTGAGGCTCGAGTTGCCCTACGCTCAGGATCCAGCGCACCGCTTGCAGAGCGTCAGCGTGCAGGATGGCCAGGAGGCCGTCTTCACGAACCTGCCGCCGGAATCCGGCTACTTGACCGCCATCTTCACGGATGTCGAGACCAATCAGGCGGTCGGCACCCAGAAGCAGAACATCCAGCTGCGGCCGGGCTACGAGACGCATGCCACCTTCACCTTCGTGCTGGGTGGCTCGGCGGCGGTGGACGTCGGCGTCAAGATCGGGACCAACCGCAAGGACTACCGGCAGTGGCTCCAGAGCGACGGCTATGACAACGACTTCCAGCAGTCCTATCCCTACTACTGGGACAAGGAGTACTGGCTGCAAGCGGAGACGGGCACGGTGTCCGTGCGCTTCGACCAGGTCATGGACGAGGCATCCGATCGCTGGTTCCTGGCGCGCCGGATCGGCAACGAGGCTCCGGTGAGCCTCGGCGTTCCCAGCGATCGCTGGCAGGACTGGTGGTACGGCATCCCGGGTCACGCCGTTCGCGTGGAGTCCCTGGAGAGCTACAGCACCTCCTTCGGGACCTACCAGAAGGTGCGCCACTACCGGTGGACGAACCTCTTCACCGTCGACGGGAGCGAGCGATCGCTGACCATCGACCGGTGGTACAGCCCTGCCGAGGGCCTCGTCAAGGAGACGATCCACGACGGGTCCGGCTACGTCTCGGATATGGCGCTGAGCGGGGTGTAGGAAATGATGAGCATGATCAAGAAGTTGAACCCCATCCACGCGGCCAGCCTGGCCTTCTTGCTGGCCACGGGCTGCGCCCAGCCGTCCGGCCTGCTGGTGAAGCCGGCGGGTCAGGTGGCCACTCAGGGCGCCACCCTGCACCTGAAGCTGGACCTCGGGCGCAGCACCCAGGCGCTCGTCAGCGATGTCCAGAGCATCGCCGTGACCGTCGAGGTCCCGGGCCGGGCGCCGGTCGACCAGACTTTCTCGCAGGCGCAGTGGACCAGCGACGCGCTGGACTTCTCGGGCCTGCCGAGCGGAAACGCGCAGGTCATCGTCCGGGCCTTCGGCGAGCAGGGCCAGCTTGGTGAGGGCAAGACCCTCGTCCCGCTGCTCATCGGTCGCCGCACCTATGCCGAGGTCCACGTCGGCCTCCGCAGCGAGGGCCGTTCGGACATTCTGCCCTTCGGGCCCCTGAAGCCCGCGACGGTCTCGGTCGAGCCGGGTGACGGCACGGGCGAGGCCACCGCGTCGCCCAGCCCGGAGCCGGTGCCGGGTCCGAAGCCCGGAGAGTTCTTCGTTCCGGGCCCCAACGTGACCAGCCGGACGTACTACCAGTACGAGACGATCGAGGACCCGGATGGTGTCAAGAAGTGGTCGGATGCCACCATCGTCGAGCAGATCAGCCCGTCGGAAGGCGGTATCCACGTCGTGCGGTCGGCGGACCTGAACTTCGGCGAAGGCGGCACGGCTCATCATGACGGGACGGAGGACTATCGCGTCAACACGGACGGCTCCGTGTCGCTGACTATGGAAAATCAGACGACCGGCGAGTACCGCTCGATGTTCTTTCCGGTCGGAGCCCTGACCCCGGAAGGCGTTGAGCTCGGTCCCGACGGCCGGATGTGGCTCGTGGGCACGGAGCCCCACTATGCCGCAGGCCAGGTCTTCGACTGCTTCGTGGTCCGCGAGACCCGCGGGCCGGCGGAGCGACTGAGCGAGACGACCTACTACCTGGCCAAGGGTTACGGCATCGTCCGGGTCGACGGGACGCACTGGATCGATCGGGGCGATCGCTTTGACAAGCGCACCTTCTACATGGACCTGACCGCGTTCCAGATCAGCGGAACGGCCACCAACCCGTACGCCTGGCGAGTCGGGCGCTAAATCACACAAGCAAGAGGGCGGGCCACCGATCGGTGGCCCGCCCTTTTTCGTGAGCATCGGTCGTCAGGACGGGAGCTCCAGCCAGAGCGGGCGCTTGGTCAGCTCGATGGTCCCGCGTCCGGCGCTCCGGAGGTTGAAGTCGCCCTTGGAGAAGCCGACGCCGGGAGCGAACCACAGCGTCAACTGCTCGCCGTTCTGGGGATTCTGGTAGTAGACCTGGTAGCAGAACGGGAAGCGACCCGCCGGCACGTCGACGGTCTCGCGGCGCACCACCGTGGCGAAGCCGTCCTGCGCGGGCCAACTCTTGCCTGGTTGCATCTGGGTCGGAACGAAGGGCTTGTCGTCGTAGTGGAACATGCCGTCATGGAGCACCACCCGGTGGGGCTCCGCGGCGCTGAAGGGCGGGATGAGCCGCAGGTCCACGGTTTCTATTCCGTCCACCACCTCCACCCGGTCGATGACGATGGCGAGGGTGCCCACGGGAACGCCCAGGATGCCGCCCAGGTAGTAGCGGAGGGCATAGTCGAAGCGATCGCCCGCCCGAAAGGGCAAGATCTCTCGCGGAGGGGCGACCGAGGGCTTGGGACTCGGAGTGGCCCCGGGGCCCGGTGTCGGCGTCGCCACTGTCAGCTTGCTGCCGTCCACCTGGCTCAGGATAGCGGGCAGGTCGCCGACGGGCCCTTGCGGACAGCCCGCCAGGAGGGCCGTCAGCGGCAGAACGTAGGCGAGGGCTCGGCGCATGGGACTCCTTTCGGGCGCTCCTTGTCATGGTACCCCCGAACGACGGCCTTTATTCCGTTTCAGGGTGTGGGCGCCCGGCGGGGCGGGTAGAAAGCCAGCATGCGCCGTTATGCGATCCCCATGGCCACTGTTCTGGTGCTCCTCACGGGGCTCCTGGGCTGCGAGCTGTCGCCGCCCCTGCAGCCCCTGGGGTCGACGGCCACGCCCCGCCCGACCTCGTCGGCCACCCCCGTGGTGCCCACGCCCAGTCCGGCGCCGACGCCGACTCCCAGCCCCACGCCCGCCATCAAGGCCTTGCGCGGGTACGTGGTCGACCGCAGCGGTAACCGCCTCCCGGGCGCCAAGGTGGCGCTCGGCGCCTTCTCGGTGCTCTCGGCGGAGGCCTCCGCGAGTGCCACCGACGAAATGGGCCAGGCGGTCACGCTCGCGGCCGGGGAGTTCATCCTCCTGAACGTGCCCTCCGGCGAGCAGACGCTCACGCTCTCCTACGACGACGCCACCCACTCGCTCCCGGTGAACGTCCAGCCCTCGGGCGTGACGCACGTCGATCCCATCACTCTGCTAGTCGACGGGGCGGTACCTACTGGCTCTAAGGCCGTCTTGGCGAGTGCTGACCTACCGCTCCTCAAGGTTCAGAAAGCCTCATCGAGTGCTCCTTTGGCCTTCATGCAGGAGACTGTAACGGTTGACTTTAAGGCTCCGCCCAACGGCGTAGGCGACCAGATCGGGGCCTACGCCTTCACTTACGTCCAGGGCGAGGCCTCCATGTCGGAGACTGTCACCTGGCCCGTGTCCAAGATCAACGTGCCTGCGGCCCTGGGTAAGACCCGGTCGGGACCAATCATCTCGGGCGCGTTCCACATCCTCAACACGAGCGCCGCATTGCAGAGTGCCTGGACCTTCACCAAGCCCGACGCGACGCTCAAAATCCAGTTCTTTAATGCTGAGGGGGGCCGACCGATCCAGGATCGAGACGGCAACCCTCTGGTGATCCGGATTCCCTGTTTACTCGTCTACTAGATCACGCGCACGATCCCGCGTTCATGCGGGTGTCGCTTGCACTGATAGGGAAAGACGCCCATGTGGTCGAACCGATGCTCGTAGACCTTGCCCGGCTTCTTCCAGAGCGAGTCCCAGAGCCCCTTGGCGGTCGTCGTGTGCGAGATGCGGTCGTGGTTGACCCAGCGCACGACCGTCCCGCGCTTGATCAGGATCTGGGCCGGGGCGTAGCCTTTAGCGCCCATGCGCACGTTGAGCACCCCGCCCGCCAGGCGGCGGATCTTGGGGGAGGGGCGGGTGGCGATCGCCGGGGCGATCCGGATGGCCGGCACCTCTTCGTAGAGGGGCAGGGGCACGGGCGTCGCCGGTGCCGGCCGCATGGAGACGGCGAAGGGATCCTGCAT
>JAKFBU010000005.1:0-1516 GCA_036676985.1 Candidatus Sericytochromatia bacterium
CCTACAGCGGGATATTGTCGTGTTTTTTCCAGGGATTGGCGAGCTGCTTGCCGCGCAGGTTGTGGAGCGCGCGGGCGATGCGCCGCCGCGTGGCGTGGGGCATGATGACGTCGTCGATATAGCCGCGGGAGGCGGCGACGAAGGGGTTGGCGAAGCGGGCCTTGTAGTCGGCCTCGCGCAGCGCGATGGCCTCCGGAGATTCGTTGCGGAAGATGATCTCCACGGCCCCCTTGGCCCCCATCACCGCGATCTCGGCGGTGGGCCAGGCATAGTTGACGTCGCCGCGCAGGTGCTTGGAGCTCATCACGTCATAGGCCCCGCCATAGGCCTTGCGGGTGATCAGGGTGATCTTCGGCACCGTGGCCTCGGCATAGGCGAACAAGAGCTTGGCCCCGTGGCGGATCAGCCCGCCCTGCTCCTGCTTGGTGCCCGGCATGAAGCCCGGCACGTCGACGAAGGTCACCAGCGGGATCTCGAAGGCGTCGCAGAAGCGCACGAAGCGCGCGGCCTTGCGCGATGAATCGATGTCCAGCACCCCGGCCAGCACCTGCGGCTGGTTGGCGACGATGCCGACCGGCGCGCCGTCGATGCGCCCGAAGCCTACGATGATGTTCTTGGCGAAGCCGTCGGCGATCTCGAAGAAGTCGGCCTCGTCCACCACCTTCAGGATCAGCTCCTTCATGTCGTAGGGCTTGTTGGGGTTGGCCGGGATCAGGGTGTCGAGGCTGGGCTCCTCGCGCAGCGGATCGTCGTAGCTCTGCCGCACCGGCGGCTTGGCGCGGTTCGACAGCGGCAGGAAGTCCACCAGCCGGCGCACCTGGGTCAAGGCTTCCAGGTCGTTCTCGAAGGCCCCGTCGGCCACCCCCGACTTGATGGCGTGCACCCGGTAGCCGCCCAGCTCCTCGTGGGTCACCTCCTCGTGGGTCACGGTCCTGACCACGTCGGGGCCGGTGACGTACATGTAGCTGGTGTCCTTCACCATGAAGATGAAGTCGGTGATCGCCGGCGAATAGACATCGCCCCCCGCGCAGGGGCCCATGATCACGCTGATCTGCGGGATCACGCCGCTGGCCAGCGTGTTCTGCAGGAAGATGTCGGCATAGCCGGCCAGACCGTCCACCCCCTCCTGGATCCGCGCCCCGCCCGCGTCGAACAGCCCGATGATCGGGGCGCCCACCTTCAGGGCCTGCTCCTGCACCTTGACGATCTTGCGGGCGTGCGCGTTCGACAAACTCCCGCCGAACACCGTGAAGTCCTTGGAGAACACGAACACCAGCCGGCCGTTGATATTGCCCCAGCCGGTCACCACCCCGTCGCCGGCCACCTTCTGCTCGGCCATCCCGAAGTCCGTCGCCCGGTGCTCGACGAACATGTCGAACTCCTCAAACGACCCCTCGTCCAGCAACAGCTCCAACCGCTCGCGCGCCGTCAGCTTGCCCTTGCCATGCTGGCTCGCAATCCGACGCTCGCCACCGCCCAGACGCGCCTCCGAACGACGACGCTCAAGCTCTTCGAG
>JAKFBU010000006.1:0-79066 GCA_036676985.1 Candidatus Sericytochromatia bacterium
CCCAGAGCCGGATGTGGGATTCGAACCCACGACCTTTCGATTACGAATCGAATGCACTACCTCTGTGCTAATCCGGCGAAGGAGTGAATGATACCAAAGCCCTTTTCGCTTGTAAAGTCGCCATCGGCCTCGACGCCCGCGAGGACCCGCGAGAGGCCCGCGAGCGCTGTGTTATAGTTGGGTATGGGCCGCGCCATCGGCCACCCCGACCACCATAGATAGGCTCCCCATGCAGCAACCCGAGATCTCCTGGCGTCTGAGGGTCGTGGACCCCGACGTCGTCGCCAAGCTCAGCTTCGAACTCGGCATCACCCCCCTCTTGGCCCGCATGCTCGCCGGTCGCGGCGTCACGGACGTCGAGGCCGCCCGCCGTTATCTCGGCCATGCCCCCTACGAGCTCGACCCCTGGGCCCTGCCCGGCATCGAGAAGGCTGCCCGCCGCCTCGTCGAGGCCCTCGAGACGGGCGAGCCCGTCGTCGTCTACGGCGATTATGACGCCGACGGCGTTACGAGTACCTCCCTGCTCTTCGGCTACCTGGCGCGCGCGGGCTACAACGCCCACTACTTCCTGCCGCATCGCTTCGAGGACGGCTACGGCATGAACCGCCATGCCCTCCATGACCTCGCGACCCGCGGCCTGCGCCTGATCGTCACCGTGGATAACGGCGTGGCCTCCGTGGACGAGGTGGCGTTCGCCAAGTCGCTCGGCATGGACGTCATCGTCACCGACCACCACACGCCGCCCGAGATCCTGCCCGAGCCCTTCGCCCTCATCAACCCGCGGCTCGGCGGCTGCCCGCCCGAGATGGCGGGCCTCGCCGGGGTGGGCGTCGCCTACACCCTCGCATGCGCCCTCGAGGAGCTGGCACCCTCGGGCGGCGTCGAGGACCTCCTGGATCTCGTCGCCATCGGCTCCATCGCGGATATGGCCCCCCTGACGGGCGTCAACCGCACGCTGGTGGGCCGCGGCATCCACCAGATCGCCACCGAGCCCCGCCCCGGCATCCAAGCCCTCGCCGAGATCGCGGGCATCAACAGCCTGACGGCCATCAACGCCACCGACATCGGCTTCCGGATCGGCCCGCGCATCAACGCCGCCGGCCGCATGGACCACCCCGAGGTCGGCCTCAAGCTCTTCCTCGCCGAGACCCTCGAGGACGCCCGCGACTTCGCCTTGGAACTGGACCGGCTCAACCGCCTGCGCCAGGAGACCTCCAAGCAGGTCGAGGCCGAGGCCCGCATGCTCGTCGAGACCGAGGTGGACCTTGCGGCCGAGGCCGCCATCGTGCTCGCCCACGACGGCTGGCACCACGGCGTCATCGGCATCGTCGCCTCGCGCCTGGTCGAGCTCTACGGCCGGCCCGTCATCCTGTTCTCGAGCGAGGGCGACCTCTGGAAGGGCTCCGGGCGCTCGCCCGACCAGGTCAACCTGTTCAAGGCCCTGGAGGCTACCCGCGAGCACCTCCTGCGCTGGGGCGGCCATGCCCAGGCCGCGGGCGTGACCCTTCACAAGACCCACCTGGACGTCTTCAAGGCCGGGCTGGACGCGGCCATCCGCGCTCAGGGCGTGGACACCTCGACCCGGCCGGCGCGCATGGTGGATGCCGAGGTGGCGCTCGCCGACGTCACGCCGCGCGCCATCCGCGAGCTGGCGTGGCTCCAGCCCACGGGCCAGGGCAACCCCGAGCCCGTGCTCGCCATCAAAGACGTGGCCGTCGTCCGCCAGAAGCTCCGCGGCAAGGAGAAGAAGCACCTCTTCCTCGAGCTGCGCGACGGCCTCGAGATCCGCGAGGCCGTGGGCTTCAACATGGGCCCCTTGCACCCGGTGTCCGAGCGGGTCGCCCTCGCCTTCACCCCGGAGTTCAACTACTTCCAGGGGCAGTTGAAGGTCCAGCTCCGCCTCCACGGCGTCGCGGAGCCCGGCATGATCGGCGCGGACGACCCGGCGAATTGCCTGGTACCCGGGGTATAAGGGGATAAGGCGGCCGTCGGGCCGTTTGGAGGCCAGGCCTCCCGGCGACGGCTGCCGCCAACTGTTCCCTCGGCGATCGCTTCCATCGTCGCGCGGCGTTGCGGTATACTTATTTGTTTGCGGCCCCGGGGAGGCAGCCTCCTTGGCCGGTGGACCGCGGGTGGGACGGGCATGACGGCGATCGCAACCGAAGCGTTGACCACGACGATGCGCAAGTACGCGCCGCCCGACGAGATTGACCTCGTCGAGCGGGCCTACGACTTCGCGCACCAGAAGCACGGCGATCAGTTCCGCAAGAGCGGCGAGCCCTACATCATCCACCCCTACGAGGTCGCCCTGATCCTCGCGCAGCTCGAGGCGGACGGCGCCACCGTCGCCGCGGGCCTCCTGCACGACGTGCTGGAGGACACCGAGGTCACGCCCGAGGAGATGACCAAGCTCTTCGGCCGCGAGGTCTGCAAGCTGGTCGAGGGCGTCACCAAGCTCGAGAAGCTCAAGTTCTCCTCCAAGGAGGAGCGTCAGGCCGAGAATTTCCGCCGCATGTTCGTGGCCATGGCCAAGGACGTCCGCGTCATCCTGATCAAGCTCGCGGACCGCCTCCACAACATGCGCACGCTCAAGCACATGCGCCCGGAGAAGCAGGTCGAGATCTCCAAGGAGACGCTCGAGATCTTCGCGCCCCTGGCCCACCGGCTCGGTATGGGTAAGATCAAGTGGGAGCTGGAGGACATGAGCCTCCGCTACATCCACCCCGACGAGTACTACAAGATCGCCAAGCTCCTGGGCGAGAAGCGCGAAGAGCGCGAGCGCTACATCCAGGAGGTCGTCGCCTCCATCGAGAGCGAGCTCGTCCGGGTCGGCGTCGAGACGGCCGACGTCTACGGCCGCCCCAAGCACTTCTACAGCATCTACATGAAGATGCTCCAGCAGGGCAAGGAGTTCACGGACCTCTTCGACATCACGGCCGTCCGCGTGCTGGTCGACAACATCAAGGAATGCTACGAGGTCCTGGGCATCGTCCACTCGCTGTGGCGCCCGATTCCGGGTCGCTTCAAGGACTACGTGGCCATGCCCAAGCCCAACCTCTACCAGTCCCTGCACACCTCGGTCATCGGGCCCGGCGGCAAGCCCCTCGAGGTCCAGATCCGCACCTACGAGATGCACCGGGTCGCCGAGTACGGTATCGCCGCCCACTGGCGGTACAAGGAGGGCGGCAAGGACGGCGGCGGCGCCCTGGCCGGCGCCGACCAGAAGCTCTCGTGGCTCCGGCAATTGCTCGATTGGCAGGGCGACGTCAAGGACTCCCAGGAGTTCGTCGAGACGGTCAAGGAGGATCTCTTCGCCGAGGAGGTCTTCGTCTTCAGCCCGCGGGGGGACGTGGTCGACCTGCCGGCCGGCGCCACGCCCGTCGACTTCGCCTACCGGGTCCACACCGAGATCGGCAACCGCTGCGTGGGGGCCAAGGTCAACGGCCGCATCGTCACGCTGGACACCCGGGTCAAGAACGGCGACATCGTCGAGATCCTGACCTCCAAGACCGGCAAGCCGAGCCTCGACTGGCTCAACTTCGTCGCCGCCAGCTCCACCAAGAACAAGATCCGCGGCTGGTTCCGCAAGCAACGCCGCGAGGAGAACATCGCCACCGGCCGCGAGGCCCTGGAGCGCGAGATGGGCCGGGCGGGCCTCGAGCAGATCCTCAAGCACGAGAAGATCCTCGGCATCGCCCAGCGCCTCAACTACAAGGAGGTCGACGACCTCCTGGCGGCCATCGGCTACGGCGAGAAGACCAGCCAGCAGGTCGCGAACCTCATCCGCCAGGAGCTGGCCGAGCCCGAAGAGGTCACGCCCGAGAGCTTCAAGCCCAAGCCCATCGGCGGCAAGTCCCGCAGCGGCACGGGCATCCTGGTGGACGGCCTCGGGGGCATGCAGGTGGCCATCGCCAAGTGCTGCTCGCCGGTCCCGGGCGAGCCCATCATGGGGACGGTGACCCGCGGCAAGGGCATCACCATCCACTCGGACGAGTGTCCGAACTTGCTATCGGTCGAGCCCGAGCGCCGCATCACCGTCAGCTGGGCCGGCGTGCAGACCTCGGCCTCCTACCCCGTCGAGATCGCCGTCGAGGTCATCGACCGGGTGGGCATCCTCAAGGACATCACCGTCCGCATCGCCGACATCAAGACCAACATCCGCACGGTCAAGGTGCGCCAGGCCAAGGACAAGATCGTCATCATCACCATGATCATCGACGTGGTGGACATGGCCCACCTCCAGCGGGTGGTCAACACCCTCATCCGCATCCCGGACGTCATCACCGCCTACCGCGTCGCCAAGAGCCAGAAGTCGCGCGGCGCCCGCAAATAGCCGGAGTTTCCCTTGCGCGTCTACCTCGCCACCACCAACGCCCACAAGCTCTCCGAGTTCCAGCCCCTGCTCGGCGGAGCGCCCTTCGAGCTCCAGGCCATGCCCGAGGCCGTCGAGGTCGAGGAGACGGGCACGACCTTCGTCGAGAACGCCCGTCTCAAGGCGCGCACCTGCGCCGAGCGCTTCGGAGTGCCCTGCCTCGCCGACGACTCGGGGATTGCCGTGCGCGCCCTGGACGGTCGCCCGGGCATCGCCTCGGCCCGCTACGCCGCCACCGACCACGAGCGCATCTCCAAGCTCCTGGGCGAGCTCTCGGACAAGCCCGATCGGACGGCCTCCTTCCACTGCGCCCTGGTGCTCGCCTACCCCGACGGCCGCGAGACCGTCGTCGAGGGCGTCGTCTCGGGCCGGGTGACGGAGGCCCCGCGGGGGGCGGGCGGCTTCGGCTACGATCCCGTCTTCGAGCTGCCGGACCTGGGCAAGACCTACGCGGAGCTCACGGCGGCCGAGAAGAACGAGCGCTCGCACCGAGCGGTCGCCGTCCGCGAGCTGCTCGAGGCCATGCGGGTCGCCCCTTGACCCGCCTGCTCGTTGTCAGCGACACCCACGGCAAGGCCGATCTGTCGGCGATCGCCCGTCTCGCGAACGACTGCGATCTCGTCATCCACCTGGGCGACGGCTTCGTGGACGGCCAGCGCCTCCAGTTCCTGCAGAAGGCTCCGGTCATCCAGGTCCTCGGCAACGCGGACCTGCCCCTCGACGTGGTGCCCGAGAAGCGCATCGAGGTGGAGGGCTGGAGCATCCTGCTGACGCATGGTCACCTCTACCATGTGAAGCGCCACCTGGTGGATCTGGTCGGGCATGCGGACGACATGGGCTGCGACCTGGTCCTCTTCGGACACGTCCATCGCCCCATCTTCGAGGACTCCGGCCGCATCAAGGCCTTCTGCCCCTCCAGCGCCGCCTACACGTATGACCATTCGCGCCCGTCGGTGGGCCTCCTCGAGCTGCGCCCGGGCGAGATCCGACCGGCCTGGTTGCCCGTCAACGCTTGACGGATCGGGCCTGAACGGCTTGCTTGATGCACCTCCTCCCGATCGCCTATGATGGCCGTCTAGGGAGACGTCAATGAAGCACATGGAACCCGACCGCCCGGCCCCGCTGGATCTTGAACGCTTGCTTGCCGAGCACCGGCGCCATGCCGAGCAGCTCGCCGAAGCCAACGAGCGCCTTCAGCGCTACAGCGAGCGGATGGAGGCCGAAGTCGAGGCGCGGACCAAGGAGCTGGCCGTCGAAAAGCTCCTCATGGAGCGCATGGTCTCCACGGTGCCCGCGGCGATCGCCTTTCTCGACCGTAACCTCACGTTCCGGTGGGCCAACCCCGCCTGCCGCTGCTTTTCCGAGCTGGAGCCGGCCGCGTTCATCGGCCGCTCCGTCTACGAGGTCTTCCCGGGCATGGAGCGGCCGGACACCCTCCTCGAGGGCATCCTCGCCCACGGCGGCACGCGCCACGTCTCCGCCCTGCCGTGGCCGGGCATCGGCTACGTCGACGTCACCTACGTCCCCGTCTACGACGCCGCGGAGTGCCTGGAGGGCATCCTGACGTTCACGCTGGACGTGACGGCGCGCGTCGAGAACGAGCGCCTGCAAGCCGCCCAGATCGAGCATCTCGAGGAGCTGGACCGCATGAAGGGCGACTTCCTCAACGCGGCCTCCCACGAGCTGCGCACCCCGCTCACCTCCATCCGGGGCTACGCCGAGTTCCTGGAAGACCTCATCGGCGGCCCCCTGACCGATACCCAGGTCGACTTCGTGCGCCATATCCAGGCGAGCGCGGAGCGCCTCCAGCGCATCGTGGACGACATGCTGGACTTCGCGCGCCTGGAGGCGGGGACCTTCCGCCTGGCCCCGGTGGAGTTCGACCTGGGGAGCCGCATCCGCCAGGAGGTGGCGAGCGTCCAGCCCCAGGCCCGCGAGGCGCAGCTGGAGCTGGTGGTGGCCGTGCCGGACGAGCCCGTCCTGGTGCAGCTGGATCCCGTGCGCATCGGCCAGGTCGTCCTGAACCTCCTGAGCAACGCCATCAAGTTCACGCCGCCCGGCGGGGCGATCCAGGTTCGGCTCCGGCCGGGGGCCGGACAGGTCCGCCTCGAAGTCCAGGACACCGGCATCGGTATCGCCCCGGGAGATTGCGAGCGCCTCTTCGAGAAGTTCTACCAGGTCGACGCCAGCACCACCCGGGAGCGGGGCGGGGCGGGCCTCGGATTGGCCATCTCGCGCGCCCTGGTGGAGGCCCACGGGGGCATCCTGGGCGTGGAGAGCACGGTCGGCGAGGGCAGCCTGTTCTGGATCACCCTGCCGCAGCCGTAGGGCTACGCCTCCCCGCCACGCTCGATCTTCAGCACCTCCCAGATACGCCGCCAGAGAGATTGCCGCCATGCTCGAAGCCCTCCGTCAGAACTTGCTCGCTTCTCCCCTCATGGTCCTGTTCCTGACCATCGGTCTCGGCTACATGCTCAGCCACCTCAAGGTGCGGGGTGTCGGGCTGGGCGTGGCGACGGTCCTCTTCGTGGGCCTCGCGATCGGCGCCTGGGGCGGCGGTGCGTTCGAGCTGCCGGAGATCGTGAGCCAGTTCGGCCTCCTGCTCTTCGTCTACACCATCGGCCTCGAGGCCGGTCCGGCCTTCTTCCGGATCCTTCGCCGGCGCGGCTGGGGGCTCGCAGCCCTCGCGGTCGGGGCGGTGCTCGCCGCAGCGGCCATGGTCGCAACCGCGACCAGATGGCTCGGCCTGGACCCGGCCCTCGCGGCCGGCCTCTTCTGCGGCAGCCTCACCAACACGCCGGCGCTCGCGGCCGTCAGCGAGGCCCTACGCGGAACGCCCGGGGCACTGTCGCCCGCCATCGGCTATTCGATGGCCTATCCGCTCGGCGTCATCCTCCCCATTCTGCTGGTGGAGCTGACGTTGAGGCTCGGTCGGGTGGATGTCCGCCGGGAGGTCCAGACCGCCGAGCGTCAGGCGGGACAGTCCGTCGAGCCTCCGATGGTGATCGACCTCCGGGTCACCAACGAGGCCGTGGTGGGCAGGCCCATCGGGCAACTGCCCCTCGCCCACATGCCCCTGCGCATCAGCCGCGTCATGCGCGACGGCGAGGTCACGGTGGCCACCGCGGAGACGGTGCTGCAGCTCGGGGACATGGTGCACGTGGTCGGCCCCCGCTCGGCCCTCGACCAGGCCCGCGAGCTGATCGGCCCCGAGGTGGAGAATGCCCCCGGCCTCCTGAGCCGCCGCTCGGACGTGGACTTCCGGCGCATGATCCTCTCGAACCCGGAGCTCGTGGGCCGGCCGCTCGCCGCCATCGGGCTCGACCAGTACGGGGCGACCGTGACCCGCCTCCGGCGCGGTGATCGTGACTTCGTGCCCACGGCCGACACCGTCCTCGAGCGGGGCGATCGCCTCCGCATCGTGGCCCGCATCGACCAGATGGATGCGATCGCCAAGTACGTCGGGGATTCCTTCCGGGGCATCAGCGAGATGGACTTCCTGTCGCTCTCGGTCGGGGCGGTCCTGGGCCTGTTGCTCGGCATGATCCGCATCCCCCTGCCGGGTGGGATCAGCCTCCAGCTGGGCCTTGCGGGCGGCCCCCTCCTGGTGGCCCTCTTCCTGGGCTGGCGCGGGCGTACGGGCCCGTTCATCTGGAGCATGCCGCTTGCCGTGAACCTGACCTTGCGCCAGCTCGGCCTCGTCCTGTTCTTCGCGGCCGTGGGGCTGCGCTCCGGCGGCCACTTCGCCGAGGCCTTCGCCGCGCAGGGGCCCATGCTCCTGGCGGTGGGCGCCATCGTGACCTTCGTGTCCGCCGGCATCCTGCTGTGGGGCAGCATGTGGCTCTTGAGGCAGGACTTCGTGTCGGCCACGGGCCTGCTCGCAGGCGGCCAGACCCAGCCGGCCCTGCTCACCTTCGCCGGCGAGCGGGCCCAGTCCGAGGCCCCCAACGCGGCCTACGTCGCGATCATGCCGACGGCCATGATCGCCAAGATCCTGGCGGCTCAGCTCCTGTTGTGGGTGCTGGCGTCGTAGCGGCGCTCCCGAAACGCATTCGCCCCCGCTCGGTGCCGAGCGGGGGCGAACGCTATGGTGGAAGGGCCATGTTGCCAGCAACGCCATTGTCCCGGTCGACCCAGTAATCAGGAGACGTTATCACGTCGCGAACGGGGGCGGCATCCGTAAATCTTACGCGTCCCCCCGCGCGGGAGCACGTCAGGACAGGGCCGGTTGCGGCGTCGTGGGCGCGGCTTGCGCGGGCGCATCCTTCTTGTCCCGCAGGTAGTCGAGGAAGCCGAAGACCTTGGAGCGGACCCAGTTGTCGCCCCACGAGTACCCGATGAAGCCCGCGACGAAGCCGACGATCGTCAGCGGGAGGCCGGCCAGGCCGAGGGCGCCCACGAGGGCCGTGCTCGCGCCGGCCAGGAGCGCCGAGCCCACGCCGCCTGCGATGCCGGCGGTGGTGTCGACGGCGATCATCTTGGCCGCCCGGGCCCCCGTCTCCTCCTTGCGGTAGAAGCGCAGGCCGTGCACGACGAGCGACATGATCCCCGAGACGGCGCCTCCGATGAGGCCCGCCTTGCCGAGCATGCGGCCGACGCCGCCGACGGCGGCCGCCACCGTGCCCTCGCCCGCGATCGCCCGGGGCACCGCCCGGATGGCCTCGCGGGCCGGCGTGATGTTGGCATACGACTCGTAGGCGTGGGCGGCGAACTTGCCCATGGCGTGGAGGCTGCCGTCCGCGAGGCCCTGGGCCGAGA
Organism: Candidatus Sericytochromatia bacterium; assembly: GCA_036676985.1. Taxonomy (GTDB): domain Bacteria; phylum Cyanobacteriota; class Sericytochromatia; order S15B-MN24; family UBA4093; genus DATNQJ01. Next base: position 9,131 of record JAKFBU010000006.1, read on the forward strand.
TCTCGGAGGGCACGGCCAGCTTGGCCAGCGCGTTGAGCTTGGGACGGGCGTAGGTGGGGGTCGAACCGGGCTGGATGCTCGCCATGGGCTGTCTCCTCGGACGGGGGGCCATGCGAGTTTTAGCCGTTAGGCGGGTGTTAATCGGTTAGGTGGTGGGAAAGAGGGATTAAAGTTTGTGTTAAGAGGCGCTACTTCCGCAGCGCCCCGTCCACGCGCACGACGTGGTCCGTCCACTGCTCGAACGAGTCGTCGTGGCTGATCACGAAGAGCTGCTTGAAGGTCTTGATCTCGCCGATCTGGTGCGCGAGGTTGGACCGACGGCTCTCGTCCATGTTCGTCGTGGGCTCGTCGAAGAAGGCCACGTCGATGTTCGACGTCTCCTTCAAGAGCGCGAGCCGCACCGAGAGCGCGGCCGCCATCTGCTCGCCGCCCGAAAGGTTGGCGAAGGGGCGCGGGCGACCCTCCTCCTCCAGCATGATCTCGTAGTCGTTGCTCCAGCGCAGGTGCGCGTGGTGCTGTCCTGTGATCTCCCGGAACAGCCGGTCGGCCTCCAGGGAAATGTTCAGGAGGTAGGCCTCCGTCACGTGGGGACCGGCCTCTTTGAGCGTGCTGCGGGCGAAGTCCAGGAACGTTGCATGGGCGACCAGGCGATCGCGCCGGGCGATGCCGTCCGCGAGCTGCTCCTGCACCCGCTTGAGGTCGGCCATTTCCCTGCGGGTGGCCTCCAGCTGCTGGGTCAAGAAGCCGACCGCCTGCTCCAGCCGGATGAGCTCGGCCTTGAGGCCGTCCACCCGCTCCCGCAGGGCCCCGTGCTCCTCGCGCTGGTAGCCCGCCGCCCGCTCCTTGGCAGTCGCCGCAAGCACCGTCTTTTCGGCCTCCAGCCGGGCGACCTGTGAGTCGGCCTCCGCTCGGACCTCGAGTCGGCCCTCGAGTTCCTGCGCGAGCACCGAGACCTTCAGGTAGCGCTGGTAGCTGGGCTCGGTCGTCTGCCGGGCCTCGGTCGCCTTCTGGAGGCGCGCGTCGAGGTCGGTGAAGGGCATGAGCCGCGCGTCGATGTCCGCCAGCGCCGTCCCGGCCTCGGCGGCGACGGCTTCCTTAGCGGTCCGCTCGGCCTCGAGCTTCGGGCGCTGCTGTAGCGCCCGCTCCAGGGCCAGGTCCCGCGAGCGCGGGTCCCCGAGGGCCGCAAGCTCCCGCTCGGCGGTCGCGAGGCGCTCCGAGAGGCCCGCATGTTCCTTTACGGCCGCCTCGTCGGCGCCGATGCGCGCCTGGCGCTCGGCCTGCTCCTTGGCCATGGCCTCGCGCTGCTGGGCGAGGCCTTCGCGCTGGCCGTAGCGCGCGGCGTCCGCCTGGGCCTTGGTCAGGGCGCTCCGCTCCTCCTGGATGGAGGCCTCGAGGGGTGCCATCCGGCCGCCGGTCGCGGGCAGCTGCGACGCCTCGAGGGCGACGGCCGCCAGGTCCTGCTCATGCTTGGCGAGGGCCGCCTGGGCGTCCGCGAGCTGCTTGCGCACGCCGTCCAGGAGCGCGACCTGCTTGCTCGCGTCGCTCGCTTCCTTCCAGCGCCGGCGCAGCACCAACAGCTCGTCGTTCACGGCCTTGGCCTTGGCCTCGTTGGCGGCAATCTGCTCGCGGTAGTAGTCCTCGGGGCTCTGGCCCTCGAGAATGGGGCAGCCCACGTTGAGGATGGGGCAGAGGTTCCCGTTGAACTGGCTCGCGGCCTTCTTGTCCCGGGCGATCTCGGCCTCGACGGCCGAGAGCTTGTCCCGGAGAGACTGGCCTTCCTCCCCGAGGGCGTCGAGCTTTTCGGCGAGTGCGATCAAGGGCTCCTTGTCGGCGATCGCCTTCTGGTGCTCCGAGATGGCCTTCGTCTGCTGGGCGGCCGCCTCTTCGAGCAGCTTGCGGCGGTGCGTGAGCTCCTTGTGCTTGAGCTCGGCGGCCTGCAGGCCCTTGAGCAGATCCTGCTTCTCGGCGAGCGAGGTCTCGAGCGACTTGGCGAGACGCGGGGCGTCGGCGAGCTTGTCGAGCTCCGCAAGCTCCGCCTCCAGCTTCACGAGTCGCTCGCTCCAGGTGGCATGCTCGGTACGGGTGCGGGCGAGCCTGTCCTCGATGGCCCGGGCCTCGGTCAGCCGGGCCTTGAGGTCCGAAACGAGCTTTTCCTGGGCCGACTGGGCCTCGACCTTGGGCTTGAGCCCCTCGCGCTCCTCGGCGTCCTTGGCGAGGTCCGAGAGCTGCTTGGTGAGCGTCTGGACGGCGTAGCTCGCCTCGTCCAGGCGCCGCTGGACGGTCGTGCGCTCGGTACGCAGATCGTCGCGGGTCTTGCGCTCGGTCTCGAGGGCCGCGAGCTCCTTTACGGCCGCCTGGTAGGCCTGGTAGGGGGCCTCGAGCGTCTTCAGCTCGTCTGCGGCCTGCTGGGCCTCGACGGCGCGCTGCACGGCCGCGTCGCGCTCCTTGAGGGCGAAGCCGAGCCGGGTGTCCAGGTCCTGGAGGTCGCGCTGGTCCTTGGCGATCGCCTTCTCCAGCTCGTCGTACTCGGCGAGCTTGCCCTGCCAGAGGCCGAGCTCCTTGCGGCCGCGCTCGAGCCTTGACTCGGCGTCCTGGCGCTGGGTCTCCTGCTGGGCGAGCTGGACCTCCAGCTCGGGCATCTTGTGCAGGCGGTCGTTGTAGACGGCCAGCTGCGTGTTGGCCTCGACGATGAGGGATTGCAGGTGGTTGCCCGTGTCCTTGAGGGCGTCCGAGGACTGCCGGTACTCCTCGACGCGCAGGATCTTGTCGAAGACCGCCTTGCGGCGGGTGGCCGTGTCCATGAAGATGGCCGTGAAGGTGCCCTGCGGCACGCCGATGGTGGTCCGGAAGAACTCGTCCAGGTCCGTGTCCGGCTCGACGCCCAGGTGCTCGCGCAGCCACGAGAGCACGTCCGCCTTCTGCTCGGCGACCCGGGTCTTGGTCTCGGGGTCGTAGACGTAGTAGGTGCTCTTGGTGTTGCGGACGACGGTGTACTCGCGCTCGTCGATGCTCGACTCGAAGGTCACGCGCACCGTGCCGGTGGACGCCCCGCGCCGGAGGAAGTCCTCCTTCTTGTAGGGCAGACTGTCGAAGAGCGCGAAGCCGATGGCCTCGAGGATGGTGGACTTGCCCGCGCCGTTGGGGCCGCTGATGGCGTTGGTGCCCAGCATGAACTCGAAGCGGTCGTGGGCGTACCGCTTGATGTTCTCCAGTTCGACCGAGACGATGTGCATGGCTACAGGCTATCCAGCGATTGCGAGAGGAAGGCGGCGATCTCGGCGGGGTCGGTGCCCGCGATCGCCTGCTGCTTGAGGGCGATGACCAGCTCCCCGTAGGCCTCGGCCCGGGGCTGGTAGCGCGAGTCGCGCGAGACCAGATCCCGGATCACCTGGCGCTCCAGGTCCTTGCGGTCGAGTCCGAGGGCGCCCGGCGCCACCGCGTACTCCACGGGCACCGCGTCGTACTTGATGCGCGGCAACAGGGGATCGCAGATGGAGACGACGAGCGCCTCGACGGCCTCGAGATCCAACTCGTGGCGCTTGAAGCCGAGCGTCCCGTGCAGCGTCAGCTCCACCACGGGTTTCTCGACCTCCTCGGAGGTCGGACGCATGGGGCGATAGGAGGCCCACTCCGCCTTGATCAGGCGCTCGGCGGCCGAGACTACCTCCTCGGGCGAGCCGCAGGGGCTCACGTCCAGACGCATGCGGTGGAAGGGGCGGCTGGGGTAGTCCGTGACGTGCCAGGCCTGGTGCGTGCGGGAGACCGGGTCCACCTCGACCACGTAGGCGCCGCGCTCGTGGACGTACTCGCCGACGTTGCCCGACTCCAGGCTGCCGGGGTTGTAGATCCAGCCGCCCTCGTCGTAGCGCATGTGGATGTGGCCGAGGGCCAGGTAGTCGACGCCCGCCTCCTTGAAGGGCAGGAGCTGGTGGTGGGTCAGCGCCCCGGAGTAGTGGTCCAGGTAGCCCTCGAGGCCCGTATGGAACATCAGGAGGGTGTAGGGATCGTCCGGCAGCTGTCGGATGGCGTCGGCCAGCGGCGCTACCACCGAGGCCGTCGTCGCTCCGTACCACTTGGAGCCGACGATGCGCACGCCCTTGTAGTCGACGTAGCCGCCGTGGTGCTCCTCGTCGCTCCAGGGGTGGAGCACGATGCTGCCGTCCTCCTGGTGCTCGGGCTCCAGGAGCTTGATCCAGCCCCAGTCGGACAGGAAGCGCAGCCAGGTCACCTGGCTCGAGTGGCCCGAGCGGTCGTGGTTGCCCTCGATGGCGAACACCGGGATGTCGGCGGCCCGCAGCTCCTCGAAGACCACCGTGGCCTGCGTGAGCACCCGGGGCTCGATGTTGCGCTTGTCGAAGAGGTCGCCCGCGACCACCACGAAGTCCACCCCCGCCTCGACCCCGTAGCGCATGACCACGTGGTGCAGGGCGCGAAAGAAGTCCTTGCTGCGCTCCTGGTGGTGGTAGGGGGTGGCACCCAGGTGGATGTCGGCGATGTGCAGGAACTTGACGGGCTTCACCCGAGGACCTCTTGGATCTTCTTGGGCATCTCCCGCCAGAGCCAGCCGAGGGTTGCCAGGCTGAGGACCGTCACGACCGCGGCGACGATCTTGAGGTCCTTGAAGGTCACGGTCACCAGGCCCACGAAGGCCGCAAACTCGACCAGCATGGCCGCCGTGCGCAGGCGCGCGCGCAGGGCCACCGCCCGCGGCGCGAAGCCGGGCTCGCGCTCGGCCTTACCGAGCTTGCGGGCCGCAAGCTCCATGATCTTGGGCGTCGGCGTCTTCCACCAGACGTAGAGCCCGCCCGCCAGCAGCCCCAAAGCGAGCGCCAGGAAGGACGCCTCGACCGTGATGGGCACGGGGGCCGAGGGACGGAACCAGGCGAGGAACAGGGCGTACAGGGTGATGACGACGAACATCGAGACGACGCGCGTGCGCATCTCCCGGACCAGGCGATCGCGATCTTGGGGGGCGGACATGAGGGCTCCTTGTAGGTGGCGTGAGTGTTACAGACCATCTTAGGGGCTCGCTTCCCCCCTGGCAACCGTCGCCGCCAACCACTTTCTCCCTCTCGAGCCGCGACGTCTCGGCGCGCGCCTCGCCCGTCTTTCCTTCGACGGAGCGGCCGTTTACCGGGGGCCCGGGGGAGGCTATCACAGGGGTGCTGTCGTGTGCCAAGAGGAGAGGTAGGATGGACGCTCGAGTCATCAAGACCCTGTTGCTCGCGAGCACGCTGCTCATGGGCTGTCAGCGCTCCGTGACGATCGCCCAGGCCGAGGCCGCGCTCGCTCCCTGGGAGCGCCTGTTGGTGCGCTCGGCCTCCCCGGCCACCCGGTCCGTGGAGCTGACGCTCTACACGGACTCGTGGGCGCTGGTGACGGACGCGCGCCCCGTGGATCTGACAGCGGGCGAGCAGGTGGTCCGCTTCCCGGAGGTGGCCGCCCAGACCGACGGGACCGGCGGTTACGTGCAGGTCCCGGGGACGGTGACGGCCCGCCGCTTCCGCAACGACCTCCAGAGCCGTGATCGCCTGCTAGCGCGCTATCACGGGCGGCAGGTCGACATCTACCCGCGCGGCGCGACGACCCCGATCCAGGCCACCCTCCTCATGACGGACTCCGGGGCCGTTTACATGGTGGGCGATCGCCTCTACACCGAGCCGCCCGGTCGGGTGGCCCTGCCTCCCATCGAGGGGCTCGCCCTGTCGCCGACCATGGAGTGGATCGTGCGCCTGGATGCGCCCTACAGCGGCATCGCGACGGTCTCCTACGTGGCCAACCAGCTCGGCTGGAAGACCGAGTACACGCTGGTGACCGACCGTGACCAGACCCGGGGCGACTGGAAGCAGTGGGCGGCCATCCAGAACCGCTCGGGCGCCGACTACCCCGACGCACGGATCACGCTGGTGGCGGGCGACGTGCGGCGCGATCGCGAGGCCCGCCCCTACGCCTTCGCCTACGGGGGCTCGCGGGCCTACGCGGACGTGGCCGCCCCCGAGTCCTACGCGGCGCGTTACCTCTACCGGCTCCCTGCGCCCGTCACGCTCCGCCGCGACACCGACGAGCGCGTCGCCCTCCGCTCGTTCCAGGGCGTGCCCATCGATCGGACCTACCGGGTGGAGGCCGCGATCCAGCTGCTCCGCGAGCCCTATCCCGAGACGCCCCGGAAGGCACGGATCCGCCTGACGATCCCGAACACGGTCCAGGCGGGGCTGGGCGAGGCGCTGCCCGGGGGCAAGATCACGGTCTACACGCCCACCCGCCAGGGGGAGCTTGCGATCGCGGGCGAGCCGACCCTCGCGGACACGCCGGTGGGCCAGAGCCTCGAGATCGACCTGGGCGAGGCCTTCGACGTCACGGCCGAGCGGAGCCAGACGGCCTATCGCGTCACGGCGACCACCCACGAGGTGGCCTACCGGGTTCTCTTGCGCAACCAGCAGGGCGTGGCCGTCAACGTGTGGGTCACCGAGCAACTGTCGGGGGACTGGACCATCACCCGCAGCTCGCACCCCTACGAGCGGCTCTCGACGACCCAGATCCGCTTCCGGGTGCCGGTGCCGGCCCAGGGCAGCACGGAAGTGACCTATGAGGCCTCCATCGTCCGCGAGCAGCAGCGATGAAAGGGGTTTCTACCGTGGCGCCCCGGGCAGGACCCGTGTAGAATGGCCATTCGAAGCAGTCCGTGGCCTGGAGAGGAAGTCAGCGTGGTCAAACAGAAGGTAGTCCGTCGTGCCGGCAGTGACGAGATCCCGGAGCGCCCCAAGCGCAGCTTGGTGGTGCGGATCGGCATCGCCATCGTCGGTCTGGCGGTGGTCATCAGCTCGCTGGTGCCGCTCCTGAGCATGTTCGAGCGGGCGCCCGAGTCGAACCCGCTGGCCCAGATCGAGGAGGCTGTCCGACAGAATCCGCAGGACGCGAACATGCACGTCCTGTTGGGCAATGCGTACTACGACGCCCAGCGCTACGCCGAGGCCGCGGAGACCTATGAGAAGGCGCTCGCCCTCAAGCCGGGCGATTCCAACGTTCAGGTGGACTACGGGACCTCACTCTTCTACTCGGGTCATCCCGAGGAGGCGCTCGCGGAGTATCGGGCGGTCCTCAAGCGGGACCCGAAGCACTTCCAGGCGCATTTGAACATGGGCGTCGTGTACCGCAGCCAGGGCAAGACGGACGAGGCGATCGCGAGCTGGAAGAAGGCCGAGCAGTACGCCCCGGATGCCCAGACCAAGGGGCATGTGGCGGAGATGATCACGGTGGCGGCGGCTTCCACCATCGGGAAGTAAGCTCGAACTAAGGAGTCCGTTCGCCTTTCGACCTGGCCCAAAGGGCATGCTCTCTTAGTCTTCATGCACTGAAGGAACCGTTCATCCTTCGACTCGCTCAGGACGAACGGTTTTTTGTGGGTGGCGCGAGCGGTACGCCCCTTGAACTGAGTAGCGATCCCTTGGATGGTCCAGCCACCCCTTGAGACCCACAACCATCCCGTTCGTCCTGAGCGAGTCGAAGGAACGAACGGTTCCTTATAGAAAAGCGAGCCCTACAGCTGCTGGCGGGCCCGCATGAGCTCGCGCTGGACGTCGTTGACGTAGAGCACCAGCAGGCTGCGCAGGGCCTCGGTGAGGTTGATGAACTCCAGCCCGATGAACTGCTGCGTCCCCCCCGAGTCGAAGTGGGCCGCGCAGCGCCGGACGTAGCCGTAGGCCGCAAAGGGCCCGTGGACCGGCAGGTCCAGCTCGAGGCGGGCCAGGGTGCCCAGCGGGATGGTCGGCGTGATGAGCAGGCCCACGCCGCCCCCCGACACGTCCTTGAGCTTGCCGTACACCCGCGGGCCGAACTCGCCGGTGGCCGGATCGATCTGCCACTCGATGGTGCAGGGCAGGTTGGAGGGCACGCGCACGAACTGCCGGCGCTGGATGCGCTGGATCTCGTCGTCGGGCGGAATCTTGAGCGTGAGCCCGCCTTCGCTGTCCTTGAGGATGGTGCAGCGCATGGCGTAGTTGGCGTCGGGCATCACGAAGGTGACGCTGAGGTCGTCCCCGGTGATGGGAATGCGCACGCCGTGCCGGCGGGGCGTGCTGATGGCGAACTCACCTGACCAGACGGCGAGGACCGTCGAGTCGCACGGAATGGTGCGCTCCCCCGACGGGACCAAGAGCTGGATGGCTTGTCCGACTTTGATCTGGATCTTCATGGCTGTCCCACAATGCTCGCTTGGCTCAAGCACTGTAACGCAGAAGGGCGGCCTCCCGCGTGCCTCGGATCACATGATGCCCGTGATCCCTCTCTCTTATCGTATCAGGAGCCAGTGCCAGAGCGGAAGGGTCAGGAAGCTGAGCACGATCGAGGCCACGATCGTATTGAGGACCAGCGGGAGCTCGAGCCCGAAGAGCAGGGCCAGGGAGAACGCGTAGAGCATGGTCGGCATGGCGGCCTCCATGACGGCGGCCTGCCGAAAATCCGTGGGCAGGCCGAGCGCCAGGACGAGCCCCCACACGAGGGCCGGCATGACGACGAGCTTCAGGGCCGTGGCCCCGAGCGTCAGGGGCCACTGGCGAGCGGCATGCCGGAACTGCAGCGAGAGGCCGATGGAAAGCATGATGAGGGGCGTCGTGAGGTCGCCGATCCGCTCGAGCAGGTTGCCGAGGGTTGCCGGCAGGGCGACGCCATGCAGGCCGAGCCCGAGGACGAGGCCCCACAGGGGCGGAAAGCGCAGGAGCCGTCCGAAGAGCTCCCGCGTGCGCACCGGTCCGCCGCCGAGCTTTGCCGCCACCAGCGCTCCGGCCGAGTTCACGGCCAGCGTGGCGCCCAGCAGATCGTAGAAGATGGCGAGCGTCAGGTGACGGGTCCCGAAGTAGCCCTCGATGATCGGGTAGCCGAAGAAGGTGGTGTTCGCGAAGGCGATGGCGAGCATCCACGAGCCCAGCGTCCGGTCGTCCAGGCGCAGCAACCGGCCCGTCAGCCAGCCGATCGCCAGACCGAGCAGGCAGGCTGCCCAGGCGACGAGCGGCATCCAGAGTAGGGACCACTGCAGCTCGGAGCGGTGCAGGGCGCTGAAGATGAGCGCGGGCAGCGTCAGGTAGAAGACGATCAGGTTGAGGTGCCGAGCGGCGTCCTCGGGCAGGAGGCCCAGCTTGCGCAGGGCGTAGCCGCCCGCGATCATCGCGAGCACCAGGGCGACGAGATCAGCCATGCAGGGGGACGGCGATGCGCGGCAGCGTGAACCAGAAGGTGCTGCCCGCCCCGTACTCGCTCCGCACCCCGATCTCGCCGCCGTGGGCCTCGATCAGGGCCTTGCAGATGGAGAGGCCCAGGCCCGCTCCTCCGCGCTCGCGGGTGGTGCTCGGGTCGACCTGGAAGAACTTCTCGAACAGGCGTCTCTGGTCCTCGGCGTCGATGCCGATGCCCGTGTCCGCGACCTCTACCCGACAGCCCGCCGCTTCCTCGATCACCCGGATGGTGATCGAGCCCTCGGGGCGGGTGAACTTGATGGCGTTGCCGACCAGGTTGAGGATGATCTGCCCCACGCGACGGGGATCCATGCGCAGGCTCACGGGGCCCGCGGGCAGCTCCTCGATCAGCCGGATCCGGGCCGCATCGGCCTGGGGCATGAGGCTTGCGACCTCGCGCCGCACCAGATCGACGAGGTCCGCCTCCTGTGGCACCAGCGCGAAGGTCCCGGCCTCCAGGCGCGCGAAGTCCAGGAGGTCGTCCACGATCCGGCGGAGCCGGACGGCGCCCTCCCGGATCTGGTCCACGAAGGCCTGTTGATCGGGCGACAGCGGGCCCCCGATGCCGTCCTCGAGGAACTCCGTGTAGCCCAGGATCGACGTGAGCGGGGTGCGCAGCTCGTGCGAGGCGGCGTTGATGAAGTCGCCCTTGAGGCGGTCCACCTCTTGCAGGTGCACGATCATGTCCTGTTGCAGGCGCTCGTTTTCCGCCCGGGCGGTCGTGTCGAAGGCCATGACGAGCAGTCCGTCGATCTGGCCGGCGTCCGCGAAGAGCGGGACGTAGACGTTGTCGAGGACGAACGACAGCTCGCCCTGGGACGTGTGGTACACGAAGGGCACGCCCGACACGCGGAGCACCCGGCCCGACTCGAGGACCGCCTGGAGGCGGGGGTTCGGGTGCGGGCTGGTCGGAAAGAGCTCGTTGACCGGCGTGCCGATGACGTCCTCGAGCGGCCGCTCCAGGTAGCGCACGATGTAGGGGTTGAGCCAGCGGATCGTCAGGTCGGGGTTCAGGTAGAGGATGCCACACGGGAGGTTGGAGACGATGCGGTCGACCAGAGCCTTCTCGTGGGCCAGATCGGCGTTACGGCGCATCAGCTCCTTCTGGGCGGCCTGCAGCTCTTGCTGGGCGGCCTCGAGCTGCAAGTGCTGCTTGCGCACCTTGAGGTCGCTGTCTTCCCAGAGCAGGACGATCATGCCGATGCCCATCAGGATGTTGAGGAGCGCCGAGACGACGAACCCGACCCAGTAGAAAGGCGAATCGGCGAGGACGGGGTAGGCGAGCTTCCAGAGGCCGTTGAGCACCAGAGGGGCCCCGAACCACGCGACTCCCGGTCCGAAGCTCGCGCGAGCGTGCTGGACGAAGGAAACGCCGAGCCCCATCTCGGCACATGCGATCAGGAGGATGGCGGGAATGACGGCCACGGTGCGCGGAGCGCCCGCAACGAACAAAGCGGCGGTCAGGGCGGTCATGCCCCCCATCAGCGACCAGAGCAACTTGGCGGGAGGTTTCTGCTCGCGCAGGGCGAAGCTCGCCTCGGCCAGCTTGATCGACCCCAGGAGGGCGAGCGCGATCTCCCCGAGCGTCAGGGCGGGGCCGTGGCCCACGAAGGAGGCCAGCAGCTCGCTGCTGGCGATGCACAGCATGCAGCTGAAGGCGACGAACCAGCGCCGGAAGAACGGCGCGGGATGCCGGCGCATCACGAACACGTAGACGATGATGAAGGCGCTGATGGCCGTGATGTTGAAGAGGTTGGCGAGCTGTAGCAGGGTCATGGGGAGGGCTCGTAAGGGAACGAGAGTGTCATGCCCACGTCAAGCCCTTGAAAAACATTCCATTCCGCGAGGGGACGCCTGAGTGGAATGGAATCGACCGGAGAAGCCGCCGAGTGATCGAGGGTGTTATTGACGCCTGGTAGAACGGAACGTAGCGTAGCGACCCCACGTTCCGAGGAGGCCCGATCATGACTCGCCGTCCCTTACCGCTCCAGGCCCTGGCCCTGCTCTTGTCCGGCACGCTCACCGGCTGTGCGATGGAATCGGCCATGCTGGCCAGTGTCAGCCCCGCCCGCTCCGGGGCGACGGCGGACGCCGCGGGCGGCTACGCCTCGAACGCGGGGGCCATCGGCGCCGGAGGGGGCACGGGCGCCCCCATCCAGCAGGGGAGCGGCCTGAAGGGCGGCGAGGTGGACGACAACGCGGACTTCGCCAAGTACCTGAGCTACCTGCAGGAGTTCCAGGGCCGGGGCGTCCAGCCGGTGGACGTCTCCCAGCGCTTCCAGCTGCGGGTGACGGATCAGGCGTCGCTGAGCGTGCCGAACGCGCTCGTCACCATCAAGCAGGGCGAGGCGACGGTCTTTTCGGCCCGCACGACGAGCGCCGGTCGGACCCTCTTCTTTCCGCGGGCCTACACCGAGACCTCGACGGCGGACTACACCGTGAGCGTCACCAAGGGGAGCGTCGAGGCGACGGCCTCGCTGTCCCACGACGCCTCGGGCAGCCTGGAGCTTGCGTTGCCCATGCAGCGCGGGGCGATCGCCCCCAAGCTGGACATCTGCTTCGTCCTGGACGTGACGGGCAGCATGGGCGACGAGCTGGGCCGGGTCCAGAAGACCATCCGCGACATCTCCGGGCGCATCCAGGGCCTGGCGGGGAGTCCGGCGGTCCGCTACGGCCTGGTCGCCTACCGCGACCGGGGGAGCGACTACGTGACCAAGGTGGGCGACTTCACGACGTCGCTGGACACCTTCCAGAGCCGCTTGAACGGCCTCACGGCCGGTGGCGGCGGGGACTACCCCGAGGCCGTCAACGAGGCGCTCACCCAGGCTACCCATGCCATGGCCTGGGACACGGGCGAGAGCCTGCGCCTCATGTTCGTGGTCGGCGACGCTCCCCCCCACATGGACTACGTCCAGGACGTCCCCTACTCCACCACCATGCTCCAGGCGGCCTCCAAGGGCATCAAGATCTTCCCCCTGGCGGCGAGCGGCCTGGACGCCGCGGGCGAGTACGTGTTCCGGCAGCTCGCCCAGGTCACCAACGGCAAGTTCCTGTTCATCACCTACGGCGGCACCACGCCTCACGACGTGGGCCCGGTCCAGGAGAACAACCTGGACGACCTGGTGGTCGACATCGTCCGCGGCGAGCTGCAGAACCTCGAGTAGTCAGGCCTTGCCGCGATCGAGGGTGCGGTACTGGATGGCCTCGGCGACATGCGGGGCCTCGATGGCCGCGGAGGCTTCCAAATCGGCGATGGTGCGGGCCACCTTGAGGATGCGGTCGTAGGAGCGGGCCGAGAGCCCGAGCTGGGCGATCGCGAGCCGCAGGAGCTCCGTGCCCGTCGCCTCCAGTCGGCAGTGATCCCGCACGTCCCTGGCCCGCATCTGGGCGTTGCAGTGGACGCCCGGTGCGCCTTTGAAGCGATCGCGCTGCACCTCGCGTGCCGCCATCACTCGCGCCCGGATGACGCTCGAGGGCTCGGCCTGCTGGGCCTGCATCATGTCCGCCTGCGAGAGGCGGGGCACCTCGATCTGCAGGTCGATCCGGTCCAGCAAGGGCCCCGAGAGGCGGGTCCAGTAGCGATCGGCCTGGAACGTCGAGCAGCTGCAAGCCTTGACGGCATCCCCGCGGTAGCCGCAGGGACAGGGGTTGAGGGCGGCCGCGAGGGTGAATTGGGCCGGGTAGGTGAGCGCCATCTGGGCTCTCGAGATGGTCACCACGCCATCCTCCAGGGGCTGGCGCATCACTTCCAGCACATCGCGGCGAAATTCCGGCAGCTCGTCCAGAAACAACACGCCGTGGTGAGCGAGCGAGATTTCGCCGGGACGGGGCACGGAGCTGCCGCCCACCAGGCCCGCGGGCGAGATGGAGTGGTGGGGCGAGCGAAAGGGGCGCCGGGTGATGAGGGGGGTGCCCGCGGGCAAGAGGCCCGCCACGCTGTAGAGCTTGGTCACCTCCAGGCTCTCGGAGGCGTCCAGCGGCGGGAGGATACCCGGCAACCGCTTGGCCAGCATGGTCTTGCCGCTGCCTGGCGGCCCCACGAGCATGACGTTGTGGCCGCCCGCAGCCGCGACCTCCAGCGCCCGCTTGGCGAAGTCCTGCCCCTTCACCTCCTCGAAGTCGGGCATGTCCGGATCGGGCGCTCCGAGCATGGAGCCGAGGTCCACCCGGGTGGCCTCCAGGCCGGACCGCTGGTTGAGCAGGCCGACGACCTGGGCGATGCTGTCGGCCCCGAACACCGCCAGCTCGCTCACCAGGGCGGCCTCGGGGGCGTTGGCGGCAGGCACCACGATGGCCTTGAAGCCGGCGCGGGCGGCGGACAGCGCGATCGGTAGGATGCCGCTGACCGGGCGCAGGGCGCCATCCAGGGACAACTCGCCGACGAACATGGTGTCCGCGAGCGCGTCCGGGACGATCTGGTCCGACGCGGCCAGGATGCCCACGGCGATGGGCAGGTCGAAGCTCGGGCCGGCCTTCTTGATGTCCGCCGGAGCCAGGTTGCATGTGAGGCGCAGGGGCGGGAAGGCATACCCCGAGTTGCGGATCGCGCTCTTGACCCGTTCTCGGCTCTCCTGGACGCCCGTGTCGCCCAGGCCGACCACCGTGAACGCCGGCAATCCGTTGGCGATGTCGACCTCGACCTCCACCACGTAGGCATCCACGCCCAGCACGGCTCCGCTCAGCGCTTTGGCCAGCATGCGACCTCCTGCCTTTGATATATAAATGTATTCTTTTATTTTATATCAAAAAGCTGAAAATGACGTCACGAGGCCATCGCGTTCGATGGTCGAACGACCTCCAAACGAACAAATTACGGGGCTTTTACGGATTTAGTATTTGCGGACTCTGCCATACTCCATGCACGATGTGATGGGTGATTTGAAGGAGCCGGCGGCCATGGGCGCGCAATCGGAAGAGCTGAAGGACCTCGCGTGTCCCCTGTGCTCCGAGCCCATGGCGCACCTGACCCAGCATGGCCTGCACTGCCTGAAGTGCTGCCTGGTCGTCATCATGCACGACGGGGGCCGCGCCACCCTCATCCCGTCCAAGGGTGCCATCCGGGACGTGCGGCTGGCCGACCTCAGGCGCCCCCGCTGACTCGAGCCCGCCGGATCCGGCGGGCTCGCGGCTTACGGGCGAACGGCGATGCCCTTGACCTCCAGCTTGACCTCGTCGTCGACCGGCCGGAAGAGCAGGCTGGGCCGCTCGACGCCAAACTCGGACAGCAGGAACGAGAAGCGGGCGTCCACCTCCATCCGGGCGCCGTCCACGAAGCCGCTCAGCGTGATGTCCACCGGGCGGGTGGTGCCGTTGAGCGTGAGGCTCCCCTTGGCCGTTCCCTCGGCGGTCGTCTTCGTCCCTTCCGTGCGCTTGCTCGCCCAGGTGACGGACTGGATCTCCAGGACGGCCTGGGGGTAGCGGGACACGTGCATGACTTGCAGCATGTTGCGATCGCGGTTGCGGTTGCCGCTGTCGAACGACCGGATCGGCACCGAGAGCCGGAGCGGCATGGCCAGGTCCGGTCCGGCCGTCACACGGGGCTCGCCGGAGAGCTGGTGCGAGACCCCCACCACGTGGTGCATGGGGTGGATCACATGGTAGGTCACCGTGCTCTCGGGAGTGAATCGATAGGTGGTCGGCTCGGCCGCGAACCCGGGTGCCGAGAGCGCGCTGCCGAGCAGCAGGGAGGCGAGGGCGAGGCGAAGCTTAGAAGTCAAAGACGATCACTCCTGCGGACAGGGCCATGAGGCCCAGGGTCGTCCCCCCGAGGATGCCGTGCGTCACGCGGTCCATGCCGCCGGTGGCCGTCAGCACGCCCAGGACGAAGGTGGTGGCGATCCCGGCCCCATGCAGCCAGGCGAGCGAGCGGTGCAGCGAGACCGCATCCCAGCCCGACCCTGCCGGCTCGTAGCCCGCGGGTACGGTCAGGGCGAGCGTCGCCGCCCCCAGGTACAGGCCCGTCGTGAGGCCGCCCAGGGCCATGTGGACGGTGCGCAGGGTCCCGTACTGGGATGCCGGCGCCCAGTTGGAGGTATAGCCGCCGAGGCCAGCGGTGAGGGCCATGGACCCGAGGGTCGCAAGCCCGAAGCCCTGGTGCCACTGCAGCTGGGCATGCCGCACCGTCGCTTCTTCTTCGAGCTTGAGATCGGTCGGGGCTTCGGCGAGAGGGTCATTCGGCGCCTGTGCGAACTGCAGGCGGTAGTCATCCAGGGGGGCCGCCAAGGCCGGTACGGGTAGAGAAAGCGTCAAGGCCCCGATCACAGCAGCCTTCAGGGGGGTGGACACGCATGGCTCCTTTCCGAACCCACGGTGATGCGCCGCCGCCGGTGCTGGTCGCCCCGGTTCGGCGTCGGCATGACGGGAAAGTTGCAAACATTCTTCATCATGACATACGTCTGCCCGGCCGCACGGGGGGCGATGCTCCGGATGCTTTGGTGAAGCGATTTTCAGCCGAGCGAGTGGTGCGGGTATCAGTGGCGGCCGGGCTATGGCCGCTTTGTTGAGGCGATCACCGGAGCACCGTACCGGTATCATGTAATGCTAAGATTATGGCGGGCGGCGCCCTTTGATACGAGGACAGACGTGGCTTCAACCGGAGCAGAGACGACGAACGCAACCCATCCGATCCTCATGCGGGTCGGCATCCGCTCGGGTGTGGTCCTGGCGGGCCGCACCCCGGCGGTCCACGACCTCGCCAGCCTCGCGCGGGCCGGGGGGCGGGTGATCGATCGCTCGGACCTGGGCGTGCTGTTGGCCTTCGGGCCCGGAGAGAGCCCGGCCTTCCTGCGGGCGGCGCGCTTGGCCGCCGATCTCGGCGCCGGCCTGCCGCCGGTCGCGGTGGTGCTCCATTCCCCCTGCACCGACGATGCGACCGACCATGCCCTCTTGGACGAGCTCCTGGCGATCGCCCGTCCGGGTGAGACGCTCGTGACCGAGGCCTTCTGGCGTCTGGCCAAGGACCACTTCGACTTTGTGGCCCTGCCGGATCGGCTGTTCCGCCTGGGGAGCGACAAGGTCGCCCTGCCGGACGTGTTCGTGGGCCGCGGCGCGGAGCTGCACCAGCTGCGGAGCTGCTGGGAGACGGCCCGGCTCGGCCGTCCGCTGCTCGTCAGCATCCAGGGCGAGGCGGGCATCGGCAAGTCCCGCTTCTTGAACGAGTTCCTCTCCAGCCAGGGTCCGAGCTTTCGGGTATGCTCCGCCTGCTCTCGCCCCAACGAGCAGCAACGTCCCTATGCCTTCCTCTCCTCGGTCGTCAGGTCGCTGGGCCTGCAAGTGGGCCGGCTGGCCGACGAGCTGGGGGCGTCCGGGGCGGACCTGGACGACCTGCTCGGCTCCGAGCCCATCGCGACGACCATCCAGCCGCGTCACCGTCAGTTCCGGGCCTTCCGGGCCCTGAGCCAGGTGCTGCGGGAGCGACTCGGCTCCACGCCCACCATCCTCGCCCTCGAGGATCTGCACTGGGCGGACGAGGCCTCGCTCACCTGGCTCGATTCCCTGATCTCGGAGCTCGCGTTCGCCGAGCAGTCGCCGCCCTGGCTCTTCGTCTTCACCGAGCGCGGCCGCGAGATCCATCGCCGCTACGGGGGCATGGGCCTGGGCTCGGTCGCCATCCCGCTCAAGCGCCTGGGAGCGAACGAGGTCCAGGACCTCGTGGCGGCCATCGCGCCCGGCCTGGACGAAACGACGCGCCGGACGGTCATCGAGCGCTCGGCGGGGAACCCGCTCTACCTGCGGGAGTTCGTGCATCTGGCCGAGCAGGTCGGAGCCGTCGCGGGCCTGCCTGCGAACGTGGTCTGGGAGCTCGAGCAGCGCCTGAACGCCCTCGGCCCGGTCGATCGCAGGGTGGTCGAGCTCGCGGCCGTCCTGGGCCCGGAGTTCGACGTGGCCCTGCTCGACAGGCTCCTGAGCGTTCCGGGCTTTCGGCAGGCGCTCGCGAACCTCTCGGGGGCGGGGCTCGTGGTACGGGGCGCCGAGACGGCGAGCTTCAGCCATCACCTGCTCTACGAGGCCGCCTATGCCTCGCTGCCCGCCGAGCGGCGCCGGGAGCTGCATGCGATGGTCGCCCACACCCTGGAGGCGGACGGAGCCTCGAGCGACATGGTCGCCTGGCACCTCCTGAAGGGTCCCAGACCGGCCCAGGCTCGCCCTCACCTGTTCAAGGCGGCCCGCCGGGCGCGCGAGCGTTACGCCCATGCCGAGGCCAAGGAGCTCTTGATGCGGGCGAGCCGCGCGGGCGCCGAGACCGACGCCCTCGCAGCGGCGGTGAGCCTGGAGCTCGCGGAGGTCCTCCTGGCCCTCGGAGAGCTCGAGGCGGCGCGCTGGGAGGTCCAGCGGATCCGTGCGGTGGTCCCGGACGGCGAGCGCCTGCGCCTGGCGGTCCTCACCAGCCAGCTGGACGAGCGGCGCGGAGAGTACGGCCGGGCGATCGCCGCGCTGCATGATCTGTCCGGCGCGGACCTGGCGTCCGGCGAGCGGGCCCGGCTCCACCTGGCCGAGGCGAGCCTGCTCCTGCGCCAAGGGGAGTTCGCCGGCTGCCGCGACCTCGCCCAGCGGGCGATCGCTCTCTTGGACGAGCATCCCAGTCTCGATCGGGCCCTCGCACACAGCCTCGCGGGCATCGCGACCTACCGGCTCGAGGGGCCGGAGCGCGCCTTGCCGGCCTACCATGTGGCCCTGGACCTCCGGGAAGGCCTCGGCGACCCCGCGGCCGTCGCCGGCAGCCTCAGCAACCTGGGCATCGCCTACTACGAGCTCGGCCGCTGGGACGAGGCCTTGTCGGCCTTCGACCGGGCGCTCGAGACGTTCCGCTCCATCGGAGAGCGCTGGCAGCTCACGGTGGTCCTGAACAACCGGGGGCACCTCCTGCTCAATCGCGGCGACGTCGAGGCTGCCGAGGCCTGCTACCGCGAGGCCCTCGGGCTCAAGCGCGAGATGGCCGAGGAGCCGGGCGTGGCCATCGCCCTGTGCAACCTGGGCAATGCCCTCTCACGCCGGGAGGCCTTCGGAGAGGCCCGGGCATGCCTGCAGGAGGCCAGCCACCTCCTGGAGCGCCTGGGCGAGCAGGAGACGCTCGCGGAGGTCTACCAGGTGTACGGCATGCTCGAGCTCGCGGCCGGGGATGGCCCGCGCGCCAGGCTCCTGCTGGAGCGGGCGCTGGAGGCGAGCTCCGCCGTGCGGCGGCAGGTGCCGCGCGCCATCGCCTTGCGGGGCCTGTCGCAGCTTGCCGCCCAGGAGGCGCGCTGGGAGGACGCCGCGTTATTCGCCTGGGAGTCCGTCCAGCTGAACGATCGCCTGCAGAACCCGCTCGAGCTCGGCCGCAGCCTGGTGGCATGGGGCCTGGCACAGAAGGCCCTTGGCGACCATGAGCGGGCCATGGACGCCGTGGACAAGGCGAGCGTCCTTTTCCGCCAGCTCGGAGCCCTGCAGGACGTGCGCGCCATCGTGTCCCAGCTCGGTTGATACGGAGGGGCCAGCTTGATAGAATTATGGCGGCGGCCGAAGCCGCTACTTTGGAGGGTTGAGGCCATTCGACTCAAGCGCCACCACGATTGGCTTCGGCGCGGCGTCCCGCTGGCTCTCGGCGTGGCTGCTGCCTCCTGGCTGATCCCCCAGCACTCCACCGCGCTCGCGTTGCTCGTCGGCGCTGCCTCCTTGGCCGTCTTCGGCTGGGAGTTCGGTGGCTCGAGCGACGAGCACAAGCACTTCAAGTTTCAACCGGATCTATCGGCCGCCTTCGGGACCCTCTGCGCCGAGCTCCATGTCTCGGGCATCCTGTACGCCTGCGACGACGACGAGCAGGGCCTGCGCCCCGTCGCGCGTACAATGCCGGAGCCCGCGAGCCCCCTGCGGTGGGGAGACGATCCCGCCACCCGGGCCATGACCACCCTCAAGCCGTATTTCTTCACCACCTACACGGCTCCCGAGGCCCTTGCCCAGCAGGGGTTCGCGGGATGCTCGACGCTCGTGTACCCGATGATCCACAAGGGGCGTGCGGTGGGCATGGCGCTGCTGACCAGCCGTCAGGTCGAGCTTGGCCAAGCGCAGCTCGAGCGGGTCCAGAGCGCCGAGCCGCTGCTCTCCCTGTTGCTCGAGAACGAGGTGCTCAACACGCGGCTCTCCCGCAGCCAGAGCGAGAAGGAGGCGATCATCGCCCTGACCCGCCTTGCCCAGGGCCGCAGCGACTCGGATCAGGTCTTCCAGGAGGCGGCCTTGCAGCTGAGACGCCTCACGGGGGCTTGTCATGCGGCGATCGCCCTGCGCACCCCCATGGGGGCTCTGGTCGTCGGCGGCCTCTCCACCGAGGGCGGCGCCCGGGTCCGGGAGGGCCTGATGGCGGCGGAGCTCGCCGAGCGCGAGTGG
Organism: Candidatus Sericytochromatia bacterium; assembly: GCA_036676985.1. Taxonomy (GTDB): domain Bacteria; phylum Cyanobacteriota; class Sericytochromatia; order S15B-MN24; family UBA4093; genus DATNQJ01. Next base: position 28,717 of record JAKFBU010000006.1, read on the forward strand.
CCCCACTTTCACCAGGTGCTTTCCAACCCCGTGGGTAGCACGCTCGTGCCCCTTTCGACCACCTCGTTGACCCCGGCCGAGTCGGCCTGGGCCCGGCACGTCGCCCCCAACGGCCACATGCTCTGCGCGGCCTTCGGCCCCGAGGAGGCGCGCGACGGCGTGCTCGTCCTGTGCTGGCCGCAGGAGGGAGCGCTCCGGCTTCAGGAGTCCCGACTGGCCCAGCGGTTGGGCGATCTCATGGCCTTGGTGGCGGCCTCGCGCCGACAGGGTGCGACGCTCAGGGCCGTCGAGGCGCGCGAGGCCGCAAGCGCCCGGCTCTCTGCCACCCAGGAGGGCTTGATCGCCCAGATGGTCAGAGAGGTTCGCAAGGCGACCTTTGCCGTGCGCCAGTGGCGCCAGGAATTCTCGTCGGGGGCCATGCCGTCGGGCGAGGTCTTGCAGGCGCTCGATCAGCAGGCGTCCGTGCTCTCGCACTGGCTTGCGACGGCGGCTGACGAGGAGGCGGAGCGCTCCTCGCTCCGCACGGGCCTGCAGGAGGCCCATGCGGTCGCGCGCGAGTTCTGTCGGCGCAAGGGACAATCGCTCGAGGTGGAAGCCCTGCCGGAGGCGGAGCTTTCCTTGTCACCGTTGGATTTCGGGCAGATCGTCGGCACCCTCCTGGACAACGCGAGCCGTTACTCGCCTCCCGGGACGTCGATTCGTTCATGGGCGGCGGTGTCGGAGGCCTGGGCCACGGTCTACGTCTCGGACCAAGGGGAGGGCATCCCGCCGGAGCTCCAGGACCGCGTCGGTCAGGCGGGCTTCCAGGTGGAGCCGTCGCGCGGCGGTCAAGGGATGGGCCTCGCCCAGGCCCGTGAGCTCGTGGATCGGGCGGGCGGGGTGCTGGGCTTCACCTCGGAGGTCGGCAAGGGCTCGACGTTCTACGTCACGCTGCCGATCGGCCGTCGGGGCCCGGAGAGGGACAATTGATGCCTTGCTTGCCAGGAGCTAGACTAGAAGCGACTCGGCGGTGATTAGAAGCCTTATGACTCAGCGAATCGTGCGTATCCTAACCTGTTGTATGCTCCTCGCGACGCTGCTAGTGGGGTGCGAACTCAAGTCGTTGCCGGGCGGCCTCCAGGGTCCCGCCTTCGACGGCGTTTCCCAGACCATCCCCCTCATCGTGGGCACCCTGGTCGACGGCTCGGGCCAGCCGGTCGAGGGCGCCAAGGTCCGGGCCTACGTGGCGCCGTACCGCATCGAGGCCCTGTCGACGGAGCCCGCGGCCGCCGTGGAGACGATGACCGACACCAAGGGCACCTTCCGCCTCGACTCGCCGCCCCTGGGGACTGTGGCCGTCGAGGCCCGCGGACGCGGCCTCAAGGCCCTGCGCACCGGGGTGGCCGTGTCGAGCGGGGCCACGGTGGAGCTCGGGACGCTGTCCCTTCACCCAACCGGACGCATCTCGGGCAAGGTCACGGCTCCGGGCGGTGTTTCGCTGCTGGGCACGGACGTCTTCATCCCTGGCACGGACTACCTCGCCAAGGCCGCGGCCGACGGCTCTTACTCGATTCAGGACGTGCCGGTCGGCACCTACCAACTGGCGGCCGTGCGACCGAACTTCCATCCGCGGGTGATCGAGGGCGTGAGCGTCTTCGCAGGCCAAACGACGACGCCTTCGGAATTGGCCTTGAGTCTGGACGCGCCGGTACTCACGAGCTTGAATCCGGAGAGCGGCGGGCCTGGCACCGTGGTCACCCTCCGGGGTGAGAACTTCGGCTCTACCAAGCTCACGAGCTTTCAGGTGACGTTCAACGATACCCTGGCCGTGACGGCTCGGCGGATCAGTGACACCGAGATCCAGGCGACCGTGCCAATTGGCGCGACCACCGGTGGCGTGCTCGTTAGGTCAAATGGCATTTCGAGCCAGGCCTTGCCCTTTCAAGTCATTAGCCGCCTAACCCTCTCGCCGAACAACATGGGTCTGTATCCCGGTGCCTCGTTTGCCTATAGCTTTCAGGCATTAAACGATCGGGGGGATTTTGTCGCCTCCCCTTTTGTGACGTGGGCACTTCGGGATCCGTCGATCGGAACGGTCAGTGCCCAGGGGACCTTTCAAAGTAGCAGGGAAGGCGTTACCGAACTCGAGGCGCGCAGTGGGCTGATCGTTTCGGCCGCGTGGATCGGCGTCAGTCGCTATCGCATCACCACCTTGTATGGAAACGGCCAGTTTGCCTATACGGGTGACAATGGTTTGGCGAGGGAGGCTTCCTTTCGCCGTCCTTTTACCTTGGCCAAGGATGCATCCGGGAGCCTGTACGTTAGCGACGGGAATATGACGGTCATCCGACGGGTGTCGCCTGATGGCGTCATAACTCGATTTGCGGGTGTCGCTGGCAGGGCCGATGCGACGGGCGACGGGGGGCCCGCGCTGGAGGCGGCGCTCGGGGAATATTCCACCATTGCCGTGGATCCCCTGAACCGACTCTGGGTCTCGGATCAGCGCAATCACGTGGTTCGTTTCATTCCCCTGGATGACCGCGATCCGGCTTACCGGGCCGGCTATGTCTACCGTGCCGCCGGAACCGGCAGTCCCGGCTACACTGGGTCAGGATTACCTGGGTCGCAAACCGCTTTGAACCGGCCGAGCAGGCTGCTTCCGTCCGCCGCTGGCGTTTATATCCCCGATCATGAGAATCACCGTATCCGGCTGATCCAGCCAGATTTCTCGGTCGTGGACGTTTTAGGAACGGGACTGACGCCGCTTCTTTCGACACCGGTTCCCGAGGCGAGCGCCAATGTCTCAAGCCCGGTGGAATGCGTGCTGGATCGGCATGGCAACATGGTCATCGCGTGTCGTCAGCAGCTGCTCTTCTGGTGCCGCGACTCCGGAACCTATTTCGGACGGTCGATGCAGGCTGGCTGGGTTTATCCCTTGCTGGATATCACGCCGCTGCGTCCGTTTGTCGGCGATGGTACCTTATCGTCGGCGAGCTACCTGACGAACACGCCTCTCGGCTTGCAGTTTGACGGGGAAGGCACCTTATGGTTTGCCGACGATTGTCTGGTCCGGCGGATAACTCCTCAGGGTCGGATCGAGACGATTGCCGGTAAGCCGCTCGAAGCGGCCCACCGGCAATCCTTCGGGTTCGATGGCGAGGGGACGAACTCGCTTGTTAGCAGCCTGGGCGAAGCCAATGATCTGTTGCTTGACGGCACGAGCCTCTACGTCGTCGATTCCGGTTATTCCCGTATCCGACTGCTGCAGCGAGTGGAGTAGTCAGGCTTAGGAAATCTGGATGGCACCGGGACAGCAGTTCGACTGTGATGCCTGTACACAGGGAGCCGTCGAGTTCTCCTGGCCCGGTTTGACCATCGCCGTCCCGTCCGAGTCCTGGGCAAATACCGTCGGACAATTGCTCCAGCAGTAACCAATACCAATGCAACTTCCTTTGTCGACGCTAATCATGAGGAATCCTCCTTGGTCGAAGCCCTACGATTACGATGTTCCACAAGCGAGCAAGGCTTAGCGTGAGCCGAAGCTGAGGAATCGCTGGAATTTGTGAATATTCGTGATCGGGCTATGCGTGATTCTAAGCCCAAGGTATGCTGATAAAACGGGCAAGTGATAGATGGGACGGGCATTACGGCGTTATGACGGCTTACGCGATTAGAATATCATTGGGTTTTGGCCTGTTCTTGGCGGTCGCCGTCTCAGGGTGCGATGCGTTCCGCCTCATTCAAGGGCCAGGACCTTCCCCCGATCCGAGTCCTGGGGGTCAGGCTCCGAGTTCGCACCTGGAACTGAGCCCGGCTCATCTGGACTTGAACGTGCCCTCCGACGAATCCTGCCCCTGTCCCTTTGAGTCGACCGGCTCGTTCGTTGTTTCAGGGCTGGCGGCCACGTCGACTCCTCAGTGGACGGTTCTCGAGCCAGGAGTTGCCACGATTAGTCCTAACGGTTTCGTCTCGGCCTTATCGGTCGGCACGACGGAGGTGCGCCTCATGGAGAATGGCCGAGTGGCGACGGCCACGATTCAGGTTCGTGATCAAGGTGGCCGTGCGGCCGTGATCGTGCAGTAGGAGGCCATCGTGAGACGGCTGTTATCGCTAGTATTGGGAGGGATTGTCTTGTCGGCCTGTGTCGCGCCGACGAGAACGGTCATGCCCTCTCAGGAATCGCCAGTGGCCCCGATTGCCGAGGGGAATGGCCGAGTTGCCGTCTCGATCCGTTGGCCGATTCGCGACCGAGCGGTGCAGCTCGTGCCGTTCGATGCAGCCCTGGCCAGGGTGGAGGTCTTCGACGCGAGTGAGAGTCTGATTGCATCGGCATCGGTAGCACGGACGTCCGGACAAGTGGAAAGCAGCGTTGGGCTTGATCTGCCCGCTGGCACTGGGCGGTATGTGCAGGTAGAGTTGGATAGCCCGACGGTGTCGCGCATTGCCGCGGGCCGCAGCCTGGACTTTTCCGTGCGACGCAACCAGGTCGTCACCGTGCCAGTCGTGCTCGAGCCCATCATCAAGACGCTGGTTGGGCCCGTCAGTGCCTATTCCCTCGTCGGTGGATCTACTGCCTTGCGTGGGTTCGCTCGGTTTTACACGGTTTCGCTCGGCCCGGATGGAACGGTTTATTTTCCGGATTACAGCGACAATGGCGTGAGGGCGTTTGGCCCGAACGGTGTGAACCGAGTCGTCGTTGGCCAGGTCACGGACACGGCCACCGAGTCACAGGGCATCGCCTCGACTGCGGAGTCAGACGCGGTCGAAGAAGGTGGGCTCGCGAGTCAAGCCACCGTCCGCACCCCACATGGGGTTCACGTCGCCTCCAATGGCGACCTGTTCGTGGCGGATACCTTGCCGAGCACCCCCGGCGTTCGCATCCGGCTCATTCCCGCCGCCTCCGGGACGCGATTCGGCGCACAGCGAGAGGCGGGGCATATTTACACCCTGCGCAAGGCTTTGGGCGTCTTTTCGGCGGTCGGCATGGTCCAGGATCTCGATGGGGCCTTGCTGTATACGGAGCAGGCCAAACATGAGATCTGGCGCCTGGCCCCGGATGGCAGTGCGTCGCTGTACGTAGGCAATTCCCTCGGTAGCCTGGCCAATGGAACACCTCAGGCCTCGGCATCTCTGAACGCGCCCTGGGGGCTGGCCTTGGATGTACGGGGCAACCTGGCGATCAGCGAGTGGAAGGGGTTCCGCATCCGAATGCTGTGTCGAGAAACCGGCACGAACTTCGGGATTCCGATGGAGGCCGGTAGGCTCTATACCATCATGGATGGCTTGGCATTGCGGGCCCAGTTCAACCTGTCGGTGTCACCGGCGCCGCGCCAGATGGCGTTCGATCAGCAGGGGAACCTCTATTTTGCCGAAAACGTGACGCATAGCGTGTATCGGGTTGCGCGGTCGAATGGATCGATGACCCGCATTGCGGGTGGGCAGCAGACGACCCCGAATTCCTTGTTGGTAGGTGATGAGGGTACGGCCGCTAGCGCGTCCTTTCAAGCTCCGCAGGGCTTAGCCCTGGACCAAAATGGGCGCTTGTATATCGGCGATACGAACAATGGCCGGGTTCGTTGGCTATTCCTCTAGTCTCGGGGAACCTTTCCCGGGCTTATAGAGGTCTGACGAGGGCGATCGCACGCGCGATCGCCCTCGTTGCTTTGGGCATCGGGCGAAAGCTGCCATCTGGCGCACTGACATACGGCAGGCCAGCAATGAGGGCGATTCGTCCCCAGCTCCAGCCGCTCTCCCCTTCGAGAAGACAAAGCCCTTCTGCCGTGACTCCGGCCACCAGGTGCCGGATGAGCACGTGATCGCCGGGCGAGAGGCCCAGGGCTTCGTCCACGCCGGCCTCGACCCGGACCACGCCGTCCGCGGCGGGAAGCTCCCAGCCGGACGTTCGGCCTGGCCGGGGACCGGGGGCGGCACCCAGGAGCTCCAGGCCCGGAGCGGGCGCAGGAGGCTGGAAGGGCAGGGGCAAGGAGGGCTGCATGCCGCGCAGGTCGGCCACCGTCACGCCCAGGGCATGGGCCAGGGAGCTGAGTAGCTCGCGGGAAGGATTGGGGGGAGCCTTGGTCGCGCTCGACCAGCCCCGCTCGAGGGCGGCCAGGTACGCGCGGCTGATGCCTGCGCGGCTCGCAAGCTCCGTTTGCGTGAGCTCGGCCGCCTGGCGCAGGTCACGCAGGCGCTGGGCCAGGGTCGCCTCGGGCGCCGAGGGCATGGGCTAGCGCGAGGCGGCCGCCGAGGGCACGGGCTCGGGAGGCAGGCCCATCGAGATGAGCGTGTACTGGGTGATCATGTGCGCCGACATGTCCTCGTCACGGGGCACCACGGGGATCTCGAAGGTCCTGGACTCCTCGGGCTTGCCGCCGTAGTTGTAGTAGGCGACCTTGGCCACGAAGGCCGTCTCGGCCCACTCCGCCACCATGATCGTGTTGGAGTACTGGAACGCGAAGCGCCACTTGCCGTTGACCAGCTCGCGCTTGGCGCCGCCCACGTACTCGGCCGTCTGGCCGATCATCGGCGGAGCCCAGCCGAAGAAGCCGCCCGCGGAGCCCGTGGCCTCCTTGGTGACGGTGTCGGGCGGGGCCTGCGTCCAGTCGAGCTCGTCCAGCTTGCCCGTCATGGCGAGCACCTGCTTCCAGTCCTTCATGCCGGGAGGCAGGGGCATGTTGCGGATCTGCTCGTCGGTCATGCCCGCGAACTGCGGGTGCTTGCGCAGGGCGTCGAAGATCTTCTTGTTGGGATCCTCGGTGGGCCGCGGCGTCGGCTTGGGAGCGGGCTTGGCCGCCACCTTCGCGGCCTGGGGCTTGGGATCGGGCCGCTTGGCGACCTGGGGCGGCTCCTTTTTCTTCTTCTTGGGGTACTGGATCGTGCCCTGCTGCGGGGTCTGCAGCTTGGGCTGCAGCTTGGCGAGCTCGACCAGCGCCATGGTCACGTGCGGGGTCGGCATGGGCTGGGGCATGATCCGGCGCACCGAACTGGCGGCGGGGATCGCGAGGATCCCCAGCACCAGGGTGTGGACGAGTATCGATGCTCCGAGCGAGCCGAAACGCATGGCTTACCTGCTTACTTGGTGGCGAAGGACCCGACGACGCGTTGCAAATCTTCCGGGTAGAGGTCGCCGTAGGCGTAGAGAAGCTGGTTGTCCTTCTCGGCGCCGAAGTAGTTGTAGGGCGCCTGGTAGCTCAGGTTGCTGAACTTGTCCACCAGGCCGAGCGCCATGGCCCCTGCCATGAGCGTCAGGAACATGTTGGGCTTGGGCCGGTACGAGACGAACATCCAGTTGAGGCCGTCGGTGTAGTGCAAGAGCGCGATGCGCGTCCCGAACAGGGTCGCGAACTGCAGGCTGTGCAGCTGGAAGCCGGCGGGCACGTAGGTGGGCAACAGGACCTTCTGCCCGATGGCCTTCTCGGCCTCGGCGACGGTCTTGTAGGCGACGAAGCTGTTCTTCTGGTCCTGCTGGAGCTGGACGGTGTTGAGCTTGGCGGCGGGGAGGCCGACGGCCGTGTTGACCTGGCTGGTGGGCAGGAACTCCTCGTAGTAGCTCGTGAAGTAGGGCGCAACACCCTTGCCCCAGGTGCGCTCCTCCTTGAGGACCTGATAGCTGTCGCGCGAGATCCAGAACCGGTGGCCCGGCGTCACGTAGCCGCGCAGGGGCTCGACGTCGAGCACGTAGCACGGGGTCATGGCGACGATCTGGTCGGGAACCTCGGACTCCGAGAGGATGCGCAGCGAGTAGTTCTTCTGGAGCTGGGCGGCGTTGGCCGAGACCAGGCCGAAGATGGTGCTCGCGGCTTCGTTGCTGCCGGTGGGGTTGTCGTTCTTGAAGAGCAGGTTCTCCGCGGGGAAGAAGACGTTGGCGCGGTTGTCCTTCATCCAGAGGTTGACGCCGTTGAGCGGGGTCGGGTCCTGGACGGTGACGCGGTAGTTGCGGTCATCCTGGAAGAAGACCCGCATGGTGGCCTTGAGGCTCAGGTTTTGACGGGTGAGCAGCTGGATGCGGGTGCCGGTGTAGGTGACGGTGCCCTGCGCCGCCAGCGTCCGCTGGACCAGCTCGGCCGGGGCGGGGGCTGCCAAGGCGGGAGCCGCGAGCGAGACGACCATGCTGGCCGAGAGCGCGACTTTCCAAAGCGTACGGTTCATGCGCCATCCTTTATCCACGACGACAGGGTTGCTGCATCTCTGACGACAGGGGGCCTCAATAGGTTCGCTCCGCGAGGCCTTCGCCCCCGGAGCGTTCAGATCCCTGATCATGGTAGCACCCCGCCTGGAAGCGGACAACGCTCGTCAAGACGGCTTGTATTGGCCGTCGCGGCCCCCAGCGGCCCGGTCGCTCGCTGGGAGGCGAGCGTGCGGAGGTTTGGCGCGATCGCTAGTGTTGGCGCTGCATGACGCGCTTGACGATGGCCCCGGCCATGGTTTCGTAATGCTCCTGCACGACCGTGAGGTTGTCCTCGGCGTCGGGTGGAAAGAGCTTGAGTACGATCTTCTGGGGGTTCTCGAGGTCGATGGTCCAGGGCAGGTACTGGGCCGCGGCTGCGTGCTCGTAGAACAGGATACCGCAGTAGAGGGGCCCATCTTCACGCTCGATCACGATGTCATCAATCTGCATGGCGGCCCCCTTCATCGACGCTGAGGTGCGCAAGGCCACTATACCCGCTTGATGGCGGCGGGGGCGGCATTTCATTAAGATTTAATCCGCTCGTAGGGCCCGTGCGGCGGGGGCGGGGGGATGGTAGGATCCGCCATGGGGCCGGGGGATGCCAGGGAGGAGCCCATGTTCGAGCCAGAGGTCGACCTCGTCACCACGCACCGGGTGCAGCTGAGCACCGGGGAGGCCGTGGTGTTCGATCAGAGCCTGTGGGGCAAGGTCATCGAGGTGCGCGAGCTGCACGTGGGGCCCGGCCGGTACTGGCTGGACGACTACGTCGCCACCGCGCGGCTCCGGCAGCTGCTGGAGGCCTCGACTATCGGGGGTGAGTGGGCCTTTGAGGAGACGCACGGGCTGTGTGCGGAGGTGCGGGACGAGATTCACGCGCTGATTGGTCGCTTCGCGGACGACTGAGTCGAGAGTCTAAGGAACCGTTCGCCTTTCGACCTGGCTCAAGCCTGTCCTGAGCTTGTCGAAGGGACGAACGGTTCCTTTTGTGCATGAAGACTCGCAGGGCTTGGCCTTCCAGCCGCCAAGCGCTAGTGAGCGGCGGGCGGGGCCTCGGCTTCTTCGTCGCGGTTGGGCTTGGGGAAGTCCAGCTTGCCGTCGTTGCGGTAGACGTAGTCGAACCGCACCGCGTCGTGGGAGAGCTTGTGCAGGAGGACCTTCGCGACGAAGGTGTGCTTCTTACCCTTCGGCTTGCCGAGCTCGCCGAGCTCCATGGCCTCGATCTTCACGCCGATGACGTCCCCGGGCTTCAGGTTCCAGACGGCCGACTGCTCGTTGGCCGTCGGCTTCAGCCACTTGTTGGCGGGAATGGTCCGCACGGAGTCGAAGTCGACCTGGCCGAGGGGCGCAAAGACGACCTTGTGCTGCCTGGAGTCGATGCTGAGCAGCGAGTGACCCGGGTGGAGCGGGTCCGAGGCCGGGTTGGACTTGAAGCGGAAGTGGGCGCGCCACTCCTCTTCTTCGTTCTTGATCTCCTGGCCGTCGTTGAGGTTGATGGCGTTGGTCTGCCAGTAGCCCTCGCCCAGGTCGTAGTACTTGAGTACCGCATCGGTGCCCCAGGTGAAGTGCTGGGGATAGAGGGTGGTGTAGGCCTTCTTGGGGGGCGGATCCGGCACGAACGGGGCCTTGAAGACCACGCCCTGCATGGGGGGCTTCTCGGCGGCGGCGTTCTGGACCATGAGCCGTAGGGCGGCCTGGTTGCGCGGGTCGGCCCCGAAGAGCCCCGCGCCGGCGAGGCCGAGCCCCACCATGAAGACGAGCGCTTTGTTCATACCCCCCGCATACCCGCCGGTCGGCGTCGTCTAACGGTTGCCCGGCTCGATCCGACCGTTGCCGAGGCGTCGTCCGGAGCCGTATAATGAACCGTCCTTGCGCATCCCAACGAGGTTTGACCGTGCCAGCCACCCCCGATCCCCGCGCCGGCCGCGGACGTCCCGTGGGCTCCCAGCGACGCCCCGCCACCACCCGCTCCAAAGCCCTCAAGCTCCCAGCCGTCGGCGTGGAGACCATGCAGGCCCTGGCCGCGGCCCTCGGGGCCAGCCTGTTGCTGTCCTGGGTGCTCCAGTTCGTGACTGGGGTCTGCGACGCGTACCCGGCCATCGCCACGGGCCTCGCCCTGTTCAACGCGGGTCTGGCGATCGCGACGGCCGCGGCGGCGGTGCAGCGCGGCTACGCGCGGGAGCTCGCCTTCCCGCTCGCGGGCGTGGTGGTCCTCGGGTCGTGCCTGGTGCTCTGGGCGCAGAGCTCCTACCGCTCGTCGCTCGCGGGGGCGCCGGGATACACCGTGCCGCACCAGCCCCTCTCCTATGGCCCCAACGCCAAGGAGATCACGCTGACGACCGCGGACGGCGTCAATCTGAAGGCCACCTATCTCGGCAAGGGCGCGGGCGTGGGCCTGGTGCTCGTGCCAGGCTGGGCCTCGGAGCGGGATGGGTTTGCGATCGCCTCTCTGGCGCAGTGGCTCGCGCCGCGCTTCGACGTGCTGGTGCTGGATCAGCGCGGCAAGGGCGGCAGCGGCGGGACGCTCACGCCGGATCTCAAGAGCAAGTACGACTTTCTGGCGGCGGTGGCCTACCTGAACGCGCATGGCGCTTCCCAGGTGGGCGTGCTGGCCGAGCGCGAGGCGGCCCTGCCGGCCCTGATGGCGGCGGCGGAGCAGGGCGACATTCGCAGCCTGGCGCTCGCGGCGCCGAGCGGGCGCTGGGGCGAGGCGCCCCTGAAGGCGTCGTTCTTCCGGGATCCGTCCAATTTCTTCGGGCGGCTGTACTGGCGCGTGGGCGCGGGCGTGCGGATCGCGGGCGGGCAGGGGCCGGAGACGGCGGAGCTGTTGACCAAGGGTTCCGGGGCGCCGATCTTGCTCTTGGGTAGCAAGGAGGACCCGCAGGGGCTCTTGCGGCAGCTGCACCTGATAGCACCCGAGCCGCGCAGCCTGCGGGTCTTCGCGGGGCAGGGCTCGCCCGTGGCGTGGAGCGACTTCCAGGCGTATTACCACACGCTGTCGCAGTGGTTCAGCCTGACGTTGGCGGAGACCGAGAGCCGGGCGACGGTGCTGCCGGGGGCGGCGCCCGAGGCGACGGAGTCGGTGGTCGCGCCGTAGCGCGACGAGAACATGCGCCAGAACGCAGGTTGCCGCTCCGTCATTCTCGCGAAAGCGGGAATCCACCGTCGCCCACCCAGGCGGCTTCCGTAGAGGCTGTTCTGGACCCCCACTTTCGCGAGGGTGACGCCTAGCCTGCCAATTCCTGGGATGCCCTTTCGGAGACACCGATGCGACGAGCCCCTGTGCCGAGGCACGGGGGCTCGCTTTATTCTGGCTAGAACTTGGGGGGACCGGAGCTGGGCTCGGCGCCGCCCGCGGGGCCCTCGCCGCCCGTGTTGACCTCCGCGGTCGACTGCAGACGGGTCTGGATGCGCGGCGTCACGATCAGCACGATGTCCGTCTGCACCTCGTCCGTCGTCGTCCGCCGGAAGGCCGCCCCGAGCAACGGGATGTCGCCCAGGATGGGCACCTTCGACGTCGACTGCACCATCTGCGTCCGCTTCAGGCCGCCGATGACGATGCTCTCGTTGTCCCGCACCCGCATGGTCGTCTGGACGGTGCGCGTGTCCACCGGAGGCAGGTTGCCCGGCGCCGCCGTGCCCGCCACGCTGACCGTCGGGTTCAGCTCCAGCGTCACGAAGCCCGCCGTGTCCACCCGCGGCTTGATCTGCAGCGTCTGGTTGACGTCCACGAACTCCTGGCTCGTCACCACCACCCGGTCGTTGGACGTGACCTTGGTGTAGGGGATCTTGTTGGTGATGGTGATGGTGGCCTGCTGGTTGTCCTGCGCGACCACCTTCGGGTTCGCCATCACCTTCGCGAGGCCGTTCTGCACCAGGGCGTCGATGCGCGCGTTGAAGTTGGCCGTGAAGTTGCCCAGCGCGTTGTAGGAGAGCGCGATGCCGCCCGCCCCCGTGCTCGGGTTGCCCGCCTGGTTGCCGGCGCCGCCCGCCGTGCCGTCCGGGTTCGGGTTGTTGAAGCCCGCGCCGAACTTGGCGCCGCCGAAGCCGTAGTTGACGCCGAGCTGGCGCGAGCCGGTCTCGGTGGTCTCCAGCATCTTCACTTCGATCTCGACCTGCGGGGTCGGCACGTCCAGGAGCGCCTTGAGGGCCCGCGCCCGGTCGATGAGCTCCTCGGGGGCCGTGACCAAGAGCGAGTTCGTGCGGTCGTCCTTGATGATCTTGATGTTGGGGTCCGACGTGGGCGAGCCCGCCGCCGCACCGCCGCCCGGAGCCGGGGTGCCGGCGGCCGGCGTGCCGCCGTTCGCCGACTGCGCGTCCGTCAGGGCCTGCTTGAAGATGGTCTCGACCTCGGTGACCTTGGCGTTGTCGAAGCGCAGCAAGATCGTCTGGGTGCCCGAGAAGCCCTTCTTGCGGAAGACCTCCTCGGTGGCGATGAGCAGCGTGGTGCCCATGCGTCGGGCGATGAGGTTCTTCATCTTCAGGACCAGGTTGAAGGCCTCGTCCAGGGGTACGGCCTTGAGCGCCAGCGACACGGAGCCCGTCACCGACTCGTCGATGATGAGGTTCATCCCGCCCTTCTTGCCCATCATCTCGAGGGTGGCCCGCACGTCGGCGTTGGCCATCGTCAGCGTGAGCAGGGTGGGGTTGCTGATGAGCTTGGGCCGGTCGGTCCCGATGGTCTTGTCGGTCACGGCGTTGAACCCGCCCGCAGGGGCGGTGGCGGCCACGGCCGGCAGCGCGGCCCCGAGCAGGACGCTCGCGGCGAGGAGGGGCGAGAGGGCCCGTCGGGCGGACCTGCTTGCCAGGGGCAAGCCGAGCATCGACTTTATCATTGAGCGTCCGCTCCTCCTATGGCTTTGGGGAACCGGCGGCCGTTGAGCATCAGCACGACCTTGTTGCTTTCGATCTTCACGACGCGTGCGCCGTCCTCGAGCACCTCGCCCAGCTTGGCCTCGCGGGTCGAGCCGTCGAGCTCGAGCAGGGCCATCTGCTCGCGGCCCGTGTTGAGGACGCCCGCGAGGTTCCACTTGGGGATGACCAAGGGGCCGCGCGCCGGCTCGTCGCCGGCCTCGGGCGGGTCGATCACCACCTCGCGGTTGCCCTGGGCGTTGATCCGGGTCGCCACCTTCACCTTGGGCGTCGTGAGGGTCTTCTGGGGGATGACCTTCACGGGCCGGAACTCCGGGGCGATGGGCAGGGGCTGGATGAGCGTGGGATCCGGGTTGATGAGCGCCACGAAGGGGTCCTCGCGGCCCGAGTTCTCGCGCGCCATGCGCACCAGGTCCGCCTTGGTGGTCGCCTTGATGTGCTCGTTCTGGGCCGGGGCCACCGCGCCGAACTCGGGGTTGTTCGCCACCGGGCCCGTGGGAGCGGCCGCCTGCGCGGGCTCGGCTCCCGGAGGCGCCGCCAGGGTGATCTTGGGCTGGGCGGCCGGCTGGGCCGCCGCCGCGGGCTTGGCCTTGGGTGCAGCGGGCTTGGACGATCTGCCCACCAGGCCGTCGACCACCAGCGCGGGATGCGGCGTGGCGCCGAGCGGCTCCGCGTTCACCGGCGACAAGGAGAGGTTCTGGGCGTACAGCAGGCTGCCCAGCCCCAGCGTCGTGAGCGCTGGGATGATCATCACTTGTTGGAAGGTGATTCGGCGGGTCGTCATCGGAGGGCCCTCTTATTGGTTGAGCGCATAGGTGGTCAGCGTGAAGTTCACCTGGAGCTCGTTGCCGAGTTTGCTGTCGCCGGAGGGGCTCAAGGTGGGGTTCTCGATGGTCAGCACGCGCTCGTAGCGGCTGAGCATGTCGAACAAGAGGATGACGGAGGGGTAGCTGCCCTTGGCCTGGATGTCGATGCTGATCTTGCCCAGGTCCTTGAGGGAGGCCTGGGTCAGCATCGTGAACTCCTTGGGCTGGAAGCTGAGGAGCTGGTTGTGCGAGTCGGTGAAGATCTTCTGCAGGTCCACGAGCAGGATCGAGAGGATCTGCCCCCGTGGGGGAAAGCGGCTGCGCAGGGTGCCGAGGTTCTGCTGGACGCGGGCTAGGCGCTCGCGGGCCTGGGGCTCGGTCAAGGTCTGGCGGCGCGCCTGCTCCTGGGCCGCCTTGGTCTCGTCGAGCTGGCCGCGCAGCGCCATCCACTCCTGGATCTTGGGCAGGTCGTTCTGCATGAACAGCGCCAGGCCCATCGCGACGGCCAGGCCGATGACCCCGAGCTTCATCTGCTCGGGCGTGATGGTGCGGCCGAAGAGCTGAATGTTCTCCATTTAGCCTCCGACCGGGTTCGCGGACAGATCGCAGTCGACCGTGAAGCGGATCACGGTCTGGGGCCCCATGGTCTCCGACTGGAGGCCGCCGAGCACCGGGTGGTTGAAGTTCCCGGCGTTCTGGAGGTTGGTGTAGAAGAAGGCGATGGAGCGGTAGTCGAGGGCCGTGCCCTCGAGCTTGAGCTTGGAGCCGCCCTCGATGGCCAGGCGCGTCAGCCACATGTCGGTGGGCGTGAGGTCGCGGACCTCCTCGAGCACCGTCTTCCACGCGCCCGTCTGCTTGGCGAGCGTGAGCAGCGTGTTGTAGTCCCCTTCCAGGGCCTCGGCCTGCTTCTGGATGGACTCGATTTCCTTGCTCTTGGCCCGGCTCTGCGTCGTGCTCTGCTGGAGCTGCTGGATCTCGGCGTTGGTCGGGGCGATGAAGAAGTTGTCCAGCACCATGGCGATGAGGGTCGGCAGCAGGAAGGCCCCCGCGAGCCCGCCGACCGCTGCGATCAACAGACCGGGGTCGATGTCGAGCTCAGGGGCCAGGGCCAGCTTGGAGGCGGGGCGATCGCCGATCAGGTTGATGTTGATCGTCTTCATACGCCCGTGGCACCTCGCATGGCGAGCCCGATCGCCGCGGCCAGGGTGGGCGCCTGGGGATACAGCAGCTCGGGGTCGAAGGCCCCCTCGTCGATCTCGATCTTGGCGAACGGATTGACGAGCTGGACCTGGAGGCCGAGCCGCGTGGTCAAGAAGCGGTCCAGGTTCCTGAGGTTGCCGCCGCGGCCGCTGATGAGCACGTGCGTGATGGGCTCGGTCCCCTGGGACAGGTAGAAGTCCAACGAGCGGCCGATCTCACCGGTCAGCTCGGCCAAGGCCGGGCGGATGATCTCGGTGGCCTGCTCGATCTGGGGCGAGACGGGGTCGTAGCTCTGGGGATCCACGTCGATCTCGTCGAGGACCGAGCGGGCGGTCTCCTCGTCGAGGCCCAGCGAGTTGATGATGGAGTCCAGGAAGTACGAGTAGCCGATGGGGATCGAGCGGGTGAAGCGGGGCACGCCGTTCACCAGGATGTTGATGTCGGTGGTCCAGCCCTGGATGTGCACCAGCGCCACGCTCTGCTCGTCGGCGAGCTGCTCGGTGTCGGCGATGGCGCGCATGACCGCAAAGGAGGCCACGTCCACGCACGTCAGGTCCAGGCCCGCCTCGGCGGTGGCCTGCTGGAAGGAGTTGACCAGGTTCTTCTGGGCGGCCACCAGGATGACCTCCTGCTTGGCCACGCCGTCCTCCTCGACCTCGTTGATCACCTGGAAGGAGAGGTTGACGTCCTCGATGGCGAACGGGATGTAGCGCTCGGCCTCGAACTCGATGACCTCGCGCAGCTCGTTCTCGGGCATCATCGGGAAGCGCACCGGGCGCACGATGGTGCTCTGCCCGGCCACGGCCGTCACGGCACTCTTGGCCTGGATGCCGTTCTCCTCGAGCAGTTCGGCGATCACCTCGGCGACGGCCGAGGGGTCCATGATCTCGCCGTCCTGGACGGCGTTGAGGGGGGTGCTCGCCACGGCGATGTTCTCGAGCTGGAGCTGGTTGCGGTGCTTCTTGAGCTCGACCACGACGATCGTGTCGGACGTGATGTCCAACCCGATGCGCGAGCCCTTCTTCAGGCCGCCCGTCAAGCTCTCGATGAGGCTCTTGAAGTCCATGGCCATCTCCCGCTAACCCAAGATCAACCCGACGTACCAGTTCCACAGCGCCGTGCCGGTGAACAGGCTCGCGAGCGTTCCCACCACGAGGCTGGGACCGAACGGAAAGGGCTGGCTCTCCCCCTTGGCGCGGGCCTTGAGGGCAAGCCCCACCACCGATCCCGTGGTGAAGGCGATCATGAGGGCCACGGCGAGCCCCGAGGGCCCGAGCCATGCGCCCATCAGGGCGGCGAGCTTGGCGTCCCCGCGGCCCATGCCGGGCACGCCCAGGGCCAACTCGCTCGCCCACTCGATGAAGCGGAAGAAGGCGTAGCCGCCCACCGCGGCGGCGACGTGCGGCAGCCAGGCGCCGGCGATGAGCCACCCGAAGACGAGCCCGAGGGCGATGCCCGGCCAGGTCATCACGTCCAGGATGAGCATGGTGTCGATGTCGATCCAGAAGATGGCGACCAGGGCCGAGACCAGGAGCGCCTCGGCGAAGAAGCGCGGCGTGGGGCCCTCGCGCAGCATGAGGCCCAGCCACAGGAGGCCCGTCGTGAGCTCGACGACCGGGTAGCGCCAGGAGATGGGCTCCTGGCACGTGCGGCACTTGCCCCTGAGGGCCAGCCAGCTCAGGATGGGCAGGTTCTCGTACCAGTGGAGGGCCGTGGAGCAGTGCGGGCAGCGGGATCCCGGCCAGACGATCGACTCTTCACGGGGCAACCGGTAGATCACCACGTTGAGGAAGCTTCCGATCAAACACCCAAACACCAAGGCGACGCTCGCGAGGAACGCCGCTGGCAGCTGAGTTTCAACCATCGTCATCTAGGTGCGCTTCCTTTGGTCGGCCCCAGAGGGGTCAAACACCCCCTGTGGGGCGTCCTGAAACGATTCTACCCACTCGCATGGTGAACCTATCACCCGAGGGTTGGACCATCATAGGCCCACCGCAGGCGGTCAAGCGGTGAGCGGCGCACATTTATGTCATTCCTGGATGGTGATCCCCAGGTCCTTGAGGGCGCGCCGGGCCATGCCCCGCACCCGGAGGTCGCCCTGCTCGTAGATCCGCTGCCAGGTGGCGATGGCCAGATCCTGCTTGTTGCCGCGAGCGTAGAGGCTCGCGGCCATGCGGCTGGCGCCGGGCGGGCAGTCGGGCAGGGCGGCGGCGGCCTCGAAGTGCTTGGCCGCGGCCAGGTAATCCTTGGCGTAGAGGAACTCGATGAAGCCGAGCTGGTAGGGGTACAGCCAGTTCCCGGGGTGGCGCTCCCAGCCCTTCTCCACCAGGCGGATCGCCTCGGGGATCCGTCGGGCGTCGGCGAGCATCCACGATCCGAATGTCGAAAGCTCGTGGAAGCGCGGATCGAAGTCGCTCGCGAGATCCAGGGCCTCGTAGAGCCCCCGGAAGTCCTGGGCCTCCGTGCTGTCGGTCGCGATCTGCTCGCCGTTGTGCACCAGGCTCTGGATCCAGAGCATGTCGGCGGCGAGGTTCTCGAAGTCCGTGACGAGCAGCTTCGCGGCTACCGGGTGAGGGACCACCAGCCGGGTGGGGTGGGCGGCCTGCAGGGTCGCGAGCTGGCCCAGGCAGAGGGCCTGGAGGCCCCAGAAGACCCCCGCGATCGCGAGCGCCAGGAGGATCTTGCGCATGGCGCTAGAACTCCCGCCGCTCGAAGATGGCGGCGGCCGTCGCCAAGAGGGCGAACGTGTAGGCCAGTCCGTAGGCGATCGCCCAGATCCACTTGAGGGCGGGGATCGCCTCGCCGTAGACCACCTGGTTCTTGGCGTCGAAGGTGCTGAGGTTCGGCAGCAGGTAGTAGAGCGTCTCCACCACGCCCTTGACCGCGGGGCTCGCCTTGGCGCCCAGTGCCCTCAGGGCCTCGGTGTTGTGCCCGATGAGGTAGAGGCTGAAGGTGAGGACCATGCCGAGGATCGGCGAGGTGAAGCTCGAGAAGAAGACCGTGAGGGCCACCACGACCATGAGCTGGAGCCCGATGAGGCCGATGGCGCCGATGAGCGCCGGGGAGAAGCCGCCCTTGAGGGCCGCGAGGCCCAGGTAGCCCGCCCCCATGAGGGCCAGGAGGATCCAGAGCGTGAGGCCGAGGCCGAGGAACTTGCCCAGGAGGAAGACGGGGCGCGGCACGGGCTTGGTGAGCACCACGTAGACCGTGCGCTTGTCGACCTCCTTGTAGATCATGCTGGTGCCGACAAAGACGGCGATCGCCACCCCGAAGAGCTCGATGGCGCCCAGCCCCAGGTCGAGCACGATCTTCTGGTCCTGCCCGATGGTGAGCGTCCCGAACAGCAGGCTCGAGGCGATCATGACCAGGGCGAAGACCAAGAGGACGTAGAGGATGCGATCGCGGATGGTCTCGCGGAAGGTGTTGTGGGCGAGGTCCCAGAGGCGCGTCATGCGTGCGCGCCTCCGACCAGCCGGATGAAGGCCTCTTCCAGGCTGCCCGTGCCCGCGACGTCCTGGATCCGGCCCGCGCCCACGAGCTTGCCCTGGGCCAGGATGCCGACGCGATCGCACAGGAGCTCCACGTCCGAGAGGATGTGGGTGTTGAAGAAGATGGTCTTGCCCTCGCGCTTGAGGTCCAGGATGAGCTCGCGCAGCTGGTGGCGGCCCACGGGATCCAGGCCGCTCATGGGCTCGTCCAGAAAGACGATCTCGGGATCGTTGACGAGCGCCTGGGCCACGCCGACCCGCTGCAGCATGCCCTTGGAGTACTTGCGCAGCTGGGTGTTGGCGGCATGGCTCATGCCGACGCGTTCCAGGTTCTTGGCGACGCGCTCCTGCAGCTCCTTGCCGCCGAGCCCGAAGAGGCCCCCGCAGAACTCGAGGAACTCCTTGCCCGTCAGGTAGGTGTAGAAGTAGGGGTTTTCCGGCAGGTAGCCGATCCGGGCGCGGGTCTTGGTGTCGTCCGGCGTGGAGCCGAGGACGAGTGCGGTGCCGGAGGTGGGACGGATGAGGCCGAGCAAGATTTTCTGAAGCGTGGTCTTGCCCGCGCCGTTGGGGCCCAGGAGGCCAAACGTCTCACCCTCCGAGACCTGGAGGGTCGCCCCTTCGAGGGCCACCTTGGCAGGCTGACCGACTTGCGGGGGGTAGACCTTGCCGAGGTTCTGGATGTCGACGACGATCCGGCTCATGGTGATCTCCTTGGGGATGGGCGGTGATTCCAGCCCGTTGTATACCCCCGTGGAGCCGCCCGTAACGTGGGCGCAGCCTTAGAGCACCTGCCCGAGCCGGGCATGTGCGGGCGTCGGCCGCGCGCGGGCGGCTGCTGGGTGGCGCGCTAGTGGTTCTTGACGTAGATGACCGTGACGGCGTTGTCGCCCCGCTTCCCGGTGCCCATCAGCTCGTAGAGCTCGTTGGCCGTGGAAGTGGTCGGCTGCCGGTAGCTGATGGCCCCGAAGTGGTCCACGGCCGTCGGGGTGACCATCTGGCCGGCCGCCAGCGCGACGGCGCCGGTGAGCGGGTTGCGGTTCTGCTGCGGGGCGGCGTTGGCGTCGGGGATGGCGATGTTCGCCGTCACGGCCTGCGTCACGGCCGTCCCCCACGGCGAGGTCGGATAGAAGGGCTGGTACAGGGACCCGTTCGCGACGACCGCCGGGTTGAGGCCCGCCGCGGTGGTCGGGTACCGTCCCGCCTGGTCGATGGAATAGCGCTCGAGCGCAACCTGCACGACGTGGACGTTGGCCTGGACCGCCGAGTTGCGGGCCTTGTCTCTTGCGCCTGCGAAGTTGGGGATGGCGATGGCGGCCAGGATCCCCATCACGACGACCACGACCAGCAACTCGATGAGGGTGAAGCCTTGTTCACCGACGTTCCGTTTGGTCATGCCTGCTCTTCCTAAAAAAGGCGCCGCAGGGAGGGAGGCCCCCCCTGCGGCTGGGTGCCTGAATTAGTAGTTCTTGACGTAGATGACCTTGACGGCGTTGTTGCCCTGCTTGCCGGTGCCCATGAGCTCGTACTTCTCGTTGGCGTTGCCGCTGCGGCGGTAGCTGATGGCGCCGAAGTCGGTGATGGCCGCGCAGGCGGTACCCGAGCCGGCGGCGAGGGTGGCATCGCCGTCCGCGGGGTCGAGGTTGCCCGTGCCGCCGAGCTCGGCATCGGTCGCGGCAGCCGGAATGGCGATGTCGGCCGCGATGCCCTGCTGGGTGTTCCAGGGGGTGCGGGGGTAGGCGGCGAGGTAGGACGTGTTGCCGACGACGGCCGCAGCGCCCGACATGGCGGCGGGGAAGACGCTGGCGTTGTCGACCGCGTACTGCTCGACGGCCATCTGGACGTTGTGGGCGTTCGACTGGACGCCCGAGTTCTTCGCCTTGTCCTGGGCGCCCATGAAGTTGGGGACGGCGACCGAGGCCAGGATGCCGATGATGACGACGACTACCAGCAGCTCGATGAGCGTGAAGCCGTCCTGCTTGGAAGGTTTGCGGATCATAATGTCCTCCGATGGAAGGGAAGGGAGTGTGAGGAGCCGGGCCTCGAGGTCCCGGGCGACCTACCTATGCCTTCCCGCTTGCTAGTCGGTTTAAACGGTGCGCGGAAAAAATTTTTTCCCCGGCGCCCCCGGCCGGTCATCGGGCCCCGGAAAAGCGGGTCCTGGGGGGCTTTCGGTCGGATCCTAATCGTTTGCCAATCTTTCCTTAAAAAAGATCGATCGGGTGGTTCAGATTTCGTTACTTGCTTGCTATAATGGAGATCGGTAGCCCGTTCTGGGAGCCGCCTTGACAACCTACCCGCCCCGATCCCGAAAGGAAGGCCTTGCAATGACGCATGTTTCCTCCCTGAGCGTCCACGGCGTGACGTTCGATCCCGTTTGCGGGGCCACGCTCGATCTGAGCGAGGCCGTCGGTCCGGTCATCTACCATGGCCAGCGCTTCCACTTTTGCTCCCACCGTTGCCAGACCCACTTCTTCGTGAACCCGCCCAAGGATCTGCAGCGCGAGCACCGGGTGAAGATCGCCATGATGCGCACCCCCGCCGTGGCCTTCGCCTAAGCCTTCGATCCCGTCGACCGCGTCCCCTTTTGGGGGCGCGGTTTTTTCTTGCCATGCAAAAGGCCGGGGGACGGATTCGTCCCCCGGCCGAGCCGATCGAGGCTTAGAAGTTCTTGACGTAGATGACCTTGACGGCGTTGTTGCCCTGCTTGCCGCTGCCCATGAGCTCGTACTTCTCGTTGGCGTTGCCGCTGCGGCGGAAGCTGATGGCGCCGAAGTGGAGCGGGGTGGTGGGAACCACACCGCTGCCGGCCGCGAGCGTGGTGGTGCCGTCGTTGGGGTTGCGGTTGCCGGTGCCGCTCAGCAGGGCCTCGGTGGCGGCCACCGGGATGGCGATTTCAGCCGCCTGCTGGGTATTCCAGGGGGTGCGGGGGTAGGCGGCGAGGTAGGACGTGTTGCCGACGACGGCCGCAGCGCCCGTGATGGCGGCGGGGAAGACGCTGGCGTTGTCGACCGCGTACTGCTCGATGGCCATCTGGACGTTGTGGGCGTTCGACTGGACGCCCGAGTTCTTCGCCTTGTCCTGGGCGCCCATGAAGTTGGGGACGGCGACCGAGGCCAGGATACCGATGATGACGACGACTACCAGCAGCTCGATGAGGGTGAAGCCGGACTGAGTGGATGGTTTGCGGGACATGGGGTCCTCCATGGAAACGGGTTGGGGATGACGATAGCCGTTTCGGCAAATAGTTTGATCACCCACTACCTTCCCGCTTGGCTGCCGCTTTAAACACGGGAGTAGTTCTCTCCGGTGCGCGGTCGGAATGCCGCTCCAGGCGACGATTGGGCACTGTCAGCGCATCCGCCGGGCCGGCTGTCCTGGCGCGCCCCGGTCCCGAGGGAGCACGGACGGGCCGTCGGGGGCTCGACTGACGAGCGTTTTTAGCGCGTGTTAAGAGGGTGTTTCGTCACAGCTTTTGCCGGGTATAGCATGCTAGCGTCGGTGGGCACATGCGCGACGCCGCTCGGGCGGCCAGGACGGGGACGATGTCCGGAGTCAACATTGGACGCCAAGTAGGGCAAGGCCCTGACATCCGCACTGGGGGCCAGGGTGGCTCTCAGGCGGCCTCGCGCGTCTCGGGCCCCACGCTCGACCCCCTGCAGCAGGCCGCCCAGCAAAAGCCGGCGGGCCCCACCTACTTCGGCTATCACAACGACTCGTCGATCGCCGCTCGGCTGGCACAGCAGGGCATCGCTCCCAATGCCGTGAACCTGCGCGTCGCCCAGCAGATGCTGCGCTACGGCATCCCGCTCAGCGCGGACGCCCTCAACCAGTTCCGCCAGCTGTGGCAGGGCATGGGCTCGGCCTCCATGGTGGAGCTGGAGGCGCTCCTGGCCCTCTTCGCCCAGGGCGTGGAGCTCGCCCCCAAGAACCTCCAGGCCATGACCCAGATGCTCTCGGGCGGCCCCATGAGCCACCTGATGGCGCAGCTTACCATGTCCTTGAAGAACCAGGCCGTCGGCGGGGCCCAGGTCCAGGAGCTCAAGACCCTCCTGAACGGCTTCTGGAAGCTCGGCAGCGGCCCGGAGCAGCTGGGCGCGGAGCTCGGGCAGTTCCAGCAGCTGTTCAAGAAGCTCGATCGTACGCTCACTGCCCTGGATCCCCAGCGCACGCCGCCCGAGTTGATGAGCGACCTCGCGCAGCTCAAGGACCTCTTGCACGCCCAGCAGATGCTGGTCCGCAACCCCAACACCTCGGTCTACGTGCCCTTCTACCAGTGGCGAGATCAGCAGCCCATGCCGGGCGAATTGCTGGTCGAGACCGACGACAACCCGAGCTTCCAGGCGGCGGGCTTCGCGCAGGTGACGCTCGCGGTGGATACCCGCAACCTCGGCCGCATGACCATCGACTTCACCACCGTCCGGGGCCACCTCTCGGTCAAGCTGGAGGTCCAGGACCAGGCCACCAAGCAGTTCCTCGAGCGGGGGCTGCCCGACCTGCGCCACCGGCTCACCTTCCGCACGCCCTACCAGGTGGCGACCATCCAGTGCTCGGAGACGGGGCAGACCCGGGCCATCAGCGTCCTCTTGCCGCGCCGGCGGGACCTCCGCAAGCTCGGCCGCGCCATCGGGGTGATCTAGATGCCCGAGCCCAAGAAACTCATGTCCCGGGCCCTCACCAAGCCGGGTCAGCCCACCCACCCGGCCGTGGCCGAGATCCTGGAGGGCCTCGCGGTCCAGAATGCCGTCCCCGCCGAGCTGATGCCGGCCATCGCCGAGATGCTGACGTACATCTATCAGATGGATGACGTCGCCGAGAAGCGCAAGCAGATCCAGAGGAGGTAAGCGTGCTCAGGGGTATTTATTCGGCCGCCAGCGGCATGAACTTCCAGATGCAGCAGGTGGACCTCATCGCCAACAACCTCGCGAACGTCCAGACCAACGGCTTCAAGCGCCAGGAGCTGCTCGGCAGCTCCTTCGGCGACCTCCTGGTCCAGTTCATGAACCAGGCCCCCGGCACCGAGGCCGCCATCGGCACGGGCGTCAAGGTCGACGGCGTGGCCCGCTTCGAGACGGCGGGCAACCTGGTCCAGACGGGCAACAAGTTCAACTTCGCCCTCGCGGGCCCCGGCTACTTCCTGACCCGCGGCATGGACGGGGTCGAGAAGGTGACCCGCGACGGGGACTTCCAGCTGGACGCCCAGGCTCGCCTCATCACCCGCTCGGGCGACTTCGTGCTCGACGTCAACCGCCGACCGATCACCCTCGCGGGGGACCTGACGTCCATGAAGGTCGGCGACGACGGCACCATCTCCCTCAACGAGGCCCCCTACACCCGGATGCTGGTGGTCAACCCTCCGGCGTCCGCCCTCGAGACCCAGTTCCCCGTGGCCCCTCCGGGCCTCGCCGCGGCGCCCAACGCCGGCGTCAAGCAGGGCTTCCTCGAGTCCTCGAACGTCAACGTCGTGACCGAGATGGTGTCCATGATGACGGCCAACCGGGCCTACGGCTTCGGCCAGAAGATCATCTCGGCCCACGACCAGATTCTCCAGAAGGCCGCCAACGACCTCGGCCGGATGTCCTAGCCTCCCGCGCAAGAAAAGGAGACGCCCCATGATCCACGCCATTTGGACGGCCGCGACGGGCATGCAGGCCCAGCAGATGCGCATCGACACGATCGCCAACAACCTTTCAAATGTGAACACCACGAGCTACAAGCGCTCGACGGTGGACTTCCAGGATCTCCTCTACCAGACGATCAACCAGCCGGGCACCGATGCCGCGGGCGTGCAGATCGGTCTGGGCGTGCGACCGGTCGCCGTCACCAAGCTCTACGAGCAGGGCAACCTCCAGATCACCAACAACCCGCTGGACGTCGCCATCGACGGAGACGGCTTCTTCCAGGTCACCCAGGCCAACGGACAGGTCGCCTACACCCGCGACGGCTCCTTCAAGATGGACCAGGCGGGTCGTCTGGTCACCTCGACCGGAGCGGTACTCGAGCCGCCCGTGACCGTCCCGCCCGGCACCCAGGGCCTCACGATCCGCGCCGACGGCACGGTGTTCGGCACGACGCCCGGGGCCACCGAGCAGTCGATCCTGGGCAACATTCTGCTCACGACCTTCGTCAATCCGGCTGGTCTCCAGTCGCTGGGCAACAACCTCATGATCGAGACCTCGGCCTCGGGAGCGCCCCAGCAGCTGCAGCCGACCCTTGACGGAGCGGGTAAGCTCAGGCAAGGTGCATTGGAGGCCTCCAACGTCGAGTTGGTGCGGGAGATGGTCATGATGATCGCCACCCAGAAGGCCTACGACACCAGCTCCAAGGCCATCATGGTCTCGGACAAGATGATGGAGACCGCCAACCAGCTGCAGCGGTAACCGGAGGACCCTTGGCTCTCGCCCTTTCCCGAATCCCCATGCTCGCCGCAGGACTGGCCTTCGTGCTGGTCCTGTGGGCCCCGGGCGCCCTCGCGGCGTCCTTGCGGGAGCAGGACGTGGTCGACGTCGTCGCGTCCCACGTGGCCCAGCGCTATCAAGTTGGGCGCGATCGCGTCGAGATCGATTGGGAGGGGCCGGGGCTCACGACGCTGTTGCGGGCGCCGCTCCCCAAGGGCACGGTGGACCTTGCGATCACGGGGCAGCCGAGGCTCATCGGACGGGTGGCGATTCCCCTGGAGCTCTCGGTCGACGGCAAGCGCCAGCGCACCATCTATCCGCGCCTGTCCATCAAGGTCTGGCAGGACGTGTGGGTAGCCGAGGACCGGATCCGGCGCGGGGAGCTCTTCGAGCCGGCCATGGCCAAGGCCGCCCGGCGAAGCCTCGAGACGGTGATGGGGGCGCCCCCGTCGAGCCTCAAGGGCCTCACGGGAGCGACGGCCAAGCGGGAGATTCCCGCGGGCAGCGTGCTGGTGGCCGAGATGTTCGCCATGCCGCCCCTGGTCAAGAACGGCACCATGGTGACGGTGCGGCTCGTCAGCGGGGAGCTGACCATCGTCACGCGCGGGCAGGCCATCGGCAACGGGACGTACGGTCAGCTCATCAAGGTCACCAACCCGGACACTCACAAGGACTACGTCGCGCGGGTGATCGGCAACGACGAGGTCGAGATCACCCTCGAGGAGGCGCCCTAATGCGAACGATACTGCGAGCCGCCCTGGCGGCACTGGTGCTCACGGCCGCGACCCCCGCGCTGGCCGATAGCCTCTACTCCGAGGACGCGGGCGGGATCCTGAGCGACCGGTTGGGCGATCGCCGCTCGATGCTGGGCCCGGGAGCGCTCATCACGGTGGTGGTGAACGAGAACATGATCGCAAGCTCCGGCGCCAACACCAAGACCTCCAAGGTCGGTCGCGCCCAGGCCAACTGGAACTTCGGCAGCCTCCTGCCCCAGGTCACCTCCAGCACCCTGGACCTGGGCGGCCGGACCGAGTTCCAGGGCGACGGCGTCACCAAGCGCGCCGACACCATCACCCTATTGGTCGCCGCCACCATCGAGGAGGTCCTGCCGGACGGCAGCCTGCGCATCGGCGGCAAGAAGAACATGCGGGTCAACGACGAGGAGAGCACCGTCGAGATCGCGGGCGTCATCCGACCCTACGACATCGACGAGAGCAACCGGGTCCAGTCGACCAAGGTCGCCAACCTCAAGCTCGACTTCAAGGGCACGGGCACGGCGAGCGCCAAGGCCATGCCGGGCATCCTCACCCGTCTCTTCAACTGGCTCTTCTAGGAGGTTCGATCCATGCGCGCGCTCAAGCTGGCGACGGCCCTCGCCCTCCTCGCGACCTTTCTGGCGACGCCTCTGCAGGCGCAGACCATGCGCAACGGCACGCCCATCCGCCTCAAGGACATCGCCACCATCCAGGGGGCCCAGGACAACCAGATCCAGGGCCTGGGGCTCGTCATCGGCCTCAACCAGACCGGCGACACCACCTCGACGGGCTTCACCGAGCGCATCCTCAAGAACTTCATCATGAACTCGGGCGTCTACATCCCCCAGGACAAGGTCCGGGTCAAGAACGTGGCCGCGGTCGCCGTGCGCGCCAACCTGCCGCCCTTCTACAAGCCGGGCCAGAAGATCGACGTGACGGTGGCCTCCATCGGCGACGCCAAGAGCCTTGCTGACGGCGTGCTCATCGGCGCCGAGCTCAAGGGGCCCGACGGCAAGGTCTACGCCACGGCCGAGGGCCCGCTCTCGACGGGCGGGTTCGGCGTCGAGGTCAACGGCAGCCAGGTCCGCAAGAACCAGACGCTGGTCGCCCGGATCCCGAACGGCGGCATCGTCCAGCGCGAGGTGCCCGTCACCATGCTGGACGCCAACGGCTTCATGCACATCAACCTCAACCAGCCGGACTTCGTGACGGCGAGCCGCATGGCGAGCACCATCACCAAGGGCCTGCTGGGCCAGGCCCAGGCCATCGACGGCGGTACGGTGCGGATCTACGTCAACTCGACCTACCGGGACAACCTGGTGGACCTGATCGCCCGTCTGGAGCAGCTGCCGGTGCTGCCGGACGCCGTGGCCAAGGTCATCATCGAGGAGCGCACGGGGACCGTGGTCCTGGGCAGCAACGTCCGGATCGGCGCGGTCGCCGTCACTCACGGGGGCCTGGTGGTCAAGGTGGACACCAAGCAGACGGTCTCGCAGCCCAACGCCCTGTCGGGCGGCGGCACGGCCATCACCACCGAGTCCACGATCACCGCCGAAGAGGAGAAGGCCAAGAGCGTCGTCTTCGAGTCCGGCACGACTCTCGGCCAGCTGGTCCGGGCGCTCAACGCCCTCGGCACCACCCCGCGCGACATGATCTCGATCCTGCAGGCCGTCAAGGCCACCGGAGCCCTGAACGCCCAGCTCGAACTCATCTAGTAGGGAGGTTCCCATGGAGATCAACGGCCTGCCGCTGCCGCCTCGCCTGCCCAGCACTCCGGCTTCCTTGCTCTCGGAGATCGACGGGACGTTACCTTCGGCCCGTCGCGAGGTACAACAAGGAGGAATACGGGAGGCGGCGGAGAGTTTCGCCTCTTACCTGTACGCCCAGGTGTTCTCCCAGATGCGGCCCGAGGATTCCCAGGAGGAAGGCGGGTTGTTTTCCGGGGAGCAGTCCGGCATGTTCATGGACTTCTTCGATCAGGCTCTCGGCAAGCAGTACGCCTCTCACGGCGGCAACGTGCTGGTGGAGCAGCTGGTCAAGCAGTTGAGCCAGGGCAAGGGCGAGCAGGGCAAGGTGGACTAGCGGACGCGTTGCGCCTGCAAGCGTGGGAGTTATCCGTTGAAGAAACCGGTTGTGTCCCCAGGGAAGCGAACGCTCGATAACGCCGCCATCAAGCAGTACATGCCGATGGTGCGGGCGATCGCGCGTCGCATCTCCACGAAACTGCCCCGTCACTACGACCTCGAGGACCTGGTTTCCGATGGCATCATGGGCCTGATGGCCGCCTCGGAGCGCTTCGACCCCGAGCGCGGCGTCAAGTTCGAGACCTTCGCCACGTATTACATCAAGGGCGCCATCCTCGACAACCTGCCCAAGCTGCCCACGGTTCCCAAGAGTCAGCGGATGCAGGCGGCCATGGCCCAGGCCCAGGCCGAGACCGACGGCACGACCCTCGACGAGGGGGAGCAGGCCGAGTCGGACGCGTCGGTCCTGGTGAACCAGATCCAGCAGCTGACCTACTCGTACATCCTGTCCCTGGACGCGCCGGCGGGCTCGGACGGCGAGGAGAACTTCTCGCTCCTGAACCAGCTGGGGGCCTCGGACACGATCCAGCACGAGATGGAGCTGGAGGAGCTGCAGCAGTTGCTGCGCCTGACCATCGAGCAGCTGCCGGTGCAGGAGCGCACGACGCTGCGCTGCTACTACTTCCAGAAGATGTCCTTCAACGAGATCGGCCAGAAGCTGGGGCTTTCCGAGTCGTGGGTGAGCCGCATCCACCGCAGGGCCCTCGAGCAGTTGAAGCAGAAGCTTGGGAAGAAGAAGAGTCTCGACGACTTCATCAGCTGGTAACCCAGTTACCACCCCCCCCTTCCCCCCCTGCTTCGCAAGGGGGGCTTTTTCTGCGGACGGCCCCCTGGCGGGGGCAGATTCCTTGTGGGCTACTCACTCGACCATCCTGCGCAGCAGGACTCCCTGGGCCCCCCTTGCGAAGCAGGGGGGGAAGGGGGGGTAAACAGCCGGGACTCGTGCGATCGCCCCCGTCACAAATCGATTAACTTAACGCAATGTTTACACTATTTAGCGCTTGTTTGGGTATGACTAAACAGGGGCCTACTCTCTCCTACCTTCCGCCCGGAAGGCAGTCGCAGCCACTCCCAGGGGTGGGGACTACAGAATTTCTGTGCATGTACATAACGCACCGACATCCCGGTGCGCGTGAGCGATACTCAAGGTAGCGCGGTGTCTCCGTGCCCAGGTACCGGGCGCGGCGCAGGAGGTAGCAACCGTGATCAGTCGCGAAGTCCGTGGGCTCGAGCGTGCGATGGACGCCCTGTCGGCGCGTTTCTCCACCCAGTCCAACAATATCGCCAACGTCAACACGCCCGGCTACGCCCGGCAGGACGTCCACTTCGAGGACGCCCTGGCGACGGCCATCGACTCCGAGCCGTCCGCCGGCATGGCGACGGCCCAGAGCCCGCTGAGCGCCTTGATCGGCTCGCCCAATCAGAACCCGGGCGACCTCCTGGAGCTCTTCAACCCGACCGCCACGGTTGCCAAGGGCAGCGCCCAGCGCGTCGACGGCAACGGCACCACCCTCGAGTACGAGATGAGCCAGATGGTCCAGACGGCCCAGAAGTTCAACGCCGTCGCCACCCAGATTGCCACCCAGTACCGCACCTTCAAGTACATCACGGACCAGAAGTAGTCGGGACGCGGATCAGCACGGGTAGTTAAGGCTCGGAGTTAGGGTACAAGCAGGTTACGGGGATTCAGGAGGTTCGTGTGAGCTTACATGATGTCTACAACGTCGGGGCGAGCGCCATGACCGCCAACCGCTTCTGGTTGGAGGCCATCTCCAACAACATGGCCAACGCCAACGTCACCCGCACCCCCGAGGGCGGCCCCTACAAGCGCCAGATGCCCGTGTTCCAGCAGATCCTCGACGAGGAGACGGGGGCCGGCAAGGGCGTGGAGGTCGTCGGCACCGTCCGCGACACCACCGAGGGCCAGCTGGTCTACAAGCCGGGCCACCCGGACGCCGACGCCGCCGGCTTCGTGCGCATGCCCAACGTCAACGTCGTCACCGAGATGGTCGACATGATCACCGTCCAGCGCTCGTACGACGCCAACGTCTCGACCGTCAACGCCGCCAAGAACATGGTGACCAAGGCTTTGGAAATCGGTAGGTAATAAGGAGGACCCCCCCTAGCCCCCCCTCTAGAGGGGGGGAAGATATGGCAGACTCCCCTCCTGCAGGGGGAAGTCAACGAAAGCCCCAAGGACAGGGGAGACGTCCAGGAGAGACCAATGCTCGTCAACAACCCGATGCTCAACAACTTCCAGCGCACGGCACCCGGCCTCGGCGGCGTGATGCCCGAGTTCCCGTCCGTCGACTTCTCGATCGGCAACAACCCCGAGTTCGGCGAGGCCACCCTCGACGGGTTCGACCAGGCGCAGACCACCAACAATGGCATGAGCTTCGGCGACCTGCTCAACCAGGCCATCGAGGGCATCTCCGCGCAGGACCAGCACGCCGTCAACGTCGGCCTCGACTTCGCCCTGGGCCGCAACAACGTGGACGTGCACCAGGTGATGATCGAGCAGGCCAAGGCCGAGTCCGAGCTGCACCTGATGTCGGCCGTCACCAACAAGGTGGCCTCCGGCTACCAGACGCTCATGAACATGCAGATCTAGTCCAAGAGGCTTTCACCGCATGCTCGACTTCCTGAACCGCTTTCCCCCACCCGTGCGCATCGGCATCCTGGCCGGTGTGCCCATTCTGCTGATCGTCATCACCCTGTTCATCGGCATGGCCATCGGAGGCGGCGGCAAGAAGCAGACCGCCGAGGAGAACGTCAACAAGAACGACATCATCCTCTTCCGGCGCATGTCCCAGCAGTCGGCGGGCGAGGCGGGCGCGAAGCTCGAGGAAGAGCGCATTCCCTTCAAGCTGGTCGAGGACGGCACGGCCATCTCGGTCGCCAAGGACAAGGCCGACAAGGCCCGCGTGGCCCTCGCCGCGGCCGGCCTGCCCAAGGACGGCGACCCCGGCTTCAGCCTCTTCGACAAGAGCGACTTCATCTCCACCGACTTCGACAAGAAGGTCAAGCTGCTGCGCGCCATGAACGGCGAGATCAAGCGCCTGGTCAAGATGGTCGACGGCGTCGAGGACGCTGCCGCGCTGGTCACCATGCCGGAGGACACGCTCTTCCAGACCGAGAAGAAGCCCGTCACGGCCGCGGTCATGGTCAAGATGCAGCCCAAGCGCACCATGTCGCCGTCCCAGGTGGACGGCCTCACGCACCTCATCGCCTCGTCGGTGCCGGGCCTCACGACCGACAACGTCACCATCACCGACGACCTGGGCAACCTCCTGACTCAGGGCATGGAGTCCAACGCCGGGAACAAGGAGGACCGCATGATCTCGCGCGTCCTCAACATGCAGATGGGCCTCCAGCGCCAGAAGGAGCAGGAAATCGAGCAGAAGCTCACCACCCTCCTCGACAAGGTCGTGGGCTCGGGCAAGGCCGTGGTGCGCGTGAGCGTCGAGCTGGACTTCAACAAGCGGCTCGTCCGCAACGTCCTCAAGGCGCCCGTCACCAACAACGGCGAGCCGGTGGCCGTCAACAAGACCGAGCAGACCGAGACGGTCAAGGGCGAGGGCGACGGCGGCGTGCCGGGCGCCGCGTCCAACGTGCCGACCTATCCCGCCATCCCCGCGGGCGGCACGGGCGGCAAGGAAGTCACCAAGAAGAACCTCAAGGAGCAGCCCGCGTTCAACGAGGAGACGCAGCTCGTCCAGCCGTCCAGCGGCAACATCAAGCGCATGTCCATCGCGGTCCTGGTCCCCGACACCCTGAAGCAGGAGAGCGCGGACCGGCTGCGCCTCATCATCGCCGCGGCCGCCGGTGCGGATGCCGCCCGCCGGGACCAGGTCTCGGTCGAGCGGGTGCGCTTCGACACCAGCCTCGCCGACAGCCTCAAGGACCAGCTCGAGAAGGACAAGGCGGAGTCCGCCAAGAAGACCGCCAAGGGCAAGTCCGTCAGCTGGGCGATCGTCTGGTGGATCGGCGGCGGATTGCTGCTGCTCTTCCTCTTGCTCGCCCTCCTGCGCCGGGCCACCCGCAAGGAGGCCAATCCCCTCGACACGCTCACCGCGAGCCTCGGGGGCGAGGCGGACGCGCTGCCGGCCTTCGATCAGCAGGCGCTCGGCGCCTTCGATCAGGGGGCCTTCCCGGGCCTCGAGCAGGGCGGCTTCATGCCGCCCGGCATGGACCAGTTCGGCCAGCAGGGTTACGCTCAGCCTGACTACGGCCAGCAGGCCTACGCTCAGCCGGGCTATGACCAGGGTGGCTACGATCAGGGCATGAGCCAGCCCCAGCCGGGCGGCGGCCAGTTCGACTTCCTCTACGAGGTCACGCCCGACGCCGTGGCGACGGCCTTCGAGGGCGAGCGACCGGCGACCATCGCGGGCGTGCTCGCGAGCGTGGATCCCAGCTACGCCGAGCAGGTCCTCCAGTACCTGGATCCGAGCATCCAGGAGGACGTCTTCAACCGCGTGAACTCGGGGGCGAACCTGCCCTCGATGACCGCCCGCATGGCGGCCCAGAACCTCCGTCGCAAGCTCGGCGCTGGCGTGAGCTAGAGGACTTAGATGGTCGGGGCCTTAGGAGGACAGGGAGGCAAGGGCATCCCCCTGCGCGACTTCATCATCGCCGGGGTGATGGTCGCGATCCTGGGCATCCTGTTCCTGCCGATCCCGACCTGGATGCTCGACCTGCTGATCGTCCTGAACATCACCATGTCGGTCATCATCGTGTTCGTCGCCCTCTACATCGTCAAGCCGCTGGAGTTCGCATCCTTCCCGTCGTTGCTGCTCATCACAGCGCTTTACCGACTGGCGCTGTCGGTGGCGACCTCCCGATCGATCCTGCTCCATGCCGAGGCGGGCCACGTGGTCGAGACCATGGCCGAGTTCGTCATGGGCGGCAACTACATCGTCGGCATCATCATCTTCATCATCCTCATCATCGTGAACTTCATCGTCATCACCGAGGGCTCGAAGCGTATCGCCGAGGTCGCGGCCCGCTTCACCCTGGACGCCATGCCCGGTAAGCAGATGTCCATCGACGCGGACCTGGCGGCCGGCCTCATCGACGGCGAGCAGGCGAAGAAGCGGCGCGAGGAGCTGGTCCAGGAGGCCAACTTCTTCGGCTCCATGGACGGTGCCAACAAGTTCGTGAAGGGCGACGTCATCGCCTCGATCATCCTCATCATCGTCAACATCGTGGGCGGCATCCTGATCGGCATCCTCATGAAGAAGATGGACGTCATGACCGCCCTCGCCAAGTACGCCATCCTGACGGTCGGCGATGGCCTGGTCGCCCTCATTCCCGGCATCCTCATCTCCATCTCGGCGGGTCTGGTCAGCTCGCGCTCGTCTTCGGACCAGAACCTCGCGGCGGACCTCAAGAAACAGGTCTTCACCAACCCCAAGAGCATGGGCGTCGCCGCGGCCGTCATCTTCCTCATCGCCTGGGTGCCGGGCTTCCCCAAGATGTTCTTCATCCCCATCGCCATCGGCATGGGCATCGCGGCCTTCCTGACGGTCCGCAAGTCGATGATGCCCCAGGGCATGGCCGACGACTACGGCATGCCCATGGACGACATGATGGACGACTACCAGCCGGAGTCGGAGGAGGACCTCAAGAACCCCGAGAACGTCATGAAGATGCTCGGCGTCCCGCCCCTCACCCTCGAGTTGGGGCTGGACCTGGTGCCGTTGGTCGATCCGGGCCTCGGCGGCGAGCTGATGGACCGCGTGGTTCCCATGCGCGTGAACATCGCCCTGGACCTGGGCTTCGTCATGCCGGGCATCCAGTTCAAGGACAACCTCAACCTGCGCCCCAACGCCTACCAGATCCTGGTCAAGGGCAACCAGGTGGCCATGGGCGAGCTGCTCGTCGGCTACATGCTCGCCATCCAGCAGAGCACGACCGACACGAGCCAGGAGCTGGTCGGCTTCCCCACCACGGATCCAGCCTTCGGCAAGCCCGCGGTCTGGGTCGCGGGCGCCGAGGCCCAGCGTGCAGCGCAGCTCGGCTACCTCATCCAGGACCCCACCAACGTCCTCACGGCTCACATGGAGCACACCGTGCGCTCGTACGCGCACGAGATCCTGAGCCGCGAGGAGGTCCAGATGATGCTGAACCGCCTCAAGGAGAAGGCCCCCGTCACGGTCAAGGACCTGGTCCCCGAGATCCTCTCGCTGTCGGAGGTCCAGCGGATCCTGCAGGGCCTCATCCGAGAGGGCGTCAGCATCCGCGATCTGGCGACCATCCTGGAGCGCCTGGCCGACTACGGCAAGATGACCAAGGACACGTTCCTCCTGGTCGAGATGATCCGCCAGCAGCTCTCGCGCCAGATCTGCGCCTCGCTCGCGACCGAGGAGCTCGTCATCGAGGTCATCACCCTCGATCCGGGCGTGGAGAACACCATCCAGGGCTCGATCACCAACACCCCGCTCGGCCCGCAGGCGGCGGTCAACCCGCAGATCATGCAGCTCATCCTCGCGCGCTTGGCCGCCGTCCACCAGGAGGCCGTCGCGCGCGGCTCCAACCCTGCGCTCTTGACCAACCCGACCATCCGGCCGCACGTCAAGAACCTCATCGAGCGGAACTTCCCCACCATGTCCGTCATCTCCTACGCGGAGATTAATGCCAAGTTTAAGGTGCAGTCCGTCGGCCAGGTCTCCATCGCCGTCGGTGTGACGTAGCGCACAAATCAAGTCCTGACCGACTTTTAGCAAAGATTTAACAATCCGCTAAAGACAAAGCCGCGATCATCGGTTAAGATAGGACTATCGAAATTAACCTTGGCTTAACCGCAGAGGGGCTTACATGATTCGCACTGAGACCAACGTCGAGCTCACCACGCTGACCCTGCCGTCGGCTCCCACCCTCCAGATCCACACGCTGGCGGACCCGGAGCTGGATGCGCGCACCGAGCGTTTCTTCGAGGGCGTTGAGAAGCTGATCTTCGCCAACGAATCCGACGAGCTGCAGAAGGCCATGCTCCTGCGCCGTTACGCTCGTCTCTTGGGCCTCAACGGAGAGCGCCACCTGGCCGAGATGGCCAACCAGCTGGCCGAGACCTACGACGCGACGACGCGTCAGTTCCGGCACTAAAGCAACCGTCGCGGCGGGCCCCGAAAGGGGTCCGCTATTTTTTTTGCGCGCATGACGAGGGGGCGCTTGTGGGGTAGAAAAGGGGTGGTAGGTCCCTTATGATGGGACCGACACGGCTCCAGTGGTCCGAAGGGAAGCGAATGACGGCGATTCCGCCCCACGACATTGCCCAGATCCTGATCGGTCGAGAGGCCAGGAAGGCCGAGCGCCGCATCAACCAGGTGCGGGCCATGCTGCTCCTCGTCGGCCTGTTCGTGGTGGTCCCCATCCGGCTGCTGACCTATGGCTTGACGGGCGGATCGGGAAACCTGGCGGCGACCGTCGCCGTCCTGGTCCTCGGCCTCTTGGCCAGCCTCGCCTTGGGCTGGAAGATGCGGGATCCGGAGTTCCCCGAAGGCCTGGCGATCGTCGGCATCGTCCTGGACTTCGGCCTCGTGGCGGGACTCATCCTCTCGCAGGTGCTGGCCGGACTCTCGAACGCCGGCGAGCTGTCGCACCGGATCCACGAGCTCTTCCTGCCGCTCGGCTATGCCATGAACGCCCTCTCGGGCATGCGCCTGAGCCATCGCCAGGTCTTGCTCAGCGGTTCTTTGTGCGCGGGGTTGCTGGTCGAGGCGACCCTGTTCGACCTCTTCCTGTTCCGGTTGCCCTACTATGCGGCGACGACGGTGATTGCCGTCTGCATGGTGGCCGTGACGACCATGGCCTCGTACTTCATGGTCTCCAAGGCCCGGGCGCTCCTGGCCGAGGCGGCCGCAATGGAGTCGGAGGCCATGCGGGTGCGTGGCGTCCTGTCGCGCTACGTCTCTCAGCCGGTGGCCGAGACGGTGCTCCAGGAGGACCTGGCCCTCTCGGTGGGACGTCGCCAGCGCGTGACGGTCCTCTTCTCGGACATCCGCGGCTTCACGAAGATGTCCGAGCGCATGCCGCCGGAAGACGTCGTCTCGGTCCTCAACGCCTACTTCTCGCGGATGGTGCGGGTCGTGTTCGCCTACGACGGCATGCTGGACAAGTACATCGGCGACGGCATGATGGTCGTCTTCGGCGCGCCCGTCCAGCATCCGGACCATGCCATGCGGGCCGTTCAGGCGGCCCTGCGCATGCGCGAGGAGCTCGAGCTCCTAAACGAGGAGCGGGCGGCGCGCGGGGAGGCTGCCCTGCAGATCGGGATCGGCATCCACACCGGCGAGGCGGTCATTGGGAACATCGGGACCGAGCAGCGCCTCGACTACACGGCCATCGGCGACACGGTCAACACGGCGAGCCGCATCGAGAGCCTCACCAAGGAGCACGGCACGGACATCCTCCTGAGCAGCGAAACGTTCGCGGCGGTCATGGGGGCCGTGGAGGCCGAGGCGGTGCCCAACGTGCAGATCCGCGGCAAGACCATGAACCTGGACCTCTTCAAGCTCGCGGGCCTGAAGCCCGAGGTGTCGGAGGCCGATCGGGTCACCAGCCGCCTGCCCGCCGCGCGCACGCCCACCAAGTTCCTCTGGTAGGCGCCTTCAGCCCGTTTCTACTGTCAACGCAATGCCAGACCGGTGGGGCAGGCCTCCGTGCCTGCCCAGTGACAGGCGCGGAGGCCTGTCCCACCAGCTTGTTCGAGATCAGAGCTGGCATGGCTCGACGTCGTCCCAAGCCTCGCCCAGCACGTTGTTGAGGATGGCCAGGGCCCGTAGGGTCTCGTTCAGGACGTCGTAGCGCCAGACCTTGTAGGAACCAGCCACCAGAGTCCCGATGTAGAGCGATCGCCCGTCCTCCCCGAACACCACGTCGAGGATCCCCACGGGCCCATTCACCCCGAGGTTCACGTAGGGAACGACGTCCACCAGCCCGGTCGCCAGATCGATGACCAGGAGCCTGTGGTCGGCGATCGCGCACGCGATCAGCTGGCCGTTGGGACTGATGGCCACGCGCCCGAAGCCGTACCCCGCGCCTGCGAGGGCCGTGCCCGAAAGGGGGACCACCTGGATGAGCCCAGGGGTCGCGACGTCGTAGAGGTAGACGGTGCCGTCCACGTTGAGCACGAGCAGCGTCCCATCGGCCGACAGATCGACGTCCCAGATCACGCCGGGCCCGGCGAGGGCGTCGAGCTCGGCGGCGATGTCCGTCAGCTCGCGGGTCTTGGTGGCGTACACGGGATCGGTGGGCTTGAGGACGAGCGTTCCCCGGAAGGAGACGTAGGCGAGGAGCTTGCCGTCCGGCGTGATGGCTGCGATGGGGCCGCCGTCGACAAGTGGTCTGCCGTCC
This sequence comes from Candidatus Sericytochromatia bacterium, assembly GCA_036676985.1. Lineage (GTDB taxonomy): Bacteria > Cyanobacteriota > Sericytochromatia > S15B-MN24 > UBA4093 > DATNQJ01. The sequence continues at coordinate 65,814 of JAKFBU010000006.1, forward strand.
GTGGCCGCCGTGATCCGCTCCTCGGTGATGGGGTCGTAGACGAAGACCTTCGTGCCGAAGCTGAACAGCACCTTGCCCTTGCCGAAGGCCCGCGGGTTCAGTTGCGCCAGCTGGTCGCAGTCCACCGGGCCGCCGACCTGCTTGCCGTCGGGCACCACTCCCGCGAGGGCGGCATTGAGGATGAAGACGTCCATCAGGGCGGCGTCCCACAGAAAGAGCGCCCCCGCGCGGTCCTCGCGGCATGCCGTGAAGGCCAGGTACCGGGGAGGTGGGGGCGGAGGAACGACCGGGGCGACGACCGCCTCGGGGACGCTCGCCGGCATGATGGCGGTCTGCTGGGCGGGGTTGGGTCCAGGAGGACTGGCGGGCGGTCCGCCGCAACCGGCCAGGAGGAGGGCGAGCACCGCTCCGATCCAGGGCTTCGTTCGACGCATGGGGCACCTCTCTGAGCACGGGGAGCCATCGCGCCACCGTCCGCCCGAGGGACGGATGGGGCACGAAGGGGCTCGTTCACACACCGAGGGGGAGCCTAACGGATGCTTGGTCGGCTAAAAACCGTAGTGATTACCGAATAGGAAACGACGCTGTGTACGAAAGGCAAGAGGCCCTTGTACGGATCCGAGCGATCGGGCAAGGCGTCGGCAGCGAAAGCCTTTGCCCGTCGAGCGCTTGACCTGGGAGCGGTCACGACGCAAGGTTGCAACTTTACGGTGCGATAACGATAGAGTTAATGTCTGGCTAAGATGAAGGAGGGGGCGTGCGACGTCTCGGAGCCTATCTGGTCGCTGGAGTGATGCTTTCGGGGTGCGGTGGTCCGCAGGCCGGCCTGTCCTCGGCCGACGCCGACTCCGTGCAGGCCGAGCGGGACATCATCTCGCGGGTCTCGGGCGACGCGCCCAACTTCGCCCAGATGAGCAACGGCACCCTCATGACGGTCGTCTCCCGGGATTTCGGGCGCGGCGCGAAGCCGGGGGCCCTGCTCGAGCTCTACTATCCCCTCTACGCCAGGGACCACCTCTGGGATTCGTATGTCGGCGTGAAGGCGCAGGGCAAGCTCCGCTGGGCCCATGACCTCCGCCTGGTGGGCCAGTCGCTCGTGCCGGACACGGGCATGGCCGTGACCTCCTTCGAGGGGCCGGGGTACCGCCTGCAGATCTCGGACCTGGTCCGGCCGGGCCGCAACGCCCACGTGCGCCGGGTGAGCGTCACCAACACCTCCGCCCAGCCGCTGACGGACCTTTCCGCCACCTGCTACGCCTTCTTCACCCTGAACCACCTGCCGGGGGGCGATCGCCTCCGCTACGATCGCGCATCCGGGGCCCTGGTTCAGACCAACAAGGGCGTCTCCGTGGCGCTTGCTTCCGATCGCTCCACCGAGGCCTGGCACTGCGGCAACGCGAACCAGCCGCTCGGCGCCAAGCAGGACGCGCGTCTGGCTGCCGAGCAAGGGCGCCTTGCGAGCAACGAGAGCGCCGAGACCGCGGTGACGGGCGTCAACGGCGCCATGCAGCAGCCCCTGCCGGATCTGGCTCCCGGGGCCACGGCCGAGGTCACCTACGCCATCGGGGTGGGCAACGCCGATGGTGACGCGGTCGCCGAGGCCCGCAACGCCCTGGGCACGGGCTGGGCGGCCGTCCGGGCCGAGGAGGCCTCTCACTGGGCATCCGTGCTGGGGGCGGCGCGCACGCCGGCCATGCCCGAGAAGGCTCGCGCGGTCTACCGCCGGGCGGTCATCGCCCTGAAGCAGCACGAGGCGGTCAACGGTGCGGTCATTGCCGCTCCGACCAACATGAGCCCCGCTTATCGCCTGGCATGGCCCCGCGACGGCTCGATCAACGCCCTGACCATGCTGGATCTCGGGTTCGAGCACGAGGCCAAGGGCTTCTTCCAGTTCATGGAGCGGATGCAGCAGCCCTCGGGCGGCTGGGCCATCAACTTCTTCCCGGACGGGTCGCGGCCCCTGTGGGACTTCGGGCCCAACGGCAACGAGCACGACCAGGTGGGCACCTGGGTCTGGGGCGTCGAGCGCGTCTTCCAGAAGACCGGGGACCAGGGCTGGATCGCGGCGCGCTATCCGGCCGTCAAGAAGGCTTGCGACTTCCTCGTCTCACAGCAGGAGCCCTCGGGCCTGCTGAGCCGCTGCCGGGATCTCTGGGAGCTGCACACCGACGGGACCTGGACCTACTCCAACGCCGCCGGCTGGGCGGGGCTTACGGCCGGGGCCGCGATCGCCGAGCGCATGGGCCAGCCTCAGGAGGCCGCGCGCTACCGTGCCGCCGCCGAGAAGCTGCACCAGGCCATGGGCACGAAGCTGGTCGCCAACGGGGCTTTTGCCCGCGGGCTGCGCAAGGGGGGGCTCGACACGTCGGCCGAGGTCGCGAACCTGGCGCTCGGCTCGCAGTGGTTCGGGGCGTTCCCCGAGGCGGATCCGCGCATGCGGGCGACGGCCGAGCGGATCGGCGGGCGTCTGTCGAGCCAGTGGGGCGGCATCCGTCGCTATGAGGGCGACAAGTACTACGACGGCCAGCCCTGGCCTGTGGCGACCGGGTGGTTGGCGCTGTACAAGCTGTCGGTGGGCGATCGCGCGGGGGCTCAGGCGTTGTTCGACGTGATGACGCGGTACGCCTACGAGACAGAGTCCCTGATGCTCGGGGAGCAGTACGACGAGAAGACGAAGCGCTGGGTGAGCGCGTTCCCGCTCGCGTGGAGCGAGTCGACGTACATCAAGGTGGCGCAGCAGCTCTACGGACGGTAGCTCCCTTCTAACCTGGCCATACAGTTGACCCCCCCTTCCCCCTTGCCGAAGGCAGGGGGGGCTATTGTTGGACGGCCCCCTATCGGGGCAGATTCCTCGAGAGCCTTTCAATCACCAATCCTGCGCAGCAGGACTCCCTGTGCCCCCCTTGCGAAGCAGGGGGGGAAGGGGGGGTATCTGGGTCGCCACTTACTCGAGCCGTGGCCCGGGCTCCGAGGACATATCAAACCGGTCCAAATCCCGGATCCGTGGGCAATCCGGCAAGGCACTCAGGATCGTGTGCCCGTAGTTCTTGGTGAACAGGCGGTTATCCAGGATCGCCACGAGCCCCTGGTCCGTCGCCGTCCGGATGAGCCGGCCGAAGCCCTGCTTCAGCCGGATGATGGCCTCGGGCAAGGTGTACTCCCGGAACCAATCCCGCCCCTGCATCTTCAGACGCTCCACGTGCGCCTGCACCACCGGATCGTCCGGCACCGAGAACGGCAGCCGGTCGATGATGACGCACGACAGCGCATCGCCCGGTACGTCCACGCCCTCCCAGAACGAGCTCGTCGCGAAGAGCACCGCGCTCGGCGTCGTCTTGAACCACTCGATGAGCTGGCTGCGCGGCAGGTCGCCCTGCTTCTTGAGCGGATACGGCAGCTCGCCCATCAGCGTGTTGTAGGCCGCGTTCATCCCCTTGTAGCTCGTGAAGAGCACGAACGCCCGCCCGCGGGTCGCCGTCAGGATGTTCTTGATGGCCTCGCGGGCATGCAGCGCGAACTCGGGCGCGTTCGGCTCCGGCAGGTAGCGCGGCACGTACAGGGTCGCCTGGCGCCGGTAGTCGAAGGGGCTCTCCAGCTCCAGCTCCTGCGTCTCCTCGAGGCCCACCTTGCGCTTGAAGTAGCTGAAGTCGCCGCCCACCCCGAGCGTTGCCGAGGTGCAGACGCCCGGCCGCTGGCTCCAGAGCAGGTCCTTCAACTGAGGCGCCACGTCCAAAGGAGCGCTCTTGAGCTCAAAGTAGCCCCGGTTCTTGTCCAGCTCCACCCAGTTGACCCGCTCGGCGAGCGTCACGTCCGCGTACTGGCCGAAGTACTCCCAGCGCGCGATGAGGTTCTCGAGCTGCACCAACAGCCTGGCCCGGTGCAGGGGAGCCTTCTTCGCGATCTCGGCGTCCAAGAGCCCGTTGCCCAGGGACGAGTCCCGGTCGAGCCACATGCGCAGCAGCTTGAGCTGCTCGATGATCCCTTCCAGGATCTCGATGAACACCGCGTCGGGGTAGAGGCGGTACTGGGGGCGATCGCTCCTGAGCACCCAGTCCAACAGCCGGCTCTCGTACCCGATGAGGGCGTACGAGATCTCGTCCGGCACCAGCCCGATCCGGCGCCGGATCTTCTGCAGCAGCTTGGTGATGGCGTACCGGCCGATGGCGGCCGAGAAGGCGCGGGTGGCTGCCGCGGGCACGTGGTGCGCCTCGTCGAAGATGACGGCCTCGTGGGCGGGCAGGATGCCGCCCGCCGACGCCAGGTCCACGAAGTACAGGGCATGGTTGGCGATGACGAGATCCGCCTGCGCCGTGCGGGTGCGGGCGAGCTTCTGGGGCGATTGGTCGTAGAATTCGCAGCGGGCGCCGAGGCAGTCGTCGGCGTCCGAGTGGACCTCGTCCCACAGCCGCTGGCTGGGCACCCAGGGCAGGGTCGAGAGGTCGCCGTCCCAGTGCGGCATGTACTCGGCGAGCCGGTCGAACTCCTCGCGCAGCGGATCCTTCGGCGGCAGCCGCCGGTCGACCTCCCAGAACTTCTGCTTGCAGAGGTAGTTGCCGCGGCCCTTGGCGAGCGCGACCTTGAAGTCGTTGCCCGTCGCCTTCTGGAGGAAGGGGATGTCCTTGGTCAGGAGCTGCTCCTGCAGGGCGATGGTGCCCGTCGCGACGACGTAGGGCCCCTTGCCCTCGAGCAGCGGGATGAGGTAGCCGAAGCTCTTGCCGCTGCCCGTCCCCGCCTCGATGACGGCATGCTGGCCCTCGGTCAGCGAGCGATGGATGGTCTCGGCCATCTGCAGCTGAGCCGGACGCGGCTCGTACTGGGGCAGCTTCTGGACGACGTCCTGGAACCGTTCGAGGAAGGGCTGGGGCTGATCGCTCATCAATCGTCCGAATCGGGAGGCCCTTCGGCCTCCTGGAGCTGCGGCGGCATGGCCGTCAGGGTGAGGGTGAACTCCTTGCGCTGGCCCTCACGGCTCACCGTGAGCCGGAGCTTGTCGCCCACGTGGTGGTTGGCGAGGCTGTGGATGACCTGCGAGGGCTGCGTGACGGCCTTGCCGTTCACCTGGAGGATGATGTCCCCCTCGAGGAGGCCGGCCTTGGCCGCGGGGCTGCCGTCCGTCACGTCGCGCACCATGACGCCGGCCTCGGTCTTGCGGAAGAGCTGCTTGGCGCGCTCGGCCGTGAGCTCGGTGATGACCACGCCGAGCCACGGACGCTCGACCTGGCCCTTGGCCTTGAGCTCGCCCGCCACCCACTGGACCGTCTCCACCGGGATGGCGAAGCCGATGCCCTGGGCGCGCGCGGCGATCGCCGTGTTGACGCCGATCACCTCGCCCTGCAGGTTGAGCAGGGGGCCGCCCGAGTTGCCCGGGTTGATGGGGGCGTCGGTCTGGATGAAGGAGACGCGCTCGTTGATGGCCACGTCCCGGTTGAGGGCGCTCACGATGCCCGCCGTGACGGTGGTCGAGAGCCCGAGCGGGCTGCCGATGGCCACGACCCACTCGCCGACCCGCACCTTCTTGGGGTGCGCGAAGGGCAGGGTCGGCAGCTTCTTGCCCTCGATCTTGACCAGCGCCAGGTCCGAGCCCGGATCCTTGCCGATGACCTTGCCGTCGAACTTGCGGCCGTCGTTGAGCGTGACGCGGATGGTGGTCGCCCCGCTCGTGACGTGATGGTTGGTGACGATGAGGCCCGTGGGATCGATGAGGAAGCCCGAGCCGACGCCCTTCTGCTCGAAGTACTGCGGCAGGCGCTTGAGGCCGTCCCCGAAGAACCGGTGGAAGAAGGGGTCCATCTCGGCCATGGGGTTCTTCTGGCGGGTGACGGTGTCGATGTTCACGACCGCCGGGGCGACCCGCTCGACCAGGTCCGCGATGGTGCTGGGGCCGAGCGCCGCGCTCAGGGGAGCCGCCTGCGCCGCAGGGGCGCCCGCGAGCGCCAGGGCGAGGGCCAGTGCAAGTCGCTGGGGCATGGTGGGGACTCCTTTGCGGCGACGGCGATCGTAGAACCGTTCCATTATACTGCCCAAATCCAGTCCTCGCCAATCATGCGGCCCGTTCGGGGCCTCTGCGAGCGGCCCTCCGGGCCCGAGCCGGAGCGCCGGCCCGGATCATCTGGTATAATGATCTCGCCAGAGCGCCCCGGTGGTTGCCGGGTCGGGTCCCATGCGGCGTCGCGCCGTGAACCCCGTCAGGCCCGGAAGGGAGCAGCGGTAAGCGGAGAGCACGGGTGTCATGGATCAGCCTGATCCGCGATCGTCGGGGAGGCCCTGGTAACATCATAAGGGGCGCGGTTTCGCGCCCCTTTGTCGTGTCGCCGCCCTTGTGGAAGGGTGCAAGCGACCGATATAATGGCCCAGCCGCCGATGGTGCGGAAACGAGGCACGGATGGCGACGCGCGATTACTACGAGGTCCTGGGGGTCTCCCCCAACGCCACTGAGGACCAGATCAAGAAGGCCTACCGCAAGCTTGCCCGCGAGTATCACCCGGACCAGGTCCAGGGCTCGGGCAAGGACAAGGCTGCGGCCGAGGCCCGATTCAAGGAAATCAGCGCGGCCTACGACACGCTGGGCGACGCCGACAAGCGCAAGACCTACGACCAGATGCGCCAGTTCGGCGGCGCTGGCGGCTTCCAGGGCCACACGGGTCCCTTCGGCGGCACGGGGCCCTTCGGGCGCGGCTCCAAGCGTGGCCCCTTCGCCCAGGGTTCGCCCTTTGGCCAGGGTGCGGGCCCTGGCTTCGGCGGCGTGGGCTTCGAGGACATCCTGTCCTCCCTGTTCAGCGGCCAGGACACCTTTCAATCGGCCCAGCAGCCCCGTGAGGTCGAGACCAGCGTCGAGATCACCCTCGAGGAGGCCCTCAAGGGCACCAGCCGCGAGGTCGTGAACCCCCGGACCGCCAAGCGGCTCCGGGTCAAGATTCCGCCCGGCGTGGCCACCGGCTCCAAGATCCGGGCGGGGGACGCCATGGTCACCGTCAAGGTGCAGCCCCATGGGCTCTTCCGCCGCAAGGACGACGACCTGGAGCTGGACCTGCCCCTGACCTTCTGGGAGGCCATCGACGGGGCCGAGGTGGAGGTGCCGACCCTCGAAGGGGCGGTCAAGATGAAGATCCCGCCGCGCACCCAGTCGGGACGGTTGTTCCGGCTGAAGGGCAAGGGCATGCCCCACCTCAAGGGGGAAGGCCGCGGCGATCTGTTCGTCAAGGCCGTCATCCACCTGCCGCCCGACATCGACGAGCAGGCCCTGGCCCTCTGGCGGCGCCTGGGCGCCATGACCCCTTACGATCCCCGCGCCTCGTTGCGCGCCAATCCATCACACTAGGGAGGACGAAGTGAGCACCGTGGCCTTTTTGAAGCAGACGCTCCTGTTCCAGGACCTCGAGCCCGACGAGCTGGAGGCGATCGCCTCCATCGCTCGCAAGCGCCAGGTTCCCAAGGGCTCGATCCTCTTCTACGTCGACGACCCCGGCAACGCGTGCTACATCGTGGTGGAAGGCAAGGTCAAGATCGTCGTCAACTCGGGCGACGGCCGCGAGCACATCCTGGGGATCCTCGGTCCCTCGGACCTGTTCGGCGAGATGTCCCTGATCGACGGCGAGGCCCGCTCGGCGACGGCGATCGCCGTCGAGGAGACGGTCGTCCTCACCATCCAGCGCGAGGAGTTCGTCCGCCTCTTGGCCGATCACCCGGGCATCGCCATGAAGCTCCTGACGGTCCTCTCGCGCCGCCTGCGGCTCACCGACGCGCACGTGGAGAGCCTGGCGTTCCTCTCGGCTCCCGGCCGGGTGGCCCGGCTCCTCATCCAGCTCGCCGCCGAGTCGGGCGAGAAGACGGACGAGGGCAAGCCGGCGTTCTCCACCCGCATGACCCGCCAGGAGATGGCGAACCTCACGGGCACCAGCCGGGAGACCTTCACGCGGGTGCTCATGGATTACCAGGACCGCGGGCTCGTCAGCATCGATCGCAACCTCTTCGTGCTGAACAACGAGCCCAAGCTCAAGGAACTCGTCGTCTAAATTGTGATCCACGTGATCGCTCCTGTTAGCGATCCGGGCTAGTCTGTGTATAACGCATGCACGCCTGATTAGCCTGTCACGGAGGATTCCACCTTGCGTATACTTCGAAACGCCCTCGTCGCCGTCGGTGCTGCTGCGCTGTTGGCGGGCTGCCCCGGTGTTCCGGGCCTCAGCGGCAACCAGACCCTGGATCCCAAGGTGCTCGCGGTGACCTCGTCGGACGATCAAGAGATCACGACGGCCTACGTCACGCTGAGCTGGGCGGGCGTCACCAACGCGGCCACCTACCAGATCACGCGCAAGGTGGGCGACGGGTCGAGCAAGCCTCTGGCGACCATCGAGAAGACCGAGTACACGGACGTCGTGAACCCGGACAAGCAGCTGACCTACATCGTGCAGGCCTTCGGGGCCAACGGCGAGGAGATGGTGAGCTCGAGCGCGAAGTCGGTCCAGGTGCTCAAGGCGTCGGTCGGCAAGCCGTCGGCCTTCACAGTGGACAACAAGGCCGTTCCGGCCGAGGGGGCGGTGACGCCCAACTCGAGCAAGCCGGTGCTGGGCTGGGAGCCTGGGGCCGGGGCGACGGCGTACTACGTAACGGTGAACGAGGTCGGCGAGGGCGCCAAGAGCGGCCGGATGATCTACTCGTCCATCACCAAGACGAACACGGCCACGGTCGCCACGCTGTCGGAGGCGGAGCTGAGCATCCCGGGCTACACGCAGATCAAGGGCGACGGCCTGGTGAAGGGAAAGAACTACTACTTCAGCGTGACCTCGATCCGCGCGGACGTGGCGGACCTTACCAAGGCGACGGCGTTCGACGTGAAGATGGGCGACGCGCCGGGGAAGATCAGCTTCTTCTAGATCGGCAGCCTGGTTTTATAAGGAATCAACCCCCCCTTCCCCCCCTGCCTTCGGCAAGGGGGGCTATTTTGTCGTGGGGTGATTCATGGGCTATCAATCCCCGAAGGGGCGCTTTATGCCCCCCTTGCGAAGCAGGGGGGGAAGGGGGGGTGACACGTAGGCGCTACTGCGCAAACACCGTCTTCGGAATCAACCGCTCGCCCTGCCGCTCGTAGATCGCGAGCAGGCGCTCCCCATGGTGCACCCGGACCTGCCCCTCCTCGCCGTGCGCCTCGAGCGCCCGGCCGTGCGAGACGTCCTGAACCTCGGCCTCCGTCGCCTCGCGCCGCGCCATGTGCGCGAGATACGTGGCCTCGGGCGCCCAGGTGACGGCCTCGTCCAGGGTCACGGCGTCCTCGATCCGAAACGCCCCCGCCCGCGTCCGGAGCAGGTACGCCAGCGACGCCGGCACCCCCAGGGCCGCCCCCAGGTCCACCGCCAAGGAGCGGATGTAGGTCCCCGCCGAGCAGGCCACCCGCACCAGCGCCCGCGGCCGCGCCCCGGGGTAGAACCGCACCAGCTCCAGCTCCGCGATGGTCACGGTCCTGAGCGGGATATCCTCGATGACGATGCCCTCGCGCGCCAGCTCGTACAGCCGCTTGCCCTGGTAGTGCACCGCCGAGACCATGGGCGGCCGCTGCTGGATCGTCCCCATGAACCGGGGCATCACCCCCGCCAGGTCCTCGGCCGTGACCGCGCAGTCCAGGGCCTCGAGCACCTCGCCCTCGGCGTCCGCCGTGGAGGTCGACACCCCGAACTGGATTTCGGCTAGGTACTCCTTGCCCGACTCCAGGTACGGCAACAGCCGCGTCGCCCCGCCCACCGCCACGGGCAACACGCCGCAGGCGACCGGGTCCAGGGTGCCCGCATGGCCCACCTTCTTGGTGCCCAGGCGCCGGCGCATGGCGGCGACCACGTCGTGGGCCGTCATCCCCGGGGGCTTCAGGACGTTGATGAGACCGAACAGGTTACCGGACGGCTTGGAGTTCAAGGCTGATCGCCTCCAACAGGGCGGCGACCGCCTGATCCATGGGGCCAGTGAACGTGCAGCCCGCCGCCCGGCGATGCCCGCCGCCGCCGAACTTGCCCGCCAGACGCGAGACGTCTACCCACTCCTTGGAGCGCAGGCTCGCCTTGAGATTGCCGTGCGGCGTCTCGCGCACGAAGAAGGAGACCTCGACCCCCTGGAGGGCCCGCAGGCGCTCCGAGAGGCCCTCGGTGTGCTCCTCTTTGGCGCCCGCCGCGTCCATCATCTCTTGGGTGATGGTGGTCCAGGCCACCCGGCCCCCCTCGGCGAGCTGCATCTGCGCGAGCCCCATGGACTTGATGCGCAGCTCGGGCAGGGGCACCTGCTCGAAGAGCTGACGCGAGACCGCTCCCGGCTGCACGCCGAGCCGGATGAGGTCCGCCGCCATCTCGTGGGAGTCGGCGTTGGTGGCCTCGTAGTTGAAGCTGCCCGTGTCCGTCACCAGCGCCACGTACATGCCGAGCGCCGCCTCCAGGTCGGGCGTCACGCCGAAGTGCCCGAACAGGCGGTACACCACCTCGCCCGTGGCCGCCGCGTCGTCCAGGACGATGTTCAGGTGCCCGAAGCGGGGGTTGGAGACGTGGTGGTCGACCACGACGATCAACGGAAAGGTGCCCAGCTGCTCCGTCAGGCGCCCGAAGCGCCCGAAGTCCGCCGCATCCAGCGTCACGAGCCCCGACTCCGCCGGCCAGTCCGGGGGCAGGTCCGTGACGACCTCGGCGGCGCCCGGCAGGAAGTGGTAGGTCTCGGGGACCGGATCGGGGCACAGGTGCAGCACCCGGTGGCCGAAGGCGCGCAAGAGGCGCTTCATGGCGATCGCCGAGCCCAGCGTGTCGCAGTCGGGGTTCATGTGGGAGGCCACCACCCAGTGGGTGGGACCCCCCGACCGGAGAACCTCGAGGCCGTCCGGTAGGCTACTCCGCATGGCCTTCCTGCTCTTCGCGCTTGATGCGGGCGAGCAAGTCGTGGATGGCCGCCCCTCGTTCGAGGGAGCGGTCCTGATGCAGGTGCAGCTCGGGCACCACCCGGAGCTTGAGGGCCTTGCCCACCTCGGAGCGCATGAAGCCCACCGCGGACTGGAGGCCTTCCATGGTCTGGGACTGGGTCGGCTCGTCGCCGTAGATGGAGACGAACACCTTGGCGTGGCGCAGGTCACCCGACACCTCGACGTCGGTGACAGACACCATGCCCGTGATGCGGCTGTCCTTGAGGCGACGGATGGCGCCGCTCACGACGTCCTTGATCTCCTCCCCCACGCGTTCCGCACGCTGGCTTCCCATGGTGCCCCCCTTCCCTAGACGACCTGGCGGGGCAACCGCCCCGCCAGGAATGGAACCCTACTTCTTGAGCTGCAGCTGGTAGACCTCGATCTGGTCCCCTTCCTGCAGGTCGTTGAAGCCGTCGAACGACATACCGCACTCGTAGCCCTGAGCGACTTCCTTGACGTCGTCCTTGAAGCGCTTGAGGCTGTCGAGCTTGCCCTTGAAGAGCTCGGTGGTGCCGCGCATGACCTTGGCGATGCCGCCGCGCTGGATCTTGCCCTCGGTGACCATACAGCCCGCGATGACGTCCTGCTTGCCGACCTTGAAGGTGGCCCGGACCTCGGCGCGGCCCGTGAAGACCTCCTCGTACTCGGGCTCGAGCATGCCCTGGAGGGCGGCCTCCATGTCCTCGATGGCCTTGTAGATGATGTTGTACTCGCGGATGTCCACGCCGTCCGCCGACGCCCGGGCGCGGGCCCGGTCGTCCGCCTTGACGTTGAAGCCGATGATGATGGCGTCCGAGGCCGCGGCGAGCATGACGTCCGCCTCGGACACGTCGCCCGTGCCGTTGTGGATGACGCGCACCTGGACGTCGCCGTCCTTGGCCGAGATCTTGGACAGCGAGCTCTCCAGGGCCTCGCCCGAGCCCTTGACGTCCGCCTTGAGGATGACCTTGAGGTCCTTGATCTTGCCTTCCTGGATGCGGCTGTAGACGTCGTTGAGCGAGATGTGGCGCGTGGCCTGCAGGCGCTGGTTGCGGTCGTAGTCGGCGCGCTGGCCGGCGACGGCCTTGGCCGACTTCTCGTCCTCCATCACCTGGAAGATGTCGCCCGCGGCGGGCACCGACGGCATACCGAGCACCTCGACCGGCATGGAGGGGCCGGCCTCGCGGACCCGCTTGCCCTTGTCGTTGATCATGGCGCGGACCTTGCCCGCGATGGCGCCCACCACGAAGTTGTCGCCGATCCGCAGCGTGCCCGACTGGACGAGCACCGTCGCCACCGGGCCCATGCCCTTGTCGAGCTGGGCTTCGATGATGAGGCCCTTGGCCATCTTCTTGGGGTTGGCCTTGAGCTCGAGCACCTCGGCCACCAGCAGGATCATCTCGAGCAGGTCCTCGAGGCCCTGCTTCTGCTTGGCCGAGACGGGCACCATGATGGTCTGACCGCCCCACTCCTCGGCGACCAGGCCGTACTCCGTCAGCTGCTGCTTGACCTGGTCCGGGTTGGCGCCGGGCTTGTCGATCTTGTTGATGGCCACCAGGATCTGGACGCCGGCTTCCTTGGCGTGGTTGATGGCCTCGATGGTCTGCGGCTTGACGCCGTCGTCCGCCGCCACCACCAGGATGGCGATGTCGGTGGCCTTGGCGCCGCGGGCGCGCATGGCGGTGAAGGCCTCGTGGCCCGGGGTGTCCAGGAAGGTGATGACCTGTTCGTTGATCTTCACCTGGTAGGCGCCGATGTGCTGCGTGATGCCGCCCGCCTCGCCCGCCGTGACGTTGGTCTTGCGGATGGCGTCGAGCAAGGAGGTCTTACCGTGGTCGACGTGGCCCATGATGGTCACGACCGGCGCGCGGTGCTTGAGATCCGCGGGGTTCTCCTCGACGACCTCGACGACGGCCTCTTCCTCGTTGGGGTTGACGACCTCGACGGTGTACTCCATCTCGGTGGCGATCATCTCGGCCGTCTCCAGCTCGAGCGTCTGGTTGATGGTCGCCATGATGCCCTTCATGAAGAGCCGCTTGATGATCTCGGTCTCCTTGACGCCCATCTTGTCCGCCAACTCCTTGACGGTGACGGAGCCCGGGAGCTTGATGTGCTTGGTCAGAAGCGCCACGTTGGCCTCCGCTTCCTCGCGGTCGCGACCGCGCTTGCCACGTCCGCGCTTACCGCCGGCCGTGAACAGCTTGTTGGTGTTTTCCTTGTCCTTGTCCTTGTCCTTCCAGCTGTCGCGGCGACCGGGGCCGCCGCCGGGCCGGGGACCCGTCGGGGCGCCGCCCGGAGCCTGGCCGGGAGCCTGCGCGGCCGGACGGGCGCCAGGGCCGCCCGGTCC
>JAKFBU010000007.1:0-70331 GCA_036676985.1 Candidatus Sericytochromatia bacterium
GGTCCGATCGTTGGTTACGCGCAGCATGGGCCTTGTCTCTCTCTCACGGCTGAATCCAGAACTCCCATTCTACGTCCAGCCGTGGGGCTCAGCAAGCGACTCCTACCAGTAGACCAGGACGCCAAAGCTGCCGCCGGGGCTGAGTCCCCAGGAAGCACCCTGCGTGCCGGACTGGCGCGAGAAGGTGTAGCCCACCGCGGCGGTCACTCCGAGGTTGTTGAAGAAGAGGTAGTCGACGCCCACGCCCGGCGCCACGCCCAGGTCCCAGCGCTCCGAGACGGCGGGGACCCCGGGCGGGTAGGTACCGTCCGGATTCTGGGGCGGATACGCGGTGGTTTGCGTGCGATTGTAGAGGGCTCCGAGACCCAAGAGGCCGTAGAGCCGGACTCGCTGGCCCTTGAAGAAGGGCATCATGCCCTGGACACCCAGGTTCACGAAACCCGAGGGCTCGTTGTTGCTGACCGACACGAAGGGGATGCCCGCGACCTGATAGCCCCAGTCGTTCTCGAACCAGCGGCGATAGGTGATGCCCGAGCCCGAGAGGTTGGAGACGCTCAGACCCATGGCCCGGCCGTAGTTGACGGGACGGACGGGGGTCTCGGCGATGGTGGCCTTGTCCGGCTCACCCTTGGCGCTGATGGGCTCGACGGCGACCACCAGGCCGCTGGGAACCTCGACGACGCGGAAGTTGGCGCTGTCGTCGTCCACCCCGCGGGTGTAGCTGAGGACCTTGCTCACGCCGAGCCCCTTGAGGTGCTCGAGGGGCTCGCGGTCTTCGGGGCGCGGCCCCGGGAAGGAGAGATCCCGGACTACCGCGACCTTGCGCGCGAGGAGGGCGGCGGTGAGGTCGTCCATGACTTGGAGGTCCGCCTGCGACCACTTGAGCTCGACCGGCTGGAGCCAGACGCGATCGCCCGGGGCCACGAGCTTCTTCTTGATCAGGGAATCGGCCCAGCCGGCGGCGGTCTGGGCGGCCGCGGGCAGCGCCACCATGGGGGCGACGAGAGCAGCCAGGAGAAGGGGGACGGAACGTGACGACATACGGGCCTCCGAATCGAGCAGCCGATCCGTCGCCATGCTAACGGCTAGAAGGGCTTTTCGCTAGCGGACCCGTGGGTTGCGCGCGTGGAGGAAGGGCAGGTACCGCTCGTAGAGGCGCTGGTAGGACGAGTAGTACGAAGGGTCCATGTTCGGCGCGTCGAGGGCGACCCGGCCGATGCCGGCCAGGAGCGCGAGGCCGAGGATCACGCTCCAGGTGAGGCCCGCGACCGTCCGCGCACGCGCGCCGGCCCGCAGCCATCCCAGCTCGCCCAGGGCCACCGCCGCGCCCATGCCGGCATGGAACGCCCCCGCGGCCGCCAGCAGGAGGTAGAAGGGCACGACCCACCACCAGTTCTCCACGGCGAAGGCCAGGTAGGAGGCGGACGCCGAGTAGCCGTCCAGGGCGGGCAGGATGCGCGCGATGAGCACGTGGACGCCCAGGAGCACGAGCAGGACCGTGCCGCTCAGGCGCAACCAGCGCACGCTCGGGATCGCGACCTCCCGGGCCCGGCGGCGCTCGGCGGCCACCGCCCAGGAGGCGAGGAGGTGCAGCGCCAGGGGCGTCCAGACGAGGAGGGCCTCGACGAGCTCGCTGGGACGGTAGAGACGGCGCATGGCATAGAGCGCCTGGTCGAAGGCGTCCGGGGCCACGACCAGGGCCGCGACCGTGAGGACGTGCAGGAGGAGGAAGAGGCCGCAGGCGAGCCCCGACCACACCTGCAGGCGGCGGAAGACGGAAGGCTCGGCGGCAGGGACGTCGCGGGCGGCCATGCTCACAGGTTGTAGACGGGGACGCGCTCGTTGCGGGCGGGGCCGTCGATGCGGGCCGAGACCTCGACGTAGTCCTGGATGCCGCTCTTCAACAGCTTGTGCTTGAGGAGGCTGTCGACCTGGAAGATGCCCGCCGAGGAGTTCATGAGGATCTCCACGCCCACGGGCTTGGCCTTGCCCTTGTCGATGTTCACCTTGTCGATGGCCGCCGCCGAGAGCGAGTGGATGGAGACGCGGCCCGCCTTGATGATGGCGCGCGATCGCCACTTGGTCATGTCGAGGGCGTCGGCGAGCTTGACGATGCCCGCCTCGACCGTGAAGCACTTCTTGTGGGAGTTGTGGCCGATCATGGCGTGCAGCGTCTCGCAGACGATGGTCGTCTTCGCGACCGGGTCGTAGACCGGATCCAGCGCATCCATGAGGTACTCGTAGGCCATGAACAGGCTGTGCTCCTCGTGGGCGTCCCGGTGGACGTTCATGCCGACGTCGTGGAGCATGCCCGCGAGCGCGACCACCACCTGGGAGTCGTGCGGGGTCAAGCCGTGATCCGTGACCAGGTTCATGGCGACGCCCGCGTCCGAGAGCAGCGTGTGCAGCTTGAGGGCGATGTTGGCGACGATCTTGACGTGGGTGGGGCCGTGGTCGTTGACCCCCGCCCGCAGGCTGTTGAGGTCCGCCATGCGCCAGTAGCCGGCGACGGCGCGATCGCGCTCCATGATCGCGAGGATGGCGTTGAGCTTCGGGTTGTCCTTGACGGGTAGATTGACGAGCATCGCCCCTCCTTGGCTGGGTTCGTTCATGGACTATACCCGATCAGGGCCCCGTTTTCGGACGATTCATCGGATCCGAATGGATCGTGAAGACGCTTGGTATCCTGGGTATATGAGGCACAGTTGGTAACGTCATAAGGGAGACCGTTTTATGTCGGACGAGCAAGCTACCAGGAATCCGGCCAAGGCCACGCAGATCCTCCAGAAGAACGCGCTGGAGGAGCGCTTCCGTGACCATGTGCCGCAGCCCACGGACCCGGACTACGCCGATTACTGCACTTACATGGCCCTCAAGCTCGTGGAGGAGCAGCGGCTCAAGCGCTTGGACAAGGGTGTCTAAACCCAGGACTTCCAAACGAAGAAGGGGCGGCTGAGCCGCCCCTTCTTTCTTACTTGCCGCCGAGCGCGCTCTTGAGCATGTCCATCCAGTTCAGGCCGTGGTGCTCGGCCTTCTTCTTGGCGACCTCGTCGTAGCGGCGCAGCAGATCGGCTTCCTCGTCGGAGAGCTTGGTCGGGACCGCGATCTTGACCTCCACGTGCAGGTCGCCGCGCCGGCCGCGGGGATCGCCGAGGTACGGCACCCCCTGCCCCTTCAAGACGAAGACCGTGCCATGCTGGGTGCCCGCCGGGATCTTGATCTTCTCGGAACCTTCGAGCGTCGGCACCTCGACCTCGTCCCCCAGGGCCGCCTGCGGGAAGGTGATGGCCTCGGTGTAGAAGAGCTCGGTGTCCTGGCGCTCGAAGCGCTCGTCCTGCTGGACGTGCAGGACGATGTACAGGTCGCCCGCAGGGCCGCCCTTGGGACCCACGTCGCCCTCGCCCGTGACGCGCAGCCGCGCTCCGGTGTCGACGCCCGCGGGCACCTTGACCGAGAGCTTCTTCGAGGTCTTGTTGCGGCCCGCCCCCTTGCACGTGGGGCACGGCGTCTCGATGACCTTGCCTTCCCCGCTGCACTTGGGGCACATGGCCACCTGGGAGAACTGTCCGAAGATGGTGCGCTGGGTCTGGGTGATCTGCCCGGTGCCCTGGCACATGGTACAGGTGGAGACGGCGCTGCCTTCCTTGGCGCCCGAGCCCGTGCAGTCGTCGCACTTCTCGAGGTGCGAGACGTCGACGGTCTTCTCGACCCCGAAGACGGCCTCCATGAAGGGCAGGTCCAGGTCGTAGCGGAGGTCGGCCCCCCGCTCGGGGCCCCGGCGGCGCCGGGCACCCGCGCCACCCGCGGCCCCTCCGAAGAAGGCCTCGAAGATGTCGCTGAAGCCGCCGAAGCCCTCGAAGCCCTCGAAGCCCGAGAACCCGCCCGCCCCCGCACCGGCCGCGGCATGGCCGAACTGGTCGTAGCGCTGGCGCTTCTGCGGATCCGAGAGCACCTCGTAGGCCTCGGTGATCTCCTTGAACCGGTCCTCGGCGCCCGCTTCCTTGTTGACGTCCGGGTGGTACTGGCGGGCCAGCTTGCGGAAGCCCTTCTTGATTTCGTCGTCCGAGGCGCCGCGGGCGACGCCGAGCACCTCGTAGTAGTCGCGTTTGCTCATGGATTCCTATCCGGTGAAGTCAGGGAGGAACGCCCCGGCGCACCGGCGCGTCCCCCCCTGGTCCGTTCCGGCCCCCGCGGGGGCCGAAGACTTACTTGACCTCTTCGTAGTCCGCGTCGACGACGTTGTCGCCGTCCGGCTTCGAGGAGGCGCCGGCCGTAGCACCTGCAGGCTGCTCGCCGCCGCTGAACACGGCCGCGTTGACCTCGTAGACGGCCTGCGTCAGCTCGTTGGTCGCCGTGGTGATGGCCGGGATGTCCTCCTTGGCCGCCGCCTCGCGCACCTTCGTCACCGCGCCCTCGAGCTTGGACTTCTGGTCGGCGCTGAGCTTGTCGCCCGCGTCGCGCATGGTCTTCTCGGCGGTGTAGATGGCCGCGTCCGCGGAGTTGCGGGCCTCGACCAGCTCCTTGCGCTTGCGATCCTCCTCGGCGTGGGCCTCGGCGTCGCGGCGCATCTTCTCGACCTCGTCCTTGGACAGGCCGCCGGTGTTGGTGATGGTGATCTTCTGCTCGTTGCCCGTCGCCTTGTCCTTGGCCGAGACGTTGACGATGCCGTTGGCGTCGATGTCGAAGGTCACCTCGATCTGGGGCACGCCGCGGGGCATGGCCGGGATGCCCGTGAGCTGGAACTTGCCGAGCGTCTTGTTGTCGCCCGCCATCTCGCGCTCGCCCTGCAGGACGTGGATCTCGACCGAGGTCTGGCCGTCGGCCGCCGTCGAGAAGATCTGGCTCTTGGAGGTGGGGATGGTCGTGTTGCGCTCGATGAGCTTGGTGAACACGCCGCCCAGGGTCTCGATGCCCAAGGAGAGCGGGGTCACGTCCAGGAGGAGCACGTCCTTGACCTCGCCGCCGAGGACACCCGCCTGGATGGCGGCGCCGAGGGCGACGGCCTCATCCGGGTTGACGCTCTTGTCCGGCTCCTTGCCGAGGAACTTGCGGATGGCCTCCTGCACCGCGGGGATGCGGGTCGAGCCGCCCACGAGGATGACCTTGTCGATCTCGGCGGGCTTGAGGCCGGCGTCGGCCATGGCCTGACGGGTGGGCCCCATGGTCGCCTCGATGAGGTCGGCCGTCATCTCCTCGAACTTGGCGCGGGTGAGCGTCAGGTCCAGGTGCTTGGGGCCGGTCTGGTCGGCCGTGATGAAGGGCAGGTTGATGTTGGTGGACACCATCGAGGAGAGCTCGATCTTGGCCTTCTCGGCGGCCTCCTTGAGGCGCTGGAGGGCCATCTTGTCCTTGGCGAGATCGATGGCCTGCTCGCGCTTGAACTCGTCGATGAGCCAGTTGATGATCCGCTCGTCGAAGTTGTCGCCGCCGAGGTTGGCGTCGCCGGCCGAGGCCTTGACCTCGAACACGCCGTCGCCGAGTTCCAGGATCGAGACGTCGAAGGTGCCGCCGCCCAGGTCGAAGACCAGGATGGTGTGGTCGTGGCTCTTGTCCTCACCGTAAGCGAGGGCCGAGGCCGTCGGCTCGTTGATGATGCGCAGGACCTCGAGGCCGGCGATGGTGCCGGCGTCCTTGGTGGCCTGGCGCTGGGCGTCGTTGAAGTACGCGGGGACCGTGATGACGGCCTGCGTGACCTTCTCGCCCAGGTAGGCCTCGGCGTCCGCCTTGAGCTTGCCGAGGGTCATGGCCGAGATCTCCTGGGCCGTGTACTCCTTGCCCGAGATCTCGACCGACAGGCCGCCCGCCGCGTTCTTGACGGTCTTGTACGGCATGCGGGCGCGGGCTTCCTGCACCTTGTCCTCGTCGAAGGCATGGCCGATGAAGCGCTTGATCGAGAAGACGGTGTTCTCGGGGTTGGTGATGGCCTGACGCTTGGCGACCTGGCCGACCAGGCGCTCGCCGGTCTTGGTGAAGCCGACGATCGACGGAGTGAGGCGGGAGCCTTCCGCGTTGGCGATGACGACGGGCTTGCCGCCCTCCATCACGCACACGACCGAGTTGGTGGTGCCCAAATCGATCCCGATGACCTTACCCATGGTTGTCCTCCTTATCCGAGTCGGCAGGTGCCGCGGTCGTTTGTTCGGTAGTTTGAGTGGGTGCTGCGCCGTGGGGGTTGCTCGCAACCTGGACCATCGCGTGGCGCAGGACCTTGCCGCTGAGATAGTAACCCTTCTGGATCTCCGCCAGGACCGTCTGATCGGGGGCCTCGGTGGTCTCCATCTGGGCGATCGCCTCATGCAGGTTGGGGTCGAAGGGCTTTCCGACCGCCTCCATCGGGGCGACGCCCGACTTGTTGAGGAAGTCCTGCATCTGACGGTAGATGAGCTCGACGCCCGTCAGGACCTGCTGGACGTCGGACGCCTTCTGCGAGCTCAAGAGCGCGCGCTCGAAGTTGTCCACCACGGGCAACAGGTTCTCGAAGACGCGCGACGCCGCGAACTTGATCAGCTCCTCGCGCTCCTGGGCCTGACGGCGCCGGAAGTTCTCGAAGTCCGCGGCCAGGCGCTTGAGCTGTCCCTCGAGGTCGAATATCTGCTTCTCCTTGCGGGCCAGCTCGTCGTTGGTGTCGAGCTGTCCGACGCTGGAAGCGGCCTCACCGGTCGGTGCCTGCTGGGGCTCCGGGGATTGGCTAGCCTCCTTGAGTTCTTCTTCTGCCAAGGTGTCCTCCTAGGGGGGATGACTCGAGCCCATAGAGCTCGGTGAGGGCCGCCGTGAGGCGTTCGGCCATGAGTTCCACGGCCGCGATGGCCTGGGAGTAGTGCATGCGGGTCGGACCGATCACCGCGAGCTCGCCCAAGACGCGACCGCCCAGGCGGTAGGTGGCCGTGACGAGCGAGCATTCCTGCAGGTCGGGCACCGGGTTCTCGCTGCCGATGGCCACGCGCACCTCGGCCCCGTCCGGGGCGATGGCGTCCATGACCCGGATCATCATGGGCTCGCGCTCGAGCAAGCTCAACAGCTGGCTCACCTTGCCCACGTCGCTGAACTCGGGCTGCTGCGCCAGGTACGACTGGTGGCTCACGTAGAGCCGCTCGCTGTCCGCCGTCGGCTGCACCCGCGCCATCAAGGCGTGCAGGAAGTCCTGGTAGGCCGCGAGCTGTCCGTTGACCTCCTGCAGGGCGCTCTCGGTGAGCTGATCCAGCGGCTTGTCGCGCAACTGCTCGTTGAGGAAGTTGGCGATGAGCACCAGCTCGTCGATCGCCATGGGGCTCGGCAGGCGCACCAGCTGGTTGGTGACCTGACCCTGATCCGTCAGGAGCACCATGAGAATGTCCTGCTCGGCCACCGGCGTGAGCTGGATGAACTTGACCCGGCTGTTGGCGCGCTTGGGCGGCCGCACCATGGCGGTACAGCCCGACAGCAACGCCGTGAGCTTGGCGGCCTGCTGCATGAGGTCCGAGAGGTCCTCGCCGCGCAGGGGCCAGCGCTCGAGCTCCGCCCGCTTGTCGACGGGCATGGCCTCGCGCTCCATGAGCGTGTCCACGAAGAGCCGGTAGCCGTGATCGGAGGGAATGCGACCCGCCGACGTATGCGGCTGGCGCAGGAGCCCCTCCTCCTCGAGGTCGCTGAGCTCGTTGCGAATGGTCGCCGGGCTCAGGCCGAGGTCGTACTTCTTGGAGAGCGTGCGCGACCCGACCGGCTCCGCGGTCAGGATGTAGTCGCGAATCACCGCCCGCAGGATGTCCTGCTTTCGCGGCGTCAATCGATAGTCACGTTCCATTAGTCGGATTCCATCGTCCGGTCGGCTCACCCCGCATGGATCCCATGCCGATGTTAGCACTCTAGCCTGCTGAGTGCTAAGTCTTTTCTATCACCTTGAGTTGGGTTTTGTCAATTCAGCTGGTTTCGCTGTGATGCAGGCCACGCGGGCATCTGCCGCGGCTCCCCTGCTCCGGGAACGGGGGCGCGGGCCGCACGCCGCGCTGCCGATTACCGATAACCCTTCCTCCTCCGGTATAATGGGGAGCTTTCGCCCCAGAGGAGGTCCCGGCTTGACGATCCGTTTCACCGAGTCCCAGATTCTCATCAACGACCGCCCGGACCTGGTCCTCGGCGGCGAGTTCCAGTATTTTCGCATCAAGCGGGATCAGTGGGAAGGCGTGCTCACCTCCTTCAAGGAGGCGGGGGTCAACCTGATCGCGGCCTATATTCCATGGATCTGGCACGAGATCCAGGAGGGCGAGTTCGACTTCGACGGCCGCACCGCGCCCGAGCGCGACCTGCGCGGCTTCCTCTACCTGTGCCGCAAGCTCGAGATCCCCCTCATCCTCAAGCCCGGCCCCTACATCTACGCCGAGTACCAGGGCTTCGGCATCCCGTTCTGGCTGCGCCAGAAGTACCCCGAGACCCGCATGCGGCCGCCCGCGGAAACGGACTATCAGGAGATCTTCCTGAACCACCCCCGGTTCCTGGAGCTGACCCGCAAGTGGTTCCAGGCGCTGGCGCCCCTGATCCAGCCCATGATTCAGGCGGGCGAGGTCGTCGCCCTGCAGCTCGACAACGAGACGGGCATGCCCCAGTACGGTGCGGGCCCCTACCTCACGGACCACAGCCCCGAGGCCGTGCGCCAGCTGAGGGCCTACCTCGCGTCGCGCTACGCGGACATTGAGCAGCTCAACGCGGCCTGGCAGACCCAGTACCAGGGCTTCGACCAGATCGATCCGCCCGTGGAAGCCCCCAAGACCCGCCCACAGCTCGAGGATCTCGCGACCTTCGTCGAGGACACCCTCGTCACGTACCTCGGCACCCTCAAGCGCACGTGGCAGGAGCTGGGCCTCGATCCGTACTTCTACCTCAACGACGTCTGGCTGCCGAGCTGGCCCAACCACTTCGCCAAGAAGAACACGGTGGCGCCGGTGGGCTTCGATATGTACCCCAAGTTCATCCGGGTCTCGACGCCCCTGGATCAGCCCTACGCCATCTCGTTCGTCCCCAAGATGTACCAGTCCATGCTCAAGGGCGGCCCCCTGATGGGCCCCGAGATCGGCGCGGGCTGGCTGGACGTGGGCGTCAAGGTGCCCGTCGTCGCCACCCTCCAGAAGATGATGGCCACCTACCTGCGCGGCAGCAAGGGCAACATCCTCTATCCCCTGCACGAGGGCGAGGACCCGGAAGGCTACAAGTACATCTTCCGCTCTCCTTTCACCCACGCGGGCGAGCGCTCGGAGCGCATGGAGGTGGTCGAGGCCCTCGGCACCTTCTGCCGGGACTGGGGGACGCTGCTTGCGACCTCCGAGGAGGCCACCAGCCCGATCGGCATCCTGCACTACCAGGACGCCACTCTCGATGTCCTCGAGTACGTGAGCGATCCCCTGAGGACCGCTCGCGAGAACCTCGACGAGGCCATCGACCGCGGCGTGACCATCTTCCCCGCCAACTCCGGGCTCTACGGCGCCCTTTTGGAGGGCGGGTACCAGCCGCGGGTCCTCGAGCTGTCGGGTGCGAGCCTCGACGAGCTCAAGCAGTGCAAGATCCTCTTCTTCAACAGCACCGGGCACCTCAAGGAGCACCTGGTGGAGAAGCTCGAGGCCTTCGTGGAGGCGGGCGGCACGCTCGTCACCATGGGCGTGCCCTTCGTCGAGGGGGACCATCGCCTCTTCCCGGGCCGCGTCAAGCGCACCTGGCGACCCCGCTCGCTGGCGGTGGTAGCGGGCACGGTCACGGATCTGGCCGTCTTCCACATGCGCGAGCGCCGCAAGATCTCGCACCCCCTGGTGCGCTTCACCATCGAGAAGCTGCAGCCGGTCATGAGCATGGTCAAGCACGCGACCCGCGCGGGCGTCTGGCTCACGGACTCCATGCACGGCGGCAAGGTCTGGTGCAGCCGCATGGTCACCTACGTCACGGTGCCTTCCGGCGGCACGGAGCTCATCAACTACATGAAGGCCCCCGTGGGCTACCTGGCGCCCCTGGGCGAGGGCCAGACCGCCTACATTGGGACCCTCTTGGGCCCCATCGTCGACAGCCCGGGGTACTACCTGGACGATCCCGCGCGCAAGCAATCGGTGGTGAGCTTCGTCTCGAGCCTCATGGTCCACCTGGGCGTGAAGCCCCTGACCCGGCCGGTGGCCGGGATCGAGCCCATCGTGCGCAAGACGCCCGAGGGCACGCTCATCGGGCTCATCAACCGGGGAGCCGAGCGAGAGTTCACGTTCACCCTGCCCGAGGGCTGGTCGGCCGCGCGGATCACCCAGCAGTTCTCGTATTTGGGCTCGAGAGCCACCTGGGAAGGCCACCTGGCGGGAACCATGAAGTCGGGCGACGTCCTGTGCCTCCACCTGGCGGAAGAGCAGAAGGCCTAGAGCCTCCTCCTCACGAACCATTCAGCGTATTTTCATCCCTGATGGGTAAAATATCCTCAAGGTGAAAGGAGCCCTCGCGCATGCAACTCGTCCGCTTCCCAGGCGCCACCTATCTCGCAGCGGGAAATCGCCGGATCTTGTTCGGCACCTTCCCGGAGATCCACCAGCACCTGATGAAGCGGGGGCTCGCATGGCCTGACACGGTCGTTTTCACCGAGGCCGTGGTGCGCGATCGCCTTCCCCAGATGGTCCCCGAGTTCCTGTTCTTCGGGCACGTCTTCTTCAACCAGAACTTCGATTTCGCGACGCTCTCGATCAAGAAGCCCCTGACCTTCCTGGGCACCGAGAGCCAGGTCGATCGCGCCTACCGGATCATGGACGTCTCCTACCTGGGGACGGTCCCCGAGCTCCTGGCGCGGGACCTGGATCCCGCGCGTGCGGCCATGCTCGATCGCGAGTGCCGCTTCTACGCCCTCAAGGACAAGGCGGGCGAGATCATCCCGACCCGCGAGTACCTGGATCTCCGGACCTGGGACGACGCGGACACGGCCTGGCTCGACGACGTGAAGGTCATGCGCACGGGCATGCTGCGCTACCGCGTCGAGCATGCGGGCGAGGTCGCCGAGATCGATCTGACGGACAACGGCCTGCAGGGGCCGGCATGGACGATCCCCGAGGTGACCGAGCTTGGCTCGGCGCCCCAGTACGCCCTGCGCATCCTGGGGGCGGCGGGTGCGTTCCAGCATGTCTCGCCGAGCACGAGCTACCTCTTGACCCTCAACGGCGAGCACTACCTCATCGACTGCTCGCCCTACGTCCACCGGACGCTCGAGTACTTCGGCGTCGCCCCGGACCAGATCAAGGGCATCTTGATCTCGCACATCCACGACGACCACACGGGCGACCTGGTGGCCTTCGCCATGAGCAACACCCGTCCCGAGCTCCTGACCACCCGCGAGGTGTGGGAGTGCCTCAAGATCAAGCTCTCCTGCATCCTGGACTGCGACGAGGCCACCGTCGAGGGCTACTTCCGCTTCCGCGAGGTGCTGCCCGACCAGCCCGTCTACATCGGCGGCGGCCGGCTCGACTTCCATGACGCCTGCCACTCGGTGCCCTGCGTGGGCGTGACGGTGACGGTGGGCGACCAGGAGGTGGTCATCACCTCGGACACCTCGGGCCACCGGCAGCTCGTGGACATGCTCGCCAAGGGCATCATCAGCGAGGAGCGTTACGCCAAGCTCGAGCGCCTCCTCGAGGGCCAGAAGGTCATCGTGGACTGTGGCGAGTCCATCATCCACGGCTACATCCAGGACTTCCTGCATCTCGAGGACCACAGCAACCTGGTGCTCGCCCACCGGCACACCCTGCCGGAGGAGTACCGCGAGGCCTTCGAGCTCGCGCATCCCCTGCAGGCCTTCGAGTTCCAGACGCCCAACGAGGCCGTGCTCGACATGGCCCAGATCGGCCGCTCGGTCGAGGGGTGGCACCTCTCGGATCTCTGGGGGTGGACCAGCCTGTTCGCCATGCACCGCGGGGTACGCGAGCCCAAGGTCGGCGAGGTGATCATCCGCCAGGGCTCCAAGGCCGAGGACGACTACTTCTACGTGGTCTCGCACGGGTTCTTCGACGTGCTCGTCGACAACGTCAAGGTGGCCCAGCTCAAGACCGGCGACTACTTCGGTGAGCAGGCCTTCGTGCAGCCCAACGGCACGCGGGTCGCCTCGGTGGTCGCGACCTCGCCGGCAAGGCTCATCGCCATCCCCGGCACCGAGTTCAAGGCCATGCTCGCCGAGGAGGATCGCCGCGCCAAGGCGGAGGGCCGCGAGACCGTGACGGCCCGGCTGCTGCGCCTGTGGGAGAATCGCGACGTCGTCTCGCGCGCCAAGGTCTTCGCGGGCCTGGACGTGCAGGCCCTCAACGCCTTCTCCTTGCGCCTCGAGCGGGTCCAGGTGGGTCCGAGCCAGGTGGTCATCGAGCAGGGCGCCCAGGACGACTCGGCCTGCTACCTGGTCATGCAGGGCAGCCTGAGGGTCGAGAATCCGGACAAGCCCGAGGCCCATATCCTCCGGGAGACGGATCTCTTCGGCGAGGGCGTGGCGGCCGGCTTCACGGGCACGCGCTCGGCGACGGTCCGGGCCATCGAGGAGTGCACCCTCCTTAAGCTCTCGCACCGCGACCTGCAGGTCATCGGCAACGAGCACCCGCACGTGCTCTTCGCCCTGAGGGACCTGGTGGCCGAAAGGCAGTACCTGCCCGCCGTCTAGCGGGAATGCCCTGGCGGTGGCAGTTATCCCTTGAGACCCGCAACAAACCGTTCGTGTTGAGCCCGGTCGAAACACGAACGGTTCCTTTTTCTAGGCGTAGGCATCGAATCGGAGGCCCTTGTCCGGTTCCGGCACCGGCTGGGCCTCTTCCGCAATCTCCTTATTGACCGGATTCGGCCGCCAGTAGGCCCACTCGGGAGGCAGCACGGCTCCGCCCGCGACCCTGCCGCAACGCTCATTGACCCAATCCACGAACGATACCGGAGTAATGCGCATGGAGGCCCCCTTTCGGAACCTCCTCATCCTGCCGCACGCCAAGCAGGCAAGCGTATGGCACCACGCCGGTTTCCCTTGTGCATCCTGCATAAGAGTGCCGAACAGTCGTTGGGACGCCCCCATCCCGTATGGTGGGCCGATTCCCTGGTTGATTCGCGGCTGCCAATCTTGGGAAACGCTCGCCCATGGCCAACCTGCGCCTGACGTAGTTCGTCCACCTGGCGGACATGGCCATGACCACGGGCGGCCATAGCATCTGGCCGAGCAAGCGATGAAGTGCTACGAGAAGGTTCAGGAGCGGCGATCGCCCCAGTTCGCTCAGTAGCGCACGCCCACCCCGAGCAGGATGCCCGTGAGGGCCTGGGTGTAGTTGATGGCCCGGTTGCGGCTCGTCTCGTCGGAGTAGCCGAGCGTGACGAAGGCCGGGGCCAGGTCGTACGTCAGGGCGATCGCATACCGCTGCTGGAAGAGCGGGAAGATGCTGCCGTAGTCCACGCTGCCGAAGTTCCGGAACAGGCTGCCACCGACCAGGGGCAGGGCCTGATACTGCACCGAGATCGAGAGCGCCGGCAGCAGGCGGTAGCGCACGGCCGCTCCAAGGGTGGGGCCGTGGTAGAACTGGGTCGGCGAGAAGGGCAGCGTGCTGCCCGGCTTGGTCGAGACCACCGTCACATGGCGCCCCATGTACCCGAGATGCACCTCGGGCTCGAGCGCCCCTCCGAGGAACGGGTAGCGGAACACCATCTCCGGCAGGACCATGAGGTCTGTGCGGTGCTGGTGAACGCCTTCGGCCGCGATGTCGAAGGTCATGGCCCGGGAGTCGAGGCCGAAGCCCACCCACGGCTGCATCCAGTGCCGGACTTCGACGCCGTTGAGGCCCGCCGGATACGCGAACACGGGTCCGGCCGACGAGCCGTAGTCCTCCAGGGTCTCCACCTGCTGCCAGCGGACCATCACGGTCGATCCGAAGCCCGGATCACGCCGCCGGACGACCTCTCCGGGGCCGGGGTTGGTGAACTCGGGCGGCGGAGTGACCGCTGGCTCGGGAGATGGCCAGGCCGGCCGGGGCGTCGGGCGCGCGGGCGGCGGGGTAGGAGTCGGCTCGGGCGAGGGGGCGACGACCACCACCGGCGCCGGGCTCGGCGCGAGGACCAGGGGCGACGCGGTGGCCGCCACTGGCACGACGGTCGGCGTCGGAGTGGGGACGGGCGCGGACACGAGCAGGTCCGACGGCGGCAGGGTCTCGAGGTCCTTCTCGCCCTTGGGCGGCGGGGAGTCGGCGAGGGTCACGGTGACGCGGCCTGCGACCTGGCGAACGGCCACGAGCGGCTCGACGCCGGGCTTGAGCTCGACGACGAGGCGGACGACGCCCGGGTTGAGGCTGTACTGGATGGCGCGGAAGCCCTGGATCTTGCGACTGGTGATGGTCGCCTGGCGATTGGCGAGGCCGCTCAGCTCGGAGTCGAGGACGTCGATGACCAGACGGTCGGGGTTCAGCAGACGCTTGGTCTTGACCGTGGGCGAGCCCGTGGTGTCGATGGTCAGGGCATGGCGGGTGTCGTCGTAGCGAACGTTGCCGACGAGCGACGGGGCCGCCAGGACGGGGTGCGTGAGGGCGAGGATCAGGGCGCTCGCGAGCAGGAGACTCGTTCTCCCCCCCCTTCCCCCCCTGCTAGGGGGGGCGTTGAAGCGGTTGGCCCCTGTTCGGGGTGCTTCAAAGGGGGGGTGGTCCATCGGTTAGACGCGCTGGAGGGCGCCGAAGCGCGCGAAGGCCTGGCCGGCAGCGCCGATCATGCCGGCGCCTTCGCCGAGCTCGGCAAGGACCAGGTTGCGGACGTCCCAGCCGCGCGCGCCGTACAGCTCCGCCACGTACTCGCGCACCATGGGCATGAACAGGTCGCCCTGGCTGCTGACGCCGCCGCCCACGATGATCCGCTCGGGGTCCACGAAGTTGATGATCGTCACGATGCCCACCGCCAGGTGGCGCGCCATGTCGCGCACCAGGCCGAGCGCCCGCTCGTCGCCCGCCCGCGCCCACTCGAAGATCATGTGGCTCGAGGGCGAGGGATCCCAGTGGCCCGCGCGCTCGGCCGCCTTGGCGAGTGCGGTGCCCGAGACGTAGGACTCGATGCAGCCGAGCTGGCCACAGTTGCATGCGTAACCCGAAGGAACGAGGATCGTGTGGCCGATCTCGGCCCCGCCGCTGCGGGCCCCGCGCACCAGCTTGCCGTCGACGAGGATGCCGCCGCCGAGGCCCGTGCCGATGGTGAGGGCCACCAGGTTCTCGACGCCGCGGCCGGCGCCCACCCAGTACTCGCCGTAGGCCGCGCAGTTGCCGTCGTTGTCGGCCATCACGGGCAGACGATGCACCTGGGTGAGGGCCTCCGTCACGTGCGTGCCCGTCCAGCCCGGCAGGTTGGGCGTGCAGTACTCGACCACCCCCGTCGCCTGGTTGATGTGGCCTGCGGAGCTCACGCCCACGCCGACCAGGCGATCGCGCTCCTCCTGGGACAAGTTGCCCAGGATGGTGCCGACGGCCTCGACCAGGGCCTTGAGGATGGCAGGACCGCCGCCGCCCGTGGGAGTGGAGATGCGCCACTGCTGCCGCACCTTGCCCGTCCCGTCGACGAGCCCCGCGAAGATCTTGGTCCCTCCGAGGTCGAGCCCGAGGGCGTAGGTGTCAACGGGGTACTGCATGCGGCATCTCCTCTGGTTCAAGGTTGGGCGACGTCGGCGACGGCCTGGGCGAAACGGGCGGCGATGAGTTGCGGGCGCGTGATGGCCGAGCCCACGACGACCGCCCAGGCGCCCATTTCGAGCGCCCGGCGAGCCTGCGCGGGCTCCCAGATCCGGCCCTCCATGATCACGGGGATCCGGGCCTGGGCCAGAAGGTCCTGCAAGAGGCGCCAGTCCGGCTCCTCCTGCTTCGGGCTCTGGGGGGTGTAGCCGGAGAGCGTCGTTCCCACCACGTCCGCGCCCAGACGCTCGGCTCTCAGGCCCTCCTCGAGGGTCGAGACGTCCGCCATGACGGGCAGCTTCAGCTCGTCGTGGATGCGTCGGATGGTCTCCTCCAGCGTGAGGCCGTCCGGACGCAGCTCGGTGGTGGCGTCGAGGGCGATCGCGTCCGCTCCCGCCTCCGCGATGGCCTGGGCCGCCTCGAAGGTGGGCGTGATGTAGACGGGGTGGTCCGGCACCTTGATCTTGTAGAGGCCGAGGATGGGCAGATCGACCGCCTGACGGATGGCCCGCACGTCGCTCGGACCCTCGGCGCGGATGCCGGCGGCTCCCGCCTGGGCCGACGCCCGCGCCATGGCCGCCATGATGGGCGAGCCGTGCAGGGGCTCGTCCGGCTGTGCCTGGCACGAGACGATCAGTCCACCCTTCAGTCGATCGAAGATGCCCATCATGTCCTATTCGAGGGGGCCGCAGGCCGTCTCGACGGCCGCGAGCAAGGAACCATCCCGGATGATCGCCATCATGGCCTCGATGTCCTTGGCCACGACGCGGTCCGCCCCGAGATAGGGAACCGCACGGCGAATGGCCTGGTAGGCGGCGTTGCTGCCGGTGCCCGGCCGGAGGCCTTCGCGGAAGTCGATGGCCTGGGCCCCGCACAACAGCTCGATGGCGAGGACCCGCTCGGCGTTGTCACAGATGTTGACGGCCTTGCGGGCGGCGGTGGTGCCCATGCTGACGTGGTCCTCCTGCCCCGCCGAGGTGGGGATGGAGTCGACCGACGCCGGGTGCGCGAGCACCTTGTTCTCGGAGACGAGCGACGCGGCCGTGTACTGGGCAACCATGTAGCCCGAGTTGAGGCCGCCCTCCTCGGAGAGGAACATGGGCAGGCCGTTCGAGTAGGTGGCGTTGACCAGGCGCTCGATGCGGCGCTCGGAGATGTTGGCGAGCTCCGAGAGGGCGATGCCCAGGAAGTCCATGGCGAGCGCCACCGGCTGGCCGTGGAAGTGGCCGCCCGTGAGCACCTCGTCCTGGTCCGGGAAGATGAGCGGGTTGTCGGTCGCCGAGTTGAGCTCGATGGCGACCACGCCCTCGCCGTAGCCAATGGCGTCCCGGCTCGCGCCGTGCACCTGGGGCGCGCAGCGCAGCGAGTAGGCGTCCTGGACGCGATCGCAGCCCGCGTGCGAGGCGATGAGGACGCTGTCCTCGGTCAGGCGGATCAGGTTGCGCGCGCTCGCGGCCTGGCCCGGGTGCGGACGCTGGGCGTGGAAGTGCGGCAGGTAGGCGTTGCGGCTGCCGAGGGTCGCCTCGACGGTCATGGCGCAGGCCACGTCCGCGAGCTTGGCGAGCCGACGGGCGCGCGCCAGGGTGAGCGTCCCGATCGCCGTCATGGCCTGGGTGCCGTTGATGAGGGCGAGACCCTCCTTGGCACCGAGGCGGATGGGACTGAGGCCCACGGCCTGGAGGGCGGCGGAACCGGGCATGACCTGGCCGTCCACCTCGGCCTCGCCCTCGCCGATCATGACGAGCGCGAGGTGGCTCAGGGGCGAGAGGTCACCGCTCGCGCCCACCGAGCCCTGCGAGGGGATGCGGGGGTGCACGCCGCGGTTGAGCATCTCGATGAGCAGCTGCAGCGTCTCGGGACGGATGCCCGAGTAGCCCTTGGCGAGCGCGTTGGCCCGCAAGAGGAGCATGGCACGCACGACCTCGCGGGGCAAAGGCTCACCCACGCCCGCCGAGTGGCTGACGATGAGGTTGTGCTGGAGCTGCTCGACGGCGTCCTGACCGATCCGGCGCTCCTTGAAGTAGCCGAACCCGGTGGTGATGCCGTAGACGACCTGCTCCTCGCGGATGAGCTTGTCCACGTAGGCGCGGGACTTCTCGACGGCCGCGAGGCTCAGGGCGCTGAGGGCGACCTTGGCGCCGGCCGTGCAGACCTGCAGGACGTCTCCGATCGACAGGGCGTTGCCGTCGAGGCTGATGGGAGCTTGTTCGGTCAGGGTGGGCATGGTCCTATCCTTGGGGCAGGGAGTGGATGCGTCCGCGCACCGTCTCCCACATGGAGGCGCGCAGCTCACCGCCCCGCGCGAAGAGGCGCACCAGCTCCTCCTTCTTGGCGGCGACGTAGTCCGCGTCCTTGATGGCGTCCAGGTTGGTCGCGACGTTGAGCGCCGCCCCCTCCAGGCCCGTGAGGGCGAGGAGCATGGCGACAGCCGCGTCCGAGCTCGCGTTGGGGTTGCCCTTCTCCATGGCGATCGCCGCCAACTCGGCGGCGGCGAGGCACTCCTCGGCCACCTCGTAGGGCACCTCGGCGGCGAGCTTCATGGCGGCCTGGATGGCCTGGCTGCGCGCGGCCTTCTCCTCGTCGGTAGCCTTGGGCAGGCCGAAGGCCGCCATGACCTCGTTGTAGGCCGCAGCGTCGCGATCGACGGCCTCGGCGAGCTTTTCGGAGATCTCGTGGCCCTGCTCGCAGAGCATCTCGAGCATCTCCGAGACCTCCTCGAAGCCCTTGCGGCCGACGGTCAGGCCGCCGACCATCTTCACGAGGGCCGCGCTCAGGGAGCCCGCGAGGGCCGCGGCGCTGCCGCCGCCCGGCGTGGCGTCCGAGCCCGCGAGCTTGCGGATGAAGGCGTTGACCTCCAGCTCGACGAGGGGCTTCACGCTAGTGAACGAGTTCGACATTGGCCTGTTCCTTTTCTAGCATCGCGTTCTCCAGCACCAGGCTGGGCGACCAGTTCTCGACCTGCAGGTAGTAGGCGGCGGCCTCCAGGAGGGCCTGCTGGGGCAGGAGGCCGACGATCTCGGCGCCCACCACCCGGGCGCCGTAGCGCGCGGCCTCGATCTTCACGAGCTCCTGCACCCGGTGGATGGGCGTCTTCTCGTAGTTGAGGAGGTTCATGGAGACCTGGGCCTGGTTGCGGTCCGCGAGGAAGACGCCCATGGCCTGCACGTTCTGCAGACCGCCGGAGCTCGCGCGGACGGCCTTGGCGATCGCCTGGGCCACCTTGAGGTCGGGCGTGTCCAGCTGCAAGTTGTAGGCGACGAGGAAGAAGCGCGCGCCGATGGCCGACACGCCCGCCGAGGGGTGCGGGGCCGCGGGACCGAAGTCGGCCTTCCAGGCCGGGTCCTGCATCTTCGCGGCCATGCCCTCGAACTCGCCCTTGCGGATGTTGGCGAGCACCTTGCGGCCGGGATCGCTCGCGGCCTCGGCGTAGAGGAACATGGGCACGCCGAACTTCTCGGCGACGAGCTCGCCGACTTCCTTGGCCAGCGCCACGCAGTCCTCCATGGTCGCGTTGCGGACCGGGATGAAGGGCACGACGTCGACGGCTCCCATGCGCGGGTGCTCGCCCTTGTGCTCGCGGAGGTCGATGTGCTTGAGGGCCGCCTCGTAGAGCTTGAGGACGGCCTCCTTGAGGCCCTCGGGGCTACCGGCCAGCGTCAGGACCGTCCGGTTGTGGTCGTGGTCGCTGCTCTGGTCGAGCACGACCACGCCGGGCACGCGCGAGACCGACGAGACGATCGCCTCGATGACCTCGGGGCGACGGCCTTCGCTGAAGTTGGGCACGCATTCGATCAGCTTCGACATTGAAACTGCTTTTATCCTTTCTCTAAAAAATCCGCAGATTGCGCAGATTTCACAGATTTTGGGTCAAGCGGCGGGTCAATCTGCGTCATCTGCGGATCGCCCCACCTCGCTTAGGGTGTCACCTCGACCGGACGCGTGGCGACCCAGGGGATCCGATGGACCACCTGGCCGCGCTTGATGACGGTCTTCACCAAGTTGATCCCCATGTGATAGGGGATCATCCGGTAATCATCGGCGTCCCAGAGGACGAGATCCGCCTGCTTGCCGATCTCGAGGCTGCCGATCCGGTGGGAACGGCTCACGGCGTGCGCCGCGTTGATGGTCGCGGCCACCAAGGCCTCGGCCGGCGTGAGCTTCAGCTGGGTGCAGGCGAAGGACATCATGAGAGGCATGGACTCGCTGTAGCAGGAGCCCGGGTTGAAGTCGGTCGCAAGGGCCACGGGCACGCCGAGCTCGATCATGCGCCGCGCGGGCGCGTGCTCGCGCATGCCGAGGAAGACGGCCGTGCCGGGCAAGAGGGTGCCCACCACGCCCGCGCGGGCCATGGCCGCGAGGCCCTCCTCGTTGGCGCAGTGCAGGTGGTCGGCCGAGACGGCCCCTACCTTGGCCGCGAGTGCTGCCCCACCGGTGTCGGCGAGCTCGTCGGCGTGGAGCTTGGCCTCCATGCCGTGCTTCTGGGCCGCGCGCAGGATGCGCTCGGACTGCTCGGGCGTGAAGACGCCCTTCTCGCAGAAGACGTCGCAGAACCGCGCGAGCTTGCGCATGGCGATACGGGGAATGGCCTCGACGCACAGCCACTCGACGTAGGCGTCGGGATCCTCGCCCTGGGGCACGGCGTGCGCGCCCATGAAGGTGGGGACGACGTCCACCGGATGCCGGCGGCCCACTTCCATGAGGGCCTCCAGCTGCTTGACCTCGGTGTCGAAGTCGAGGCCGTAGCCGCTCTTGGCCTCCACGGTGGTGGTGCCGTAGGTGAGCATGGTCTGGAGGTGATGCTCCGCGCCGCGGATCAGGTCGAGCCGGGCGGCCTCGCGCGTCTTGCGGACGCTCGAGTAGATGCCGCCGCCCTCTTCCATGATCTGGGCGTAGGTGGCGCCCTTGGCGCGCAGCTCGAACTCGTGCTGGCGGGTGCCCGCGAAGACCAGGTGGGTGTGGCTGTCGATGAGGCCCGGCGTGACGACCGAGCCGCGGGCGTCCAGCTCGACGGTGTCGCTGTCGATCGGCAGCTGGGTCATGACCTCGTCGGTCTTGCCCACCATGACGATCTCGCCGTCCGAGATGGCGATCGCCCCGTCCGGGATGATGTCCAGCATGCCCTGCTCGGCGCCCGCGCGCGGGGTCGAGGGCCCCGCGACGGTGACGAGCTGCGCGGCGTTGCGGACGACCAGGTCGATGCGTGCCATTAGCCCTCCAGCATGGGGAGGCGGACGCCCTTGGTCTTGGCCGTCTCGATCGCCTCGTCGTAGCCCGCGTCGGCGTGGCGGATGACGCCCATGCCGGGGTCGGTCGTGAGCACGCGCTGCAGGCGGGCGGCCGCCTCGCGGGTGCCGTCGGCGACGATGACCATGCCCGAGTGCTGCGAGTAGCCGATGCCCACGCCGCCGCCGTGGTGGAGGCTCACCCAGGAGGCGCCGCCCACGGCGTTGATCATGGCGTTGAGGAAGACCCAGTCCGACACGGCGTCCGTGCCGTCCTTCATGGCCTCGGTCTCGCGGTTGGGCGAGGCGACCGAGCCGCAGTCCAGATGGTCGCGGCCGATGACGATGGGGGCCGAGACCTCGCCCGCGGCGACCAGGTCGTTGATGCGGCGGCCGAGCTTGGCGCGATCGCCGTAACCCAGCCAGCAGATGCGCGCGGGCAGGCCCTGGAAGTGGACCTGCTCGCCGGCGAGCCGGATCCAGCGGCTGAGGGGCTCATTGTCGCTGAACTCGTCCAGGATGAGCTGGTCGATGCGCGCGATGTCCGCGGGATCGCCCGAGAGCGCCGCCCAGCGGAAGGGTCCCTTGCCCTCGCAGAAGAGCGGGCGGATGTAGGCGGGCACGAAGCCGGGGTAGGCGAAGGCGTCCGCGACGCCGTGGTCCTTGGCGACCTGACGCAGGTTGTTGCCGTAGTCGAAGGCGATGGCGCCCTGCTTCTGCAGCTCGACGATGGCGCGCACGTGGGCGTTGATGGAGGCGTAGGCCTGGTGCAGGTACTCCTCGGGGTTGCTCTGGCGGAGGGCCGCGGCGGACTCCATGGTATGGCCGACGGGGATGTAGCCGTTCAGGGGGTCGTGGGCCGAGGTCTGGTCCGTGACCACGTCCGGAATGATGCCGCGCTTGAGCATCTCGGGCAGGATCTCGGCGACGTTGCCCAACAGCGCGATGGAGCGGGGCTCACCGGCCTCGATGGCGCCGAGCGCCTGGGCCATGGCCTCGTCGAGGCTCTCGGCCACCATCTGGCAGTAGCCCTTCTCGATGCGGCGCTGGATGCGGGTGGGGTCGATCTCGATGGCGATGACCACGCCGTCGTTCATGGTGACGGACAGGGGCTGGGCGCCGCCCATGCCGCCGAGGCCCGCCGTGACGGTCAGCTTGCCCTTGAGGGAGCCGCCGAAGTGCTTCTTGGCCAGGGCCGCGAAGGTCTCGTAGGTGCCCTGCAGGATGCCCTGGGTGCCGATGTAGATCCAGCTGCCCGCGGTCATCTGCCCGAACATCATGAGGCCCTCGGCCTCGAGCCGGCGGAAGTTCTCCCAGTTGGCCCAGGCGGGCACCAGGTTGGAGTTGGCGAGGAGCACGCGCGGGGCGTCCGGGTGCGACCGGAAGACGCCGACCGGCTTGCCGGACTGGACGAGCATGGTCTCGTCGGCCTCGAGGGTGAGCAGGGTGCGGACGATCGCCTTGAGCGAGTCCCAGTTGCGGGCGGCCTTGCCGGAGCCGCCGTAGACGATGAGCTCGTCGGGATGCTCGGCCACCTCGGGATCGAGGTTGTTCAATAGCATGCGCAGGGCGGCTTCCTGGATCCAGCCCTTGCAGTTCAGCTGATTGCCGCGCGGCGCGCGCAGCGGAAAGCGCGTCTTGCCGGCGAGCAGGTCGTTGATCTCGGGAGTATAGGCCTGGGTTGCGATCGTCATTGATGAACACCTCTCTGCGGGGGCCTGCGAACGCGCCGCGGCCGAGAGGCCGTCCATGCGCGGAAACCTTGGCCATTGTACGATCGCACGCCTCCCAGAGCAAGGCGCGACGCCATCATCGGCGCTCTCGCCGGAGCGATCGCCATGACCCGCATGACGAGCGGATCCCTGAAAAAAGTTTAAAGATCTTGGAAAATTAAACGCAAGTTTTAACCTGTTTAAGGCTATCTTAATTTCAGCGCCCCGTGGCACGCCCTCCCCGAGATGAAGGAGCTACCGTTGAAGAAGAACGTCCTGATTGCCCTGCTCAGCCTCACCTCGCTCTCCATGGGCATCGTCGGTTGCGGCGTGACCCCCGGTGCGGCTCCCATCGGCGAGCGCTCGGCCATGGGTTACAACCCCGAGGAGTTCCGCGCGGACGGCGTCGCCAAGAAGCAGGTGCTCGTCTCCTTCAAGGGCCGCATGACCACCAGCGAGCTCACGAGCTTCGAGAAGCGCACCGGCATGAAGGTCAAGCGCAACCTGGGCGCCATCAGCTCGGCCCTGGTCAACATCTCGGGCAGCCCCGAGGCCGCCGTCGCCAAGCTGCAGAAGGACGCCGCCGTCCGCAGCGCCGAGTTCGACCGCGCCGTGCTCCTGGACGACGTGAAGGTGAACGACCCCTCGCGCGGCAAGCAGTACGCCCTCGACACCGTCAAGGCCGACGCCGCCTGGGGCGTGACCATGGGTAGCGAGAAGGTCGTCATCGGCATCCTCGACTCGGGCCTCGACCTCGACCACCCGGACCTGAAGTCCAAGCTCCTGCCCGGCCACAACACCACCGCACCCGGCGCGGCCCCCAAGGATGACATGGGCCACGGCACCCACGTCGCGGGCATCGCGGCGGCCGTCTCCAACAACAACGAGGGCATCGCGGGTCTGGCTGCCAACTGCAAGATCCTCCCGGTCAAGGTGCTCGGCGCCGGCGCGGGCTCGGCGGCGACCATCGCCGAGGGCATCATCTGGGCCGCCGACCACAACGCGGACGTCATCAACATGAGCCTCGGCTTCTACGAGGAGAACGAGGCCGTCGGCAAGGCCGTCGCCTACGCCCTGAGCAAGAACGTCGTCATCGTCGCGACGATGGGCAACAACAACATCGAGCGCAAGCGCTACCCGGCGGCCTTCCCCGGCGTCATCGCGGTCGGCTCGACGGCCGAGGGTGACAAGCGGTCGGACTTCTCGAACTTCGGTTCGTGGATGAGCGTCTCGGCTCCCGGCTCGAACATCCTCTCGACCTTCCCGACCTACCCGGTGCAGATCAGCGGCACCAAGGGCTACGCGAGCCTCTCGGGCACCTCGATGGCGGCTCCTTTGGTCGCGGGTCTCGCGGGCCTGGTCCGCAGCAAGCACCCCGGCATGGCTCCGGCCGAGGTCAAGAAGATCCTCGAGTCGTCGACGGTCGACCTGGGCGACAAGGGCTTCGACAAGAACTTCGGCAACGGCCGCATCGACGCGCTCTCGGCGGTTTCGAAGTAAGTCTGAACCACGGAAATCCAGAGAGGGGGCCCAATGTGGGCCCCCTCTCTTTTGGCGCTCGGAGGAACGGCAACCAAAACTTAACTCGAACCCACGTTGAATCGTGTGTATGTAGTGTGTATAAATAGGATAGGGGGAAGGTCTACAGTAGCCGTGAGCTCATGGACATCGTGCAGGCCGATGGCTGGAAGCACGTTCGGACGAAGGGCGACCACTATCATTTCAAGCACCCGACCAAACCGGGCCTGGTCACCATCCCGCATCCGAACCGCGAGATCCACCCGAAGACCGCCAAGAGCGTCCTGAAGCAGGCCGGGTTGACGGAGGAGTAGGCAAGATGGCGAACTACATCGCGCTCATGCGCAAGTCGGCCGAAACCGACTACAGCGTGGACTTTCCCGACTTTCCCGGGTGCATCACGGCTGGCAAGGACCTGGACGAGGCCCGGCGGTTCGCCGAGGAAGCCTTGACCGGCCACATTGAGGTATTGGTCGAGGAGGGGGAAATCATCCCCGAGCCGAGCACCCTCGAGACGATCATGGCCGACCCGGAGAATCGGGACGCCGTCGTGCTGGTGGTAAGCGTGCCTCCGATCAAGGGAAAGACCGTGCGTGTGAACTTCACGATCGACGAGGCGACGCTGAACGTCATCGACCGGTACGTCACCAGCCACGGCACAAATCGTTCCGCATTCTTGGCAGATGCGGCTATACAGGTTATCCGGAACGCAAAGGTTAACCAACCAACGTGATTCAAAGCAAAAGGCCGGCCCTTTCGGGCCGGCCTCCATTTATTCACCGTATCGAATAGTGGCATTGTATAGCGACTGATTTTGGCCCAGGGTCTCAGTCGTGACGTTGACGCGAGTGTCGATGTATCGAGTGTGGATATACAAGCTATTGCTCGCCGCCGAAGCGAAGGTGAATGATCCTGTCGCCTCATGGTTTTGATACAGTTGGGCTCCGCTCTGGTCGAAAATATAGAGACGTTGGTTACCCTGATCGTATTGGGGGGCTTCGTAGTTAATCCGATAGACCAGGTTAGGCATGGTTGGAAACCGGTACCACTCCAAGCTTCCATAGCCATAAATCTGGTTGTAGGTAGAACTGCTAAAACTCCCCGTGGCGTCCACTGTTACGGGCTTTGAAACATCGAAAAACTGGATATCCAGATATTGTGTGGTGCCAGGCACAACGCTCGTTGTCGCACTCCAAGTCGGAATCACGTACCACGGCTTTGCGGCATAATAACTGCCCGCGA
Organism: Candidatus Sericytochromatia bacterium; assembly: GCA_036676985.1. Lineage (GTDB taxonomy): Bacteria > Cyanobacteriota > Sericytochromatia > S15B-MN24 > UBA4093 > DATNQJ01. Next base: position 25,333 of record JAKFBU010000007.1, read on the forward strand.
ACGTAAGTTGATACTCGCCAGGCGGTATGCTGGTGAAAGCCTGCTGCGATTGGCCACCATAGATGTGCTGGTTCTGCCCAGACATGGGGTCCGAAAGAGTGAAGTACATGTAGGGACCCGAGGTTGTGGAGTCGAAACTAGACCCATCCGGGATCCCATCCCCAGTTCGATCGGCCATACCGGTCGAGCGACCTTGATTGGGCAGCGTGTAACTGTTACCTTGCGGATCGCGGAGGCGAACGATGACCGAGCTACCAGGATAGATCGGCTGAGCGCCGTTCAAGTGATCCGAAATTTGCCCGGTGGTAATCGAGCCAGGCTGCACCCCCGCCAAAACCAGCGCATTAATGGCGGCTATTACCGGCGCTGGGTTGATAAACGTGGGGTGCGTGATGTAGCTGACAGCCCCGTTGTTATTGGTAGGATTCAAAATGGGGTTGATGATCCCATTGACGGCGCTCGGATTGATGAGGGGGGCGACTTCGGGGCTGAGGCCGCCGATGACGTTAGCGAGCGGAGTGGTACCGAACTTGGCTTCGGCATTCACGACTTGGCCGGCCACGCTCGTCGCGACGCCCTTGACGGTGGAGACGACACTCCCGCCGCCATCCCGTCCTACAGCCGTAATAATCTGGTTGCGGCCCGCATTGAGGACGACCGTTCCTGCGGCCGAGGCGCCACTTGAGACATTGATGCTCGTCCTGACGGGAGACGACAGGTTCTCGCCCGTTATAGTCACGTCGACGCGCGAAATGTTGCTGAAATTGATGTACTGTGCCGACCGATCGCCTTCCGGTGCCACCTGCTTCTGTGGGATCACGACGAACAGCGTCATTGCCGCCTTGCCCTGCGGCACCACCACCTCCTCGCCCACCGGAATCGCCTTCACGAATTCCGGGGGATTGGGATTCGAGGCGTAGGTCTCGCCCATCACCTGCGGCATGGTCGTCTTGAGCAGCGAGGGTGCACTCACGCATCCGGCGACCAGCGCGGCGCTCATCGCGAGCCCGATCCAGGGGGTCAAACGCTTCTTGGACATTGGATATCGCTCCTTACGCTACTGGTCGAAACGGATGAGAAGGTTGAAGAAGCCCTCGCCACCCGGAGGCGGCGGCAACGGGGTCGGCGTGGGAGTGGGCAATGGCGCAGGCGTCGGCGTCGGAGCCACGCTCGGCAACGGATTCGGCTGGGGCGCCGATTGCGTCGCCTCGTCCCCGAAGTCGATGCCGATGGCCTCGCTGCCCGCGTAATCGACCTCCACGCTCGCCGAAGCCCCCTCGTAGAGGGTCAGGTCCGCCGTCTTGCGGCCATAGTCCGCGGAGTTCAACACCAGGACCCAGCTCCCAGGCGTGATGGGCTCGATCCGGTAGCGGCCGTTGGCCACGTTCACGAAGACCTTGGAGGCCGGATCCGTGATCTGGGCGGTGATCGTCTTGCCCGACGGCAAGCCCCGCACCATCAGATCCACGTAGGCCGGCGCAACGGCGAACGAGTGAGTGGCCGGCGGTACCTGGCCGTTGCTCGCGCGAATCTGGCTCGCGATCGCCTCCGCCTTCACCAGGCTCGGATGCGCCACTCCGAAGGTCGAGGTCACGGACGCCACGAGCTCCTGCACCTTCTCCGCCGACACCGTCGCGCTCAGGGCCCGCCCCGTCTGACGATCGGCCTGGTGCAACGCATGGAAGACGCTGCCCGCGGGCGTCGACTCCCAGGTGACGGAGGCCTGATTGGATCCGGGCTTGATCGTGACCACGGCCCGCAACACCGCGCCCGGCACCGCAGCGCCCGTCGAGTCCAGGCCCTCGACCGTCAGGATGCGGTTCGCGCCGATGGGGATGTTGGCGATCTCGGCGTTTGCCCGGCCGTTGTTGACCGGGACGGTCGTGGTCAGGGGATCGAAGATGAAGTCGCCCGTCACCGTCACCCGTGCCCCCGCGACCGTCGAGACCGGCAGGGCCTGGGCCTGATAGGACGAGATCTTGATCTTGGGCTCGAAGGCGGAGAGGTTGATCGTCAGCGCGCCCGACTCGCGGGCGGGCTGCTGGACCTTCTGGGTGGTAGGCGTGCCCGTGATCGGCGCGAGCAACGCGCAACCCGCAAGGGAAAGCGTGGACAGGACAAGACACCGGACGACAAAACGGTTCATGAGGCCTCCCGGCAAGCTGCTGGGGAAAAACTTGCTTGTTTGATTATGACATAAGTGATGATTTTATGGTCAACAACCGCTACCGGGGCCCCATCAGCGAAAACCGTCTAGAACCCTCTAACCAAGCTCGACCTAACGGGGCCCGTTTGCTATGATGAGCGCAACACGACGCCCGCGCGGGCGCCCCTACAGGAGAGCACGGATCCATGCCACTCAAAGACACGCGCGCCATCCTCATGTTTACGGGCGACGAAGGCAAGTACGAGCTGGAAGTCGACTTCGACGGCAAGGTCGGCAACCTCATCAACCTCGCCGACGTCGACATGGTCACCAAGCCCGAGGGCAAGTACCGGATCGTCAAGAAGGACGTGATCCCGGCGCCCAACGAGCCGACCCAGGTCATCTACCTGCTCGAGAAGTTCTAATGACGCGGGCGATCGCCCTATCCCTCCTCATGGCCGGGGCCCTTGCGGCCCCCGCCATGGCCGAGACGTCGTTCACCCTGCCTGGCGGCTACCGATCCCTGGTCCTGTCCGGCAACGGTACCCAGATCGAGGCCCGCGGCGCCTACGTCCCCGTCGTCTGGTACGGCGGACCCACGCGCTTCTTCAAGCTCCGCTTCGAACTGGGCGGCGCCTACTTGCGCGACGGCCAGGGCGGCAACTACTCCTACGGCGTCGGCCAGACGTCCGCCAACTTCGAGTTGCCCATCGGCCCCGTCATCCCCTACCTCGGGGTGGTCGGCCATGCCGCCTTCCCCTTCCAGCAACCGAGCTACGTCACGGGCTTCCCCTACGGAGCCATGGGACAGGCCGGGCTGCAGCTCGACCTGGGCATCGCCCTCATCGATCTCCACGCCGGCACCGGACCGGTCTGGGGGCTCTCCCAGGCCCAGGGCTCCGCCTACGAGGGCAACCTCACGGACATCGGCGGCCGCGTCCTCTTCGCGTTCTAGGCGCCTAGGGAGTCCGCACGCTGGACTCGGGCCAGGCGAGCAACCGCACCATGTCCCGCTGCATGCGGGCCGCGATCATGCCCGCCGCTTCCCCTTCCAGGATGGCCTCGACCCCCTCGTAGTAGTAGGTGCTGAACGCGTTGTAGCGAGGGCCCACGCGCCCGCTGGGGCGCTGGATCATGTTCGGCAACTGCGGCGCCACGGCCGCCAAAAGGGGTAAATCGGAGCGCAGGCCCGGATCGTCCCAGAGCTTCTGGACCGTGGGCAGGTAACTCCCCTCGCGCGCCCGCCACGCCTGGACCTCGGGGCTCGTCAGGTAGCGCACGAAGGCCACGGCCGCCTCGGGGTGGCGCGATCGCCGGGACACTCCCAGCTGCCAGCCTCCCATGACGCTCACCGAGCGATGCCCCGCCGCCGCCGGCAAGCCGGCCACGCCGACCTTGCCCCGAATCGGCGAGTCCGCGGCCTCGAGCCCCGCATGGACGTATGCCCAGTTGCGCATGAACACCGCGCCGCCTTCCCGGAAGCGATCGAGTGATTCCGGCTCGTCATAGCTGATCACGGCCGGGGGCGTGATCGTCCCGATCCAGCCGGCGGCACGCCGGAAGGCCGCAATGGCCCGCGGATCGTCCACCGAAACCTGCCCCGTCCGTGGATCGATCAGCCCGCCACCCCCATGGCTCTCCTGCCATTCCAGGGCATTGCACGTGAGCCCCTCGTACGCCAGTCCCTGCCAGATGAAGCCCCAGAGGTCCCTCCCCCCGGATCGCTCGCCGGACTGGATGTCCCGGGCCATCGCCTCGAGCTGCTCCCAGGTCACGGGCGGGCGGGCGTACCCGTGCTGTTCGAGCAGGTCCTTCCGGTAATAAAGCAGACCCAGATCCAGGAAGTAGGGCATGGCAACCAGGCGTCCGCCCACCGTGTCGCTCTCCCTGCACATGGCTAAGTGGTTCCGAGCCTCCGTCGCCAGCGTGGGCGTGAGATCGAGGAGGTACGGGGCAAAAGCCGCGGGCCAGATCAGGTCGATCAAGTAGACGTCGACTTCCGCCTCTGCGGCCTTGAACTGGCGATCGTAGGTCACGTAGGTCTCGGTGGTCGATTCGGGCCGGGGCACGAGGTTGACCCGGATGCCCGTGTCCTGCTCGAAGCGCTGGATCAAGCTCCGCTCGAGGGTTCGGCCGAGCTCATGCGAGTCCCCGTAATAGGTGATCGATACCCCGGCGAACCGGCGCGTCGCCTCGGGCACAGGAGGCGGCGAGAGCTCCTCCGCCGTCCGGTGGCACCCCCCCGCGGCACAGAGTACGATCAGCAAGCTCAGAAGCAGCCTCCGCGCCATGTCTAGACCCCCGACTCGCGCATGGGTGGCGGTACGGCCGACCTCTGGCTGGCCGGCAGGCTGAAGCGGAAGGTGGAGCCCTTCCCGAGTTCGCTCGCGACCTCGATATGCCCGTCATGGGCCTCGATCACCCCCTTGATGAGGGCGAGGCCCAACCCGCTGCCCTTTTCCTGCTGGACCTCGCGGCGCGCGGAGCGGTAGAACTTCTCGAACAGATGCTGCTTGTCCTCGTCCGACAGACCGATGCCCGTGTCCTGCACCTCGAAGACGACGCAGGCCTCATGGACGCTCGCCCGGACGGTGATGGACCCGCCCGGCGGCGTGTACTTGATGGCGTTGGAGAGGAGGTTGTTGAGGATCTGGCGCAGCCGGTCGGGATCGACGACGACCTCGGGCAGGTTGTCGGGCCACTCGGCGGTGATCGTGAGGTGCTTCTGGGCGGCGAGCGGGCGGAAGAAGGCGAGGGTCTCCTCGATCAGGGCATAGGGATCGACCGGCTCGAGGCGCAGCTTGATGCGACCGACCTCCATGCGCGCGTAGTCGAGCAGCTCCTCGAGCATGGCCTGCATGCGGTTGCAGGCCTCGATGATCTGCTGCACGTATCCGAGTTCGGCGCTGCCGAGAGGCGGATCCTGGGCATCCTGCAACAGCTCCGCGTACCCGATGATCGAGGTCACGGGGATCCGCAGATCGTGGCTCAGCGCGTCGAGGAAGTCTGCCCGGAGCCTATCGAGGCGCTTCAGGGCTTCGACCGTGGCCTCCCGCTGTTGGTTGGTGAGCGTCAGCTCGTTGGAGCGGGCCTCGAGCTGGACGATGTTCTCGGCGAGGGCGTCGTAGAGCACCTTGGCGCTCCTGGCCACATGGTCGTATTCCTCGACGCCGCCCGCCACGTTGATCAGGATGTCCGCCTGACCCGGTCGGATGGGCTCGGTGGTGAGCCGGCGCAACTTCTGGCTGAACTCCTCGACCGGCCTCGCCAGGCGTAGGCTGAGGACCGCCGTCATCCAGACGGCGAGCATCAGGCCGATGGTCATGATGAGGAGGGTCTGGCGGTTCGCCACGCTGGGCGAGACGAGCATGGTGCTCGCCGCCGGCTGGATGGCGATGAGCGACCAGCCGAGCTTTTCCATGGGCAGGTAGACCGCGCTGCGCTCCTGGCCCGTTTCCGGATCCCGGAAGACCATGGTCCCGGACCGGCCCTCCTGCGCGAGCTTGACCGGGGGCAGTCCGCTCAGATCCTGTCGATCCGCCTGGATGCGCTCGTCCGGGTGGGCGATGGTGCGCCCGTTCCGATCGACCAGGAAGGCGACCCGATCGAGCTGGACGGTCTCGGGATCGCGAAAGGCATGCTGCAGCTGGGACAGACGATAGGTCGCGACGATCGCGCCGCCCGGCGCGAGGGGCAGCACCATGCGCACCACGTAGCGGCCGCCCGACTCCGGCTCCGGATCCGAGATGACCGTCATCCCCGTGCGCCGGTACTCCTGCCAGTAGGGCCGTTGCGCCAGGTCGAGGCCGACGTCGGCCGGCGCAGAGCTGGCGGTGACTCGCCCCTGCGGCGAGACCACCCAGACCTGACGAAACGCATCCGAGCGGTAGGTGAAGTCCCCCAGCGCCCGGTTGCGCTCGGCGCTCACCATGGACGGCCAGGCGGCCGCGATGATCTCGGCCTGATCGAGCGCGTTGGCGATGAGCGTCGTCAGGATCTTCTCCCGGGCCGTGGCGGTCACGAGCAGGTCCTGCTCGATGTTGTGCTCGACCGTGCGGATCTCCGTCTCGTATTGCCATTGGGTGGCCAAGGCGACCAGCAGGATCGGTAAGACCACCACCGGCAGGAAGGCCATCAGCAGCAGGGTCTTGAGCGATCGCTTTCGCCTCAAATCGACCTCCGCGGTGCCCGCTCGTCGCGGCGTCATTGTAACATCTCGCAACATTCAGAACAACCGTGCGGCACTCGAGCAGTCCTCTTCAAAGGACGTTCGACCGGGTACATGACCGGCATGCTAGCCACACATTCCCTCACCACCGCCGCCCGCCTCCTCGATCGCCTCGGAGAGAACGCCCTGGAATGGGTCACCACCAAAGGCCTCTCGGTCCTCGTGACCTTGGTGGCCGCGGGCCTCGTGCTCCGGGTCGGCACCTCGCTCATCGACAGCATCCAGGCGAAGCTGCAGGAGAATCCGCGACCCGAGATCAACGCCCGCCTCACCCAGCGGAGCCTGACGCTCACGACCATCCTGCGCAGCACGCTGCGGGCCGTCATCCTCTTCGCCGCGACCCTCACGCTCCTGTCCGCAGTGGGCATCAACATCACGCCGATCCTCGCGAGCGCCGGCGTGGTGGGCCTCGCGGTCGGCTTCGGGGCTCAGAGCCTGGTCAAGGACGTCATCACGGGCTTCTTCATCCTCTTGGAGGACCAGTACGGCGTCGGGGACGTCGTGACCATCGACGGCAAGTCCGGGCTGGTCGAGCGGATGAACCTCCGCATCACGCAGCTGCGCAACACGGCTGGCGAGCTCATCACCATTCCCAACGGCCAGGTCTCCGTGGTCGCCAACCTGTCGAAGGAGTGGGCGCGCGCCGTGCTCGAGCTCGGGGTGGCCTACGACGCGGACATCGACCACGTCCTCCAGGTCATGGTCGACGAGGGCACCCGCCTGCGCCTGGACTGGCCCGAACGGGTCATCGCGGATCCCGAGATCAGCGGCATCCAGTCCTTCGGGGACTCGAGCATCCAGCTGCGCGTGCTCATGAAGACGGCCCCCCTCAAGCAATGGGAGGTGGCCAGCGAGTGGCGGCGGCGGGTGAAGTTCGCGTTCGATCGGGAGGGCATCTCGATCCCGTACCCGCAGCGGGTGTTGCGGATCGTGCCCGAGGCCAAGGGCCAGGAAGCGCTCGACCGTCTGGTCTAGCGGGAGACGGACACCCCGACGTTCCAGTCCTTGAAGGCCATGTAGGCCGCCAGCTCCGCGCGGGAAATGGTCAGGCTGCCGACCTTCGACTGGGGGTCGTTGATGGTGACGCGATCGCCCTCGATGCCCGTGACCAGGATGAAGTGACCGCCGTTGAACTTGGCGTACTGGTCGTCGGTGAAGCGATGCGTGTAGGCGACGGGGTTGCCGGCGAGCACGACGGGCTTGCCCTGGGCGATCGCCCGCTCCACGCCGGCCATGCCGTAGACCTTCTCGGCCCGCGCGCCGCTCGCGAGCGCGCCGCGCAGCACGTCGTCGTCCGAGGTGAGCTTGTAGTCGTTCTCGTCGCCCTCCATGGCCATGCGGGTCTTGTCGATCCATGCCTCGGGGTTGGAGGGGTCGTAGAGGCCGGGCGGCATGAGGCCCACGGCCTTGAGGGCCATGGCGAGGCTCGCCGGGCCGCAGTTGGTGTTGCCGTTGTTGGCGTTGGGGTTCCAGCCGGACCGGACCTGGCTGATGAAGAAGCTGTTGGGGTCGCGCCGGGGAATGCTCGGGACGAAGACGTCCCGCCCGAGAGGCGCGTAGCCCGGAATCGGAGCCTGCGGCAGGACCGGACGCGCAGGGGGGACGGCCTGAACCATGCGGTGCAGGGCCTGCAGCATTTCGGCATAAGATCCGAGCCGTCCAACCGACATAGGGTACCTCCTGAGGGGAGTTATCGGCGGATCGGCGGGATCAGGCGTTTATCGCACAGTTAAGGTTGAAGTAAGCTTCCGGGAAAAGAAGTGACCCTGGCGGGGGTCATGCGCACAAGGAGGACCCCCCCTAGCCCCCCCTCTAGAGGGGGGGGAAGCCATTGGGAGGGGTTGTTAGAGCCAAGATCCTAAGGAGAAGCCCTGTTCTCCACCTACCCATGATCCTTACACCCCCCCTCTAGAGGGGGGGCTGGGGGGGTCCTCCTTAGAAAAACCCGCATGCAAAAACCCCCGGCTTCGGCCGGGGGCGAGAGAAGAGTTTAGACCTGCGGCTGGGGCGGCTGCGGGCAGAGGATGTGCTGCAGCTGCTTCACGGCGCGCTTGAGCCGGCGGCAGATCTCCATCTGGGAGACCCCGAGGCGACGCGCGACCTCGGCCTGGGTCATGTCCTGGAAGTACCGCATCTCCAGGAGCTCCTGCTGCTGCTTCGACAGGCGGCCCATCGCTTCCTTGAGCAGAAGGCGCTCGTCCAGGTCCAGCTGACCGTCGCGCTGCGAGCGCGGATCCATCAGGGTGTCGAGCAGGGTGCGAGTGTCGTCGTCGTCGCCGCGACCCTCCTGGTCCAGCCAGTACACCGACACGCGGTTGTCGTACTGCTTGACCTCGTCGATCTGCTGCACCGAGATTTCCAGGATGGTTGCCAGCTCTTGGTGGGTCGGCTCGCGGCCGAGCTCGTGGGAGAGGTTCGCCGTCACGACGCTCAGACGGTAGCTGAGCTCCTGCAGGGCGCGCGGACCGCGCATGAGGTTCTGGCGATCGCGCAGGTAGTGGCGGATGTGACCGGTGATGTAGTGGACGGCGTAGGTCTTGAACTCGGTGTTGTGACCCAGTTCGTAGCGGTCGATGGCCTCGAGGAGACCGATCGAACCCACCTGGATCAAATCCTCGACGGGGTCCGTGCTACGACGGGCGAGACCGCGGGCAATCTTCTTCACCAACGGCAGGAACTCGTGCACGAGACGCTCGCGTTCCTTGGCGGTCAACGACCACTTACGGGTACCTTCCACGCATAACCTCCGGATCATTCAAGTCTGGCTTGCTAGATTCGGGTCCACCGTGACGCGTCCCCTTACCTGTTGCCGAGGCTTGCTGCTGCTCTCCATTCGAGACGCGTGGGCCCCTTCGACTAGGTAAGGTGAAGTATAACAGAAAGATTAAGTCGTTATGAGCTTCTCAGCCCTTACGAATTGTTAATCCACTGTCAATTAGTGCGTTTTCCTTCTTAGACGTGGGTAAAAGATCTCGGTTAACGTCTAAATCAAGTAAGCGAGGGTTAACCCTTGCTCGCTTGGCGGAAAATCGCACCGCGCCTCGGTTATTTTCCCACGCAGAAGCTCGCGAAGATGTGATCGATCACCTCTTCCTTGAGGTCCTCCCCGGTGATTTCGCCGAGCGCCTCGACCGCGTCCCGCAGGTCGATGGCGACGAAATCGGCCGGAAAGCCTCCTGCGACGCTCTCATTCGCCTTGTTGAGGCTCTCCCGAGCCCGCAACAGGGCGGCGTGGTGGCGGGCGTTGATGGCCACGGCTTGAACCGGGGCCAAGGCAGCGCCTACCGCCACATCATAGATCGCCTGCTCGAGATCCGCCAGTCCTACGCCCGTTCGTGCCGAGATCGCCACGGCCCGAACCCCGCTCGGCAAGCCTTTCAGAGGACCGTCGACAGGACAGCGATCGATCTTATTCAGGACAACCAGGGTGGGTCCGGCCCCCATTGCCGCCTCCAGGATCGCATGGTCCGCCGGCCCGGGCTCCGTGCCCGCTTCCAGCACCACGAGCCGGAGATCGGCCTCGCCGAGGGCGGCGCGCGATCGCGCGATCCCGATCCGCTCCACCAGATCGGCCCCCTCGTCCCGGATCCCCGCCGTGTCGAGCACCCGGAAGGGCACGCCCTTGATGGCGAGCCCCGCTTCCAGGACGTCGCGCGTCGTGCCGGCCACGTCCGTGACGATGGCGCGCTCCGCCTGCAACAGGGCGTTCAGGAGGCTCGACTTGCCCACGTTGGGACGCCCCACGATGGCAAGCGCTGCCCCCTCGCGCAGGATCCGGCCGCCCTCGGCCGTCGCGATGAGGTCGGCCGCACGCGCCATGAGGTCGTCGAGCGTCGCGCGCATCCGCTCGTCGGGAGGGGCGTCGATCTCGTCCGGAAAGTCGATGGAGGCCTCGAGCTCGGCCAGGAGGTGCTTGATGGGCGCGCGCAGGGCGGACGTCGCCCGGGCGAGATGCCCCTCGAGCTGCCCCACGGCCGTCTTGAGGGCCCGCTCCGTGCGCGCGCTCGAGATCTCCGCGATGGCCTCCGCCTGCGTCAGATCGATCCGCCCGCCCAAAAAGGCGCGCTTGGTGAACTCCCCGGCCGCCGCGAGGCGCGCGCCCTGCGCGAGGACCGCGGCCAACAGGCGCTGCATGACCGCAGGACCCGCGTGGCACTGGAACTCCACCACGTCCTCGGTGGTGTAGGAATGTGGGGCGCGGAAGACCAGCATGACGATCTCGTCGAGCGTCTCCTCTGTCGCGGGATCGACGAAGTGGCCCACGTGGGCCTGGCGGCCGGGACGAGCCGCTAGCGGGGGATCGAGGGGGCGCATGCCCCAGTCACGAAAGAGGGCCTGCGCCATGGGCATGGCGTCGGGCCCGCTGAGTCGGATGATGCCCACCCCTCCGACCCCCGGAGGGGTCGCGATGGCGGCGATGGTGTCGATCAGGTGCATGACTGGGCCTTCGCTAGCGGCATGGAGTGCCGACTCGTTCTACCCCCCCCATCCCCCCCTGCTAGGGGGGGCGTTCCCGCTTCCCCGTTGGGGAAGCGGGGAAACCTAGCGGCCGAAGGGGCGGGCGGCGCCGCGGCGGGGATGGACCACCACGAAGCGGTTCGGCTCCTCGCCCTGGCTGCCCGTCTCGAGGTCCGCGAACGTCTGGAGCTCGTTGTGGACGATCTTGCGATCGGCCGCGCCCATGGGCGCCATGCGCACCGAGCGTCCCGTCGAGCGCACGCGCTCCGCCGCCTGATGGGCCTGCTCGATGAGCTTCTCCATGTGGCGGCGGCGGTAGTCATGCACGTCCACCTGCAGCCGCTTGCCCGTCCGGGGGCCGTAGGCCACGTTCAGGAGGTACTGGAGGGCGTCCAGCGTCGAGCCCTTGCGGCCGATCAGCATGCCGGCGTCGTCCTCGGTCTCGATGTGCAGCGTCACGGCCTCGGGCTCGAAGATGATGCCCACCGAGCACTCCATGCCCATGGCGTCCAGCACGTCGAGCAGCCAGTCCTGGGCCTCGTCGATGGCCGTGTCCCGCACGATGAGGCGCAGGCGGACCGGACCGCCGTCCTTGCCGTCGGAGAGAACCTCGACGTCCACCTCCTCGAGATCCCGCTGGAGCAGGTCGAGGGCTTCGTCGAGTGCCTGGTCGTAGGTCGGGGCGGCGTGCTCTAGCTGTTCCACGTCTTAGTTCCCTTTCTTGCCGGACTTCTTGGACTGGTTGTCTTCGACGACCGTGGGGGTGGTGTCGATGATGGCCTTGGAGGCCGGCACCGACGGACCCGCGGCGGGCACGGCAGCCGGGCCGCGCATGAGCAGGTAGTTCTGGGCGATGGTGAAGATGTTCGAGACGGCGATGTACAGCAGGATGCCCGAGGGCAGGGGGAAGAACAGGAACATGACCGTCATCATGAGCGGCATCATGGTCAGCATCTGCTTCTGCATCGGATCGTCCGGGTTGGTGGTCATCATCTTCTGGGTGACGTAGGTCGTCACGCCGAAGAAGATCACCAGCGCCAGGTTGTCCCAGAGGATGCCGTGGTCCTTGCCGGGCAGCACGCCCACCGCCGCGAGGTTCTGGATGAACAGGAAGCCCTTGTGGGCGATCTGATCCTGGAACTCCTTGTTGATGAGGGCCGAGTAAAGGGCGAACAGGAAGGGCAGCTGGATCAGCATGGGCAAGCAGCTGCTGAAGGGGTTCGCGTTGTGCTCCTTGTAGAACTCCATCATCTTGATCTGGAGCTCTTCGGGCTTGTCCTTGTACTTCTGCTGCAGCTCGACCAGCTTGGGCTGGAGGAGCTGCATCTGGCGACTCGCCTTGAACTGCTTGGCCGTGAGCGGGTAGAGGGCCGCCTTGATGGTGAGCGTGAGGAGGATGATGGCCCAGCCGTACGAACGGGTCAGCTCGTAGAACGAGTTGAGGATGGGGATCATCATCTCATTGGCAATGAAGTCGATGGGGTTCACTCGGATCTCCTAAGCGGTCCGCCGGGGACCGGATCATAACCCCCTGGCGTCCAGGGGTGGCAGCGCAAGAGGCGCCAGACGGCGAGCCCGAGACCCTTGCCCGGACCGTGCCGGGTGATGGCCTCGAGGGCGTATTGCGAACAGGTGGGGTAGTAGCGGCACCGGCGCGGCGTCATTCGAGAAAAGAATTGGTAGATTCGAATCAGCGCGGCCAGGATTCCGGTCAGCGCGGCCATCAGAGCCTTCATGGGCGACCTCTCCGCACGGCTGCACGTGGAGCGCAGCGCTACCCCAAAAGTTTAAGGTGCCTCCACCCCCTTGTCCACATTCGAGCTGAGGCGAAGCCGCGCGCGCTCGAGCACGCGGGACACCGCGGCGGCAAGGGCCGCGTAGTCCGCCTCGGCCGCTGGGGGCCGGGCGCGGAAGATGAGGTGGTGCCCGGGAAGAAGCCCCGGGAGCTCTCGGCGGACGGCCTCCCGCAGCCGCCGCTTCACGCGGTTGCGGATCACCGCCCCGCCCACCTTCTTGCTAACCGAGAAACCGACCTGGCATACGCCAGGCCGGTCCTTGAGAGCTTTGACATGCAGCACCACCAGGGCATCGGGATAAGCCTTGCCCGACTCGAAGACCGTCCGAAACTCGCTCGAACGTTTTAGGCGGGCGCCCGGTGGCAACATGGGTTGGGCTTTAGCCCGCCAGGCGCTTGCGGCCCTTGGCGCGGCGCGCCTTGATGACGCGGCGGCCGTTCTTGGTCGCCATGCGAACCAGGAAGCCGTGGGTCTTGGCGCGCTTGCGCTTCTTGCCGCCGTGGCGGAACGTCAGAGCTTGTTGAGCCATGTCGAAACCTATCCTCCATTTGCCGTGGTCTGGGGTCGGGCCGGCTACCGTTATGGACCGTTAACTCCCGGCAAACCTCCCGCGCTTGCGGCGCCATGTGGGCGTTTGCTAGAATTCGGCTCCCTCGGGCGGGCCGGATCGGCGTCCATTGGGCGCGGAGGCTCCTGGGATGCCGAGAAAACCTCGCCAGCTTATCACAAACTTAACCGTAGATCAACGCAATTCCGGCGCTGCCCCATGGATCCGCCCCCCGGGCCGGGATCCAGGCGAGGGCTCCCGGCTTTCGAAATCTTCACATACGGATCGTCTAGCCTAGCAAGCGTTTCGGAGTTAGTATGATCACAACTTGGCCGATCACGGCCCTCCAAACCTCCGTGGCGCGCAGGTTTGCGCTCCACGCCAGGTCCCAAATAAGCCCTTGATGCACATCGCTCCGGTTGGTGGAGCCGCCGCCCAGCGCGGCCGCTCCGCTTTGCCCTCGCGATGCCTGTGCTGCTTGGAAGGTTGATCGTTAACTGCATGCAGGCAAATGAACTCTGGCAACGCACGCTGACGGTCCTGCGCGATCGCCTCAGCACGACGAGCTTCGAGACGCTGGTCAAACCGGCGCGGGCGATCGATCTCCAGGATCGGACCCTGATCGTGGAGACGCCCAACGACTTCGCGCGGGACTGGATCCACCGCAACATGTCCGAGTTCAGCGGGGCGCTGGCCGAGGCCTGCGGCACCGAGTACCGGTTCGCCTTCAAGGTGGCCGAGCCCGGCACGTTGGTGCCCGTCGAGGCCCAGCCCATGGTGACGGCCGTGGTGCCCGCCGCTCCGTTGAGCCTCGCTCCGGTGGTGCGGGAGCCCCAGGCCCTGCCGAGCCCCACCTTCGGGATCCTGAACCCCAAGTACACCTTCGACTCCTTCGTCGTCGGCAACCACAGCCGTTTCGCCCATGCGGCGGCCGTCGCGGTGGCCGACAACCCGGCCAAGGCCTACAACCCGCTGTTCGTCTACGGCGGCGTCGGTCTCGGCAAGACCCACCTCATGCATGCGATCGGCCACTACATGCTGGCGCGCAACCCGCGCACCAAGGTGGCCTACCTCTCGAGCGAGAAGTTCACCAACGAGCTGATCAACTCCATCAAGGAAGATCGCATGGCGGAGTTCCGCGCCCGCTACCGGAACATCGATCTGCTCATGATCGACGACATCCAGTTCATCCAAGGCAAGGAGCGCACGCAGGAAGAGTTCTTCCACACCTTCAACGCCCTCTACGAGGCCGGCAAGCAGATCGTGCTGTCGAGCGATCGTCCCCCCAAGGACATCGCAGCGCTCGAGGACCGGCTCCGCAGCCGCTTCGAGTGGGGCCTCCTGACGGACATCTCGACTCCCGACCTCGAGACCCGGATCGCCATTCTCAAGAAGAAGGCGGACTCGGACGGCCTCGCGGTGGACGACGACGTGCTCACCTACATCGCCTCCAACTACCAGAGCAACGTGCGCGAGCTCGAGGGCGCCTTCATCCGCGTGATGGCCTACGCCTCCCTCAACAGCCTGCCCGCGAGCGTGGATCTCGCCATGCAGGTGCTGGGCAATGCCGTGCGAAAGCCCATCACCGTGGAGCGGATCCGCCAGGTGGTCGCGGGACACTTCCACCTCTCCGACGACGATCTGATCGGCAGCCGCCGCACCAAGGACATCTCCTGGGCCCGCCAGATCGCCATGTACCTGTCGCGCGAGCTCACCGACTCCTCTCTGCCCAAGATCGGGGCCGAGTTCGGCGGCCGGGACCACACGACCGTCATCCACGCCTGCGACAAGATCAAGACGGCCACGACGACGGATACGAGCCTGGTGGGTCAGTTACAACATTTGAGCTCCCTTATAAAAGGTTAATCGCCCGGTTACGGCCCCCTCCGACTGGAGGGGGCCTTTTCAATGCCGGTGCGCCCGGAGGGTCCCTCGATCTCCGCCGAGTTGTCCCCCGGCTGTGGACAACCTGTGGGAATTCGATCCTTTGTTCGGTTGACGTTGTCCACACCGCCCCTTGTGGATAACTCTGTGGATAAGTTGGGGATGACGCGGAGACGAGGCGCATGTCAAGTAGAAGTTGCCAATCGAACGATTTAAAACGCCTGTTCGACAACGGGCTGAAACGCTGTCAGGAAGCCGTCTACGCCTTTTTTAAAAATCTATTAAGCGGAGGGGGGAGTTGTCCACTCCTGTTCCTAACCGTGTGGAAAACTTTTCCCCAGCATGTGGATAACTGAGCCGGCCTCATGGGGATAACCTGTGGATTGGTGATCGAGATCCTGTGGAAAACTTGGGGATAGGGAGGGGATTACTGGTCCTGGCTCCGTTTGAGCTTGTGGATAAGCCGGCGGAGATCGGGCCTCGAGATCGGGCATGATCCGCGATCGCTCCGTCGTTTCCGCCGCGCTGTGGACAACCGCCTGTGGAGAACTTGTTGACATCTGCTCCAAAGGGAGAAATCACGCGGGTTTGGAGCCTGTGGGTAACCATGGGGATAAGCAGAGCTTTACCTGTGGACAAGGAGTGGATGGGGAGGGGGTAACTCCGGGCCTTCTCCGAGCTGGGGATAACTGGAGGAGTTATCCCCATGAGATCACACAGGCGCAAACGCCCTCGCGATGCCGCTCTCCGGGGTTATCCCCACAATCCACTCCCCCTATTACTACTAATTAAAGAAAGAACCCCCAAGAGAGAGTTAAATAATGGATCGTGAAATCCAGGTGGAGGCTCCCTCCAAGGCCCAACAAACGTGGTTTTGAGACTTACCAAGCGTTCGAAGATCCGCTAGAATCGTTGGAAGGTCGAGTCACCGATCGGCGTCGCCGACACGTTGCGGGATCGATCCGAATCACGTTGATCTGATGACGGGAGAGCACATGGAGTTCACTTGCACCCGAGATGATTTCTCGAAGGGGATTCAGGCCGTCCAGCGCGCGGTGGCCAGCCGCGGGCCGTTGCCGATTCTCAGCAACATCCTGATCGCGACCGAAGGAAACCAGCTCAAGATCACCGCCACCGACCTGGAGGTCGGCATCGAGGCGCGTGTGCCCGCTCAAGTGAGCACCGAAGGGGCCGTGACGCTGGCTGCTCGTCAGCTGTCGGAGATCATCAACAAGCTTCCCAACAGCGACGTGGCCTTGTCCGTCAACAAGGAGGACGTGCGCGCCACGGTGCAGTGCGCCCGTTCGCGCTTCGTGCTGCCGAGCCTGCCGGCCGACGAGTTCCCGGCGCTGCCCCAGGTCACGGCCAACGCGACGGTGGTGCAGCTCGCGGGCGACCAGCTCGCCAAGGGCATCCGTCAGACCCTGTTCGCCGCGGCCAAGGACGACAAGAGCGTCATCAGCGGCCTGTACCTCCAGCTCAACAACGGCGTGCTCGAGGTGGTGGCCACCGACGGCTACCGCCTGGCCTGGCGCAAGTGGGACGTGGCGAACGCCGGTGAGCTCAAGGTGATCGTGCCGTCGCGCGCCATGGCCGAGCTGGCTCGTCTTTTGTCGGGCAGCGAGGAGACGGTGACGGCCGCCATGGCCCAGAACCAGATCACGTTCACGGTGGGCGATCGCTACCTGACGTCGCGTCTGATCGACGGCCAGTTCCCCCCGTACACGCAGATCATCCCGACGGCCTTCAACTACGAGATCCTGATGGACCGCAGCGCCCTGCAGAGCGCGGTGGAGCGCGTGAGCATCATGGCCTCGGAGCGCGAGGCCAAGGTCGTGAACCTGAGCTTCGCGGCGGGCGACCTGCACCTGCAGGCCAACGCGGCGGACCTCGGCGAGGGCGACGAGCACCTGCCGGTGGACTTCGACGGAGACGAGGTCAAGATCGCGTTCAACGCGACCTACCTGCTCGACGCCCTCAAGGCCATCGACGGGGAGACCATCAAGCTGCAGCTCAACGGCCCGCTGGCGCCGGCGCTCCTGGGTAGCCCGGATGACGCGAGCTACTCCTGCTTGCTGATGCCGATCCGCAGCTAGTAGGGTTGATTCGAGCCCCTGGGCCTTTGGCCTGGGGGCTTTTTTTCTAAGGAGGACCCCCCCAGCCCCCCCTCTAGAGGGGGGGTGTAAGGATGATGGGTGGGGGAAAGCGAGGCTTCTCCTTAGGATCTTGGCGGAAACAACCGCTCCGATGAGCTTCCCCCCCTCTTGAGGGGGGTGTAAGGATCATGGGTGGGGGGAGAGCAGGGCTTCTCCTTAGGATCTTGGCTCTAACAACCCCTCCCAATGGCTTCCCCCCCTCTAGAGGGGGGGTTAGGGGGGGTTCTCCTTTAGTGCATGCCTACTCGTGTGTCTCTTCTTTCCGCGCCGCGCCCTCTTCCGGCAGCCACGTCACCCGCGGCTCCCCCTTCATTCCCTGCTGCGCCCTGGCCTCGGCCGTCAGCGGCACCGCATGCTCCTCCGGCACGATCCGCGAGCCGTACCGGTTGGCGTAGACCTGCGTCAGCTCCGCACCGAAGAACAGGATCTGCGCCGAGTAGTAGGTCCAGATCATCACGACCACCAGCGAGCTCGCCGCCCCGTACCCGGAGGCCAGGTTGCTGTTGCCCAGGTACAGCCCAATGGCGAACTTGCCCACCGTGAAGAGCAGCGCCGTCACCACCGCCCCGATCCAGACGTCCCTCCAGGCGATCTTCGCGTCCGGCAGGTACTTGAACATGGTCGCGAAGAGCAGGGTCGTGATCCCGAAGGCGACGATCGTGTTGATCACCTGCCAAACGGCATCGTTTCCGGGTAGCGTCGCCGTCACGTAGCCCTGCATGGCTGATATGCCGGCCGTCAGCAGCATCGAGACGAGCATGAGGAAGAGGAACCCCAGAAAGGTGCCGAAGGTGAACATGCGTTCCCGCACCATGGCCCAGATCCCCTTCTTCGCAACGGGCTGGACCTCCCAGATGGTGTTCAGCGCGTCCTTGAGCTGACCCACGACGCCAAAGGCACCCGCCACGAGCATGACCATCGAGACGAGGGTGGCCGTCAGGCCCGTGCCGGGCCGGCTGGCATGGAGGATCATCTCCTGGATGGCATCCGTCCCCTGGGGCCCGATCATCTCCTGGATGGCCGTCATGACCTGTGCCTGGGCCGCCTCATGCCCGAAGATCAGCCCCGCCAGCGAGATGATCACCACCAGCAAGGGCCCCATGGCGAACACGGTGTAGTACGCGAGGGCCGCCCCCAGTCGGGAGGCCTTGTCCTCGCTCCAATCCGCATAGGTTGCCTTGAGCAGCTCGAAGGCCGCCTTCGCGTCCATGCCGACCGTTCCTTTCCGCACGCACCCCGCCACGAGCGTAGCAACGCGCCCGGGGACCGCGCGATGGGCCCCATGGCCAAATCGACCCGACTTCTCGGTCGTCTTGCACAATTAGCCGCCACCCGCCCGCCGCGCGAGCCCCATGGAGCGGGCGTGGCGTGAGATAATGAGGGCTATGTTCCTCCGATCCTTGTCCCTAGAGAATTTCCGCAACTACACCGAGCTGCAGCTCAGTTTCGACCGGCACAAGGTCATCTTCCTCGGCGACAATGCCCAGGGGAAGACCAACCTGCTCGAGGCCATCAACCTCATCGCGACGGGGGTGTCTCCGTTCGCCGGTAAGGAGCAGGAGCTGATCCGCTGGGGACAGGAGTCGGCGATCATCCGTTCGGTCAGCGAGCGGGAGCTGGGGCCCATCGGCATCGATTTGCTCTTCAAGTCGAACGGCCGACGGGCGATCCGCCTCAACGGGGCGTACCAGAAGCGGGTCTCGGACCTCCTGGGCAAGGTCATGGTCGTGCTCTTCGCCGCCAACGACCTCCAACTGGTCAAGGGCTCCCCGAGCGAACGGCGCCGCTACCTCGACGGCATCCTCGTCCAGCTCTCTCCGACCTACTACCAGGCCTTGCACCAGTACACGCGCGTCCTGATGCAGCGGAACAACGTCCTCAAGCAGATTGGGGAGGGCATGTCGGCCGATCAGCTCTCGCTCTGGGACGAGCAGCTCGCCCAGTACGGCGTCCTGATCTGGCAGAAGCGCGCGGATCTCGTCGCCAAGCTCACGCCGAAGGCGGTGGACTGGCATGGGGCGATCGCCATGGGCCACGAAGAGCTCTCGCTGCGCCTCTTGCCGTCGGTGGATCCGCAGGGTGGGGACTGGCACGAGGCCTTCCTCACGACCCTGAAGGAAAACCGCGCCAAGGAGATCGCCCGCGGGCAGACGCTCTCCGGCCCGCACCGGGACGACATGGAGCTGCTCATCGACGGCCACGACGCGCGGGCGTACGCCTCGCAAGGCCAGCAGCGCACCATCGTCCTCGCCCTCAAGCTCGCGGAGCTCGACATCTTCCGTCAGGATGCGGAGGAGCCGCCCCTCCTGCTCCTGGACGACGTGCTCGCGGAGCTCGACATCCGGCGGCAGAACGCCCTGCTCGCGGCCATCGGGCCGGACGTGCAGACTTTCGTCACCAGCACGCACCTGAGCGACTTCACGGCGGCCTGGATCGACGAGGCCTCGATCTTCTCGGTGCACAAGGGCGCGGTCAAACCCTTCGTGAAAGCCTTCTAGGAGCCCCTGGGAGGCGACTTTCTCCTCCGAAGGGTCTGCGTTACCTCACGGCCTGCTTGCACTTGCTGCAGCGGGAGCTGAGGCTCGAGAAAAGGGTCGCCCCGCAGTGGGGGCAGGTCGGCTTAGCGCTGGGACTCGCCGCAGCCTCGATAGCCGCAGGACTCTCGAACGGCAGGGCGATCGCCGGAACCTCCACCTCTGCGACGGCCGGCTTTTCCTCGGGCGCAATCTCGAAAGGCAGCTTGATCGCGGGCGCTGCCGCGATCGGCTCGGGCTCGGGGGCTTCGTCCGCCGGAACGATCTCGAAGGGCAAGGGCGCCGCGGCTTCCGGCTCGGGGACGACCTCGAAGGGTAAGGGAGCTACCGCTTCCGGCTCGGGGACGATTTCGAAGGGTAGGGGAGCCGCCGCTTCCGGCTCCGGGACGATCTCGAAGGGCAGGGGAGCCGCCGCTTCCGGCTCTAGAGCGGACTCTGGCTCTTCCGGAAGGATCGCGAAGGGCAGGGAATCCGTCGCGTCCGGCTCGTCGAGCTCGACGACGTTGGCCTCGGCGGCCGGTTCGGCCGCGAGGTCGAAGACGGGAGCGGCCTCCTCGACCGTCACTTCGAGCGTGAGGGGCTCGTCCGAGCGAACGATGGGCGCCTTCGGAGCCTCGGGCGCGAGCACCATGGTCTCGCCGCCGCCGGAGGGCGTGCCGTCCTCACCCGCGGTATCCCCTTCCTGCTTGCTCGCCAGACGCTTGCTCAAGAGGCTAGAGCCGATGCCCCAGCGCTTGGGCGCCTCCTCCGGATCGGCCTTGGCCTCGGCGGCCAGCGAGGGCACCGTCTTGAGCGCCACGGCGGGTGCTTCGACCTTGGGCGCCTCCTCCGCTGCGGGCTCCGCGAGGCCATAGCGCTTCAAGAGGACGGCCACGGGCAGCTCGGGCAAGGCGTCAAGCACGCGGGACAGGCTGTCGGAGCGCACGATGCGCTTGGCCTTGCGCAGCTCATGCTCGACGACGAGCAGGGCGCGCTGGTGCTCGAAGTAGGTGAGCCGCGTGGCTGGTAAGGAGTGGAGCTGGTCCTGGAAGAGGCTCTCGAGCGAGGAGAGGTGCTGCACGAAGAGCTCGTCGAGGGTCAGGCCGGGGATCTGCTGGACCCGTAGCGACGGGGGCTTGGTCGGATCGTCCGCCTCCTCGCTGTTGCCCGTGACGAGCGCCGAGAAGTCGTCGAACAGCGTGAAGAGCTCCACGTGGGCGGGCAGCCCCTGGCGCTCGACGATGGCGGCATGGACCGGCTTTTCCTTGTGCACCAGGCCGCGGCAGTAGGTGTCGGGCCAGCCGGCGATGGCATAGTCGGCCACGAGGCGGAAGCCGAGGCGCTCCAGGTTGCCCGTCAGCCGGATGAAGCTCGGGAGGTTGGCCGGGGTGGCGTCGAGCGTCACCCGCTCGTACTCGAGCTTGTCTGGAGCGGGCGGCTTGCGGGCCGGAACGGAGCGGCGCCGGCCCATGCCCACGGTGAGGCTGAAGGGCAGCTTGCCCCCCGAGCGTTCGAATCCCTTGTAGGCGACGTATCCGACGATCAGTACGCCCGCCAAAGCCAGCCGCAGGTCCATGGGCGCGGAGTGCCTCCGTATAGGTGTCAGCTGTCCTCTTTTACCCGGATTTCGAAGGGTCAAGCTACAGGGGGCATGCCGCGGGCCCCTCCAGCACAAAGATGTTTGTCGATCGTTGTCTTCTGGGTCGGTTGCTTGGGGTCCTAAAGTTGGAAGGACCATTGACCCGTCGGACGTAAGAGAGGAGTCCCTCATGATCGCATTGCACGGAGACTGGGACGCCGGCTACGCCATCCACACCTACAACCAGCCCGACGGCGCTCGGACGCTCTTGGGCGAGGCGATCTACCGGTACCAGTACCGCAAGCAATGGTACCTGGTCGACAGCCTGGCCCGCTGGGCGCAGGCGTTCATCCTCGCTACGCCGTCGATCAAGGACATCGACCTCCTCGTCCCGGTGCCGTCCAGCCGCGTGCTGTCGGACTACGACCCCTCGTCGCTGCTCGTGGACTGGGTCAGCCAGCTGACCAACATCCCGCGCGCCATCGGGATCCTCAACCGCTACGGGCTCATCTCCGAGTACTCGGAGCGCAGCGTCGACGGGTCCAGGGGCGGCATGAGCGTGGTCAGCCCCGAGGCGGTCAAGGGCAAGCGCATCCTCCTCATCGACGGGATCTACTGCTCGGGAAGCACGCTGGAGGCCGCCTCGAAGGCCCTGCGCAAGTGCGGGGTGGCCTCGGTGACGGCCCTCGTCTTCACCAAGATCGATCGCCATTCGCTCGACTCCTATGGGTTCGCGCAATACGACCAGGGGGGAGACTAGCGATCCACCGTACGCCCGGAGCTTCACGAACCCCTTTCCGGAACGTTGCATGGGGATGACGTCTGGCCGCTCGAACGAGGGGATCGGGTGCAGCCATGGGGATCGGGCGAGGGCTTGTCATATAGACGTGACGCCGATCCGCGCCGTTTCACGATCCAATTTTTTCCTTTACTCCGGCGCTCGGATCGGTTAGCATGAAACTCCCCTGAACGGCAAGAAGGGTTACCCTTCTGCTTGAGACACGACCGCCCCGGGCCATCGGCCTGGGGCGGTCGTCATTTGCTGTTTTGAGCCTGGGGACGGGTAGCGCGGCCCTTGGTGCCCTAGTTCGGGGGCTAGGCCATGCCCCAGCGCGTGGTGGGCAGGGTGACGTAGAAGGTCGTGCCCGCCTCCGGGCGGCTCGTGAAGCCGAAGAGGCCGCCGTTGGCGTTGACGAGCTTCTTGACCTTGGAGAGCCCGCGGCCCTCGCCCGGAACCTCGGGGTGCCCCCGGAAGCCCGGCTCGCCGATCTTGGCCTGCTGGTCGATGGGGATGGGGGCGTCGTTGGAGACGTAGATGGTGGCCCAGCCATCCGACAGGGCGCACCAGAGCTTGATCTCGGAGGCCTCGGGGGCGTACTTGTTCGCGTTGTCGAGGAAGTGCGTGACGATCTCAGCGAGCTCCTTGTCGGCGATGGGCAACTCGACGGTCTCGGGGGTGGGGGAGAGCTCCAGGTGCTGCGAGCGCGCCGCGAAGCGCGGCAGGAACTCTTCCGAGATCCGCTCGAGCAGGGTACCCACCTCCGTGGCGGCGGGATTGGGCACGCCCTGGGTCTGCTTGACCCAGGAGAGCTTCTCCTTGAGGAAGTTCGAGATGAAGGTGATCTGGCGGTCGATGGCGGAGACGCCGAACTGGATCTCGGCGTTCTCCTCGGCCATGAGCTGGATCTCCTCGTTGATCAGGCTGATGGCCTGGGTGGAGTTGCGCAGGTCGTGGACGATCTGCCGGATGAGGGCCTCGCGCTCCTTGGCCACCTCCTCGGCGAGGATCTTCTCGGAGTGGCTGGCGGCTTCGCGCTGGATGAGGCGCTGGTTCTCGATGGCGAGCCCGGTCAACTCCGCGACGCCGACCAGGAGGGCATGCTCCTCTTCCATGGGCACGTAATCGGCCGCACGCCACAGCAGCACGAGCACGCCGTTGGGCGTTCCCTGGTGCAAGAGGGGAATGGCCGAGCATTGCACCGGATCGTCCGTCTTGAAGAAGGTCCGCTCCGCCTCGGAGAGGGTCTCCAGGTGGAACTGCGGCACGTAGAGGGGGGTTTCGCCCTGGAGCGTGCGCATCAGGAAGCTGTCGGGCACCGCCGGCCAGCGGGCGGCCGCCGTGTTGGGGCCGATCTCGGTGCTCGCGGCGAGCGTGAAGTGCTGGCTCTCGTCGAGCAGGAAGACGCCCGCGAAGTCGGGCTGCAGGAACTGCCAGGTGACGTCCACCGCATCCTGCAGGACCGAGGGGAGGTCCAGGTCCGACCGCATGGCCTTGGCGACCTTGAGGAGGATCTCGGCGCGCTGGCGCAGCCGCACCTCGTGCTCCAGGTAGCGCGAGCTGACGATGGCGTTGGCGGCGAGGTCCCCGATGGCGCGCACCAGCTTGAGGTCCGTCTGGTCGAAGCGACGGGCGGGGTCCATGCTCGAGACCGAGAGCATGCCGAGCATGTGGCCGCGGCTCTGGATGCGCACGCTGATGTAGGAGTGGATCCCGAGGTCGAGGACGTAGCGGGGGTGGATGGCCGACAGCCCCTGGGAGTCGGCCAGGAGCAGGTCCTCGCCGGAGGTGAAGGCGCGTCCTGTCGCGTGCCGGACCAGCGTGATGGGGAAGTCCCGGCACAGCTGGCGCAGGTGGTCCTCCAGGCCCGGCTCGGGCGAGAAGATGGCGAACGGCTCGAGATGGGTCATCTCCGCGTCGGGCACGAACAGGCAAACCATGCCGCCCAGGGTCTCGCCGGTGGCGCGCAGTACCCGATTGACCGCCGTCGTCAAGTCGGCCGGGTCGTTGAAGAGGGAGCTCGTCGTCGCCAGCAGGTCGAGGTCGCGCTTGTAGCGTTCGATGAGGAGCTGTTCCGTTGTTTCCATCATGGCGCTGATTCTACTTGGGAGCGATGGTTCGCCGCAAGCAACGAGGCGCCGCCGGGCCTGCGACCGCCCGAGGGCCCGGAGTCGGCCTTGACAGGGGATCTTCCACCCCTTATAGGTAAGGGCGGCCCCGGGAGGTGCCGCATGCCGTCCGATAGGCCTTTCGCCCTCAACATCCTCGACCTTGCCGCCCGCGCGATCGCCGCTCAGCTCCTGCTCGGCGCGCCCTTCGGTTTGGCGGACTTCGGGACGGTGCTCGCCAAGACCGGGTCTCCGGCGATCGCCTGGGCCGTGGCCTTTGCCTTCGGCTGTTACCGAGCCATCGGCCTGCCAATCATCCTGGGCGGGGCGCTCATCGGGGCGACGGATCGGCCGGGCCGCCTGTGGGCGGTGGCGATCGCGGGCCTGCCCACCGCGGTCATAGCAGGCGGCTACCTGCCCCAGATCCTCGGCGTCGCCAAGAGCTTCTCGCCGGGCAAGACGCTCGGGGGCATCCTCGCCCTGTGGCTCCTGGGGACGATGGTGGGCATGGTCGGTTACGGCCTCGGACGCATCTACAGACAATCGGTCAGAAAGCAGGTGGACTCATGACGGCCCTGACGGCCCTGTCGCCCCTGGACGGGCGTTACCAGCCGAAGGTGAAGGTGCTCGGCGACTACTTCTCCGAGTTTGCGCTCAACCGCTACCGGGTGATGGTCGAGGTCGAGTACCTGATCGCGCTCCTGGGGGCCGTCTACGGCACGGACGTGGGCCGGATGTTCGAGCCCGGGGCCTTCGAGCGGCTGCGCGAGATCTATGCGCGCTTCTCGGTGGAGGACGCCGCCGAGATCAAGCGCCTCGAGGCGACCATCAACCACGACGTGAAGGCCGTGGAGTACTTCCTCAAGGCGCAGCTCAAGGAGATTCCGGGCTTCGCGGCGGAGCTCGAGAAGGTCCACTTCGGCCTGACGTCGGAGGACACCAACAACCTGGCGTACGCCTGCATGCTGCGCGACGCGCTGCAGGACGTGATGCTCCCCGCGCTCATGGACGTCTTGGCGTCCCTGGTGGAGCTCGCCAAGCGGACCCGCAGCACGCCCATGTTGGCCCGCACGCACGGCCAGCCGGCGAGCCCTACGACCATGGGCAAGGAGCTGGGCGTCTTCCTGAGCCGGCTCGAGGGCGAGATCGCGGGGCTCAAGGAGTTCGGGCTCTACGGGAAGCTGAACGGCGCCACGGGCACCTTCGGGGCCCTGAACGTGGCCTATCCGCGCTTCGACTGGCTCAACTTCGCGGGACACTTCATCTCGACGCTGGGGCTCGTGCCGAACCTCATCACGACCCAGATCGAGCCGCACGATCGCTTTGCGGCACTCTTCGACGCCCTGCGGCGGGTCCACAACATCCTGATCGACCTGGATCAGGACGTCTGGCGCTACATCTCGGACGGCTACTTCCGGCAGGTGCCGGTGGCGGCCGAGGTGGGCAGCAGCACGATGCCGCACAAGGTCAATCCCATCGACTTCGAGAACAGCGAGGGGAACCTGGGGCTGGCCAACGCGCTCCTGGCCTTCATGTCGGACAAGCTGCCCAAGAGCCGGCTGCAGCGGGACCTGAGCGACTCGACGGTGCTGCGCAACGTCGGGGTGGCGTGGGGCTACGCGCTCTTGGCCTATCAGAGCACGCTCAAGGGCCTGAAGCGCCTGGAGGTGGATACGGAGCGGCTGCAGTCGGAGCTGGATGCGCACCCGGAGGTCTTGGCCGAGGCGATCCAGACGGTGCTGCGGGCGCAGGGCTATCCGGCGCCGTACGAGGCCCTGAAGGCGGCGACCCGCGGGGAGCGGGTGACGATGGGCGACCTGCATAAGCTCATCGAGGGGCTGGACATCGACGCCAAGACGCGGGGCTGGTTGCTGTCCCTGACGCCCGCGGGCTACACGGGCTACGCCGAGCGGCTGACGGACCTGGCGGTCCAGGCGGCCGAGAGCGTGCTGGCGGACCGGTAGACTTTTCAGGTTTTTTCCAAGGAGGCCCCCCCCAGCCCCCCCTCTTGAGGGGGGGTGTAAGGATGATGGGTGGGGGAAAGCGAGGCTACTCCATCGGATCTTTGGTGGAGAGCAGGGCTACTCCTTAGGATCTTGGGTGAAACAACCGCTCCCGATGGCTTCCCCCCCTCTAGAGGGGGGGCTAGGGGGGGTTCTCCTTGTTCTTCCCCATGAAAAAGCCCCCCGGCCAAAGCCGAGGGGCACAGGAGCCTGGAACTAGACCGCGGCCACCGGGGCCTCGACCAGTGCCGCCTCGACGTCGAGCTCGATCTTGACCTTCTCGCCGACCAGCACGCCGCCCGTCTCGAGCGGGGCGTTGAAGTTGACGCCGAAGTCCTTGCGGTCGATCGAACCGGTCGCCGAGAAGCCGGTCACCGTCTGACCCCAGGGGTTCTTGTGGATGCCCGAGACCTCGACGTTCAGGGCCACTTCCTTGGTCACGCCGCGGATGGTCAGGTCGCCGTAGACGACGTACTCGTCGTCGCCCTTGCGCTCGATGCGGGTGCTCTTGAAGGTGATCTTCGGGAAGCTGGGCGCATCGAAGAAGTCGTTGGCGCGCAGGTGGTTGTCGCGATCCGCGTTGTTGGTGTCGATGCTCGCGACCTCGATCTCACCCTCGACCGACGAGCGGGTGAAGTCTTCGGTGTCCAGGTTGAGCTTGCCGCTGTACGACTTGAACTCGCCGCGGACGGTCGAGACCATCATGTGCTTGACCGAGAAGCCGATGCGGGTGTGGGTGGTATCGATGTTCCAGGGCATGTGAAACTCCTTCTTGTTCGAGGCGGGAATCCGAAACCGGACCGCAGTCCGATTGACATGGCTACCCTAACCGGACTATAGTCCTCTTGTCAAGAGGTGAATCGAAATGTTTGAGCTTCCCGTGTTTTCCCAAGGCTCCGAGGCCCCACCCGAGCGCGCGGACGCCGCCGAGAATCGCCGCCGCATCCTGGCGGCGGCGCGCGAGCTGGTCCGTGAGCAGGGCGCGTGCGCCGTCTCGATGGACGACGTCGCCAAGAAGGCGGGGGTCGGCAAGGGCACGCTGTACCGACGCTTCGTGGACAAGGCGGCCCTGATGATGGCGCTCTTGGACGCGGAGGCGCAGGCCATGCAGGCCGAGGTGATGGAGGGCTTCGTCAAGCGCGCGGACGCGCCGCGGCTCTGCCTCTTGGCGGACTTCCTCGATCGGGTGGCCGAGTTCACCATCGCGCATGCAACGACGCTGGAGGTGTCCTCCCAGCAGGGGGTGGGGCGTTTCGAGGCACCGCACTACGTGTGGATGCAACAGCTGGTCGTGCGGTTGATGCGCGAGGCGATCGCCCGGGGCGAGTGTCCCGATCAGGACGTGGAGGTCTTGGCGGATGCGGTGCTCATCGCGCTGGATCCGGCGCTGTTGGCGCTACAGCTGCGGCGGGGGCACAGCCCGGTGGCGATCCGCCGGACGTACCTGCGCTGGGCGCTGGGCGGGATCCAGCATCCGTACGAGCCGCAGGGCGATTGAGCGTATAGCAACACGATAAACCCCTTCCGGAAGCTTCCCCCCTCTAGAGGGGGGGCCAGGGGGGGTTCTCCTCCCGTGCATGACCATCCCGCGATTTGCCTACGAAGAGGCGATTAATAAGGCGGACCCCCCCAACCCCCCCTCTAGAGGGGGGGCGATCAATTGGGGGAAGGTCATTGGGGGAAGGCCACTAGCCAGGTGGCTGGGTGGTGAGCCCTAGTGGCTCGGCGTGGCCGTCCCCACTTCGGGCAGCCCGAGGGCTTCCCACTGGTGGAGGCCACCCTGGAGCGCGTAGACCTGCCGGAAGCCGAGCCCTTTCAGTTGAGACGCCGCACCGGCGCTCTTGTGCTCGTTCGGTCAGGTACAGTACAGGACGATGTGCCGATCCTTCGGCAGCGTCGACGCCTGCTGCGCGACCTGCTCGAAGGGCAGCCAGATCGCCCCCTTGATGTGACCCCGCTCGTACTCGCCCTGCGTGCGGACGTCCACGAACACGGGGTTCGGGAGGTCCTTCGCCTCTTCCGCCGTGACCCGGCGGATGTCCGCATGACGGTTGTCCGGAGCCTGCTGCGTCGGCTGCGACCCCAGGAAGGCCGCCGCGAACACCTGCGCCGCCCCCGGAGGCACGGGCGGCAAGAGCAAGTAGCCGACCATACCGGCCAGGACGGCCCCGGCCGACAGGCATGCGTTCAAGACGGGTGGAAACTTCTCGGACATGGCTCGATTCTCGCATCTAGGCGCCGAAAGGACCAGAGGAAGCGCCCCCGGCCCGCGCCAGGGACCATATACCCGGACCCCGTGCCCTCTACCACCCGGGCTCCCTACGGATCTCCCGACCTGCGGCTTCACCAAAGCTTAGTCCACCATTTAACACGTTCTTACCGATTCGCCCTGCTCCGCCCCGATAGAGAACCTGGTGCCCCGTGGCGCCTGGCGACCCATTGGAGGAGACGATGGCCGGTACGGTCGGAGCTTCCAACCTGATCCCCCCCAGCGCGAGCCGCAACGCGGCGCCGGCGCCTGCCGCCACGTCCCGCCAGCCCTGGATGACCGACGCCCGGCGCGAGGCCATCATCAAGTCGTCGGACATGCTGCGCGATCGCTTCGTCCGCAGCGGCGCGACCCTCAGCGAGCTCGATCGCACCTTCTCCAACCCGGCCGCCGACACCTGGACCCGCACCTCGGCCGTCGCCGGCGCCTCGCGCGAGCTCGGCAACACCCTGCGCACCGTCGACGCCCTCAACGATCAGCTCGAGGTGGTCATGGGCGACTCGCCCGTCTACCAGCGCCTCGCCAAGAGCGGCTCCGGCCAGGCCCTCGTCAACACCACCCGCGTGGCAGCTCGCACGATCGCCCCAGTGGCGGACGTCGCAGGGGCCATGACCGACATGTCCCGCGCCCAGGCCCAGGCCGCCCGGGACTTCAGCGAGATGCAGCGCGTCCTCGCCGATCCCACGGCCACCACCAGCGTCAAGATCGCGGCCACCGCGCGCGCCACCCAGAGCGCCTCCACCTACGTCAACCAGCAGCGAGCGGCCATCAAGGCCATCCAGGCGGCGGACGCCAACTACCTGAGCAACCCCACCTACCAGCGCCTGACGGCCAACGTGCGCAGCTCGCGCTCGGCCCAGCTCCTCGACAAGATCGACAATGTCCTGACGCCCACCACCATGAAGGTGGTCCAGGCCGCCGGCACGGGCGCCGGCGTGGTGCTCGGCGTCATCACCCTGCCCAAGCTCGTCGAGAGCGTGAAGAGCAGCTATCAGAACCTCAAGACCACCCTCGACGACGGCATGTCCACCCAGGACCAGAAGCTCGACGCCGTCGCCGACTTCTCCCGGGCCAGCGCCGGCACCATCCAGGGCGTGCAGGGCCTGCGCATGTCCGTCACGGGGCTCGTCGACATGGCGGCCGAGAGCCGCCTGCTCGGTTCGCTGGTCGGCCGGGTGAGCTCGGCAGGCGTCCTCGCCCGCACGGGCACCTGGTTCACGCGGATCATGGGCGTGCTCTCGCCCATCGCGGACGTGGGCATGCTCATCGCCGACGGCGTGAAGCTCCGGACCACCATGAAGGACCCCACGGCGACCTTCTGGACCAAGGCCCGCGCCATCCTCAACGTCGGCCTCGACGGCCTCAAGCTCGCCACCTGGCTCATGCCGCAGACCGCGGCCCTCCGGCTCGTCTACATGGGCGCCTCCTTCTTCCAGCTGGGCCTGGCGACCTACGACTTCGGCCACTCGATCGTTCCTGCCCTCAAGAAGCTCGGCAACGCCGTCCTGCATCCCGTCGAGACCGCCCGGGCCATGGGCCAGGCCATCGGCGAGGGCATGGTCTACGTCTCGAACAAGGTCTACGGCGCGGCCGCGGCCGTGGAGTGGGCCGTCTTCCATCCGGGAGAGGCCATGCGCGCGGTGGGCGCCAAGGTGTCCGGCTTGGTCGCGGGCGTCAAGGAGGTCGGCGGCGTCCTCAAGCAGTCGGCCCAGGTCGTTGACAACAGCGCGAAGGGGATGGTATCCCCCCCTGCAGGAACCGCCGCGACCCCCGTGCCGGTGGGCGCGTTACCCGTCACGCCGTAAGGATCCTCCTTGCCGAACCGCACCACTTCTATTCGCCGGCGGCGCCAGTCGCTCGTCGGGCTCGCGCTGGCGCTGGCGCTCCTCTCCGGGTGCGCCCGGGAGCCGGAGACCACGCTCGCGTTCCGGGCCCAGACCGAGGGCCGGCGCCTGGTGGTCGAGGGCACGACCTCGCTGCCGGACGAAGCGCCCCTGCTCATCCAACTGCACAAGCCGCCCGACATGGCCCCGCTCCTCGAGTCCACGGCGATCGTCAAGGCGGGCACCTTCACCACCGCCATGCCCCTGCCTCCGACCATGGCCGAGGGTCCCTACGCGCTGCGCGTCTTCTTCTCACCCCGCGCCCGCGCGTGGTCTCCCAGGGTCCAGGAGGTGGTCGGTCCCGAGGGCGAGCACCTCCGAGGCCCGCTCGTGCGCCAAGACCCGGAGGGCTACAAGGTCCTGGAGCGGGTGGAGCCGGTCTGGATCGGGCCTTCGGGCGTTTAGATTTTTTAAGCTACCGGGGCGATCCGGAGGGGTACAATGCCCTCACCGTCCCATTTTTAGCCAGAGGAGCCCCTCCGAATGAACCTGTTCTTGAGCGAAAAGGCCCGCGGCAACGCCTACCTGGCCTCCATTCTGCTCATCTCGTTGATCGTCCGCATGGTGCTCGGCATCATCCACCCGAACCTGAACATGGAGCAGACGGCGCTCGTCGGCGTGACGACCGTGCTCCTGAGCGCTCCGTCGCTCTACCGTTTCTTCTACAACGAGAGCATGATCAAGCCCAACAAGCGCATCCAGTACGTGGCGCTCTCGGTGGTGGCCTGCGGGCTCTTCCTCTACTACATCGCCTTCAGCGCCTAGCGATGCCGGACGCCGCGACCTTCCTGCTCGGACTCATCGGGTATCCGCTCGGCCATACGCTGTCGCCGCGGCTGCATCAAGCGGCCTTGGCGGCGGCTGCGTTGAACGGGGTCTACCTGGCCCTGCCCACGCCGCCCGAGCGTCTCGAGGACGCCGTGCGCGGCATCCGGGCCTGGCAGGTACGCGGCATGAACGTCACGATCCCGCACAAGGTTGCCGTGATCCCCTTCCTCGACGGCCTGACGCCCGGAGCGGAGCTGGTGGGGGCGGTCAACACGATCTACTGGGACGGCGATCGCCTCATGGGCGACAACACCGACGTGGCGGGCGTCAAGGCGCTCGCCGCGGGCCTCGCCGTGGCGGGTCGGCGGGTCCTGGTGCTCGGCGCGGGCGGTTCGGCCCGCTCGGTCGGAGTCGCCCTGGGGCAGCTCGGGGCGAGCGAGGTGACCTTCCTGGTGCGCCGCCCGGGGGCGGCCGCGGAGCTCGTCGCCAGGCTCTCGGAGGCGTTCGAGGGCCTGCGCGTGGTCGAAGCGCCCTGGGAGCGAGCCGTCGAGTGTCTGACGGCGGCCGATCTGGTCTTCAACACCACGCCCATCGGCATGGAGCCCCATGCGGGGGCCTCCCCGCTGTCCGCCGAGGAACTCGTGAGCCTGCCCGCGCACGCGGCGGTGCTCGACCTGGTCTACCGGCCCACGACCACCCGCCTCATGGAGCTTGCGGCCGCCCGTGGCCTCGAGAGCCGCAACGGGCTGCGCATGCTCATGGCCCAGGCCCAGGCCGCCTTCGAGCGCTGGACCGGCCGGGACGTTCCCATGGACGTGTGGGAGCGATCGCTCGAAGGCCTCGTCCTGTGACCAAGGACGGGCCAATGGAGGGTATAATGGGGTGCTCAGCGTGATCCGACCCGGAAGGTCAATCGTGGACACCGTTTTCCTGCAGTATCCCAGCCTCACCCTCGACCGCCCGGCCCAGCCGGCGGTGGTGGCCATCGGCATGTTCGACGGGGTCCACCTGGGGCACCAGGCGGTGGTCTCGGAGGCCCGCAAGCTCGCGACCGAGCTCGGCCTCGCCTGCGTGGTCTTCACCTTCGTCACCCACCCGCGCACGGTCCTGAGGCCCGACACGCCGATTCCCCTCCTCACGACCTGGGAGGAGAAGAGCGAGCGGCTCGCAAACATGGGAGTGGACCTCCTGGTGGGCGCCCAGTTCACCCAGTCCTTCGCCGAGATCGGCGCCGAGGACTTCGTCCGTCGCATCCTCCAGGAGCAGTTGCACGCCCGGCACGTGGTGGTGGGCTACAACTTCGCCTTCGGCCACAACCAGTCGGGGACGGTCGACACCCTGCGCCAGCTGGGCCCCGCTCACGGCTTCGACGTCACGATCGTGCCCCCCTTCACCGCCGACGAGGGCGCCATCTCCAGCTCGCGGATCCGCAAGCTCCTGGCCATGGGCCACATCGAGGAGGCCAACCGTCTGCTGGGCCGTCCCTACTCGCTGACGGGCGTGGTGGTCCAGGGCGATCAGCGCGGGCGACTGCTGGGCTTCCCGACGGCGAACGTGCAGGTGGACGATCAGAAGCTCCTGCCCGCCTTCGGCGTCTACGCGGGCCATGCCAACTGGGACGGGCAGTCCAACCCCTGCGTGGTCAACCTGGGCATGCGTCCGACTTTCGACCCGCCCCAGCTGCGCATCGAGGCCCACCTGCTCGACTTCAACGGGGACCTCTACGGCCGCCGGATGACCCTGGATCTGCTGCACCGGCTGCGTCCGGAGCAGGCCTTCAAGGGCGTGGACGCCCTCGTCGCGCAGATCCGCGCCGACGTCCGCCAGGCCACGGAGCTCCTGGACCTCGCGCCCGTGCCCGATCGGAGGGTATGATATCCCGAGGAACGATCAACGGTACCTCACATGGCGGGGCATGGACCGCCGGGAGGACCTGGAAGGAGGTCGACCTTGGAAGTGCGCAACGTCATGGAGGCCCTGGTGGACGGGGCGCTCGACGAGGAGCTCGGTGGATCGCCCGGGGTGTGCGCCTGCGATCGCTGCCGGATCGACATGAAGGCCTTCGCCCTCAACAACCTTCCGGCCCGCTACGTGGTCGACGACCCGGGGGCCGTGCGGGCCACCCTGGAGACCCTGGTGGCTCCTTTGCGGGGAGACGTCCGCTACAGCGTCCGGACGGCCATCCAGATGGTCGGCGCCCGACCGAGGCACGCGCGATCGCTGGTGGGACGCCGGGTCCAGCATGATTGAAGCGGGGAGCCCCCAGGGGCTCCCCGCTTTGCTTATTTCCCGTTCCCGCCTTTGCCCTTCGGATTCGCCGATTTGGCTTGAGTGGATGCGGAGCCGAGCTCCTTCACGAGGTCCCGGACCTCCTGACCGATGGTCGAGGGTCCGCCCTGTTTGGAATCGGCGCCCGCGGCGGTGACTTGGCCGCCATGTGCGCCCTGTTTGTGTGGCGAGCCGTTGTTCGGGTTGGAAATGGTACCGGTCACCTGAGCGATCGAGGGCCGGGATTGCAGGGCTTGGGTCGTTCGGAGCCTCAAGCGAACGGAGGTCCCGCTGATGGCTTGGCGCGAGCCGCCGACGCTCCGGTCCGAGGCGAAGCTGGACGCCCCGGCTTTCAGCGGAGCGGACTCGACCAGCTTGACCGGCGTCAGGTCCTGGCGCCACGCCCGGAGGGGGACGGGTACCGACTTGGTGGCCTCCCGGGTGCTCCCGCCGTCCCGCCGCCGCTTCTCGCCCGTCGCCGTCCACGGGGAGTAGGCATCGCTGATATCCTGGCCGGGAACGGTGCTGACGAGCACCGAGTAGGTGCTGGTGCGGGTCCTAGGCTCCAAGACCGTGACGGATCGGGTCGCCCACTCGGTGGAGGTGACCGTTTCCATCAAGGGGCCGAACACGGGCTCCCTCATGTGGCGAATGGTCGATACGCCGCCGTTCGAGTCCACGGCGACGGAGGTGCCGCCATAGCCACCTTTGGACGGGCCCATGGCACCGGTCGTCGGGGCCTTTCCACCTCCCGTCGCGGTTTTCGAGCCACCCGCCTGAGTCCTGCCGCTCGGGGTCGAGGCCGCCAGGTACTTGTTCTCGCAGCGAATGGTCGGATCGTCGTGGGTGTGGGAGAACTGGTACGTGGAGCCCCGGTCCAACCATCGAACGACCGTCTTGACCGGGACCTGCTTGGTGACGAGGTGTGGCTTGGTGCTCCATTCCTGCCGGGTCTCGTAGTCGAGGACGGTGCTTTGCCGGGTGCCGACGCCGGCCGCGGTCATGGCGTCCGTGATGATCGGCATGCGGCTGGTATGGTGGCCCACGATCGTGTAGCCCTTCTTCATCTCGGGCTCGAGCAGGACGATGCGGTCGGCGAGTTTGCCGAGCATGGGGCTGTTGGGATAGGTCGCCTCCTTTTCGGCGCGATTGGCCTTCGAGATCCGGGGGCTGTTGCTGGTCGTCACGGCGCGATAGCTGCACCCGATGCCGGGACAGTGATAGTGCCGCCAGAAGACCCCCTGGCCGACGCCCGTCCCTTGCAGATCGTCCGGTTTATCGGCGAACTGCTCCAGTTGGAGGGAGAACGTGGCGGGAGTGGTGACGGTGACCATCTTGGTCGAGGTCTCGGTATACGCGACCTCGCGCGTGGCCTGGACCTGCGTGTCGTAGGCCAGGTAGTTGTCGAGCTTGACCTTCACCTTGGCTCCCCACCAGTGGGTCCATGCCGCGTGCCGCAGGTCCCCTTCGAACTCGAGGTAGTGGGTGCCGTTGGCCGAGGTCACGACACACGTCCCCCCGATTTGCGGCTCGGACCCGACCCGGCCCCAGCCCTGTTGCGTGTAGGAGAGCTTGGTCTTCGATCCGTCCGTGAAGCGCATGGAGACGTAGTTGAGCCGCAGATCGGGACAGTTGAGCGTCACCCCCGCTTCGTCCGTCCACATGGTCACAGTGCCCCAGTCCCTTCCCGTGACGTGATCGATCATGCGCCCGTCGTAGACGTTGCGCCGGGTGGTCGTGAACGATTCGGTCCGGGTCTTGGTGACGGTCTCGTCCTGCGGCACCGTCTCCGTCTTGGTGTAGTGCTGCGTCGTGTAGATCGGCTGCGGCTCGATGCTGTAGGTGGAGGTGACGGTCTTGAAGACGGGCACCTGGACTTCGACGAGCTCGGGCTCGGTGCTCAGCTCCTGGACGGGGACCGTGACGGGCTTTTCGGCGCTCGTCGTTACCCACTCGCCGACCTCCTTTTCGACCGGCACCATGACCGTCGAGGACGTGCTCTGCTCGGCGTACGTGCGTAGCTCGTAGCGTTGCGTGGACGTCGTCTTGGTGCGCTGCTCCTTGGCCTCCTGGGGGTAGGTGGTCGTGCGCTGGCGGTAGTCGTCCATCCGGTATTCCTGGAACTGGAGGAGCGAGGGACTGGGTTGGCTCTTTTGGACCCAGGTCCGCGATCCGACCAGCTCCCAGGGACCGGTGACGGTCTCCGTCGTTTGGATGGGTTGCCAGCGAACCTCCTGGGCCGTCGACTGGCTCTGGTCGAGGTTCACGCGGACGGGGGCCGGGGCCGCCCAGGCGAGGCCGGGGGCGATCGCGAGCGTGACGCACAGGAGCAAACCGGGAGCGCGGAAAAGGCTTGGGCGCATAGGCACCTCCTCTCGGCATCGCCGACTGTTCGGAAAATCATGACGATGTTTCGTACTGGAGTCATACCCGGCGATCAGTAACTTAAACTGAAAACGAACGATATTTTTTACATCAAAAAACCCGGGCACTCGACAGAGTGCCCGGGCGTGGGGTGAGGGTGCTAGTTCAGGGTGATCTGCTGGAGGGTGCGCAGGACGACGTGGAGGTTGGGCCCCAGCCGGCTGTTGAGCAGGGTGAAGCCACGGCGCTCGGCGAGGTCGATCAGCTGGCGATCGGGTGCGTTGTTGCCGACGGTGGCGACGATGACGGGGACGTCCAGGGGCAGATCGCGGATGGTGTCGAGCGGGACGGGTTCGTCGGAGTGCTGGAAGAAGACGATGGTGTCGGGGTGCTGGTGTTCGACGACATCGAGCGTGAGGTGGGGGACGCTGGTGACGTCGTAGCCTTGCTGGCTCAGGTCGGCGCGGGTGAAGCGGCCGATGGCGGCGGAGTCGATCCGCATGAGGATGCGGCCCTTGGGGTGGTCCACCGGGGACGTTTGGGGACGCGCTCGAGAGATGATGCGTTCCGGCATGCGAAGAGTGCCTCCTTCTATTCACTTGCCATCCTCACCATACCCTCCCCGGGAGACCGGAAACGGCACAAGCGGGCCCTTTTCAGGGAAAACTGCGGTGTACATTCGCGGGGCTGCTTGCTAGACTGTGGTACCGCCCACCTCATAAGGAGAATCACGTGGAAGCTCGTCGTATCAAGATCGGCACTCGGGGCAGCCAGCTCGCGCTCTGGCAGACCAACTGGGTCATCAGCCAGCTCTGCGCGGTGGCTCCGGAGATCAGCTGCGACATCGAGATCATCCGGACGGAGGGCGATCGCCGTCAGGACATTCCCCTGCCCGCCGTGGGCGCCCAGGGGGTCTTCGTCGCCGAGCTCGAGGCGGCCCTCGCCGATGGCCGGGTGGATCTGGCGGTGCATTCCTCCAAGGACCTGCCGACCTCGCTGCATGCCGACTGCATGCTGGGCGCCTTCATGCCGCGCGAGGACGCCCACGACGTGATCGTTTCGCACAAGCATGCCTCGATCGCGGACCTGCCCGACGGGGCGCGCATCGGGACGGGCAGCTTCCGGCGCGTGGCCCAGCTCAAGACCCACAACCCGAGCTGGCGCTTCGAGGATCTGCGCGGCAACCTGGACACGCGCCTCTCCAAGCTCGAGCACCAGGACTTCGACGCCATCGTGCTCGCGGCCGCGGGCCTCATCCGGCTCGGCCTCGAGGAGCGCATCACCTCCCGGATCCCCATGGGCGTCTGCCTGCCCGCCGTGGGCCAGGGGGCCGTGGCCATCGAAGTCCGCACATCGGACTCCGGGCTGCGCGAGGTCCTCACGCGCTTGAACCACGACGCGACCCGCGCGGCGGTCCTCGCGGAGCGGGCCTTTTTGCG
Organism: Candidatus Sericytochromatia bacterium; assembly: GCA_036676985.1. Lineage (GTDB taxonomy): Bacteria > Cyanobacteriota > Sericytochromatia > S15B-MN24 > UBA4093 > DATNQJ01. Next base: position 62,520 of record JAKFBU010000007.1, read on the forward strand.
GACGCTGCAGGGCGGGTGCCAGGCGCCCATCGGCGCCCATGCGATCCTGTTCGGCGATCAGATCCAGCTGCAGGGCGTGGTGGCGGCGGCCGACGGTTCCAAGGTGATCCGCCGGGTCATGGAAGGCCCCATGGCCAAGCCGGAAGAGCTGGGCACCGCCCTGGCCCAGGAGCTGCTCGACCTCGGAGCCAAGGACCTCCTCGCGGCCAGCCGGTCCTAGCGCATGGCCGTGCGGCCGCTCGAGGGGCGGCGGGTCCTGGTGACCCGCCCGCGTGAGCAGGCAGCCGAGCTGACGGCGGGCCTTGCGGCCCTCGGGGCGGAGGTCGTGCACCGGCCGCTCATCGCCATCGGGCCACCCGAAGACGGAGGGCCGCTGGCGTCGGCCCTTTCACGTCTGGAGACTTTCGACTGGGTGGTCCTCACGAGCGCCAACGCCGTGGAGGCCGTGTTCGACCGCTTTTCGGGCGAGGTGCCCTCCGCCCTGCGGTGGGCGGTGGTGGGTCGGCGCACGGCGGAGGTGCTCGCGGGCCATGGCGTCACACCGGAACTGGTGGCGGAGCCCGCCACGGCCGAGCGGCTGGGCGAGCTCATGGCGGCATGCGGCATGGCCGGGCAGCGGGTGTTGTTTCCGCGCAGCGATCGGGCGCGCGAGGTGCTGCCACGGCTCTTGGGCGCGGCGGGAGCCGAGGTGGAGGCGCCGATCGCCTATCGAACGCTGTCCGCTCCTGACAGGGCGAGCCTGCGCGAGGCGCTGGCGGAAGTCGACTGGGTCACGCTGACGAGCCCCTCCACGTGGCACGAACTGCTCGCGGGCCTAGGGGAGTCTCCCTTGCCGGCAGGGGTGCGCCTTGCGGCCATCGGCCCGACGACCGCGGCGGCGGTGCGGGAGAGCGGGTACGAGCCCGCATGCGTGGCCGATCCTCCGGGGGTGCGGGGGCTGCTGGAGGCCATGGTCCGAGGCCCTCACATTTCCCACCCTCCGAGGGAGTTCCCGCCCCCCGGTGGGGCGGGTTAGGGTGGGGGGATTCAATCGCGAAGCGGTTCCTTATAGGTGCTGCTCGAACCACTCCGCCGCCGCATCCGCCGCGGGCTGATGGAAGAGGATGGTGAAATGGTTCTTCCGCGAGAAGGTATGCAGCTCCGCGGGCCCCGGCATCGCTTCCAGTAGCTCGTAGGCCGACTCGGGCGGCACGATGGTGTCCCAGTCGCCCTGGATGAGCCGCGTGGGGATGGACGGCAGGTGCGGGGCATGCCCCAGCGGGTCCAGGCCGGTGATGATCGTGGCCGCATGGTCGTAGAACGGCGGATCCAGGAGCGTGTAGGCCAGCTCGGGCCCGAAGCGAACGTGGTTGAAGAAGCACGACATGACGTGCTCCATCGAGGCGTCGACCAGGGTGCCCGCGTTGATCGGGTGCACGGTCCCGATGGCCTCGCGCAGGCGCGTCCACTCGGAGACCTGCACCCTGAGCGGAGTGGCGATGAGGACCATGGCCCTGAGCCAAGGCGCGGTCATGGCCGCCCGGATGCCCAGCACGCTGCCCAGGCTCATGCCCAGGTAACCAATCCGCTCGGGATCGATGCCGTTGGTGCCCCGCAGGGTGCGCAGCACGCTCGGGGCGCAGGACAGGCACTCCGGGTAGGTCAGGGCACTGAGATTCTGCCCGTGGCCGTCCAGCTCGAAGCTCGCGACCGTGATGCCCCGCTTCAAGAGGGAGTTGATGAGCTTGAAGTAGGGGATCAGCTTCTCGACCCCGATGCCATGCCCGAAGACCACCGCCGCTCCCGTCGCGACCTTGGGCCGGAACAGCAGGGCGGGAACGCATCCGTTCGAACTGGTGCATGTGAGCACCTCGGTCGTGTGCGCGTCCTCGGGCTCCGGCGCGATCAGGCGACGACTGGGATCGAGGTCGTAGCGGAACAAGGTCGCGAGGGTCGAAGCGACCCAGCGATAGGGGTCAAATCGGGCATCCAACGACAGCAGTCCCATAGACAGTAGTATATATGAAGTTTTGTTAAATTGGAGCGGGGGACCGCAACGCCTCTCCAAACGTGCATTGACGCCCTCGATCCTAGCTGCCAAACTGACCGAATGGACGTCTCTGAGCTGACTTTGCTGATCCGCAGGACCCCCGAGCTGCTCGCGAAGGTCCGGAACGTGGGCCTGACGGGAGACTGGGAAGACCTCTACACGGTCGCGGACTTCCTGGCCTACGCGTTCGGCCGGGCCTACCCGACGCTGCCGTGTCGGGCGGGCTGCAGCCACTGCTGCGAGGAGACCATGTTCCGCGTCACGGAGGCCGAGTGGGCGGCCCTGCGGGCCTACCTGGAGGCCATGCTGGACCCGGAGGCCGCTGCGGAGTTCCGGGCGCGGGTGCGCGAGGCCTACGGGCCTCAGCGGGAGCAGCTGGAGGCGCTCGCGGCCTTCTGGAACGGCTCGGAGCTCGGGGCGTCTGGCGCACCCATGGAGGGGTTGAAGACGCGGTGCCCGTTCCTGTCGGCGACCGGGGAGTGCGGCGTGTACGAGGTGAGGCCGCTCGTCTGCCGGGCGTACGGGAGCTTCGGGGCGACCATCGAGGGGCGCCCGACCATGCTCATCTGCAAGCCGTACGGGCCGGGGTTCATCAACGGGTTGAGCGAGGCGGCCGCGGAGTCGCTCACGGTGGCGCCGATCGAGCCGCTGTATGAGCGATTGAAAGAGATCGCACCGGACTCGCCGATGGCGCCCTTGCCGTTGTGGGTGATGCGGTGGGCGGATGAGCAAGGAGGACCCCCCCAGCCCCCCCTCTAGAGGGGGGGTGTAAGGATCATGGGTGGGTGAGAGCCAGGTGGCTCCTTAGGATCTTGGGTGAAGCAACCCCTCCCAAGAGCTTCCCCCCCTCTAGAGGGGGGGTTAGGGGGGGTTCTCCTTATTGCCCGTCCCCGAGATCCTCGGGCTTGAGATTGGACAGGTGCGAGTCCAACAGCGCCTTGTCCACCTTGAAGTACTCCAGGAACCGCGGCGTCGTCTTGATCACGAAGGACCGCCCCTGCGGCTCCTTGTCGATCAGCTTGTGCTCCTGCAGCTCCTTGATGTGGTCGTAGGCCGTCGACCCGCGCAGGGCGATGAGGTCCGTCTGCAACAGCGGCTGCTTGGCCGCAATCAGGGACAGCGTGCGCAAGGCCCCCTGAGAGAGCTCCATGGGCACGATCTGCTCGACGACCTTGGCGTAGGCCGTCTTCACCGCGATGATGAACCCCGTCTCCGTCTCGTCGATCTCGAGCGCCGAGCCCCGGCGGCCCGCGTAGTCCGCGATCAGGAGGTCGAGCGCATTCTTCACCTTCCGCTTGCCCTCGCTGGTGAGCTCGGCGAGCTCGTCGAGCGTCAGGGGCTTGGCGGTGGCGAACAGGGCCGCTTCGACGTGGGGCTTGAGGTCTTCGGCGGTCAGCTCGACGTAGGTCTTACGCCGCGCGGTCTTGGCCATGGGCGGGGATGTCCTCCGGGATGATCATCACTTCCTGATAGAACTCGTCTTGGTGGAGCGTGATCTTACCACGCGAGTCGAGGAAGAGCAGCGCGAGGAAGGCCCCCCGCGTGTCTGGGCAGTGCGCGAGCACTCCGGACAGCATCAGCGTGCCCGTCCCGGTCAGCCACTCGCTCAAAAGGATGGAGAGACGGTCGATGTCGCCCTCGACGTCCTCCTCGTGGGTCATGTTGATGACCGTCTGGCGGTTCTCCTCGGGGCTCGGAGCTCGGCGCCGCATGATGTTGTCCAGCTGCATGGCGCCTTCGCGCTCCATCTCCTCCAGGCGCTGCAGCTCGGCGATGAGCTCGACCAGGGTCGTGGGACGGACGCGCTTCTGCTTGGCGCTCGTGCGGCGGGCGATCGCCCGGTCCAGCACGTTCAGCGCCGGCCGCACGACGAGCGTGTCGCTCTCGTCGTCCACCTCGTAGTCCACGTCATCGCCATCCAAGATCGCCTGCTCCTCCTCGTCCAGGGCCTCGCTCTTGAGGCGCAGGAGCACGGCCGCGTAGAAGAGCGCACGGCCCGAGAGGCGCAGATCCGTCTCCTTGGTCACGTCGAGCGTGAGCAGGTACTTGTCGGTCACCTCCACCACGTCGATGTGCCAGGGGTCGATCTGGCCGGACTTGGCGAGGTCCACCAGGATGTCGATGCCCTTGTTGCCCGTGGCGATCTCGTCGAAGACGCTCAGCTCGGGAACGACAGCCGCTTCTTCCATGGTGGCCTCCCTTCCTAGTTCGCCCACTTGACGCCGAGCACGCGGGTGACGCCGTCGGTGCGGGCCGAGATGCCGATGGTCTGGTCCGAGCGCTCGAGCATCGGGCGCCGGTGGGAGATGACGATGCATTGCGCGTGCGAGGTCTGCTTCTTGACCATGACCGCGAGCCGCTCGGCGTTCACGCCGTCCAGGGCCGCGTCCACCTCGTCGAAGGCGTAGAAGGGCGCGGGCATGTAGCGCTGGAACGAGAACAGGAACGCGAGGGCCGTCAGCGACTTCTCGCCGCCGCTCATGGCCTCCAGGCGCTGCATCCGCTTGTCCTTGGGCTGCGCGCGGATGATGAGGCCGCCGCTGAAGGGGTCCTCGGGGTCCTCGAGCTTCAGCTCGCCCGTGCCCGCGGCGAGTTCGGCGAAGATCTCGGAGAAGTTGCCGGCCATCTGGTCGTAGGCCTTCATGAAGCTCGCCTTCTTCTGGGCGGCGATCTCGTCAATGCGCGTGAGGATGGTCAGGCGCTCCTCGCGCAGCTTGGCGACCTTCTCCTGGAGGTCCGCCTGGCGGGCCGCCTCGCGGTCGAAGCTCTCGATGGCGAGCATGTTGACGGGCTCCATCTCGCGCATCTTGACCTCGAGCCGGGTGATCTGGCGCTTTAGCTCCTCGGTGGACTGCTCGGCGGGCGGCTCGGTCGGAGGCTCGATCTGCTGCAGCCAGAGCTCGTCCTCCATGGCCTGCAGCTGGGGCTTCAGGGTGTCGATCTGCTCCCGGGTGGCCTGGACGCCCTCGAGGAGGCGCTCCAGCTCGCGCTCGCGCTCGGAGGCCTTGCGCTCGGCCGCCCGGACCTCCTCGGCCTTCTTCTCGCGGTCGAGGACGAGGGTGCCGATGCGATCGCGCAGGGCGTCCCGCTGCCGCTCCAGGGCGCTCAGCTTGTCGTGGCAGGCGGCCATGGTCTGCTCGCAGATGGCCATCTTCTGGGCGATGCCGTCCAGCTCCTCGGCCCGGCGATCCAGCTCCGTCTGGACCTGGTTGATGGCTTCGTGGCTGTTGGTGGCCTCGAGCTCCAGGCCCTTCAATTCGTGAAGGGTGTTGTTGATGAGCCCCTCGAGCCGCTTGACGTTGAAGTCGTGGCTGTCGACCAGGCTCGAGAGCTCCGCGACCCGCTCGTTGTCGAGTTGCTCGTCGATGTCCGAGATCTCGAGCTCCAGCTGGTTCTGCCGATCCTCCAGGAGGATGAGCTGGCTCTGGAAGCTCTCCAGGCGCTCCTCGATGCCGTCGGCCTCCGACTCCTCGATGGAGATCTGGGACTCCAGGCTGACGATCTGGTCGTGCAGGGCCTGGATGCGGCGCGTGCGGTCCTGGAGCTCGAACTGCTTGGCGCGGACCTGGTCCTGGCAGTAGCTCTTCTGCTCCTTGGCCTTCTCGGCGTCGGCCGCGATGCTCTCCTGGACGGCCTTCTGATTGGCGAGCTTGGAAAGCGCGCGGTCGTAGGCGAGCTTCGCGTCCTCGAGCTCCTTGGCGAGCGTCGCCGTGAAGCGCACGCCCGAGCCCTTGCCATCCGAACCTCCGGTCATGGCGCCCGAGCGCTCCAGCAACTCGCCGTCGAGCGTGACCATGCGGTACTTGCCGATGTGCGGGCGGGCGTAGTCCATGTGGTGGACGACGAGCGTCTCGCCGAAGGCGAAGTGGAAGGCCGCGGCGTACTTTTGGTCGAACTCGACCAGGTTGACGGCGTACCCGATGAAGCCTTCCTGGCCGGTGGGCATCAGGCGGCGGGGCGGGTTGAGCTTGTTGAGGGGCAGGAAGGTGGCGCGGCCGGCGCGCTTCTGCTTGAGGATGTCGATGCCGCGGGCGGCGACGGAGTCGTCGTCCACGACCACGTTGCGCAGCTTGCCGCCGCCGGCGATCTCGAGGGCGTAGGCGTACTCGTCGGGGGCCGCCCCCAGCTGGGCGAGCGTGCCGTGGACGCCCTTGAGGCCAGCGCCGAGGACGGTCTCGACGGCCCGACCGAAGGCCGAGTCGCCCGCGGCCTTGTAGGCGGCGTCCGCCCGGTAGAAGCCGTCGCGCGCGCGGTTGGCGAGGTTCTCGAGGTTCTGGACCTCGGTCTGGGCCTGGGCGTAGCGCGCCGCGATGTGCTCGCGCTCCTTGTCGTAGTCCTGGATGCTCTGCTGGAAGTCGTTGATCTCGGCCTGGAGGGCTTCGGCTTCCTTGTCGAGGGCCTTGGTCGCGCTCTTGTGGGTCTTTAGCTCGGCCTTCCAGGCCGTGAGCTTGTCGCCGGAGCGGTGCGAGGCGTCCTCGATGCGGACCTTCTCGCGCCAGAGCTCGTTGTACTTGTCCTTGACGTCGTTGAGCTCCTTGCGAAGCTCGGTGCCCTTCTTGGCGACCGCCTCGTTGGCCGAGTAGAGGGCGGAGAGCTCCTCGTTGGCCTTCTTCCAGGTCTCCTGGACCACCACCAGGTCGTCCTGGTAGCGCTTCTGACGGTCCTTGGCGTCGCCTTCCTTGTATTTGATGTCCTCGAGCTTGGCCTTGTGGCGTTCGATGGTCTCGAGGTCGCGCTGGTTGAGTCGCTGGAGGTCGTACTTCTGCTGGTCGAGGAAGCTGCGGGCGCTGCGCTCGCGCTCGATCTGGCCCTTGGTCTCCTCGAGCTGGGTCTGGAGGCCCAGGAGCTCGCCTTCGCCCTTCTGCTGGATCTGGGCGGAGAGCTCGTCGTACTCGGCCTGGCGCGCGGCGACGACGGTCTTGGCCTCGTCGATGGTGGTCTGGATGGTCCCCTGGCGCTCGTCGGCGGCGGAGACGACGTCCGCGAGGCCCGCGATCTTCTGGCGCAGGTCCCAGACCGCCGAGAGCTTGGTGAGGGCCTCGAGGCGATCGCGCTCGTTGCGCAGATTCTGGTACTTGAGGGCGTGGTCGCGCTCGGTGCGCAGCTGGACGAGGCGCTCGGCGATCTCGTTGAGGATGAGGGCGCTCTTGTCCTCTTGCTCGTTGACCTTCTCGAGCTCCTTGGTGGCCTGGGCGACGCGGGCGTCGAACTCGGCGACGCCGGCGATCTCGTCGATGATCTTGCGGCGCTCGGTGGGGGTCATGGTGACGATGCGGGTCACGTCCCCCTGCATGACGACGTTGTAGCCGTTGGGGCTGACGTTGTGCATGGCGAGCACGTCGTGCAGCTCGGTCAGGGTGCAGGCCTTGCCGTTGAGGTAGTAGGTGCTCTGGTAGCCGCTGTCGGTCTCCTTGAGACGGCGGCTGACCTCGATGGTCTGCTCCACGCCCGCCTCGTTCTCGGTGCCGCCGAAGCGGATGGTGACCTTGGCCTCGCGGCGGGAGGTGTTGATGTTGATGAGATCCGTGAGCTTTTCGGCGCGCATGGTGCGCGAGTTGGAGAGCCCCAGGCAGAAGAGGACGGAGTCGATGATGTTGCTCTTGCCCGAGCCGTTGGGGCCGCTGATGGCGGTGAAGCCGTCCAGGAAGGGGATCTTGGTCGGCTTGCCGAAGCTCTTGAAGTTGTCGATCTCGATTTCTTTGATGCGCATCCGTTCCCTCGGGATCGCCCCGAAATCCGCCCCCTGGCCAGATCTCGACGGAGCCCAAAGTAACATAATAGCC
>JAKFBU010000008.1:0-5243 GCA_036676985.1 Candidatus Sericytochromatia bacterium
TCCAGGTGCCGCTGACGCCCTTGACGTCCGCCTGGCCACCCAGCTTGCCCTCGGTGCCGACTTCCTTCGCCACGCGGGTGACTTCCGACGCGAACGAGGAGAGCTGGTCCACCATCGTGTTGATGGTGCTCTTGAGTTCGAGAATTTCGCCGCGGGCGTCGACCGTGATCTTCTGAGTCAGGTCGCCCGTCGCGATCGCCGTCGCGACCTTGGCGATGTTACGGACCTGATCCGTCAGGTTCGAGGCCATGAAGTTGACGTTGTCCGTCAGGTCCTTCCAGGTGCCGCTGACGCCCTTCACGTGCGCCTGGCCGCCCAGCTTGCCCTCCGTGCCCACCTCGCGGGCCACCCGGGTGACCTCGTCCGCGAAGCTCGAGAGCTGGTCCACCATCGTGTTGATCGTGCTCTTGAGCTCGAGGATCTCGCCCTTGGCATCGACCGTGATCTTCTGCGTCAGGTCGCCGTTCGCAACCGCGGTCGTCACCTTCGCGATGTTACGCACCTGATCCGTGAGGTTCGACGCCATGAAGTTGACGTTGTCCGTCAGGTCCTTCCAGGTCCCCGCGACCCCCTTCACCTGCGCCTGGCCGCCCAGCTTCCCTTCGGTGCCGACTTCCTTCGCCACGCGGGTGACCTCGCCCGCGAAGGTGGAAAGCGAGTCCACCATCTGGTTGATCACGTTCTTGATCTGGAGGATCTCGCCCTTGACGTCGACCGTGATCTTCTGGGTCAGGTCGCCGTTCGCGATCGCCGTTGCGACCTTGGACACGTCTCGCAGCTGGACCGTCAGGTTGCCGGCCAAGAGGTTGACGTTGTCCGTCAGGTCCTTCCAGGTGCCGCTGACGCCCTTGACCTGCGCCTGACCGCCCAGCTTACCCTCGATACCCACTTCGCGCGCCACGCGCGTGACTTCCGAGGCGAACGAGTTGAGCTGGTCCACCATCGTGTTGACGGTGGTACCGATCTTCAAGAATTCGCCCTTGATGGGACGCCCATCGATCTCGAGGGCCATCTTCTGCGTCAGGTCGCCTTCGGCGACCGCGATGATGACGCGCGCGACCTCGGTGGAGGGCTGGACCAGGTCTCCGATCAGGCCGTTGAGCGAGTCGACCGTCGTCTCCCAGGCGCCCGCCACGGGCCCCAGCGTCGCACGCTCCGTCATTCGACCCTCACGGCCGACCACGCGACCGACGCGCACGATCTCGCGCGCCATGCGGTCGTTCATGCCGTTGAGCTCGTTGAACGCCTGCGCGAGATCGGCCATGAGGCCACCGCGCTCGGCAGAGAGGCGGACCGAGAAGTCGCCCTCCTTGGCCGATCGCATCGCATCCAGCAATTGTCGCAGCTGCTGGGTGTTGGTCGGCTCCTTGCTCGCAGTGTTAGTCGGACTAGCAGTGCGCTTTTCGGCCATGAGGTCCCTTTCTCTCAGTGGTCGCTCTGGATTGAATTCCGTACTTAGTGGCAGGACAGAATCGTTGATAAAGAGATGCGAGGCATCACAACTTGATATGACAAGACGACGAAAGCAAGGAAACCAAGTTACAATGCTTCATTAAGCAGATAAATCTCTTCACTTTATGCAACATATCCAAACCCAGGTCAACGGGACCCTTGTGCTTATTTACATTTCTTAACGATTGTTAAACCCTCTGAAGGCCCGGGTTTTAGCTCCTGATCCCCAACGAAACGCGCCCCTCCGATCCGGAGAAGGCGCGTCAAAGCTGAGAAGATCGTGAAGGACTAGGGTTGCTGGACGGGGTTGGAGAGCTTGCCGATGCCCGTCACCTCGATCTCCACGACGTCGCCCGCCCGCATGGCGCGGGTGTGACCGGGAGTTCCTGTAAAGATCAGATCGCCCGCTTCGAGGGTCATGTAGCGGCTGGCGAAGCTGACGATGGTGGGCACGTCGAAGATCAGATCCGCGAGGGGCGCCTCCTGGGCCGGCTCGCCGTTGATCCGCGACTCGATCCGGAGGGTGGCGACGTCGAGACCCTGGACGATCCAGGGGCCCACGGGCGCGAAGGTGTCACAGCCCTTGGCCCGCCACCACTGCTTGTCACCGGCCTGCCAGCGCCGCTCGCTCACGTCGTTGCCGACCGTGTAGCCGAAGACGTGGTCCAGCGCCTGTTCAGGGGATACGTTGCGGCAGCGGCGCCCGATGACCAGGACGAGCTCGCCCTCGAAGTGGGCATCTTCGGCGTCCGGCGGCAGCACGATGGCGTCACCAGTCCCGACGAGCGCCGAGGGGGGCTTGAGGAAGAGCTCGGGACGCTCGGGTGCGGGCCGCCCTTGCAGGTGGGAGCGGTAGTTGAGGCCCACGGCCAGGATCTTGGAGGGAGCCGGAGCGGGAGCGAGCAGCTTGGCCTCGGCGAGGGGCACCACGTGGTCGGTGGTCTGGAAATCGCCGAGCGGGGCGTCGCCCGCGAGCAGCGTGAGGTTGTCGCCGTCCACCAGGGCCCAGCTCCTCATGCCCCCGATCTCGACGTGCGCGAAGCGGCGGATCATGCGAGCACCATCGCTTCGTCTGCCGTCACCTTGCGGACGAGGTTGTTCTCCGCGTCCCAGATGCCCGCGAGGATCTCGGGGTCGTGGTAGAAGGTGAGCCACCAGCCCTCGGCCTTGGCCCGGCCGATCCACTTCTTCTTGGCCATGATCGAGTCCATGGGGTAGTCGTCGTAGGCCATGACCCACAGGGGGTTGAGGTGCGCGTGGGTGGGCAGGAGATCGCCCATGTGCAGGGCGACCTCACCCTCGGACTCGATGAGGAAGGCCTGATGGCCGGTGGTATGGCCGCCGGTCGGGATGAGCTTGACGCCGGGCACGAGCTCGACCTCGCCGTCGGCGGGGGCAATGAGGCCCGCCTCCTCGATGACCTGCCAGTTCTCCTGCCAGTAGGCATGTGCCGAGCGGATGTTGGGGGCCTTGGCCTCCTCCCACTCGGCCTTCTGCATGACGTGCTTGGCGTTGGGGAAGGTGGGGCGGATCACGCCGGCCTCGTCCACCCAGGTGCCGCCCGCAGCGTGGTCGTGGTGCATGTGGGAGTAGAGGACGTAGTCGACCTTGGCGCGATCGATGCCGGCCCGCTCGAGGCTCTCCATGAGGGTCGGGGGCTGGCGCAGCTGGAAGATCCCCTGCTGCTTGGGGGTGAGCTTGTTGCCGTAGCCGGTGTCGACGACGAGGGTGGCGTCGGGCGTCTCGATGAGCAGGCAGTTGAGGCCGAGCCGGATGTAGTTGTTCTCGTCGCAGGGGTAGCGCTTGCTCCAGAGGGTCTTGGGGACCACCCCGAACATCGCGCCGCCGTCGAGCTTGTACTCTCCGTCGCTCAGCCAGCGAAGCCGAATCTTGCCAAGTTGCATGGTGCCTCCAGGGGGTAGGGCGGGGACGCCCCCATGGTCGCCTGCCTGGCGGTTGGCGTCAACGAAGAGGGATAAGGAGGCCCCCCCAGCCCCCCTCTAGAGGGGGGTAGGGATCATTGGTGGGTGGAAAGCCAGGTGGCTCCTTTGGATCAGGGCGACGATTTCCCCTCCCGATGGCTTCCCCCCCTCTAGAGGGGGGGTTAGGGGGGGTCCTCCATGTTCATCGCCATGAAAAAAGCCCCCCGGCGGATGACCGGGGGGCCTGAACCTTACTTCGCGACTGCCGGCTGCTTCTCGGCCTTCGCTTCTTCCTTCTTGTTCTGGCGCTTCACGTGGCCGAGCCACAGATCCAGCCCCGTCGAGATGAGACCGGCCCCCAGCGCGACGCCGCCCGCGATGACCGCCCCCACGCCCGTCGGCGCGAGCGCCAGGGCCGCGAGACCCGCTACGCCCGAGATCGACGAGAAGACGGACTTGGCGATGGACAGGCCCTTCTCACCCTTGGTCGCCTTGGGGTCGTTGACCGTCTTGACCGCCGAGTAGATGTCGAAGCCCGCGATCGCCGCCCCCGCAAAGGGCGCGATGCGACCGAGACCGCGTGCCAGGGGCGCGATGTACTTGTGGTTCTGCAGGAGGGCCGACAAGCTCTGGCCCATGTTGCTGCGCGCCAACGAGGACACCAGCTGGCCGATGCGGCTCTCCCCCTGGACCACCCGGCCGAGGACCGGAAGCGTGCGCAGCTCGTCCATGTTGGAGCCGATCCGCACGCCCTCGCGCACGCCGTCCGCCATGCCGATGGCATCGGCCACGCTCTTGGCGGCAGGAGTGTCGTCGTCCTTCTTCGCCGCCTCGGCAGGCTTGCCCGCCTGGGCCGCCCTCACGGCCGCCAGGGCGGCCTGCTGGCGCTCCTGCTCCGTCGGCGGACGGGTCCCGATCCGGCGCTCGTCGGACTTGGCCTCGAGCTTGGGCTCCTTGGGCGAATCCTCCGGCGGCTTGCCCGCACCGCCCTTGGGCGGAAGGTTGGGCTGAAGGCGATGCGCCCGTCCTACGTTATCGTCAATCGCTGCCATATCAATCCTCTAAGCCAGTGGTATCGCTAATTTGCTTATGCCCCGAGCGAGCCCGCTCCTGGCGACCGGAAATCATGTTTTGAAGAGCCTTTAACGATCTCCAAACAATAACCGGGTGCTAGGCCCGGGAGAGGGCGAGCAAGTCGGCGGCCTTGCGGGCGACGGCCTCCGCGTCGCGCGCTGCGATCGCCTGCTTGTCGAAGAGGCACGTCGCCACGCCCACTGCCGTCACTCCGGCCGCCAAGTAGGCCTGCAGGTTGGTGCCGTCCACGCCGCCGGTGGGCATCAGCTTCAGGAAGGGCAGGGGATCCCGCACCAGCTTGATGAACCGTGGGCCTCCCAGGGCCTCGGCGGGGAAGACCTTGACGCAGTCGGCCCCCATACGGTGGATGGCCAGCAGCTCCGTCGGCGTCGAGCCGCCCTGCGAGACCCAGACCCCAGCCTCCCGGCAGAGGCGGACGATCCCTTCGTCGGCGTGCGGCGAGACGACGAAACGAGCCCCGGCAGCGATCGCCCGTTCCGCGTCCGCCGTGTCGAGCACCGTGCCCACCCCCACCAGGATGCCCCGAGCGGCGAGCTCCGCGATCGCCTCGCAGGCGCCGGGCGTCGTCATGGTCACCTCGACGAGCTCCAGGCCGCCCTGTCGAGCCGCGAGCGCAGCCCAGACGGCCTCTTCGGGGTCGGACGCCCGGATGACTCCGAAGAGCCGGGTGGTCGCGACGGCGGTCTGAACGGCGGTCATGGGTCCTCTCGTTTCGGGTCCCCGAGGGGGAGGCAGGCGGACGGTCGCCTCCATTATGCCCCCTCGCGCCATGCC
>JAKFBU010000009.1:0-4294 GCA_036676985.1 Candidatus Sericytochromatia bacterium
ACCGCGAGGCGAGCTTGTGGTATAGTTAAATCCTTCGCGCGGAAGTGGCGAAATGGCAGACGCGCATGCCTCAGGAGCATGTGGGGGCAACCCCTTGGAGGTTCAAGTCCTCTCTTCCGCACTCAAGACCCCGAGCCGGTTTCCGGCTCGGGGTCTTTTTTTGGCAACCGGCCCCGAGCCGTCTGGCTCCAGCTCCCGGCAACGGGTCGGCGGTGGGAGACGCGGGGCGCCCGCTAAGGTTCTCCGTCCGTCGCCGCCGGATGCTGCGGCAGGGTGAACCAGAAGGTGCTGCCCTTCCCGAGCTCGCTTTGCACTCCGACCGTCCCGCCATGCGCCTCGACCAGCGTCTTGGCGATGCTGAGGCCCAGGCCCGTCCCCCCCGCCTTTCGCCCCGCCTCCGTTTGGCGGAACCGCTCGAACATGAAGGGCAGCTCCTCGGGGGCGATCCCGACTCCCGAATCGCTGACCTCGGTCCGGAGCATGCCGCCGGTGGGATACGCCCGGATCGTGATCCACCCCGCTTCCGGGGTGAACTTGACGGCATTGGAGAGCAAATTGCTGAGGACCTGGATCACCCGGTCGGGATCGGCGAGGACCTCGGGCAGGTCGGCGGGAACATCGGTGGTCAACCGGAGGCGCTTTTTCTCGATGGCGGGCCGGAAGGTATTGAGAGCCTGTTGCACGACCTGCGGATAGCCGAACGGGCGAGGCTCGACGGTGAACTTCCCGGCCTCCAGGCGGGCATAATCCAGCAGCTCATTGAGCAGTCCCGTCATCCGGTTGGCCGCCTGCATGATCTCGTGTGTGTACTCCAGTTGCTGGGCGGTGAGCTCGCCGCCCAGCCCTTCTTCGAGGAACTCTCCGTAGCCGACGATGCCCGTCAACGGGATCCGGAGGTCATGGGTGATGGCGTTGATGAAGGTCCCCCGGACCTTTTCGAGGCTGCGCAGGTCGTCGATGGCGTAGGTGAGGCGATCGCGCTCCTCGGAGAGCTCCCGGGTCCGTTCCTGGACCTTTGCTTCCAGCTCTTCCTTGAGCTGGTACAGCTCGGTGATATCGCGGAACACGGTCACGGATTGGATCGCCTCGCCGGCCTCGTCGAAGATGGGCGCGGAGCTGACGCTCAGGATCCGCTCTTGCCCCTGCAGCGTGCGCACTCGAGCGGCGGGGACGTTCTGCGCGACCTTGTCCCGGATCGAGCGGAACGTGGGGAGGTCCTCGATCGGCAGTGCCTGACCGGTGATGTCGCGCGCTTCCAGCTGGGTGGCGAGATCGGCGAAGGATCGATCCGGCCCGAGGTCCTGATCGCTTGCCTGCAAGAGCTCCCGCATGGCGGGATTGGTCAGGAGGATCCGACCATCCTTTCCGACGAGCATGGCGGCATTGGGCATGTAGTTGAGGGTCGCGTCGAGCTGCCGTCTGATCAGGTCTTCCCGCTGCCGGTGCTGGGCCGCGGAAAGGGCGATGGCCAGATCGTTCGCGAGCGCCTGGAGGGTCGCCTGGGAATTGCCGGAGATGAAGAGCGGACGGTTCTTGGTCCCGCAGACCAGGATTCCGAGCAGGCGCTGCCGGTGGACGAGGGGCATATAGGCCAACGTCCGGAGATCTTCCGCCCGTTGCACGGGATCGATCGGATCGGAGGGGAAGGGGGCCGTGAGGAACCGCGGCTGACGATCCTGGAGCACCTCCGCCAGGGCCGAATGTGGTGGAGCCTCGAAGGGCTGGTTAGCGAGCGCCGTGAACCCATGCGCGCAACACAGCCGCAGACGACCCTCTTCCAGCAAGAGGGTGCCGGCCAGGTCGAAGTGAAGCGAGTCGACCAACAGCTGTGTCACCGTGCTCAGGAGCGTCTCGGGGTCGTGGGCCGCCACGAGCCGCTCCGAGGCGGTGTTGAGCACCGTCAGCTCCCGGACGCGATTGGCGAGGTCTTCTCGGTTGAGCGCCAGGATCTGCTCGAGCTTCTGGTAGGCCTCCATGACGTCCACGAGCGTGCGTTCGGAGAGCGGGAGGTGCCGGCTGATCACCCGTTTCGCCACCGTGGACCCGAGCGGTCCGCGCAGGATGTGCTCGAGCTCGTTGCGGGCCATGAGCAGCTTGATCTCCGGCGATTGGTTCGTCTTTTCGAGCGCTGCGCGGATCCGAGCCACCTCCGAGCTCGCCCGCTCCTGTCCGATGAACCGGGCCAGGAGGTGCTCCATCTCGGGGTCGCTGATGCTGCGTTGGAGCGCATGCATGTGCCGGGGCGCCTCGGGGGTGCCGGCGAGCAGCTCACGGACTCGCTCTTCCAGGTCGGGCGAGAGGGGCTGACGGATGGTGACGATCACGAGCGCGGCCACGTTCACCAGCAGGCACCAGAAGAAGGAGTGGATGTAGGGATCCATGCCCTCGGTCCCGAACAAGGCGTTGGGACGGAGGAAGGCGATCCCGAAAGGCCCCTCTGCCAGCAGGTCCGAGAGGCCGGGGAGCGTTCCGGCAAAACTCGGGAGGAAGGCGGTATAGAGCCAGACCAGGGCAGACAGGGAGAGCCCCCAGGCGACGGCGTTGCGCTGGAGGCGAGGCCAAACCAGTCCGCCGAAAAAGGCGGGCGCCAGCTGAGCGACGGCGATGGACGAGATGGTGCCGATCTGGAACAGGAGCTCCCCCCGTGAGGTGAGCCAAACGAGATAGGACAGCAAGGCGATCGCGACCATGATGCCCCAGCGAAGGAGCAGCAGGAACCGTCCCAGCCGGGCGATGTGACGGGACAAGAGGGGCAACAGCAGATCGATCACCGCCGTGTTGGCCAGCGCGATGATCGCGACGATGGCCATGCCGCTCGCCGCCGCGATCCCCCCGATGAAGGCGAACAAGGTCAGGGAGCGGCTGCCGGCCTCGAGGGGCAGCCGCAGAACGGCGGTTTGCAGCTCGGCCCCCCTCAGCCCCAGCTTCATACCCGCCACCGCAATGGCGATGACCAGCACCAGGCGGATCCAGCTGGACATGGGAAACACCCACCGCGCGAGGTGGACTTGCCGGGGTTCGCGGTTCTCGACCACGGCGATGTGGAACATGTGCGGCATCAAGAGGACGGCCATCAGTTGCAGCAAGAAGTAGCCCGACCAGGAGGTATAGGAGTTCCCCGGGTTTTGACCCAGGGCTAGATCGGGCCAGAGGGTCGGAGTCGCTTGGAACGAGGACTGCCGGTGAAAGTGCCACCAGGTGAACGCCGCGACCGCCGCCAAGGCGGCTGTTTTGACGATCGCGGCGAACGCCATGGCGACGACGATCCCTTCGTGGCGCTGGGTCGGATCCGGGCGACGGGCCCCGAAGAGAATGGCGAACACCACCAGGAGCAACGTGATCGCGAGGACCAGGCCGTTCGAGGGGACGGTTGTGCTGGAGCCGCCCAAGGTCTGGAACGCAATGGCGATCGATTCTAGCTGCAAGCCGATGTAGGGCAGCATGGACACGATCAGGAGCAGGGAAATGACCACCGACAAGAAGCGGGACTCTCCGAACCGGACGGCCATGAACCCGGGAAGCGTGCTGACATGAAAGGCCTTGGCGATCCGGATGACCTGGATGATGACCGGCCAGGCAAAGAGAAAGAGGAACGACCAGCCGATCTCCAGGCCGAGGTAGGACACCCCGAAGAAGATCTCGGTCCCCGTTGCGAAATAGCCCCAGCCCGTCGTGTAGATCCCGAGTGCGAGGACATAGATGAGGGGATGCCGGATCCAGTCGATCCGCCGCGCGTCCGGGGCCTCACTGAGGTAAGCGATGGAGGCGAGCAAGACGAGGTAGGCGACGGTGGCTCCGATCAGCAGAGGAATAGGCACCTCAGCCCCCCCTCGTGTAGAGCGCCCCCAGCAGGATCAGCAGGGCCCAGCCCCCGAACTCGAAGAGGAAGATCAGCGGGATCCCGAGCACGAAGCGGTCCTGGACGAGCGGCGAAACCCATGGATAGGACAAGAGCAGGAAGCCTGCTGCGGCCATGGCCAGCAACGGGAGGGGATCCAAGTTTGCCCGGTGGTCCGGTTCGTTCGACATCGCCTCACCTCACTCGCCATCCAGTAACTTCCAGTTTGCCTCGGTGTCGCGATCTGTCAACGCGACGATCGTCCGTCCTGGCGGCGTAGCCTGGTTGCGCCTGAGGTCGGCCGTGTTGATTTAGCAGCCGAGCTTGGGTAATGTGAGGTCACTTGCTTCATTGGAACGATCTCAGAAAGGCTGCTGACTCATGAACGTCTTCCTGGCCGGGGCCGTGATGGCCGCCACCCTGCTCTCCGGCTGCGCGGTCATGCGCGCCGACCAG
>JAKFBU010000010.1:0-4942 GCA_036676985.1 Candidatus Sericytochromatia bacterium
GCGCGGCTGACGCCCTCGCCGAACATGAGGTCGAACTCGCAGACCCGGAAGGGGGGGCTGACCTTGTTCTTGACGACCTTGGTCTTGACCCGGTTGCCGATCTCGACGCCGTCCTTCTTGAGGGTCTCGACCCGGCGCACCTCGATGCGGACGCTCGAGTAGAAGCGCAGCGCCCGGCCGCCGGTCGTCACCTCGGGGTTGCCGAACATGACACCGACCTTCTCGCGCAGCTGGTTGATGAAGATGACGATGGTGTTGGACTTGCCGATGGTGGCCGTGAGCTTGCGCAGGGCCTGGCTCATGAGGCGGGCCTGCAGGCCCACGTGGCTGTCGCCCATGTCGCCCTCGATCTCGGCCTTGGGCACCAGGGCCGCCACCGAGTCCACGACGATGATGTCCACCGCGCAGCTCTTGACCAGGGCGTCGGCGATCTCGAGCGCCTGCTCGCCGGTGTCGGGCTGCGAGACCAAGAGGTTGTCCACGTCCACGCCGAGCTTGGCGGCGTACTGGGGATCCAGCGCGTGCTCCGCGTCGATGAAGGCGGCGATGCCGCCCAGCTTCTGGACCTGGGCCACGACCGTCAGGCTCACGGTGGTCTTACCGCCCGACTCCGGGCCGTAGATCTCGACCACACGGCCCTTGGGCAGGCCGCCCACGCCGAGGGCGACGTCGAGCGGGAGGATGCCCGTGGGCGCCACGTCCACCCGCATGCGGGCGTTGTCCCCGAGCTTCATGATCGAGCCCTTGCCGAACTGCTTTTCGATCCCGGCCAGGGCCAACTCGAGTGCTTTCATCTTATCTGACATGGAGGCTCCTTCGTAAGTGGAAACTCACGGCTGCCCTCGCTTTCGGGGCATGCACGAAGCTCCATTGTACCACGCACCCGGCGGCTTCGCGGGCCGAGCCCCTGACTACGCCGACGCCACAGCGTACGGCCGAGGGTTGTCCAAACCCGCCATGCCGCTCCTTGGATCCTTGGGCTTGTCGACCATAGGGAGTCGGGTGGCGGGAGATTACCATCGATTTTGTTACAAATCGTTACACACCGAGGTGACTCGGGGCTGCCTCGGGGGACGACTCAGAGAGGAGCGCGGCGATGATCGAAGCGGAAGTGCAACGGAACGACGAAATCCTGATGCAACGGACCTACTACGAGCCCTCCCTCAGCCTGGAGATGGTGCTCAAGCAGCTGGAGATGTACATCGTCGCCGAGCAGCTCAACAACTCGGCCGAGTGCCTGCTCAGGGTGCGTTTCAGCAACCTCTCCAAGCAGCAGTAGGACGCGCCTACTCCGTGAAGTGCTGGTAGGTACGCCCCGGCTCGAGGGGGAGGACGCGCTCCCCCCGGCGCACCGAGGCTCCGGGCTCCCCCGAGCGGCAGCGTCCCACCGGGACGGCTCCGCTTAACTCCCCGCCAAACTCTCGAACCGCTGCTTCCGGCGCGAGGACGACCAGGTTGTAGTCCTCCCCTCCGTAGAGGGCCCATTGCAGCGGATCCACTCCGGCCCGCGCCGCCACGGCGCGGGCCGCCGGCGTCATGGGCAGGGCGGCGGCGTCGAGCTCGAGGGAGAGGCCGTTGGCCCCGGCGAGCCACAGGGCGCTCCGGGCGAGCCCGTCGCTGTTGTCCATCATGGCGGCGCGCTCCAGGCGAGCGATGACCTGCCCCTCGGCCACCTGTGGCTCCGGCCGCCGGTGCGCCGCGACGACCTCCGCGACGAAAGCGGGATCGAGCCCCTGGGCCTCCTCGGGATGCTCCAGGACCCAGAGGCCGGCCGCCGAGCTGCCGACGGGCCCCGTCACCCAGAGCACATCGCCCGGCTGGCCTCCGGTGCGCAGGACGGGGCGCTCGGCAGCCCCCACCACCGTGACGGCGAGCATGACGCAGCCGGGTGAGCCCACCGTGTCGCCCCCGACGATGGAGAGGTCGTAGCGTTCGCAGAGGGCGCGCGCGCCGGCGTAAAACTCCTGTAGCCAATCGAGCGGGAGATCCCCGGGCGCCGCCACCGAGACGGTCGCCCAGCGGGGCCGCGCACCCATGGAGGCGATATCCGAGACGTTGACGGCCATGGCCTTCCAGCCGAGGTCCCAGGCCGGGGTCGTCTGGAGCCGGAAGTGCACCCCCTCCACCAGCAGATCCGTCGTCGTCACCGCCCGCCCGGATCCGAGATCCGTCACGGCACAGTCGTCGCCGATGCCCACCCAGCCCGCAGGCAGGGCCTGCGGCGCGAGCACGCGCTGGATGGCCTTGATCGTGGCGTCCTCGCCGAGTGATCCGATGGTGCCGGGCTGGTTCATGCGGTCCCTTCTCGCCTTCGAGTGCCAGAGGACTGTAATGCCTTCAAACGGGAAAGTCCAGGGCCTTGCCGCCCCGGGGACTTTACGTAAGATTAATCGTGAGATAAGTCAGTTTTACCGCTGCCCCCGCGATAACAACTCAGGAACGTCCCTTCAGGAGTCACCATGCGCCCACTCGCCGTCGCCTTGATCAGCCTGGCCCTCACCCTCACCGGGTGCGGTCAGAATGCGCTCATGGGCGGCCCGAGCGTCTCGGCGGCCCCCCAGGTGACTGCCGGCTGGACGCTCACCCGGGTCACGCCCGAGGGCGTGCGCGCGGTGGAGCCGTCGCTCATCGAGCGCCAGGGGGGCGGGTTCGCGATCGCCTTTTCGTCCGACAAGCTCGGGGACCAGCACGTCTACTGCACGACCTCGCCTGACGGCAGCCGCTGGACGGCGCCCGTCGCGGTCGCCAAGGGCCCCCTGACCGACGAGTCGCCCGCCCTCTACGAGGACGCCGCGGGCACCCTGCACCTCTTCTTCGCCTCCAACCGCAGCCAGCGCTTCCGGCTCTACGAGACCACCTCGCCGGACGGCCAGACGTGGTCCGAGGCCGCGGCCCTGCCCGAGGATCCCGATCAGAGCTACCGTCCCTCGGTGGCGACGCTCGCCAACGGCACGCTGGCGCTCGCCTACGAGACCCTCGGGGGCGCCATCCGCTTCCGCACCAAGAGCGCCCAGGGCGCCTGGAGCGAGGCCGCGACCGTCCATGCGGGCGGCGGCGACCCGGCGCTCGCGGCCCTCTCCGACGGGCGTCTGGTGGTCGCGTACCGCTCCTACGGCAAGCTTCAGACGCGTACCCGGAGCGCCGCGGGCGCCTGGGGCGAGGCCTCCGACCTCGGCACGGCGGGCGAGGCCCCGAGCCTCGCGGCGGTTACCCAGGGCGGCCTGTGGCTCGTCTACGCCGCGGAGACGGATGCGGCCTACAAGCTGACCGAGCGCAAGCTGGAAGGCGCGGCCTGGACGTCCGAGACGGGCCTCACGACCGGTGACACCGACGACGAGGACCCCGCGGCGATCGTCACCCGCTCCGGTGAGCGCGTGATGGTCTGGGGGGCCCGCAAGGACGGCCGCGGACAAGGCCTCTTCTTCGCCAGGCGATCTTAAGTCAATCGTAAGTAACGAGCGCTCGATCAGGGTATAGAGAGAGCAAGGGAAAGGACACGGAGTAGCCATGGTCACGATGCTGCAACCGACCGCACCGCAGAAGCGCCTGTTGGGCGAGGTCCTCCTCGACGGCGAGTTCATCTCGCACGACGACCTCAGCGTGGCGCTGGAGCAGCAGCGCGAGACCAACGAGCGCCTGGGCGAGACCCTGATGCGGCTCGGCGTCCTGTCCGAGATGGAGCTCAACGCCGTCCTGGCGATGCAGGCGGACCTCGACACCCCCGAGGAGGCCCTCGAGGCGGGTGCCAACGTCCGGCACCGGCTGGGCGACATCCTCCTCAAGGCCAAGCGCGTCACGCCGCGCCACCTGGACCGCGCCCTCGAGGAGCAGAAGCGCACCAACGAGAAGCTCGGCGAGGTGCTCGTCCGCTTCGGCGTCATCACCGAGGCGGAGCTGGACGCCGTCCTGACCTGGCAGAAGGACGCCCACAGCAACTCGGCCACCGCCGTCAAGTTGATGCTCGGCGAGATCCTGGTCGCCACCAACGTCATCAGCCGCGACCAGCTCAAGGGCGCCCTGCAGGAGCAGCGCCTCACCAAGAAGCAGATCGGTGCGATCCTGGTCGACGGCGGCCTCGTCAAGCCCAACCACATCGCCGAGGCCCTCAAGATCCAGTCCAAGCTGCTGACGGCCTCCCTGGTCGCCATCCTCGCGGCCGGAGCGCTGACGGGCTGCGGCGCGATGGCCCCCGGCGTGCCCGGCACCATCGACGGCACCAGCCTCAAGAACGGCACGGCCGTCGAGTACACCAAGTCGAGCCCGGTGCAGTCCATCCAGGCCGATAGCCAGCGCCAGGTGACGGTCTACCAGAACGGCGCCCACATCATCGACGACGTGCCCTACGTCACCCAGAACGCCAAGGACAACACCTGCGCCCAGGCGGCCTCGACGGTGCTCCTCAAGTACTGGGGCGTCAACGTGGACTACCAGCAGGTCGTCAACGAGTCCAACCGCTTCAACCTGGGCACCACGGCGAGCTCGGCCCAGAGCTACCTCAAGAGCAAGGGCCTCAAGGTACAGCCGTACCGCAAGGGCACGCTGGACTTCGTGAAGTCGCTGGTGGACCAGGGCCGTCCCGGCATGGTCGTCCTGGACTACGAGGGCGCCGAGCACTGGGTCGTGGTCGTCGGCTACAACGACGCTACCCAGCGCGTCATCCTGCACGACAGCATCGGCGGTCCGTTCCAGACGATGGAGTACGGCACCTTCAAGAGCTACTGGAAGAACAAGACCCTCACCGGGATCCCGGTGGTGGGCGGCCAGAACTACGAGGGGCTCATCTTCGACGTCTCGAAGTAAGGGTGAAGGCCAAGCTTGACTTACGTCTTAGCTTGGCTATAATGAAAACCTCACCGCAAGTTGAGCTTGGGCGTATAACTCAGCGGTAGAGTACTACCTTCACACGGTAGGAGTCACTGGTTCGAATCCAGTTACGCCCACT
>JAKFBU010000011.1:0-22643 GCA_036676985.1 Candidatus Sericytochromatia bacterium
CGAGAACCTCATCCCCTGCGTCACCGACTCGAACTTGCTCTGCCGGTTCGGCTTCACCGACGGCAGGTCGGCGCGAAGATCGACCGCGCTCTTGATGGCCGACACCTCGGTCGCCACCGCGCGCACGGCCCACGAATAGCTCGCCTGCTGGAAGAGGACCCCGCCGTTGAAGTCGTTGTCCCAGAACCCGGGGAACGTGATGCTGGTGGAGGTCGTGTACCCCCGCCACTTGGCCATGAGGTTCAAAGAGCCCGTATCCTCGAACACCTCCACCACGTAACGGTTGGCTTTGTTCACCGGCTCCCAGGAGAAGGTGGGCGTCGTCCCCACGCCCACGGAGTTGTTGGCGGGCCCGATGACCTTGGGCGGGGAGAGCAGTTCGAAGGTGACGGTCGACGTCAGGGGCGTCGTGATGATCGCCTTGCTCGACGTCTTGTTGGTCGCGTCCGAGATCTCGCCCGACACGACGTACTTGGCGCCCTCGACGTTGGGCACGCGCAGGGTCTGGCTGGTGCTGTAGCCGCGACCGACCGGCGCGGTGCCGAGCATCCCGAAGTCGAGTTGCACGTCGGTCCGGGGGGCCGGATTGGCGAACGCCCCCAGGTTCTTGTAGACCACCGTCATGTCCGTGAAGGTCGTGTTCTGGGTGCGCACGCTCGCCGTGGCCAACCAGTTGGTATCCGGCGAGACCGAGGGGATGTCGACCAGACGATAGCCGAACGACAGATAGCTGAAGGGCTGTTTCTCGTCCGTGACCGGCCCGCCGTTGATCTGCCCTCCCGCCAACACCGCCGAGAGGACGCTGCCGGGGAGGCCGAACTCGGCCGTGATGCCGTAGGTCCCGGTCGACTCGTTGACCCGGGCGGAGGCTGCCCCCGCGAAGCTCACGTTGCCGTTGACCTTGATCTGCGCGCCGCTCTGGTCCAGGAGCGTGCCGGTCAGGTTCAAGGCCCGGCGCGCCAGGTTGCCGTTGGTCGAGAAGCTCGGGTCCAGGTAGTAGGTGTCGCCGTCGACCACCGAGCCCAGCGCGTAGGTCGCGGAGACGTAGCCCGCCCGCGAGAACGAGATGTTCTTGCCCCCGGAGAAGTCCCCGTAGAGCGCGAAGTTCCCGGCGTTGTCGGTGTTGGTGGCGCCGAAGCCCGCCGCCACCGTGGCCTTGCCGATGGGAAGGCCCGTCTGGCTATCGAGGACGCGCCCGGTGTGCGGCCGCCCCAGCCCCGGCATGAGGCCCGGCATCGAGGGCGACAGGAGCAGGAGGTCGCAGCCCGACAGGAGGGACATCGCCATGACCATGGCCACGCCCGTGAAACCCTTCGGAAGCACGCGATTCCTCATTGTCCCATCCCGGCCAGAAGGGGCCGCCCTTCTGAAGATCGTACGCTCGAGCGAGCCGCGGATCCGTAGCCCGCATCACGCTTGAGCCATGCCATCATACCCGGATCTAGGGCCTGGAGTTCTTTCGAGCCTTCAATCGGTCGGCGATCGCCACCAGCTGACGCTCCAGTGGCTCATCACCGGCCCTGCCCCCGAACCGCTCCGACTCGTAGGAACGCACGAAGCGCTCGGCTTCCGGAGCGATCGCCTCGAACCCCGGCTGCGCCTTCAGGCGCTCCAGGTGCATGCCGGGAGTGTCGCCCGCCTGCGGGCGCTCCAGGCCGTGGCGGCTCAAGAGCGCCAGGTAGCGGCGATACGCCACGGTCGGCGGCAGGTCCTTCGTCCCCAGTCCGAAGCGCCGTCGCACGACGAACCAGGCCAGCCCGAAGAGGGTGGCTGCCGCGATCGCCACCGCGAGCAGCCCCGCCAGGCCGCCCTGCAGCTTCCCGAGCAGCTCCTTGATCGGCAGACGCGAGGCCTCCCGCGAGACGCCCATGGGATCCGACGAGCCCGGAGTCGGGTCGAACGGCACCCAGCCCGTGCCCGGGAAGAAGGCCTCCACCCACGCGTGGGCCTCCGAGGTCTTGACCTCGTACAGGCCGGTGAAGGGGTTGTAGGTGCCGGGCAGATAGCCAGACACAAGACGGGTGGGAATCCCCTCGATCCGCGCCATGACCGCAAGCGCCGTGGCGAACTGCTCGCAGTAGGCGGACCGGTCCGGCTGCTCGAACAGGAAGTAGTCGAGCGTGTCCACCCCGTCCGGGAAGGCCGCAATGCCCAGGTCGTAACGGTAGTTCGCCTTCAGGTAGGTCTCGAGGCGACGGACGATCTCGAAGTTGCTCGCAGCGCCCCCGGCCACCCGGTGCGTCAGCTCACGGGTGCGGGCCGTGACGGTGGGCGGCACCTGCAGGAAGGGAGCCATGCGATCGCGCTGGGACTTCGTGAGGCGCGGGGCTTGCTTCAGCCAGTTCCGCCGGTAGCCCGCCATGTCCATGACCACCGTGTAGTAGAGCCCCTGGTCGAGCGTGACCGGGCTGCGGATGCCCCCGTTGTAGTCCTCGAACAGGGTGGAGGTCGGGAAGTAGAGGCGCCGCGATCGCTCGGGCATGAGCACGAGGTTCGTCTGGTCCTTTTCCACGTAGACCGTCACGACGCCGGTCACCCCCGAGTCGAACGGGTCGTTGCCCAGCGTGAAGGGCAGGGTGCCGACGGAGAGCGTCGCCACGTCCTCGGGCCTGAACATCCGCCAGGTGCGGCCGTCGTAGCGATCGTAGGCCATGCCGCGCCAGTACTGGCGGCGGGGCGATCGCACCTTGAGGGCGACCTCGTCGCTCAGGCGGCCGCGGAAGTTGAGGTCCAGCTCCTCGGCGAAGCCGAAATAGGCGTCCGGGTTCACCTGGCGGCGGCCCGAGGCGCCGCCCTGGCCCGCGGGGTAGGCCGAGTTCACGATCTTGGGGCTCAGGTTCGCGGGCAGAGTCATCATCATCGAGACGGGCAGCTGCTTGAGGAAGCCGCCCTCGAGGCGGGGCACGAAGAGGAAGAGGCCCACGCCGAGCGCGAGCATCACGCCCAGGGCGCGCATGAGGTGCGCGCGGCTCTCGGGACGCCGGATGGAGACCTTGGCGCCGAGCTCCGAGAGCATGTCCTCGTGACCCCACCAGAGCCCCACGAGCGCGTAGGCGAGGACGAAGAGGCCGAAGGTCATCTCGCGGCTCAGGGTCGCCGTCGAGATGAGCAGGATGGCGCCGACCATCTGGGCGATGCGCAGGTTGTGGCGCCGCGGAAGGTCGAAGGCGTTGAGGACCTGGAGCCACAGCAGCAGCTCGGCGAGGGGCAGGCGGGTGTCCTGGAGGTTGGAGACGAGGTTCGCCAGGTACTGCCAGAGCAGGTAGAGCATGCCCACGGCGAGGAGGGACTTCACCAGGCGCGAGCTGCGGCCCATCATCCGGTGGGAGAACCAGCACCCGACCCAGCAGATGGCGAGGGCGAGCAGGTAGAGGGGAGTCGCGTTGACGCTGAAGAGGGCGAGCACGCCGATGCCGAGGGAGGCGGCCGAGGCGAGGCGCAGGTTCAGCAGGGGGTCGGCGGGATTGAGGAGGGGTCTAAGCGCCATGGGCGCCTCCCAGGGAGTCGGCGAGGTCCTCGCCCGGGGGGCACGGGATCATGCCCTGGGGAGCGGGGCCGGGGCCGACGTAGAGGCGCTGGACGTAGTCTCCGCTGGTGGCCGCCGAAGGTGTGATCAGCACGGCATGCCGATCCGTTTCACCCCCCCTTCCCCCCCTGCTTCGCAAGGGGGGCACGAGGAGTGCCCCTGCGGGGGCGGAATTGGAAGCAGGGAGCCTCCTGCCGGCGAAGCCCGGCACCCGGAGGCCCCCCTTGCGAAGCAGGGGGGGTTGGGGGGGTGGTAACTGGGCTAGCCAGTCGAGCTGCCCCTCCAGACTCTGATCCAGCGGCTCACCCGACTGCGAGTACAACGTCACCGCGATCCCCTGCGCCTGCGCGAACGCGCACAAAGACGCCGCCACCACGATGGCATGCTCGTACGACTCGGGCGTGTGCCCTGCGCCGAGGTCCAGGGCGATCGCCACCCCGCCCGCACTCGCCTCGCCTTCCGTCTCCTTGATCCGCAGCTCACCCGTTCGCGCCGTCGAGCGCCAGTGTACCGACTTCAGAGGATCCCCGGGCCGGTACTCCCGGATGGCCCGGATCAGCTCGTAGCCTCCCGAGGGCGCCGCAGAGCGCTCGTCCAGGTCCGCCGCGAGGCTCCCCTGCAGCCACCGCAGGCGCGGCAGCTCCACCACCCGCGGCCGCACCAGCACCTCACCCTCCGTCCGGAGCGTCCGATGCACGGCGCCCAGGCCATACGCCGGCGCCTGCACCACGACGGGCGGCAACGCGAAGCCACCCCGCCGCGGCGCGGGAAACGAAAGAGTGGTCAGCGTACGCTCCCCGGCCGCCACCTCGACCACGAGCGAATGCCCCCAGGTCTCGGGCACCAGGTAGCCGCGAAACGGCCCCACGCCCTTGCGCGTGCCCAGAGGCGGCGCCAGCAGGCTCACGAACCGTCGGGCCGTCCGCCCGGAGTGCTCCAGGGCCACCGTGCATGCGAGCGGCTCGCCCGCGACCGTCCGCTCACCCGGCCGCAGCGACGCCCTGAGGCCGCGCAGCGTCAGAGCCGCGAGCCCGAAGGCCAACAGGAAATACGACAGGAACAGGAAGCCCAGGGCATACAGCCACCCCACGCCGACGTTCGCCGCCGCGAAGAGGGTGGCGCCCGCGAGCAAGAGCAGGATGACGGCGCGGGGCGTCACGGGCTAGACCGGGACGGGCACCGAGGCGAGCAGCTCGTCGAGCAAGGCGAGCTTCGCCTTGCGGCTCGAACGCCCCGTCAGGATGAGCCGGTGGCCGAGCACCGGGCGCGCCACGGCTCGCAGGTCGTCCGGCGTGACGTAGCTGCGCCCCGCGAGGAACGCATGGGCCTGCGCCAGCCGCTGCCAGATCAGGTTGCCGCGCGGACTGAGCCCCAGCACGATCTGCGGGTGGTTCCGCGTCTCGTTGGCCACCCGGACCATGTAGTCCTGGAGGCTCGCGTCGACCCGCACCTCATGCACCTGCTCGCGCCAGGCCACGAGCTCCTCGGGCGTCACGACCGGCGTCACGCGCGGGCCCTCCGCGCGGGCCCACTGGCCCGCCAACAGCTCGCGCTCCGCCTCGGGGGACGGATAGCCCAGGCTGAGCATCATGGCGAAGCGGTCCAGCTGCGCCTCGGGCAAGGGGAACGTCCCCTGGAACTCCACCGGATTCTGGGTCGCGAGCACCAGGAAGGGGCGCGGCAGCGGATGCGACTCCCCGTCGATGGTCACCCAGCCCTCCTCCATGGCCTCGAGCAGGGCAGCCTGCGTGCGGGGAGAGGCCCGGTTGATCTCGTCGGCCAACAGCACGTTCGCGAAGATGGGCCCCGGGCTGAAGCGGAAGCTCGCGCCCTGCGGGTTGTAGATGTTGCTGCCCGTGATGTCGGTGGGCATCAGGTCGGGCGAGAACTGGACCCGCCGGAAGACACCCGCGATCGAGTGCGCGAGCGACTTGGCGAGCAGCGTCTTGCCCACGCCCGGCACGTCCTCCAGGAGCACGTGGCCCCCGGCCAAGAGTGCGGTGACGATGAGGCGCAGCGTGGGCTCCTGGCCCACCACGGCGCTGCTCAGGTTCTCGATGATCCGTTGGGGGTCGGCAGGGGTCATGCAGGCTCCAAACTAGGCAGGGCGGGGCAGCTGAAGGAAGTTCCGGAAGAGGTCATGCCCGGCCGCCGTGAGGATCGACTCGGGGTGGAACTGCACGCCCACGAGCGTGGGGTGGTCCCGGTGCTGCATGCCCATGATGAGGCCGTCCTCGGTCCAGGCCGTGACCTCCAGGCAATCGGGCAGGCTCGCGCGCTCCACGATGAGCGAGTGATAGCGCGTGGCCTCGAAGGGTTGCGGCAGGCCCGCGAAGACCCCCTTGTCGCGGTGGTGCATGAGCGAGGTCTTGCCGTGCATGAGGTAGGGCGCGCGGATC
The DNA here is from genome assembly GCA_036676985.1 of Candidatus Sericytochromatia bacterium. Classification (GTDB taxonomy): domain Bacteria; phylum Cyanobacteriota; class Sericytochromatia; order S15B-MN24; family UBA4093; genus DATNQJ01. The sequence continues at coordinate 5,926 of JAKFBU010000011.1, forward strand.
ACGCGCCCACCGAAGACCTCGCCGATGCTCTGGTGACCGAGGCAGACGCCCAGGATGGGCACCGTCTGATGGAAGCGCTCGATGAGCGCCTTGGAGATGCCCGCATCGTCCGGCGTCCCGGGCCCCGGCGAGATCACGATCCGCTCGGGAGCGAGCCGCTCGATGTCCTCGAGCGTGAGGGCGTCGTTGCGGTGCACCTGCACCTCCGCGCCCAGCTCGCCCAGGTACTGGACGATGTTGTAGGTGAAGGAGTCGTAGTTGTCGATCATCAAGAGCAAGTGAGGGGTTCCTTAGCTGAAATCGTCGAGGGCCATTTGCGAGGCCATCGCCTGCATGGCCTTGAGGGGATCGAGGGCCGAGATGCGCTCGTCGGCCTTGGCGTCAGTGACGGTCAACCGCTGGCCCGCGTTCCCGTCCGCCACGCCTTCGAGCTTGCTCTTGGCCGCGACGGGTGCCGTGACGGCGACCACCAGGCCCGAGGCCACGAGCTGCTCGACGGTGATCCGGTTGAGCTGCATGGCGTCCAGCTCGCGCTGTGCCAGCTTGAGCAGGTCCATGGAGGCCTGGATGTCCTCAAACCGGATCTTCTGGAGCGTCGCCAAGAGCTCCTCCTCTTCCAGGACCAGCTTCAAGAGGGCGGCCGCCTTCGCCTGCTCAGCGGTGGCCTGCATCCGCTGTGCTGCCTTTCGGATGTCGACCATCCCCAGTACGGCATCGGCCGCCTGCTTGAACAGGGTGGCCAGCTTGTCCGTAGGAGCCGACTTGGCGAGGTCCTCGAAGTGCGCCTTCATCACCTTGGCGCCGGCCTCGGTGTTCGAGAGCAGGGCATCCAGCGGCGAGCCCTTGAAGGCCGGGATCGCCCCCTGGAGGCGCATCATCTCCTGGCGCGTCTGGGGCGACAGCTCGGAGAGAAAAGCCGCCATCTCGGGCGATCGCGCCCCGGACTGGCCGGGCTGGGACAACGGGGCCGTCTGACGCTTGTTGACCTCCACGGGCGGACCTCCTTCGACGCTAACAGCCGAACAAAGATCTTCTACCCCGAGAGCCACGGCATCATGTCACGCAGCGGTTTGCCCACCTGCTCGATGGGATGCTCGTCCTCGGCGGCCCGGGCCTCCGCCAGGGCCGGACAGCCCGCCCGGCTCTCGGCGATCCAGTCCCGCGCGAAGCTGCCGTCGCGGATCTCGGAGAGCACCTCCCACATGGCCTGGCGCGCGGGCTCCCCGATGATGCGCGGGCCCGCGAGGTCCGCGCCGTACTCGGCCGTGTTCGAGATGAGCCGGCGCTGGCCCGAAAAGCCCTGACGCTGCAGCAGGTCCACCACCGCCTTGAGCTCGTGGAGGCAGCAGAAGTAGGCCACCTCGGGCTGGTAGCCCGCCGCGACCAGGGTCTCGAAGGCCGCCTTGATGAGGGAGTTGACCCCGCCGACGAGCACCACCTGCTCGGCGAAGAGGTCCGTCTCCGTCTCCTCGCGGAAGGTCGTCTCGAGGATCCCCGCCCGGGCGGCGCCGAGCCCCTTGGCGTAGGCCTTGGCGAGCTCCATGCCCTCACCCGAGGCGTCCTGGTGCACGGCCACCAGGCACGGCATGCCGCCGCCCGTCTTGTAGAGGTCGCGAACGGCGTTCCCCTGCCCCATGGGGGCGACCAGGAGGACGTCCACGCCCTCGGGGGGCTGTACCTGCCGGTACTGGACGGCGAAGCCATGGGCGAAGACCAGGGCCTTGCCCGGCGAGAGGTGGGGGGCGATCGCCTCGGCGTAGACCTGTGGGATGCGCTCGTCGGGGAGCATGAGGGCGATGACGTCCGCCTCGGCGGCGGCCGCGGCGACGTCGAGCACCCGGAGGCCCTGGGCCGCAGCGCGCTCGCGCGAGGGGGAGCCGGGGTAGAGGCCCACGCGCACGTCGTGCCCGCTGTCACGGAGGTTGAGGGCATGGGCATGGCCCTGCGCCCCGTACCCGATCACAGCGATGCGCCTGCCCGAAAGCAGGCGCTCGTTGGCGTCGTAGTGGATGGTGGCCACGTCTAGCTCTTGATCGTGTACCCGTGACGGGCCACGGTCAGGATGATCCGGGGGTTGCCCGGATCCGGCTCAATCTTCTGGCGGATGTTGCGGATGTGGGTGCGGACGATTTCCGAGTTCCCGACATGCGGCGGGTAAGCGAGGGCCTCTACCAGCAGCTGCTCCGCCGAGATGACCTCGTCGGAGTGCGTCATGAGGTGCGCGAGCATGGCGAACTCGCTCTTGGTGAGCTGGACGGCGCGATCGCCCACGTGAGCCTGGTAGTTGCGGCGGTCGAGGCGCAGCTCGCCGACGCGCATCTCCTCGGCCATGGGCTTCTGGGTCGAGGAGGCCCGACGCAGGTGGGCCTGGATGCGGAAGACCAGCTCGACCGGGTCGAAGGGCTTGGTCATGTAGTCGTCGGCGCCCTCGCGGAAGCCCTGGTACTTGTCGAGCTGCTCGTCCTTGGCCGTCAGCATGAGGATGGGGACCTGGTTGAACTGGGGTTGCGAGCGGATGCGGCGACAGAGCTCGATGCCGTCCATCTTGGCCATCATGATGTCGGTGAGGACCAGGTCCGGGGTCTTGCGGTTGATGCAATCCCAGGCTTCCTCGCCGTTGGCGACGGTCACCACCTCGTAGCCTTCCTTGCCGATGATGACTTCGAGGAGCTTGCGAAGATTGGGCTCGTCCTCGACGACCAGGATTCGCGCCGACTTCAGGTCTCGCAGTGCTTTTTCCATGTCCACGTCCGTCCGATACGCGCACCCCCGCCCGTGACGATGCGCTCTATACATCCCAGCGAATAATTATACCCCAATCTACTCGCTCCTCAATCTACCGTAATGCCTAGCTTTACGGCCTCCGACGCCTCCTTGCGTGCTATAATCGCCCCGTGAGACGCTTTCATTTCAACTTCCCGCGCCGGATGGCCGCCGTGACGCTCGGACTGACCGCCTATGCCCTCGCCCTGGGCGAGCCGGCGCTGGCGCACCAGGATGACTCGGTCTGCGCCCTGCCGCCCGGCATGCCCGTGCGCGACGCCCAGGTCCGCCTGCTCGACGGCAAGTCGCTCCCCCTGCCCGGGACCCAGCCCACGCTGGTGGTCTTCTGGTCGGTCTTCAACCCATCTCCTTTGCCGGCGCTCGCCCAGGCGGCTCAGAAGCTCGCCGCGAGCCAGCCAGGCCGCTTGCGGGTGGTAGGCGTGAACCTTGACTCCAAGGCCATCGTCTCCAACCTCGATCAGAAGGTGCAGACCAAGGCCCGGCAACTCGGCATGACCTTTCCGCAGGCGCTCGATCCGTTGCGCTACAGCCGAGACGCCTTCGGTCTGCGCAAGACGCCCGGCGCGATCTTGGTCTCGGAGGGCCGCATCGTGGGCGTCTTCTCCTTCGACCACGAGCAAGATGCGCCGCTCCTGGACGCCTTGGTCAAAAAATCCCTCGCAGCCCGCCCCAAGCGCTGATTTCCTGCCCCCAAGCGATCGAGCGCTGGTTTTTCCGCCTCGGGTATAATCCGGCTGGGTGGCAGAAGAGCACCTTGCTGAACTGTTCCGTCCAGCCGCTTCGGGTGGCTACTTGCGTCACATGCCTGGTTTAGCGAGGGGTTCCGGGTAGCGGGCGGGAAGGTTGGCATGGAGCGGACGTCCCTGACGCGCGACCAGGTCGCGCGGCTCCTGCGGGAGACCGATCACTTCCTCATGGTGCCCCACGTCGCGCCGGACCCCGACACGCTGGGGGCCGCGGTGGGGCTCGCGATCCTCCTGGGGCGCCTGGGCAAGACGGCCTGGATCTACGCCCCCGAGGAGCTGCCCTTCGACTCGCGCTTCTTGGGCGAGCTCGCCCCCATCCTGCGCACCCCTCCCCCGGGGGACGACTGGCACCCGATCGTGCTCGACTGCGGGAATCCCGCCCGCCTGCCGCCCCAGGCCGCGCTGCCCGGGATCTGGCTGAACATCGACCACCATCTGGGCAACCACTTCTTCGCCACCCATACCTGGGTCGATCAGTCCGCCGCCGCCACCACGGAGCTGGTGGCGGACCTGACCGCGCCTTTGGGCCTGGAGTTCGATCAGGGGAGCGCCACGGCCCTCTATGCGGGCCTGCTCTACGACACCCGTGGCTTCGTCTCGGACAAGACCCGCCCCGAGACCCACGCGCTCGCGGCCAAGCTCGTGGCGGCGGGCGCGGACCCGCGCCGGGTGAACTACGAGATCAACGAGCAGCTCTCCGTCGAGGCCCTGCGCGTCATGGGCATGGCGCTCGCGGGGCTGCGCGAGGAGTGCGAGGGCTCGCTGGTCTGGACGGTCATCTCCCAGGAGATGCTCGCCGAGAGCGGGGCTTACGAGAGCGAGACGGACCTCGTCCTCTCGCAGCTGCCCAAGGTGTCGCGGGCGGAGGTGATGCTGCTCTTCAAGGAGCTCTCGGACGGCGGGATCAAGGTGTCGTTGCGATCGCGCGGGCAGGTGGACATCCATGCGATCGCGCGGTCATTCGGAGGAGGCGGGCACCAGCTGGCGGCGGCGACGCGGCTGGAGCTACCGCTTGCGGACGCGCTGCATGAGGTGGTGCGGACGTGTCGCGCCGCCGTGGCGGCATGCCGGCCCTGCGGGGCCGGTCAGGTTGGGGGGTGAAGGGAAGGGGGGAGGCATGGACCAGGCGCTAGAAGCGCACGAGCAGGTGCTGATTCGTGCGGCACTGGCCTCGCCCTTTTTGAAGCAGTTGATAGTCGCCAGCGCGATCGCCGAAGGGCTTGCCGAACGGGGTTGGGACCCGTTGGTCATGGGGGACACGGCCGTCTCGTTGCACACGCAGGGGGGGTACGTGGGCCGGGACCTGACCATGGTCCTGGGGGACCATCCGGACGTGGACGAGGTCATGACGCGCCTGGGCTTCGTGCGGAAGCCGAACCGCTGGTTTCAGGAGGACCTGAACCTGTTCGTGCCGGACCAGCCGACGGAGGTGGACCAGCAGGCGCGGATCCAGGAGGTGCTGGTGGAGGACACGCCGGTCCTCGTGATCGCGTCGGAGGACGCGCTTATCGAGCGGCTGGTGCTCTTGCGGGACACGCAGGACGTGAAGCACGGCCTGACGGCCTTGTTGTTGGCACTGTCGAACACGGACATGGACGTCGAGTACCTGATGCTGCAGGCCTACCGGGGCGGAATTTTCGAGGGTCTGATGGGGCTCCGGGAGCTCGTGAGCACCTACGAACAAGGCGAGGCCCCGAAGCGGCTCGACCTCGAGCTTCGCTTGCGGGACCTCTTTTAGCCTTTCCGGAGGGGCTGCTTACTTGGTTAGCGTGTTGTACAGCACCGCGCCGGACATCAGGACCTGTCCGAAGCCCTGTGCGATCGACGCCGCATCCACCCAGGGATTGCTCCAGTCGATCCGCTCCGGAACGACGATGGTATCGCCGGGGTTGAGGCGCGAGGCCAACAGGTTGCGGCTGAAGACCCACCAGCCCTCGCGGTAGTTCTTCAAGGAGTGGACCTGGCCGTCGGCACGCACGACGTAGATATTGTCGTTGTCACCCTGAGCCGTGGCTCCGCCCGCTCGCCGTAGGTAGTCCCCGACGGTCATACGGCTATCGTAGCGCAGCGAGTTGGGCGAATACACCGCTCCCAGCACTGAAACCGTCTCGTTGATGGGCGGGATGTAGAGCGTATCCCCGTTGTCGAGCTGCAGGTCGTTCTTGGTCGCCCGCATTTTGGCCGGATCATCGAGCTGGACGACCACGCGCCCCGTGGCCTGAGACTTGCGAAGGTTCGCGACCAGCTCCTTCTGGGCGGCGAGCGCCCCCTCATTCACCTTGTCCTTGGCCGACGCCGCGATGATGGATTGCTCGATCCGATCGGCGAGGGCGGACAGCTGGTTCTTTTGCAGGATCTTCACCGCTTCCCGCGTGAAGACCGCGCCCGGAAGATAGGCCCGACGCGTGTACCCGCCGGCCCGCTCGATCAGGGACGATAGGGTCTCGCCCTCGAGGACGGTGTAGGTGCCGGGATTGGAGACTTCGCCGGAAACCTGGAGGGTCCAGGTCTTGCGGTAGTTGGCCGCCGACTTGACGAGGACCACGTCGTCCTTCGCGAGCAACAGGTTGCTCGCCTCGTCCTTGGCGAGCGCGCGAACCGGCGAGAACGTCTGCCGCGCAAAGCGCGTGACGTTGTCGACCACCTGGGTCCGGGTCAGCTCCGCATTGCTCCCGTCGGCTTCAGGCTTGAGACCGCCCGCCATGTTGATGAGCTCGGCGAGCCGCATGTTCGGATAGAGACGGAACTTGCCCGGTCGCAGGATCGCGCCGTAGATCTCCACCTCGGGCAGATCCCGGAACTCGCTCTGGGAGTAGACAGTGATCTTGTCGCGCGGCTGCAAGACGAGATCATTCTTGGCGTCCTTCGCCAGCGCCATGCGCAAGTTGAAGGGCAAGATCTCCAGGTGGCGGTCCTCACCCACCTCACGACTGATCTGGGCGTACTCGAAGTAGGACTCGGGCTTCAGCTCCGTCAGCGCCCCGACCACCTGGGAGACGCGCGTACCGGGCTTGATCTCGTATAACCCCGGCCGCTCGACGTTGCCGGACAGAGTGACGGCGTTTTCGAGCCGATCCAGGACACCGGCGACCGAGATCAGGTCACCATCCTGAAGCTTCATCTTGGCAACGGCCGGGGCGTTGAGATCCAGCGTGCGAACCTCACGGCCGCTGTTGGCGCCGATCCGCTGGAGCTGGACTCGCTGCGTGTAAGCCTGCGCCAGCAGGCCGCCCGCCAGCTCCAGGCTCTCGGTCAAGGTCGCCCCCGGCTTGAGCTCGTAGATGGCAGGCTGGCGGACGTTGCCCGCGATTCCGACCTGGGACCCGATACTCGGCACGAAGACAATGTCCCCGGCCTCGAGGCGGACGTTTCCGGCAGCCTGGCCCTTGAGGAGGAAGTCATAGAAGTCGAAGGTGGCGACGGTCCGACCGCCACGCTGGAGGCGCACGTTGCGCAGGCTGCCATTCTTGGCGACACCGCCAGCCGCCTGCAAGAGAGTGGTGATCGTGCTCAGGGCACCCACGGTGTAGCTTCCGGGCTGCTTCACGCGGCCCGCGAGGTACACCGTCAGCGTCCGGAGCTTCGCCAGACGCACGGTGACCTGGGAGCCCTTCGCACGGGCACGGATGGCGTTCTGGAATTGAGCGATGGTCATGCCGGAAACCGACAGCGTGCCGAAGTTGGGAATGAAGATCGTCCCCTCTCGGCTGACGATGGAGCGAATCTCCTGCGTCGAGTACGGCACGTTGAGAGCCAGCTCATCGCCGGGGCCCAGCGGATAGGATGACGGCACCGCGGCCTCGCTCGTCAAGCCATTGCCGGCGATCCCCCCCAGAAAAAGCTCGTAGCCGAACTGGCGAAGGGGCTCTCCGTCTAGGCCCGGGGCCTGGGCGAAGAAGCGCTCCATGGGCGAGAAAGTCTCGTCGCCGACAGACTTCGCAACAGGGACCGAAACAGTCGCCTGCTCCGACTGGAGCTCAGTGGTTGCCTGACTCTCGAGGGCCGATTGCGTCTCCGGCGTCAAGACCTGGACCGCGGGGCGGCTCGACGAGGGCAGCACATAGGTCTGCTGAGCGAAACCGGGAGACGGAACCGAAAGGAACGCCACCATCGCGGCGACCATCCGGGTGATCTTCTGATTGTACATTTGCCATCACTTCCAGGAAACAGGGAGCGTCGTAAGGCACTATGCCCATTTCAACAGCCCTCAATTAGCCCATAATCAGGCAAGCAGAGCAAATTTCACGATTTGTCATAAAGCAAAAACAAGAGGCCGCTTGCCATGGCAAGCGGCCTCTGAATAAAAGTCTTGTGCTCAACCTTCGATCAAATGGGCCCCCCGAACGTCAGAGCCAGAGAGCTCGTGCCCAATAGGCCATGGCGATACTCGGCACCGACGGCACCGGTCAAAAAGGCAATCCGCCCGCCGGCCAGGACATCGCCCCACAGGGGGGACGCATTGAGAGCAGGCGAGCCTCCCGGAACGTAGTTCAACCCCAGTCCGCAATAGACGGGGCCGTTCGTCAGCAAGCCGACATTGAGGCGACTGGCGCTCGTGGCGACCATGTCGACCTCACCTCCCAAGCGAACGGAAAGGGCATCGCCCAGTTCCTGCTTGAGCGCCACGCCGATGAGTGGGCGCATGGTATCAGAGGTATTTACGACTGCCGAGAGGCTAAGGTCACTCTGAGACCCTTGATGCTCGTAATTGGCCGCCACGGCAGTTGGCCCATCGACAAGCCAGGCAAAAAGGGCAAACGCGAGGACGCGGCTCATAAACCTTACAACATTCACGTGATTAACCTGTAAATTGAAACCCGTTTGATCATTCGCATCTTAGTCGACTCCACCCTGCTCTCACCATCGATACAACGTGAAGATTGCCCTGGAAACGTGAATACCGCCTCACAGTCAAAGGCGCTCTGCGCTGCTTGGATCTTGGCGCCGTTGAGCCGAGCCGATATCATGGGGTTTCGTTTGTTTGCGTAACGCTCAAGAGAGGGATATCCGTGGCCTCCTATCAGTACGTCTTCACCATGTATCGCCTGACGAAGGTGGTACAGCCCAACAACCGAGAGGTTCTCAAGGACATCACGCTGTCGTTTCTGCCCGGCGCCAAGATCGGCGTCCTCGGCATGAACGGCTCGGGTAAGTCCACCCTGCTGCGCATCATGGCGGGCATCGACACCAACTTCCAGGGCGAGGCCCGCCTCGCGGACGGCGCCACCGTCGGCATCCTGGCCCAGGAACCCGAGCTCGACCCCGCCAAGACGGTCCGCGAGAACGTCGAAGACGGCCTGATCCACGCCAAGGAGCTCATGCGCCGCTTCGAAGAGCTGAGCGCCAACTACAGCGACGAGACGGCCGACGAGTTCCAGCGCGTCCAGGACGAGATCGACGCCCTTGATGCGTGGAACATGGACACCCAGGTCGAGATGGCCATGGATGCCCTCCGCGTGCCCGACGGCGACGCGGACGTCACCAAGCTCTCGGGTGGCGAGCGCCGCCGCGTGGCCCTGTGCCGCCTCCTGCTCTCGGCCCCCGACCTGCTCCTCCTGGACGAGCCCACCAACCACCTCGACGCCGAGTCCGTGGCCTGGCTCGAGCAGCACCTGGCCCAGTACAAGGGGACCGTCGTCGCGGTCACGCACGACCGTTACTTCCTCGACAACGTCGCCGGCTGGATCCTGGAGCTGGATCGCGGCCGCGGCATCCCCTTTGAGGGCAACTACTCGGCCTGGCTCGAGCAGAAGGAAAAGCGCCTCGCCATCGAGGAAAAGCAATCCTCCGCTCGCCAGAAGACCATCGAGCGCGAGCTGGAGTGGATCCGGTCGTCCCCCCGCGCCCGTCAGGCCAAGAGCAAGGCGCGTGTCCAGAACTTCGAGGCCCTCGTCGCTCAGCAGGGTCCGGACAAGATCGACGGAGTCGAGATCCACATCCCGGCCGCCAAGCGCCTGGGCAACGTGGTCGTAGAAGCCAAGGGCCTCACCAAGGCTTATGGCGACAAGCTCCTGTTCGAGGACTTCTCGTTCGAGCTGCCGCCCGGCGGCATCGTGGGCGTCATCGGTGCCAACGGTGCCGGTAAGACCACCCTCATGCGCATGATCGTCGGCCAGGAGCAGCCGGATAGCGGCTCGCTCCGCATCGGCGAGACCGTCGAGCTCGGCTACGTCGACCAGAGCCGCGACGCCCTGGACGGCGCCAAGACCGTCTGGGACGAGATCTCGGATGGCGAGGAGAAGCTCAAGGTCGGCAACCGCGAGGTCGCCTCGCGGTCGTACGTCTCGAGCTTCAACTTCAAGGGCTCCGACCAGCAGAAGCGCGTCGGCGACCTGTCGGGCGGTGAGCGCAACCGCGTTCACATGGCCAAGCTGCTTCGCCGCGGCGCCAACGTCCTGCTCTTGGACGAGCCGACCAACGACCTGGACGTGCACACCCTGCGCGCGCTGGAGGAAGCCCTCCTGAACTTCGCGGGCTGCGCGGTGGTCGTCAGCCACGACCGCTTCTTCCTGGACCGTATCGCCACCCACATCATCGCCTTCGAGGGCGACAGCCAGGTGGTCTTCTTCAACGGCAACTTCGAAGAGTACGAGGCCGACAAGAAGAAGCGTCTCGGGGCCGATGCCCTCACCCCGAAGCGCATCAAGTACAAGCCCCTCGTCCGGGCCTAACGAACCTGAAAGGGGGCGGTAGCAAATGCTACCGCCCCCTTTCGTATCGGTGAATGGCGGGACTAGCCGCTCCTAGCACCCACAACAATTCCGTTTGTCTTGAGCCAGGTCGAAAGCCTGTCCTGAGCCTGTCGAAGGGGCAAACGGTTCCCTATGAAATCGAAGCCCGCTCACTGTCAGCCGGCACCGCCCCAGGGAGCTCCCGCTCCGACCGCTGCTCCTGAGGCGCCAACTTCTGCCACAACAGCATCGCCACCCCGAACACCGCCATGCACCCACCCCAGATCAAGTTCAGGTTGATCCCGAGGGAAATCCGGTACATCTCACCCGGGGTGAGAAGGCCGTAGGCCCCGATCAGAACGCCGAGCACCAGGAACATCAAACCGATGGGCGTACGAATATCGAGCATGGCGTCCTCCTACCAGTACATGAGGTTCAGGGCGATGGTGGCCACGAGCACGATCCCGCCCACGAAGGCCGGGCGCTTGTACCATACCACCCCCGCAACCGACGGCTTCGGAGTCAGGCTGTAGACCAGCCCCTCGAGCTCCTGATCGGCCCGGGGCCGGGTCAAGAAGCTCACGAGAATCGTCAGGGCGAAGCACACCACGAAGGCATAAATGGCCGCGTAGAAGTTCGAGGCCATGTCGCTCGGATAGGTGAGCACCTTGACCTGCACGAGCCCATAGTGCCCCATGGCGGTCACCGTGCCGGCCACCAGGCCCCAGAAGGCCCCGTGCCCCGTCGCCCGCTTCCAGAACATCCCCAGAAGGAAGGTCGCAAAGAGCGGCGCGTTGAAGAACGAGAACAGCAGCTGGAGGTAGTCCATGATGTTCTTGAAGTTCATCGCGATGTAGGCGGCACCCACCGAGATGAGGATGCCGACGAACGTCGCCATGCGCCCCATCCAGAGGTAGTGCGCGTCCGTGCCGTCCTTCTTGAGGTAGGCCTGGTAGATGTCGTAGGTCCAGACGGTGTTGAAGGCCGTGACGTTACCCGCCATGCCCGACATGAACGACGCCAAGAGGGCCGTCAGGCCCAGCCCCAGCATGCCCGAAGGGTAGTAATGCTGCAGCAGCATTGGCAGGGCCATGTTGTAGTCGTAGGTGCCGTCCGCGAGCTTCGGCAGGATGGGAGCCGCGCCGTTGATCGGGTTCAGCGTGAGGGCGATCGCAATCAACCCCGGCGTGATCACGAGAAACGGGAACAGCATCTTGGGGAAGGCCGCGATGAGCGGGGTGTTCCGCGCGGCGTTCATGTCCTCGGCCGCCATGGCCCGCTGCACGACCAGGAAGTCCGTGCACCAGTAGCCGAAGGACAGCACGAAGCCGAGGCCCATCACCATCCCGAACCACTCGATGCCCATGGGGTTGCTGCCGGCGCTACCCAGGCCCTGCCAGGCATGGTTGAAGCCCTCCGGCATGCGAGCGACCAGGCCCTCCCAGCCGCCAACGTCCCGGAGACCCAGGAACACCAGGGGCGCGAAGCCGAAGACGATCAGGAAGAACTGCAGCACCTCGTTGTAGATGCTCGAGGTCAGTCCGCCGAGGATCGTATAGGCGAGAACGACGCAGGCCGAAACGAGGATGCTCGCGTGGATGGACCAGCCCAGCAGCAGCTGGAAGACCAGGGCCATGGCGTACATGTTGATGCCCGAGGCGAGCACGGTCATGGCCGCGAAGGAGATGGCGTTCAGGCCGCGGGTCTTCTCGTCGAAGCGCAGCTTCAGGTACTCGGGGACGCTCCGGGCCTTGGACCCGTAGTAGAAGGGCATCATGAAGATGCCGACGAAGAGCATCGCGGGCACGGCCCCGACCCAGTAGAAGTGGTTGGTGAGGATCCCGTACTTGGCCCCGTTGGCCGCCATGCCCATCACCTCGAGGGCGCCGAGATTGGCGGACAGGAAGGCCAGACCCGTGATCCAGCCGGGAATCCGGCGCCCCGAGATGAAAAAGTCCTCGGAACTCTTGACGTTACGCTTAAGGGCGAAGCCGATGCCCAGAACGAACGCCGAGTAGATGACCAGGACCGCATAGTCGATCCACTGCGGATGCATCCTCGTTTCCTTTCGTAGGAACAGTGAACGGCACATCGGCGTCCGTCCTGGATGCTAGATACCACGCTCCCTTGCTTCCTAACCGGGGCGCGCGGTTTGCATTTCGGCTAAAAAACGATGAAAATGCTCTTGTTTCGAATTGGGAGTTGTACACGCATGCCGACCACCTCTAGCTTGACCTTCCTGTGCGTCATGGCGGCCACCAAGGGCCTCTACGGCGAACGTTTCCTCAAGCAACTCAAGGACATGGGCGCTCGGGTGCTCGTGCTCACCAACGCCAAGGCCCTGCACTACGATTGGCCGCGCCATCTCATCGACGGCCTGTACGCGGTCGAGGACATCTTCAACCCCACGCTCGTGCGCAATGCCGCGAGCTACCTCGCCCGCACCGAGCAGATCGACAGCATCGTCGGGCTGGGCGAGTACGACATCGAGCTGGCCGCCGCTCTCCGTGAGCACATGCGCCTGCCCGGGTTGAGCCTGAGCACCTCCTACCTCTTCCGAGACAAGCTCGCCATGCGCCAGCGGGCCCGGGAGCTCGGCCTCCCCGTCCCCGAGTTCGTCGCCATCTTCAACCACGACGCCGTCAACGCCTTCATGGCGCGCGTGCCGGGCCCCTGGGTCATCAAGCCTCGCACCGAGGCCTCGTCCAACGGCATCCGCAAAGTCGATCATCCGCAGGCCGCCTGGGACGTGCTCAACCCCCTGGGCGACGAGCAGTCCCTACACCTGATGGAGCAGTACCTCCCGGGCACCGTGTTCCACGTGGACTCGATCGTCCATGACGGCACGGTCCGCTTCGCGGCCGTTCACCAGTACGGCACGCCCATCCTAGACCTGCACACGCGGGGCGGCATCTACACCACCCGCTCGATCCGCCGCGGCTCGCCCGATGAAAAAGCCTTGCAGACCCTCAACCGCCAGATCATCGAGGGCTTCGGCCTGCGGGAAGGCGTGACCCACATCGAGTACATCAAGAGCCAGGACGACGGCCGCATGTACTTCCTGGAAGCCAGCGCCCGCGTCGGTGCCGGGATGATCGAGGAGCTGGTCGAGGCCACGAGCGGCCTCAACCTGTGGGCGGAGTGGGCGAAGCTCGAGGTCGCCCAGCATCGTCCTCCCTACGAGCTGCCGACCCCCGAGAAGCAGTACGGCGGCCTCGCCATCTGCATGATCCCCTGGGAGTACGTGGACCTGACCAGGCTCGGCTCGCAGCCCGGCGTGCAGTACGTGCAACCCAAGCCCTATCACCTAGCAGCGCTCGTGACCTCCGACGAAGCAGACGAGGTCGAGGCCAAGGTCCTCGATCAGGCCCGCTTCATCGAGCAGAACGTCCAGATCGCCCACGCCTGATCACCCTAACGACAAGGCCCTTGCTTCCTGGGAAGCAAGGGCCTTTGAGTTGAACGGGTTGTTGTCGAAAAGATTGAATGGCCGCAATTTGTGAAGATTATTTGGCCGACGGTCAGGTGGACGAGAGACGGGGGTGGGACCGCGCTCGCAGGCGCGGCCCCACCCCTCGATCTTGCTGCTATTCCTGGATGAGGTCCTTGATCGCGGCCTCCACCAGGGGGGCGTCAATCGGGTTCACCTCCTTGTGGCCGCCCTTCAGCAACGCCGCGGTCGCGATCTTGTTGATCCGCCGGGGCAGGCCCTTTGAGTGCTGGAAGATGGCGGTCACGGCCTCTTTGGTGAACAGGTCTGGGTTTGCCCCGACCGCCCGCAGGTGGGCATGGACGTAGGCGCGGGTCTCGGGCAGGCTCAGCCCGGCGAGGTGGTATCGCAGGAAGATCCGGTCCTCCAGGGCGACGTTGCTCGGTCCCTTCAGCTTTTGCCTCATCTGGATCTGGCCCGCCAAGATCAAGGCCAGGGGCGATTCGGAATCGCACGTGAAGTTGGTCAACAGGCGCAGCTCACTCAGTCCGCGGCTGCCAAGCTCTTGGGCCTCGTCCACCACCAATACAGTCCGCTTGCCGTGCTCACGCCACAGCCCCTGTATGCGGACATGCACGTCGTCGCGCATATCCGCCTTCAGGTGCTTGGCCCGGATCCCGAAGCCCCAGGCCATCTGTCGGAAGACGCTGCGGGTCTCGTCGGCGTTCCCCACGTAGCAGACATGGTAGCTCCGCTCGTCGAGCCCTTCGAGAAAGGCGCGAATCGCCGTCGATTTCCCAGCGCCCACCTCGCCCGTCACCAGGCCCGTGCTGCCCTCCTCGGCGATCCAGTTGAGGTAGCTGGTCAATTCCTCGAACTGCTCGTAGCGGTGCAGGGCCGCCGTCGGGATCCCCTTCTGGAACGGGGAACCCGTCATGCCGTAGAACTTCTTGTAGCCTCTCACTGGATACCTCCCATGCGGATCTGGGCCAGCTCGCCCAGGTAGTACGACAGATGGCGCTCGGCCCCCTTGCGCTCCACCAGGGCGCGCAGGGTGTCGGTCACGACCGGGGCCGACAGCGGGGCGTAACGCCTGAAGAAGGTGGCGAGTTCCCCGCGCTCATGAGCGGCGAACTCCCTGCCCAGAGCCTGGGCGACCAGGGCGATCCAGGCAGGCTCCGTGAGCCGCCCCAAGGGCTCACGAGGACCAGTGACCCGGGTGAGCTCGGCTTCGACGGCCGTGCTCCGGGTGGCCACGGCGTGGTTGAGCAGCCGTTTCGAGCTGGCCAGCGGCAGGTATTTCTCGTCCTGACGCCGCGGGGTCGCCTTGCGGTGGGTCTGGGCCACGAGCTTGTACGGGGTGGCCACCTCGAGGAGTTCGCCCTCCAGGAAGACCTTGACCGTGGCCAGGTCCAGCGGGTCATACCTCACCGCGACGCGGCGGCCGATCAGCTTCTCCGAGACCTGGTACTCGTTGCCCGCCAAGGAGAGCGTGCCGGTCTTCTTGACCATGCGGGTCTCCTCCCAGAGGAAGAGGTCGTGCGTGTCGGCGGCGTGCGGATAGCGAATACTCTCCTTTCCTGTGTCCCAGCGCTCCAGCGGGGTCATGCGGGTACGAGAGTGGACCTTGCGGTTGTAGGTCTCGACCCAGGCCCAGAAGGCCCCGTTCAACTCGTCGAGGGTGGTGAAGCCGGCGTGGGCGGCCTCGCTCATGAAGGAATCGGCCGTGGTGCGCCAGAAGCGCTCGATCTTCCCCTTGCCCTCGGGGCTGTAAGCCGTGGAGAAAGTGACCTGAGCGCCGAGCCGGGCCGCGATCAGGCCCACCTGCTTCGACTTGTAGATGGGGCCGTTGTCCCAGTAGAACCGAGCGGGGATCCCGCGCTTGAGGACCGCCTTCTTCAGGCAGTCGATCAGGCATGGCAGGGACTCCTTGAAGTACCACTCCCCGTGGGCGATCAGCCGGCTGTGGTCGTCGAGGAAGCCCATGAGGTGGACCTCCTTGAACTTGCCGGGCTCGGTCGGGTCCGGCAGGAAGAAGCCGTCCTTGACGTCGGACTGCCAGATGACGTTGGGGCCGGGGGCCTCGTAGAGCGGGTGCGCGCGGGTCTGGGCCTTTAGGAGCGCTCGGGTGGCTCCACGGCGGCGCAGGTGATAGGCCAGGGTGGCCGCCTTGGGGGCGCCGTCGAGGTGAGCGATCAGCGCCTCGGTGCTTCGGGTGGCGAGCTCCTTGCGCAGGGCGATGGCGTCCTCGATGAGTTGGGGGTCGAAGACGCGAGGCTTTCCCCGATCCGAGCGTGTCGCGGGGTAGAGGGCGTTGAGCGCGGCGATGGTTCCGTTTGGCAGGGCCTTCTTGTAGGCCGCCACCCAGCGCCTGAGGGTGCGCTCGGTGATCCGGCGCGGGCGCTCGCCGGGGAACAAGTGCTCCGCAGCAAGGATGGCCTGCCGGATGGCGGCGGCCTGGGCGGGGCTCAAGGGGCGCGAAACCAAGGGGGCGATGACGGTGAAGCGGGCGAGTGCCGCCTCCTGGGCGCGTTGGGTGTCGTCCATGGGGTCGATTTCCTCCTCGTCGGGTAGGATAGCGACCCGCCAGTCCTGGTGCACGTCACGAATCGGGTGGACTCCCACGGCTCATGGGGCGGCATCCCCAGCGATGGAGCTGGAGGAGCCAGGACGATGTCGAGCCATGGGTCAGTTCCGGGGTCTCGAGCACGAGGGTACGCAGCAGGGCGGCGTCCCGGAGTTGCTGACGTTTGGCTCCGCTGCATGCCTTGGCCGTGAAGGGGGGCACTGGGGACGCGAGCAGGTGGATCAGCAGGGAGCCTGGTCGAAGGCGCAGCAGCCACGACACGAGCCCCTGGGCCAGACGTCCCGCCCGCGCCGCCAGATGCTGGACCCAGGCATGGATCCGCTGGTAGCTGGGCTTGGTAGGGCAGGTGAGAAGGGCGTCCGTAGCGCTCACATGGTGGTATTGCCCGAAAAGTAAGCCTCGGCTGACCGTTGTTCCGAGGCGCGTAGGGGATGGAAAATAGCAGGGAGCCTTGATTCGAGAGGACCATGCCGTGCTGAAGCCCCAACCCGCCAATCCCG
>JAKFBU010000012.1:0-3477 GCA_036676985.1 Candidatus Sericytochromatia bacterium
CTGCTGGATGCTCGCCACCATCTGCTCGATGGAGGCGCTGGTCTGGGCCACGGCCGAGCCGAGGCTGTCCGAGTTGCCCGCCACCTGCTGGATGGAGGCCACCATCTCCTCCATGGAGCTGGACGTCTCCTCGACGTTGGCCGCCAAGGCCTGGGTGTTGCCTGCGACCTGGGTGACCGAGGCCGCCATCTCCTCCATGGAGCTCGAGGTCTCCTCGGAAGCCG
Source organism: Candidatus Sericytochromatia bacterium (assembly GCA_036676985.1). GTDB lineage: Bacteria > Cyanobacteriota > Sericytochromatia > S15B-MN24 > UBA4093 > DATNQJ01. The sequence goes on from JAKFBU010000012.1 coordinate 225, forward strand.
CCGCCTGGGCCTGGGCCGACCGGGAGAGCTGCTCGGTGCCCGCGCTGATCTGGTCGGCGCCCGCGGCGACGCTGGAGGCCGCGTCGCGCACCTGGCCGATGATCCGGCGCAGGTTCACGATCATCGTGGTGAAGCTCTTGGCCAGATCGCCCAGCTCGTCGTTGCTCCTGACCTCCACCTTCTGATCCAGGTTGCCCTGCGCGATGCCTTCCGCCGCTAAGGCGAGCTGGCGCATGGCGCCGGAGAGCTTGCGGGAGAAGAAGAACGCGATGGAGATGCCGACCAACAGGGCCGTGAGGGACAAGACGATCTGCAGGAGGTTGGTCAGGTGAATCGTCGCGTCGAGCTCCTCGCTCGCGACCTTGGCCTCGCGGCCGTACGAATCGCTCAGCCGGTCTGCGAGCTCGAAGAGTTGAACCTTGACCGCGTCCGTGTCGTCGTCGACCTGTTTGTAGCGGGCGCGCAGCTCCTGGACGGACATCCCTTGGCGGGCCTCGAAGACTCGAACCGCCCGGTCGAACATCCGGAAGTACTGCGGCACCAGCTCGTCCAGTCGTTGCAGCCAGGCCTTCTCCTCGGCCGTATCCGCCATGGCCTTGAGCGCCGCCAGACGGCGCTCGAGTATCACCCGGTTCTGGGCGTACTCGGCCTGCATCTCCCCGTTGTCATTGATGATGAGGTCTGCCTGGTTGCTGTAGAGCAGGCTGATCGATTCCTTGAACCCGAGGGCGGCCGCCTGGCCCTCTTCGCGCTCGAAAACGGCGTCGGCGTTGGACTCGATCCGGCCCAGCCCAACGACCGTGGCGACGGTCAACATCAGGAACAGCAGGATGACGGCACCGAACGCCGACTGCAACTTGGCTTGGATGGTGTTCAACATTCGAGGTCCCTCTTACTGTGCGAAACCGAGCTAGTTGCCCCAGCGCTTGCTGATGCCGGCGCCGACGTACCAGTCGGTAGAGGTGTCCGTCAGCCCCTTGTAGACCGCCATGTCGAGCTGAAGGCTCTCGTCGAGCAAGAGGGCCACGCCCCCGTCGACGCCGAGTTCGTTCGTACCGGCCATGAGATCGTTGACGCTCGAGGCCTCGACGTAGAATCGGAAGCTGTCCGACAAGGAGCGGGACAGAGAGGCCGCGTAGTTGAGGGCGGGGCTCGTGTTGCCGGGCGGCAACGAGGCACCGACGTTCATGCCCAGGTCGAACTCGAGGGGCAGAGAGGTGTCGGCGGCGAGCTTGAACACCGGCTCCACCTGGCCCAGGCTGTTGACGACCGCATGGCCGATGAGGCCCATGGAGGGCATATGGCCGAGCTCGCCGCCGTCCAGGAAATGCCACTTGGCCCCGAGGCCCACCTCCGTGAAGGCGGCCTGCGCCCCGGAAAGGGTCACGATGGGCGTCTCCAGGCGCAACTCGACATTGGAGCCTATCCCGAGGCGCTGCAGGGAGGGAAATGAGAGGCCTCCCGCCTCGAAGCTCGTGCCCTGCTCCAGCTGATAGGCCCCTGCCCCCATGGCCAGGCTGGACTCCGCGATGTCCGGTCGATCCGTCGTGATGGGCTCGGCGAGCGCCGGAGCCGACGACAGAACGGAAACCGCAATGACAGATACCAGCAGGACACGCGTGCGCATGGGGCCCAACCCTCCTCAGTGTGGTCGCATGGGTCGACGACCATCGGGGCATTTGTCCCGATGACACGAAAAGTATGGGACAGATGTCCCAAAAAATGACGAAGCTTAACGTGATGGTTCTCTAATCATTGCATGGCATAATCCGATCGAACGACCCGCCTCCTGGCCGCCCATACGTTCCTCAAAGCCTCTCGGGACCGGCAACGGAGGCGCGCCCTTTTGAGCATAAGCTTAACGTGAGGGCGTCCGACGTCGTGAGAAAACTTTTACTCGCGAGGGCCCGAGTCATTGGGTACCCGTCGTGGGATGGAAGGGCCCGTTAAGACGTGGCAGTTTACGGAACCCCACGCGCGTACTACCCTGGAGAAGCGCACCGCTGCGCGGCTCACAAGCATCTGCGAACGAAAGTGTGTTCGGATGGCCATCAAGCGCGTGACCTACCAGGGGTTGACCTGGATCGACATCCCGCAGCCCACGCGCGAGGATCTCGACTACCTGCACGAGCACTACCCCTTCCACCCGCTCGACTTCGAGGACGTCGTCTCGCGCCTCCAGCGCCCCAAGCTCGACGAGTACGACGACTACCTCTTCCTGGTCCTGCACTTCCCTGTCTACGACAAGCTCCAGCGCGTCACCACGCCCTGCGAGGTGGACGTGTTCGTGGGTCCGGACTACCTCATCACCATCCACGTCGGAAGGGTGTGGCCGCTTGAGCGACTGTTCGAGGCCCTCGAGGGCTCCGAAAAGCAGCGAGAGGAAAACATGGGCCAGGGCGCCGGCTACCTGCTCTACCGCGTCATCGACAAGCTGGTCGACAACTTCTTTCCCATCGCCTTCAAGATCGAGCGCAACGTCCAGGAGGCCGAAGACGAGATCTTCAAGAGCGCCGGCCGGGAGACCATCGAGAAGATCTCCCTGTTGCGCCGCGACATCATCGCCTACCGGCGCATCGTCAAGCCGCTGATCCCCGTGGTCTCGCGGCTGGAGTACCTCAAGAGCCGTCTCATCGGCGAAGAGCTCGACATCTACTTCTCGGACATCGGCGACAGCCTCGCTCGCCTGTGGGACATGCTCGAGGACCAGAAGGGCATCATCGAGACCCTCAACGACACCTACGACTCCTTGACCACCCACCGGACCAACGAGGTCATCCGCGCCCTCACCGTCATCTCGGTCATCATGCTGCCGCTGACCCTCATCTCGGGCATCTACGGTATGAACGTGCCCCTGCCCCTCGGCCACTACCCGGTGGCCTTCGAGATCATCCTGCTGCTGATGGCCCTGGTGGCGGCCGGCATGCTCGCGTTTTTCAGGCGCAAGAACTGGACCTGAGACCGAGCTGCAAATGTGAAAAGGGGCCGCCTCGGATTGACCGAGGCGGCCCCTTCACTGCTGGAGGCCCTACGCTGCCGACTACCGCCCAGCCGTTAGCATGGGGGCCTGGGGGCGCTCGATCCGGAGGCTCAACTGAGGGCTTTTGGCGGCCTGACCGTCCTTGAAGAAGGCGACGGCCTCCAGGAGCCCCGCCGCCTGGCCCTGCAGCTCGGTGGCGGACTGGGCGATGAGCGTCGTGGCGCTCGCCGCCTCGCGGGCCGAGCGGTTCATGCTCTCGACGGCCTTGACCAC
>JAKFBU010000013.1:0-23121 GCA_036676985.1 Candidatus Sericytochromatia bacterium
GTTGGCAGCCTGGACCGACAGCTCGCGCATACGCTGCAGGATGCTGGTGGTCTCGACGAGGGCGCCCTCGGCGGTCTGCAGGAGCGAGATGCTGTCCTGCGACATCCGGGAGGCCGTCTGGAGACCGTTCACCTGCGAGCGCATCTTCTCGGCGATCGCCAGACCCGCGGCATCATCCGCAGCGCCGTTGATCCGCAATCCCGAGGAGAGACGCTGCAACGACTTGCTGAGGGCAGTGTCGTTCATCGTCAGCTGACGGTGGGCGTTCATCGCCCCGACGTTGGTGTTGATCCGAAGACCCATGAGTTTACCTCCTTAGTAGGGAAGAGAGAACCTCCGTGTTCTCCCACACTGACGGGCGCTGAATCGCCCTGCTTCCACGCTTTGTTTCGGCCGTCCTGCGCCGAACTTTAGATCCGAAAAAATATAGTTTTATGCTGTTGTGACCGGCATCCGCATGGCAGCGAGCCGCTGCCGAGCCAGCGAAAGCCTGGGATTCAGGCTCAGTGCCATCTGGTACATGGTCCGGGCGTCCTCCTCGTTTCCTCCCTGGGCGGCGCACTCGCCGATCAGGAAGTACGTGTCGGCGTTTTCGGGCTCCTCCTCCCGCGCCTTCAAGAGGAACGAGAGGGCGGCCTCATGGAGGCCCTTCTGCTGGAGCAGCCGGCCCACCGAGAAGGCGAGGCCCGCAAGATCCAGATAGAGCATGGCCCCGATGGCCCGCTCCGCGTCCGCGTAGCGCTCGGCAAGGAGTAGGTGCTCGGTGGCGAGCGTCCAGACCTCGACGGCCCGCTGGCTCGCGGCGTCGGTGGGCAGCTCCGTGCTGGCGCCGTCGAGCAAGGACAGGAAGGCTTCCAGGTACCGTGCGTCCTGGCCGTACGAATCGGTCGCTTCGGCACGCGCCGCTTCGGCTTGTAGCGCCTCGCGGGCCTCCGCCAGATGACCGAGTCCCATCCGGGCGATGCCCAGCTGGACGCGTAGTCCTGGCAGGTTGGGGCTCAGGGCGAGCTCTCGCTCGAGCGCTTCTTGGGCCTCCTGGTAACGCCCGATGGTGAGGGCAGCCTGGCCGATCAGGTGACCGAGTTCCGGGGTGTTCGGGGCGACCTCGTCGGCCTTGCGCCACGCGGCGAGCGCCTCTTCGTACTGGCCCGTCTTGTAGCAGACGCTGCCCAGGTTGATCCAGGCGCGCTGGTAGTTCTCGTCCGCCTCGGCGGCCTGAGTCATGTACTCGAAGGCCTTGGCGAGGTTGCCCTCGTTCAGGTGCGAGACGCCGAGATTGGTCAGGATCTCGGGATCGGGGTACCCGCACTCCTCGAGGGCGCGCTCGAACTGCTGGCGGGCCTGGGTCCACTGCTCCTGGCGGGAGTAGATGGCCCCCAGGGCGCTCGAGGTCTTGCTCGTCGGGACCGTGGGGTCGTTGCCGGCGGCAAAGACGATGCCCGCGAACTGCCGGCACTCCTCGAAGCACTTGGTCGCCTCGTCGAGCCGGTCCAGGGCCATCAGGATCTGGCCCTTGGTGAAGCGGACGTCGGGGTAGGTGGGGTAGATGGCGATCGCCTCGTCCGCCAGTTCGAGTCCTTTCTCGTACTGCTGGGTGTTGCGGTAGTGCTCCACCAGGCAGAAGTACAGGTTGGCGTAGTAGCCGGTCGAGTGCGCGGCCTTCTGCTCCTTGAGGAGGCTCAGGGCCTTCACGTAGTTCGTCTCGGCTTCCTCGGCCCGGTTCAGGAGCTTGTAGGTCTGGCCCAGGTTGAAGTAGACGTATGCGTACTCCGGCTCGCGCTTCTGCTGCTCGAGCAGGATGGCGAGGTTGCGCTGGAACTTGTCGCGCTGGTCGAGGTACTGGTCCAAGTAGCCGCGGTGAATGATGTGGGCCGTGCAGGCGCTCTGGGGAAGTCCCGTCCGCTCGGCAGCCATCACGATCTGCTCGTGGATGATGCCCTCGTACCGCATGTCCGGGCGGTTCTGGAAGAGGCGGAAGATGAGCGCCAGCTGGCGATGATGGCCGGCTTTGCCCACCAGGTTCTCGATGACCAGGCTGTAGCCGATGTTCCCGTCGTTCCGGACGGCCTTGCGGACCTCGTTGTGCCACTGGGCCGGGACCGTCTCGTCGGCGTCCAGCACCAGGATCCACTGGCCGGTGGCATGCTTGAGCGATTCGTTTCGGGCCGTGGCGAAGTCCCCGGTCCAGGCGTGGTGGAAGATCTTGGCGCCGTAGCGCTCGGCGATCTCGATCGTGCGATCGGTCGAGCCGGTGTCCACGATGATCATCTCGGTGACCAGGTCCTTGACGCTGGCGAGGCAGTCCTCGAGGAACTCCTCCTCGTTCTTGACGATCATGCAGAGGCTGATAGTGGGCTCGACGGGCTTGGCGAGTTTGACGACGTCCTCGAGCTCCGGCGGGATCGAGTCTCCGCTCGCGCGCTGCTTGCGCACGGTCTCGAGCTGGCTCTTCTTGGCGCTGGCATGCGTGGGGTCGAGCTCGAGCACCCGGCGGAAGAACACCTGGGCCACCGCGTACCACTCGAGCTTGAACATGAGGACGCCCATGGAATTGAGGGCGTCTGTCGAGTAGGGGTCGAGCTCGAGCGACTGGCGCAAGGCGATTAGCGCCTTGTCGTACTTCATCTGCTGGAAGAGGATGACGCCGAGCTGGGTGAAGAGCTTGGCGTCCTTTTGATCCAATTCGAGGGCTTTGAGGAGGTTGGCGGCAGCTCCCTCGAGGTCGCCCTTATCGTAGGCACGCTGTGCGTTTGCTACGGCTTGTTCGCGCGTGAGGGCGGCCGAGACCGATTTGACGATCTTGAGAGCCATAGGCCTTCCTTTCTGGAGCAGGCGAATCTATGGATCTCTATCGGCACCCTCCTGAGCGACTTTAGGCCTGGTTTTAGGTTATGTGCGGTCAAACATGCACGGATTGCCCCAACGCTGCGGCCCCTTGCCACCCGTCGACGGACAGATCGTCCAGCGTGCGCTTTCCGACCTTGCCCGCTCGTTGGGCGTCCCGCTCCTCCCCATGGGTCACGATGCAGTCCACCGCGGTGTAAAGCCGGGCGAGACCCGGCAGATCCAGGGCGTCCGGAACCAGGAGGAGATCGGGGCCATCCTCGGGATCGAGGCCCGCCTCGGCCAGGGCGCCGGCAATCCTCTCGCCGGCATCCTCGGGCGTGACGCCCTGGCTCGGATCGAGCCAGAGAACGAGGCTCACGTCCGCGTCGGCCGGGAAGGCACGCGCGTAGCTGGTGACGACCTCCTGCCAGGAGGTGGAGCCCCACTGGGGGTGATGGAGGAAGGCGTAGCGGCGTCGATCCTCGAGCGGCAACGGCATCAGCCCCGCCTGAAACGGGTCGGAGAGCGCGAAGCGAGTCGGGGTGCGCATGCCGAGGATGCGCAGGCGCTCGAGGATCCGCTCGGCCATGTGCGCCCACGTGAAGCCGGACAGGATCCGGTCGCGTGCCCGCTTGCCGACCGCTTTGGCATGCGCGGGGTCGGCCACCACCGATTGCATCAGCGTGATCAGGGCGTCGCCATCGGGCTCGGCCCACCAGTAGCCGACGGCGCTGGGGGGGAGGGACGACGGGGGGAGGGGGACCTCGCGCGCCGGAATCAGGAAGGCGGTCTCCGAGTCGCAGAAGTCCAGGCAGGCCCCGTATCCCGTCACGATGACCGGCAGGCTCGTTGCCATGGCCTCCGCGATGGGTAGGGCGAAGCCTTCCCCGCGATAGGGGTGGACCAGGCAATGGCATGCCGCGTAGAGGCCGGCAATCTCGGCATCGCTGAGCGGATCGTCCAGGTACTCGATTTCCGGAGCCAGTGGATTGGCCTGGATCTCGGCGATGCGGTCCTTTGCCGTCTGGCCCTTGTAGAAGGACTTGCCACCGAGGTCCTTGATGACCAGGCAGACGTCGTCGGCCGCGGTGAAGGCCTTCACGTACGCCTCCAACAGGACGTCGATGCCCTTGCGCAGGATCGTGCCTCCGACGAAGAGGAACTTGAAGCGTTTCCGGGTCGCGAGGGGGTACTTGGGGGCGTCCGGGTGCAGGCGATCGGTGTCGACCCCGTTCGGGATCACGATGACCTTGTCGGCGGGAATGCCGCTGCGCAGATAGCCGTCGCGCACGTGGCTCGTGGGCACCCAGATCTCGTCCACCTGGTGCGTCATGGGCTCGACCCACTCGTGGGGAATGCCCCCGAACTCCCAGGGCTGGATCATCGCCCAGGCCCCCTCGGCGGGCGGTTCGAACTTGGGCGGCCACTGGTGACGCACGTGGACGTCCGCCGGACCTGTCAAAGGGGCGTTGGTGCGATCGGCGATCACCTGGAGCGAGGGGTCGACCTCGGGACCGAACTCATCGGCCTCGTAGGGGACGATCGAGAGCTCGAGACCCGACTCGGCGAGGCGCCGGCAAACTTCACGGTTGATGAGCGCCAGGGAGTGGCGGACGAATTGCGAGCCCTCCCAGACGAGCCGCAGGCCCTGCCTGGCCCGCACGTCGTGGTAGTGCCCGACGAGCTCGTCCAGGTAAGCGTCGAAGCCGCGTGGCGCCTGGATGGCTCGCTGCATCCGACCGAGCAGGCCTGGGTCGCGGACGAACTGGAAGAGCGCGCTGCCCAGCCCCGGGGCGTTGCGGGGATCGACCAAGTAGCCGGTCTTGCCCTCCTCGATGAAGTCGGGAATGCCGCCGATGCGGCTGCCGATGACCGGGCAGCGGGCCGCAAGGGCCTCGGCGACCACCAGGGGGGCGCAGTCTTCCCAGATGGAGGGGATCACGACCACGTCGACGCGCTTGAGTAGCTCGGGCAGTTGCTCGACGTCGTAGCGGCCATGGAACTTGACCAACCCCTTGGCGTCGATCTCATGCAGCATGTCCTCGTAGGCCTTGGGGCCGCTGCCGAACAGGTGCCCCTCGATCTGATCCCGGCCGAAGGACTGTAGCGCCCGGACGAGGACGTGTACCCCCTTCTGGGGCAGGAGGCTGCCGATGAAGCCGACCTTCAACGGGCGATCGAGTGCACCTTCGAGGGGGCGTCGCGAGCCCGCTTTCTCCCAGAGCCATTCCACCGTTTCCGGCTGCTGCTGGAGGACGTGGATCCGCGAGGCGTCATGCCCGCTGCCGGCGTAGAGCTCCTTGACCCGGTGGGAGACGGCGAGATGCCGATCGACCCAGCGGTTGAGCATCTGCCGTCCGCTGTCCGCGCGCAAGGCGTAGCCACCCGTCTGATCGGGCCGACCCACGCAGATGGCGCACTTGCTGCCGTCTTCCGAGGGGCCGCTGCAGAGTGTCAGGTCCTCCTGGAAGAGGTACATACGCGGGCAAATGGGCCAGTAGTTGTGGGAGGTGAAGACGCTCGGCACTCCGGCCTGCTTGATCTCGGCCGCGATGCCCGTCGAGAAGTTGAGCAGGCTGTGGTAGTGGACGATGTCCGGCCGCAGCTCGGCGACCAGCTGCGCGATGATCCGCCGCATCTGGGGATCATCGGCCTCGCGCTCCGGGTGCTCCATGTCGTAGAAGATCGCCGGGCGGTTGTAGATGGCGAAGAGCTGGACGCCCTCCTCCTCGCTCGCCTCGACGTGATAGGCGGGCTTGTCCGGTCGATTCTGGGACGGGGTGTAGATCACCGTAATCCGGTGACCCCGCCGGACGAGCGCCTTGGCGATCTGCCGCGGCAAGATGGTGCCGCCGCCTTCCTCGGCCCAGCCGTACATGGTGAAGAGGATATGCAACGGATGATCCGCCGGGATGACCTTGGGGGCCGGCGCGCTCGCCGCGACCGTCGAGAAGGCCTCCAGGGGGCGCGCAGTCACCGCGACCGTGGGCGGGAGCGTCGTGAGTTGCGGCACCATGCCAAGGCCGCTGTCGATGGCCAGGGCCCAGGCCTCCTTGTCCATGACCCCTTGCGCCCACCGGCTTTGGGCCGCGGTGTACAGGTCGGGGTGGTTCAGGACGACCCGCGCCTTGATGCGTTGATCCTTGGCGCGGTCTTGACCGTAGACGCTGGCGCCGTGGATGCGATAAAAGTTGGTCGCCGCCGGCACGTGGACCCCGCGATGTCCCTGCTTGCCGCAGCGGATCCAGAAGTCCCAGTCCTCGTACCCTTCATGCGTCGGGAAGCCGCCCACGTCCTCCCATGCCTGCCGTTTGAAGAGCGTGGCCATGGTCAGGTAATTGAAGCGCTGCAGGAGCTCGAAGCTGTAGGCGGGCGGCACGTCGAAGGCCGCCGTGTTGCCGAATTTCTGGACGTTGGGATAGGCGACCGAGGCCTCCGGATGGGCTTCGAGCGCCGCCACGCAGGCGGCGAGGTAGTTCGGGGGGAGCTTGTCGTCGGCGTCGAGCGTGACGATGTAGTGGCCGCTCGCCTGTTCGATGCCGCTGTTGCGCGCGCGCAGGTGTCCGCCGTTCTGCTGCGTGTGCAGGCGGATGGGGAACGTCGGGTAGTCGGCCATGAGGGCCTGCGCGACGTCGCGCGAATCGTCGGTGCTGCCGTCATCGACGATGATGACCTCGCACGCCGGATGGGTCTGGGCGAGGACGCTCTCCACCGCCGTGCGCAGGAAGCGACCGTAGTTGTAGCAGGGGATGATGACCGAGACGCGCGGTTCGCCCGGGGGGGGCGCCTCGTGGGGAATGGTCCCCTTGGTGATCTGGAAGTACCGTAGGCCCAGCGCCTGGGCAAGGTTGCGCTCGCGCGGACAGCCCGTGTCCAGCACGGCGGTGGCCGCTCGGAAGACGGAGACCCGTGCGCTCGACGGAGCGTCGATCAGGAGCACGTCGGGAATGGCATCCGGATCGTAGCCGTGCTCGGTGAGCCAGGCCAGGATCTGCTCTTGGCGCGTTTCGGCCGCGCCTTCCGGAACCCGGATCATGAGGCACAGGTCGAGGTTGGACGCGTAGTCCGCCAGGACCGCCGCGAGGTTCGCTTCCCAGGCCTCGGGATCCGCCACGAGCCAGCGATCCCGGGCCGCGGTGGCGACGTCCAGGGCCGGAGCCTCCCAATCGGCCTCTTCCACGGAGGGGTGGCGCAGCGGCAGCGACTCGCCGCTCCATGCGGGCGGGAGCTCCGGCCGGGTCGTCGCGGCCCGCCGCAGGGCGTCGGCGTCGGCGTCGGGCAGGACGGTGCGACCCCGCTCCTCGGCAAGGCTCATTAGCGTCCGAGTCCCCGCTTGATCGCCAAGCGGGAGGAAGGCATGGGCGCTGAGCAACTGGGCCAGGAACACGGAGTTGAACTCCGCCGGGCGCACCTGCTGGATGTCGACGCTGGGCGTCAGGGCAGGGTCGAGTCCGAGGGAGGCGACGGCCTCCTCATAGGCTAGGGCGATCTGCTGGGTCTGGGGGTCGCTGGTGCTCAGGACGACGAGGGGGTACGGGTCTTCCGGCTGGAAGGTGGTGAGGTACGACGCCATGGCGCGCCCCAGGGCGAGCGGGTCGAGCTCGTCGCCGGTGGCCGCGATGAAGGTGGCCGCCGTGGTCTCGGCAGGGACGTTGGCCTCGCTCGGCCAGCTGACCTGGAAGAGCTCGATTTGCCGGGGATCTTGCCCGAGCACCGTGTAGTTGGCTTGTTCGGGTTTCGGCGCGATGCGGGCGACCTCGAGGTTGCTGGCGATCGCCGCGAGCCCGAAGCGCTCGAGGGCCTTCTGGAGCACCTCCTGCCCGGCTTGACAGTCACCGCTCATCAGCAGGCTCACCCCCAGGTTGTTGTGGGCCTCGGGGAAGTCCGGCGCCAGTTCCAGGGCCGCTTCAAACTCAGGCACCGCCAGCCCCGGATCCGGCAGCTCGGCGCGCAGCATGAGGTTGCCCAGATCTAGGTGGGCCGAGGCACGCGCCGATACCTCGTCGGCACAGAAGGCGATCTCCGGATAGAGCTCGTCGATGGCATAGCGTTCGCGCATCTCGCGCCGCATGCGCCGCGCCTCCTCGCCGAGTCGGTCGTGGCGCTTGCTGGAGGTCGAGTGGCTCTCCTCGTGGGCGCGGTACTTGAGCAGCTTGTCCGGGAGCACCGCGAAGCGGCAGCGGGCCACGGCGGCCTTTAGCCAGAACTGGAAGTCGTGGGGCCAGCCGTACTCCTGCAGGCCGATGCGACGGAGGATGGAGCGCCGGAACATGGCCGTCGGGTTGGGGACCAGACAGCACCGGAACATCTGTCGGCCGAACAGCCGACGTTCGAATACGTCGTTGGCGATGGGTCGGATGATGCTGCCGCCGAGGTCTCGCCCCTCCGCGTCGATGTAGCTCGCGTCGTGGTAGATGACCTCGAGCGACGGATCAGCGAGAAAGGCCGTGACCTGGCGCGCGATTTTCTCCGGGTGCATGAGGTCGTCGCCGTTGGCGATGGCGATCAGGTCGCCCGTCGTGGCCTCCAGGCAGCGGTTGAAGGTCTCATGCAGCCGCGCTCGACCCTTGTTCGCTTGGTATTCATACCGTACGCGCGGATCGTGCAGGTACTTCGCGACCACCTCGCGGGTGCCGTCGGTCGAGCCATCGTCGAGGATGTACAGCTCGAAGGCCGTGTGGGTCTGCTTCAAGATGGCCTGGATGGCCTCGTCGAGGTAGTGGGCGTAGTTGTAGACGTAGGCGACGATGCTGACGCTGGGCAAGGGCCGCTCTATCGGGAGGAGGCTCGGGTGTGCCGCTAGGAAGGCATCCTCCGCATCGGTCGTGCGCTGTCTTTCGAACTCGGTGGGAGGCAGGTATAGGGGGCTCCTGCCGAGGATGCCCTCCGCAATGCGATCGAGAGAGGCATGCCGCCCGGGGGCGAGCTCTTCGACGGACTGGTAGCGAAGCTCGCCGTGCGAGAAGTTCACAACCTTCACCAGCGGGAAGGGGATGCTCAGACCGAAAAAGAGTCGAAATGCAGCACGGAGGGCGCGCCGACGGTATTCATCTGACGGAGCGGTAGAGAGGAGGTTCTCCAGGAAGGCGGGATAGGACTCTTTGCTGTCGAGATCCAGGGTGAAACCCCACCCCTGGTACATGGGACGTCCTACCACTCCGACGGGGATGCCCCGGCTTACGGCCGTTTCGAGCCCCACGGTCGAATTGTAGACCAGGGTCGCGGTCGACATGTCAATGAGCGTGTAGGAACTGACGTCGTCCTTGGGCCAGACCACCGAGACGTTGGCAGGCAACTGGGCCAGCGTGCGCTCGTAGCGCTCCATCACCCGTCCGCTGCGACCCTGCATGTGGTCCTCGTTGGGGTGAATCCGAACGATCAGGTGGTAATCGGGATGTTCGTCAAACCAGCGGATCGTATCGGCAACCCACTCGATCATTTCGGGGTAGGGCCCGCGCCAGTCGGCGGTCGATGCCTCGGACTGCGAGCTGGTGAAGAGGGTGACGATTTTCCGCCCGCTCGGGATGCCCAGCCGGGCCCTGGTGGCCTCGATCGGCTGTGGCGGCGGTGAAAAGGCGTGCCAGCTCAGCTCTTTTCCGTAGCGACGCTGCATGATGAGCCGGTAGGCGTCCTCGAGTTCGGCCTCGAGGAGGGGAACCGCCTGCCAGCGATCGCGACACTCGTCGAGGCGGGGCCGGGCCCAGATCGCCTGATTCTCCGCAAAGGTCAGCGACTCGGGCAACAGGCCCCGCTCATGGTGGATGACGCGCAGGCCGCGTTCCCGCGCGAGCTCGTTGGCAACGCGGTGGCTGAAGAAACTACCGTTGAGCATGGCGACGCAGTCAGGCTGGAACTCGTCGAGTTGGCGCGATAGGGACCGCATGGCGAGCGCTCCGCCGAAAAGGTAGTTCCGGAAGGTCTGGGCCTGCTCGCCTGATAGCTCGCCGAAATCCGGCTGCCGGTAGTGGGCAATGAGGGAGCTCTTGCACCATTCGCCGAGGGGACGGCCGTCGAACTGCGCCGTGAAGAGATCTACATCTGCCATCCCGGCAAGCCAGGCGCTGACCTCGCGGCGGTCCTCAGGGTTTACCCGATCGCTCAGCCAGGCATGCTCGAGGTGCAAATTCTCGAAGACCCTGCGTCCGAGTGCGTGGCAGGATTGGCAGCCTTGCTCGGTGCGGGTGCTGTTTCCCCAGAAGATGTCGCAAGCTGGGAAGAAGCTGTCGCAGCCGACGAAGCGAACCTCGGCCCCCCGGTGCCGGAGGGCGTGGGCAATGGTCGCCTCCCAGTAGGTGTGAAGGTACCAGTCACCGGAGTAGGGAGAGTAGAACAGGATCTTCAAGGGCTTACCTCGTGCTGCCAATCGCTTTCGTGCATGGTCAGGAGTTCAGGTGGTTGGCTCGAACCAGCGCTGTGCTTCCGCCAACGGGGGTCAAAGGATCCGACGCGCCGTCGCAAATGCCTCCGCCGCATGACGACCTACCTTGCAGCCATGGTACAAGGCGGCGATTCTCACCGCCTCGACGGAGCGACTGTGCGGGGCCGGGCGCATCTCCGCGGCATAACATTCCAGGGCGACCACTAGCTGGTCCAGGTAGGCGGTGATATCGACGTAGGTGTCGGGCAGGAAGGGAGCGCCAATACTCGGGATGCTCCAGTCCGTGGCACTGGGCGTCTCGAAGCAGCGGATTTCCTCCACTCGCTCTCCAGGCTGGGGACGAAAGGCGGTCAAGGTCGCCTGACAGGCGATCCGGTGGTCCACGTTCAGGTCGCCCCCATGGTGGGTGTAGACAAGGTCGGGCTGGACCCGGGCCTTGGCTTGCTCGACCTTCTTCGCGATGTCGAGGAGAGGAACCGTGTCGAAGCTGTTGTCCGGAAAGGTCTCGAACCCCAGGATCGACGCACCCAGGAGGCGGGAGGCAGTCTCTGCCGCCTCCCGGCGCTCTCGAACGGCCTCCGGATTTACCGAGGTGCGAGAGCTGACCCCGTCGCCGAGGAACAACACTGAGACCGTGTCGCCCTCGGCGGCGTGTCGAGCCATCGTTCCGCCCATGCCGAGGACCTCATCATCGGGATGGGCGGCGACGATCAAGATGTTGCGTGGCATGTTCTCTCGCTCTCTGGGGACGGGCTAAATCTGCTGCTTGAGCTGCTCGTACTTGTGGAAGACGCTGCCTTCCGCCAGGTACTTCTTCTGGCACACCGTCTCGAAGGTGGTGAAGCCATCCGTGTCGATGGAGTGGAACCACGCGTCCTCCTGCAGCTCCATCCGGTGAAGGCGTTCGAGGAATTCCTCGTTGATCCGATCCCGCGGAATGATGGCCACGCCGCTGTCGTCGCACACGGCGATCGTCCCGTCATACTTAGCCCGCAGCTCGGCCAGGAGCTCGGGGGACGGGCCGGATTCGTTCTTCACGTTGAAGCAGCCGACGGGCGTGCCGCCCTCGCTCCAGATCGCGTAGTTCTCCTTGCGCAGGGTGTGAACGTCCCGCACCAGCCCCATCATGACCACGGCGGCCACGTCCCGGTAGAGCATGAGGAACTTGGCCACCAGGGCCCCGAACACGGCGTAGTCTTTGCAGTCGATCGCGGCCACGATCAGGATCTCGCCCGGCTGGACGTCCTGGATCTGCTCGTGGAACTCCCAGTTGCTGCAGTTGTAGGCGTAGACGAGGCGTGTCGGTCCCACCCGGTGGTGTCCGTAATTCAGGGGCTGGACCTTCGGAATGGCGCCGGTCTTGCCGAGGCAGTCGGTGACCTCCGAGGTGCAGATGCGGTTGCGGCGGATGGTCTCGATCATCCGATCCTGCACAGATTGGGCAGCGATCCGTTTCTCTACGGTGGTCTCGGGCATGGTGCCTCCTATCGGCGAGCGAGGGGTGCGGGAGAAGCGTTGAACAGCTCCAGGGCCGTCTGAGCCATGAGCTGCTCGATATCAGCAGCCGAGAAGTGGTGGGCCTCCAGGAACGCCAGGGTCTCGTCCCGGGAGTGCTGCATGGTCACGTAGGGGTGATCCGAACCGTACAGCCAGCGGTGCGCGCCGAGCTTGCGGATGGCGAAGGCGAAGTCCGTCTCGACGCTGCTGCCCCGCCAGAACGACACCGAAAAGGAGGTGTCGATGAGGAGATTCGGGGCGTCGAACGCCATGGACATCACCTCCAGGACCATGCGGCCTCCCCCGTGCAGGGCGATGAGCGGCGTCTTGACCGCTCGGGCAAGGGCACTCACCAGGCGCACGCCGCTCACGTCGAAGACCCGGAGCGTGCCGTAGCTGCAGCAGATTGCGCACCACAGGCCCCGGGCCCCCGCGTACTGGGCCACGCCGATGGCCGCGGGAAAGTCATGGTCTGCCAGGTTGAGCTCGTACGGGTGGAACTTGATGCCGGCCATCCCGAGGGCAGCGGCCGCGTCGACTCGGTCGTAGGCGTCGGGGCGCCGGGGGTCGATCATGACCGTGGCCTTGAGGTCGGAGCGCTGGAGGCGAGCGGCCAGCGGGTGTCCCGGCTCGAGCAGGAAGTCGCTGTCGAGGAGCATGAGGTTTCCGGCTTCGATGCCGGTGGCCTGCAACTCGGACTCGACGATACCGACGCGCTCGGGCGCGTCGAACCGCCTGAAATCCAGCTCGTTGGCAAGGTCGGGCTGGGGGGTGAGGTGGAGATTGAAGTCGACTAGGCGCATGGGGCTTTTCTCATGACGACCAGCATCTCGCGCTGGGGGATGGGGCGGTAGTCGTGGTGCAGCGAGACGAAGGGAGTCAGCTCGAAGGCCAGTTCGAGGATCTTGGCCGGCTCATAGTAGAAGACGAAGTCCTCTTTCGGGTAATCCGGCGTGAGCTCCGTGCTGAGCACGTCGAAGACCAGGGCTTCGTGGCACAGCTCGAAGGCCTTCGAGACTAGCGTCCGGGCATAGGTCCAGTTGTCCAGCTCCGACTGTTTGAAGTTGAGCAGCCCGAGCATGACGGCGACGTCGGCGGAAACCTGGTCGGGCTCCACCTGCAGCGGGCTCGCAACCAGGAAGCGCGCCTCCGGATACTTCTCGGCCGAGCGGGCGATGAAGTCGGGGTTGATGTCGAGGCCTGTGTAGGCGCTCGGCGTGAGGTTCGCCCGCTCGAGGGCCCCCAGGAGGTCGGCGAAGCCGCAGCCGATGTCCAGGACCGAGCGGCCTGCAAACGGGGTGCTCGCGAAGACCCGGGCGAATCGGTGCTCCTGCTGCTCCCGGCTGCCCCAGCCCAGGGTGCGGCAGGACTCGCCGTGGGACTGGTAGCGCTCCGAGTAGCGATGGACGGTCTGTTGATCGATGGCTTCGTAAGGGCTAGGCATAGGTCACCTTCAGGCCCTGCAGGGAGCGCTCGGCAAGCGCCTGAACCTCGGTTCGGGAGGCCCCCAGGGTGATCACGAACCCGTGACGATCGGCGTCAGTGGTGGTGGGCAGCACTTCGTCTCCGGCTCCGACGCGCAGGCGCAGGGCTGCCACTCCCTCGAGTCCGAGGACCTCTTCCTGACCTTGGATCCGCTGGATGCGTCCATGCGGGAAGACGAAGAACTTCAGGTAGGCAGCCCGGTGATCCTGCCCACCCTTCTGTCGGTACAGGTCCTCGCCCAGCCCGAGGCTATCCATGACGAGCTGCCGGGTGACATCGATGCCCGATACGCCGGGCACGATGATCGAGGAGGTGTAGCATCCCCCGCCGCGGTTGGCGATCTCGATCAGGTAGGGATCCCCTTGCGCGTCCACCATGTACTCGGCGTGGGTGTAGCCGAAGCGGTAGCCGAGGCCGGCCACCACCCGGTCGTTGTTCTCGAGGGCTCGCTGGTAGACGGGCTCGGAGAGCTCGCCGGGGTAAAGGATGTCGATGGCCACCTGGCGATCCTTGATCAGGGTCTTGGTGGCCAGGCTCAAGGAGCGATGGCCGCTCTCGGGAAAGCAGTAGCCGTCGACCGTGATATGCACGCCGTGGATGAAGGTCTCGACCAAGACCAGGCGCGAGTGCGAGTGGATGAGCGCCTCGTAGTAGGCCGCCCGTAGTTCCTCACGTGTATCGGCCCGGTTGACGCCGAAGCTCCCGCGGTTGTCGACGGGCTTGAGGATGACGGGATAGCCGACACGCTCGGCGAAGCGTTCGGCCTCCGCAAGCTCCGTACATGCCTGGAAGGCGGGCTGCAGGAGGCCGGCCTCCTGGGCCCGCTGGCGTTGGAGCAGCTTGTTGGTGGCGATCTGGGCTTCGCGGAGGCGGGGCCCCGGCAGCCCGAGCTTCTCGGCGATGACCGTGCAGGCGAAGTAGGAGTAGTCGCATTGGTCGGAGACGACGGCGGCCGGCTGCAGCTTCTCGGCGAAGGCGAGCACCTCGTCCAGGTTCCGCGGGGCGATCACCTCCACGTAATCGAGCCCGAGATCCCGCGCGTAGGAGTCGTCCGGATGAAGTCCGACCACCGGGTGCCCGAACTCCTTCGCCGTTCGGATCAGGGCCTCTTGCTCCCAGCCGAGGTTGATGACCAGGATCGGTCTAGCCGACATACTCGAGATCCTCCCAAGACAGCAGGGTTCCGGCCGACATGTCGCGCCGGAGGCGGTGGCAAACCAGGTGTTCGAGCATTTCCGCGGGAATCCCACCGGCCGTGCGACGAAGCGTCAGGTGATCCCGCAGGATCCGCTCCCCCTTCGGCAGGTCGCCGCGCGCCACCCACTTGAACGAGACGTCCGCCCGGAAGGCCAGCTCGTCCGGCGTGAGCGCGGGGCGCAGCCCGTCGCCCATGCCGGCTTCGATTTCGCGGACATGGCGGACCATCTCCCGGAACTCGGCAGGCTCGATGGCGAAGTGATGGTCGGGGCCCGGCAGGCTCCGGTCGAGCGTGAGGTGCTTCTCCAGCACGACGGCGCCGAGGGCGACGGCCGCCGGGGCGAAGTGGATGTCGTGCGTGTGGTCGGAGTAGCCGACCAGGCAGCCAAACGCCTGGCGATAGGTTTGGATCAGGCGCAAGTTGGCGCGCTGGGGCTCGGTCGGGTACTGGGAGACGCAATGCAGAAGGACGAGCTGATCGTTTCCCGCCCGGCGGCAGAGCTCGAGCGTGCGCTGGATGTCGCCGTAGTCGGCGATGCCCGTCGACATCACGAGCGGCAGGCCGGTGGCCGCGGCTCGCGCCACCAGCTCGTCGTAGACGCCGAACTGGGCGGAGGCGATCTTGTAGGCGGGCACGCCGTGCTGACGCAACAGCTCGATGGCCTCCACGTACGTGGGCGACGAGATGAAGTGCAGCCCCCGGCGCTGGCAGTGGGCCGAGATCTCGGCGTACCAGGTTTCGGACAGCTCGATCTGGGCGAAGAACTCTCGAAACTCGGGGGTGGTCTTGTCCGGGAGGTACAGTTCGTCGAACTTCAGGGACTGGAACTTGGCCGCATCTGCTCCCGCTTCAGCGGCCGCGTCGATCAGCTCCTTGGCCAGCGCCATGTCCTGGTTATGGTTCGAGCCAATCTCCGCGATGATGTAGGTGGGTGCGCCGTTCCCGACCAGCCGATGGCCGATTTGGATCTGTTTCGCATCGTGCATATTCATTCGCCTCCACTGGTAGTTACATCGGCTTGATGAGGAGAACCTTAAACGCCCGGATGGCCATGCCGAGGCCTGAGCCAGCAAAGCCGGATCACGCCGTCGGCCTAGGTGGTCCTCACATGGGCTTCGACTGGTTTGCACCCCAACAGGATCGGCCTAAGGAAAGCGCTGTACAGTATACCGGCGCCATGCCTGATTGGAAACCTGAGCCTGCCGTCGCTCTGAGCCCAGGAGGTCTTGCCAAGAATGGGTTAGGCCTGCGTCTCGGCCGCGATGACCTCGGCCATTCGCCCGGCGCCACGACCATGCCACAAGTCGCATGGCCCGGCCCGACTCCAGGGCAGCCGTCGACATGCCTGGCGATTTGGCCCCCTTCACCGGAACGGCCGGGTCTCTAGGATCTCAGCCGACAAATCAGCTGAATGACACTCGCACGCCTCTGATGCAGGGCCACGTCATCGAAGATGCGATCCGCTTCGTCGACGACCCGCTGCAAATCAGGAGCCTGCTGGGTCAGCGTCGACAGGTCAATCCCCAATCGCTTGCAGATCGAGTGGATGAAATACCAGTTGCGGGGCATCTCATGCTGGAGCAGGACCTCGAATCCTGCCTTGGATAGTAAGCTGGCGATGCCCGTGCGGGAAAACAGGACCAGGTGATAGGGCGGCATGGTCCAGAAGAAGTCTGCCCCGAGGTGCTCGAAGAGCAGGCTGTCGACCGTAGGGAGTTCGAGGAGCAGGATCCCCTCGGGGTTCAGCAGCCGTTGAGCCTCGGTGAGGAATCGGCCAGGCTCCTTGAGGTGTTCGATGAGGGTCCACGCCGTCACGACGTCGAACCGCTGATTCGTCACGTCGGACCAGTGGCCTTGCTGCAGGTGGCCCTGCAAGTCCAGCCGTTGCTGGCCCATTTCGATCGAGCATCGGGAAAGGTCGATCCCCGTCGCTGCGAAGCCTTCGTCGCGCATGAAGCGAACGAACACGCCGGCGCCACAGCCGACGTCCAGTAGGCTCGCCTTCGGTTGGATAAAGCCAAGTAGGGGCTTGATGCGGTGCTCGTAGAAATACGCTCGCTTGACAGGGTCGAAGTAACGTGACAGCGAGGCCTCGAGGATGCTGCGCTCCACCTCCGCCTCCGTGGCCTCGGCGGCATAGAAGTCCGCCAACGCGCTATCCGTCGGAGGGGGATTGACGAAATGCGTGCCGCAATCGAGGCACTTCGAATGGTGGATCCCCTCGGCCGACATGAATCCCCGTTTGGAGGTCAAGGCGGAGACGAGCAGCCGGCTCGAGGTACACGCCGGGCACTGCTCGAGCATCGGATCAAATGCAAGCGTAGAATTCATGGATCTTCCTGCCTCTGCGGTCATGGGTGGAGCTGCGAGTTACTGAGTGGGTGGCGATAGCCCCTCTCGGGAAAGCATTAGCCGTCGACCGTGGTGGGACCGCCGTGGTATAGAGCGCGAACGGGCATGCTTCAGTCGACCTTATTATGTGTCGACTCCCTCAGTCATAAACCGTGCGGGCGAGCCAGTTCTGGGCCCATGGAGGCTCCCTGCGCGGCCATGACCCCTGCTTGGTAGTATCGTCAGCCCCCAGCAACACTTGAGATTTGCCGTAGAATCGAAGGGTGCTCGCAACGGAGGTGAATCCACATGCGCCCGTGGGCGAAACGAATGGACGCGATCGCGTTCTCTGCATCGGTAAATCTGGCCCAGCGGGTCCGCGACGACAAGGCGGCGGGCCAAGAACTGTACGACTTCACGGTAGGAGAGCCTCACTGGTCACCCCCCGAGTCCGTGCTCGCGGCGGTTCATGCTGGCTTGGAGCATGGGCATACCCGCTATTCGGACTCCCGCGGGCTGCTGCCCCTACGCGCGGAGCTGGCACGGATCCTCTCGGTGCGCGGGGTGCCCGCAGCCGAGGAGTTCGTGCTGCTCTCGCCAGGCGGCAAGCAGGCTATCTACACGGCTTGCCATGCCCTCTTGGATCCGGGTGATGAGGTCATCCTCTTTCCGCCCTGCTGGGTTAGCTATGCAGACATCATCAAGCTCGCGGGGGGAGTTCCGATCGAAGTGCCTTGCCATGCCGCCGATCGCTTTCGCCCGAGCGAGGAGGCGCTGCGCTGCGCCATCACGCCCCGGACCAAGCTCGTGATCGTCAACAACCCCGGCAACCCAACCGGTGCGGTCTGGGAGCCCGCCGTTGTTTCCATGGTGGCGCGGGTGGCTGCCGAGCACGACTTGTGGCTCCTCGATGATCTGGTCTATGAGGCTTTCAACTATTCGGGCGCACCGGTTTTGCCGATTGGGGCAACCCCCGAGGGCCGCGAGCGTACGCTTACGGTCGGCAGCTTCTCCAAATCCTACGCCATGACGGGCTTCCGAGTAGGCTACTTGAGCACGCCCGAATTCCTATTCTCACCCTGCTTGAAGGTCGTGCAGCAGACGGTTACGTGTCTGCCGGTCTTCGTACAGGAAGGAGCCTTGGCGGCTTTGCGCGCGGCCCCGAGCTTTCCGGCTCACATGGCCGACCATTACGCTCGGCTCGCCCGCGTGGTCTCGGACGAACTGGGAGAGATCGAGGCAGGGCCCCTGGAGGGGGCCTTCTACGCCTTCGTGGACGTTCGCCGAAAGGGCATGACCTCGACTGCTTTCTGCGACTGGCTCTACCAAGCGTACCGCGTGGCCTGCGTCCCCGGATCCGCGTTCGGCGAGGCCGGCGAGGGGTGGGTCCGCGTTTCCTATGCGTGCGAGGAGTCGCAGCTGCGCGAAGGCATGCGCCGCCTGGCAGCAGCCATCCGGACCTAACGGGAGGGAAGGGCCGCCACAAGCTCGTGGGCGATTCGGTTGGCGCCCTGTCCGTCCAGGACCGCTCGTCCGGCTGTGCCGAGGCGCTGCCGCTCTTCCGGGTCCTGCATCAAGCGGGTCATTGCCTGCTTCAGCGAGAGGAGCCAAGCCTCGCCCTTGGCCCAACCGACTGAGATCAGGCTGCCTCGCTCCTCGAGCGAGGCCAGGTTCACCAGTTGATCTTCTCCTACGCAGAGCGCGACGGTAGGCACACCCGAGCATGCCAACTCGTAGAGCGTCTGACCGCCCGCGGTGATGGCGAGGTCAGCCGTCCGGATCCGCCGCGGCATGTCGGGCGGATGGCGGTGGAGTTGAACGTTGGGGCCGGCCGCCGGCACGCGCTGAAAAAAGGGCCCGACGATGAAGTCGATGACGAAGTCCGGGGCTTGGTGAGCGGCCCAGTCTTGCAAGGCTTCCAAGAGGCGATCGGCAATTCCCAAGAGGTCATCGCCCCCGAGCGTGACCAAGACATTGGCCGGGAGTTGCTTGTAATCTCGTGCAGGCGGTACCAGGAAGTCGGGACGCACGATCTGGTAATCGGGTCCGAGTAGCAGCCGGGTTGTCGCTCCCGTACGATAGGCGAGCTTGATGGCCCCAGGAGCCCCGTTGATGACGAGGTCAACCGGCAATTCTCGATCAGCCTTGTCGTCAAAGCAGGCGAGCACCATCCCTGAGGGTCGGCGTGCCGCAAGGGTGCAGGGGTCAAGCCGGTAGCTGTCGGCGACAAGGGCCCGGGCCCCGGCTTGTTCGGCCTCAAGCCACAGGCTCTCGGGGCTTGCCGGGCCGACCCGTACCGACATCCCCTGCTCGCTGAGAACCCCCTCGAGGCTCGGCTCGACCAGGAATACGACCTCGCGGCCCATGGCCTTAAGGCTTCGGGCCAACCCGATTCCGCGCATGGCGTGACCGAGGCCCACGCCGTGGCCTCCGTCGACGTGCAGGGCGATCGTCATGGCCCCTCCCCTCCGGGGACCCGCTCGATCTTTAGGACATAGGTCGCGCCATTGAGCTCAAAGAAGGCGGGGTAGCGCTCATTGTCGACCACCCGGAGCAGATTGAACTGCTCGGCTAACGTCTTGGTGGGATCCAGCCGACTGTCCTGGGGGCGCCGTCGTGGGTAGTAAGTCGAGTCGCCCTTCTGCTCGCGGCCTGATGCGACTACGTCCGGATAAGTCGCTAGGAAGGCACGGCAGAGGGTGAGGGTCGTCGCAGCCTGCCGTGCGCGCAGGTCTGCCACCAACTCGGTCCCGTCGAAACGCAAGTGCTCCTGCAGATAGATACGGCCGCTATCCACGGATTCAGCCGCCTCGAAGAGGGTGACCGAGATCTCGTTCTTGCCCTCAAGGATCTGCCATGTCAGGGGGGACCAGCCCTTTCCTTGCGGTAGGGCACTCTCGTGAACGACCAGGTTGTGCCGATGGCGCTTCAGCTCAGCTGGTCGGATCAGGTGCCCGCAGCTCAGGATGAACGCGAAGTCACCGGTGGGCAAGTGTTCGGGGGTATGCGCCCAGCGAACCTGATGGCCGGCTGCGCGCAACTCGTCGATAAAGCTCGGAAGGTAGGTATTGAGCCAGGAGTCGGCATCCGACAGAATCGTCAGGGCGAAAGGGGGCCTGCTCAAGGCATCCTGTCCCTCCATGTTACTGACCATACTGCTTCTGTTCGACATGGGCGTTGAGGGACGACCAGTCGGGATGGGCGTCCAGCAAGGCCAGGCAGTCGTTCATGTCGAACTCGGGTCGGGTCTGGTACAAGGCTGTAAGCATTCGCTCGATCAGCTCGAAGTCTTCCGGGGTGTCGACGGTCCAGCGGTGCCGGCTGAGATCCGGGTGGTGGGTGATGTGCTCGATCCGGAATCGAGCAGGCTGCCGATTGATGAAGGGGGTCACGTGCTCGCGTTGGGCGGCTTCGGTCGCCTCGATGAAGGCCTGGTCGAGGGCCTCAAAGGAGAACACCTCCGTGTCCATGCCGCGAGGGAACGAGCGGATCAAGACGTTGGAGATGTAGTTGACGTCCGGCATGCGGTCGTGGAAAGCGGCGATGATGCCGTCGATGACGGCCGGATCGATGAGCGGGCAGTCGGACGTCACCCGAACGACGACATCGGCGCCTGCATGGAGGGCGGCTCCATGGTAGCGCGAGAGTACGTCGTCCTCTGAGCCGCGAAACGAGCTCACGCCGATTGAGTCGCAGAGCGCGACGATGGGGTCGTCGCTCACGTTGAGGGTGGTGGCGATGACCAGGCCTGCGGCGCGGGTCACACGGCGAAGACGCTCGACCATGTACTCAAGGAGGGTCTTGTTTAAGACCCTCTTGAGAACCTTTCCCGGCAAACGGGTTGACGTCATGCGCGCTTGGACGATTATGACGGTCTTCATGGTGCGAACTGTTCCACGGTGTCTCGTATGGCGTCGATAACGTACTGGACCTCGTCGTCGCTCATTCTCGGGTAGAGTGGCAGGGAGACGACACGAGAGTAATATGCCTCAGCATGTGGAAAGTCTCCCGGTAGGTAGCCGAAGTTCCGCGCGTAGTAAGGCTGCAGGTGGACGGGGATATAATGGACATTCACGCCCAATTGTAGGTTCTTGAGATGGTTGAAGGCCGCAAGCCGGTCGATCGTCTTGAACTGCAAGACGTAGAGGTGATATGACGAACGCGTGTTGGGAGCCTGGTAGGGGACCACGATCTCGGCCAGTTGGCCGAACGCCTCGTCGTACCGGCGGGCGATTGCTCGCCGGCGCTCCACGAAGCTATCTAGCTTTTCAAGTTGCTTCAGCCCCAAGGCGCACTGGAAGTCCGTGAGCCGGTAGTTGTATCCCAGGTCCTGCATCTCGTAGTACCAGGGGCCGTCCTGGCGCGACAATAGCGCGGGATCTCGGGTGATTCCATGGGTTCGCAAGAGCATCAGCCGGTGGTAAAGCGCTGAGTCGTTGGTGGTGATGGCGCCGCCCTCACCCGTGGTGACATGCTTTACTGGGTGGAAGGAGAAGATCGTCATGTCGCTGTGGGCGCAGCCACCCACTCGGAACGTATTCCCGTCTATCTCGTAGGTCGCCCCGATGGCATGGGCCGCATCCTCGATGACCGTTAGGTCGTGGGCATTTGCCAGTCTGGCGATCGCGTCCATACGGCAAGGTTGGCCCGCGAAGTGCACCGGGATGATCCCCTTGGTCGAACCTGTGAGGCGTCGCTCGACCTCGCTTGGATCTAGGCAATAGGTCGCGGGATCGATATCGGCGAGCACGGGGCGGGCGCCCGTGTAGATGACACAATTGGCCGAGGCGACGAAGGTGTTGGGCGAGGTGATGATCTCGTCGCCGGGCCCGAAGTCCGCTGCAAGGGCTGCGAGGTGCAAGGCGGCCGTGCCGTTCGCGACTGCCACGGCATAGCGAGCCCCGCAGTAATCGGCGAGCGCTCGCTCGAATTGGGCGACGAGCGGGCCCTGCGTGAGCCAGTCGGATTGCAAGGACTGGACGACGGCCTGGATGTCGTCGTCATCGAGCCACTGGCGGCCGTAGGGGATAGGGGTCGCGGACGCTTGGAGCTTACTTTGTGAGGGCATAGTCATCGCCAACTTTGAACGTAGGGTCGACGTGCTGCTTGATGAGGGCTCGTAGCTGCTCGACGGAAAGCCAATCGGAGTTAGTGCCACTGTTGTACTTGAAGCCGGGCTCGCAGGGCTTGCCGTTGAAGGTCTGAATGAATTCTTGGACGTCCCAAAGGGGCATCGAGGGCAGGATAACGAAGTGGTTCTTGAACTCGACCGAGCTGATGGCATCGGTTTCGGTGATCATCTCCTCGTGGAGCTTTTCACCGGGTCGGATGCCGACGTATTCCACCCTGGCGCCGGGAGCGATCGCCTCGGCGACGTCGGTGATGCGGTAGCTCGGGATCTTGGGGACGAAGATCTCGCCCCCCCAGGCACGATTGAGGGCGTCCAGCACCATTTGAACGCCGTCCTCCAGCGTGATGTTGAAGCGGGTCATGCGCTCATCGGTGATGGGGAGGACGCCGTCCGACCGCTTCTTCAGGAAGAAGGGGATCACGCTGCCACGGCTGCCCATGACGTTGCCGTAGCGAACCACCGAGAACTGGATGTCGCGTTTGCCCTTCATGTTGTTGGCTGCAACGAACAGCTTATCAGAGGCAAGCTTGGTTGCGCCATAAAGGTTGATGGGGGCGGCGGCCTTGTCCGTGCTCAGAGCGACGACCTTCTTGACATGGTTGTCAAGACAGGCCTCGATGACATTCTGGGCACCGATGATGTTGGTCTTGACCGCCTCAAAGGGATTGTACTCTGCGGCGGGCACTTGTTTAAGGGCAGCCGCATGGACGACGATGTCGATCCCTTCCATGGCGCGGTTTAGGCGTTCCTTGTCCCGCACGTCTCCGATGAAGTAGCGGATTTGTGGGAAGCGGTGGTGCGGGAACTCCTGGGCCATCTCGTACTGCTTCAGCTCGTCCCGAGAAAAGACCACCACTCGGGTGATCTCCGGGGAGCGGGTGAGAATGGTCTGGACGAATTTCTTCCCGAAGGAGCCCGTCCCGCCGGTAACGAGAAGGGAGCGTTCTTTAAGAGTCATCGGTTGCCTCGATCGGTAGATAAGGCCCCGTCAAGGAGTGCACGATGGGGCTACGACTGCACTATTCACGAGTTGTTTCAGATCATAACGAGGCGAGCATCCCTTATGCTTGCTTGTCAGTACAGTTCTCATCGACCGATGGATCAAGACCTTGAGGTTTTTGTGACGGATAGTTGGTCACCTCACTATGTCCCACTTAACAGATCGTTGCCAAGCCCCGCTTCCTGTGATAACCTGATGTCAACTCTATCGGGTGTGAGGCGGTCCAGTTTTTGGGCTACAATTCTATAAAACGGGCGCCCGGCGCTCCAGGGACT
>JAKFBU010000014.1:0-64049 GCA_036676985.1 Candidatus Sericytochromatia bacterium
CCCAAAAACACCAATCCCCGCCGAGCTTTCGCCTGGCGGGGGTTGCTGCTTCGCGCGCGGTCCGACGTCAATCCATCGGCGGGCAATGCCCCGGAGAGTGCCCTCTCCTCGCAGCGCGTCGCGGGTTTCTCAAGCCGCGTTCCGGGAAGTTTCCTTCCCACCGAATCCTGCCGGCACCTCTTGCGAGGCCTCGACCTGACCCGTGGCACGTTACGGTGTGCGCCGTGCTACCGCCCCGGAGAGCCGTAGACGAGCAAGTTCCGGTCGCGAAACCTTTCCTTGCCTCTCCTGCCGTCCCGCCGGATACTTGCGCGTCCGACGACCCAGGAGGGAGGGGCCTTCCGGTGTCGATCCACCGGTGCGCTTGCAACGCAGGGGACTTGCGCCCCCGGTACTTCCTCGCGAGAGTGTGTCCACTCCCTTTCGGGTCCCTTAACGGTTCCCTCGATCTCGCTTCGCAGGTTCTACCCTGGTTATCTCGATCGAAGCCTCTTCTGCAGTTTGGCCCTCTGGCTCTCCCCCGGTTGGTTCGAGACTGCCACCCTACCGGCCGGTTACCCAGCTTTCGAGCTTTACCCGGGATTCTCTCCGCCGCTTACGCGTCGTTCCCCCTCACCGGGTGCCGTCGTGTCCTCCGGAACGCGACGACCTATTAACCATACCGCATCCCGCGGCGCTTGGCAAGCTTTTGGTTAAAAAAAGATTTTAGAAAGCTTATGATCGCTCAGCAGCGCCGGTGACCGAGGCCCGATCGCGTCAGTCACAACGCCGCTTAAGCCTTCTTCAGGAACTCGGTCTTGAGGACCAGACCCTTGACCTTCTCCGCATTGCACTCGATCTCGTGCTCGTTGTCGGTCAAGCGGATGTTCTTGATGAGGGTGCCGCGCTTCAAGGTCGTATTGGCGCCCTTCACCTTCAAGTCCTTGGTGAGGTGAACGGAGTCGCCGTCGTTGAGCACGTTGCCATTGCAGTCCTTCGTCGCCATTTGTTTCTCCTGGGGTATCGGAAAGCCAAAGATAAGATGGCCAGCAGTTAGAAGCCCTGCTGGCCATCTTATCTTACCGCATGCGCGGAGTCGGAGCGGCGGGATTTGGATTCCGGTCGAGGCACCCCAGGCCACCACAACACTTGGAACCCTGATCCACAAGCTGCTCTTGGCCGCTTGATCCGCCGCCGACTCCTTCGGTCACCGGTGAACTTGGCCGCGACGGCTCCCTCGATCCCAAGCACGGTGACGTCCCAAGCAACGTCTAGACCTTGCCCACGAACTTGTGGTCGCCTCGCCTGGGTGTCGGCTACGCACGCATCGCCGTCAGTACCATCACGGCGTAGGACATGGTGAAACGCCCCCCAACGCGTCGATGGCCACCCCGATGTCCTCGAGCAATCCTTCGGCGGCCTTCTCCAAGCGCGCCATGTTGCCGTCGACGGGCGGCAAGCCCCCCGAAGGCGATCGCCCCCAGCTTCAAGAAGAGCAGGGCCAATTCCGAGCGGGGCACCTGGGTGGGGACTCGGCTCGTCACTTCATCTTCGACAGGATGAATCGATCCAGGGACCACGGCCCGGCTCCCACGCCGAGCAGGAAGAGGCTGCCCAGGAGCATGGAGTAGTCCGTTCGCATGGCATGCGCCATCTCCCAGAACCCTTCGTTCCGGAGGATGGGTAGCTTGGTCGTGACGATGGCCACCCCCATGATGGCGAGGGTGGGAAGCACCGCGAGCCTCGTGAACAGGCCCACGAGGATGGCGAGGCCGCAAAGGGTCTCGAAGGTCCCCACGAAGGGCCCCAGGAAGTCGGGGTTCGGGAGCCCGATCGTGATGAACCGCCCCGTGCCGCGGGTGGCGGGGAAGAGGAACTTCTGGATGCCCTCCGAGAGGAAGACGCCCCCGACCATGAGGCGGATGAGCAGGGTGGCCGGAGGAGCGGTGGTGAGGAGGATCTGCTTGAGGGGTTGGGTCATGTGATGCTCCTGGCTGGGCGTGCTAGTAGCTGTGCTTCATGAGGTGGTGCAGGAACCCCGCGTAAGGCTCGGGCTTGCCCAGACGCTCGGTCGGGGTCGCGTCGATGCGGGAGGCCATCGCGATGAAGGACCGGACCTGCTCATGCATGAACCCGGCATCGAGCCGATCCAGGTAGCCGTTGTCGCCCACCGCGCAGAGGTAGTCGGGGGCGGGCACGAGGGCGATGTTCGGGATGCCCGCCTCGAAGAGCGGCTGACCCTCGCCGAAGTGAAACCCGTTGACGGGCCTCAGGGTGATGCTGCGGACCTTGGTGCGGCCAGCGAGCGAGTCCAGGTAGATGCGATCCATCATCGGGTTGCCAGTGTACACCAGCTCGGTCTCCAGGCGACCGGTCTCGCGTGCGGTGCTGTGGTCGTCCGTATCCCGCCACTCCTTGCAACCCAGGTGCTCGATGGTGAGGCCGGCGACCGCCCGCTTGTGGCCGTTCTTGCCGTCCCACAGCTCCGGGTGGTCATGGAGCCAGCGCGTGCTGGCTTGCTCGTGCCCATGTCCGAACTGGGGCAACTGGAAGTGGCCGGTGACGAAGGCGAAGACCAAGTCGCGCCGCCGGCTCTCCACGGGCTGGCGCGCGAAGTGCGAGGCCATCGCAAGCAGGCCGACCGCGCCGTTCTCCTCGGTGGCGTTGGGGCCATCGGTATGGGTGTTGACCAGGATGCTCTCGGTGCCCGACGAGCCCGGCAGGATGGCGTAGAGCGTATCGGTCGAGGCCGCGGCGTCGACCTCGGCATCGAGCACCATGCGGACCTTGGCCCGCGCGGCCGCGAGCCGCTTGAGACGATCGCCCGTGGGGCCGTCGACCCAGAGGGCGGGACAATCCTTGAGCGCGGTCGTGAACGGAAGGTACTGTCCCCGGACGGTCGCGGGCGAGAGGTCCTTCCAGACCGCGATCACGCCCACCGCACCGGCAGCCTTGGCCCGCTCGAGATCCGGGCGCTTCAGCACGCTGCTCACGACCGGGCTGCTCACCCAGAAGGGGATGTCCTCGCTGGCCGGCATCGCGCTGCGCTTCTTGAAGAGCAGGAAGGAGGGCAGGCTCGAGACGGAGACCTCCACGAGCGCGATCTTGCCGGCGGCCCCGCGGAAATCCCCCGGAGCGGCTCCGCACGGCACCACCTCGGCGACCACCCCCTCGGCGCCCGTCGTCCCCGAATACGGAAAGTAGGCCGCCACCGGCAGCGATTGGGGGCCCTTGGACGGGTCCGCGACCGTCAGGCTCCACCGACGGGGCTCCCACTTGGTGAAGGGGTGGCGATCCCGGTGGACCGCGAGCCCCATGCGCCGCACCTCCTGCTCGAGGAAATCGATCGAGTCCTGGTGCGCCTTCGACCCGGTCAGCCGGATCCCGAAGCGGTTGAGTGCCTCTTGCCAAGCCCACACCTGTGCCTGACTGGGGAGGGTGGCGGTGTCGGACATGGGTCGAGCCTCTACTGGCGCCGCCGCGGGCGAAACCCTCGTCGCGAGGGGGGCGACGAGATACAGCCCGGTGACGGTCGCTATGGTTCCAATCGTTGTCAGGACTCGGTTCATGAAAGCGGCCGCCTAGTGCTCGGTCGCCGCCGACAGGACGATCCGGGTGATCGTGCGGGTGCCCTTGGCCAGCTGATCCACGGTGATGTACTCGTCGTCGCCATGCACCGTCTCGAGTTGCTCGCGGCTGCAGACGATGGGCCCCAGGCCGTAGGCGCGGATGCCCCGCGCGCGGAAGTAGGCCGAGTCGGTGCCGCCCGTCGAGATCATGGGCGTGACCCGGATCGTGGGGTACTCGGCCCGGATGGCATTTTCCAGCACGCCGTAGAAGGCAGACTCGCGCGGGCTGCGCGTCGGCTCGGACGAGGAGAGGATCCGCACCGCGATGCCGGGGTCGGCCATGCGCTCGCGCAGCGCTGCGAGCACCTCGGCAGCCGTCGTGCCGGGCAGGTAGCGCACGTCTACCTGCGCGCTCGCGCGTCCGGGCACCACGTTCACCTTGCTGCCGCCCGACAGCACCGTTGGATTGACCGTGGTGCCCAACAGCGACGCGAGCACGGGCTCGCTCGAGACGGCGGCCGGGCCCACGAGTCCGAGCATGCCAGGCCAGTCCAGGTGCTGCAGGACCCAGCGCCGGACGCCCGTCTCCCCCTCGCCGATCGCCGACAGCATCTCGCGGCTCTCGGGAATGAGGGTCAGCGGTAGCGGCCGCGAGGTGAGGCGCTCCAGGGCCCGGACCAGCCTCACGGGAGCCGCCTGCGGATTGGCGACCGAGCCATGCCCTGGCTTCCCTTCGGACGTGAGCTCGAGCCACAGCACGCCGCGCTCGGCAGTCTGGATGCCCATCACCTCGGCGCCATTGGCGAAGCGCAGTCCGTAACTGCCCTCGTTGAGGATGTCCGAGGCTTGCACCGCCTCGGGGTGATGCTCGAGCAGCCAGCGCGCGCCTGCCCAGCCGCCGGCTTCCTCATCGGCGACCGCGACGAGCAGGACGTCGCGCCGCAAGGCAACGCCCTGGCGTTTCAGCTCCAGGAAGGCCATCAGCTGCATGAGCCCCAGGCCCTTCATGTCGAGCGCGCCGCGCCCGTAGAGCCGACCGTCCTTGAGCACGCCGTCGAAAGGCGGTACGCTCCAGCGCGCGGCGTCTGCCGTGACGACGTCCACGTGGTGCAGCAACATGAGCGGCGGTTCGTGGCCGCTGCCCTTCAAGCGGGCCACCAGGCACTGGCGGCCAGGGGCCGAGTCGTAGACGTCCGAGGCGATGCCTTCTCTGGTGAGCCACTGGCGCAGCAGGGCGATCGCCTGGGTCTCGTTGCCCGGCGGGTTGGTGGTGTCGACCTTCAGGTAGGCCTGCAGCTTCTCGGTGGCCTCGGGACCACGGTCGGGAATTCGGCCGACACGGTCGTCGGCCATCCCCTGGACCGGTTGCGCGAGCAGGAGGCTCGCGGCGAGCAAGAAGGCGGCTGCGCGGAAACGCAGGGAAACGAACATGCCGGGCTCCTGGGCTGACGAGCGGATGGTCGCCCATCAGTCTACGACGTCACAAGCGCTCGAGCTAGATGTCGAGCGACACCTTGCCGTTGCGACGGAGGTTCTCGTAGCTCATCCAAAACACCACCGCGCGCCCGTCGGAGTAGTGCACGCGAGTGGGCATCAAGGTGCGGCCGTCGATCCAGGCCTCGAGGGTACGGCACCCGTTGAGCAGCTTGGGGCCACCGACCAGGAGGTGGTATCCCGTCGGGGTCGAGTCGGCGGCGAGGACGGTGTTGGCGGGGTCCATAAGCTGCCCCAGCGTTTCGGGCACGAGAATCTGGTTGATGCGATAGCCGCGCACGGACATGACCTTGGGGTCGTCGAGCGACAAGGTGACCACCAGGGGGCTCAAGAGACCGCCCGGGCGGGCCTTGAGCGAGTTGCCGCCCGTGTAGAGCAGGCGCGAACCCTTGCCGTTACCTTCCTGGACCACGATCTTGACCGAGTTGCCCTTGCCGGCGATCTGGTACAGGCCGTTCGAGGTCTTGGTGTCCTGGCTCTGGAAGTAGCGCAGCGTCACCTCGTAGCCCGGCATACCGCGGAAGGCGGTGAGGGACTGGCCGATGAGCTGGCGGACCTGTTCCTGAATCTGGGGCGAGAGCGGGGCGCCGGGTGCCGTGGGCGGGGACGTCGGTCGGCTTACAGGGGGCTCGGTCGGCTCGGGAGTGACGACTCCCGTCTCGCCCAATCCGCACCCGCCGACCAACAATCCCAAGGCGAGAAGAACCCATGACATGCGCGTCTGCATATCGCTTCACTCTCCCGTGACTTGCCGAACGGTCGTCCCCATGGAGACCGTCCCTGCTTTATCGTTATGATAAGGTTAAACTGTATTTAAGGCAAGTTAATTTTCCGACGGAGGCACCCCGCGCTGCCGACCCATGCTTGGCGGGTGGCATCTCGAGAGGCGGGGTCGGAGCGGCGGGATGGGCACCATGGGTTATGCCCCCGGAACCCCAATCGTGTGGGTGTCCGGTTAGAGCTGCTTTAGCACGACCTGGTCGATCCAGTAGCGAAGATACGTGTCCGTGATGGCATACTCATCGCCCCTACGGAGCTCGACCAGCTCCTTTTCCTTGAGACGGGCCAATGCGCCCTGCACGGAGGAGGCCGGTCCAAGCTGGTGATCGCGGCGGTAGCCCTCGGAAAATAGGTTGCCGGAGCCTTTGGATAGTGCGATCAATAGCGACTTTTGTCGTGCCGAGAGCTCGTCCCATAAGATCGTGTAGCGGGCATCCTCTGCCGCGACGATCCGGGAAAGCGCCTCGTTGACTGTCTCTTCCGTCGGCTCGATGCCGCGCGCCTGACAGAGCGCCCATGTGAAGTGGGCGAGTTGCTGGGTATCGTTGGGATGACAGGCCGTGATCACGAGGATACGTTCGATCGCTTCATCGGAGATGTGCTTGCCGGTCGACTCGAACCGCTGGCGGAGGAAGGTGGCAAAGTCCGCGGGGCGGAAGGGATGCAGCGGAACGGTCTTCGCGGACTTGTACATCGGCTCGTTGATGTTGTTGAACAAATCGTTCATGAGGTGGAACTTGCTTCCCAGATAGACGTGTGAAACGTCGGTCTGGTGCTGGAATATCGTGCGCATCCGAGCGATCAGGTGCTTGTCGATAGCGACGATCTCCTGGAACTCGTCGAGGATGAGGACGACGCGCTTGTTCTTGTCCTTGGCGATCTTGGCGGGCATTGCCAAGAGGACTTCGAGGTCGCGGTCCAAGTCGGCTTCCGAGCGCCCTGGTGCGAGCTCGAGGGTGGGAGTCCCGTCCGCGCCCATGGAGAGCTTTGGGGTGACGGAAAGGCCCCGGAACGTCTCGGCCAGACCCTTGAGCTTCTGTTGATAGGGTGAAAGCAGACCGGAATACAGAGCCCTAGCCAGTGCTTGCACGAAGCTCGCCTTGGTGGGCGTCCCGAAAAGATCGAGGTAGGCCACCAGGACGCCTTGTTTCCTGAGTCGATCGATGACGGTTAGAATCAGCGAGGTCTTGCCGAGGCGTCGCGGTGACATCACGACCACGTTTTGGCCGCTCCGCAAGTCTTGCTCGAGTTCGGCGAGCTCTTCGGTCCGGTTGGTGAAGTGATCGCCCGAGACCAGCTCGCCGTAGCGAAAGGGATTATCCATCGGTCTCCCCTTTACTTGATCCTTGGTTACGTTCCTTTTCGTAACCAATAATAGCGTAATGGTAGGCGAGAGGGAAGACAAACGAAAGACGGCCAGCAGTTAGAAGCCCTGCTGGCCGTCTTATCTTACCGCTTGCGCGGACTCGGGGCGGCGGGATTAGGATTCCAGTAGGGGCACCCAGCG
This sequence comes from Candidatus Sericytochromatia bacterium, assembly GCA_036676985.1. Lineage (GTDB taxonomy): Bacteria > Cyanobacteriota > Sericytochromatia > S15B-MN24 > UBA4093 > DATNQJ01. Next base: position 7,330 of record JAKFBU010000014.1, read on the forward strand.
CCCCAAGGCGTGGAACGTGAACCATCCGGCACTCTTGCTTCCAAAGTGGTCTAAGCCAACTTGACAAGAGCCATCCAGAGCAGCCTCACCCTCCAACCGATCAAAATTCGAAGACCTCCAGCGGAACGAGCGATGTATCTCCGTTCTCGCCGTCAGGTCGGATCGCGTAGACATGGTGGGAGTAATAGTCGCCTGGCTGGTAGCGGAGGCGGCCCTTAGGGCCCAACGTGAAGATGTAGACCGTCGTTTCGCCTGTGATCGGATCATCAAACGGCGCCATGAGTACCCCGGGCCGCCAGCGCGCGGTCAGGCCCTGTTGCCCGCCCAAAAACGGATAGCCATACTTTTCTCTCATCTGCCAGTCGACGAGGAAGCCATTGAGCTGCGTGGTCCAAGGATAGGACATGCCGGAATGGGAATTCATCGTCACCGTGACCCAGCCGACGACCGGATCCTTGAACGAGAGATTCATCGCGTAGAACTCGTACAGGAATTGCATCACGTCCGCTCGCGTCGGCATGTCGGTCGGGCCGCCCACCAGCGGGACCACGGGGCCGAGTCCGAACGTTCCCGGTCCCGGGACCTGAAAGATGACACCTTCCGGCCCCGATAGCGCGAAACTGCCACTGGCTTGCATCCAGCCATCCTGACCTCTCGTGAGGACCCCCAGCGTTTCGGACGTAATGGCACCGACCACACTTGCGGTGGCGGGCATTTCGACCTGCAGTCTGACTGGAAGGCCAGGGGTCGCCTCCACCACGAATCCGGTCCCGTTCTCGATGCCCTGCTCATCAGGTAGCAAGCGGAGCGTCACTTGGGCCGAATAGGAGGCCGCGGAGCGGGGCGCAAATAGGGTCAGAGCGCGGTCGGGCAGGTGCCACGCTCCGCCGTCGTTCGTCACCTCGAAGGGTTGCCCGGCGCCTACTTGGATAGGGGCGGGACGTTCCAACGAAATGGGGGAGGCCTCCGGTGTCGGAGTGGAACTAGGGGATGCTCCTTGGGAGACCTTGGTGATGGTGGATGGGGAGGTGCATGCGCTGACCATGAGGGTCGTCAGGAACAGAATGCGAGCAAATGTTCGTTTGAGCATAGGAGGGTTGTACCCGCTGGTCAGCCAACCAATGCTTGCTCGATAGAAGCACGGATCGGGGTGTCTGAAAGCGGGACGGTTCTCCATGCAAAAAGAAAGACGGCTAGCAGTTAGAAGCCCTGCTGGCCGTCTTATCTATCCGCTTGCGGGGAGTCGGAGCGGCGGGATTCGGTTTCCAGTCGAGGCACCCCATGCGCCAAAGTCTGGAATGTGCTTCACGAGCTACTTTTGGCCTCAAAGCTAGCTAGGCTTCTCAGCGACTTAGTCACCACTGCACCCGCAGCAAGTGTCACGACCCGCTGCGCGGTCGAAGGCTTCCCGACCTTCGCCGACTATCCAGTAGAGGATGCCGAGAGCGGCCAGCGGGTCGGCCCACCACCAGCCCAGAAACTTGGTGACCAGCAAGCCGACCAAGAGCGTGGCGGACATGTAGGCACAGACCCAGGTGCAGCTGGCTTCCGCCTTGAGGGCTTCGCTGCCGACGGACGTGCCGATGCGCTTCTTGGCGATGGCGATGACGGGCATGATGACGACCGACGCGACGGCAAGGCCGATGCCCAGAGGGCTCGGGTTGGACTCGGTACGGGTCCAGAGCGTTACGGCTGAACTGACGGCGATGATGGCGGCCAAGGCGTAGAAGACGACGCCTGCCCACCAGTTGGCTCGACGCTCGAGTTGCTCGACGCATTCTTCATCGGCACCACGGGCCTCTGTTACAAGACGCCACACCAGGACCGCTCCCAGCGCCCACTCGATGATGCTGTCCAGGCCGAAGGCCTCCAGCGAGACGCTGCGGTCGTGATACCCAGCCCACAAGGCCAGGAACATCTCGATGGTGTTGTACGCCATCGTGATGAGGACGAGGGTCAGGCCGACCGTCAGGTGCTTCTGGTGCTGGTTCTGGCTGGTAGTCGGGATGCTCATAAGGTCACGTCGAGGGCGAGAGCGGCTACGGATGGCGGGGTCCTGTCGAGCAGTCTGGAACAGGAACCGGCCCCTCGGGTTCTCCAGGGAAGAGCCGTTGCTTGAGCCAGAGCGAGACGTAGACTAGGGCCACTAGGGCGGGAACCTCGATGAGGGGGCCGACGACCGCCGCCAGGGCCTCGGAGGAAGCGATACCGAAGATGCCCACCGCCACCGCGATGGCCAACTCGAAGTTGTTCCCCGCCGCCGTGAAGGACAGGGCCGCGGTCTCCTGGTAGTTGAAGCCCAGGGCCTTGCTCACGGCGAAGGCCAGGAAGAACATCACCAGGAAGTAGAGCACCAGCGGAATGGCGATGCGGACCACATCCATCGGCAGGCCCACGATCTTCTCACCCTGCATGCTGAACATCAGCACGATGGTGTAGAGCAATCCGACCAGGGCGGTCGGCCCCAGCTTGGGCATCAAGACGTTGTCGTACCAGTCCCGCCCCTTCAGGGACACCCCCACGTTACGGGTGATGGCCCCCAAGGCCAGCGGGATGCCCAGGAAGATGAGCACGCTCTTGGCGATGGTCCACATCGAGACGTCCAGTGCCGTAGCGGCTCCGCCCAGCCAGACTGGTAGGACGGTCAGGAAGAAGTAGCCCAGCACCGAGTACATCAGGATCTGGAAGACCGAGTTGAGCGCCACCATGATGGCCGCCGCCTCGCTGTCTCCCTTGGCAAGCATGTTCCAGAGCAGCACCATTGCGATGCAGCGGGCCAGGCCAATCATGATGAGGCCCGTTCGGTAGTGGGGCAGGTCGGGCAGCAGGACCCAGGCCAGGGTGAACATCACGACCGGCCCCAAGACCCAGTTGAAGAGCAGCGAGGCCCCGAAGAGCTTGCCCTTGGCGGCGAAGGTCCCCAGGGTTTCGTACCGGACCTTGGCGAGCACCGGGTACATCATCCAGAGCAGCCCCACGGCGATGGGCAACGACACGTCGGCCACCTTGATGGTGTCGAGCGCAGGGCCGATGCTGGGGAAGACCTTGCCGAGCAGGATGCCCAGCCCCATGGCGACGAAGATCCAGACGGGCAGGAAGCGGTCAATGAGCGACAGCTTCCCGACGATGTTCTTGACCTGAACGGCTTCTGTGGCCACGCTACAACTCCTCGAAGATGGCCATCGGCGCCTTGGCGGTGTCGGTGGCCTTGTAGTAGTTCCAGCGGCCCTGCTTGCGGGACGTCACCAGGCCCGCCTGTTGCAAAACCGCAAGGTGGTGCGAAAGGCTACCCTGGGGCATCCCGAGCGCGTTCATGAGGTCGCACACGCAGACCTCTTGGTCGTTGACCAGGTGGAGGAGTTTCAACCGGACCTCGTCACCCAAGGCCTTGAACACACGTGCCTTCTCGGCCAGGTTTTGAGGGAAGTAAGCCGCCGTTGCCAACGGCTCGCAACACGTTTCGGACGGCTTGAGCTCCTGGTTCATCAGATCCCCCTTGACGGATCAGGATGTATCGAATAACTTCGATGCATCCGATTTTACTGATTTGATTTGTGACCGTCAAGCTGAACCAAATGGAGGGCACCATGTTCAAGATGCACGTTTCCCTGAATGTGGCCAACGTGGCCAGGACCGTCGACTTCTATCGCAAATTCTTCGGTACCGAGCCCGTGAAGCTCAAGCATGACTACGCCAAATTTGAACTCGCGGACCCCCCGTTGAACTTCACGATGAACGAGCGTCGGCCCGATGATTCGGGCGAACACGGAAAGCTGTCGCACTTGGGATTCCAAGTTGAAGGCCACGGCGACGTTGAGGCCGCTCGCAAGCGCTTTCGAGCGGCGGGCCTGATTTCTCTCGATGAAAAGGACACCGTCTGTTGCTATGCCCGCCAGGATAAGGTTTGGGTCACTGACCCTGACGGCAACCGTTGGGAGGTCTTCTTCGTGACAGACGCTGATATCGACGCAGCAACCTTCCAGGGGGATGCCTGCTGTGTCCCGCTCGAAGCGGCCGACGGCGATGCTTGCTGTACACCTGAGACCAAAGAACTTGCGGTGGCCTCGAAGAAGGGTTGCTGCTGATGATGAAGGTGCTTTTCGCCTGCGTTCACAACACGGGCCGTAGTCAGATGGCCGAGGCTTTCTTCAACCACATGGCCGACCCCGACAAGGTTCGGGCGGTTTCGGGGGGGACAGAACCGGCCACCGGGATGAACACGACAGTCATCGAGGCCATGAAGGAAGTTGGAATCGACCTGGTGGCCGAAGGTCATCACCCGAAGTTGGCCGACCTGGAAGAGCTGTCGCCAGGGGACCGGGCCATCTCGATGGGGTGTGGCGTGCATCTGGCGTGCCCTGTCCAGCTGGCTGGACTTGAGGATTGGAGCCTGGATGATCCGAAGGGCCTGCCTATCGAGCGGGTCCGTGAGATACGGGATGCCATTAAGCAGCGGGTTGAGGACCTGGTTCACGAACTGGGTGTCCAGCAATCCTGACGCCCTGATCCCAGCAAAAAGAAAGACGGCCAGCAGTTAGAAGCCCTGCTGGCCGTCTTATCGATCCGCTTGCCCGGAGTCGGAGCGGCGGGATAGGTGCTCGGAGGTTTCCCCCTACACACGAGGCGGTCGAAAGATTTCCTTGACAGAGAGACAGAGGTGTGGCAGGATCCGGACGCTCCAACCCGAGGAGGTCCCGACCGCGATGTAAACCGAGACATACGGCTATACCCCCAGAACGCAGGCGCGCCGCAAGACGGTCGCAGCCGACGTGCAATGCGAGGACCCGTATGTCTCTCCTTTCCGCGAGCCGGACGACGTTCCGGCATCCGGCCATGCCGGAGAATCTCTTCTCGGACGTCACCTTCACCATTTCGCCGGGCGATCGGATCGCCCTCGTCGGTCCCAACGGGGCTGGCAAAACGACGCTGCTCAAGCTCTTGACCGGTGCACTCTTGCCAACAGAGGGGGCCATCGTGCGGCGGCGCGGCTTGCTCGTCGCGACGATGGACCAGGTCTCCGAAGCACCTTCCGATCGATCCCTCTTGGCCCATGTCGTGGAAGCAGAGCCGGATGGCGCCGAATGGCGCGCCGCGATGGTGCTGGAGGGCCTGGGTCTGCCTGCCTCCATCCACGACGCGCCATGGGGCACGCTCTCCGCGGGCCAGCGCTCGCGCGGCATGCTCGCAGCGCTGCTCGTCGCCCCTGCGGATCTGCTCTTGCTCGACGAACCGACCAACCATCTTGACGCGGAGGGTCGCGACTGGCTTGAGGCATGGCTGCCACAACAGGACAGCGCCGTCGTGCTCGTCTCCCATGATCGAGCCTTTATCGAGGCCTCTGCCTCGCGGATCTTCGAGCTACGTCGCGGCACCCTTACCCTTCACGAGGGTGACTACGCCAACTTCCGTGAGGCCAAGGCCCTTGCCGATCGTCAGGCATGGGCAGCCTTCGAGGGTCAGCAGCGCCGCCAGGAGGCGGCCACGCGGGCAGCGGCGAAGCGCACGGCTCTTGCACAGGACGTCGCGAAGGCCCCGAAAGGTCCAGGGCTTGGCGATAAGTCCTTTTACAAGGCCAAGGCCGCGAAAGTAGCGAAGTCGGCAAAGATCATCCAGGCACGGGCCGAACGAGAACCCGTGGCTCCAAAGCCGGTCCTCGACGATGCCATTCCCGTCTTGGACTGGGGGTTCGTGCGTCGATCGGGCGAAATGCCACTGGCGGTCAGGGGGCTCGCAAAAGCCTACGGCGATCACGCCCTCTTCGAGGAGATCAGCTTCGACCTTGGGCGTGGCGAGCGGCTGGCCGTCCTCGGACAGAACGGAGCGGGCAAGACGACCCTGATCCGCCTCCTACTCGGCCTCGAACCCGCGGACGTCGGGGAGGTCGTTTGGGGACATGGCGCTCAGCCCGGCTGGTTCGGGCAGGAAGCGGAGCAACTCGACCCGGCGATTTCGGCGCTCGAAAATTTGCTTCAAGTCCGCCCTGACCAGGGGCGGGCCAGGCTTCTGCTCGCGTGTCTAAGGTTGCGCGGGGAGCGGGCATTTCAGCCGGTAGGCACCATGAGTGCAGGGGAGCGCGCCAAGGTCGCACTCGCCAAACTCTTACTCAGCGGCGCCAACGTGCTTCTACTCGACGAGCCCACGAACCACCTCGATCTCGATACCCGCGAGGCCATTGAAGCGACCCTCGCAACGTATCCAGGGGCGATCGTGCTCGTGAGCCACGATCGACGCTTCATCGAGGCGATCGCCACGAGGACCCTCACGTTGGGGCCTCCTGAAAGGTAGGTCCGGGAGCAGCGGGATGCTTACTCCCGTGGAGGCACCCCTTGCCACCAATGCGCAGGCATTCATCCGCGAGCTGCGACGTGATCGCTCGCCACTCGGAGCCGCGTTTTGGTAAGCCTGAGGGTCACTCATGGGGCTGACCGCAAGGAATGCGAGCGCATGGCCAAGCCCCACGGCCATGAGTTCGACGCGGAAATCGGCCACCCATGGGGCAGACGGTCCACGAACCGACGCGGGCAGACAACGCGTGGGCTTCGCCCGCTCGTTCGCGGTCGATCGTGAGCAACTGCGGGGGGCATCTGTAGGCCACACCGGAGCCGGGAGAGCAAGGCCAGCTCCTCCTCCGAGCTCAACGCGTCTCCGAGCCAGGAGCTTCCGAGGCTCACCCCGGCCACACGACCGAACTTGAACGCACCCTTCGGGAGAGGCTGTGCGGGGAAGGACGTCGCACCGCGCAGCGGCTCGTCCCGGATGCCGCGAACAAAAGCTTTTAACGGATGTACTTGCTGTCTGCCGCAGTAGGGGGACCGGCAAAAGAAAGATCGCCAGCAGTTAGAAGCCCTGCGGGCGATCTTAGCTATCCGCTTGCGCGGAGTCGGAGCGGCGGGATGGTTACTCCGAAACAGGCACGCCTTGCCACAAAGGCCCAAGATCTGGTCCACGAGCTGCTTCTGAGCTAGCAGTCAGGGGCTAATGACTTCGATATGGAACCCATCCTCCCCGCGTCCCAGAACCGCTTGTTGCGCGCGCAACTTGAAGCCGGGCTGATCGACCTCAAGGCTTCCGGAGGCGGCCGAAGAGCCTGCAGGAAGTGGTATTCCATTTACCCGGATTGCGCTTGGCTCCAGATTTCGATATAGCTCGATCTTCAGTTCCTTGGGCATGCTGTGTCGGATCGCGATGACGTTCTCCATCGACAGCACAGGCTGCTTCGTCTTAGCGTGCGTGAACTCGAGAAGTTTACCTCGGGTAAGTCGGCGACCACCTGCCATGTCCCACGACTCGATCCACGAACCTCCCATCGAGACGAGGTGGGATGGCAGCTTCAGCGATAGACGCAGAGCTCCCTGGCTCCGGTACGCCGTCATGACCTGCTCAATCTCTCGGGACTCCTCGGCGGCCTTGGCTTGAAACTGAGCCTTGTAGCGAGACAACTCTTGGTCGAAGTTAGCGTGATTCCCCAGTTGCTGAAGGATCTTTTCGGGGCGGTGTTGATAACCCACGGCCTCCGCGAGCAGTCCATCAAGAGAGTCCACGTAATCCGAGAAACGCCCTTTCCATTCTGGCATCAATCGGTCCAAGAGATGGCAGACCGCCGCACCCATAACGTAGTACCGCGAGCGATCCGCCTCTTGAGGCTTCTCAAGGGCCTCTTTCAGCCTGGATGTCGTATAGGCGATGTGATTGGAAGTTCCCTTTGGGTGGTTTCTCTCGAAGAACTTGTCCGTCAGGTACTGGGCCGTGCCTTCCGTTACAGTCATGCCTTGCCGGTAATCAGCATATTTCTTCGGGATCATGCTTTCGTGCTTTTGACGAACCGCCAGGTAGAGCAGGGCTCCGGTCTTGAGCGAGTTCGGGTTGGTTTCCCCGATGAGACGTGCGAGAAGGGAGGCTTCGAGCTGTGTATAGGCGAAGTCTTCAGCGTCGAGAATGCGCTCGTCGCCACTCGCCATCCGGTGCATGAAGCTTTCTTGGACCGTGAAGTGGAAGGTTTCGTGGAACAGCGTCAGGAACTCGTGGATCGGATCCAAGGTTTCAGCCGTATTAGCTTGCGCCAGTTGTTTCACGATGAAGACGCGTTCGCCATCGACATTCTTCTCGACCCAGACGTTATCCGTCGCGAGCCCCAAGCGTCGTATGGTCTCGCCTTCAAGTCGCGTGACGCCAGCCAACGACGGAACAGGCTGCCCATTGAGCTTAATGGAAGAGCTCCCTCGGGAAGCGTTCAACAGGTAGTAGGCATCCCCATTCCCGTAGATCAGAGTGAAAGCAGTGGGATCGTACCCAGGCCAAATCGGCTCTTCTTTCGCTTTTTCCAGGTAGCCAACGAGGCGAGTTAGGATCGCTGCGTCATTCGATGCTGTTCCTACAGCCGCATGGATTGGTTGAGACCATGTGGAAAGCGAGAAAATGAGAGAAATTGCGAGGACCAATCGAATTTTGTTGCTCATCGAGGGCTCCATGCTTGAAGCTAGCCCTAGCTTCATACCCGATCGCAAAAAAGAAAGACCGCCAGCAGTTAGAAGCCCTGCTGGCGATCTTATCTATCCGCTTGCGCGGAGTCGGAGCGGCGGGATTCGAACCCACGACCCCCACTACCCCAAAGTGGTGCGCTACCAAGCTGCGCTACGCCCCGAAATGTTTGTTTAAGCTGGGGTAAATGCTTGGGTTGCCCAAGCAGGTACTCACTATAACAAACCACCATGAGATTGGCAAGTGGGAGCAAGCGACTCTTCTGCTTCCTCGCACCCGTTCCGCCTCGCTGGTCGGCGCAGGGCGGCTTCCTGACGGTGTTTTAAGAATTCTACCGGGCCGCCTACAACGGCCTCGGAATGGCCGGTCCACGTCCGACCCATGGCGTCGGGGTCGGCGACGGGGTGGGGGCGGGCGTCGGGGTGGCGTTGCGCTCGAGCGCGATGCTCAGGCGATCGCCGATGACCTCCGGCGAGGCCTCTTCGCCCTGGGTCGCGTAGCTCGCGAGGCTCTGGGCCGTCCGGGTCACGGTGCTCATGACGGTGCTGTTGGTGCCGCCCGTGCCGATCCGGGAATCGAACGTGGCCGCCGCCTGCTGGCTCGTGGTCTCGGAGAGGCCCGCGAGGACCTGCGCCAGCTTGGGACGCGGCACGCCCGCGAAGCCGGTGCCGTATGTCATTGTCCGGCTTTCCGAGAGGGACAGGGCGCCCGCGAGCGGGACGATGGTCGAGCCCGGGCTGATGACCCGCACGCCGGAAGCCGAAGGCTTGGTGGCCACGGCCACCAGGCCATAGATCTGCCCCTTGGCGTCGCGCACGATCACCTGGAGGATGGCGGTCTCGAGGGCGCGGGGCACGTACACGGCGAAGCGTCCGTCCGGACCCGTCTGGCTCTCGCGAACGATCCGACCGCTCGTCGGATCGATGACCTGCAGGGACTGGGTCGCGGGCAGCGTGACGGCCTGCGTCGTCGCCAGCACCGTCATGGGCGCGGGCGTGCTGTTGGTGAAGGGCGTGCTCGAGGTGAAGGGGATGCCGTTGGTGAAGGAGCCGGGGATGCCCACCCGCCCCGAGACCACCGGATCGCTCCCGATCATCCCCGGCTGGACACCCGTCTGGCCAGCGCAGCCGACCAAGAGGCCCAGGCTGCACCCGATGAGTAACTTGCGCGTCATCGTCCTCCCCCCGTCGGGTGCTCCTCGGTGCGCAGCCCCCGCGGCGCGAGACGGGCCTCGAGGGCCTGTGCCTCGACGAGCTCGGGACGGGCCCCGAGCTGCTCGAAGGTTGCGATCGCCTGCGCCAGAAGGGCGCGGGCCTCGTCGCGATCGCGCCGCATGACGGCGACGTGCGCCTCTTCCAGCTGCGCCTTGGCGAGCTCGATGCGCGAGCCGCAGGCGTTCAGATACTTGTAGGCGATCTTGAGGGCCCTGGAGGCCTTGTCGGCATGTCCCTCGAGCCGCTCGAAGCGCGACAGGGTCGTGTGGGCCGCGCCCAGCTGCAGGGAGTTGCGCGTGCGGCGGGCCTCCTCGATGCCGAGGGCCAGGTGGTGGCGGGCGTCCTGGATCTCGCCCGCCACGTGCAGCGCCTGCGCGATGCCGACGAGTCCCTCGGCCTTCAGCTCGACCGCCCCCGACACCTCCAGGAGGCGGAGGCCGCGCCGGAAGCCCTCGACGGACTCCGCGATCCGGCCGGCACGCAGCCAGGTGTTGGCCAGGGCGCAGCGGGAGGCGCCCGACGTGAAGCGATCGCCCAGCTGGCAGCGTAGAGCCAGGGCGCGGGCATGGTGGTCCTCCGCGACGTCGAAGTCCCCCCGGTACGAGGCGAGGTTGCCGAGGTTGTTCTCGAGGGCCGCCTCCCGGTCGAGCCGCCCGAGCTCGCGGTAGATGCGGAGGCTGTCGCGGTAGCACCGCTCCGCCTCGTCCCACTCGCCGCGTTCGAAGTAGACGTTGCCCAGGTTGTTGAGGCTCGACGCCTCGCCCGCCCGATCCTTGAGCGCGATGCGCCGGCTCAGGGACTCCGTGTGTTCCCAGAGGGCATCCTCGAGCTTGCCCATGCGGTAGAAGTTGATGCCCCGCATGCTGTGCGCGAGGGCTTCCTGGGCGTTCTCGGGCTCCTTCTGGAGGGCGCGCTGGGCGTCGGTGCACCAGTCGAGGCTCGTGGCGTAGTCGCCGAGGCAGTGGTAGACCCAGGCCAGATCCAGGAGCAGCTGGCCGCGGTCGGTCGCCTCCAGGGCCGAGCCGAGCTCGCGGATGGCCAGGCCGAAGTGCGTGCAGGCCCGCGAGAGCTCCCCGCGCGCCAGGGCTTGTTCGGCCATGAGCCGGGACACCACGCCGATGACCTGCGATCGCCGCGGGCCCTCGCGCCGCAGCGTGGCCTGCCGGAACGCCTGGCGCAGCGCGATGTTGACGTCGTCCGACGACAGCGGGCGCAGGGCGGCGCGCAGGGTCGTTTCCAGCGAGCGCACCTCGGGGTTCGCTTGGTCGAGGAAGTCAGTGATGAGTTGGCGGACGTGTGTAGGCACAGGCAAGACCGATTAGAAGGCAATACTAGGCCATTCTTACCGCTGCGCCGACCGGTAAAACGAGACGGACAGGGGTTTTCGGTTGATTGCGTAGCTTCTACGGGGCGTGGTTGCGGCGTTCTAGATGAAGAGATCCAGGAGCAGGCCTCGGATCTCGTTGACCGAGGCGGCCAGGTCGATGGCCTTGGCTTGACCCTTGAGGATGGCGTCCGTGAGCGCCTCGACCTTCTCGTCCAGGTCGCGCAGGATGATCAGCGTGCGATTGCGCCGATCCGTCCGCTTGTCCATGCGGCCGAGCTTGTCCTTGATCTCTTTCATGTAGCGGCGGATGGCGTCGCGATAGCTCGCCACCGAGGCCGGGGTCGGATGCTTGAGCAGCATCTCGGCCTGCTTGTCGACGAGGCTGACCAGCCCCTCCAGGTCTTGCCTGGACTGGGCACCGACGGAGGCCTCATACTGCTTGGCGAACGCCGGGTTCGGCGCGCCCAGCCGCTGCGCGGCCGCGGGGGCCGTGCCGGGCTTGACCTTGCTCGGGTCGTTGGGGTTGAGATCGGAAATGCGGACCATGGGGGTGTTATACCCCCTTGAGCGGCGCCTCATACCGCTGGGCGTCACCCCAAGGTCGGCTTAAGGAATCGTTGCCAACGGAGCGCTTGTTCGGGTCGCGGAGAATTTGCTACGATCGATCCCCCGCTTGAAGTCCCAGAGGTACGCATGTCCCAGCTTTCGCTGATCTCGCCCTTGCTGCAGGGTCTCAACCCCGAGCAAGAGGCGGCCGTGACCACGATTAACGGGCCGGTGCTCGTCATCGCGGCGCCCGGATCCGGCAAGACGACGGTCCTGACGCGCCGCCTGGCCTACCTGCTCGAGAACGGTGTCCGCCCCGAGCAGATCCTGGCCGTCACCTTCACCAAGAAGGCGGCGACCGAGATGATGCAGCGCGTCGCCAAGCAGATCGGCTCCAAGGACATCGCGCAGCGCCTCACGGTGGCGACCTTCAACTCGCTCGGCCTCAAGCTCCTGGAGGGCAACTACCGCCGGCTCGGCTTCACGGTCGACAAGCCGCACCTCTTGCTCGAGACCACCCAGCGCTCCTTGTTCGACGTCCTCTTGCGCGAGCACGACGCCATGGACATCAAGTACGAGGACCTGGGGGCCTACATCTCGCTGGCCAAGGCGACCCTGGCCGATCCGCGCCAGGTGCGGCGCATCTCCGCCGACGAGAACGACATGCGCATGGCGGATCTCTACAAGGCCTACCAGGCACGCCTGTTGCAGCAGAACCTCATCGACTTCGACGACCAGATCCGCCTGTCGGTGGACCTGCTGCTCAACGACGCCGCGGTGCGCGCCAAGGTCCAGGCGCAGTACACCCATGTGCTCGTGGACGAGTACCAGGACACCAACAAGGCCCAGTACACACTCTTGCGCCTCCTGGCCGCCCCGCAGAACAACCTGTTCGCCGTGGGCGACGACGCGCAGGGCATCTACGGCTTCCGGGCCGCGGACATCGACAACATCCTGAGCTTCAGCCGGGACTACGCCGACGCCCGGCAGATCTTCCTCGAGACCAACTACCGCTCGACGCCGGGCATCGTGAAGCTCGCCAACAACCTCATCGGCTTCAACGCCAAGCAGATCGCCAAGACGATCAAGGCGGCGCGGAGCAAGGATGGCCAGCGGATCCGCAACCTCAAGGTCCTCGACCAGTTCGCCGAGGCCAACGAGGTGGTGGAGTCCATCAAGGTGCTGCTCGAGGAGGGCACGAGCCCGGACGAGATCGCGATCCTGTACCGCACGCACGCCCAGTCCATGACCATCATCACGGCCCTGAACGAGGCGGAGATCCCGTTCGTCGTGAAGAAGTCCAAGAGCTTTTACGACCAGGCCGAAATTCAGGACGTGCTCAACTACCTGCGTCTGGCGACGCCCAAGCCGCACCCGCTGACGGAGGTGGCCTTCGAGTCGCTGATCCGCCGGCTGGGCGTCTCGAAGGACGCCCTCTCCATCCTCAAGGTGGAGGCCGAGCGGCAGGGCGGCTCGCTGTGGGCCGCGGCGATGCTGGTGGATCGCCTGCCCCTGCAGAGCCTGCAGCAGCGGAACATGCTCGTGCACTGCGTGCGGATGGTGCAGTCGTGGCGGCATTTTCGGGGGCCGGTGGCGGAGCTGGTGCTCAAGATCCTGGCGGACACCAAGTACCGCGAGAGCCTGACGGGCAAGCGCGGCGAGCAGGCCCGCCAGAAGCTGGACTGTCTGTCGACGTTCCACGAGCAGATCGTGCGGTGGAACCCCAAGGGGCTCTACGACCTGTTCAACATCATCGACCAGCAGATGCGCCCCAAGAAGGCCAAGAAGTCCGAGGCCGTGCAGCTGCTGACGATCCACTCGAGCAAGGGGTTGGAGTGGGACGCGGTCTTCGTCATCGGGCTGGAAGAGGCGACCCTGCCGTACCAGGTGGCCATCGACGAGGGCAACCTCGCCGAGGAGCGCCGGCTCTGCTACGTGGCCATCACGCGGGCGCGCCGCTTTCTGCAGCTGAGCCACTGCCACGAGCGGACGAACTTCGGACAGAAGAAGAGCGTGGTGCCGTCGCGGTTCATCGACGAGATGATGAGCGGGAAACCGGCGACCTAGCGATCGCCCGGGCCCACTGAACGTCCGCCGTTCGCTTGACGCCCGGAGGGGCTTTCCTTACGCTGAGGGCATGGAAATCGCCCTCACCATCTTCTGGATGCTCGTCACCATGGCCGGCATCATCGTCGCCTGCGAGGCCTTCACCAACTCCATCGAGTGGCTCGGCAAGAAGCTCAACCTCTCGGAGGGCGCGGTGGGGAGCGTGCTCGCCGCCGTGGGCACCGCCCTGCCCGAGACCATCATTCCCATCATCGCCATCGTCAGCGCCTGGTACGCCGGTCAGACCAGCGGAGCCGAGATCGGCATCGGCGCCATCGTCGGCGCCCCCTTCATGCTCAGCACCCTTGCCCTCTTCGTGACCGGCACGGCGATCGTCGTCTTCGTCCGCCAGGGCCGCCGCGACGAGCACGTCCGGATCGATGCCGCCGTCATGAAGCGCGACCTCCGCTTCTTCCTCATCACCTACGCCTCGGTCGTCGTCGCCTCCTTCATCCCGAGCCACCTCGCCAAGGTCGCCCTCGGATTCGGACTCCTCGCCCTCTACGGCTACTACGTCTACCTGACCCTCCAGCACCCCGGCGAGCTCGGCGAGGAGATGGGGCCCCTCTACTTCGCCCGGGGCCACGAGGAGCCGCCCACGGCCATCGTCGTGGCCCAGGTCGTCGCGGCCCTCATCGGCATCATGGTGGGCGCCCACTTCTTCGTGCACCACGTGGCGCACCTCTCGCACGTCCTCCACATCGACCCGCTCATCCTCTCGCTGGTGGTGACGCCCATCGCGACCGAGCTGCCCGAGAAGTTCAACAGCGTCCTCTGGGTGCGGGTCAAGAAGGATACGCTCGCCCTCGGCAACATCACCGGGGCCATGGTTTTCCAGAGCTGCATCCCGGTCGCCGTCGGCCTCTGGCTCACGTCCTGGGAGCTCGGCCCCGACACGCTCCTCAGCGCCTGCCTGGCCCTGCTCTCGGCCGGCCTCCTCTACTGGGAGGTGCATCGCAAGGACGGCGTGACGCCCTTCACCCTGATGCTCGGGGGCGCGTTCTACGCCGCGTTTCTCATCGGGGTCTTCGTGCTCAAAATATAGGGGCCGAACCGGCGTCAGGCCCGTCATGCGCTTGCTTCGATGGTAGAATGAAGGCGGGTCCCGGACGGGCACCCGCTTTCATTCATTTGGCCCCCAGAAAGGCTGCGCGGCATGAAGAGCTCCCGGATTCCTGGCTTCTATCGACTCAGCATCGACGAGCGCATCGACAAGCTCGCCGAGACCTTCGACCTGACCCGCGAGGAGATCGACGCCCTCCGCTCGCAGGGCGCCCTCGAGGTCGCCCAGGCCGACAAGATGATCGAGAACGCGGTCGGCATCTACTCGTTGCCCATCGGCGTGGCGCTCAACTTCCTCATCAACGAGAAGGAATACATCGTGCCCATGGCCATCGAGGAGCCCTCGGTGGTGGCCTCCTGCTCGTTCATGGCCAAGCTCGTGCGAGAGTCGGGCGGCTTCCGGGCCGGCAGCACCCGGCGCGTCATGATCGGCCAGATCCAGGTGGTGGGCTGCTCGGACATGCGCGCAGCCAAGAACCGGGTCCTCGACTCCAAGACGGAGATCCTGGAGGCGGCCAACGCGCTGGCCCCCAACATGGTCAAGCGCGGCGGCGGGGCCATCGACCTCGAGGCGCGCCTGCTCAACGACAACCCGCTCGCCGAGTTCAGCCCCATGCTGGTGCTGCACCTCCTGATCGACACCCAGGACGCCATGGGCGCCAACACCATCAACACGATGGTCGAGGGCATCGCGCCCATCATCGAGCAGCTCACGGGCGGCCGGGTCTACCTGCGGATCCTCTCCAACTACACCGACACCTGCGTGGCCTGGGCCACCTGCAAGGTGCCGCCGCATGTCCTCGAGACCGAGGAGCACACGGGCGAAGAGGTCGTCGAGGGCATCGTGAAGGCCTACGAGTTCGCGGCCTCCGACATCTACCGTGCGGTGACGAACAACAAGGGCGTCATGAACGGCGTCGACGCGGTCGTGATGGCCACGGGCAACGACTGGCGCGCCATCGAGGCGGGCGCTCATGCCTGGGCCGCCCGCGATGGGCAGTACGGCCCCATGGCCCACTGGTCCAAGGACGCGGAGGGCAATCTGATCGGCAAGCTGGAGCTGCCCATGCCCGTGGGCATCGTCGGCGGCTCCATCCAGATGCACCCCATGGCCCAGGTGGCCCTGAAGTTCCTGCGCGTGCGCACGGCGCGCGAGCTCGCAGAGGTCTGCGTGGCCGTCGGTCTGGCGCAGAACATGGCGGCCCTGCGGGCGCTTGCGACCGTGGGCATCCAGCGCGGCCACATGGCCCTGCATGCCCGCTCGGTGGCCGTCACGGCCGGCGCCCGCGGAGAGCTCGTCGAGCTCATCGCCCAGGCCATGGTCGAGGCCCAGGACATCAAGGTGGCCCGCGCGGCCGCGCTGCTCAAGGAGTACGCGGCGGGCGGCCTGAGCACCTCGGAGCCGTCGTGACCTCCACCCGCGCCCAGAGCGTCGTCGAGCGCGCCCCGGCCAAGATCATCCTGGTCGGCGAGCATGCGGTCGTTTACGGGCATGCGGCGATCGCCCTCCCCTTCCCGCCCCTCTCGGCCCGCGGTACGGCCGTGCCGGCCGAGGAGGGCGTCGCCATCCGCTCGGACCGCTACTCGGGCATGGTGGCGCGCCTGAAAGAGGGCTACGAGGTGCCGACGCCCTTGAGGCCCGCGGCCGAGGCCGTGCGCGGCTCGCTGGAGGCCATCGAGCGGGCCGGGGGCACGATCCAGCCCTTCGACCTCTTCCTCGAGAGCGACATCCCGTCGGGAGCGGGGCTCGGCAGCAGCGCGGCCGTCGCGGTGGCCGCCGTGCGCGCGACCTTCAAGTTCCACGGGCGGGAGGTGCCACCGGCGCTGTTGCGCTTGCTTGCGACCCGGGCCGAGGCGATCGCCCACGGCACGTCGTCGGGCCTCGACCCGACCACCGTGGCCGCCCACGGCCCCATCCGCTTCATCCGCGAGCATGCGCCCGTCGATCTGAACGTGGTCCAGCCCTTCGGCCTGGTGGTCGCGAACTCGGGCGTGTCGGCCTCGACGGCCCGCATGGTCGCCCGGGTCAAGGAGCGCAAGGAGTCCTCGCCCGAGGCCGAGCGGCAGCTCGCGGAGCTCGGCGAGCTCGCCGAGCGCTCCGTGCGCCTTCTCGAGCACGCGGAGTACGCGGAGCTCGGCGAGGTCCTCGACACGGCGCATGGGCTCCTGGGGGCGCTCGGGGTCTCGACCGATCGACTCGACGCCATCGTGCAGGCCGCCCGCGACGCGGGCGCCTACGGGGCCAAGCTCTCGGGGGCGGGCGGGGGCGGCTGCGCGATCGCCCTGGTTCCCATCGAACGCCTCATGCCCGTGGCCGACGCCATGCGGACAGCCGGTGCCGTCCAGGCCTGGCCGACCCAGTACCTCATCGAAAGCGACATCTCATGAGCTTCATCGAAGAACGCAAGCAAGACCACATCCGCCTCTGCCTGGAGGAGGACGTCCAGTCCCAGACGACGCGGACCGGCTTTTCGCGCTATCACTTCCTGCATCAGGCGCTGCCCGAGATCGACTTCGCCGAGGTCTCGACCGAGACCGTCTTCCTGGGCCGGCGCGTGGCCGCACCCTTGCTCATCTCCTCGATGACGGGCGGCCCGGAGCTCGGGCGCACCATCAACCGCAACCTGGCGCTCGCTGCCCAGCGCACCAACGTGCCCATGGCCCTCGGCTCGCAGCGGATCATCCTCGAGCATCCCGAGAGCCTG
Source organism: Candidatus Sericytochromatia bacterium (assembly GCA_036676985.1). Classification (GTDB taxonomy): domain Bacteria; phylum Cyanobacteriota; class Sericytochromatia; order S15B-MN24; family UBA4093; genus DATNQJ01. Next base: position 24,768 of record JAKFBU010000014.1, read on the forward strand.
GAGAGCTTCCGGGTGCGGGACATCGCCCCGGATGTGCTGCTGGTCGGCAACGTGGGGGCCGTCCAGCTCAACTACGGCGTGGACGTGGCCGCCCTCAAGCGCCTCAAGGACGCCGTGGGCGCCAACGCCATGTACCTGCACCTCAACCCGCTGCAGGAGGTCATCCAGCCCGAAGGCGACACCAACTTCAAGGGCCTCTACGACAAGATCGCCGCTGTCTGCCGGGAGCTCGGCGTGCCGGTGCTCATCAAGGAGGTCGGCAACGGCATCGCGCCCGACACGGCGCGCCGCATGGCCGAAGCCGGGGTCGCGGCCATCGACGTCTCCGGAGCGGGCGGCACCTCGTGGTCCCGCATCGAGGGGAAGCGATCGCCCGACGTCCTCGCCCGCACCATGGGCGAGACCTTCGGGGACTGGGGCCTGCCGACCGCCGAGGCCCTGAGGCTCTGCCGCGCCGAGCTGCCCGCGATGCCCCTGGTGGCCTCGGGCGGCATCCGCTCGGGCGTGGACATGGCCAAGGCGCTCGTGCTCGGGGCCGACATGACGGCCCTCGCCATCCCCTTCCTGGAGGCCGCCACAGAGAGCGCAGAGGCGGTGCAGCTCGTGCTCGAGCGCCTCATCACCGAGCTCAAGATCGCCATGTTCTGCCTCGGGTGCCGGACCATCGAGGAGCTCAAGGCCACCGATCGCCTCATGGAGGTGCGCTGATGCCCGGCACCGCGACGGCCCGCGCCCATTCCAACATCGCGCTGGTCAAGTACTGGGGCAAGCGTGACGCGGCCCTGAACCTGCCGACCAACGGCAGCCTCTCCATGACCCTGGACGGGATGCACACGACGACCACCGTGACCTGGGACCCGGCCCTCGGGGCGGACGAGGCGGTGGTGAACGGCAAGACCATCACGGGCGCCCCGCTCGCGAAGCTCGCGACCTTCCTGGACCTGGTCCGGGGCCTGGGAGCGTCGGGATTCGCGCGCCTGGAGTCCGTGAACAACTTCCCGACCGCCGCGGGCCTCGCGTCGTCGGCCTCGGGCTTCGCGGCCCTCGCCCTCGCCTCGACGGCGGCCGCCGGGCTGGACCTCGATCCGCGGGCGCTCTCCCTCCTCTCCCGGCAGGGCTCGGGGTCGGCCTCTCGTTCGATCTTCGGGGGCTTCGTAGAGTGGTTCAAGGGCGATCGCGCCGACGGCCAGGACTCGTATGCCGAGCCCATCCTGGCGCAAGACGAGTGGGACGTGCGCATGCTCGTGGCCATCCTCGAGCCCGCCCCCAAGCCCGTGTCGAGCCGCAGCGGCATGACGCTCACGACCCAGACCTCGCCCATGTACCCGGCGTGGCTCGAGACGGTGGGCGCGGACCTCGCCGCCATGCGCGCGGCCGTCCTCGCGCGGGACTTCGAGCGGGTGGGCGAGGTGGCGGAGGCCAACTGCCTCAAGATGCACGCCACCATGATCACCACGCGGCCCACCATCCTCTACTGGCAGGCCCCGACGGTCTCCCTCATGCACCGGGTCATGGCGCTGCGGGCCGAGGGCCTTTCTTGCTACTTCACCATCGATGCCGGTCCGAACGTCAAGGTGCTCTGCCGGCCCGCCGACGAGGCCCGGCTCAAGGCCGAGCTCCAGGCGGTGCCCGGGGTCCAGGAGATCCTCACGTGCCGTCCCGGCCCAGGAGCCACGCTGATATGATCGTTCCCATCCTCGCCTCCGCGCCCGGCAAGCTCGTGCTCGCCGGGGAGTACGCCGTCCTGGAGCCCGGCGAGCCCGCCGTGGTCATGGCGGTGGACAACCGCCTCCACGCCCGGGTGCTGCCCGCCTCCGACTTCACCTTCAGCTCCGAGTCGCTCGGCATGAGCCACCGGCCCGTCTCGTACGAGCACGGCACGTGGTCGGTGGAGTCGGGTCCCGCCCCGCGGCTGCACTTCGCCAGGGCGGCCGTCAACACGACGCTCTCGTACCTGCGCGAGCAGGCCACGAGCATCGAGCCCTTCGCCTTGTCGCTAGAGGGCTCGCTCGAGAGCCCGGAGGGCCTCAAGTACGGCTTCGGCAGCAGCGCTGCCGTCACGGTGGCCATCGTGGGCGCGCTGCTCGCGGCCTTCGGCCTGAGCCCGGATGCCGACCTGGTCTTCAAGCTCGCGACCATTGCCCACCACGGGGCTCAGGGCAGCGGCAGCGGCCTCGACGTCGCGGCCTCGACCTTCGGCTCGGCCATCCGCTACGTGGGCTTCAACCCGACCTGGCTCAAAGAGCAGCTTTCTCGGCCGCACGACCTGGCGGAGCTGGTGGACGCGGACTGGCCGTGGCTCGGCATCGAGCCCCTGAAGTGGCCGGAGGAGTTGCACCTGGGCGTGGGCTGGACGGGCAAGCCCGCCTCCACGGCCTACCTCATCAAGGCGGTCCAGGAGACGAGCTCCCAGCGGACGTCCGACTACGCGCGGTTTCTCATCGAGAGCCGGCAGGCCACCGGGGCCCTGGTGGCAGCCCTGCGCGACGGCGAATCCGCGGCCGCGGTCGAGGCCCTCCGGCGCTCGCGCCAGGCCGTGCTGCTGCTCCAGGCGGCCTCGGGCGTCGACATCGAGACGGACCTCCTGAAGGCGCTCGCGGACGGTGCGGAGGCGTGCGGCGGGGCGGGCAAGTCGTCCGGTGCGGGCGGGGGGGACTGCGGCGTGGCGCTCTTCGCGGACGCCGACGGGCTCGCGTGTGCCCACGCGAAGTGGCGCTCGGCAGGCGTGGAACCCCTCGAGGTGGGGCTTGCGCCCATGGGGTTGCAACTGATCCGCCTCTAGCGCAGGCGAAGCGCGGGCCGGGACTATCGCGCACCGGTTGAGTAATGACAACCGCGCCCGCTCATTTTACGATACGGCCATCGGAGGGACTGCCGATGGCGAAGGTCGCTTGCGTCAAGGACTACTTGGAGTACGCGCGAATGATCGCCGCGCTCGTCCGCGAGGAGGGGCACGAGGCCCTCGCCATGGCGCCCCCGGTCGACTTCGATCGACTGCTCGACTTCGGGCCGCAGGTCCTCGTGATCGGGCTGTTCCGGCAGCGATGTGCCTTCAACCGTCCCATTCAGGACCTCCCAAAAGACGTGCTCGGCCTCGTGACGCTCCGGGAGCTAGAGGCTTACCCGGCGATCCGGACCCTGCCGCTCATCGTCCTGGGCAACGGCATCGAGGAGCACGAGGTCCCGACGACCATGAACTACGACCTGTACCTGTTCTTCCCCGACGACATGCACCTCTTCCTGCCCAAGCTGGACGAGGTGGCCGCCAAGGTCAAGAGCCGCCGGACCATCAGCCCCCACGTGTGTCCCGCCTGCGGGAGCCGCCTGACCTTCACGGGCAACCAAGATCAGGACCTGTTCTGTCCGCGCTGCGGCGTGGCCGTGGCCATCATCAACCGCGAGCGGTGCATCGCGCGGAACGCGGACGGCCTCGATATCCCATGTTCGCTCGATCGGATCACGCCGCCGGGGCGGCGCCGCTAGCCTGCCAGCGACGCCGAGGAAGCCTGCCTGGTCTGCCACAGCGAGGCGAGCCGACGCAGGGCGATCGCCGCGAGGGCGATCGCGCCGCATACCACCGTCTGGCTAGCTCCCACCGGGAACTCGCCGAAGAAGGCCAGCAGGTATCCCCCGGCCCCGCCGACGACGCCGAACAGCACCGCGAGGACCATGGCCCCGAAGGGGCTGCGGGCGACCGTCACGGCCGCCAACGCCGGCAGCACGCTGAAGGCGAAGACGGGCAAGGCTCCGAGCGCCCGGGTGCAGATCGAGACCATGAGGGCGATCGCACCCAGCAGCACCACGTTCAGCAGGGTCACGGGCAGGCCCCGGACGCGCGCGCCATCGGGGTCGAAGCTCGCGAACAGGAAGCCGCGCCGCCACCAGAAGACGAGCAGGACGATCACGCCGCCCAACGCCAGGACCGAGACCGTGTCCGACGGTCGGACCAGCACCCCGGTGCCGAACAGGATGGCCTGGATGTCGTGCGCCTCCTGGGTGATGCGGGTCCCGATCATGAGGGTGCCCGCCGCGCCGAGCAGGTAGGCCATGCCGAGCAGACCCTCGCGGGTCAGGCGTCCGGCCGGCTTCTGGTAAAGCCAGCCGGCGGCGAAGAGGGTCATGACGAGCGCGCCGAGCCGTGGGTCGGCGAGCGTGGCCCCCATGCCCAGGTGGATCTGGGCGAAGAAGGCGAGCGCCACCCCGAAGCCCGCGGCCTGCGAGAGCGCCGCCGAGATGAAGACCATGCGCCGCAGCACGATGAAGATGCCCAGGAGTCCGAGCGCTGCGCCCGCGCCCGCGCCGGTGAGGATGGGATCCCGGAACAGCTCCCAGCCCGCGATGAGATCCTGCAGGGACGGTGCGAAACTAGCCATTGGACACCTCGTCAATCGGCGGGAAGGAGGGATCCTGGCTCGACAGCTCTCCGGTCAGGCCGGAGAACTGGCGGCGGAAGGTGGGATGGGCCACCACCTCCCGCACCGAGCCCATGGCAACCGTCGTGTGCTCGGCATCCACGAAGAGCACCCGGTCGGCCGCCTTGACGGCCGCCGGCAAGTGGTGGCTGACGATGAGGACCGCCGTGTCGAGCTTGCGCCGCAACTGGTCGATCTGCTCGATGGCCTCTCGCTCCGCGGGCAGATCCATGGCGGAGGTCGGCTCGTCCAGGAGCATGAGGCGCGGCGACGAGGCCAGGGCGCGGGCGATCAGCACCCGCTGTTTCTGCCCCTCGGACAGCTCCACGAAGGAGCGCTTGGCCAGGTGCGCGGTTTCCGTCAGCTCCAGGGCCTCCTGGATCTGTCGGCGCTGGGCGCGGCCGAGCCATGGCCTCAGGAAGGACTTGCCGCCCTCGACTCCTTCGGCCACGATGTCGAGCACCCGCATCGGGACGATCGGGTCGAGTGCCTGCTTCTGAGGCAGGTAGGTGATGCTCGCGCCAGGTTCCCGCAAGACCCGACCGCCCACCGGCGCTATGAGTCCGAGCAGCGTCTTGAGCAGGGTCGACTTGCCGGACCCGTTGCGCCCGGCGAGCACCCACAGCTCGCCCGGGCGGATCCGGATGTCCAGGGGCGGGAGGATGGCCCTCCCCTTGTAGCCCACCTGCAGCCTTTCGGTGGCCAGGACGGACTGATCGGACTGCATGGCCATCTTTACTCCTTGTGCTCCGCTTCCTCGACCACCAGGCTCACGGAGGCAAGACCGCTCGGGCCGAAGTGCAGGTAGTAGCCGCCGACGCCGAGCTCCACCACGTGCCGCCCCTTGACGATGTCGCACTTGGCCGAACCGGTCGCGCTGGCTTCGATCTCGACGGTCTGGCCCTCGGCGTTCTTCACCTGGAACGGGACGTCCTGGTTCAGGAAGAAGAGGTAGTCCGTCGCCTCGGAACTGTTGAACATCACCTTGCCGACGCGCTGGCTGTCGCTGGCCACCAGCGAGATGTCGTACCGGGTGTGGGACTCGTTGACGGTCGGGACGCTCTCGGTGGCTTCCAGGCTGGCGGCCGTGACCGCCTTGAACTGGCCCCCTTCTCCGAGGTGTTCGCAGCCCTCGACATCGGGGTCCTCCTGGGCGACGGCCGCCGGAGTGGGGCTCGGCGTGACGGCCGGACCCGCCTTCAGGTCGCAGCCGATGAGGGCAGTGGCGAGGGCGCCTGCGAGGAACGCGGCTGGCAGGATGAAACGCATGGGATGAGGTCCTTTCATTGGTTGGTCGTAACCGAGAAGCGGCTTTGCAGCACGTTCTCGAGCAGTTGCGTGCGAACGCTGTCAGATGCGTTCAACGCGATCCGTCCGGGGGCGACAGCGAGGGTTTTCCAGTCGATCTGGTCCCAGAGACGCTCGGTCAGGGCGAACTGAGCGGCGACGTCCACCGTCTCCCCTTCCCGACGGCCGATGGTGACGGCGACCTTTTGGCTGAAGGTCGAGGGCGTGATCGTGAGGGCCCACTCGCGCACCTGCCCGCCGAGCCGCTGGCTGGTGGTCGGATCCACCACCGTCCCGGTCGCCTGCAAGGTCGAGAGTGCCAGCACGGCCCGCGACCATTGGCCCCGCTCCAAGGCGTCGGCGCCGGCGGGCTTTTGCAACGAGACGCTCGCCGTACCGGTCAGCAAGGACAGGCCCTGGTCGGACGTGAGCGACAGCACCGTCCGCGTCGTGCGCGTCCCCCCGGACAGCTCCGCCTGGACGTCCTCGTAGGGCACGAGCGCGCCGTCTTCCCGGTCGCAGTGCCCGTTGTGGCAGATAAGGTAGCCGGGTGGGGGCTTCGAGGGGTCGAAGGTTTCGCCACTGCCGCCCGTAGTGCCGGACGTCTCCTCGAAGGAGAGTCGCCCGGCCTTCAAGGAGAGGGAATCGATCGTGATCCGGTAGTCCCCGTCGGTCTTGAGACGTCCCTCGGCATCGAGGCGCGCGGCGGGCGGAGCGAAGGCCGCCGTGAAATCCGCCTGGCGCAACTTGCCGAAGGACGTTCCCGGCTGAAAGGTACAGCCGACGAGGCAAGTGGTCAAAAGTAGCAGGCGCAGGTTCGCGGTCATGGGGTGGCATCCTTGGCGACGGCCTCGTAGACCTTGTCGGTCATGCGCTCCACGTAGCCCAGGTAGGTCTCCCCCCGCTCGAACGCCGCGCCGCCAGGAAGCTGGGCGAGGGTCGCCTTGGCCTTTTCGGCCAGCAGCTTGCCAATCCGGCTCGGGTAGTACTCCTCCTGCAGGATGACGTCCGCATGCACCTTGCGCATATGGCCGAGCAGCCACGCGACATGGCCCGGATCCGGCGAGATGCCCGGCTTGGGTTCGATGGTGCCGATTTCCATCAGGCCGAGCCAGTCCAGCAGGTAGGGAAGGGAGCGGTGATAGGTCACGACGTGCCGTTCGACCACCGGGAGATCGACAAAGCGCTTCGTCTCCCGGGTGGCCAGGGAGTCACAGGCCTTCGCGAGCGCGCTGGCCCGGCGGCGATACTCGGCGGAGTTCGCCGGGTCCAGGCTCGCGAGCCGATCCGCGATCCCGCGGGCGACCCGGCCGCCGTTGCGCGGATCGGTCAAGTAGTGGGGGTTGCCGCCCGGATGGATGTCCCCCATGCTGCGGTCGATCTTCTGTCGGGGGAGCTCCTTGAGCGGCACGAGCGTAGAGGAATCGAGGTAGCCGGGCGCGCCCGGCTGGATGGCGGCGTTGCGCGAGCCGGACAGCAGCACAGGCAGCCAGCCCGACTCCAGCTCGAGGCCATTGGCGACGAGTAGGTTGGCGCGGTTCAGCGAGAGGACCAGGTGGGGCCTGGCGTCCACGAAGTGCGGATCCTGGGTCGGGTAGGCGAGGGAAGTGACCTCCGCGTCCTTACCGCCCACCTCGCGGGCGATCGCCGCCAGCGTGGGCAGGGTGGCGACGATCTTGACCTTGGCCTCGGCCGCAAGGGGCCAGAGCATCAACACGCCCCCGAGGAGGGCGCCTAACAAACGATGGTGCATGGATGGCTCCTAGAACTTGTGGGCGCCGTGCGCCCCGACGGCCACCTCGAAAGCGAGGAAGCCCGCGTAGATCGGTTGCGGCTGCCAGGCCGGGTAGTCCGCGCTACCCTGCAGGCGAAGCCGGGAGAACTCGGAAAGCGAGTAGGTGACGGCCGTGGTGACGCGTTGACGGGTGCCGGTCCACTCGGGGTCCAGGTAGTCGTTCGCGGTGCCCGTGACGGCCTCGTAGCGCGCCGCAGCCCGCCAGTTGGGGTCGAAGGTCCAGGAAAAGCTGGCGTAGCCGCCCTGGTCCGTCAGGACATTGCCTGGGACCTGACGCCGCCGGGCGATGGCCTCGGTGGTGAAGGCGGCGATGGGATAGCCGTCTCCCGCGATGGGGCGGTACTTGAGGTAAAGGTCGGTGCCGTAGATCTCGGAGCGGTTCGATCGTCCGGTCGGGTTGGGGCCAAAGGCTCCCGAGATCCCCCAGCTGAGGGACCATTCGGGCGAGAACGGGAAGAATTGCTTTACGGCTCCAGTCAGTTGCAGGTCGTTCGGCCCGAGCACCCCCAGGTCGGTCGCCCCGTAGAAGCTGCGGGCCGTTCCCGCTCCGCCGGCCTCGGTCGCCGAGCCCACGACTTCGAGATACCAGGGCAAGGGGGAGAGCCAAGAGAGCTCCGTACCGAGCGCAAAGTTTCCTTCGGGGCCGAAGAACTTGCCGATGGCGAGGGCCTGGTCGATGAAGTCCCAGGAGTGGGGATGCGTCGAGTTGATCCGCCCGAACCGGGTCAGGAACTGGCCGCCGCGGGCCTGCAAGTTGGCCGGCAACGCGGTGGTCGTGGCGTAGATCTCCTCGATTTCGACGCCGAACGGCGTGAACACGAGGTTGCCGTCGAGGCGCGAGAACGGGTCGACCACCGCGCCGAGGCTGAGCTCAAGCTGCTGGAAGTTGAAACCGTTCCGGTTGGGGTCGTGAGCGCCGAGCTGGAGCGGCTTTTCCGCGCTGAAGGCCGCGAGGTTGGAATCCAGGATGAACGACAGGTCCGGGTTGAAGCTCTGGGCGACCGGCGGGGCCGGAGCGGCGGCCGGCTGATCGGCGTCAAGGGCCCGCTCGATGTCTTCGAGATCCTGATCGGGCGCTGGTGCCTGGTCCTGAGCCAGGACAGGGGTGGATACAAGGCCGGGCAAAAGGGCGATCGCCAGGATCGCCGCCATGCGGGCGGTAAGGGGTTTCATGGGGTGTCCTCTCTGGCCGAGCAGGACGAAGCGTCCTGTCCCGGATACGACGAAACGTCAGTCTAGGAGAGGACGGCAGGCGGTGCGCGGTTGCGGAGGAAGGGCAGCGCGATCGCCGGAGGGGCGCGCGGCTGAAGAGTGGGGAGCTCGAGCCCCGCGATCACGCCCACGTCGGCAGGCGGAACCTCGCCCGGGGCGATCGGATTGTGGGCCTTCCAGACGCAGATTGCACAGGTCTCCTCGGCATGGGCGGCCACCATGACGGTATCGGCCTGTACGGCCTGGATGGCCGGCGCCTGGGAGCGGTCGGAGGCATGCACGTGCGCATGGCCGGACAGGCCCAGGAAGCACGCCACGACCAAGAGCAGCGCCCAGCGGAAGGTGCGCTGCCGGAAATGGTTCAGTTGGTGGGCGAGGGCGTGGACCGGCATAGGTGTTTCACAGTAAGAGACGGCGGCCAGGTTGTCAATGCTGTAACATCGCGGCCCCTCCGGCCATTGAGCGGCTCGGGGTGGTCCGATCAGGCTCGGGAACGCGAAAGCACCAGGCTGTCCCGGGAGATGCGGGTAGCGCTCGCGCGATTGGGCAGGAAGCGCAACCGGACGACGCCCGGGCGGATCTCCTGCTCCTCGCGGATGAGCGTCGTGCACTTCATCTGCTGGGCCCAGGCGAAGAGCTCGCGGGTGGCGCGGTCGAGCTGCTCGTCGTGCTTGGGGTTGGTGTGGTCGATGACGACCTCGAAGACGGGTTTCACGCCTGGGCCTGCTTCTTGAACTCGGCCTGGGCGGCGGCGATCTCGGCGGGGCTGAGGCCGCTCGGGTTCACTTGGCAGTTGCAGCCCATGACGGCCTGGTTGGCCTGCAGGTTGCCCATGCCCATGGCGGACAGGTCGATCTCGGTGCGGGTCACGGCTCCGCCGCCGCCCAGGGACGGGTTGGTGGCGAGCAAGGCCCGGATGTTCTGCATGATGGGGTTGATGCCGGCCATGGAGGGCTCCTTTCGCGGAAACGTAACTCCTTCCCTATCGCTCGGCGCCGGGTGAGACCTTCTTAAGGTGACATGGTGGATACGTTAAAATTCTCCTATGGTCAGGGCGGAGTTACCCTGCCACCCTCCCCGCGAAAGGACGCCCCATGCCGAAGACCCTGTTTTTTGACTGCTTTGCCGGCGCGGCCGGCGACATGCTGATTGGCTCTTTGCTCGACGCCGGCCTGGATGCCGACTGCTGGCAGGCCGAGCTCGCGAAAATCGCCCTGCCCGCCGGGAGCTACGCCCATACCATCCGCAAGGTCGACAAGAACGGCATCGCGGCGACCAAGTTCACGGTCTTCGTGGACGGTCGCGAGGCGGACGTCTGGCCGGAGGAGGAGCACCCGCACCTGCACGCGCCCGGGGAGATCCATGGGCACCACGAGCACGACCACCACCGCCACCATGGTCACGCGCACGAGCACGAGGCCCACGACCATCCGCACGAGCACCGGGGACTGCCCGAGATCGAGGCGATCCTGGACAGCTCGGCGATCGCCCCCGAGGCCCGGGACCTCGCCAAGCGCATCTTCCGCAACCTGGCGGTGGCGGAGGGCAAGGTCCACGGCGTGCCGCCCGAGGCGGTCCACTTTCACGAGGTCGGGGCCGTGGATGCCATCGTGGACGTGACGGGGGTCGCGATCGCCCTGACCATGCTGGCGCCCGAGCGGGTGGTGGTCTCGCCCATGGTCGTGGGCTCGGGCACTGTTCGCTGCGCGCACGGCGTCATGCCCGTACCGGTGCCCGCGGTGGTGGAGCTCCTGAAGGCGGCCCGGGCCCCCATGCGGCCGAGCCACCTGAAGGGCGAGTGTCTGACGCCGACAGGAGCGGCCATCCTGACGACGGTGGCCTCGGAGTACGCGCCGTCGGTGGCCTTCCAGGTCATCGAGGCCTCTGGCTACGGGGCCGGGACGCGCAACCAGCCGGACGTGCCCAACGTCGTGCGGGCGCTGATCGGCGAGGCCTAGCGTACCTCGCGTGGTCTAGAGTCGTTCGCCGGGATGACGGCCATTTCGGGTTCCGAGAGACCTTAAAGAGAAGTCCAATCAATAAGCCCCCGTCCATCGGACGGGGGCTTTCAAACGGACCTACATGTAGTAGTTGAGGATGTCCCAGAGCTTCTGGAAGGGCTTGGTGTAGAGGACCGAGTCCTTGAACTCGTAGACCACCGACGAGTGCTGCCAGTCCTTCTCGAAGAGCCGCGTGTTGAGCTCCTTGAGCAGGCGCGGGTCGGTGATGGCGACGCCCAGCTCCTGGTTGTCGATGAGCGCGCGGGTGTCCCCGTTGACCGAGCCGATGAACGACCAGCGGCCGTCCACCGAGTAGTACTTGGTGTGGACGTGGGCATGGTCGGGCACGCCGTTGAAGAGCTTCGCCTGGCCGCCGGCCTTGAGGAGCTGGTTCAGGGCGTTGGCATGCAGGTTCTTGAAGAGCGCGTTGTCGCTCTTGCCGGGCACGATGACGCGCACGGACACGCCGCGGCGGGCAGCCGCCAGGAGTCGATCCATCAGCCCATCGTCCCAGAGGTACTGGTTCTCGATGACGATCTCGCGCTGCGCGACCTCAATCGCCTGGTAGATCGCCTGCTTGGCCTCGAAACGGCCCTCGGGCGGGCTCGTAACCAGCGTCTGGGTGCGGACGGTGCCGTAGCTGACGTTGGGCTTGAGGCCCTCGTAGCTGAGCGGCTTGCCCTTGGCCATCTGCCAGTCGCGGTTGAACTCCGCGTGCAGCTGAGCCGCCTCTTCGCCCCGGAAGTCGATCAGGAGGTCGTGGGTGATGGTGTCGAACTCGGCCTTGAGGTTCACGCCGCCCGTGAGGCCGCGATCGCCGTCCGCGAGGTAGAGCTTGCGGTGCGTGATGTTGATGCCGCGGCGCTTGTCGTCCTGGCGGATGAAGCGCGGGGCCCACATGCGGAACTCGACGCCCGCCTCGGCCATGTCCTTGCCGAGCTTGGCGCCGCCCGTGAACTTGCTGCCCACGTAGTCGGCGAGGAACTTGACCTCGACCCCGCGCTTGGCCGCATCGACGACCAAAGGCACGATCTGCTGGCCCATGGAGTCGTTGCCGAAGTTGAAGACCTCGATGTAGAGGGTCTTCTTGGCACTCGTGATGACGTCCTTGATGGCCGCCAGGTTCTCCCGGGCGTCGATGTTGAGCTCGGCCGAGCTGTTGGTGATCCAGGGCTGGGGGGCTGCGAGCGCCCGGCGGGGGACCGTGAACTCCTCGGTGGGCTCGTCATGCTGGCCGAGCTCCAGGGCTCCGAAGTCGTCACGCGTCTGGCCACCCAGAGGAGCCGTACCCGGCAAGCCGCAACCCACCAGGGTCAGCGTGGCGCCGAGCGCGACCGCGAGCCAAGGACGTCTGAGCATGTGCACCCTCCCTGATACGACACGGGAGCCTTCGCTCCCTGAGCTGTTAACCGAAGCTTAACCGGACCTTGGGAGGGAGTCAAAGGGTTAGCGGTGACTCACCGGGCGAAAAAGCGTTATTTATTGAGCTTTTAAAAATTCCCTAACAATTCCCTACCGGTTTCGGCACGGTGATTAAGGCTGGGTAAAACTTGGCCTTTGGCGCGCAAGGCGGGGTGGGATGGCCCGGATAACCCTCTCGAGCCTCCCGGCAGGAGGCGGGGAGTTTGGAGGTGTTCCGATGGCAGGCAGCGTTTCGTCCGCTCAGAGCGGCTACCAGGTCAACTCGACGTTCGATCGGGCGGTCGTCGCCCAGAACGCCAACCGCGCCAAGCTCGAGAAGCTGCAGAACCCCGGGATGTGGGGTGCCATCAAGGACAAGATCACGTTCAAGAGCGACGATCGGCAGCGCGAGGTCGAGACCCTCAAGCGCGCCAACGAGCTCATCGCCCAGATGCTCGAGATGGTCGCCCGCGCCTACCAGGGCATGCGCTAGGCACCCTTTCAACCAGCAAAAAAGAGGCCCCGTCCATCGGACGGGGCCTCTTGCTACGTTCGCTTAAAGCTTGACCTTGACCTCGCGGATCTGGTCGACCAGCATGTCGAAGCCGTGGATGAGGCGATCGCTGACCGAGAGCATGCCGCACTGGCCGCGGTCGCCGTCGTAGGGACGCCACAGCGCGCAGTCCGTAACGCACTCCGCCTTCTGGTTCGCGTAGCTCATGAACGGGCAGATAGCCATTTTCAGTAGCCTCTTCCTTTGTTATGATGCGTATGGTCGCCTGACTTCGTCAGAATAGCCGATGACGAGAACCCGGGTCAAGCCGGGGCTTTGTTTTGCCCCCCTTCCCGGATCCGTAACGAAGAGCCCCGCTCGATGTCCGAGTCGCCGACAACTCCACAGGACCCCTTTTCGGACGAGCTTCTGGTCGAGCTGCTCGTCGGCTCCCGGCTGGCGTCCATGGAGCAGATCGCCGAGGCCCGCGCCCGGGTCTCCGCGGGCGGGACCAACCCCGGCATCCCCCATACTTACGCCTTCGCGCCGGACCCCATCGCCACGGGCCTGGTGGCCATCGACCCCAACACCCTCGAGATCGCCGAGCGGATCGTCCTCGGCGACGCGCCCGCACCGTCGGACATCGGCGAGTGGCCCGCGGCCACCAGCGGGGACGTGCTCATCCTCTCCCCCAAGGAGGGGAGCCTCGTCGGGGCGGTGACGGCGTCCCACTCGCGGACGCTGGGCCTGATTCCCACGCCGCGGGGTGGCTTCTTCTTCATGGGCGTGCCGCCCACCAACCCGGACAGCCCGCGGCTCGCGACCCTGCTTGCGCCGGTCATGGCCCCGAGCGCGCCCAAGACGCACCCCCTCGACCTCGGCGTGTCGCCGGGCGGCGAGTTCGTCGTGGCCGCCAACCGGGGAGCGGGCACCGTGCACGTGGTGGTCGCCAACACCTGCCAGCAGGCGGGAGCCATCATGCTCCGCGCGGCGGGCTCGCGCCGGGCCATCGGCATGGCGGTCGATCGCAAGACGGCCTACCTGACGGACGGCATGACGCCGCGCCTGACGATCCTGGATCTGGTGGCCCTCAAGGTCCGCCACCAGCCGTTCCCGACCGGTCCGCTCGGCCCCGTCGCGCTGACGCCCGACGGCTCCCACCTGCTCATCGTCTTCTACAAGGCCGGCGACGAGCTCGGGCTCCTGACGGTCTCGGTGGCCGACCTGCGGGTCCGCCACCTCATGAACCTGCCCGCCCACAAGTTCGCCGAGGGCCCCGGCGAGGCCATCGTCGTCTCCCCGGACGGCTCGCTCGCCTACATCCTGGCGGCGGACGACGCGGGCGCGCCGCGCCTCTTCGTGGTCGACGTCCCCAAGCGCAAGCTCTCGGCCGAGATCCCCCTCCTGGGCCTGCCCCTGGGGCTGGCGTTCCCGCCTCCGCCGGACTGGCTGCCGCCGCGCCCCACCCTCGAGGACATGGTCGTCCAGATGGGGATCGCGACCCGTGAGGAGATCCGCGCCCTCCAGATGCCGGAGGACGAGGTCAGCCCGCTCTGGGACCCGGGCATCAACCCGCTGATCGTCTCGCAGCTGCCGGAGCGCCTGATCCGGAGCATGGGCATGGTGCCCATGATGCGCGACGCCACCCACCTGTCGGTGGCCATGATCAACCCCCGCGACGCCGCGTGCCAGCAGCTCGCGTTGCAGCTCGCGGGCGGCCTCCAGCTGCGCCTCATCCCCATCGAGGTCGAGGAGCTGGAGCGCTTCATGACCGAGCGCTATCCCACCCTGATGGCGAGCTTCCAGGCCATGAAGAACGCCACGCCCGTCACGCGCAGCGAGGGTGGGCCGGCTCCGGGTGGCCCCGCTCCCGGTGGTCCCGCCCCAGGCGGACCCATGCCGGGTGGCCCGCGCCCAGGCGGCCCCTCACCCGGCGGACCCATGCCCGGCGGCCCTCAGCCGGGAGGTCCCGCGCCGACGCGTCCGGCGGCGGCCCCGCAGCCGACTCCTGCTCCGGGTCCGCAGCCCGGAGGCCCGCGGCCTGGCCCCGCGCCCGCTCCCCAGCCGACGCCCGCGGCCGAGACGCCCGCGCCGAAACCCGTCCCTGCTCCGGCCCCCCGGTCCGTCGAGGCGGCACCGGCGGCCCCGGCTCCTTTGGCCGGCCCGGCAGCACCCTCGGTCGAGACCCTGGTCTCCGGGAACGGGCGGCGCGTGATCCTCATCGAGAACCTCAAGCGGCGCCTGACGGAGGTGGATCGCGATCGCCCCGACGTCTGGACCTTCAAGGACATCGTGGCGGGCTCGGCATGCTACCTGCCCAACCAGCGCATGCTCGTCTCCGACACCAGCGCCAACCGCATCGTCGAGATCGATCCCCTCTCCTCCCAGATCGTGTGGACCTACGGGGACGGCGGCCGCGGCCTCCGGGGCCCGCGCTGGGCCGGACGCCTCTCGAACGGCAACACGCTGGTGGTCGACACGGGCAACCACCGCATCCTCGAGGTGACGACCGCCGGTCAGCAGGTCTGGACCCATGGCGAGGCGGGCCGCGCCGGCTGCACGGGACACGGCCTCTTCAAACCGCATGCGGCGGTGCGCACGGCGGACGGCACCACGCTTATCGCCGACTCCGGCAATCACCGGGTCATCGAGGTGGACCCCAAGGGCGCCATCGTCTGGCAGTACGGCAACCAGAACAACCGCCTGGGCGGCAATCAGGGAAGCGGTCCCAACCAGCTGTCCGAGCCCTCATGGGCCTCGCGCACCCCGGACGGCACGACGCTCGTCGCCGACACGGGCAACGGGCGCGTCGTGGAGATCGACCCGGCCAAGACCGTCGTCTGGCAATATCGGGCGCCCCTCGCCAAGGGCGGCACCCCCATCAAGGACCCGTTCGCGGCGACGCGCCTCGCCAACGGCAACACCCTCGTCCTCGGACGCCAGGGCGTCATCGAGGTGGACGCCGAGCTCAACATCGTCTGGGAACACCACGTGGTGACGACCACGGCGAGCACGGCCCCCCTGCCCGCCACCGGTCCGCTGCCGGCCGCCGGGCCGCTCGAGATGCTGCGCCAGGCCTCAGGCCCCGAGCTGACCAAGCGCGTCGAGGCGGCGCCTCAGACCCACCTGGGCAGCGAACTGCCGGCAAACTTCCCGGACAGCTTCATGCTGGCGGACCGGACGGGTGGACGGGTGGTCGAGATCGACCGCAAGATGCAGATCTTCTGGCAGTTCTCGGGCTTCTCGGGCGGGGCGGGCAACCGCCTGGTGGCTCCCAACTACGTCACGCGCCTGCCCAACGGGGGGACGCTCATCGCCGACACCGGCAACCACCGGGTGATCGAAGTGCGCGACCAGAGCATCGTCTGGCAGTTCGGCAAGTCCGGCGAGGCCGGGGGCGGGCCGCGCCACGTCTCGCAGCCGCGGAGCGCCGAGCGCACGCCGCAGGGCACCATGCTGATCGCGGACTTCGGCAACCGCCGCGTGATCGAGGTGACGGTGGCCGGCGAGGTGCGCTGGGGACGCGAGGGCTTCAAGGGCCCGTGCTACGCGAGCCGCCTCTCGTCGGGCAACACGCTGGTCACAGATTGGGCGGATCACCAGGTGCTCGAGATCGACGCCAAGGGCGCCGTGGTCTGGTCATACGGCCAGAGCGGCTACAGCGGCTCGGGCGATAACCAGCTCTTCCACCCCGAGCACGCGGTGCGCCTGGAGAACGGGCACACGCTCATCTCGGATACGCAGAACCACCGGGTCATCGAGGTGGACGCCGAGCGTCGCATCGTGTGGCAATACGGCGGCGCGCCCGAGTACCTGGGCCGCAAGGGCCGCTTTGGCATGCAGTTCAACACGCCGGTCTATGCCTGGCGTCTGCCGGAAGGCACCACCGTCGTCACGCATGCGGGCAAGAACCACGTGATCGAGCTCGATGCGGAGCTCAACATTCTCTGGCACTTCACGCTAGCGCCGGATCGGCGCTAGCTCGCTCAGCTCGACCAACGTCGACAGCAGCTCCAGATCTTCGGCGGGCGTGTCCTCGGCCACCACCGCCGCCACCTCCTGCGAGGAGCCCATCGGGCCCGTGTGGGCGCAGAGGCGCTGCGCGATGTCATTGCCGAAGCGGCCCATCGCCTCGTTGAGCAGGGCATCCAGGTCCCCGAAGCCGGCCGCGTTGAGGTCGTGCAGAAAGATCACCGTCATGGCATTTCCCTCCACGGCAGATTATTGGCGCCTCGGCAGGGAACGGCAAGAACCGGACGGTGCTTTTAGAAGTGGAAGACGTCGTAGCTGGCGTCGGGAATGATGACCTGCTCGGGGTCGAGCCACTCTTCGACCGGCTGGACGAAGTTGTAGAGCGTCAGGTGGCGGTGGGTGTACTTGTAGTGGATGTTGCGCCGGAGGGTGGCGACCACCGCGTCGAGGTCGGGTTCCTGGAGCAGGAGGATGATCGGGGCATGGACGTGCCGGCACGTGTACTCCAGGCGCTGGAGGTTGAGGTCGTCCACGTTCACCCAGAAGGTCGGCTCGCCCGTGACGTCGACGGCCACCAGGTCGCCTGGATACTTGAACCGTAGCTTGGCGTCGAACTCCAGCCCCTCGTGGTCCCGGTGGAAAAGCGCATAGGCGGCCGCCTTCAAGAGCAGGTGCCGCGTCGTCTCGTCCTTCTTCTTGTAGAGCACGATCTGGTCCCGGCGTCCGAACCGGAAGCGAACCTGCCCCTGTGCCTCGAGGTTGCCGATCATGGCCCGATCATACCACGCACCCCCTCAGGAACCGTGACCGGATGCACGTTTTCGCCGAAATCCGCCGACCCGGCGAGCGCTCGGGCGGCCGCCGCCGCCGAGCGACACCGTGACGGTCTTAATCTAATCTTAACGAAAGTCGCTCCTCTTGAGGTCATATATTAATCGTAGCTTAGTATTGTCTTAAACTTGATGATCGAACCGAGGAGTCCGACGTGACCATTCAAACAGTGACGACGACCCGCCTGGGCGCGCTTCCGACGGCGCTCATGCCGGTGTCCGGCGATACGGCGGTTCAACCGCTCGGCATGTCCCCCGATCAGCTCTCGCTCGGCAGCCCGGCCGATCGGGGCGCGCAGCCCGTGCGGGCCCAGGGCGGCATCCTCGACTGGTTCGTGGGCGTCATCGACGTCGTCTTCGGCCGCGGCCGCTACGACTACGGCTACGGCGACCCGTACGGCTATCCGGACTACCGACACTCCTACCCCATGCCGGGCCGGATTCCTCCCGAGACCTCGTATGGCCCCCAGATCATGCGGATCCTGGACGACTACGATCGTCAGCTGGAGATGCTCAACCAGCAGTACTACCGCATGAACAACCAGGCCTGGGCCCGCCGGGAGCGGAACCTGTGGGAGCAGACCAGCGAGCGGATCGTCCGCTCGTGGGGGTCGCGCGAGGAGAAGCTCGCCGCCCTGGGCCACGTGCACAACTCGTCGAGCATGCCGACGGCTGCCTTTCAGCAGTATGCACGGCAGGTCGGGGGCTTCCCCCGCTACTAATCGGACGCCCTGAAGCTGGGAGCCCCCCGCGCGAGCGGGGGGCTCCTCTTGGTGGCTAGCCGCCGTATGGGTGGTCCGGATCCTCGTCCTCCGCCTCGGCGTTTCCGGGCGAGACGCCGGACTGCCGATGCTGCGCGGGATGCTCGTCCGGAAAGATCGGCACGAGGCTGTCGAGCGCCGACTGAGGCGTGTCCCGCAGCTCGGCCGGCACGCCGTCCTCGGCCGGGGGCGGCTCGATGCCGCTCATCCATGCCAGGGAGTTGACCTTCGGCGCCTGCGTCTGGGCCTGCAGCGGCCGCGGCTCCTGCGGGGCGCCGACCACCCCCGGGCCGTTGCCGAGGGCCGTCGTGGAGCCGTTGTCGATCTGCTCGCGCACGTCGCGGTTCAGCTCCTGGAACTCCGGGGGAAGGTCCTGGGATCGACCGAGGTTCGCCATCTTCCGCCTCCTCGCTTCAAGTGCCGAGACACCCCCACCTTACGCAGCCGCCGCGATGGGGGTCAATCGTCGTTCGCAGGCTCGTCGCCGTGACGTCCTCCGCGCCGGTCGTTATAATGGAGGGTCTACAAAGGAGGAGTTTCCCGAATGGCCAATGCCGTCCAAGCTGCTGCGGAGAACATCGTCATCCACGGCACCGATTACGTCGAGTTCTACGTGGGCAATGCCAAGCAGGCTGCCTATTTCTACCAGAAAGCCTTCGGCTTCAACGTCGTGGCCTACGCCGGGCCTGAAACGGGCGTGCGCGATCGCGCGAGCTACGTGCTCCAGCAGAACAAGATCCGCTTCGTCCTGAGCACCGGCCTCACGCCCGACCACCCCATCTCCGAGCACGTCAAGCAGCACGGTGACGGCGTCAAGGACGTCGCGCTGTGGGTCGAGGATGCGCGCAAGGCCTACGACCTCGCGGTCGCGCGCGGTGGCAAGGGCCTCATGGCCCCTACCGAGCAGCGTGACGAGCACGGCTCGGTCGTGCTCGCGTCGGTCGCCACCTACGGCGACACCGTCCACACCTTCGTGGAGCGCAAGGCCTACCTCGGCGCGTTCCTGCCCGGCTTCGCGCCCGCCCAGGGACTTGGCCAGCCCACGTCCGGCCTCGAGTACATCGACCACGTCGTCGGTAACGTCGGCTGGAACGAGATGAACACCTGGGTGGACTTCTACCGCCAGATCTTCGGTTTCCACCAGTTCGCCAACTTCGACGACAAGGACATCAGCACCGAGTACTCGGCGCTTCGCTCCGTGGTGGTCGCCAACGACAACGGGCGGATCAAGTTCCCGCTCAACGAGCCGGCCGAGGGCAAGAAGAAGTCGCAGATCGAGGAGTACATCCAGTCCTACGGCTCGCCCGGCGTGCAGCACCTGGCGCTCATCACCAACGACATCGTGAGCACCGTCCGCCAACTGCGGGCCAACGGCGTCGAGTTCCTCTCGACTCCCGCCTCGTACTACGAGGACCTGCTCGATCGCGTGGGCGCCATCCAGGAGGACATCGCGGTCCTCAAGGAGAACGGCATCCTGGTGGACGTGGACGACAAGGGCTACATGCTCCAGATCTTCACCAAGCCGCTCGAGGACCGGCCCACCGTGTTCTTCGAGATCATCCAGCGCCGCGGCTCGGAGAGCTTCGGAAAGGGCAACTTCAAGGCCCTCTTCGAGTCCATCGAGCGTGAGCAGGATCGACGTGGGAATCTGTAAGATCTCCGGCCGACTCTATCAAGTTTGGGCCGCTGATCGTCGATAACACCAGTGAAAGCCGCACTGGGCGGCCGTTCTCCGTGCCGTCCAGTGCTGTCTTGGTTGAAAGTCGGTTATAATGCCGATATTAACCGCCTGTAATACGCTGGCGGACCGAAAGGGGGGATTGGATGCTAAAGGAGGACATGATCGAACTGGAGGGGACCGTCATGGAGGCATTGCCCAATGCGATGTTCCGCGTCAACCTTCCGAACGGTCACACGGTTCTGGCTCACCTGGCCGGCAAGATGCGCAAGCACTTCATCAAAGTCTTGCCTGGCGACAAGGTCAAGGTGGAGCTGAGTCCCTATGACCTCACCCGTGGTCGGATCACCTTCCGACTCCGTGGCTAGGAGGCCCGCATGAAACAAGGCCGCTGAGGGCGATCGCTTCCACATGGCGACGCCCTCTTTGCTCTCCCGCACCCGCGTGGTGCTGGTCCATCCCTTCTTCCCCGAGAACATCGGCTCTGTGGCCCGCGCCATGGACAACTCCGGCCTGAGCCGGATGGTGATCGCCGATCCGGGGCCGGCCCTGCCCGACCATCCCAACGCCCACAAACTCGCCTCTCATGCCACCGGGATACTGGAGCATGCAGTCGTGGCGCCCTCCCTGGAGGCGGCCCTCGAAGGCGTCAGCCTGGCGGTCGGCACGACGCAGCATGTGCTCCAGGACGTGCCGATGATCCTGCCGCGTGAGGCCGCCCGGCTCGCGGCACGCCATGCGGCGGGGGGCGGCGAGGTGGCGCTCGTCTTCGGCAACGAGAAGAATGGCCTCACGCGCGAGGCCATGCGCCGCTGCCACCAGATCGTCCGCATCCCGACCAATAGCGAGAACCCGTCGCTCAACCTCTCCCAGGCCGTCATGATCCTGGCCTACGAGTGGCTCCTGGCGTCCATGGAGGCCGAGCCTGAGGCCGCCGAGACGCCGCTGACGGCGCTCGATCCCGAGGCCGCCCGGGTGGCGGCGGACCTTGCGGAGGCGTTGCAGGCAGGCGGCTTCTTCAAGCCGCACAACCGCTCGCAGAAGGAGGCCGTGATTCGGCGGGTCCTGTCGCGGGCGTTTCTGTTGCCCGAGGAGGTCTCCATGTTCCGGGGGCTGGCGCAGCGGCTCGGGCGATTACTCGAACGCGCGGATCGCTAGAGGTCGTCCCAGGACTCCGGCGGCGGCTCGATGAACTCGAGCCGATTTTCGCTGCAAGGGTGGTCGAAGGCCAGCCGGGCCGCATGCAGGGCCATCGTCTCGCGGGGCGTCCCGTAGACCGGGTCTCCCCAGACGGGATGGCCGATTTGCTGGAGGTGCACCCGGATCTGGTGGGTACGGCCGGTCTCGAGCCTCAGCCGCAGGAGGCTCCGGGCGTCGCCGCTCCGTTCGACCTCGTAGTGGGTGATGGCGGGCTTGCCGCTCGCGGTCACGATGACCCGGCTCGGCTCCGCCGGATCCCGTGCTAGGGGGAAGGTGAGGGTGCCCGAGCCTTCCAGGCGCCCCTCCACCCAGGCCAGGTACTCCCGCTCGAACTCGCGATCGTGGACGGCCCGGACGAGCCGTTTGTGGGCCCGGTCGGTCTTGGCGAAGACGAGCAGGCCGCTGGTGTCCCGGTCGAGCCGGTGGACGATCCCGGGTCCGGCGACGCCGCCGATGCCGGGCCAGTCCGGTACGCTGTGGAGCAGGGCATTGACGCAGCTGCCGCTCCACCAGCCGGGGCCGGGGTGGGTGGCCATGCCCGTCGGCTTGGCGACGACCACCAGGTGCCGGTCCTCGTGGCGGATGGGCAGCGGTAGATCTTCGGGGGGCGCCGGGTGTGGAGTCGGGGGCGGGGGGAAGACCTCGACCACTTGGCCGGGCGCGAGCCAGCGGGTGGCCTTGGAGCGATCGCCGTCCACGAGGATGCGGCCTGCCTTGACCCATTCGCGAATGGCGGGGCGGCCGACGTCCTCCAGGTGCGCCGAGACGAAGGCCTCGAGGGACACGGGGGGATCGGCGGCGGGCGCGATGAAGCGGAGGGGCGGCGAATCGGTCATGCGTCCACTTTACCGCATCGCGTCGCTAGGAGCGGCGGCTGTCCAGGACGGTGTCGAACCATTCGGCGCTGGGACGGGCGATGGCGAGGACGGCCTTCATCTTCGGGGCGAGGGCGGAGTCCTTGCCTGCCTCGCGCTGGTGGTCCAGGGATTCCCATTCGGCGTAGGTCATGTACTTGCCGGATCCGTTGTTGGACCGGTGCAGGCGCACGCCGCAGAAGCCCGGCTTCGTCTTGAGCAGGTCGACGACGGCCGCGAAGGCGGTTTCGAACTTGTCTCCCGCGTTGGGCGGGACCTCGTAGGTGTTTACGCAGACGATCATGCAGGCTCCGGCGGCTGAGAGGCTCCTGCATACACTTTTACCCGGCTAGGGGTGGATAAGGAACCGTTTGCCTTTCGGCCAGGCTCAAGACAAACGGAATTGTTGTGGGGGCGCGAGCGGTATGCCCCTTGAACTGAGTAGCGATCCCTTGAGGTCGACAACCATCCCGTTCACCCTGAGCCTGTCGAAGGGCGAACGGTTCCTCATTTGCACGACCCCTGACTAGAGTTTCGGCAGATTGATCAGGCTCCCCACCGTCAAGGAGGGCTGCTGGGGCCGCGCGGGCGGCACGACCGCGTCCGTCGTAAAGCCCTCTCCATGCGGCTCGGGCTCTCCGAGCTCCTCGGGGGGCCGGCCGGAGACGGGCACCTGGTGCCCGATGGGACCCGGGCCGCCGTAGGGCGCGTAGCCCGGAGCCGCATGGCCCGGCGTGGTCATGAGGTCCCGCAGGAGCTTCATCTGCCCTTCCTGGTACTGGGCATGACCCGCGATGTTCTGGAAGAGCGCCCGGACCTCCGGGGGGATCGGGCAGCCCAGGCGGCGATCGTAGCTGGCCTTGTCCGACTGCTCGATCTCGATGCCCTGGGCGACGCGCTCGGCGAGGCTGCCCTCGACCGGCCGCGGGTTCCAGAGGAAGCTCGGATCCGCGTTCTCCTCGTTGAGGTGGTCGGCCAGGAGGCTCATGTGCTTCATGCGCCAGTAGGCGTTCTCGAAGAGGAAGTCCTTGGCCTCCCAGTCCTGCGCCTGGAAGAAGTGGCGCAGGTAGACCAGCAGATGGTTGTACTCCTCCTCGAAGGCCCCCTGGAGGAGCTCGACGAGGGCCGGGTCGGTAGGCGTGCCCTGCTTGGGGTAGCTGATCCGCTCTGCGACCATCTCGCGGACCTCGGCCTCGAAATCCGAGAACTGCCCCTTGTGGAACAGCTCGTCCATGATGACCCGCTCGAGGATGCGCTGGGCACCCGGGTGATCGATGCGCTCGAGCTGCGAGCTGTAGTCGCGGACGGCCTCGTCCTCGGCCTCCACCCCGAGCCGCATCATCTCGACCACCGAGTCGGCCTTGACGAGCACGTTGGGGCGCTCGAGCGTGACCGTGCCGCCCAGCTCCGCGATGAGGCCCGCAAAGTACTTCATGTGCCGCATCTCGGTCCGGGCGATGTTGATGATCTCCGCGCCCACCCCCGCCTCGCCGATGGCGTAGGCATGCGTCAGGTACTGGAAGATCGCCCCGTGCTCGAGGGCCACGTTGTGGTTGAAGAGGGCGATGATCTGCTCGGGATCTCGGACTTTACCTTCCATGGCGACTCCTTCGACGAGGGAACGGCGGACATGGGCGACCAAGCAAGCGTACCCCCAGTGTATCGCCATGTAAAGACGCGGGCGGGCATACCCCCCTGCCGAAGGGTCTGCTAGGATGGGATGCACCGTAGAGAAGGGAGATGGCGATGGAGATGAGGTTTACCACCACCGAGGCGGATGGCCTGCGCATCCATGTGATGCCGACCGACAAGTTCAAGACCACCTCGGTCGTGCTGAACGTCCTCTCGCCCCTCAAGGCCGAGACCGTCACGCTCAACGCCCTGGTGCCGGCCGTGCTGCAGCGCGGGACTCGCGCCCTGCCGAGCGTCAAGGCCTTGACCGAGCGGCTCGACGACCTGTACGGCGCCTCTCTGGACAGCGTCATGTTCAAGGTCGGCGATCGCCAGGTCGCCCAGTTCGAGCTCGAGGTCCCCAACGAGCAGTACCTCGCCCACGCGCCGGCGCTCCTGGAAGAAGGCATCCAGCTCTTGGCGGACGTGCTGCTCGACCCGGTCCTGGACAACGGGACCTTTCGCGGCTCGTTCGTGGAACTCGAGAAGGAGGCCCTCCGCAAGCGCGTCGAGAGCCTCTTCAACAACAAGGCGCGCTACGCCTCCATGCGCTGCATCGAGGCCATGTGCCCCGACGAGGACTTCCGCCTCTTCTCCTACGGTCGCATCGAGGACCTTCCGGCCATCGACGCCAAGCGCCTCACGGACCACTACCGCGAGTGGCTCGCCACCAGCCCCATGGAGGCCTACGTGATCGGCGACGTGGACCCGGAGCGGGTGACGGCCCTGTTGCGCGATCGCCTCAAGCTCGGCGAGCGCCGCCTGGCCATCGTGCCCTCCACCGTCATCAAGCCCAAGGCGGAGGGCGGCCCCAAGGAGGTCGTCGATCGCTTCGAGGTCAACCAGGGCCAGCTCGTCATGGGCTTCCGGACGCCCGTGACCTTCTCGTCGGCGGACTACGCGCGCATGGTGGTCTACAACGGCGTGCTCGGGGCCTACGCCCACTCCAAGCTGTTCGTGAACGTGCGCGAGAAGGCGAGCCTCGCTTATTCCGCCTACTCGCGCTACGAGTCGCACAAGGGCCTCATGATGATCCAGGCGGGCATCAACATCGAGAACTACGAGCAGGCCGTGGCCATCATCCACGAGCAGCTGGAGGCGATCGCGCGCGGCGAGGTCTGCGAGGAGGAGCTCGTCCAGACCAAGGAGATGCTCAAGAACGACTACCGCGAGATGGCCGACTCGCCCGGGGCCATGGCGCACTTCGCCTACGTCCAGGGCATCGAGCACGCGGATCGCCCGGTCGAGCAGGTGCTCGCCGAGATCGAGCGGGTCGGCCTCGACGACCTCAAGGCCATGGCGGCCCTCATCTCGCTCGACACGGTGTACTTCCTGAGGGACAAGGAGACGGTGGAGGCGACCCATGCTTAAGACGACTTACGACACCCTCAAGGAGACGACCTACTTCGAGGTCCTGCCCAACGGGCTCACGGTCTACCTGGTGCCCAAGCCGGGATACGCCAAGACCTACGCCATGTTCTCCACCCGCTACGGCTCCATCGACAACCACTTCAACATCGAGGGCCAGGATCGGATCAAGGTGGTGGACGGCATCGCCCACTTCCTCGAGCACAAGCTCTTCGAGGAGCCCGAAGGGGACGTGTTCATGACGTTCGCGACCCAGGGGGCCTCGGCGAACGCCTTCACGAGCCACACCCGCACGAGCTACCTCTTCTCGGCCACCGGCGAGGTGGAGAAGAACCTCACGACCCTCCTGAACTTCGTGCAGCGCCCCTACCTCACCGACGCCAACGTCGAGAAGGAGAAGGGGATCATCGAGCAGGAGATCCGGATGTACGACGACCAGGCCTTCTGGCGTGGTTACCGGCAGCTGCTCGAGAACCTCTTCCACCGCCACCCCGTGCGCATCGATATCGCGGGCACCATCGACTCGATCTACCAGATCAATGTCGACAGCTTGATGAAGTGCTATCGGACGTTTTATCATCCTACAAACATGGTGCTCGTGGTGGTCGGAGACTTCGATGCCGAGCGGATCATGCAGCTGGTGCGTGACAATCAGGCGGCCAAGGACTTCGGCTCCCAGGCGGCCATTGAGCGGCACTTCGAGGCGGAGCCCGCGACCATCGCGAACCGGCGCAGCGAACTGCGGCTCTCGGTCGCCAAGCCCCTGTGCATGCTCGGCTTCAAGGAGCGCGAGGTGGGCTTGCGCGGCCACGACCTGATCCGCCGGGACCTGACGACCCGCATCGTGATGGACACGGTGTTCGGCAAGAGCTCGGATCTCTATCAGGAGCTGGACGATGCGGGGCTCATCGATGCGAGCTTCGGCTACGACTACGAGTCGAACCCGGGCTACAGCTTCGCGTACGTCGGTGGCGAGACGGAGGCCCCCGATCAGCTCATCGACCGGATCCGGGACGGCATCGAGCGCATCAAGCGCCAGGGCATCTCGGAGGCGGCGTTCAACCGGGCGCGCAACCGAAAGGTCGGGGAGTTCCTGAGGGTCTTCAACTCGCCCGAGCATCTGTCGTACGAGTTCACGCAGTACCTCTTCGAAGAGGCGGACCTGTTCCAGGTGCCGACGCTCATGGAGGGCATCTCGGCGGCCGACGGCCAGCTGCGCTTCGCGGAGCTGTTCGACCCCGAGGTGATGACGGTATCCTTGGTGACGCCGGTCGAAGCCAAGGAGACGGCGGCGGTTTAGCGGCCGTATTCCCTACGGATCTACCCCCCCACCCCCCCTGCTAGGGGGGGATTTTTGCCCCCTGGCGGGGGCAGATTCGTCAGGGGCATCTTCTAATTATCCTGCACAGCAGGACTCCCTGTGCCCCCCCTAGCAGGGGGGGATGGGGGGTAGATCAGTAGGGATAAAGGTAGTATCAGCTCACCAGCACCTGATGCGCCAGGTACTCGTTGATCCCCACGAACACCTTGATCTCGGCCGGATGTAGGTCGTAGATCAGGGTGTCCGGCACGCCCGCCATCTTGTGACCCAGCGACACGTCCACCAGGTCGGCCACGCCGAGCTCGTCCGCGAGCTTGGGCAGGTGGGCCCGGTGCCAGTGGTGGCGATCGGCGTTCAGGAGCAGGAGCGCCTTGTGGCGCTTGTCGAAGGACTGCTTGATCAGGGCCACGACGAACGGATTCTCGGTCGCCACGGGCACCAGGTCCCCGTCCATCCCGAAGATGGGATACTCGGCCTTCAAGCGGTTGACCTCGCGAATGTAGTCCGTGAGGTCGAAGTACGGCTGCTCCCAGGCCTCGGGCGTCGTCTTGACCACGTCGATGGGCGTGCAGAAGCCGAACTCGAAGCCGATGGGCATCATGACTCCCGCCGAGAGCAGGGCCTCGAAGGCATAGCGCTGGCGCACGGCCGCCACGTCGCAGGCCACCTCGGCGGCGACGCGCGGGGTGTCGTGGCTCTCGGGGAAGGCTACCGACGGCGCGCAGCCCACCCACTTGCGGTAGTCCTTGAGGAACCAGCCCGCCTGATAGTCCCACCACTTGCTGGAGTTGAAGACGACGTCGAAGCCGACCTCCGCGAGGGCCACGATGTCCCGGGCCGGGCACCCCAGCGTCTCGCCGAAGAAGACGGTCTCGGGATAGCGCTCGCGGACGGCGGGCAGGAGGTACTGCCAGACCGCCAGGGGCACGTGGTAGGCCGCGTCGCAGCGGAAGCCGTCCACCCCGAGGCTCAGGTAGTGGCTCATCATCTCGAGCCAGTAGGCCCAGAGGGCGTCGTGGTGGGGGCCCAGATGGTCGATCTGGGCGAGGTCGCCCCAGGAGACCCATTCCCCGTTGTCCAGGCAGCCCGGGTGCTTGATGCTGCCGTCCGGCTCGTGCTCGTACCACTCGGGATGCTGCGTGACCAACTCGGCATCGAAGGCCGTGTGGTTGATGACCAGATCCATCATCACCTTGAGGCCACGGGCGTGAGCCTCGCGCAGGAAGTGCGACAACTGCACGTCGCCCGGGTCGGGTCCCTCCAGGTAGAGGTCCGCGTAGCGGTAGTAGTCCTTGACGGAGTACATGCTGCCCGAGTAGCCCGGGTAGTGCCAGGGGTTCACGTAGACCCAGTCGAAGCCCATGTCCCGGATGCGATCCAGGTGGTCGACCCAGCGGGCCATGCTGCCGACGAGCTTGGGGAAGAGGTTGTAGATGCGTGGGCTGGTCATGGCGCCATTATAGCGCCTGAGCGCTAGAACTGCCTGAGGGTCCAGGGGCGGTCGGCGGGCAGCGGATCCGCCGGCTGGTGCTTGCCGAGCCGCATGGCGACCTCGCCATGCTCGGCGGCCACCTCGGCGCGTAGGCCGACGAAGGGGCCCATGCCGACGCCGATCCAGCCGCCGACGGCGAAGCGATCGCCGTGGCTGGACAAGAGGCGCGAGAGCTGGAAGGCGTCCTTGTCCTTGAAGAGCTTGGCGAGCTCGTCGTCCACCATCTGCGGGTCCAGCTGCTGCAGGCGCTTGAGGGCCTCGGGCTTGAGGGAGTAGGTTGCGACCAGCGGAGCTTCCTTGCGGTTGGCGGGCAGGAGCGGCGAGATCTTGCGGTCGAGCTGCTTCTCGTGCGCCTTCTGCTGCTTGATGCCGTCGCCGATCTCCATGCGGACCGAGTAGTCGACGCCCTGGAGGCCGTTGGGACCGACGGTCACGGCGTAGCGGTGGCCCTTGCCGACGAGCTGGTCGCCCACCAGGCCGTAGGCGCCGCCGTGGAAGAGGAGGTTGCGATCGCTGTTCAGGGCGAAGGTCGTCTTGAGGTACTTGCCCCGGTCGAAGTCGAGCGTGCGCTCGATGCCCACGTCGAAGGCGGTGCTGACGCCCACGTGCGGCGTGAGGATCGAGTTGAAGAAGTCCAGGCCGGCCCCCGCCAGCTGCTGCCACTTCTCGACGTTGGTCGGGACCTGGCGGGCCGAGAGGTCGCCCTTCCAGTTGAAGCCGACGCCGTTCGAATGGCCGCTAAAGCCCATGGCGCCGTCCCGGCTGAAGGACAGGCCGCCCCAGACGTTGACGCTGCCGCCGACGCGTATGCCCTGGAAGAAGGAGGCCTGCGTCAGGTGGGTGCGGGCGAAGTCGCTCTTGAGCACGGGCGCCTCGACGGGGACCTTGGGGGTCTGGACCTTGCCCGTGAAGACCTGCTTGAGGGAGCTGAGGAAGGTCCCGCCTCCCAGAGCCCCCTTGACCGCGGTGCGGTCCTTGTAGAGCTGGGTCTTGAGCTGGGTGGCGAGGCGGGTCATCTCCTGGCCGTTGCGGGGGTTGAACTCGTAGACCAGGGTAGCGCGCTCGATGGCGTTGGTGTGGATGCCGGCCTGGGCCATGGCGCCCCCCTTGAGGGCCACCGGACCCGCCGTGAAGCCGCCGGAGAGGCCGATGCGCAGCTGGGCGGCGATGCCCGGGTCGATCTCGGTCGCGTAGACCAACTCCAGGACGCCTTTGGGGGTGCGACGCAGGGTGGCCTCGGTGGCGCCGTTGGCGAGCAGGGTCAGGCCGGGGACCGGCGTGGGCAGGTAGACGCCCGCCTTGATGGACAGGCCCACGGCCTCGCGCTTCTTGCCGTCCAGGCGCTTGCTGATGGAGGTGAGCCACTCGGGCCCCACGTCGCGCAGGTTCTCCTCGAGCGGCGAGCGGGTGATGAAGTCGGTCCAGCCGGAGCCGAGCACCAGCTTGAGGAGGGGGCGGCTCTTGGTGAGGGCCTTGGAGGTCTCCTGCTGGACCTCGCGCTGGACGGTCGACGCGCCGCGTCGGGCCGCCTTGACGGCTGCCTGACGCTCGATCTGTCGTCCGATGCCCGATCCGATGCTCACCCGTGCCTCCTGGTGCTTGAACAGCTTCTTAACGGGTTATCGGGCACCGGGGGCGAGAGATTCTTAGCTTCGGGTTATGGGGCGGTAAATTGTTGGCGGTATTGAGGCCTTCAGCCGGATGACACCACTCTGGACCCCCGCTTTCGCGAGGGTGACGTGAGCGCCGACATTCGTGTGGTAATAAGCGTAGCCCGAGGCATTGCCTTGAAGTTGTACTTCAGGCCCGAATGACCGCTCCCGTCACCCTCGCGAAAGCGGGGGTCCAGGTTCGGTCATCGTTGGAAAGTCGATCAGATGGTGATTAGCGGTACACGCTGATGCCCACGTTCCAGCTCTTGTAGGCCATGTACCGCTCGAGCTCGGACAGCGACACGGTGATGTTGCCCGTGCGCGAGAGCGGATCGTTGAGATAGGCCTGGGTGGACGTGAGCTTGGTGACCAGCACGAAGTGCCCGCCGTCGAAGCCCGAGTACTGGCTGGTCGTGAAGCGGTGGTTGTAAGCGACGGGGTTGCCCGCGAGGATGACGAGTCGGCCGTCCTGAAGGGCCTCGCGCACGCCGTCGAGGCCGTAGGTGCGATCGTAGAAGACGCCGCAGGCCGAGGCCCCGCGCTCGAGGTCCTCGAGACTGGAGAGCTGGAAGTCGTCCTCGGTGCCCATCATCGCGCGACGCGTCTTACGGACCAAAGCCTGGGGATCGCCAAAGCCGCTCAGGAGCGGCGGCAGGATGTTGTAGGCCTTGAGGACCATCGCGAGGCTCGCCGGACCGCAGTTCTGCGACCAGTTCGGCGCGCCGGGGTTCCATTTGGCGTCGTACATCTGGGAGATGAAGAACTGGTTGGGATCGGACGGAATCGGCTGCCACGGTTGGGGCGCCGGCTCCAGGTCCGGCGTCTCGTAGCCGGGGTCATTCCACTGGGGATAGTCGTCGTCGTCCTCGCTCGCCGGCAGGACGAAGACCGACGCCGAGCGGGAGCGGCCGCTGCGGATCAGGGCGGACGTGTAGCCCTGACCGACCAGCATGCCGAACGAGTCGTAGACCTTGACGATGACCTCGGCGTCGCCCTCCGGCACGTCCTCGAAGTCGAGGTCCACCTTGCCCTGGGAGGTCCAGGTGCTGTACTTCGAGACCAAAAGGTCGTCACGCACGACGAAGACGCTGATGCGGCGATCCTCGTCATCCAGGGAGCTCGTGCGCAGAAGGGGGACGCGGATGCCCAGGCGCAGGGTCCCCGTGTCCAAGTAGTCCCACGCGGAGGGGGCGGTCATCGAGGCAGGAGCCGTCGCCTGGCTGAGCGGCAGCACCGTACAGGCCTGCAGGCTCAGTGCCGAGGCGATGACCAGGGAGTGTAAGAGGCTTTTACGGCTCCAGAGCGACAAATCGGGCCCCTTTCCCCGAACGGCGTACGATCGCACGCCCCTTTCATCCTAATGGGAGGCAGCCAAGCATGACAACAGAATCGGCGCGTCGAAGTATGAAAAGTTTGTTAAGTCTTGGTGAGGTCAGTCAAAAATGTGTCCGATCTTAATACGATCAGGCATTCGATGGTAGAGGAAGGGGACGGCCAGTGGGCAGGGCAACCCCGAGCACAGCAGCGCCGGGAGCCTCATCAGCAACAATACCGCGGGTTTCACCCGCCCTTGGCGGCAGTTCTGGGGGCAGGCCTTCATCCGGCCCGGCAACTGCCCGGCCGGAGCCCTGCAAGAGGCGCGATTGCTGGTAGAACCGGGCTGCGTGGGGTAGAATGCAAGCATCATTTGGTCATCAACACTACAAGGAAGGCGCCATGCAGCGTTCCATTCCGCTCGAAGACGGCCGCGAAGCGCAGGTGCGCCGCGCCACCGTCGAGGACAGCCAGGCCATCTTCGACCTCTACGACGAGGTCTACCAGGGCGCCTACACCCTCGACATCGTCAACAAGGACGAACACCGCGATCGCGCCCTCGCCGATCCCAACTGCTACTGGCTCATCAACCTCTGCGACGGCAAGGTGGTCGGATCGGTCATCTTCGAGGTGGACGACGTCCATCGCGCCGGCAAGGTGTTCGCGGCGGTGGTCCACCCCGACTTCCGGCGCCACGAGCTCATGTACGTCACGATCTCGCAGGGCATCGACTCGCTGATGAACCGCGATCGCCTGGTGGACGTGATCTACGCGACCACCCGCACGGCGAGCATCGGCCCGAGCAAGCTCCTCAAGAAGCTGGGCTTCGTGAGCCTGGGCATCTTCCCGAACGTCCATCGCCTGGCAGAGTACGAGACCCACGGGCTTTCCGCTATCTTCCATCCCGACGCCTTCGGGAAGCGGCGCCGGCTGCCCCGCCTCATCCCCGAGGTGGAGGGCTTCTACCGGATCATCCGGCACACCTTCCACCTGGAGCCGGCCGAGATCTTCCCGTTGCTCGACGTGCCGCGCCTGCGCATCGTGCGCGGAGAGGCGGTCCTGAAGGCCTACCAGGAAGCCAAGGAGAGCAAGGAGCTGCTCTTCGACTTCTTCCCCTTCCACGAGCCCAACTTCCTCTTCCAGACCGAGGACGGCGCCATCAAGGCCTTCATCAACTACGAGGGCAAGGACGGCCACGGCGTGGTCGTGGGCCTCAAGGCTTCTCTCTTGGACCTCAAGAACGCCCTCAAGGCCACCTTCCAGTCGGCCCAGAAGGTTGGCGTGGACTACCTCGAGATCCTGGTCGACGCCTACGAGCCCGACATGCAGCGGGCGGCCCTGTGGGCCCAGTTCCTGCCCTGCGCCTACTTCCCCAGTATGGAGGAGCAGGAGGACGGCACCCGTCGCGACTACCTGGTCTTCGCGCGCAGCACGCTGCCCCTCAACTTCTCGAACGTGCAGATGACGCCGCGCGATCGCCAGTTCCTCGACGTCTACCTCCAGAACACCGAGTACCGGAACCTGGTGGTCCAGATGCACTTCGCGGACCCCCTGGACGAAGACGAGGCCCTGGTGTGATCCCGGACATCCCCCTCGAGGCCCAGGAGACCCTCGCGCCGGACGCCCTGGCGGAGCTGCAACGTTCCAAGCTCCAGCACCTCTTGCGCCTGGCCAAGGAGCGATCGCCCTTCTACGCCCGCCACCTGGCGGGCCTGGACCTCGACGGCGCCTGGTCGTTCGATGCCGTCGCCCCGCTCACCAAGGACCTCCTCGTCTCGCACTCGCCGCCCGAGAGTACCGAGCTGCTCACGGGCGAGCTGGCGGCCGCCTACGTCTTTCGGAGCGGCGGCACGACGGGTAGCCCCAAGTTCAGCCCCTTCAGCTACGACGAGTTCCGCCGCATCACGGGCATGTTCCTGCGGACCTACGGCGCGGCGGGCCTCCGGTCCACCGACCGCGTGGCCAACCTGTTCGCGGCGGGCAGCCTCTATGCCTCCTTCGTGTTCATCAACCGCCTGCTCGAGGAGATGGGCTGCGTGAGCTTCCCGTTCACGGGCAACGCACCGGCCGAGGTGGTGGGGCGCCACATGGAGCTCTTCCCCATCAACACGCTCATCGGCTTCCCGACGTGGCTCCTGGAGGTGGTGCAGCGCCTCTCGCCAGAGGCGCAGGCCAAGATCGAGAAGATCTTCTATGCCGGCGAGCACCTGTATCCCGAGGAGCACGCCTGGCTGCACGAACGCCTGCCCAACCTGAAGGTGCTCGCGTCCGCAGGCTACGGAGCGGTGGACACGGGCATCATGGGCTTCCAGTGCCCGCACTCCACGGGTTCGGTCCACCACGTACACGCGGACCACATCCTGTTCGAGATCGTGGACCCCGTTACCCGGCGGCCGGTCGAGGGCGACGCCGAGGGCTCGATCCTCATCACGACGCTGGACCGCTACTTGATGCCCATCATCCGCTACGAGATCGGCGATCGCGCCCGCTGGGTCACCGAGCCCTGCGCTTGCGGCCGGACGTTACCGCGCTTCGCCCTTTTGGGCCGCAACGACGATCTGCGCATCGGCTACGCCACCGTCGCCTACGACGAGGTCATGCGCGCGGTGGTGGACCACCCCGAGCTCACGAGCACCGTGCAGATCGTCAAGGAGCGCGAGGACAAGCGCGATCGCCTCATCCTGCAGGCGGAGGTCCGTCCGGGGTTCGAGGGCGATCGCGAGACCCTCACCACGGCGCTCAAGGCCTCCCTGTTCCGACACAAGCCGGACCTCGCAAAGCTTGTCAGCACCGGTCATGTCCACGACGTGACGGTGGTCGTGCAGGAGCTCGGCCAGATCCCGCGCATGCCCGTCACGGGCAAGGTGCGGCGTACGGTGGATCGCACCCTCGAAGCCTAAGCCAGGAGGACCCATGGCCCTTTTGACCGCCACCCCCGCGCTCGATCGCTACATGGCCCTGCCGGGCATCTACCGCACCTCGTCCGAGCACGACGCAGCCTTTCTGGCGGCCATGCGCGAGGCCCTCTCGTGGCACCTCGAGCACCACGCGACCTACCGCGAGCTTTGCCGCCAGGCGGACTTCGGACTGGAGGATCTTCAGACGATCGCCGACGTGCCCCGGGTGCCCCACGTCTTCGTCAACGTCTTCAAGACCCACGAGCTCCTCTCCATCGACCGCTCGGAGGTGGCCCTGAACCTCACGTCCAGCGGCACCACCGGCCAGAAGAGCCAGATCTTCTTCGACCGGGCCTCGCTCGCGCGCGGGCTCGCCATGGTGGACCGCGCACACGAGGAAATGGGCCTCTACCGCCCCGATCTGCCTACCAACTACGTGATCTTCGCCTACGACCCCAACGAGGCCAAGAACGTGGGCACGGCCTACACGGACTCGAACATCACCAAGTTCGCGCCCAAGAAGCGCTCGTATCACGCGCTGCGCTGGGACGAGGCCGCAGCGGCCTTCACCTTCCGAGAGGCCGAGACCCTGGCCGTCATCCAGTCCTACGCCGAAGAGGGCCTGCCCGTCCGCTTTCTGGGCTTCCCCGCCTTCCTGCACCGCCTGTTGAGCCGCCTGAAGGCCGAGGGCAAGCGCTACGAGCTGGGTCCCGACTCCTATGTCATGACGGGCGGCGGCTGGAAGAAGTCCGAGAGCGAGCGCATCGATTTCGAGGACTTCCTGGCCGAGGTGGAGGACGTGCTCGGCATCCCCGGGGGCAACGTGCGAGACGGCTACGGCATGGTCGAGCACGGCGTGCCCTATCTCCAGTGCGAGCATCATCGCTTCCACGTGCCGACCTTCGCCCGGGCCTACGCCCGGGAGGTGGGAACGCTCGAGGTCCTGCCCCCGGGAGAGGTGGGCTTCCTGCACCTGGTGACGCCGTACAACCTGGCCATGCCGGCCCTCAGCCTGCTCACGAGCGATCTGGCCACCATCGAGACGGACTGCCCCTGTGGGCGCGAGACGCCGACCATCTCCCTGCAGGGCCGGGCCGGGACCCGCAAGAACAAGGGCTGCGCCATCTCGGCCGCCCAGCTGCTGAAGTAAGGATCACGCCATGCGCGAACACTACGTCTTTGGCCGAACCCTCACGGGCGAGTTGACCGACGAGCAGGCGCTCGACATCCTGCGGGAGGCGCACCGGCGCAAGGAGCGCATCGCCAAGGCCCCGATCGATCGCCTCCTCACCATCCTCGAGCGGGCCTCCAGACTCTGGGCGGATCCGGCCTACGAAGGGCGACGCCTGGTCATGGAGCGCATCCCCGCGCAGATCGGCTTTTCGCCCGAGATGGTCGCCGAGGAGCTCAAGGGCCTGGAGATGGCCCTTTCGCGCGCCTACCTGGAAAGGAAGCTCTCCGTGGAGCTCGGCTCGCGGGAGGCCCTGGAGATGTGGCAGGGCGGCAACGGGGCGGCCTTCAAGCGGGCGCTGCCGCGCGGCGTGACCCTTCACGTGTCGAGCGGGAACGTCTTCACGGGCGGCATCCTCAGCATGATCGAGGGTATCCTCACCAAGAACGTGAACCTCTTGAAGGCCGCGAGCAAGGCCCCGCTCTTCCCCTTGCTCTTTGCCAAATCGCTCAAGGAGTCGGATCCCGAGGGCCTCATCGCGGACTCCATCGCCATCCTCTCCTGGTCCGGCGGCAAGAGTCAGTTGCATCGCGTCTTCCAGCAGCATTGCGACGCCATCGTCGTCTGGGGCGGCGAGGAGGTCGTGCGCGAGTACCGCGAAGGCCTTTCCCTCAAGACGCACCTGGTCGAGTATGGCCCCAAGGTCTCCTTTGCCGCCGTCTCCGCGGAGCGTCTGGACCACCCGGACGTGCCCGACCAGCTTGCGCGCTCCATCGCCCTGTGGGACCAGAATGCCTGCTCGAGCCCGCAGGTGCTGTACCTGGAGGATGCCTCCGCAGACGGAGCCCCCACTGAGCATTTCGTCCGGGCACTCGCCCGGGCGCTCGACGCGGTGCAGGCCGAGCTGCCCCAAGGCCCGCTCGATAGGCAGGAGCGGGCCGAGGTGACCAAGGAGCGCGAGATGGCGCGCTTCGAGATGGCCATGGGCACCTCCCGCCTCGTGACGCCGGGCCAGGCCCCCTACTGGACGATCGTGGTCGAGCAGGACCCAGCCTTCAAGCTTTCGCCGCTCTTCCGGACGATCTACGTCAAGCGGGTGATGGACCTCCTGGAGCTGCCCGGTCACCTCGCCGAGTACGCGGATTATCTGCAGACGGCGGGCGTCTCGGCCCCCCCCGAGCGCCTCTTCCCCCTGGCGCAGCGCCTCTTGGACCAGGGCGTGCTGCGCGTAACACCGCTCGGCGAGATGAGCGGGGGCACGCCCGGCGAGCCGCACGACGGCCTCATCGCCCTCAACGAGCTCGTGAAGTGGGTCTCTTTGGGCTTCGCGGAGGCCGACAGGCGCTTCGACGGAGCCGAGTGGCTCACGGCCGATGAGCTTGCGGCCCTCTCGTGGGGCCGCCGCGAGCGGCTCGTCAAGGAGCTCGCGCCGCTGGCGCCCTACCATCGCGATCGCCTGAAGGACGTGCACCTGGAATCGCCGGAAGACTGGGATCAGGTGCCCGTCATGGAGCGCGAGGACGTAGCGAAGCACACGCCCCCGCAGGGCACGGGCCTCTTCACGGGCGATCCCCAGGGCGGCCACTTCCTGCGCAGCGGCGGCTCGACGGCTTCGCCCAAGCTCTCGGTGTTCTCTTACGAGGATTACGAGGACGACATGTGGCGCGCGGCGCGCGGGGCCTACGCCGTCGGCCTGCGCCGGGGCGATCGCGTGGCCAACCTCTTCTACTCGGGCGGCCTCTACGGCTCCTTCCTCTCGGTGAACCGGGCGCTGGAGATCGTGGGCTGCAACAACTTCCCGTTCACGAGTTCGGTGCCCCCCGAGCAGCTGCCGGAGTTCCTGCGGATCTACGGTATCGATACCCTGATGGGCCTGCCTTCGTGGCTTCTGCGGGTCTTCGACGCCATCAAGGCCGATCCGTCGGGGATCCGCATCCGCAAGGTCTTCTACACCGGAGAGCACCTCTATCCCTCCGAGCAGGAGTACCTCAAGGAGACGTTCGGGGTCGAGGTCATCGCCTCCATCGGCTACGGCACGGTGGACGCGGGCCCCATCGGCTTCCAGTGCCCGTACAGTCACGGCGGCGTGCACCATGTGCACACCGATCACCAGTTCGTGGAGATCGTCGACCGCCGGACCAAAGAGCGTGCGGGATCCGGTGGGATCGGCGAGGTGCTCATCACCAACCTCAATCGCCGCCTGATGCCCCTCATCCGCTACAAGATCGGGGACCTGGGCCGCTGGGTCGAGGGCGACTGCCCGTGCGGCCGCTCCATGCCCCGCTTCGAGCTCCTGGGCCGCAGCGACGACGTCCTCATCGTGGGGGGCCACAATATCCCCTACGCCGAGTTCCAGCTGGCCGCGAGCGGGATCCCGGGGCTGAGCTCCATGGTCCAGCTGGAGACGGGGGTCGAGGACCATCGCGATCGCCTCACCGTCCGCGCGGAGCTCGTGGGGGCCAAGGAGGACGCGGATACCGCGGCCCTCGCGCAGGTGCTCAAGGACGGCATCCTCGCCAAGGTCCCCGTGCTCCGGGACGCCTACCAGAAGGGGGTCCTTGCGAACCTCGATTTCGAGGTCCTGCCGGCGGGCGCCTTGCCGCGCCTGGAGCGGACGGGGAAGGTCCGGCGCATCATCGACACGCGGATCAAGGTGTAGCGTGGGGGGCTTGAGCCGGGACTTCCGCCTCCTCTGGCTGGGCCAGGCGTCCTCTGTCCTGGGAGACCGGGTGCACCAGCTCGCCGTTCTGTGGTGGGTGCTCAACCACTCGGGCTCTCCGGCCCTGGTGGGGGCCGTGATGGTCGCGACCAGCCTGCCCATGGTCCTCGTGGGGCCCTTCGCCGGGGCCGTCGCGGACCGGGTCGACCGGCGGCGGTTGATGCTCGCATGCGACGGCATCCGCCTGGTGCTCGCCGCCGTGATGGCATGGCTCGCGTTCCAGGGGCAGCTCACGGTGCCCGTGGTGCTCGTGCTGTCGGTGCTGCTGTCGACCGTGGGTGCCTTGTTCACCCCGGCCTCCATGGCCATGGTGCCCGAGGTGGTTTCCGAGGATCAGGTGTTGCGGGCCAACTCGTTACAGGAGCTCACGACCCAGGGGGCCGGAATCCTGGGGCCCGCGCTCGGTGGGGCGCTGGTGGCGGCCATCGGGGCACAGGCGGCCTTCGGCTTGAATGCGCTGACGTTTTTGGCGTCGGCGTTGTTGCTCGCGGCCATGCGCTACCGTCCCGGGCCGTCGGCGGCCGCCGGTGAGTCGTACTGGCAGACGCTTGCGGGTGGTGCGGCCATCCTGAAGGAGCGGCCGGGGATCGCGTCGTTGCTCGGAGGGTTTGCGGTCGCGAACCTCTTTTTGGCACCGATTCCCGTCTTGCTGCCGGTCTTCGCCAAGGACGTCTTTCGTTCGGGGGCTTCGGGCCTCGGTGTGCTGGAGGGGGCTCTGGGCGTGGGCATGGTTTTAGCCGCGCTGCTGCTCGCTCGGCGGGGTGACGTGGAGCGGAAGGTGGCCCTGATTACCGGGTCCTTCGTGCTGCAGGGGGCGATGCTGGTGCTCATGGCCGTGCGGCCGAACTTTTACGGTTTCGTGGTGGGCCTGGCCGTGCTCGGGGCGGCCTTGAGCGCGTTGAACATCGTGGTGGTGGCGGCTTTTCAGCGTTCGATACCCGGGGAGCAGTTGGGGCGGTTCATGGGGTTGCTCACGGCGATCGTGCTGGGGGTGATGCCGCTGTCCTTTGCGCTGGTGGGCGTGCTGGCGAGCCATGTGGCGCCTGAACGGCTGTTTTTGGCGAGCGGTGCGGCGCTCGTGCTAGTGGGGCTGGGGCTGTTCGTCATGCCCGGGGTGCGGGAGCTGGAAGGGGTTTCGACTGGGGCTGTGGCCCACTCCGAATAACAAGGAGAACCCCCCCTACCCCCCCTCTAGAGGGGGGGAAGCCATCGGGAGTGGTTGTTTCTACCAAGATCCTTGGGAGTCACCTGGCTTTCCACCCACCCATGATCCTTACACCCCCCCTCTAGAGGGGGGGCTGGGGGGGTTCTCCTTAGTCCGTAATCTTCCTAGTACAACCCCGCGTTCAGGGTGCCCAGGACGGTCAGGGAGGGGATGCCGTAGATCTGGCCGTTGAGCCGGACCGTCACCATGCCGGTGGTGGCTCCGTTGGGGACCAGCACGTAGAGAGACTGGCGATCGCCCGAGATGCCCGTCACGGTGCCGCCGGCCCCTCCGTTGAAGGTCACGACGTTGTTGGCGAGCGTCGTATCGAAGGTGAGGCCCTGCAGGGTGATCGTCTGGTTGACGTTGCAGGAGGTGGGCGTGACGGTCAAGGACGAGCCCGAGACCTTGGGGATGAACCGCTCGGACGGACTCGTCTCGTAGGCGATGTTGGCCATGGGGTCGGCGTTGGCGACGAGCAGCGTGACGACGAGCCCCCGGACGTCCGTGAACTCGCTGTTGGTCACGTTGGTCACGGGCGTGAACGTCTCGGGGCCGACCGACAGCTTGCCGATCAG
>JAKFBU010000015.1:0-40431 GCA_036676985.1 Candidatus Sericytochromatia bacterium
CCAGGTCCGCAACATCGCCCACGTCACCACGGCCGTCGCCAACGGCGACCTCTCGCAGAAGATCACCGTGGACGTGCGCGGGGAGATCCTGGAGCTCAAGAACACCATCAACACCATGGTCGATCACCTGCGCGCCTTCGCCTCGGAGGTGACGCGCATGGCCCGCGAGGTGGGCAGCGAGGGCAAGCTGGGCGG
This sequence comes from Candidatus Sericytochromatia bacterium, assembly GCA_036676985.1. Classification (GTDB taxonomy): domain Bacteria; phylum Cyanobacteriota; class Sericytochromatia; order S15B-MN24; family UBA4093; genus DATNQJ01. The sequence continues at coordinate 196 of JAKFBU010000015.1, forward strand.
ACAGGCCTACGTCAAGGGGGTGTCCGGCACCTGGAAGGACCTCACGGACACCGTCAACCTGCTCGCCGACAACCTCACGGTCCAGCTGCGGGACGTGTCCAAGGTGGCCACGGCGATCGCCAAGGGCAACCTCTCGCAGAAGATCACCGTGGACGTGCGCGGGGAGATGCTGCAGATCAAGGAGACCATCAACACCATGGTCGACCAGCTCTCGCGCTTCGCCGACGAGGTGACCCGGGTCTCGCGGGAGGTGGGCACCGAGGGGCGGCTCGGCGGCCATGCCCTGGTGCCGGGGGTCGCGGGCACCTGGAAGGACCTCACGGACAGCGTCAACATGCTCGCCGACAACCTCACGGTCCAGCTGCGGGACGTCTCCAAGGTGGCCACGGCGATCGCCAAGGGCGATCTCTCCCGGAAGATCACCGTGGACGTGCGCGGCGAGATGCTGCAGATCAAGGACGTCATCAACACCATGGTCGATCAGCTCTCGCGCTTCGCCGACGAGGTGACGCGGGTGGCGCGGGAGGTCGGCACCGAGGGCCGGTTGGGGGGACAGGCGCAGGTCAAGGGCGTGTCGGGCACCTGGAAGGACCTGACGGACAGCGTCAACCTGCTGGCCGGCAACCTGACCTCGCAGGTGCGCGCGATCGCGGAGGTCTCGACCGCCGTCGCGCAGGGCGACCTGAGCCGCACGATCACCATCGGGGCGCAGGGCGAGGTCTCCGAGCTCAAGGACAACCTCAACCGGATGATCGCCAACCTCCGGGAGACGACCGAGAAGAACACGCAGCAATCCTGGCTGAAGACCAATCTCGCGCGGTTCTCCCGCCTGTTCCAGGGTCAGAAGAGCCTCGAGCAGCTCTCCCGCCTCTTGATGACCGAGCTGCCGCCGGTCGTCGAGGCGTCGTACGGCGCTTTCTACTTGCAGGAGGCCGAACAGGACACCCCGATCCTGCGCCGCATCGACGCCTACGCCTCGCACGAGGGTACGAACCTGCCGGATCGTTTCAAGCTGGGGGAGGGCCTGGTGGGGCAGGCCGCGCGCGATCGCCGGCCCATCCTGCTCAAGCAGGTGCCGGGCGACTTCATGCGCATCGCCCTGGGCCCGGGGGCTGCCCCGCCCGTCAACTTCGTCGTCCTGCCGGTCGTCTTCGAGGGTGAGGTCAAGGCCGTCGTCGAGCTGGCCTCGTTCCAGCCCTTCAGCCCGATACACCTCTCCTTTCTCGATCAGCTGATCGAGAGCCTGGGGGTGGTGCTGAACATGCTGGCGGCCGACACGCGCACCGCGGCCCTCCTGGAGGAGCTCAGGCGGTCCAACGCGGAGCTCGGGGCCAAGGCCGGAGAGCTCGAGGAGAAGGCGAGTCAGCTCCAGGCGACGAACAAGGAAGTGGAGCTCGCCTCGGTCTCCCTCGAGGAGCGTGCCGAGCAGCTCGCCCTCGTCTCGCGCTACAAGTCCGAGTTTCTCGCGAACATGTCGCACGAGCTCCGCACGCCGCTCAACAGCCTCCTCATCCTGGCCAGGCTCTTGGCCGAGAACAAGGAGGGCAACCTCGATTCCAAGCAAGTGGAGTACGCCACCACCATCGTTGCGGCGGGTTCCGACTTGCTGTCGCTCATCAACGAGGTGCTCGACCTGTCCAAGGTCGAGTCCGGCAAGATGCCGGTCGACGCCCACCTCTCCTCGCTCTCCGCGTTGCGGGACTACGTGCGGCAGACCTTCTGCCCGATCGCCCAGCAAAAGGGCGTGGACTTCACGGTCGACCTCGACCCGGATCTGCCCGAGGCGATCTGCACCGATGGCGAGCGCCTGAAGCAGGTGCTGCGCAACCTGCTCGCGAATGCCTTCAAGTTCACGGAGGAAGGCCGGGTGACGCTGCACGTCGGCTGGGCCCCGGAGGGAGGCGCGTTCGAGAGCGAGACGTTGCGGAGGTCGCCCCGGGTGTTGGCCTTCGCGGTCACCGACACCGGCATCGGCGTTCCCGCGGAGAAGCATCAGCTCATCTTCGAGGCCTTCCAGCAGGCTGACAGCACCACGAGCCGCAAGTACGGCGGCACGGGTCTCGGCCTCACCATCAGCCGCGAAGTCTCCGGGCTCCTGGGCGGCGAGATCCACGTCGAAAGCGAGCCTGGTCGGGGGAGCACCTTCACCCTCTACTTGCCGCAGACCTTCGACGTTCCCGACGGGGAGCCGGATCTCTTCGCCTACGGAAGCCGAATCCAAGCCCCTGGCCACGTGAGCTTCGCCCCTGGCCCGCCGCCGGCCGAGCCTCCGGCCGTCGCTCCGGCGGTGCCCGAGGCGCCTTCTTGCTCGCCGGACGACCTCCTGTCGGGCAAGACCCTTCTGGTGGTGGAAGACGACATGCGCAGCCTCTTCGCCATGACCAGCCTGCTCGAGCGGAAAGGGGCCAAGGTGATCTTCGCCAATTCCGGCCAGGACGCCCTCGACCTGCTGGCGAAGCACCCGGAAGTGGACCTGGTGCTGATGGACCTCATGATGCCCGGCATGGACGGGGCGGAGACGGTGCGGGCCATCCGCCACATGCCCGGCTTCCAGGAGTTGCCGATCATCGCGCTCACCGCCAAGGCCATGAAGGGCGATCGCGAGAAGAGCCTCGCGGCAGGAGCCTCGGACTACATCACCAAGCCCGTGGATGCCGAGCTCTTGCTCTCGATGCTGTGCGCGTGGCTCGAGCCGTCGCTCCGGACGAGGTAATTATCGCCATGACAGACGAGGCGAAAACCAACATCCTGCTCGTCGACGACCGCCCGGAGAACCTCTTGGCCCTGGAAGCCGTGCTGGGCGAGCTGGGACAGAACCTGATCACCGCCTCCAGCGGGGCGGAGGCGCTCAAATGGGTCCTCCTGGAGGATTTCGCCGTCATCCTGCTCGACGTCCAGATGCCGGGCATGAGCGGCCTGGAGACGGCGCAACTGATCAAGCAGCGCGACAAGTCCCGCCACATCCCGATCATCTTCATCACGGCCATCGACCAGGACGCCCCCCACGTCTTCCAGGGCTATTCGGTGGGGGCCGTCGACTACCTGTTCAAGCCCTTCGACCCCGAGATCCTGCGATCCAAGGTGGCCGTCTTCGTCGACCTGGCCCGCAAGAACATGCGGATCCAGCAGCAGGCCGCGGAGCTCGAGATCGCCAACCGACAGCTGAAGGAGAGCGAGCGCCACAAGGACGAGTTCCTGTCCGTGATCAGCCATGAGCTGCGCACGCCGCTCAACCTCATCATGGGGTTCGGCGAGATGCTGGACGACGAGGTCGCCGGCAGCCTCAACGCCCAGCAGCACGAGTACATGCGCGAGATCTTGCAGGGAGCCAATCGCCTGCAGATGCTGGTCAACGACCTGATGGACGTCGCGGCGATGCAGGCCGGCACGCTCGAGCTGCATCCCGTGCCGACGCCCTACGAAGGGGTCGTCGACGAGGTCGTCTCCACCTTCGAGCCGGTCGCGAGGCAGAAGGGCCTCACGCTGACCACAGAGCTGGAGCCGCCGCTCCTCATCGAGATCGACGGCCCGCGCCTCGTGCACGTGCTGAGCAACCTGGTGAGCAACGCTATCAAATTCACGCCGGAAGGAGGTGCGATCCGGATCAAGGTCTACCGTCACGAGCAGGACCTGGTGACGGAGGTCTGCGACACCGGAATCGGGCTGGCCGAAGAGGATATCCCCTTGCTCTTCACCCGCTTTCGCCAGCTGGACATGAGCACCACCCGTCCGGCCGGCGGAACGGGGCTCGGGCTGAGCATCGCCAAGATGCTGGTCGAGTCGCACGGGGGCACCATCACCGCCATGAGCCCCGGCAAGGGTCGAGGCAGCGTCTTCAGCTACACGTTGCCGATCGTGAAACGAGAGCCGTGTGATGCCGATCAGGGGGAGCAACTGTCCCTAGAGGGCCAGGAACGTGGCTGACCTCCCATCTTCCGCCGGGAGCATCGCAGCGGACTCCGGTCGAGCGACCGGAGCCCGCTGCTGACGTCGCGGCCGTGGAGCGCTAGGGGCAGACCTTCATGTCGATGGCGTTCGGGAGGTCGCCGGTCGACACGGTGGCTACCAGGGTGTTGGTCGCCGTATCGAAAATCGAGATCCAATCACTGTTCCCGTTCGCGACCCAGAGCCGGGTGCCATCGGGCGTGATGTCGGCATCGATCGGGCTCGAGCCGGCCGACCCGAAGGTCGTGGTGACCGCGTTGGTCGTGGTATCGAACTGCGAGATGGAGTCCGCGTTCGCATGGGTCACCCAGCCCGTCAGGCTGTTCGGCAAGAAGGCCTTGCCGAAAGGCACCTGCGGCACCGCAACGTCGTCGACGGCCGTGTCCGTGACGGTCGAGATGACCGGAATGAAAAAGGAGTTGATCGAGACGTAGACGAAGAGACCGTTGGGGGTGATTTCGATGCCATGGTCAATCGGACTATTCCCGACGGGAATCGTCGCCCCCAGGGTGTCGGCCGGGAGGTTGATGACCTGGACGGTGTTGTCGCCTTGGTTTCCGACGTAGGCTTTGGTGCCGTCGGGCGTGATGTCGATGGGCCGTGGCTGGTTGAAGCCCATGATCGTGTTGATGACGGTGTTGGTGGCCGTATCGACGACGACGACGGTGCCTTCGAAGACGGTGACGTACGCGCGGGTGCTGTCCGGGGTGACGGCCACCTCGAGGGGAGTACCGGCGATGGGGATGGTGGCGATCGGCATATTGTTGCCGTCGAATACCGAGACGGTACTGTCCCCGCTGTTCGTCACGTAGACCCGTGTGTTGTTGGGAGCCACGGCCACGTCGACAGGGGAGATGCCGACGGACAGGGTGGCGACACTCGTGTTGGTGGTGTAGTCGAACACCGAGACGTTGCTGGTCACGACGTTGACGACGTACGCCAGGGTACAGGGTAGGGGAACCGGTGTCGGCGTGGGGGTCGGCGTCGGGGACATCGTCGGCGACGGCGTGCAAACGGGCTCCTGGTAGTCTCCATACCCGGGGATGCTCGCCAGGAAGGCCTTGTTGGCGCCATTGGAGTGCTTGGTGGTACTCGGTCCCCCCGGAGGGGACGTGTTACACCCGAGCAGGATGGCGAAGGTGGTCAGGGCAGCGGCAAGTTTTGGCCAACGTTTTGCCACGTGAATTACTCCTTTTTTTTCATGTCAAGACGGCAATGTCAGCAGCTTATCGAAACCGGCCAGCCCTACCTACGACCAAGCAGACAAGGGTTTATGGCGACCGCGCGATCGCTCCGCCCGGCGCTGATTCGCCCTCATCCTATGCGCCCGTTAGGCCCTCGATGAATCGGGTAGGGAGGGGCGACTCGATGCAGCCCGGCTGGCAACCAGTCGCGGGCGGCCACCAGAAGGCCGCGCCCCGTCCCCTTGCCGCCTAACGTTGGGGGCAAGTGCGTGCATCATTGACGTGTGCACCTATGGCAGTCTAGGGTTGTAGCGAAGCCCCTGCCTACTTGCTTCATTTGAAGGAGAACGACCTATGACTCGCCCTGCTGCTTACCAACCCGATCCCCGACTCGACCTCGTGCTCGAGCGGGTGGTGGACATCCCCCCTGCCCTCATCTGGAAAGCCTGGACCACGCCCGAGCACCTCATGCAGTGGTTCTGCCCCAAGCCCTGGACCACGGTGGAGTGCGAGATCGACCTGCGCCCGGGCGGCATGTTCCGGACGGTCATGCGCTCGCCCGAGGGCGTGGACATGGAGCCCGGCGAGGGCTGCTACCTCGAGGTGGTCGAGAACGAGCGCCTCGTCTGGACCGATGCCCTCAAGCCCGGTTATCGTCCGGCCGACAAGCCGTTCTTCACGGGCATGATCCTGCTCGAGCCCCATGGCACCGGGACGAAGTACACGGCGATCGCCGTCCACAAGGACGAGGAGTCGGCCAAGCAGCACGCCGAGATGGGCTTCCTCGACGGCTGGAGCATCGTCCTCGACCAGCTGGTGGCGTACATGAAGGCCACCGTCTAGTCGAGTTGGTTATCGAAGAGGGGACTGCCATCAGGCAGTCCCCTCTTTCCTTTCATGCCACCGGAACGTCGGGCCCGCGACCCTCACTTCGCATGTGGGAGACGTGTTTCGGTCTCAAATTTCCTTGTGACGCCCCCTTGTGATCGGCACCGTGGCGTTCTGCGTCTGCCGGAGCTTACGCTAGTGGCAGATGACGCGCTGTCCGCGTCCGCTTCGCACCACCTTCAAGGGAGGATTCCGTGGTCAAGAAGATTGCTGCTATCGTCGCTCTTGCCGTCGGCGTGCCGGCCATAGGCCTGCTCGGTTTTTCCGCGACCAAGCCCGACACGTTCCGAGTCGAGCGGTCGACGACCGTTCAAGTGGCCCCCGAGCAGGTCCATGCCCTCGTCAACGACTTCAACAACTGGGGCGCATGGTCCCCCTGGGAAAAGCTCGACCCCGCAATGAAGAAAACGCTCAGCGGCGCGGCGAGCGGCAAGGGCGCCGTCTACGAGTGGGAAGGCAACGACCAGGTCGGCAAGGGGCGCATGGAAATCGTCGAGTCCGCCCCGCCCTCCAAGGTCGTGATCAAGCTGGATTTCCTCCAGCCCTTCGAAGCCCATAACACCACCGAATTCACGTTTGCGGCCGAGGGCGACGCCACGAAGGTCACGTGGGCCATGCACGGCCGCAACAACTTCCTCTCGAAGGTCATGTCGGTCTTCATGAACATGGACCAGATGATCGGGGCGGATTTCGAGCGGGGGCTCGGTGACATGAAGGCCGTGGCGGAGAAGAAGTAGTCTCGGCGCACAGCGATAGGAAAGGGGGGAGGGCGATCGCGATCGCCCTCCCCCTCGTGCTTGATCGGTTTCGGCTCAGTCCATGCTCAGGACGGCCCGGATCTCGACGGTCGTGTGCATCATGAGCCCGCTTTCCATGAAGCTCTGGAGAATGTCGTGCGCCGACGGCGCGTCGAGCACGAGGAAGTTGGCATGGCCCGGGGGATCGGCCCAGCGACCGATGGTCCTGATGTTCCGATCCTTCAGGAGGTCCTGCATCTTGTTGAGGCAGGGGATGATCTCCTCGTTACCGGGACGCCCCGGGCACGACTCCGGGCTATGGGTGGCAATCACCATGTGCAGCATGGGGGGGATCCTTTCCGTGACGTCAATAGAGAGGCATGGTGGGGTCGATGTGCTGGGCCCATCCGTGCAGGCCGCCCTCCAGGTACTGGACCGACTGGAATCCTGCCTGGGTTAGCATGGCTGCGGCCTTGATCGACCGGGGACCGCGGTAGCAATGAACGACGACCGGCCGGTCCCGGTCGACCTCGCCTAGCCGGGACGACAGCTCCTTGAGGGGAATCAGCAGACTGCCCGGCAGGCGACAGATCTCCCACTCGTGGGGATCGCGACAGTCGAGCACGGTGAGGTCCTCCCCCGCCTCCAGCCGCCGTTTGAGCTCCTGCGGCCCGATCGAGGGCACAGGAGGCGATGCTTCGGCGGCCGGAGCGGCCAATGGCAGCGGGAGGCTCGGAGCCGTGGCCGCACGTCCACAAGCCGGGCAACTGGGGTCCTTGGGCAGGGCGAGCTCGTTCCAGGTCATGGCGAGGGCGTCGAAGACCAACAGCCGGCCAACCAGCGAGTGGCCGACGCCCAGGATCAGCTTGATGGCCTCGGTCGCCTGCATGGTGCCGAGGATGCCCGGCAACACCCCGAGCACTCCCGCCTCGGCGCACGAGGGGATCTGGTCGGGAGGCGGCTCCACGGGAAACAGGCATCGGTAACAGGGGCCGCGGCTCGCGTCGAAGACCGAGACCTGCCCCTCGAACCGATGGATCGAGGCCCAGACATCCGGCTTGCCGAGCCGGACGCAGGTGTCGTTGACCAGGTAGCGCGTGCGGAAGTTGTCCGTGCCGTCGATGATGACGTCATAGCCGCGCAGGAGGTCCGCCGCGTTCTCGGGCGTGAGGCGCACGTCGTGGGTCACGAGCGCGACGTCCGGGTTCAGGGCCGAAAGCGTCCGGCGCGCGGCCTCCACCTTGCGAGCACCGACGTCCTCCGTGCGGAAGAGCACCTGCCGGTGCAGGTTCGACGTATCGACCTCGTCCGAGTCGAGCAGGCCCACGCGGCCGACCCCGGCGGCCGTCAGGTAGAGGGCGGCGGGGCTGCCGAGGCCGCCCGTCCCGATGCAGAGCACCGAGGCCTTGGCGAGCTTGCGCTGGCCGTCGAGGCCCACCTCGGGCAACGTCAGGTGGCCCCGGTACCGGGTCAGATCGAGATGATCGGGCTGTGACATGGGTGCCTCGCTTCGAACGTGCCGGGACCTCGAATCGGCGGTGGACCGCCCGCATCCTCGCGATACCTTCCCCCAAGGGGCGCCTTGCTGTCAAGCAACCGGACTTGGGACCGCCAAAAAGTGTCGAGTCCGGTTGGCATGAGGACGATGCGGTGATCCATGTCCTTGACGAATAGAACGCTTGTTCGTAGGATGGTGCGACGGTCGGCGAGCGAGCGTTACCCATCGGGTTCCGAGCGCCGCGCGACCACTCCGTCGTCATGCCTCTGTCAGGAGAATGTCACCATGCAATCGAGAGTGAATCCTTACATCAGCTTCAAGGGCAACGCCCGCGAGGCCATGGAGTTCTACCGCACCGTCTTCGGCGGCAACCTCACCATGAGCACCTTCGGCGAGTTCCAGGGGGCCATGCCCATGGACCCCGCCGAGTCCAACCTCATCATGCACGCCATGCTCGAGTCCGAAGGCATCACCTTCATGGGCTCCGACACGCCGAGTAGCATGCCCTACGATGCGGGCATGCGCATCTCCATGGCCCTCAGCGGCGACGACGAGTCCCAGCTCAGCGGCTACTACCAGAAGCTCTCCGAAGGCGGCCAGGTCGTGATGCCCCTCAACAAGGCTCCCTGGGGGGACTCCTTCGGCATGGTCAACGACAAGTACGGCGTGACCTGGATGGTCAACATCGCGGGCCAGAAGTAAGGCTCAGCCGCTTCGCCAAAGCAGCCGCCGGGGCCCGAGGCCCCGGCGGCTTTCGCGTGCGCTATCATGGTGAAGCGAACAAGCATGGCAGAGGCGCGAGGGAGGGACGATGGTCGGACAGGAACGCCAGGATATCAAGATCGGCCTGGAGGTGGGCATCGTGCTCAAGGCCGACCAGCGCACCAACCGGATCACCCGTGGCGTGGTCCAGGACATCCTCACCAAGTCGCCCTTCCATCCCCACGGCATCAAGGTGCGCCTGACGGACGGTCAGGTCGGCCGGGTGAAAGAGATCTACTGAGCGATCCGGCGCTACTCCGCCTCGGTGAAGATCTCCTGCTGAATCTCGGCGTACTCCGCCTTGCCCTTCGTGAGCCGGATCTCGGCCCAGGCCGTCACTTCGGCGGTCGCCTGGTTCATGTAGCTCTGGTAGCGGATGTGCCTGGCCGTCTTCGTCGGGTGCTGGTAGTCGATGGGATCGAACTCCATGACCTTCAGGACCTGATGGGCGTCTGTCAGGGCCATGGGACGCTTGCGGTGGAAGGTGTAGCGGATGACGGACGGCTCGACGCTCATGACGAGCACGCCGTCCGCGAAGCGAATGAACCTCGAGCCCATCTCCTTGCTGTTCACCTTGGTGATGGCCGAGCGGAAGCTCTTGGCAAGCGGCGTCTTGACCGTCAGATCGGGCGGCACGTCGAAAACGGTCGTGCCGGCCCAGGCAGGGCCGGCCGTCAGCACGACGAGGGCGGCGAGCGGGAGCGTGAAGCGGGTCAAGCGATTCGTGAACTGGTGCATGCGGCCTCCTCTTGACGTCATGCCAGGCACGTACCCGCTGCTTGCTCGCTCGAAACCCGGGGGCCCGGTTCGAAGGCCGGCTCGAGAGCGGCGTCGGGTGGCGCCTACAAGGCGAGCGTGATACAGTTTTGAGTAGCCACCCGACGTCCGATGGCGGCGTGACCAGCGAGTCGCGACCGTAGGGCGTAAGCAGGGCGGCTTTCCTTTTTGAAGGGCTGCCCCATCATCCTCTCATTCCTTGCATCCAGGAGGGCCCCATGGCGACCGCCGAGCTTCCCATTCTCGACTTCGTCCTCAGCAACTACAAGAACTTCAACGCGCGCGCGACGCGCGACGCCTTGATCGCGTACTGGCGCCACATCCAGGGCGGCGGGCGCATGTTCTGGGCCGTGGCCGGCGCCATGTCGTCGGCCCAGCTCGGCATCACCCTCGCGCCGGCCATCCGCGCGGGCCTGATCCACGGCCTCTCGGTGACGGGCGCCAACCTCGAAGAGTCGCTCTTCCGCCTCGTCGCTCACCACAGCTACAAGGACTTCCCCGACTACCGCTACCTGACCAAGAACGACGACACCAAGATCCTCGAGGATCGGATGCGCCGGGTGACGGACACGAGCATCCCCGAGGACGAGGCCTTCCGGGCCGTCGAGAAGTTCGTGGTCCCCATGTGGCAGAAGGCCTCGACCGGCGGCGAGCGCCGCTTCTGGCACCAGTACTTCTACGAGGTGATCCAGGCCATCCCGAGCGACCTCTACGAAGGCAACCCGGAGGAGTGCTGGCTGCTCGCCGCGGCACGCGCCAACCTGCCCGTCGTGGTCCCGGGCTACGAGGACTCCACCTTCGGCAACATCTTCGCCTCCTACGTCAAGACGGGCGAGGTCAACGCGAGCATCGCCAAGTCCGGCATCGAGTACATGGCCGACTTCTACGATCGCTACCAGGAGCTCTCCGAGGGCCCCGGCGTCGGCTTCTTCCAGATCGGCGGCGGCATCGCCGGGGACTTCCCCATCTGCGTGGTGCCCTCCATCAAGTACGACCTGGACAAGCCCGTGAAGCCCTGGGCCTACTTCTGCCAGATCAGCGACTCGACCACGTCCTACGGCTCGTACTCGGGCGCCACCCCCAACGAGAAGATCACCTGGGACAAGCTCACCGAGGACACGCCCATGTTCGTCGTGGAGTCCGACGCGACCATCGTGGCTCCGCTCCTCCTGCGCGCCCTCCTGGAAGCCAAGGCGAACCCCGAGGCCGCTGACGCGCTCATTGCCAAGCACCAGGGCGCCAAGGCCTAACTCGACCTCATCCCGGAGCGCAGGCTCCATGACCGAGGCCCGACACCGCACGGTGTCGGGCCTCGGGGCGTGAACGGGACCGACTACTCGGCGTCGATCAGCTGGGGGGCGGTCCGGCTGAACTCCAGCTCGGACGAGTGGGCCGACTGGTAGACGTGGAAGATGTTGAGGTGAATGGCGCTCCGCGAAGGCTCCCACTCATGGGCGCCGTCCAGCCTGTAGTCGAGGCGATCGCCGAGGGTCAGGCGACCCGACGTGGGGGCCTGGTAGGTGGCGACCCGATACCAAAGCTCCGTGTTGGTGGCTCCGGACGAGATGTAGACGCCGCCGTCCTTCGCCAGGAAGAGGCGGCTGCCGCTGCTGCTGCCCCGCCACCTGCGGGTCTTGTAGTCCATGAACCGATAGAAGGCGTAGTCCTGCACGATGTTCTTCGCGAGGGGGCGTTTGGCCTCGAGGGTCATGGTCAGGACGTCCCGGCCGACGAGCTTGGAGTGGCCAACCGTTCCGACGATGCGGGTCTCCAACCTGGTTGCCTCGGTCGAGGCCGGGTCCGTGGCTTGGAAGGTATGAAGGGGCGCCGCGCCGCAACCGGCGAGGAGCGTCAGGGAAAGCGCGGGGATGAGAAGTCGGGTCATGGGGAGGGTCCTTTAATTAACACTTAATTGATGCCTAACCTGTCGTTAAAGTTATCGCCGGCTGGCTACGGAGTCTTCTTAAGGCGATAAAATGGTTAGGTTAAAGTTTGGGATTGCGGCTGCGCCAAGAACAGGCGCCCCGGGAAGACCGGGGCGCCTGATCCGCGAGCGTGGCGAGTGGGGCTACTTCGAGCGTCTCGCGATCCATTGATCGACGCGCTGCTCGAGGATGTCCAGGGGCAGCGCTCCCTGGCTCAAGACCTCGTGGTGGAAGTCGCGCAGGTCGAACTTGGTGCCTAGCTTCGCGGTGGCCTTGGCTCGAAGTTCCTGGAGCTTCAGCTCGCCGACCTTGTAGGACAGGGCTTGACCCGGCTTTGCCAGGTAGCGGTCCACCTCGTTGGTGGCCTCCAGCTCGGTCTTGGCGGCATTCTCCAGGAAGAACTTGATGGACTTCTCGCGATCCCAGCCCTCGTGGTGGAGGCCCGTGTCCAGGACGAGCCGCAGGGCGCGGCGCATCTCCATGTTCAGCTTACCGAAGTAGACGTACGGGTCGTCGTACAGCCCCAGCTCGTTGCCCAGGGACTCGGCATACAGGCCCCAGCCCTCGATGTAGGCCGTGTAGCCGCCGAAGCGCCGGAAGGACGGCAGCTCGCTCTGCTCCTGCGCGAGGGCGATCTGGAGATGGTGTCCCGGCACCGTCTCGTGCAGGGCGAGGGACGTCATCTCGTAGGTGGGGCGCTCTTCCGACCGATAGAGGTTCACGTAGAACGTCCCGGGGCGTGAGCCGTCGGGCGCCGGCCCCATGTAGTAGGCGGCGCTCGAGTTGGGCGCAAGCTCCGTGGGAACGGGCTCGATGGCATACGGCGCCCTCGGCAGGACCTTGAAGAGCTTGGGCAGCAAGGGATCGATGCGCCGCGACTGCGCCCGGTACTCCTGGAGGAGGGCAGTGGCGTCCGCGCGGAAGTACTGCTTCTGCTGCTTCATGTGGGCGAAGAACTCGTTCAGGGTGCCCTTGAAGCCGACCTTGGCCATGACACCTTCCATCTCGCGCCGGATGCGCGTGACCTCGGAGAGGCCCAGCTGATGGATGCGCGAGGGGGACATGGCGGTGGTCGTGTAGTAGCGCGCGTAGTAGCCGTAGAGCTGCTCGCCGTTGGGCAGGTTTCGCAGGCCGACCTTCACGGGGCTCGCGGGCAGGTACTCGTGCGTGAAGTAGGCGTCGAACTTGCGGAAGGACGGAACCAGGTGGGTCCGGATGGCCTCGCGCGCCTGGCGCCGCAGGCGCTCCTGCTCGGCGGCCGGGATCCCCGGGGCCATCTTCTGGAAGGGCTTGTAGAAGGGGCTCTCGTCCGGGTTGGCGGGCATCTGGAGCTTGAGCTGGCTCGGAATGCGGCTCAGGATCGCACGGGCGGGGATCTGGCCGGCCGCCTTGCCTTCCTGCAAGAGCACGATGGTCTGGTCCATGTAGGCGGGGAAGGCCTTCATGCGGCCGATCCAGTCCTCGTAGTCCTTGATGTTGTCGAAGCGCAGGAAGTCCACGATGTCGTGGGCGATGTGGATGCCTTCCTTGTGGCTTAGGGGCATGCGGTCGGCCCCGAGGGCCGCCTCTTCCGCCAGGAGCTCGATCTCGCGCTTAAAGAGGTCGAAGTTCAGCTGGTCGGAGGGCGAGAGCTTGTTCCGGTCGATGGCCTTGAGCTGCTTGAGCGTCTCACCATAGTGGCGGGCCCGGGCTGCCCGCGCCGTGGCGCTCAGGTCCTTCCAGCGATCGTTGAAGCGATAGTCTCCGAGGGCTGAGGCCCAGAGCGGATCCTGGGACATCGTGTACGACCACTCTGTCTCGAAGAGCTGGTGCAATCCGGCGGCCTGAGTGAGCTGCATGGCCATGGCAGGCCGGGGGGCCAAGATTTGAAGGCTCCCGAGGGTCAGGATGCCTGCCAATGCGATCGTCGCAATCCTCACGAATGCATTCCTTTCCATGTCGTGTATGGTACGTTTGCCCATTATGCCCTGACAGGCGAGCAACCACTCGCCATCGGGCTCTCGCAGGAGGACCGAATGCGCGTCTCTCGTCGCCTCGGGCTATCGTTGGGCGTTGCCGTCTTGGCGGCCGGGTGCGCCGCAGGACACTCGTCGGTCCGTCAGGCCCCCGAGCCTGCCGTCTGGTACGAGGCCAATCCGGCCGCCATCTCCTACCTGAACGGACCAGCCACTGCCGTGGCCGGCACGCCTGTGGTCCTGACGGCCCGGGTGATCGTCGGCAGCGGCTCGTGCGATCGCTTCAAGGAGCTCACGGCACGCGTGGACGAGGCCTCCCGCTCGGTGGTCCTCGCCGCGGTCCGGGAGAGCCTCCGGTCGGACCAGCCCGTGCCATGCACCCGGGACCTACGCTCGACGATCGCGACGGTGTCGGTGTCGTTGCCGTCGCCGGGAACGTATCGGGTGACGGCCGAGCGGTTCGAGCCGACGGCCTTCTCTGCCGACGAACCGCCTCGGGCCTCTTTCGACATACAGGTCACCGCCGAGTAGCGGGAGACGAGAGCTGGCTAACTAGCTGACGCAGGCCCCTACAGTGGACCCCCGCCTTCGCGAGGGTGACGGGAGCGCCGGCTTTGCGCTAAAGGGGCTTGTCCTCGATACGAGAAAGTGCGCTTGCCCTTGAATCCTGAATAGGCACTCCCGTCACCCTCGCGCAAGCGGGGGGCCAGGGTCGCCGCCCCGGTTGTCGGGTGGTTACAGCCGCCGCAACCGCTTGATCGGCACTCGTACCAGGGGACCGTTGTTCGGAAGGATGCTCGCCAACCCATCGTCGCGCAAGACGAGAACCGTCCGGCAGGACGGGCAGTAATGCCCGTTCTGGCTGCTGGCGGCTACCTTCATCCTGCCCCCGCACGTGGGGCACCTGAAGGAAAGTTGGAGCATCGTCTACTCCTTCCGTCAGGGAGCCCGGGACCGTCCACCCCTGGGGCCGAGCGCCTTGGCCCTACGTCATCAGCCGGACGCCATCGTCCCTCTCAGGCTGAAACATCAAGGCCTTGGCCTAGCTTAACATACCGTAACATCGCTGTGAACCCTTGTCTGGCACATTCAAAGTTACGGTCACTACGACCGAAGGACCTCTCGCCCATCTTTCGATCCTACAAGTAGGCGAAACAGCCTCTTTGATCCCATCTTAGACACTTGATAGCTCAAATTTAGCCGCCCGTTAAGAAATGGTGGCGCGGCCGCAACGATAACACCTCAGGTACACACGTTCGAAGACGAGGAGGGTGATCGTGCGCTTGAGGCAAAGGGCTCCGTGGCTCGCGCTCGCGTTGACCATGTCCATGCTGCTCGGAGGCTGCGGGATGACCGGGACCTCCGGTGTCGGCTCCTCACAGGGCGCCTCGTTCGGCGTGCTGGGGCAGTTGCCCTTCCAGCGCCTGGACCCGGTTCCGGTCCATGCGCAGCGCTTTCCGGCCCGTATCATCGCTCACCGCGGCTTTTCCGGCCGCTTCCCCGAGAACACGATCGCGTCCATCCGTGGCGCCGTCCAGGCGGGGGCCGATCTCGTGGAGATCGACGTCCAGCTCACCAAGGACGGCGAGCTCGTGGTCTTGCACGACGACACCGTTGATCGCACCACCAACGGCAAGGGGGAGGTCAAGGCCCTCACCCTGCAGGAGATCCGGGCCCTGGATGCCGGCGTCAAGTTCGATGCGACCTTCACGGGCGAGCGCGTGCCCACCCTCGAGGAGGCCCTCGACGCCGTGCGCGGCGGCGCCATCCTCAATATCGAGGTCAAGGGTATCGAGCAGGCCGGTATGCGGCCGGTTGTGGCCAAGAAGATCAAAGACCTCGTCGAGCTGAAGAACTACGGGCCGCACGTCCACCTCATGTCCTTCGATGAGGCGTTCATGCAGGAGATGCGCCAGCAAGCTCCCACCTGGAGCATGGGGCTCCTGGGGGTCGCCGACCCGTTCAACCTGAAGCTCAAGCAGGCCCAGAAGCTCAAGATGGACGGCCTGCACCTCCTGCACAAGGCCGTGAGTGCCGACGAGGTCTTGGACATCCATAGGGCGGGTCTGAGCACCCACGTCTACACCGTCAACCGGCCGGGCTCCATGCTCAAGGTCCTGCGCCGGGGCGTGGACGGGGTCATCACCAACCACCCGGACCTCGCCGGGACGGTCATGGAGACGCATTTCAGCGGTAAGCCGCTGCCGACGTTGCCGGAGCCTCTGGACGAGGACATCGACTAGTTGCTTCTCCTGGCCCGAGGATGCCGTCACCCCGGCGAAAGCCGGGGGCCAGGGCCTGCGCTCGTAGCATCGACCCTGGATTCCGGCTTTCGCCGGAATGACGCGCTTTCCACTGTTGTACACCAATCTGCCATAAAGAGAGCGGCCGATGTTCCGGCCGCTCTCTTTGTTTCTTACCGCTTGTTCCGTCGGAGCCTCAGGTAACCGAAGATTCCCAGGTAGGCCACGCCGTACACGCCCGCCTCGCCCGCACCCTGCAGGGGGTTGGCCGGCGCGCCGCCCGGCAAGTTGCAGCCGCAGCCGGGGCCCACACCCGCCAGCTTCTCGGCCGCGCTCACCGCACTCGCGACCGAGGCGAACTGGTTGAGGAGGTTCTGGATCTGCTGGCGGTTGTCCTGGACGACCGTGCCGACATCGATGGGGTTCAGCTGCTCGACCACCATGGCCGTCGGCATGTCCGGCACCGAGACGGGCCGGGCGCGGGTCACGGCAAAGGTCGTTCCGTCCTTGAGCTTGATGCGGACGGGAGCCTGCGCGGTGGTCAGGTGGGGGCTGCAGAGGATGGTGGCCTCGGCCGTCCGTACGTTCGAGACGTCCGGGAGCCCCGTGTTGTAGTCGAGGATGGGGTCCACCGTCATTTCCTCGGCCGACATGGTCGTGTAGAAGCGGGTGAGGTAGGGCACCTGGCCGAAGGCCTGGTGCGCCTTCACCAGCGGCTGGACGAAGACGGTGTTCAGCTCGTCCTTGAACGCCTGTGCCTGCTCGGCGGTCATGGCCTGCTGAGCGAGCTGGGACTGGTAGTTCCACATCATGTTGTAGAAGTCGGTCTCCGAGACCTGCCCCTGCAGCGAGTCGGGCATGGGGATGTGGCGCTTGAGGACGGCCTGGAGCTGTGGGCCCCGCGGGAACGCCTGGTTCTGGATGTGGAGGAAGGCGCTCCACGCGTTGGTGACGCCTTCGAGGCCGCTCAGGTTGTAGTTGGAGACGAGCGCCGGCTGGATCGTGCTGCTCTTGGCGGCGATGTCCGTGACGAACGCGCGCCCTCCGCCCTCATCGACGGCCCTGGACACGAGGTCGTTGTAGTTGCGGCCGCCGCCGAGCCAATCGATCAGGGCCTCGTTGACCTGGACATGGCGATAGTTAGAGGGGATGGCGCGCCCGGGCCCGAGCACGTAGACGGTGATGGGCATGTTGGGCCGTGCGGCGATCGAGGTCAGGATCAGGGGTACGCAGGGCTCGTTGGAGTTGTACGAGAAGACGATGGGCGCGAGGTCGCCCGTGTCGCGATCGCGCCGCAGCCGCAGGGCGATGAAGTAGTTGTCCTTCTTCACGTAGGTCTTGGTGACCTCGTCGAAGCGCGGCGGGATGGTGTAGTGGTTGTCCGTGAGCCACGTCTGTAGCTCGGCGACCGTGTCGGCCTTGAGGATGGCCGAGTCGTAGGGGCCTATGACCTGTTGCGACACGACCGTCACGCCGGCGGCCTTGTCGACGGCCACGGTACCTTCCGCCATGGGCATGGCCAGGAACGTGTTCCCATCGGTCTTGCAGCTGCCCTCGGGGTTGGTGAACTGCAGCTGGTACCGCACCTGGGTCGCGGGCTCGAGCCGCGAGAAGATCTCGTCCGAGCCCACCGACAGGGTCGGCAGGGCCGGCACGGGCACGACCCACGAGAAGTCCTCGGCGCTGCCCTGATACTGGATCTGGACGTAGGCCGTGAGCTTCTGGGGCTCGACCAGGAAGAGGATCTTCTCGCCCGACTGGTCGATGGGCGCCGTGGCGCAGAAGAAGCCCCCGCAGGCGCTCGCGGCGAGGCCCAGGGGGCCTCCGACGAGCAAGACGCACATGAGAAGTAACGCGGACAGGCGAGAGGACACGTGGGCTCCTTTCCGGTCGGGACGTTCAACGACCTGGCAAGCATGCTACCGCCATTGAATCACACGCGCGATCACATGGCACGGACCGCCATCACCGGCTCGCCCCCGCGCGCGCCATGAGAAAGCGGGGGAGAGTCTCGCTCTCCCCCGCCGGGAATCAGACCGCTACTGGAGCCACTGGAACTGGACGTCCCCAACGAAGTGCTGGGACCGGTTGTTCAGGACGCGCGCCCGGACCGTATCCGAGTCGCTGACCTTGCGGGCGCCGTAGTTCGTCACCGTGAAGGTCATGTTGTCGTAGACGCCCGGATCCAGGTTCTCGTTGGCCGGGACGTTGATGACGACGGGCGACGTCTGGGTCGGGTTGATGGGCAGGGGCAGAGTGCCCGCCGCGGGGTTCGGCAGCTTCAGGGGGAAGGACTGAGCAAACGCCTGGGTGTTGGTGAGCGAGCTGGTCCGAATGCTCTCCGAGGCGATGATCGGTCCACCCGTGCGCTCCAGGTAGACCCAGGTCTTGGTGCCGTCGGCCGGATCCGTCAGGAACTTCAGGGTGTAGGCATGGTTGCCCACGCCGAAGTTGCCCCGGTTGGCATCCCAGATCCAGAAGGGCACGTCGAGGCGAGTCATCCGGATGGGGCTGTCGCCGCCGCCCGACATGGTCGCCGAGTAGGTGGCCGCCGTGGTGATGGGGCCGGGGGCCGTGCTGCCCTGGGTGTAGGTGCCGGATCCGCTGACCGTGCCGATCGTCCGGCCCGGCAGCATGAAGGGATTGGTCAGGGTGCGCGGGTCGGGGCTCGTCGAGTAGCCGACCACGGCGTAGTCCATGGTGATCCCCGCGTTGGCGAGGCGCACGGCCGCGAGGCTCTGCTGGTTGACGCTCGGGACGTTGCCCGCCACCAGGTTGCCGTAGGTGTCGCGCAGGTCGTAGTAGACCGTCGCCGTCTGGTTTGGAGAGACGTGGGCCGTCGAGCCATAGAAGCGCGAGGCGGAAATGTCGGCAAGCGCCGGCCAGACCGCGATGCGCGGGGCGTTGGCGTAGTTCGTCGTGTAACCGTTCTCGCTCACGGCCTGACCGCGGGCGAGCCACAGGCGCCAGGCCGCAGGGGCGGAGTTGACGGCCCCGATGGTGGCCCGGGTCGGCGTGAAGCTGACGGTCGAGGCCGTGGTGTCGATGGCCGGAGCGTAGGGGTGCAGGCTCGCCGAGCCCACGTCCGCGATGCCGTTCGACAGCGTGAAGCCGCTCGGATCCGAGAGCGCCACCCGATCGGAGGCCTGGACGTTGGCGATGTCGCTGACCGGCAGGGAGACGGCCTCACCGGCGGTCACCTCGCGGGTGCTGGACCAGAGCCCATCGCCCCAGCGCGGGGCCTGGCGCACGTTGACCGTGACGGTCGTGGTGGAGCCGGGGTTGATGGACTGGGTCGCGCCCCCCAGGCCGAAGCCCGCGTTGGTGGTCGAACTGTCCGAGCGCAGGGACCAGGGCAGCACGTCCGCGGCGTTCAGGTTCGCCGGCGCGAACACCAGGAAGTTGGAGTTGCGGTTGCCGCTGATGACCCGGATCTCGGTCTCGTCCGCATCGAAGGCGTCGTCCGCATCCCCGTCGAGGAAGAAGACGTCGCGCAGGCCGTCGAACTTGACGGGGCCCGCAGCGCTCAAGAGGCGCTGGTGGCTCGTACGCACCGTGAGGGTGAAGGTGCCCGGCAGGACGTTGAAGAAGGTCACGTTGACCGAGCCCGCCGACCGCGAGGTGTTGAGGTAGGCGTTGCGGACCACGTACTGCACGCTCTCGTTGCCCAGGCTGTCGCGCAGCCGGACCTCGACGGTGTTGATGTAGGCGTTGCTGTAGGCGTACTGGACGCCGCGGTCCTCACCGAGGGCCGGCATGTTGAGGGGCACGACGATGTTGCCCTTGGCCTCGTGGCGGATGACCTGGGTCTGGGCATCGCTCATAGCGAGCGAGCTTGCGGGGGGATGGGCGGCACAGCCGGCGACCAGCAGGGTAGCGGCCGCGATCGCCCCGTAGATTCGAAGGAACTTGCTCATACGTATTGAAACCTCCAAAAAGGCAATCGTTGCGCGCTAGGGGTTCACGTTGCCCGTCTCATCCCCGCTGTAGGCGGGCATGTTGACGGGGCTGTCGACCGTGCCCGTGTTGATCAGGGGCATGTTGACGTTGATCGAGGCCGTGCTGTGGCGGTCGGTGGTCGTCAGCGTGACGGCCGCCGTGATGCTGCCCGACCGGGCGGTGATGACCGCGGTGCCCGGCCGGTAGGCGTAGACCATGCCGTCCTGGGTCACGAAGGCCACCGCGGGGTTGGAGCTCGACCAGGTGAGGATGGGGTACGAGAGCGTCGGCGAGGCGTCCAGCGCGAAGGCCTGGAGGTTGCTCGTGGCGTCGTACCACTCGCCCACCGCGCGGGTCACGACCATCGGCTCGATGACCATGCGGTCGACCGCATAGAAGTTGCCGACGAAGACCTCGATGCCGTCGACCTTGAGCCAGACCTTGGGACGTCCCGTGAGGCCCTGCGGCACGGTGACGAGCAGCTTGTCCTGCTCGGGGTCCTGCATCTGGTTGACGCCCGTGTAGGTGTCGGCTTTGCGGCGGCTCAGGATCTCGACGTTCGGGGACTTGACCCGGGTGCGGTTGTCCCAGCCGAACCAGACCTCGACCGTGTCGGCCGAGACGACCGGACGGTTGAAGAAGCGCACGGTGTCGAGCGTGAACTGTGAGCCGATGCCGCCCGCCGAGGCGGACATGGCGCCGTAGGTGGGCGCCTGGGCCACGAGGGTCATGGAGAGGTCCGTCTTGAGGTTCGTCTTGATGACCACATTCGAGGACGAGCCCATGGCCGTGGGGACGCTCAGGGCGGTCGGGTTGATCTCTCGGTAGGCCCGCGCCTCGAGGGTGTAGGTGCCGGCCCGCAGGCGCAGGTTGGCGACCTGCATGTCACCCTCCGAGCGCCGGAGGACCAGCGTGCCCGCCTCGCGGCCGAGGCTGTTGAAGGCCTGGACGATGAGGGTGTTGGCGCTGAGCGGGATGGCCTGGGTCGAGCGCTCCGGCCAGCGGATGCGCACCTCGACGTTGCCGTACTCGGCGGTCTGCACGCTCATGGCGGGCGGGGTCGTGCCGCCGGAGGTCGTCTGGAACGGGACGCCCTGGCACCCTAGCGCGAGGGCTGCGAGCCCCGTCAGGGAGAGGGCCAGGAAGGATTGTGGCTTCATGGCGCCTCCTACTTCAGCTCGAGCGAGAGCTTGCCGTCGTTGCGCAGGACGACGGAGGTCGTCGCGACGATCGTCGGGTCACTCTTGAGGCGGGCGGTGATGAGGATGGTGCCGCTGGTCCCGGGATCCACCGACCGGATCCAGCCGGTGTGGTCGACCGCCACCAGCTCGGGGTTCGAGCTGATCCAGTCGAGGTCGGTGGCGGCGGTGCGGTTGCCGGCCTCGTCCATGAAGCTCGGCCACAGCCTGGCGGTGGTGGGATAACCCGCCACCTCGCGCTCGGAAAGCGCCGCTTCGGTCTCGGACTGGTAGCCGCCGTAGCTGTACGGGGCGTTGAGCTCGACGCTCGTGGGGTCGAGTGCGAGGCTCGCAACCTTGGGAGCGGGCGTTGGCGTCGCCTGAGACTGGACGCTCGTGGTCCCGGTGCCTGTGGTGCCGGTTCCCGAGGTGCCGAGCGGATTCTGTTGAAGCGCAGTGCAGCCTGCCACGGCCACCAGGAGGCCAATCAGGGCCATCCGGCGCGGAATTTTGCGAATCATCCGCCATCCTTTCCCCCGCGATCGGGGCGTTGGGTAGAGGAACGGGTCGAGGGATCGTCAGCGATCGCCTGCTACGCGTAGCCCCGTCTCTGTCCTCCGGGAGTTGGCGACAGGTGGCGGAAAGAAGCAGTCAAGCGGCGCTCAAAGTAGATTAGAGGACGATTGAGTGCTAGTCAATTCATGGGGGGACGCATGAGGCAATGTTCGGGCGGCGGACGGGCGGGTATGATGGTCCAAGCGCCCCCACCGCCGACCCGAGAGCAGGAGCCAGGTCCGTGCAGCCGACGCGTTCCCCGATCCGACCCAAGGTCTTCGTGCCGCTCGTCGTGATGACGGTCGCCACGATCGCCGTCCTGGCCGCCTGCACTCCCTCCGGCCTGCCGTCGCAACCCCCGGGGACCGCCGGGACGCCCGGCACCACTTCCGAGGCCACGAGCAGCACGCCGGCGGCGACGAGCTCCGCCGGCAACGTGGTCCCCGTCATCAACTTCTGATGCGGCCGGACGAGGCCTGGCGTGCGGGCCGAGCGGCCTACGAGCGCGGGGACTACTTCGAGGCCCACGAGCACTGGGAGGCCGTCTGGCGGGCGGCTTCTTCTTCCGAGCGCCGGGGCTATCAGGGCCTCATCCAGCTCGCCGCGTCCTGCTACAAGCTCCAGCACAACGAGCTTCGTCCCGCGCGAAAGCTGCTGAGCCGGGCGATCGCGGCCTTCGAGGCGACGTCGTCCTTGCCCGAGGTGGATGTGACGGCGCTGGCGTCCGCTGCCCGGGACCTCGGGCGTCGCCTGGACGACCTGGGGCCCGCTTTTGCCTTCGACCCGAGCTGGGTGCCGCGTCTTGGGCCGGAGCGGGCTTGACCGACGGTGCTGGGCTCGCTACAAAGGTTCATGCGCCCCCAAGGAGGACACGATGCCCCGGGACGTCCAACCCCTCGTCACGTCGGACGGCAAGCGGATCTACGTCTGCGACCTGTGCAGCACCGTGATGCTCGATTTGCACTGCAAGCTCGTTTGCCAGTCGTGCGGCTACAAGCGGGACTGCTCGGATCCCTAACATGACCGAAGACATGGAAATCACCTGCGAGGCCCTCCAGGAGCGCCTGGCGTCCGGGCAGCCCCTGCGCCTATTGGACGTGCGCGAGGCCTGGGAGCATGCGATCGCGGCCCTGCCCGACTCGACCCACATCCCGTTGAATCAGCTGCCGGCACGGTCGCAGGACCTCGAGCCGGGTGCCGAGTGGGTGGTCTACTGCCACCACGGCGTGCGTAGCCTCTACGCCACCTCTTTCTTGCGCCAGCAGGGGCTCGAGGGCGTCCGCAGCCTCCGGGGCGGCATCGACGCGTGGTCGCAGCGGATCGACCCCGGACTCCCGCGCTACTAGCGATCCGGACCCTCGGCCGTCGCTAGGCGCCGCCGCCGCTCCTCCTTATACTCGGACCCGACTCCACCTGAAGTCCCGCCCGTTGCGAAAGTCGAAGGTGGCCATGGAAAAGGTGTCGGGAAATCTGCGCGGCCTGAAGCCCAGTGAGCTTCGCATGCTCGAGCGCCTGATGCGCCGGCGCCTGGCCCCCCGACAGCTTGCCAGCTACGAGCTCATCGACCGCACGGCCGAGCTCGCGCGCCTCCTGGGCCGGGACCTGGGTCTGCTCATCTCCCGCCGCGGGCACGTGGAGCGGGTGATCGTGGCCGACGGCCAGCTGGACCTGCCCGCCGAGATCGAACGCTACGGCGCGGCCCGCCTGTCGGGCGATCGCCTGATCGTCGTCCGCAGCAAGGGCGGCGGCATCGGCCGCGCCGAACTCGTGCTCCTGCAGCGCCATCGCCTGGATCTCCTGGCCGTGATCGAGCCGGAGCCCGCCGACATGACCCGCTCGCAGGTCTGGATGGCGACGCTCGCGCCGGTGCCGGACGCCGAGGGCCACACCTGGCGCCTGGACGAGCCGCGCAGCCTGCGCGAGGTCCTCGATCTGGTGGACGTTCCCTATCTCGTCGACGAGATCGAGCGCGAGTTCGCGCGGTATTCCCGGGCGATCGCCGTGGGTACCGGTCAGGAGCGGGCGGTCCTCATCGGCCTCCAGACCGAGGGCAAGTCCCCTCATGACGCCGAAGAGAGCCTCGAGGAGCTGTACCAGCTCGCCCTCACGGCGGGAGCGGAGGTGCTCGCGCGGGTCATGCAGCGCCGCAGCCGCCCGGACCCCGCCACCATGATCGGCCGGGGCAAGGCCGAGGAGGTGGCGCTGCTCTGCCAGGAGCAGGGGGCGACGACGGTCCTCCTCGACGCGGAGCTCTCGCCGAGCCAGCAGACGAATCTGGAGGCGATCATCGGGGTCAAGGTCGTCGACCGCACGGGCCTCATCCTGGACATCTTCGCCCAGCGGGCGCGATCGCGCGAGGGCAAGATCCAGGTGGAGCTGGCCCAGCTGCAGTACCTGTTGCCTCGCCTGACGGGCATGGGCCAGGTCCTTTCGCGACTGGGCGGCGGCATCGGTACCCGCGGGCCCGGTGAGACGAAGCTCGAGACGGATCGCCGGCGCATCCGTCGGCGCATCACGCAGCTGGAGCGCGAGGTCAAGGAGCTGCAGCGCCACCGGGCGGGCCTGCGGCGGGGGCGATCGCAGTTGCCGCTCTTCGCGCTGGTGGGCTACACCAACGCCGGCAAGTCCACGCTCTTGAACGCCCTGACCCGCTCGTCGGTGCTCGCGGAGGACAAGCTCTTCGCCACGCTCGACCCCACCACGCGCCGGCTCGTGCTTCACAACCAGGACGTGGTGCTCCTGACGGACACCGTCGGCTTCATCCAGCACCTGCCGCACACGCTGGTGGCCGCCTTCCGGGCGACGCTGGAAGAGGTGGTCGAGGCGGACGCCCTCATCCACGTGGTCGACGGCAGCCATCCGAACGTGGAGCGGCAGGTCCAGACGGTGCTCGAGGTGCTGGACGAGCTGGGGGCGCACGGCAAGCCGATGATCACGGCCATCAACAAGCGCGACCTCATCGACGGCCCGCGCCTCATCCGCGCCCTGCCCGTCGAGCCCTCGCGGCCGGTGCTCGTCTCGGCCCTCCATCGCACGGGGCTCGACACGTTGCTCCAGGAGATCGAGAGTCTCGCCGGGAAGCTGCAGCCGCATCCCGCGCGATAGGCCTCGTCTCTTTCTTGTGATGCCGTCGAGGGGCTCCTATGCTGGGGGCGCGACCCGAGACAGGAGGCTAGCGATGGCAGAACGTGAATTTCGCTCCGAGCTCCCCGCCACGATGACGCGCCCGACCGCAACGGCGGTGGTCCATTCCCTCGACGAGCCCACCAAGACCAAAAAGCCGCCGCATGGCGTCATCGAACTGGTGGACGTGGGGGACACGACCATCGGCCGGACGCGCTTCGAGCCGGGCTGGAAGTGGTCGACCGACGTGAAGCCCCAGGCGGGCGGCGACAGCTGCCAGCTCCTGCACCGGATCTTCATGGTGTCGGGGTGCCTGCACATCAAGATGGAGGACGGGCAGGAGTTCGACCTGGGGCCCGGCGAGGCCGCCTACATCCCCCCGGGTCACGACGCGTGGGTCGTGGGGGACGAGGCCGTGGTCAACGTCAGCTTCTCGCACGCGGGGCAGGGGGACACGGGGGAGGACAAGAGCAAGGATTGAGGCAACGCGTGCCCTCGGTCCCTCTTGCCAGAGGGCCGAGGGCTTGGGTATGGTGATCGAGCTGCATACGAAGGAGATCACCCGCTCATGGCCACGTTCCTGCTCAAGACCGAACCCGAGACCTACAGCTTCGACGACCTCGAGCGCGAGACGCGCACCGGCTGGGACGGCGTGCGCAATGCCCTCGCCCAGCGCCACCTCAAGACGATCGCCCCGGACGACGAGCTCTTCATCTATCACTCGGGCAAGGAGCGCCAGGTCGTGGGCATCGGCAAGGCCCTGACCGGTCCGGTCCCCGATCCCACCGACGATGCCGGCAAGTCCAGCAAGGTGGACGTCGGCTTCGGCCGCCGCCTCAAGCGCCCCGTCACGCTCGCGCAGTTCAAGGCCGCCGGCTGGGACCAGTTCGACCTGGTCCGCATGAGCCGGCTGTCCGTCATGCCCGTGCCGGACGACGTCCGGGCCTGGATCCTGGACCAGGAGTAAGCCGGCCCTAGCCCTTGAGCTTTTCGGGCGATACCTGCTGCTCCATGGCGCCCGTGGTGATCAGGATGGCCGTGAAGACCCCCACCATGTGGCGGTGCAACAGGATCGGGAGGATGACCGCGCCGGGCATCAGGACCCAGAGCGTCTGCTCGATGTCCCACTTGAGGGGCCAGACGAGGATGACGAACAGGATCCCCAGGAGCGCGACGCTCACGACGTAGCCGATGTAGGCGCCGCCCGTGAACTCGCCCTCCTTGAGCTTGAAGACCTGGCCGCAAACATCGCAATACTCGCGAGGCTTGAAGAGGCCGTCGCTGATCTTGCCCTTGCCGCACCGCGGACACCGCAGGGTGAGGCCTCGGAGGACGGCCGTGACGTAGGGCGGACGCGGAGGTAGTGAAGACGCGGTGTTCATGGGCAGCAGACCTTTCTAGAAGACAGGAAGATTAGTATCTTCTAATGTCGCCAGGGCGGCATCGGGCCGGACTACTGATCTTGGGGCCTTATTTCGTCTCGACGATGTAGGACATGTTGGTCTGGACGTACTTGCCTTCGGAGTAGAAGTAGATGTAGTCGCCGTCCGCTTCGGCGCGCGTGACCTTGGAGCGGCCGATGTCGTAGGTCCGGACGGCCTTTCCGTCCAGGCTGTAGAGCGTCACGGTCTTGGCCGAGGAGTCCCACGACCGCTGGAACTGGTTGAAGAACTCCGAGATGCGGGCGCAGCCCGTCATGGTGGCAAGCAGCGTGGCGACGACGAACACACGAAGCAACATGGGAAAGGTCCTTTCTACGAGCGCCTTGCGGGTAAACAGGCTACCACGAATAGCCCGCGTCTGCTGACTCGCGGGCGGTTGGCCACTCCGGTAGAATGGGGGCGTGGCCTACGAAGAGCTTCTGACGGCCGACGACCTCGAGCGCGCGGCCACAGCCCTGGCCCAAACCGAGGCCATCGGCGTCGACACCGAAACCACGGGGCTGGATCCCTGGCGCGATCGCCTCCGCCTGATCCAGCTCGCGACCCCCGAGACCGTCTACCTGATCGATGCCGACCGCTGGGCGGACCTCGGCCCGATCAAGGACGTGCTCGAGGCCGCGCGCCCCTTCAAGGTCCTGCACCACGCCAAGTTCGACGCCAAGTTCCTCGCGCGTCGCTACGGCGTGACCCTGGGCGGCGTGGTGGACACGCTCGTCGCGAGCCAGCTCCTGGGCGCCTCGGACGGCGCGGGTCACGGCCTGGCTGCCGTCGCCGCCCGCTACCTCGACGTGGAGCTGGACAAGTCCTTCCAGCGGGCCGACTGGCGGGGGCCCCTGTCCGAGGGCCACAAGCGCTACGCCGCGAAGGACGCCGAGATCCTCCTGCCCCTGCGGCGGGTCATGCGCGAAGCGCTCCTCAACGAGCGACTCGTGAGGGTCGCCGCCCTGGAGTTCCCGGTGGCGCCCGTCCTCGGGTACATCGAGCTCGCCGGCATGCGGCTGGACCCGGACCTGTGGCGCCAGGTCGCGGCCGAGCGAAGCGCCGAGCACGAGCGCCTCGCCTCCGAGTTGCAACAGGAGCTCGGGGCGGCCAATCCCCAGTTGACGCTCTTTCCCGGGGTCGGCAGCCTCAACCTCAACTCCGTGCCCCAGGTCATGCGGGCCCTCGCCCACATGGGCCTCGAGGTCCCGGACACGGACGATCTCACGCTGGGGCCCCTGGCCTCCACCCATCCGGTCATCGCGAAGCTGCTCGAGTACCGCCATGCCGCCAAGGCCCTGAGCAGTTACGGGGAGCAGTTCCTCGGCTACATCCGCCCGGAGACGGGCCGCATCCACGCCGATTTCCACCAACTGGGCGCCGATACGGGCCGCATGGCCGCAAGCAACCCCAACCTCCAGCAGATTCCGAATCAGGAGCGCTACCGAGCCTGCTTCGTGCCAGACCCTGGCAACGTGCTCGTCATCGCCGACTACTCCCAGATCGAGCTGCGCATCCTCGCCGAGGTCTCCTCGGACCCGAACCTCCTGCACGCCTTCGAGACGGGCGTCGATCTGCACCGGCTCACGGCGTCGCGCATGTTCGGCGTGCCCCTCGAGTCGGTGGACAAGGAGCAGCGCCAGCGGGCCAAGGCCCTGAACTTCGGCATGGTCTACGGCATGGGGCCGACGGGCCTGGCCGTCCGGATCCAGTCGACGCTGGAGGAGGCCCGCGAGCTCATCGATCGGTACTTCGAGAGCTACCCGGGCGTGCGCCGTTGGCTGGCCCAGGCCGCGCGTCAGGCCGTCGAGACCGGCGAGTGCTGGACCCTCGGCGGGCGCCGCATCCGCTTCGGGCGGCCGGACCCCGAGAATCGGCGTGCCGTCTCGGGCATCGAGCGCGTCGGCAAGAACGCCCCCCTGCAGGGCACGAGCGCGGACATCACCAAGCGGGCGATCGCCATGCTCCACACCGCCCTCGCGGGCGAGGGGCGCATCGTGAACGTGGTGCACGACGAGGTGGTCGTGGAAGCGCCCCGGGAGAGCGCCTCCGGCGTCGCCGAGGTCATGCGCCGCGAGCTGGTCGCGGCGGGGATGGCCTACCTCAAGCGGGTGCCGGTGGAGGTCGAGGTCGGAACGGCCACCGCGTGGACCAAGTGAGGCGCCGTCAACGCGGCGTCTTGGGCGGATGTTCCGTCGTCACGGGGGGCACCTCGAGCTTCCTCGGCAACTCCGCGATCACCCGATTGGCGAACTCCTCGGTCGGCAGGGACACCACGCCCGCCGGACAGACGTCGCAGGTGCGGGCGCCCGACTCGAGGGCGGCCGCGACGGCCTCCCGGATGGAATGGCAGGCCTCCGCGTCATCGAAGGCGTAGTGGAGCATCATGGCCCCCGCCAGGATAGCGGCGGTCGGATTGGCGATCCCCTTGCCGACGAGGTCGGGTGCCGAGCCATGGCTGGGTGAGAAGAGACCTTTGGTCTGGCCGCCCAGCACAGCAGACGGGTGCAGGGCGAAGGTGCCAGTCAGAGCACTCGCTTGCACCGACAGCAGGTCCCCCACGACGGCGTCCGCGAGGATCACGTCGAACATGGTCGGCTCGAGCGTCATCTTCAGCACGCATGTGTCCACGTCCATACGCTGGTAGCGGACGTCAGGATACCCTTTCGCCACGGCGGCCACGACCTCGTCCCAGAGCTGGCCGGTCTCGAGGATCTTGCCGATGCCGGCCAGCACGACATGGCCACGGCGCTCCAGGGCGATGTCGAAGGCCATGCGGGCCACCCGCTCGATCTCCCCGCTCGAGTAGGTGAGGGTGTTGGTCGCGATCCGCCGACCGTCAGGCGTCTCCTCGATGCCCCGGGGACGCCCGTAGTAGAGCCCCGACGAGACGTCCCGGACGACCATGATGTCGACGCCCCGGATGACCTCCGGCTTCAGCGTCGAGGCGTCGATCAGCGATTCGTAGACCTGGATGGGCCTCAGGTTGGCGTAGGTGCCGAGCCAACCGAGCAAGGAGAGGACAGCCTGCTTGGGGTGGCTCATGCTGGTGGGTTTCGACCAGCGGGAGCCGCCCACCGGTCCCAGCATCACTCCATCCGCCTTGCGGCAGAGCTGGATGGTCTCGATGGGCAACGGGTTGTTGGTGGCCTGCAGGGCCGCCTGGCCGATGAGGCCTTCCGTCACGTCCAGCTCGAAGCCGAACCGCTCCCCGGTCGCGTGCAGGACCCGCATGGCCGTCCGCATCACGTCCGGACCAATCCCGTCACCATTGAGGAGCGCGACCTTGAACTTGCGCATGCCGGCCTCCAGGGAAACTCCCGTCCCCCATCCTTAGCGCGGGGGGCAGGGGGTGCGCAAGGGACGATTAGAGGGTCTGGCTCCGGCGCTGGGCGTTCATCGGCGCTGCGCCCGGGGGACGCCCAGCGAGGCCGAGCCCTTGGCGACGTCTCGCCCCTGGGGGACCGCCAGGGGGTACCATGGACCAACCGCTCGCGACGGCGTCGGAACAATCCGAGCGACCGAGGGGTCGAAGCAGGAGGGTACGATGGCACGGACGTTTGACGACTTCGAGGCCTTCTGGCTCTATTACCTCGCCCAGCACCGGGATCCGGTCTGTCGCCGCCTGCATTTCGCGGGCACGACCCTGGCGCTGGCCTGCCTGGCGCTCGCCGCCCGGTGGCCGGCATGGCTGCTGATCGCTCCGCTTGCAGGCTACGGGCTGGCGTGGTACGGACATTTCGTCTTCGAGAAGAACCGGCCCGCGACCTTCGGCCACGCCTGGTGGTCGCTGCGGGCGGACTTCCGGATGTATCGCTACATGTGGCTCGGCCGGCTGCAGGCCGAGCTCGAACGGTCGCAGGCGGCTCAAGGGGCCGATGCGGCCGGCTAGGAGTTCACGATGGATCGCCTCTTTTTCGTCCTGGGAGCCGTGAGCGGCTTCCTGAGCGTTGCCCTCGGCGCCTTCGGCGCCCATGCCCTGCGCCAGCGCCTTCAGCTTCCCCCCGATCTGTTGCGGATCTGGGAGACGGGCGTGCAGTACCAGTTCATGCATGCCATCGCGTTGCTCGTCGTGGGGCTCGCGGCCTCTCGCTTCGCCAACGGTCCGTGGCAGGCCGCAGGATGGTGCTTCGTCGCAGGCACCGTCGTCTTCTCGGGCAGCCTCTACACCCTGTCCCTGACCGGGATGCGCTGGCTGGGGGCGATCACGCCCATCGGGGGCGTGCTCTTCCTTGTCGGCTGGATCCTGCTGGTCGTCACCGCGTTGCGGAGCTAGGCTCAAGGCGCGATCGCCGCCGAGTAGCCCCTGCCCCGACTCCCACCGCCCCGGCGGGGTACAATAGAACGTATGAGCCAGTCGTTGCCAGAGTTCGAGACCCTGTCGGGGATCGTCGAACGGGTCACCTACCACAACGCCGAGAACGGCTACACCGTCGCCAAGCTCAAGGTGCCGCGGGAGCACGACCTGGTCACGCTCATCGGCAACTTCGCGCAGATCAACGCGGGCGAGAGCATCCGCGCGCGTGGCCACTGGGGCAACCACCCCAAGCACGGGACGCAGTTCAAGGCCGTCTTCGTGGACGTCCTGGCGCCGGCGACGGTGGTCGGCCTCGAGAAGTACCTGGGCTCCGGGCTCATCAAGGGGGTCGGTCCCGTCACGGCCAAGCGCATGGTCAAGTTCTTCGGGCCTGCGATCCTCGACATCATCGACCAGGACCCAGAGCGCCTGCACGAGGTGCCCGGCGTCGGTCCCAAGCGCATCCGGATGATCATCCGTGCCTGGGCCGAGCACAAGGCCATCAAGAACGTCATGGTCTTCCTGCAGGGGCACGGCGTGTCGACCACCTACGCCGTCAAGATCTACAAGACCTACGGGGACGACGCCATCAACGTCGTCTCGCACCAGCCCTACCGGCTCGCCGAGGAGATCTGGGGCATCGGCTTCGTCACGGCCGACAAGATCGCCCGGGCGCTCGGCGTGAGCGAGACGGATCCGGGCCGCCTCCGGGCCGGCGTGCTGTACGCCCTGAACCAGGCGGCAGAGGAGGGCCACGTCTTCCTGACGCGACCGGAGCTCCTGGCCAAGACCGCCGAGCTACTCAAGATCGACCCGGAGCTCTTGCCTGCGCCCCTCGAGCAGATGACGGCGGACAAGGCCGTCATCCAGGACCCCATCAATGCCTCGCTCGACGCCTTCTACCTGCCCGCGCTCTACTACTGCGAGGTGGGCGTGGCGCGGCGCCTGCGGGCGCTCCTGGCGGTGCCGCCCGACCTCGATCCCGAGGACCTGACCGAGCGCCTGGAGCGCATCGAGGCCGAGGAGGACTTCCACCTCTCGGACGGCCAACGCGAGGCGGTGCTCGCGGCCGTTCGCAACCGCTGCTTCATCTTGACGGGCGGTCCGGGCACGGGCAAGACCACGGTGACGCGCACCATCGTGCGCATGTGGGAGTCCCTGGGCAAGGAGGTGCTGCTCGCGAGCCCCACGGGACGGGCGGCCAAGCGCCTGAGCGAGGTCACGGGTGCCGAGGCCAAGACTCTCCACCGGCTACTCAGCTTCGCGCCGGACAAGATGGCGTTCGAGCATGACCAGGAGAACCCCCTGCCCTGCGACGTGGTGGTGGTCGACGAGGCCTCCATGCTTGATTTGACGCTCACCAACAGCCTCTTGAAGGCCATCCCGGACGGGGCGCAGGTCCTGTTCGTCGGGGACTCGGATCAGCTGCCGAGCGTGGGCGCGGGGCGCGTCCTGCAGGACATGCTCGACTCGGGGGTGATGCCGCACGTGCGGCTGACGGAGGTCTTCCGGCAGGCGGCCCAGTCGCTGTTGGTGCAGAATGCGCACCGGATCAACCGCGGGGAGATGCCGACCCTGGTGGTGCCGGACGGCACGCGGGTCTCGGACAGTTACTTCGTGCCGGTGGAGAGCCCGGAGGAGATCGGGCCGACGATCGCCAAGATCGTGGGGCGCAGCCTGCCCAAGCGGTTCGGGCTGCACCCACGGGAGGACCTGCAGGTGCTGTGTCCCATGAACCGCGGGGCGGCGGGCGCGCATGCGCTCAACGGGATCCTGCAGGATGCCCTGAACCCGATCTCGCCCGGGTCGCCGACGGCGAGCTTCGGGGGCAAGACGTTCCGGATCGGGGACAAGGTCATCCAGTTGAAGAACAACTACGACAAGGAGGTCTTCAACGGGGACACGGGGACGGTGGTGGCCATCGACCTGGAGGCCCAGGAGGTGCAGGTGGCGTTCTGGGAGAACGAGGTCACCTACGACTACTCGGACCTGGGCGAGCTGGCGCTGGCGTACGCCATCTCGGTGCACAAGAGCCAGGGCAGCGAGTACCCGGCGGTGGTGATGCCCGTGACGACCCAGCACTTTCCGATGCTGATGCGCAACTTGCTGTACACGGGCTTCACGCGGGCCAAGAAGCTGATCGTGCTGGTGGGGACGAAGCGGGCCATCGGAATCGCCTTGCGGAACACGGAGGGGAGCGATCGCTGCACCCGGCTGCAGGAGCGGCTGGTGTTTCCGGACTTCTGATCGCCAACCGGGTACCACCCCCCCAACCCCCCCTGCTTCGCAAGGGGGGCTTTTCGTGGACAGCCCCCTGGCGGGGGCAGATTCCTCGTGGGCAGCTCAAGCAACAATCCTGCGCAGCAGGACTCCTTGTGCCCCCCTTGCGAAGCAGGGGGGGAAGGGGGGGTAAAAAGCAACGCCTACACCGTACACGTCAACCAGTGCGGATTCCGCACCGTCCCATCGTGCTCCTGCGTCGTCTTGTACTCCTCGAGCCGTCCCGCCAGCGCATGAGGCTTGGTCCTCGCCAGCAAGTCCCGCCGCTCCGCCTCTCCCATCGGCCGAAAGCCCCGACCCACCCGAATCGCCTGCTCCACGTCCCCGACCGACTCACAGCCCGTGATCACCACCGACGTCGGCAGGCTCAAGGCGTACTGCAGGCACTCCTCGGCCGTGGCCACCCCGCTCTCCACCGCCATTCCCGCGGCCAGGGGCTTCATCCCCAGCACCCCGATGCCGCGCTCCACCAGCACCGGCAAGACCAGCTCCTCGAAGCTCCGGAAGTGCGCATCCAGGCAGTTCAGGGGCATCTGCACCGTGTCCCACGCGAAGTCCTGCGCCAGCATCTTGAGGTGGATCTTCGGGTCCTTGTGCCCCGTGAACCCGATGTACCGGAGCTTCCCAGCCTTCCGGGCCTCCACCAGCGCCTCGATGGCGCCCCCCGGACCGAAGATCCGGTCCGGATCCTCATGCCGGATGATCTCGTGCAGCTGCACCAGGTCGATGCAGTCGGTCTGCAGTCGACGCAGGCACTGGTCCAGCTGCGAGGACGCCGACTCGCGGGTCTGGCCGTCGACCTTGGTCATGAGGAAGACGCGATCGCGGTACCCGCCCTTGAGGGCCCGGCCCATGCGGACCTCGCTCTCGCCGTTGTGGTAGTCCCAGCTGTTGTCCATGAAGGTGATGCCGCCGGCGATCGCTGCGTGCACGATCCGCTCGGAGGTCAGGGGGTCGGGGATGCCCATGTGAAACCCGCCCAGCCCGATGGCGCTCACCCGCTCACCGGTCTTGCCGAGCTGCCGGTAGACCATCTCGCTCATACGTGACCCTCCCGCTCGTCGGACGACCGAAAAGACGGTAGCAGGAGCGTCCGGGATGCGTAACGGCTAAAGGCCCAAAAGGTCCGAGTAGGAAGCGCGGATGGCGTCCGAGTCCCTGAGCCCGAAGTGGGTCATCAGAGCCTCCATCCGATCCAGGTCCGAGCAATCGTCTCCGGCCGAGAGCACCTCGAACTCCAGGAACGTCCCCAGCCCCTCGACCTGATCGAGGTGAAGGCGGCAGTCGTTCCAGAGGTACAGGTGACGGCGCTTGGTAACCGTCCCGCGCAGCCCCATGCTCTCGGTCAGGAGGGCCTTCATCCCGATGGGATCGGGCACGGCCACCACCCGGAACTGGCTCCAGCGCTGTGCTGCGTCTTCCGGGCGGTCGTAGGCGATGAGCTGGGCCTCGATGCCGTTGATCTCGCGCAGCTTGAGCCGGCCGTGCGGGGCGTTGAAGTAGGTGTCCACCTGGAGGAGCAAGCCGCCTTCCGAGGCCCCGATCCGATCGGCCGTGCGCTCGGCGGCCTGAAGGTCCGCGATCCGGGCCTTCAACTCCAGGTTCTTGCGGGACGTTCCGTCTGCGACTGATGCCATGGCTACCGTCCTGCGAGCAGTCGCTGCTTGGAATAGTAGAGCGACGGGTGGTAGGGGTTCATCCGATCCGGAGTGTGGCCGAAGTAGACATCGAGCGAGTGCTGGCCCGCAGTGCTCGACAGGTCGATCTTCTCGGCCTGCCGGATGTTGCCCTGGACGGAGTTGAACGTCAGCCGGTTGGGCAAGTCGCGGCTCGAGCCGCGCTTCGCGAGGCGGCCGTCCCCGTAAGCCACCAGCCCCCCGTCCGCCTTCGGCTTGACGCAGTTGGAGATCGGCACGACGGAATGGCTGCCCCGACCGATGTCCACCGACGGGCGGCCGTTCGCATCCTTCAGGAGGTCCTCCCAGGGCGTCATGATGCCGCCGTGGTGCCAGGAGGTGTACATGTAGGCGGGCTTGAGCTTGCCGTCCTGACCCGGCTTCAGGTAGACCGACACCGTGCTCCAGTCCCCGTCGTGGTAGCCGCTCGCGACCTTGTTGTCCACGTAGTAGCTGTTGTACTGGAGGACGTAGAACTCGCCCTTCTTCGCCACGCTGAAGTTCATCTGCACGGCCTGATCGCCGCCCACGACGCCGTGGTCGTAGTTCCGGGCGTCGTTTGTCACATCGAGATCGCCGTCGTAGCCGGGCCGCACCGGGAACGAGTCCTCTCGGCCGTCGAAGTGGAAGTTGGGGGCGTACTGGAACGGATCCCACGTGCCGTCGGGCGAGTCGGGATTGGGGATGTCCACCACCGAGAAGGTCGGGCCGTTCTTCGTCACGCCCGCCGTCGGGATGGCGATCTCCTCCGGGTGCCGGGCGCGGATGTCGGAGATCTTGGCCTTGCTCTTGTCGTCGCGAAGGGTGTTGAGGCCGAGCCCCTTGCCCGGGGCCGCGACCGCTTCCAGGCGTTCGCCCAAGATCTGCATGATGCCCTTGAGCTTGCTCTTGGCGTTCAGGTCGAACGGCGTTTCAGGGACGACGCGGAAGATCGGCTCGGAAATCACGTGGCGCTCCTTGCAGGGGGGACTGGTTCTGGTATCGTTAACTCAGAGCATAGATTGCGTTAAGATTTGGTAAAGCTATCGGCGAGTTCAGCAGGAGGGCGGCATGGCCAGGCGGGTGCATCTGTTCGTCACCGGACGGGTGCAGGGGGTGTGGTTCCGGCAGGGCACGGAGCAGCGGGCACGCGAGTTGGGCGTGACGGGCTGGGTCCGCAACTTGCCGGACGGTCGGGTCGAGGCCGTGGCCGAGGGCGAGGCGACGGCCGTATCCCAGCTGGTGGACTACTGCCGCCAGGGCCCGCCCCTCGCGCGGGTGGATCAGCTCGACGTCGAGGACGAGCCCGCGACCGGAGAGTTCGCGGGCTTCGAGGCCCGGAGGTAACATGCGCGCCTTGATTCAACGGGTCTCGCGGGGCAGCGTCACCATCGCGGGCGAGGTCGTCGGCGCCATCGACCGGGGCTACGTCGTGCTCCTGGGGGTGGCCCATGCGGACACGCCGGCCGAGGCCGAGTGGCTCGCCCAGAAGATCCTGGAGCTCCGGCTCTTCGAGGACGAGGACGGCAAGATGAACCGCTCCTTGCTCGACGTGGAGGGCGGGTTGCTCGTCGTCTCCCAGTTCACGCTCTATGCGGACGCGCGCAAGGGGCGCCGTCCGAGCTTCACGGACGCAGCACCCCCTCCGGTGGCCATTCCCCTCTACGAGCACTTCGTGTCACGCTTGCGCGCGTCTGGTCGCCCGGTCGCGACGGGTCGCTTCGGGGCCGACATGCAGGTGGAAATCCTCAACGACGGTCCGGTCACGATCTGGCTGGAGCGCGACCCCCAGTGACCTAGGCGGATCGTCCCCCGAGGCCACCACCTTCCTGGTCAAAAGCACTTCCCAGCGTGTGTTGACACCCATGGGTCCAGGAGTATACTCCTTCACAAAGCGTTACATTTGCGCTTTGAATGAGCGTTTGTGAGCGAAGGAGGGCAGCATGCCAGGACGGAATCCGGAGAAAAAGGGTGATATGACCGTCCGCGAAGCGGGACATCTGGGTGGTGAGACCGTCAAGGAAAAAATGGGCAAGGAGTTCTTTTCCGAGATAGGCCACAAGGGCGGCGAGAAGACCGCCGAGACCCACGGCAAGGAGTTCTACCAGGAGATCGGCCACAAGGGCGGCGAGGCCGTGAAGGAGAAGTACGGTCCCGAGTTCTACTCCGAGATTGGCCATGAAGGCGGACAGAAGGTCAAGGAGCTCATCGACAAGGGCAAGCAAAGCGAATAGCTTGTGAGAGAAAGGCCCCCGGCGCACGCCGGGGGCCGATTTCCTGGGAAGGCCGGCGTCGCCGGGTCAGGACTGCGCTGTTCGGGTGCGCGCGGACTGCGAGCGGCTCTTGACCGGCTTGACCGACGGCTGGGCCTTGGCGATCGCGGGCAGCACCACCGTGAAGGTCGTGCCCACGCCCGGCTCGCTGCGGACCTCGATGCGGCCGCCGTGCCGCTCGACGATCTCCTTGGTGATGAAGAGGCCGAGGCCCGATCCGGACGTCTGGTTCTCGTTGACCCGGTAGAAGCGGTCGAAGACGTGGGGCAGGGACTCCTCGGGGATGCCGATGCCCTCGTCCGAGACTTCGAGCACCCAGCGATCGCGCTGCTTCTGCGCCGACATGCGGATGGTCCCGCCTTCCGAGTACTTCACGGCGTTGGAGACCAGGTTGACCATCACCTGGGTGAGGCGGTCGTAGTCGGCAAGAATCATGCCGCGCGGCGGGGTCACCGAGAGCTCGAAGCGGTGGGCCGAGTTTCGGACCTCGAAGGGGCGCAGCACCGTCTTGAGCAGCGACTCGAACCGGAACTTCTTCAGCTCGAGGCTCAGGCGGTTCGACTGGATCTTGGAGAGGTCCAGCATGTCGTTGATGAGCCGGCCGAGGCGTCCCGCCTCGCTGTGGATGACCTCCAGCAGGGGCAGCTGGTCCGCCCGGGGGATGTCGCGGGCCATCATCATCTCGACGAAGCCCGAGATGCTCGTGATGGGCGTGCGCAGCTCGTGGGAGACGGTCGAGACGAACTCGTCCTTCATGCGGTCGATCTGGGTCTCGATGGTCACGTCGCGCACCGAGAGCACGCCGCCGGTGATCTTGCCCGAGGGCTCCACGATGGTCGTGAAGCTGATGGACACGGGCACCTGCTTGCCGTTGGAGCTCGTCATGGTGGCCGGGCAGCGCGCGTTGAAGCGCTCGCCGTCGCGCAAAGCGCCGTTGAAGGCCTCGAAGATGGCCGCGTAGCGCTCGTTGGCCTCGACCAGGTCGTCCCAGTAAAGCGTGTAGAGCTCGGCGGCGGACAGGCCGGACAGGGCCTTGAAGGCCTCGTTGAAGGAGACCACTAGCCCCCAGGAGTCCACGACGAGCAGGCCGTCGATCATGCTCGACAGCACCGCCTCGAGCTCGGCGCGCCGCGTGAGGTTGACCCGGCTGATCTCGACGTTCTCGAGGTGGATGGCGAGCGGCAGGGCCACCACGCCCAGGATGGGCATGTCCTCGAGCGTGAAGGGCGGCAAATTCTCCGAGCGGAAGAAGACCATTCCGCCGATGAGGCGCTCGTCGCTCACCAGGGGCACGCCGATGAGGCTCGAGGCCTCGCGGCTGCCGCCGACGGCGAGCGAGGGCCGCTGGTGGTGAAAGATCTCGTTGTAGAAGGCCCGGATCACCTCGGCGTCGTGGGCCTCTTCGCGGAAGAGCGGGCCGACCTCGGCCATGAGGCGGAGGTTGGTGGGGTCCGTCGCCGACAGCAGGTAGCCACCGGTGGCTCCGAGGCTCTCTCCGAGCTCCTGGAGAAAATCCTTGAGGATCTCGCCGAGGTCGCCGCGGACGGCGAGCTTGCCGAAGAGCCCGTGCATGAGCCCGATCAGGCGCATGGGCGTCATGACGACGGAAGGATTCGTTGGGTTGGGCACGGCCGGTTGATTCAAGGGTTTGCCTGCGCTGGAACGGACGGTTGACCGTTAAGAAGCCGATAATCAGGGTATGGAGTCACTATACACCACGGGATCGGGGATCCGATAGTAGTCCCCGAAAGGGGGTGAGAAAAATGCTCAATCCGAGGGACATGGTGGGCATCCACTTCCTGGTGAGCACCCAGACGGAGGAGGGGACGTACCAACGGTTGGTTCGCGCGTTCGACGAGGAGGACGCGATCGAACAGGTGGTAGCTTATTTAGCGTCCGAAGGGATCCAGTATGGCGACGTCACGACACAGCGATTCTAAGGCGCCCGAGGGCGACCTGCGATAGCCGGCCCCCGTTTCTGGGGCCGGCTTCGTGTTGACAGGCCATCAAGATATTCGGTATTATCCTCAAGTCGTCGCGAGGCGAGAGTCTTACGATGTACTCGGGGCTGTAGCTCAGTTGGTAGAGCGCTTCAATGGCATTGAAGAGGTCAGGAGTTCGATTCTCCTCAGCTCCACTTCCCCGAAGCGACTGGGATCGTTAACCATCCCTTGATCTTTTCATCGGCTTCGATTAAACTAAATAGTGTTCCTGGGGTTGTAGCTCAGTTGGTAGAGCGCTTCAATGGCATTGAAGAGGTCAGGAGTTCGATTCTCCTCAGCTCCACTAAAGGCCCTCGCGTAAGCGGGGGCTTTTTCCTTTGGTTTCACCTGCTGCGGCCGTAGTCGTGGCGATGGACCCCCGCTTGCGCGATGGTGACGGGCGTGCCGACTGGCGCCAAAGGTCTGGCTCTCAAAGCGAGAACTAGGTCTTGCTCTCGAAACGAGAACGAGCGCTTGCCTATAAACGTGAATCGGCACTCCTGTCATTCCCGCGGAAGCGGGAATCCAGGGCAGGGAACGGGCCAGTAGCGCTAGATCCCCGGCGGCGGCGTCAGGAACCCCGTCCCCCCCGTCTTCCCCTTCACGCCCGTGATCTGCTTCAGGATCAAGAACAGCTTCGTCTGCACGTCGCGGCACTTCTGCAGCTCCGCCTCGAGCGCCGCTCGCGCCTCCTGAAACGCGCGCTTGCCCTCGATCCGATCCAGGACCGCCTGCACCTCGGGCGGCAGCTCGCCGTCCGGCCCCGGCTCGAAGGCCGGGATCTCTTCGTCCTCCTCGCGCAGGTTGTAAGGCTCGGCCTGGACGAGGAAGAGCCGGAGCTTGCCCTCCAGACCCGCCGAGAGCTCGCTCTGATAGCTGCGCTCGTCCGAGACGATCTTATAGACGTACTTCGGATCCCTGAAGGCTGGCACCGTGCTCGGGTCCTTGAGGTACGCCATGATGAAGGCCAGGCGCTTCTGCGACTCCTCGGCCTTTTGCTCGGGCGTGAGCTCGATGGGCGGAGCGGCGAGGGGCGCCGTGATGGGCGTGGACAAGGGGCCCGTCGAGCGCACGAAGGTCGAGCTCTGGCTCTGGGGCGGGCGCTGAGCCTGGTTGCCACGGCCGGGCTGCTGCGGCGGGACGTTGCCGGTATTGGGGCGGGACGGAGCGGGCGGCTGGGCCTGGGGAGCGCCCAGGTTGTCCGTGACCTTCTTGAAGAGGTTTCCAAAGAACCCCTTGCCGGATTCGCCGTTCGACATGTGTTTCTCCTGTGTCGATCCGCCCTGACTGGCTTCTCTATACCCGTTGCGAGGTCTACCCGCACTCTGGACGAGTAAGCGAGCGAACCCTCGTTTGTGTGGCTACCATCAAAAGTCTATTAAATATCTGTGAAACGCAGAAAGAAAGGCAGGGGGAAGTGGCATAAGGGAGCAGGAAGGGTTACGGTTAAGCGTAACCAAAGTGGTTGGTAAAGTTCAGTATTTTAGGAGGATTCAAAAATGGGAGCACCTGTTTCCGCTTCGGGTAGCCCTGGGTTCGATCAGGCTTCGGCCAACGCGACGATTGCGGTTCAGAACGCATCGCAGCAGGTGGCTCAGAAGGTCAAGGAGATGGACGAC
>JAKFBU010000016.1:0-2817 GCA_036676985.1 Candidatus Sericytochromatia bacterium
GCGTTCGCGTCGCCCCGCGAGCCTCGTGGCGCACTGGGAGTACCCGACCAAGGGCGAGGCCCTGTCCGCCGAGTACCGGCTGCGGCGTCTGCCGCGGCCCGCGAAGCTCGCGGCCGCCCAGCGATCCGAGTGCCCCTAGAGCAACATCCAGGCCCACGAGCCACCCGTCGTGGTCAAGTTGCGTCGAGTTTCTAGCACTTGAGACCCACAACAACCCGTTCACACTGAGGCTCTCGAAGTGCGAACGGTTCCTCCAGTGCATGTGTATCACGGGGTTACAGGTCATGCGTGCCCCTACGACAAATCCCGTTCGTCCCTTCGGCAAGCTCAGGACATGCTTGAGCCTGGTCGAAAGGCGAACGGTTCCATATGCCTCAGGATTGCAAGCGACGAGGGATCACAGGCGCTCCAGCAGGCGCCCCCAGACCCGACCTTCTTCCTGGCCCTCGACCAGCACCCTCCAGCGCTGGTTGGGGGCCGTCTCATCCGCGGGCACTTCGACCTTGAGGCCGTGCGGGGTGTGACCAGGGCGCCAATCGTGCTGGGTGCGTTCGGTGAGAACATCGACCTCCTGGCCGACGAAGGATTCCTGCCAGCGCGACTGGACCTGGGCTGCGATCGCCGAAAGGCGCGTCATGCGCTCGGCGATGACGGACGGCGGGACCACGTCCGCCAAGGTGGCGGCATGAGTGCCCTCGCGCTTCGAGAAAGGGAAGAGGTGTACGCCCGAAAAGCCGATCTCCTCGACCATCCGGCAGGTCTCGAGGAAGTCCTCCTCGGTCTCACCCGGAAAGCCCACGATGACGTCGGTGGTGAACGCCATGTCCGGCCGCCGCTCGCGCAGGCGTGAAACCAGGCGCCGGTACTGGTCGGCGTTGTAGCGCCGCCGCATGGCGTTGAGGATGCGCGTGCTGCCGCTCTGGAGGCAAAGATGCAGGTGCGGGCAGAGCCGGGTGTCGGCGAAGCGCTCGATGAGGGGCTCGGGGAAGTCGATGGGCTCGATGCTCGACACGCGGAACCGCGAGATCTCGGGGACCTCGTCGAGCAGGCGGCCAAGGACGAGGGCCAAGCTCATGCCGTGCTCCTTGCCATACTGGCCGACATTGGTCCCCGTGAGCACGATCTCCTTGTAACCCAGGGAGGCAAGCGCCTGGGCACGCTCGACAAGGACGTCCGGAGAGACGCTCTGCTCGCGCCCCCGAACGGTGGGCACGATGCAGAAGGCACAGCGATTATTGCAGCCCTCGGAGACCTTGAGCCACGCGCGGGTATGTCCGGATTCCTCGGGGGTCGCCGGGCGCCACTCGGCATCACGGGCCCCATACCAGTCGGCGATCGCCCGGACGATCTGGTCCTTTTCGGCATTGGGGGCCACCAGGCGTACGCCCTCCATCCCGCTGAACTCATCGGGGTGGTAGTTGACGGCGCAGCCGGTGACGACGATGTGCGCCTCCGGGTTGGTGCGGTGCGCCCGGCGCACCATCTGGCGGCTCTGCCGATCGGCCTCGTGGGTGACGGTGCAGGTATTTACGACATACACGTCGGCCGGCTGATGAAAAGGCACCACGGCGCAGACGTCGGCGAGTCCCGCGACGAGCTGGGCCGTTTCGGCCTGGTTGGTGCGGCATCCGAGGGTGGCAAACGCAATGGTCGGGTGGTTGTGCATATGTCGAGCCTAACACAGGGCGGTCGCCGTGCGGAGCGTCTCGACCATCTTGCAAAAC
The DNA here is from genome assembly GCA_036676985.1 of Candidatus Sericytochromatia bacterium. Taxonomy (GTDB): domain Bacteria; phylum Cyanobacteriota; class Sericytochromatia; order S15B-MN24; family UBA4093; genus DATNQJ01. Next base: position 1,725 of record JAKFBU010000016.1, read on the forward strand.
GTTTTGCAAATCAGAGAAGCCGGTATACGATCTTCAGTGTCCCCGAACGCTTTCCGGAGCGCCTGATGAGAAGCCACCAATTTCTGCTACCCGTTTTGACGGGTGTCTACCTGGCAGGCTGTCAGGGCTTAATGAACTTCCCGTCAGTCAAAACGCCACCGAAGGATAGCAGTCGTCCGACTATCGGGCAGCGGCAGATTGAATCCGTGGCCAACATTGGGCATGTGAACGCGCCTGCGACGGCAACCGTGAGTGTACCGGTGACCATAAAGCTTTGGGCCTATACCGGAACCAATGGATGCAGTTGGTTGGGCACGGCCTCCGCCGAGGTAAGCGAAGGCTCGCGATCCGTGACCGTAAGGGCAACAGCCAAGCACTGGGTGGGAGACGGGTTCGGCTGCACGATGAACTATCCGGGATTCGTACTTGCAACCGTTTCCTTTACCCCATCGGCAACCGGAACGTACGAAGTAAAGGCAGAGCCGTTTGAGTCCATGCCGGAGTGGGAACGCGAACAAAAGCTCGGAGCGGGAGTCACACCTGCGGCCACTCTTGCGATCGAGGTGATAGCCGCAACTTCGTCAGTCTTGCCGGATGGACAGTAAGACGATCCGGGCCGCCAGCAGCAGGACGACAAGCGCGGTCCCACCTATCGGTACCCAAACGTCGCTCAGCAGCCGGAAGAGCCAGCCCACCCAGAGCAGGAGTACGAGGCCGGCCAGCCCCAAGAAGGCCCTGAGCTCGAGCGGACGCATCTCCTAGACTTTCGTCGTCTCGGCAGGCTTGGCCTGAGCCCCCAGCAGCTCGCGCGCGATGATCACCCGCTGGATCTGGTTGGTGCCTTCCACGATCTGCAGGAGCTTGGCCTGACGCATTAGCCGCTCGACCGGGAACTCCTTGAGGTAGCCGTAGCCCCCGAAGATCTGCACCGCGTCGGTCGTCACTTTCATACAGGCGTCGGTCGCGAAGCGCTTGGCGATCGCCGCCTTGGCCGTGCTCGGGATGCCCTTGTCCATCAGGTCCGCCGCCTGGTAGACAAGGAGCCGCGACGCCTCGATGTCTGCCGCCATGTCGGCCAGCATGAACTGAATGC
>JAKFBU010000017.1:0-19506 GCA_036676985.1 Candidatus Sericytochromatia bacterium
ACATGTCCCTGGGCGGTCCCCAGCAGTCGCAGGCCCTCAAGGACGCCGTCGACCAGGTCACGGCCAAGGGCGTGCTCTGCGTCGTCGCGGCCGGCAACGACGGCAACTCGACGGCCAACTACCCCGCGGCCTACCCCAACGCCTTCTCGGTCGGCGCCACGGACCAGAGCGACAAGCGCACGAGCTTCTCGCAGTATGGCAGCACCCTGGACATCGCGGCCCCCGGCCTCAACATCCTCTCGACCACCGAGAAGACCTACAAGGAGCACTCGGGCACGAGCATGGCCAGCCCGCACGTCGCGGGTGCCGCGGCCCTCTTGCTCGCCAAGAACCCCAACCTGACGGTCCAGCAGCTCCGCGAGGCCCTGCAGAACACCGCCGAGCCCACCAGCGGCTTCTCGGGCGCCACCGTCAAGCGGATCAACGTCGCCAAGGCCCTCGAGTCCGTCGGCGGCACGGCCCCTGCGCCCGCTCCCAGCGAGCCCACGGCTCCGTCGACGCCCGGCGCCGACACCCAGGCTCCGAGCGTGCCCAACGGTCTGAAGGCGCTTGCGGCCTCCGCGTCCCAGGTCCAGCTCGACTGGAACGAGGCCACGGACAATACGGGCGTCTCGGGGTACCGCGTCTACCGTGACGGCCAGCTCATCGCGACCACCACGTCGACGTCCTACCAGGATTCTAACCTGTCGGCGGGTCGTAACTACGCCTACGCCGTGGCCGCCCTCGATGCGGCGGGCAACGTGTCGGGTCAGTCGACGCCGGCCAACGTCCAGACGCCCAGCTCCGACTCGCAGCTGACCGTCTCGAACGTGGCCCTCAAGAGCCTGAGCCGCACCAGCGCCACTGTCGGCTGGAGCACGAGCGTCGAGGCCAACTCGCGCGTCGACTACACCTCGAGCGCGACGTATTACAGCGGCTACTGGCAGAACGTCCGCGACGCTGCGATGACGACCGCCCACGCCGTGACCATGCCGAACCTCCAGCCGGGCGGCATCTACTACCTCAAGCTCACGTCCGTGGACGCGCAGGGTCAGCGCGTGACCGCCGGCCTCTACGGTCTGCGCGTTCCTCGCTAAGCCCCCGATAACCCGAGAGGCCGCCCCGTCGGGGCGGCCTCTTTCGGCGTTTAGTAAACGATGAGGATGCGCATCCGGTCGATGAAGTGATCCTTGCCGTTGGCGGCCTTCAGCTTGGCGGCGTCCTCGCTCGAGAAGATGAGGCGATCGCCCCCCTCGACCCGGACGGGCTTGAGGACCATGGGCTTGGCGCCCACGCGCGGATTACCCGCCTGCTCGTCGAACGATCGCACCCAGCGGGCGAAGCCGTCGCTGGTCACCTTGTCGGGGTCGAAGCTCAGCCCTTCCAGCAGGTTGTGGGCGCTGTCGTCGAACATGGCCGGCGACATGCGCGGCGCGAAGTCCAGGTCCCGCGCGTCGATGACGAGCCCCGTCACGTCCGGCTCGGCAGGCTTGGGGGTGGCAACGGGCGGCTTGGCCTTGGGGGCGGGTGCCTTGGGGGCCGCGACGGCCGGCAGGGCGACGAGGCACAGACCGAGGGCGAGCGTGGCGAACGATCGAAGGCGCATGGAGTCTCCTCTCGAGATCATGGGCGATCGCCGAGCTTGAGGCGCAGCGCTCGTTCCGTTTGACGTTGCGTGGGACGGAGCGGCAGCTTCACCACCGCATCGAGGGTCTTCCGGGCGAGCGGGCGGTTGCCCGCATCGAGCTGAGCCCTGGCCCGGGCGAGGCCCTGGTCCGCGCCGCGCTCGGCCCAGTCGGCCAGGAGCGCGCGGGCCTTGGGCAGCCAGTCCGGGTCGGCGATGGGCACGAGTTGCATGACCGCGCCGAAGAAGTCGCCCTCACCCTGCAGCCGGTAGCTTTCCAGGATGAGCGCCTCGGCATCGGGTGCCGCGGGAGCCGCGGCAGCCGGTGGCGGTGTCGGCTGGGGCGGGAAGGTCGGGACGGGCGTCGGCACCACGACCACCGCCACGACGGGGGCCGGGCCGCGGGCCGTGAGGCTGGCCTTGAGGACCTGGCGTTCTCCTGCCTTGAAGGCCGCCTGGATGGTGCCTTCCCCCGGCCCCTTGACCTGGAAGGTGCCCGGCTCCGGTCCCGGCTCGAAGACGCCCCCGAACGTCCACTCGACGGCCTCGGACCGCAGGGAGGCGGTGGCGTCGTAGGCATAGACGAGGGCACGGTGCGTGCCGCGGGTGGAGACGTAGGTGCCGGCCTCGAGGTCGGTGACGTGGAGGCCGAAGCGCATGGGCTGGTAGGCGCAGCCGACGAGCGTCAGGGCGAGGAGCGGGAGGAGGCGCTTCATGGGGCCACCTTGAGGGCGGGCTGCCGATCGTCGAGGCTGCGGCGCGCGTCGAGGGCGCTCACTATCCCGACCCCCAGCCAGCTGATGACGAAGCCCTGCAGGATCTCGGCCGCCACCTGCTCGGGGGGCACGAAGCTGGAGCTGCCGAAGAAGAGGGCATGCTGAGCCACCGCGAGGCCCGCCGTCAGGCCCACGGCCGTACCGGCGTAGAGCCAGCCCTTGGTGGTTTCGCCGAGGTAAAGCTGGGCGGCGCCCGGCAGGGCGAAGGACAGGCCAATGCCCGCTCCGGTGGGCACCTGCGCGGTCACGACCAGGGGTTTGCCGTCCGCTCCGAGGACCGGTTGCGCCAGGGGCGCCGCCTCGGTCGCAAGGGGCGTCAGGAACACCATGGAGGCCAGCAAAAGCGCGGTCTTACTACGCATGGCACTATGCTAGCCCCCTTTTGCACCGTATGCAAGGGCTTTTCGGGCCGATTGCCCATCTGGCCAAGTATGAAGCGGGTTTGCTACACTAGCGACATGAGCGCACGCCCTCCCCACGCAACTTCCGGCAGCTCGCCGCGCCCGACTCCGCCCAAGAAGGGCGGCAAGGCCGGTTGGATCGTCTTGCTCGCAGCCGGCATGCTCGTTTCCTTCGGAGCGGGGGCCGTCACGTGCCTCGGCATGCGCCAGTCGGGCTTGTTGCCCGAAGACGCCCCGCCGGTCCAGTCCCTGGCGGAGCTCCCGGGGACGATCGCGGCCGCCACCCTGAGCCGTACCAACGTCCTGCTGCTCGGCAGCGACGTCGGCTATACCGGGCGCCGTCGCGACTCCGAAGCCCCCGTGCGGTCGGACACGATCATCGTCGCGTCCCTGGATCCGAAGAACGGCCAGGTCAACCTGCTGTCCATCCCCCGCGACACCCGGGTCGAGATTCCGGGGCGCCAAGGCTTCGACAAGATCAACGCGGCCTTCGCCTTCGGCGGCGCCGACCTGACGCGCGAGACGGTCGCGCAGTTCCTCGGCGTGCCCATCGACCATTACGTCCGCCTCAAGCTGGACGGGCTCATGCAGATCGTGGACGTGCTCGGCGGCATCGACGTCGAGGTCGAGAAGAACATGCGGTACCGCGATCGCGCAGGCGGCCTCAAGATCTCGCTCAAGAAGGGCCTTCAGACCCTCAACGGCCAACAGGCGCAGGAGTATGTCCGGTTCCGGCATGACGAGAACGGGGACATCGGTCGCGTTCAGCGCCAGCAGGTCTTCATCAAGGCGGTGGTCGCCAAGCTGCTGGAGCCTGCGACCATCCTGAAGCTGCCCGCCATCATCGAGGTGGTCCAGCAGAACATCGAGACGGACTTCACGACCGACGAGATCCTCCGTTACGCCACCTGGGCCAAGGGCCTCCACGCGGAGGCGATCCATGCGGAGATGGTCCCGGGGGCCTTCTCGGGCAACAAGTTCCCCGTCAGCTACTGGTTGCCCGACGCGGAGGCGACCCGCCACCTGGCGAGCCGGCTCTTGACGGACGTCATGGCGACGGGCATGCCCCCGGCTGACCCGGCTCAGCCGGACGTTCCGGCCGTGACGGTCGACCCGACGATCAAGGCGGGGGCCCGCATCACGATCCTGAACGGGACGGCGCGCACGGGGCTTGCGAGCGAGGCGGCGCGGGTGCTGCGCCAGGAGGGCTGGACCGTCTGGGTGGTCGGCAACGCGCCCCGCAAGGACGTGGCGGCGACCGAGTTCGCCGTCTCCCATGGCGACGGGGCCCTGGTCCGCCCGCTCGCGCAGACCCTGGGCGTCACCGGGGCGTTCAGTCGCGCTGCGGGGGACCCCTCGACGGACTATACGATCACGCTCGGAGAGGACTTTGCCGAGGCGCTGAGGCAGGAGCGGTTGCCGGCGCTCGGAAGTGCCGCTCCTACGGGGCCTCAACAGTAGGTCAATTGACCTGGCGCTCGGAGCTGACGCCCCCTTATTGTGCCGTGAGGCTGACGACCTTGTTGCCCGTGGGATCGGCGACCCAGACCTTGCCGGCCGGGTCGTAGGTGATCGAGACCGGTGACAATGGCAGGGTCACCGAGCCTTGCGCCGTCCCGTCGAGACCGAAGTAGCGCACCTTGTTGGGGCCGGCACAGGCCACCCAGAGACGGGATCCCTGCGCCACGAGCGACACGGGTGAGTCGCCGGCCAGGGCGTAAGTCTGCACCGAGCCCGCGCTCACCTTCGAGAGGCTCTGCCCGGTGCGATTCGCCGTCCAGACGGCCCCGGCGGAGTCCAGGGCGACTGCCACCGGATTGGCCCCCACGCTGTAGGTTGCGGCGACGGCCCCATCGGCCCGGCTCACCTGGTAGAGGACGTTGTCGGTCGCCGCGACCCAGGCGTGGGTCGAGGAAAGGGCGATCGCATTCGGGGTGGCCGGTAGCGCGAAGGTCTGACTCGCCCCCGTGGCCGTCGCGATTCGGGTCAAGGAGCCTCCCCGGTGGGCGATCCAGACCTGGGCGGTGTCGGCGGCGAGGCCGGCCGGGTTCACAGCAATGGACATCGAGGCGACAAAGCGCACGTTTGGCGAGGTTGCCACCTGGTCGACGCGGGCCGATCCCGAGCTGACGATCCAGAGGTCGGCCCCGAGGCCGGATGGGACGGCCGCCAGGAAGCTCGGCTGGGATAGGCCGGTGCTGTAAGGCGTGCCGACCGGACTGGTTCCGAGCGCTCCGGCTGAGCTCGCGCTGAGCGGAGCGATGTCGCCGGCACGCAGGATCCAGGTCCCCCCCGTCCCGGCAAACGCGAAGCTGCGCGGGCCGCCCGACACCGTGAGGGGCTGGCCCAGGGTCGCGAGCGGCGTGGGGCTCGGGGTGGGCTGCACGTAGACGGGAGGATTGGTCGGTAGGGTCACGGTGGGCTGAGCCGTGCTGATGCCGCTCGACACCTGCGCGGGGTCGGGCGTGGCGTCACCGGTCTGAATGCCGCCCGAGACGGTCGGAGCCGGAGTGGCCTTCTTGGTCTTAGGGGTGACGCCCGCGATCTCGTCCTCGGGACATCCCACCAGGCAGAACGTGGCAAGGACGGCGAGGGGGGCTGCAAACCGGCGCGGAAACGTAGACATGCTGCTCACAATCGAACGCTAGGGAACTACGACCCGGATGGCGAAATTCAAGAGATCCGTCACGAAGATCTTGCCGTCGGTCGCGACGGCCAGGCCCGCTACCGCCGAGAACCGCGCGTCCGCGTTCGGTCCGTCCGCGGAGCCCTGCGTGCCATTCCCCGCCAGGGTGCTGACCACGCCGGCCGGGGTGATCTTCCGTATCGAGCAGTTGTTGCCGTCCGTGACGATCAAATTACCGCCAGGGTCCAGGGCCACGCTCATCGGCGTGAAGAACCGAGCGCTACTCGTCGCCCCGTCCACGAAGCCCGGCGTCCCATCACCTGCGATCGTGGAGACGGTACCTCCGCTCGAGATCTTCCGGATGCGGTGGTTGAGCGCGTCGCACACGTAGATGTTGCCCGCGGAGTCCCGGCACATCCCCGCCACTCCACTGAACTTGGCCGTGGCAAGTGGGCCATCCTCGAAACCTTGACCCGCATCTCCTGCAAACGTTGAGACGACCCCGTTCTCGATCTTTCGGATCTTGTGGTTGAAGGTGTCGCCCACGTAGACGACGTCCCCCACCGCGAGGATGCCTTGCGGCATGCTGAACGAGGCCGACGCTGCGGGGCCGTCGGCGGCCCCCCAGGTTCCGTCGCCCGCCAGCGTGGTCACGACCCCCGTCGGCGTCACCTTGCGGATCCGCTGATTCCCGGTGTCCGCCACGTAGAGATTGTCATTGGCCCCCACTGACAGGGCCATCGCCGAGAAGAACTGGGCCGATCCTCCCGCGCCGTCCAGGTATCCTGCGGTCTTCTGGCCGGCCAGGGTCGTGACGGTTCCGTCGGGGGTCACCTTGCAGATTCGATTTCCAATCTGCGCTTCGGACACCAAGAGGTTGCCGCGAGAGTCCATCGCCATGCCATAGGGAATCGAGATCTCACCCGAGCCCGGATACTTACCGGTGGTCCCGCGCACGCCCAGGAAGGTGGCGATCGTGATCACGTCCCCCCCGGGCACCATGAGGCTGAACGGGCCCGAAACGGCATTGTTGGGAACCGCGACCGTCGCCGTGGTCCGGTCGGCCGAAACGCTCCAGGTCGCCGCGGGCACATCGCCGAACATAAAGGTGTTGCGGCCGTCGATGGGGTCGAACCCCGCTCCCTTGATGGTCAGGTTGGTACCGGGAATCGCCGAGGAGGGCGTGACCGAGGTGACCATCGGGCGCGGATTGGCAAAGGAATAGTCGCCGGAAGCCAGCGAGATCGCCGCCATCGGATCCTGATCCAGAAGGATGGCCGAGCTCACGAGGTTCACCACGGGCAGGAAGTCCGTCGCGTTGGTGAGTCCCCCGGCCTCGGTGAACCCACCGGTGGTCGGGTTGATCTTGTTGATCAGCGCGACCAGGCCCGCCTGATCGAGCTGCTTGAGGTTGGCCGCTGCCGCGAGCGCGGTGGTGTAGACGCTGACGCTGATTCCCGAGTTGGGGGTGCTGTTGGTGAGGCTCTGCCAGCCGCCGTTCCAGAAGAGGAGGGTCCGGATCCGGACGACGCCTGCGCCCACGCGATTCGGCTGGCCCCCGACTGAGAGCCCCTTCACCGCCTCCAGGACGTAGGGCTTCCCGTCGATCGGCGTGAAGTTGGTGAAGGTGAGCACGAAACTGCCCGAGGCATCCGTGACCGAGCTGCTGACCGTGTTGCCGGTGACCGCATCGATCAGCGACACCGTCGCCGCGTTGGCGACCTCGCCGAGCGTGGCCTGGGTCTGATACCGGGGTTGGAAGCTCACGGTCCCCCGGACGGTGTAGGCGCCCTGAGCCGTGGGGGAGTCCGCGAGGGTCGTTTTCGGGACCAAGGGCGCCGGACAGCCGGCCAGCAGCACGACGGCGGCCAGACCAGCCAGTAACTTGCGAGTCGCGACGGGCATGCTTGGTCTCCTCACGGGATCAGGACCCGGATGCGGCTGTTGATCAGGTAGTCGGCGATGTACAACCGTCCGTCATTCCCCGGCAGCACCCCGTAGACGGCTCCGAACAGCGCCTCCGAGGGGACGGCGTCCATGAGGCCAAGCGAGGCGGTACCGGCCACCGTGGACACGACGCCGCCCGAAATCTTCCGGACGGTGGAGCCCATCCCGTCTCCGACGTAGACGTCGCCGTTCGCCGCCACTCCGATGCCGACCGCGCCCGCGAACCGGGCCGACGAGGTCGCGCCGTCCACCCAGCCGATGGTGCCGTCCCCGGCGAACGTGCTGACCATGCCCCCCGAGATGAGCCGGATGGTCGAGTTGTCGGCGACGTAGATCTGGCCGACGGCGTCGACGGCCACGGTGGAGGGGCTGTAGAAGGAGGCCGAGGCGGCTTCTCCGTCCTGAGTTCCCCAGTTGCCCGAGCCGGCGATGGTGGTCACCACCCCGGCAGGCGTCACCCGCCGGATCTTGTAGTTCGAGGTATCGGCCACGATCACGTCGCCGTTGGGAGCGACCGCTAGCCCGATGGGGTAGCTGAACTGCGCGTTGGTCCCGGTTCCGTCCAGATTGCCCGACGATCCGTCCGCCGCTCCCGCCAGGGTGCTCACCGTGCCATCGGCCGCGATCTTTCGAATCTGATTGCCCATGTTGTCCGCCACGTAGAGGATTCCCCCGGGGGCCCACACGATGCCGGCCGGACCCTTGAAGCTCGCGCTCATGGCCGGTCCATCGACCGAGGCATTGGCGCCGTTGCCCGCGACGGTCGTGACGGTGCCGTCCGGCGCGATCTTCCGGATGCGGTTGTTGAGGTAGTCGGCGGTGTAGAGGTTGCCGCTGGGATCCTGGGTGAGGCAGACCGGGGTGTTGAAGAGGGCCCCGAGACCCTTGCGATCGCGGTAACCGGATCCTCCGCCGGCCCACGTGTGGACGGTGCCATGGACCACCACGAAGGGGCCGTTCCACTTCTGGCTCCCCTGGGAGAGCGTGACCCAGCCACCGCCCTGGGTGGGGCCCAGCGTGACGGTGTACTGGTCGTGGGCCGCATTGACGCTCCAGGTCGCCGGTTCCGCGTTGCCGATGGTCAAGATGGTCGAGACGCCCGGATCCGGGAGGTTTTGTCCGGACAGGGTGAAGGTTCCTCCGGGGTTGATTGCGGTGGGACTGGCGGCAGCCGCCAGTTGAACGGTCGGAAGCCGCTTGGCATAGCGGGACGCGGGATCCGCACCCGCCGCGGCGTCGTACCCGAGGACCTCGATCGGATCCTGGTTGGAGGAGAGCGCCGCGTCGACGAGGTTGAAGACGGCCGCGAACTCGGCATTCGTGATGACCGTCCCGCCTTCGACGAACGACGTGCCCGAGACATGGCCCATCAGATCCGCCTGTTGCCCCAGCGTGAGGGCGCGCAGGTTGGCGATCGCCGCCACGGCCGTCGTGGCCCTGGATAGACTGATAGTACCGCCCGGAGAGCCGCTCGACAGGCTCAGCCAACCATCACTAAACTGCATCAAGGTTCGGATGCGGATCAGCGCAGTCCCGGCACGGTTGCTGTTGCCCCCAAGGGCGAGGCCCTTCACGGCCTCGAGGTAGTAGGTCTGGCCCGGTACCGGATTGAAGCCCGCCCCGAACTTCAAGACGAACCCGCCGTCCGCTCCCGATACCGTGGTGCCCTTGGTCGTGCCCGAGGTGGCCTCGATCAGGGAGACCGTGGCTCCGCTCGCGACATCGGCGGTGGTCGCGAGGATGTTCCGGGTGGCCACCGGCTCGCCGAGCGGCAGGTCCTGGATCTGGCCGTAGATGGTGGGGGCATGCACGGCGGACTGCTGCGACGTCAACGGGAGGGGTTTGGTGGTGGGGCCGGCCTGACAGCTCAGGACTCCGAAGCTGAGGGCGAGCAGGAATGGCAGGTGCCAGATGGAACGCGGATGAGCCATCGAGCAGGTCCCCTTCACAGAAACAGGTGCGCATGCCGTACCGGTGCGGTTAAAGCTGGCTAGCCCGAAATACCCGCGCAAACGGATGCGCAAACGATATGCGATTATTATGTGGGAACGATTCTACCTTAACCGTAGGGCGGACATGCTTGCAATTCCTTGCAAGCACCGTGGGTGCGAGGTGCGAGACGGGGCGGGACCACTGTTTCAGGCTGCACGGTGGGCTCGGGTCGAGGCCACGATCCGCGGCGACGTTTCGACCTCGCCGGAGCGGACCGCCGCCGTCTCCGTCCCGCGCGGCAGCAGGTGGCCAGCGCCCCCATGAGACCTACGACCCTCCGTTCATTCGGAGCCGTCAACGGTGGCGAAGGGGGCCGCCTGGGCATGGAGCCGCGCCGAAGGGCGACGTATGGCCGAGAGAAAAAGCCCCTACGGCTTGAACTTCAGCCCGATGGCCTTGTAGATCAGCTTGGCCACCAGGAAATCGGGCCCATGCAGGCTCGCGATGGGCGCGAGCTCGTTCACGTCCATGCCCACCACCTCGCGGGTCGTGAACAGCTCCGTCAGAACGAAGCAGGCCTGCTGCCAGCTCAGGCCGCCCGGCTCGGGCGTGCCCGTCGACGGCATGATCGAGGGATCCAGCCCGTCCACGTCGATGGTCAGGTACACGTGCTGCGGCAGCTTCGCGATGGCCGCGCGGACCTCCGCCTGCCAGTCACTCTCGGAGACCATGCGGCTGCCGCCCCAGACGATGCTCAGGTGGTTCTGCTGCCGCAGCCAGGTCCACTCGTCCTCGGAGATGTTGCGGATGCCCACGCTCGTCACGTGCTGGAGCGGATGGTCCAGGGCGCGCCGGATGGCGCAGGCATGCGAGTTGGGGTTGTCGTCGTACTCCGCGCGCAGGTCGGCGTGGGCGTCGATCTGGAGGATGCCCAGGTCGGGATACTTCGCCAGGTAGTGCGGGACGACGGGCGGCATGACCGAGTGGTCCCCGCCGATGAGCACGGGGAACTTGCCGTCCGCGAGCAGCCCGGGCAGAACGCGGTCGACGGTCGCCTTCACGGCCTCGAAGGACTCCAGGGGGCGGCCGATCTGCTCGGGCTCGATGGTGGCGATGCCGACCTCACATGGGTTCCAGCCCAGCTCGTGGTCGAAGAGTTCGACCTGCTGCGAGGCCTCGAGAACGGCGGCCGGGCCCTCCGAGGTGCCGTGGCCGTACGAGACGGCTCCCTCGAACGGGGTCGTGAACACGGCCGCCTTGGCCGTGCGATAGTCGCTCTGCTCCGCGGGCAGGCCGAAGAAGACGGTGGAAAGGTCGGTCGAAACGGTCATGGGGCATCCTTCGTAGGGGGCAACAGCTCCTTAGTGTACCATTGCGGGGACCGACCGCCCCAGGCGGGAAACGATGGGGGCTCCCCGGCTGCCGGGGAGCCCTTTTTAGCTCTCTTCCGGGATCTCGAGCCGATCCTTGAGCGCCTTGCCCGCCGTGAAGCACGGAATGCGCTTGGCGCCGATGGTGATGCTCTCGCCGGTGCGCGGGTTGCGCCCTTCGCGCTCGGCGCGCTCGCGGACCGCAAAGGTCCCGAACCCGATGATGGTGACCTTTTCGCTCTGCTCGAGGGCCTCGCTGATGGACTCGAGCGTCGCGTTGACCACGGCCTCCGCCGTCTTCCTCGGGGCGTGAGTGCGTTCGGCCACTGCTTGGACCAGATCGTCCTTATTCAACCCCTTCACCCCTTTCTCGGCGCGCCCCAAGTCGCGCGCGACCGATGCGAATTCAGGACCGATATAGCACACCCATGTCGCGGAGTCACCGCAAGACCGAGCTTTCGCGGGGCCGAGGGCGCCCCCATCGGCGAGCTTTCTTGCTTATGCCCCGGATCCTGTAGTAGCATGGGCGTTACCCTTTTTCGGCTCGCGGGTGTGCCCGCACCTGCTGGAGCCGGACGCACGACAAGGACACCTGGGACAGTGGAAGCGACGCGGATCAATCAGTCGGACGAGGCGGCCCGCCACGCCTCGCGGCGGCGTTCGGGCATGCTCATCGTCATTTCGGGCCCGTCCGGCGTGGGCAAGGGGACGCTCGTCAAGGAGCTCCACCGCGAGATGCCGGAGCTGCGCTTCTCGGTCTCGGTGACCACCCGCCAGCCGCGCCCGGGCGAGGTGGACGGCAAGCACTACTTCTTCCGGACCGAAGAGCAGTTCCAGCAGATGGTCGAGCAGGGCGACCTCCTGGAGTACTCCCAGTTCGTCAACGGCCTCTTTTACGGCACGCCCCGCGCCTACGTCGAGGAGATGATCTCGGAAGGCCACGACGTCCTGCTCGAGATCGACGTCAAGGGCGCCATCCAGGTCAAGGAGCGCTGGCCGCACGGCGTCTACGTCTTCATCCTCCCGCCCACGCTCGAGGCCCTGGAGCAGCGCCTGCGCAAGCGCCAGACCGAGGCGGCCGAGGCCATCCGCCAGCGCCTGTCGGTCGCGGTGGACGAGCTCAACTTCCTGCCGCTCTACGACTACCAGGTCGTCAACGACGACCTCGCCAAGGCGGCGACCAAGCTTCATGCGATCATTACCGCGGAGCGGTGCCGGATTAGCCGCCACCTGCCCCACTAGCAAGAAAGGTGAACGATGCACAGCGAACTGTTGGCCAACAACGATAACAAGTACGAGCTGGTCCTCAAGGTCGCCCGCCGCGCCAAGCTCCTCAAGGACGACATCCAGCGCGACGGCTCCATCGAGGTCAACAAGCCGATTCCTCTGGCCATCAACGAGCTCCTCCAGGAGGCCCGTGAGGCCGAGGATCAGCCCGAGACCCAAGCGTAACGCCGATGCCCGTCCTACTCCTCGGGGTCTCGGGCGGGATCGCGGTCTATAAAGCCGTCGAGCTGACCTCCTGGCTGCGCAAGCGCGGCTGGGAGGTTCGCGTCGTCATGACGGAGAACGCCACCCGCTTCGTCACGCCCCTCACCTTCCAGACCATGTCCCGGCACCCGGTGCACGTTGACCCCTTCGAGACGGGGGCCGCGGGCGTCGAGCACATCGACCTGGCCCGCGGCTGCGACCTGGTGGCCGTGGTGCCCGCGACGGCCAACACCATGGCCAAGCTCGCCAACGGCATCGCCGACGACCTGCTCTCCACCACCCTGCTCGCCACCCGGGCCCCGGTCCTGGTGGCGCCCGCCATGAACACGGCCATGTGGGAGCACCCGGCGACCCGGGCAAACCTTGCGACCCTGCAGGCGCGGGGCGTTCAGGTGGTCATGCCCCAGGCGTCCGGAGAGCTCGCCTGCGGCGAGGAAGGGGCGGGCAAGCTCGCCGAGGTCGAAGTCATTGCGGCGGCCATCGAGCGCCGCTACCGGCAGGGGGCCTCCTTGGCGGGCGTGAGGGTGCTGGTCACCGCGGGCGGGACCCGCGAGCCCATCGATCCCGTGCGCTACATCGGCAACCGCTCGAGCGGCAAGATGGGCCATGCGATCGCCCAGGCCGCGGCCGAGCGCGGAGCCGCGGTCACGCTCGTCACGAGCTCCGGCCTGCCCGTGCCCCCGGGGGTCGAGGCCGTGCGCGTCGCCACCGCGGCCGAGCTCACAGCCGCCGTCTCCGAGCGCTTCGCGGGCTCCGACGTGCTCGTGATGGCCGCGGCCGTCGCGGACTACCGCCCGGTCGTGGCCGCCGACAGCAAGATCAAGAAGGGAAAGGGCTCCATCCATCTGGAGCTCGAGCCAACGGTCGACGTCCTCTCCACGCTCGCCCCGAGGAAGCGTCCCGATCAGCTGGTCGTCGGCTTCGCGGCCGAGACCAACGACGTCCTCGGCTACGCGGAGGACAAGCTGCGACGCAAGGGCCTGGACCTCATCGTCGCCAACGACGTCTCGCGGGGGGACATCGGCTTCGAGACCGACCAGAACGCGGTGACCGTCATCGGCCCCCAGGGCGTGGTCGCCGAGATCGCCCGCATGCCTAAGCTCCAGGTGGCCGACCGACTCTGGGAGCTGGTGGCCGAACGGCTTCCCCGCGCATGACCCCTGGCGCCCCCGAGCCGCTCTACGCCGACGTCCTGATCGACTCCCTGCCGGTCGCGCAGCAACGGCCCTACACCTACCGCGTGCCCTTGGCTCTGCAGGAGCGCGTCGGCATCGGGTCGGCCGTGGTGGTGCCCTTCGGCGCACGAGCCCGGGCGAGCGGCTACGTGGTCGGGCTGCCGGCAAAGGCCCCTGATGCCCCCACCCGCGAGATCCGCGAGGTCCTCGGCGAGGCGGCCGTGCCTCCGGCGCTGCAGCGCCTGTTCGCATGGCTTGCCGAGCATTACTGTTGCTCGCTCGCTCAGGTGTACCAGATGGCCCTGCCCCGGGGCACCATGCGCGGCGAGGCCAAGGAGAAGACCCAGCTCGTCGTCACCATGCAGGGCGGCCTCGCGGCGGATCTCTCCAAGCGCCAGGTCCAGGTGATGGGCGTGCTCGCGTCCGCCGGCGGCCAGATGCCCATGGCCGACCTGGTCCGCGCGGCCCAGACCACGCCCTCTTTGCTCCGGGGCCTCGAGGCCCGGGGAGCGGTCGCCATCGCCGCCCAGCGCGTCCGGCGCGCCCCCGATCTGCCCAAGGCCGCGCATGGGGGCGCGGTCGAGCCCACGGCCGAGCAGGCCGAGGCCATCCGCGCCATCACCCAGGCGGATCCCGGCGAGGTCTTTCTCCTCTTTGGCGTGACGGGCAGCGGCAAGACGGAGGTGTACCTCCAGGCGATTGCCGACACCCTCGATCGGGGTGAGCAGGCGCTCGTGCTCGTGCCCGAGATCGCCCTCACTCCGCAGACGGTCGCGCGCTTCCGGGCCCGCTTCGGGGATCGGATCGCGGTGCTGCACAGCGCGCTCGGCCAGGGAGAGCGCTATGACGAATGGCAGCGCCTCCGGACAGGCGAGGCCCGGGTCGGCATCGGGGCCCGCTCGGCCATCTTCGCGCCGGTCGCGCGTCTCGGGCTCGTCATCATCGACGAGGAGCACGAGAGCTCCTACAAGCAGGACGTGGCCCCTCGCTACCATGCCCGCACCGTCGCCTTGCAGCGGGCGGCCTTTGAGGGGGCGCGGGTCGTCCTGGGCAGCGCCACGCCGGCGGTCGAGACCCATCACCGCGCGGTCTCGGGCGAGTACGGCCTGTTGCGCCTGTCGCGTCGCATCCACGATCGGGCTATGCCGCCCGTCGAGGTGGTCGACATGCGCGCGGAGCTGGAAGCGGGACATCGCTCCATCTTCAGCCGGCGGTTGGGCGAGGAGCTCACGGCCTGTCTCGAACGCGGAGAGCAGGCGATCCTGCTCATCAACCGCCGGGGCTATGCGACCTTCGTGCTGTGCCGGAGCTGCGGGGAGGCCGTGCGGTGCCCCAACTGCTCGGTATCCCTGACCTACCACCGCGCGGGCGAGTCCCTGCGCTGCCACTACTGCGACTACCGAGAGGAGCCGCCGAAGCGTTGCCCCTCCTGTCGCAGCCCCTACATCAAGCACTTCGGAGCGGGTACCCAGCAGGTCTATGAGGCGGCCGCCGAGCTCCTGCCGGGCGCGCGCATCCTCCGGCTCGACAAGGACACTACGACGCGCAAGGGCTCTCACCAGCGGATCCTCGACGCCTTCGCCCAGGGCGAGGCGGACGTCCTCATCGGCACGCAGATGGTCGCCAAGGGCCTGGATCTGCCCCGGGTCTCCCTGGTGGGCATCATGGCGGCCGACTCGTCGTTGAACCTGCCGGACTTCCGCGCGGGCGAACGTACCTTCCAGCTCCTGACGCAGGTGGCGGGTCGCGCGGGACGCGGGGACATCGCGGGCCGCGTGGTGCTGCAGACCTACGCGCCGGATCATCCGAGCGTGCGCTTCGCGCAGGCCCATGACTTCGAGGCGTTCTTCGATTACGAGGTTCGCGAGCGCGAGGATCTGCGCTACCCACCCTTCATTCACCTGATCAACGTGGTGGTGAGCGCGGAGGACGCCGGGGCGGCCTGGAAGGTGGCCGGCACCCTGGTCCAGCGTCTGGAGGCCTTTCCGGAGGTCGTGGCACTCGGGCCCGCCGAAGCGGTGCTCGCCCAGCTGCGCGGCCGGCATCGGGTCCAGGTTCTGATCAAGGCGGCGGATCTAGGCGCGGCGCGCCGGGCGCTGAGAGAGGCGGTCCGCCAGACCGAGCGCCCCCAAGGGGTGCGCATGGCCATCGACGTGGAGCCCGCCTCACTTCTATAGAAAAGAGCCCGAGGCGATCGCCTCGGGCCATAGACGACCTGACGAAACCAGGGATGAAGGTCCGGCGCCGCCCACAGGGCGGCACCGGAACCGTTTCGCCAGGTGTCCGGTCGGTCCTACATCG
Source organism: Candidatus Sericytochromatia bacterium (assembly GCA_036676985.1). GTDB lineage: Bacteria > Cyanobacteriota > Sericytochromatia > S15B-MN24 > UBA4093 > DATNQJ01. Next base: position 15,623 of record JAKFBU010000017.1, read on the forward strand.
TCGTAGGAACGTTCGAGTTGATGACGATGCTCGCCTGGGGCAGGCTCGCGCCGCTACCGCTCTTGGGGAGCACGATGGTCAGCAGGCCGTTGAGGAAGTTGGCCTGGATCTGACCGGGCAGCACGCCCACCGGCAGGGGCAGGACGCGACGGAGGGTGCCGAAGCGGCCCTCGGCGAAGTGGTAGTTCACGGTAACGGTCCCGTTGCTCCAGGTGGGGCGACGGAAGGCGTTGAGCACGAGGCTCGAGCCGTGGATCTGGAGGTTGACGTCCTTGAGGTCGACGCCGGGCAGCTCGACGACGAGCAGGAAGGCATCGGGGGTCTCGGCCGAGTTCACGGCGGGAATGCTGTAGGCATCGGTGCCGTAGGTCGGCATGCCCTCGATGGGCCGGATCATGTTCTCGCTGGTCCGGGCGTAGGGCAGCTGCTCCTGAGGACGCATGGTCTCGAAGGAGCGGTTGAAGTCATACGGACGGGCCTCGAACTGGCGCGCCCAATCGAACGAGCGGGCGTAGTCGTAGGGACGGGTGTAGTCGTACGAACGCTGCCAGTCGTACTGACGGGTGTAGTCGTACGGACGGGCGTAGTCGAACTGCTGGCGGAAGTACTCCGGACGGTTGTAGTCGAACTGACGGAAGTACTCCGGACGGTTGTAGTCGAACTGGCGGAAGTACTCCGGACGGTTGTAGTCGAACTGACGGAAGTACTCCGGGCGGTTGTAGTCGAACTGGCGGAAGTACTCCGGACGGTTGTAGTCGAACTGGCGGAAGTACTCCGGGCGGTTGTAGTCGAACTGCTGCCGGAAGTACTCCGGACGGGCGTAGCCGAAGCGCGGATCGTAGCCCTGGTAGGCGGGGGTGTAGTAAGGGGCCGCGGCATAGGCCGAGGTCGGCATGTAGCCCCACGGAGCAACCGCGTTATACCCGGAATAGAAGGGCGCGCCATAGACCTGAGGATCGATCATGCCCTGCCGCGAGTAGTCGCTGTAATAGAGGCGGTTGAGGTCGTGGCGAATGCCATCCTGGCCGAAGCCGGAAAAGCCCGGGTGGAACGAGGAAGTGAGCGAAGGGGTCATCAACATGAGTACGGTTACTCCTTTCGGGGGGCCGACGCACGGCCCGTCATGGGGGCGAGTGACGTTGGCCAGGGAACGTGAGGGTTCGTTGTCAGGGTGTTTGAGGTGCGCCTCGGAACAGGAAAGAACATATCGTTCGGATGGCAACCTGTCAAACGAACATTATAACGTCGTGGTGTCATCAATCCCGCTCGGCGAGCGACTCAGCGGGGGGCTACAAAGCTGTAACCATCTAGGGTTGAGCATCAAGCACCCGGTTTGGCGGCAAGGGGCACCGGGCCGAGTCTTCCCCGGCGAAATTTCCTCGGGGGCTGAATCGGTGCGCCCCATGGAGGGTGTTGAGTTCAAGAGGCCGGATGATATAGTGGTTTGCGTCTGATCATTCAGCGTGAAAGCGGAACAGCGCATGCCCCAAAAAATCTTGGTCGTGGAAGACGAAGTGACCAACCGCGAGGTGGCCGAGGTCATCCTCAAGAACCAGGGCTTCGAGGTGCTCGTGGCGAACAATGGCCAGGAAGCCATCGAGATGGTCCAGCGGACCCCGCCCGACCTGATCGTGATGGACATCCTCATGCCGGTGCTGGACGGCCTCTCCGCGACGCGCGAGCTGAAGGCCGACCCGAAGACGGCCCACATCCCCATCCTCGTGGTGACCGCCAAGGCCTCCAACAGCGATCGCGACGCCGCCGAAGCGGCCGGTTGCGACGGCTTCCTTGCCAAACCCTACCGCAACAAGTCTCTGGTGGAGACGGTCCGCCAGTTCTTACCGGCGCAAGCCCCCAGTCCCTGAGCCGCGCGGCCCGACCGGCCTTGCCGCAGGGCATCGACACTCCCTCGCAGCTTGTAATGGCGCCATTCGTGGCTATGATGGACCATGGATCGCCCTCAGATGGCTTGAGAGCTCGGTTTGGGTCCCTCTGGCCGTGGGCGTTCCATGCGAAGAGGGAGGCAGGTGCCATGGATACGCACGGCGCAACAGATGGCCAGCTGTTCGACGAGCTCCTCACGGACGTGCCCGACGCGCCCGCCCACGACCTGGAGGAGATTGAGCATCAGCCGGAAGAACCCGGCTTGCGGGTGAGCTTCTTGGAAGAGGAGGCCCAACCCTTCGAGGAGGCCCATCCTCCGGAGGCCGAAAAGGCCGAGAAGGTTGCCGCACCGGCCGATCCGGTCCAGGCGTACCTGCGCTCGATCGGAGCCATTCCGCTCCTGAAGGCGGACGAGGAGCTCAAGATCGCCCGCGACATGGGCCTGCCGGGACCGGTCGGCGAGCGCGCCCGCCAGCGCATGATCGAGGCGAACCTGCGACTGGTGGTCAGCGTCGCCAAGAAGTACCTGGGACGCGGCCTCTCCTTCCTGGACCTGATCCAGGAGGGAAACCTGGGCCTCATCCGGGCCGTCGAGAAGTTCGACTACACGCGCGGCTACAAGTTCTCGACCTACGCCACCTGGTGGATCCGCCAGGCCATCACGCGGGCCTTAGCCGACAAGGCCCGCACCATCCGGATCCCCGTCCACCTAGTCGAGACCATCAATCGTCTGCGGGCCATCTCCCAGCGCCTCACGCAGCGACTCGGCCGCAAGCCGACCGACGAGGAGATCGCGGCGGAGGCCAACGTGACGGTCGAGAAGATCAACGAGATCAAGAAGGTGGTCAAGGACACCATCTCGCTGGAGACGCCCATCGGCAAGGAAGAGGACAGCCGGCTCGGGGACTTCATCATCGATCGCGAGGCACCGGGCCCGGCCTCGGCGGTGGCCTCCCTCCTCCTGCAAGAGGAGATCCGCGGCATCCTGGGCACCCTGAGCGAGCGCGAGCGCCAGGTGGTGGAGCTGCGCTTCGGCATCGGCGACGGTCACGTCCACACCCTCGAGGAGATCGGACGCCTCTTCGGCGTCACTCGCGAACGGGTGCGCCAGATCGAGGGCAAGGCCCTCGCGAAGCTGAAGCATGCCATGACCGAGCGGCGCATGATCGAGTACATCGAATAGCCCGTCGAACGCCTCCTCATCGGCCTCTCCCGCCCGGCGCGGGGGAGGCTCGCTTTTCTTGTGGTAGATCGTTTAGCAAGTGTGATCCCCCGCTCTTGATTTTCGAACAAAGATTCGATAGCATGAGCTAGTCAACTGAAAGGACGCCCATGCGCAGAAAAGGAGATCGGACCGAGATGCCGAAAGAAGTAGCGACGCTGGTGCCGCGTGAGACCTCGAGCGAAAAGCGGAAGGCCCTGGACCTGGCCCTGGCCGGGATCGAAAAGCAGTTCGGCAAGGGCTCGATCATGAAGCTCGGGGACAACGCCCGCATGAAGGTGGGCGTGGTGCCCACGGGCATCCTCCCCCTGGACATCGCGCTGGGCGTGGGCGGCCTGCCCAAGGGCCGTATCGTCGAGGTCTACGGCCCGGAGTCGGGCGGTAAGACCACCGTGAGCCTGACGGTCGTGGCCCAGGTCCAGAAGTTGGGCGGCATCGCGGCCTTCATCGACGCGGAGCACGCGCTGGATCCCCAGTACGCCGCCAAGCTCGGCGTGGACGTGGAGAACCTGCTGGTCTCGCAGCCCGACACCGGCGAGCAGGCGCTCGAGATCGCCGACGCCCTGGTCAAGAGCTGCGCGGTGGACATCATCGTCGTGGACTCGGTGGCGGCGCTCGTTCCCAAGGCCGAGATCGAGGGCGACATGGGCGACAGCCACGTGGGCCTGCAGGCCCGCCTCATGAGCCAGGCCCTGCGCAAGCTCACGGCGAGCATCGGCAAGTCCAACACCATCGTCATCTTCATCAACCAGCTGCGCGAGAAGGTCGGTGTCATGTT
>JAKFBU010000018.1:0-34135 GCA_036676985.1 Candidatus Sericytochromatia bacterium
TCTAGCCCGGATAGCGCGTCGAGAGGGCCCCGGCCTCGTCCAGGAGGGCCTGCACGGCGTTCATCTTCATCATGAGCGCGGTGGTACCGCCCTTCACGAGCTGCAGGTCACCCTTCATGATGGCGGGCACGGGGTAAATCGCCTTTTCCAGGAGCAGCTTCCAGTTGGCGGCCACCCCGCGGATGACGTACTCAGCCTCGTAGGGGCCGGGGCCCGCGACGCGGCTCGCGCTCTGGCAGGCGCCGTCCTGCACATGGAGCACCAGGGCCGCGGGCTCGACGCCCTTGTCGGGATCGGGCAGGAGCGCGAAGGCCAGCGAGGTGGTCCAGCCCTTGTTGGCGTCCTTGAAGGCCTTGCTGTCGTTGAGGCGCTCGGCCAGGGCCGAGACCCAGCCGTCGGACAAGAAATCGACTTCCACGCAGAACCTCCTCATAGAGCGGGCGAGGGACCGGACGTGGCGGCCAAGGCGAGTGACCGTCCGGTTGCTAACCAGACAATTATCGCGAGGCCGCACGGAAAGTCAATCGGGCCTAGGAGAACAGGAACTCCAGGTCCTCCTGCGAGAAGGCCTGCGACAGGCCCTCGCCCTCGAGCACGTCCTTGGCGAGGCGGCGCTTGCGCTCCTGTAGGGCCAGGACCTTCTCCTCGACGGTGTCCTTGGCGATGAGCTTGTAGGAGAAGACGTGCCGGGCCTGGCCGATCCGGTGCGCCCGGTCCGTGGCCTGCTCCTCGACCGCAGGGTTCCACCAGGGGTCGAAGAGGACCACGTAGTCCGCGCCCGTCAGGTTCAGACCCGTGCCGCCCGCCTTCAGGCTGATCAGGAAGACCGGTGCCGTGCCCGCGTTGAAGCGCTGGACCCGCTCGATCCGGTCCTTGGTCTGGCCGTCCAGGTACTCGAACTCCACGCCATCCGCCGTCAGGCGGTCCGAGAGGATCCGCAGCACCTTCACGAACTGCGAGAAGATGAGCACCCGGTGCCCCTCGGCCGAGATCTCGCGAACCAGCTCCATGACGTGGTCGACCTTGGCGGAGGGAATGGTCGGCAGGTGGGGAGCCACGATGCGCGGGTCGCAGCAGGCCTGGCGCAGGCGCAACAGGCCCTCGAGCACGTTGAAGCGGGACTTGGCGAGGCCCACGCGCGCGACGGCCCCCATGACCTCGTGCCGGACGCCCGCCAGGAGCTCGTCGTAGAACCGGCGCTGCTCGGGCCCGAGCTCGCAGTAGCTTACCATGTCGGTGCGCGGCGGCAGATCGGGGGCGACCTCCTGCTTGAGACGGCGCAGGATGAAGGGGTGCGCGCGGCGCCTGAGCGCGTCCACGGGCGCCTCGGCGCCCGCCTTGAGGTAGCGGTCCCGGAACTGCCGCTCCGAGCCCAGGTAGCCGGGCATCAGGAACTGGAACAGGCTCCACAGCTCGAGCAGATTGTTCTCGATGGGCGTACCCGTGAGGCAGAGGCGATGGTTGGCCTGGAGGCTGCAGGCCGTCTTCGCCCCCTGCGAGCGCGGGTTCTTGATCATCTGGGCCTCGTCCAGGATGACGTAGTGGAACCGGCGTCCCTTGAGCGTGCCGAGGTCCCGGCGCAACAGCGCGTAGCTCGTGACCACCACGTCCGCGCCGTCCAGGTCGAGGGCCTGGGCATGCCGGTCGGAGCCGTGGAAGACGGCGACCTTGAGGCCCGGCGCGAAGCGCGCGAACTCCTGCTCCCAGTTGAAGACCACCGAGGTCGGGGCCACCAGCAGGCTCGGGCCCTGGCGGCCGGCCTCCTTCTCGCGCAGGAGGAGGGCGATCGCCTGGATGGACTTGCCGAGGCCCATGTCGTCCGCGAGGATCCCGTTGAGCCCGTTGTCCCGCAGGAAGCAGAGGTAGTCCAGGCCCCGCCGCTGGTAGCCGCGCAGCTCCCCGACGAAGCCCTCGGGCACCGCCTGCTGAGGCACGGTCTCCTGGTGCTGCAGTAGGTGCAGCAGGGCGTGCCAGTCGGTGTCGGCCTGGGCGGAGTCCGCGGCCTCCATGATCTCCTGGGCTGCGATCGCCTGGTACCTTGGCAGGCGTTGGCGGACGCGATCGCCCGAGAGCAAGGCGTCGAAGCCGAGCGAGCCCGCGAGCGCCTGTTGGCGCGCCAGCCACTCTTCGGGCAGCCGGGCGAAGGCACCCGTGCCGAGCCGGACGAAGCGCGAGCCGGAGCGCATGGCCTTGAGGAGGCTCTGGCCCTCGAGGGGCTCGCCGTCGAGCGTCAGGTAGGTCTCCATGTCGAACCAGTCGGTGCCGGAGGCGATGCTGACGCTGACGCTCGCATGCCGGCGGTCGACGCGGTGACGGGTGAGCCGCTCCTCGCCGTAGACTTCCCAGCCCTCGGTCAAAAGCGCGGGGATCCCGTCCATGAGAAAGCCGAGGGCCGCATCGCCCCAGCCGGTCCACTCGCCGGAGCCCCGGGCCTCCAGCCCCGTTCCCGACATGCGGCGGATCAGGGCCGCTTCTGCCTCGGCGTCGCGCTCCCAGAAGCCCCAGGCGCCGTCGAGCTCTCCGCCGACCGCTCGGCGCGGGTCGGTGGGGCTGATGGGCATGGCCGTGCCGTAGGTGAAGCCCAGGCGCGCCACCAGGCCGTCGTCCTCCTCGTGGAGGGTGAGGCGAGCGAGCGGCGTGACGCTTGGGTGGAGGCGCGGCGGTGCGGCGGGCGCCACCGGCTGGGCCGAGCCGTCGGGCACGGAGGACTCGCCCTCGACGACCGGGTGGAGGGTGCCGTCCATGAGGACCCATGCGGGGTCTTCCCCGATCAGCCGGGCCGGGGCCGCGGGGACCGGAATGCCTTCCAGCTCCCAGATCTCCTGTTCGCCCTCCCAGGTGGAGACGCGCCGGCGGACGATCGGGCGATCCGCGCGGATGGACAGGAGCTGGCGGCCTCCGGCGTAAACGAAGGCGTAGTCCTGCAGGAGCTCCAGGATGGGCGTGACGTCCGCCTCGCGCAGGGGGACGCCGCGGGCGTGCGGCGAGGAGAACGAGCGACCGTGGGCCTGGTAGAAGGGGATGAGGCGCTCCAGGATGGCCCGATCCTCTTCGCGCGGCGGGTTCTTGGGCATGCCCCAGAGGCCGACCGGGCGCGCGGTGCCGGGCGTCAGGTCGTCGCGCAGCTTGGCCGTGTCGAGCGACAGCCACAGGCACATGGGCCGCTGGTACATGGCGGCCAGGGACTTGGGCGGCGGCGCGGGCCAGCACGTGTAGAGCGTGACTTCCTGGCCGGGCTCAAAGGGGGTGTCGGCGGCGGCCGTCTGGGGCAGCACGGGGTTTTCCAGGAACGCGAGGCCCAGGGCGGCCACGTGCTTGCACCGCTCACCGAGCGGGCAATCGCACCGGGAGTGGAAGGTCTGGCCGTCCCAGTCGAGGCGCGTCGTGCGCAGGTAATCGGAGCCGTCGTCGACGGTCGCCTGGACGCTCAGGGCGTCCGGGCGGGGGGCTGCGATCGCGGGCTCGGCCACGCCGCCCCGCCGGAGGCAGGTCGCCCCCGTCCGCAGGACAGCGGATCCGATCCACTGCTCGAACTCCGCACGTGTGAAAAGCCGGGTCAATACGTCCAACGAGGTGACTCAGTCCGTCTGACGGGGCTCGGCCGGGACGTGCCGGCAAAGCCCCAGGATGCGCCGGGGCGCCCGAGGCGAAATAGCCATCATACCATTTCTCGGGGCGTAGGCGGGCTCAATCCCCGTGAATGCGGGCCTTGCTCACGATCATGGGGTGGTCGGACGTGTCCCGGACGAGCTTGCCCTGGTCCTTGACGTAGCCGCTGAAGGACACGTCCGACGAGCCGAAGATCCAGTCGATGCCCATCTGGCGGGGACGACCGTCGCGGCCTTCGTTGGCGGCGTTCATGTCCGTGCCCTTGGACATCCGGTTGAAGTACTCCTCGCGTTCGTTCATGTCGCCCGTCAGGAAGACCGGCTTGCCGCTCTTGCGCAGGCGGTTGACGAGGTCGATCTCGAGGTCGGTCGCCTTGTCGCGCCACTTCTCCTGGTCCGGGTGCTTGCGGGTGCTCGCGGGGTTGTGGAAGTTCGTGAAGTAGGCCTCCTGGCCCGTCTCCTTGTTGCGCAAGAGGACGACGGGCATGTCGACCTTGTGGCCGCCGAAGTACGGGATGGCGATGCTGTCGGCCTTGACCAGGTCCCACTTGTCCTTGCGCCAGGCGATCGAGTTCGCGTTGGCCTGGCCGGGGAGCTTTTCACCGGGATAGACGCCGAACTTGTCGCCCGCCACCTTCTTGAACTCTCTCAGCTGGTCGCTCTGCAGCTCCTGGAAGCCCACCACGTCGACCTTGTGCTCGTTCAGGAGCTTGGCCGCGCGCCGGATGCGGGTGACGCCCGAGTCCATGCCCGGCTTCTCGCCGCCGGGCGTCGTGTGGCTGCTGCCGAGCACGTTGAACGAGCTGATGACGAGATCCGTGGGCCCCTTGGCGCTCTGGGGGAGCGTCGGCTCCTCGAGGCCGTTGGCGGCCTCCGCCTGGTAGTCCGCCTTGATGGTCTCGCCCAGGATGCCGCCGAAGACCTCGGCCTTGCGGTCGGCCTCCTGGCCGTTGTGGAACTCGAGGCGCGAGACGCGGCGATCGCCGTCCAGGTCGTAGCCCCGGAACTCCTTGCCTTCCTTGCGGGAGAGGACGCCGTCGCCGTTGCGATCCAGGGCATCGAACCGCCCCTCGAACCGTTCGTCGCGCTTGGCCTTCCAATCGGCGCCCCGGCCCGCATGGAACTCCTCGCGCGTGACCTTGCCGTCGTCGTTCGCGTCGTAGCCCTCGAGCTCCCGGCCCTCGCGCTTGCCGAGCTTGCCGTTTCCGTCGGCATCCAACTGATCGAAGGTGTGGTTGCGGATGGCCTCGCGGGCCGTGGCGCGGTCGGCGCGCTGGCCCTGCAGGAACTCCTCCTTGGAGACCGAGCCGTCCTCGTCCTTGCCGTAGCGCCCGAAGCCCTGGGCTTCGGCCTCGTTCAGCTTGCCGTCGCCGTCGGCATCCAGGAGCTTGAAGTCCATGCGCGACTCTTTGCGCGAGACCTTGCCGTCGCCGTTGGCGTCGCGGGCGGCAAAGCGCGCGGCACCTCGCTCCAGCAGCTCCTTGCCGCTGAGCGTCCCGTCCTGGTTGGCATCCAGCTTTTCGAAGCGCGGATCGACCTTGCCCTTCTGGCCCTCTTCGGCCGCCTTGCGACCGCCAGGCTTGCTGGGATGGGGACGGGAGTCGGCGTTGATCTTCATGAGGGCCTCCAGGCAATGACTTCTTACTGTCATGGATGTACCCGCGGCGCTGCGCCAGCTTGTGTCGCCTAACGAACTCTTAATGAAGCGCCCGAGCGCCGCCCGGCAACCGCGCCGAGAAACGTCGGCCATGGCGCCCAATCGATCGAGACGTCGTCCCGCTACGATCCGAGGTCGGTTGCTCGTTTTCGTGACGGATCGGAGGAGCGCATGGACCACGACGCGGAGGTGGAGGCCCTGGCCCGCTCGCACTGGCGCGTGGGGCTGACGCTGACGGCCCTCGTCATGGCCGTCTACTTCGGCTTCGTGCTCCTGGTCGCCTTCCAGAAGCCGCTGCTCGCCATGACGATCGCCCCGGGGCTGAGCCTCGGGATCCTGGGCGGGGGACTCGTCATCGTGTTCGCCTGGCTGTTGACCGGCTGCTACGTACGCTGGGCCAATCGGCGCTACGACGCCGTGATCGCCCGGCTCAAGGCTAGCAAGGAGGGCTGACATGACCACGTCGTGGGGCCGCCCGGATCCGATCGCGATCGCCTTCTTCCTCGTCTTCATCGGCCTGACGCTCGCCGTCACGTACTGGGCGGCCAGACGCACCCGGAGCCCCCACGAGTTCTTTGCCGCCGGGGGCAACGTCTCGGCCGGCCAGAACGGGCTCGCGCTGGCCGGTGACTACATGAGCGCCGCGAGCTTCCTCGGCATCGCGGGCATGGTGGCCCTCAAGGGCTTCGACGGGCTGATGTACTCCATCGGCTTCCTGGTGGGCTGGCCCGTCGTCATGTTCCTCATCGCCGAGCCCCTGCGCAACCTCGGCAAGTACACCTTCTCGGACGTCGTCGCCTACCGGCTCGGGCAGGCCCCGGCCCGGATCGCGGCGGCCATGGGCGGTCTGGCGGTGGTGACCTTCTACCTGATCGCGCAGATGGTGGGGGCCGGCAACCTCATCCAGCTCATGTTCGGCCTGCCCTACGAGTCGGCGGTCGTCATCGTGGGGGCCGTGATGCTCGCCTACGTCCTCTTCGGCGGCATGCTCGCGACCACCTGGGTACAGATCATCAAGGCCGTCCTCCTGCTCGGCGGAGCGAGCCTGCTCGCCCTCCTGGTGCTCGCACGCTTCGGCTTCAACCCGCTCGCGCTCTTCGCGGCGGCCGCGGCCCGGTACGGGGCGGCGAGCCTTGGGCCGGGCACGCTGGTGGCCAATCCTTGGGACGCGCTGTCTTTGGGCCTCGCCCTGATGTTCGGCACCGCCGGCCTGCCGCACATCCTCATGCGCTTCTACACGGTGCCGGACGCCCCGGCCGCGCGCCGCTCGGTCTTCTTCGCCACCGGGCTCATCGGCTACTTCTACCTGGTCACCTTCGTCCTGGGCTTCGGGGCGGCCGTGCTCGTGGGCCGCGACGCTGTGACGGCCGTCGACAAGGGCGGCAACATGGCAGCCCCCATGCTCGCGGCCATGGTGGGCGGCACGCCCTTTTTGGGCTTCATCTCCGCGGTCGCCTTCGCGACCATCCTCGCGGTGGTGGCGGGCCTCACGCTCTCGGGCGCGGCCGCCCTCTCGCACGACCTGTGGTCCCATGTGGTGCGCAGAGGCCAGGCCCCGGAGCGCGAGCAGCTCGTCGTCGCCCGGGCGGCCACGGTGGCCCTGAGCCTGGTGGCGATCGCCCTGGGCATCGTCTTCAAGGGTCAGAACGTCGCCTTCATGGTGGGGCTGGCGTTCGCGATCGCAGCGAGCGCCAATCTGCCGGCGCTGCTCCTGTCGATCTTCTGGCGCCCCTGCACCACGCTCGGGGCCGTGGCCTCCATGGTGACGGGCACCTGCTCGAGCCTGCTCCTCATCGTGCTCTCACCGGTCGTGCAGGTGGACATCCTGGGCCACGCGAGCGCCTGGTTCCCCCTCAAGAATCCGGCGCTCGTCTCCATGCCGCTCGCCTTCCTGGCGGGCATCGCCGTCTCGCTGCTCTGGCCCGAGGCCGCGGCGAGCGACCGCTTCGCGGAGCTGAAGCACCGGACTCACCTGGGGCCGACCCGGCGTGCCTCCGCGCGTCCCGAAACCGACGCGATGTGAAGGGTGAACCGGGACTGACCGGATGGCCCGCGCCATCTCCTGGACATCAGGCCTCGGAGAACGCCAGCCCTGGGGGGCCATGGCCGTGCGGCGCGCCCTCGCACGCGGAGCGTCAACCATGATCCGGCTCGCTGCCGTCTTCGAGCGGAGCCGGCCTCAGCGGCAGCGTGAACCAGAAGGTGGAGCCCTTGCCGAGCTCGCTCCAGACCCCGATCTTGCCGCCGTGGGCCTCGACGATGGCCTTGCTGATCGATAGGCCGAGGCCCGTGCCCTTGCCCTTCCGGATGCCCGCCTCGAGCTGGGAGAATCGCTGGAACAGCTTGGGGATGTCCTCGCTCGCGATCCCCTCCCCCGTGTCCTCGATCTCGCAGCGCAAGTGATCGTCCGCCTGCCAGGCACGGATCCGGATCATGCCTTCCGGCGCCGTGAACTTGAGGGCGTTGCCGATCAAGTTGGTAAGCACCTGCCCGATCCGTTGACCGTCCATGGTCGCCATGAGCGGCTCGGCCGGCAGCTGGGTCTCCATGTGCAGCCGTCCTTCCTCGAGCTGGGGCCGGAAGCTGTCGGCCGCCTGCCGGATCTTGTCGGCCAGGTCTTCGTCCTCGAGACGCAAGCGGAAGGTCCCGGCCTCGAGGCGCGCGAAGTCCAAGAGATCGTTCACGAGGAACTCCAGCCGCCGCGCGCCGTGCTCCAGCTGGTCCACGAACTCGCGCTGCAGGGCCGACAGTGGACCGCCGATCTCGTCCTCCAGGAACTCGGCGTAGCCCATGATGGAGGTGAGCGGGGTCCGGATCTCGTGGGAGACGGCGTTGACGAAGTTCGTCTTGAGCACGTCCAGCTCCTGGAGCTTCTCGAACTGGGCCCTGAGCTGGTTCTCCAGTCGCTGGCGCTCCGTGACGTCCATGGCCACCCCGATGACGCCCGTCGTCGTCCCCGAGGGATCCTTCATGGGGCCGTACCAGACCTCGAAGACGTAATTATCGACCGTCACCAGGTCACTGAACGTCTCGCCGGCCAACGCCCGGCTGATATTCCGGGCGACGGCGGGCACGTCGGAAAAGTTCTCGTCGGCGCACAGTCCCACGAGCTGCTGGCGATCGCCCAGCAGGGCGAGCCCCTTGCCTTCGGCCATGGTAAAGCAGCCGTTCAAATCGGTGGCGAACAGGACGATGGGGGCGTTGGTCACGACCGTGCGCAGGCGTTGCTCGCTCTCGCGCAGGGAGTTGTAGAGGCGCGCCAGCTGCTCCGTGCGCTCCTGCACCTGCTGCTCCAGGTTCTCCGCATAGGCCTGCAGGCGGGCGGCCATCTGGTTGAAGTCGAGCCCCAGCTGGTCCAGCTCGTCCCGGGGCTCGCCGGGCACGGGGACATGGGCCGTGTAGTCCCCCGCCCCGAAGCGCCGGACCGCCGATACGAGGTCGTTCAGCCCCTGGGTGAGCCGGAAGCTCAGGACGACCGCCAGGACGGCGCTCAAGGCGAGGAAGAGCAGGATGATCGCGAGCGTGTAGAGCCGCGAGGTGTGCAGAATGGCCAGCTCCTCGGCCGCCGACGTCCCGATCCGGATGATGCCCGCTGGCTCCTTCAGGTAGCCCCGGACGTAGGGCACGGCGAGATCGAAGATCGCCTCTCCGCTCGGGAGCTTGTACGCCTGCGTCACCTGGTGGCCCGTCGCGAGCGACTCGAGCCCGCGGCGGGTGAGGTCGTCGTCGTAGCGCCGCCCGATCTGGCTCGGGTCGCTGTGCGCGATGGCCCGGCCGGTCTTCGCGTCGACGACGATGACGTAGCGGAGGCGCGGGTCCCGCTGCACCAGGGACTCCAGGTAGGCCTGCACCTGGTACTTGCCGGCGAACATGACCTGGTTGATGGATTGCTGGATGTTCGCCGCGTACAGGCGCTCGCGTTCGTGCACCTGCTGCAGGAGCATCTTGGTGTGGAAGGTGTTGAGGAAGGCCCCCAGGGTCCCGAGCGTCAGGGCCATGAAGCCGATCATGACGATCGTCAGCTTGGTCCGGATGGACCGGAAGCGCGTGGACGGCGTGCGGGTCACCATATCAGCCGACTCCCGGGCACGTGGGAGCTGGGGTCCCACGGCTTGCGGATCACGGTGGGAATGGGGCCCATCCAGCCGGGATAGGCGGCGAGGCTGGCCCGGGTCAGGGGATAGACCGTGAGCAGGACCTCGCGCGGAATCCGCTCGCCTCTAAGGAGGCGATAGGTCCAGCGCATGCTCTCCGCGCCGAGCGGCCCCATGAACTGGGCCGTATCGATGGCCAGGAGGCCGTCGCGCTCGAGCTCGGCGATCGCCCGGGGGTCTCCGTCGACCGTCGCCATCACGGCGTCGCGACGGCCCGCGCGCTGCAGCTCGCGCAGCACGCCCAGGCCGCCGCCGTCGTTGACACAGAAGATCGCATCGATGGTCCCCGGCGGATGCCGGGCCACGATCTGCCGACCGGCCGCCTTGCCCCCGACCGGCTCGACGGCCTCGTAGCGGCCCACGATGCGGTAGGGAAGGCGCGCCTCGCCCAGAGCGTCGAGCAGACCTTCCACGCGCTCGATGGTCGAGGAGACGAACGGATACTCCACCAGCACGAGCCGCAGCGGCTTGGCTGCCGTTCGGCCCTTGAAGCGCTTGGCGAGATATTCCCCGTCGAGATGGCCGGCCAGGTGATTGTTGCTCGTCAGGTAGCAGGCGAGCTTTCCCTCGAGGACGTACTGATCGTAGGCGACGACGGGAATCTTGGCCCGGTTGGCCGTGAGCACTGGCTTGGAGAGGGCCGCCGAGTCGATGGGCTGGAGGATGATCGCATCCACTTTCAGCTTGACCAGCCGGTCCATCGCGGCGATCTGGTTCCGGACGCCAGCCTCCCCGTCTCCGCCGACAAACGGGATGAGCTGCACGGGACGATCGGGGTGCCGTCGGTTGATCTCCTCGGCTGCCCGCTCGAGTCCGCGCCGCATGCCGACCTGACCCTGGATGGCCATGGACCAGTACACGACCCCGACCCGGTAAGGCGTTGCCGCGCGTGCCGGAAGCGCCGCGACCCCGATCGCGGCGAGGCAGGCTATGAACAGACGGACGATCCTTCGCATGGCATGTCCATTATCCCACGGGGGCGGCGATTGCGACGTAAAGGCTCGGTGAAGACCCAGCCGCGCCGCGCAACAGGACGACCGACCAACCATGGCCGGTCGTCCCCCGAGGGGTCCGGCGCCGCCGCGGCGCCGTCAAGCGACAGTCGTTACGCCTGCAGGGCCGGAGTCTTCAGGGCTTGGGCGACGGCCTCCGCGAGCGACGCCGTGGAGCGGCCGGTCAGGGCGCTGATTTGGCGGCCGGCGTCATAGAGCGCCCCCTGGGAGGCGCCGACGTCCGAGTTGGCCAGCATGGCCGCGAGCGCCTCGGGCAGCCCGGCGCCCAGCAGCACGCCCTTGTAGGCGTCCTCGGGCAGGTCGTTGTAGGCGATCGCCTCGCCGGCCTGGCGGCCGATCTCGGCGGCCAGCTCCGCCAGGGAGTACGACTCGTCGCCCGCCAGCTCGTACACGCGGCCGGCCTGATCGGCCTCCGACCGCAGCACGGCGGCCGCGGCCTCGGCGTAGTCCACGCGGTTGGCCAGGGAGATGCGTCCCTCGCCGGCGCTGCCGACCATGGCCTTGAACTGCAGCACGGTGGGCACGCTCATGGTGTAGTTCTCGACGTACCAGCCGTTGCGCAGGAGCACGAAGGGCACGCCCGACGCCTGCAGGGCGGCTTCGGTCTGGCGATGCTCTGCGGCGAGGCTCAGGGGCGAGCTGTCGGCGTGCAGGATGCTGGTGTAGGCGATGAGCTTCACGCCGGCGCGCTTTGCCGCGTCGATGACGGCCCGGTGTTGCTCCAGGCGCCCGCCGATCTCGCTCGACGAGATGAGCAGCAGGCGGTCGACGCCCGTGAAGGCGTTGGCGAGGGTCTCGGGGCGGTTGTAGTCCGCGAGGCGGACCTCGACACCCTTGGCGGCCAGGTCCTGAGCCTTTTCGGGGCTGCGGACGGCCGCGACGAGCTGAGAAGCGGGCAGCGACCGCAGGAGGGCGTCGATCACGAGCCGGCCGAGCTGGCCGGTGGCACCGGTGATGGCGATGGTGGAGGCAGTGGAAGTCATTCGGGGGTCCTTTCGTGAGGTCCGGGCCGGGGCCCGGGTGTGAAACCGTGTAACTGACACACTTACAATTAGGCGAAAAAAAGAGGCATGCCTAGGCCGGGGCGTCGCATGCGACCACCTCGTCGAGCACACCGGCGATGGTCTGAACGGCGAGCTCTTTCTCGAGGGCCCGCTGGGCGCGGGTCAAGGTGCCCAGGAGCGCCGTCTGGATGTTTCGACCGATGGGACAGGCGGGGTTCGGCTGCTCATGGTGCAGCGCGAAGAGCTCGCCTTCGTCGACGGCCCGGTAGACGTCCAGCAGCGTGATCTCGGCGGCGGGCCGCGCGAGCAGAGCGCCGCCTCCGACCCCCAGCTGGGACGTCGTGAGGCCCGCCTTGGAAAGCAGACCCAAGAGCTTGCGGACGACGGCGGGGTTCGTGTTGGCGCTGCCGGCGATCCACTCGGAGGTCACGGGCTTGCCGCCGCTCTGGGCGAGCAGCGTCAGGATGTGGACGCTCACGATGAACCGGCTGCTGATGGCCATGGGCCCTCCTCTGATGTGTAACCATTATGGATACACATTCCGGTTCTGTCAAGCCGTTTTCACCGATTCGTTCGCCCCTTTCGGCAACGTGAACCAGAAGGTGCTGCCGCCATCGGACCCCGCGCTGCGCACGCCGATTCTGCCCCCGTGCGCCTCCACCAGGCCCTTGCTGATGGTCAGGCCCAGGCCCGTGCCCCCCACCCGGCGGGTGGAGCTCATGTCCAGCTGGACGAAGGGCTTGAACAGCTTGGCCTGATCGGTCGGCGAGATGCCGGGGCCCGTGTCCGTGACCTCGGTGACGACCTCGCCGTCCCGCTCGAAGGCGGCCACCTTGACGGCCCCGCCGGTGGGCGTGAACTTGATGGCGTTCTCCACCAGGTTGGTCAGGACCTGGGTGACCCGCTCCGGGTCTAACGAGGCGACGAGGGGTTGCGGCAGGTCGCATGTCAGGGCGATCTCCTTGTGATCAGCAAGCGGCCGCAGGATGGACACGGCGTCCTCGAGCACGGAGTCGTACGGCGCGACCTGCTTGTTGATCGACAGCTTTCCCGCCTGCAGTCGGCTCATGTCCAGCAGGTTGTTGACCAGCGCGAGCATGCGATCGGACCCATTCTGGATCTTGGCCAGGTATTCGTGCTGCTGCGGGTTGAGGGGGCCCGCGAGCTCGTCGTCGAGGATGCTCGTGAAGCCCGTGATGAAGTTGAGCGGGGTCCGCAGCTCGTGGCTGATGACGGACAGGAACTCGTCCTTGTAACGGTCTGCTTCCTCGAGGGCCGCGATCTTCTCCTGCTGGAGCTTTTCCCGCTCGACGCGCTCGGAGACCTCCTGGGCCAGGATCAGCACCCCATCGTTCTCGCCGCCGTCCAGGACCGGATAGTAGACGATGTCCCAGTACGTGTGGCGCTCCTGGCCGTCGAGAGCGTAGACGAAGGGGAAGCTCGAGGCACGATACGGCCTGCCGGTCTCGAGGGTGCCGCAGAGCAGCCCCGCGACTTGCCGCTCCGCGTCGGGCCCGAAGATCTCGGCGATCGCATGGCCGACGATCCGGTGGGGCGGAATGCCGGTGAGCCGGGAGTATTCGGGATTCGCCCAGCGAAAGACCAGGTCGCGGTCCAGGTAGGCGATGGCGGCGGGCGTGTTCTGGATGATGCGATCGGCGAACGCCCGCTCGTGTGCCACCTCTTGCGCCCGTTCCGCCAGCGCGGCCTCCGCCTGCTTGCGCTCGGTGATGTCCCGGAAGGCGACGACCACCCCTGTCACGTCGCCCCGCTCGCGGATGGGCGTCGCGAGGTATTCCACCGGAAAGTGCGTGCCGTCCTTGCGCCGGAAGACCTCCTCCACCGAGTGGGAGGGCCGTCCGGTCCGCATGACCGCCTGGATGGAGCAGTCCTCCGCCGGGAGGGACCCGCCGTTCGCCGTCTGGCGATGAATCAGGTCGTGCCACGACTTGCCCAGCAGCTCTTCGGCCGTGTAGCCCGTCATCTCCGTGCCGGCGGGGTTCACGAAGGTGATCCGGCCCGCGGCGTCCTGGCCGACGATGCCCTCGCCGATGGACTGGAGGATCAGGTTGTTCACGTTCCGCTGGGCGGAAAGCAGGTCCTCCATGTGCCGCTTGTACGAGCTCAGGAGGGCGATCACCAGGATGAAGAGGGTGCCGGCGCCGATGGCCGCCGCGCCGAGGTTGTCGATCCGCAGGGCCGGGCCCCGCGGTGTGGCGGCGACCTCGAGGGGCACGTATCGCGCGGCGGCCATCCCGGTGTAGTGCATGCCGGCGATGGCGATCCCGATGAGGACGGCGGCTCCGATCTTGAGGACGCCGACGTGCGCGGGGGCCGTGCCGCGCAGCCGGAAGGTCAGCCAAAGCGCGCTGATGCAGCCGGTGACGGCGATGACGATGGAGGCCGCCACGAGCCACGGGTCGTAGCGAAGGGCATAGGGCATCCGCATGGCCGCCATGCCGCAGTAGTGCATGGCGGCGATGCCGAAGCCCATGAGCAGGCCTCCCGCCAGCAGGCAGCGCAGGCCGAGCGCCATGCGGCTCGCGACGTACAGCCCCCACCAGGACGCGGCGATGGCCACCAGCATGGAGGCGACGGTCAGGACCACGTCGTAGGCGGCGGGGCCATGCTCCTTGTAGGCCAGCATGCCGGTGAAGTGCATCGACCAGATGCCGATCCCCATGGCCGCCGCGCCGCCCATGAGCCAGTGCCTCCGGGCACGGTCGCGGGCTTGGGTGACGCGGCTCGCCATGTCGAGGGCGGTGTAGCCGGCGCCGATGGCGATCAGGATGGAGAGGACGACGAGGATCGGATCAAAGCTGCTCATCGCCCCATGGGACGCATGGTGCATCAATCGGGATTGCCTCCAGCTAGCTCTGATCCCCATTATGCCATGATCTTCACGATAGGCTCACGCTGGGGCCCGGCTCGCGGGATCCGATTCCCACGGAGCGACGCGTCGCGGGCGGACTTGAACGCCCTGCGACCTGGTGGCGGTCCCAGCCGCCTCTGGCTGTTCGGTGCGGTGGTTACCGGCGAAAGTAGCCGTATCGCTGCAGGCACTCGAGGTACTGGGTCGAGCAGTTTCGGCGCCTGACCGCGGGGCCATACGGACCGAAAGGCCCCGAGTACTGAGCCACCGACAGGCAGCTTCGCAGCGTGCGCATGCAGCGGCGCCTGGCCTCGTCCGGGCGCACCGTGGGGTAAGGGGTGTAGGGGTCGGCGATGGCGTTCTGGGCGACGCCCCGGTCGATGATCCGGGCTTCATCGCGCTCGGGGGTCGCGAGAAAGGAGTCGGGGTTGCCGACGCTTCCGGGCACCGTGCAGGCCGGCAAGGCGAGGTATAGGCTCAGGCCCAGGAGATTCCACTGCTTGAGCATGTCACACCTCCGTTGGCCCTAGCGGATCGGGGACGGCGTCGACTCGATGCCCCACAGCCGCAAGCAGTTCTCATACCGAGCGGAGCATAGCGCGCGTCCGTTCGGGGATCCGCCGATGAGCTGGCCGGGCTGCCCCGGGTTGGCCTGCTGATCGGCCGTGATGCAGGATGAGTATTGTTGGCGACACAGTCGGAGCGCCGAGAAGCGTCGGGCCGCTCAGGTCGTCCCCCCGGGCCGGTAGGGACCGACGTAGCCGGTCTGACTCGTGGTCCGATCGGCCTGCTGGGCCCGGTTGTCCGAGGTGTCGGGCAGAGCCGGGTTGGGATGGCTGCCCGTCCCGAGATCCGAGCATGCCGCCAGGGCGATGCATGCGCCCATGACCAGGAGATTCAAGCGCTTGAGCACGATCTACCTCCTCCCCGTCCGATGACGTGACGTGAATCCTAGTCGGCTTCTCGCCCCATGTCATGGGCGGCTAGGAATAAAAGCCCCATATTCGTTGGCCGGATCGCCCCTTGCTCAACGAGGCTAGGGTCCTCGTCGCTAGAGGCCGAGCCTCTGCAGGCACTCCTGGTATCTGGCCGCACAGCCCCCGCGACGGGGGCCTCCGCCGGACAGGCCGGGCAGGTCCGGCGTCGACTGCTGGGCCACCGAACGGCAGCTCAAGTAGAGACGCAGGCACAGGCGCCGCGCCGAATATCCCCTGCGGCCCCACGAATCGGAGTAGGGCGCGTAGGGGCCTGGGTCCGAGACCTGGCTCACGGAGCGATCGGCCTGCATCGCTTGGGAGCCCGGGGTAACGGGTTGAGCAAGGTTGGGGCTGCCGCCGGGAACCGAGCATGCCGTCAAGGCGACGCAGACGCCCAGGAAAGTCCACCGCTCGAGCACGATCCACCTCCTCTCCGGCGATCCGTTCGGCGTGGATCCTAGAGGACGTGTCGTCGCGAGTCATGGGCAGGTATGAAGGACTGCCCCGAAAAGTTCTCCCGATCGGCGGTTGCACCCTTAGGCCTTGCTCTGCCGTCATGCTCGATCCGACGTGGCCTTGCCGCTGGATCCGGAGGACGTCGCGCTTGAGTCTGGGCGTCGTCTGCCTTACCGGAGTGCCGGACGTACGGAACGGAAGGAGCTGCGACATGACGTGGCCGGATCGCCGCATGCTGGGATTGCTCGGCATCGACGCGCCCATCCTGCTGGCCCCCATGGCGGGGGCCGCCTCCATCGAGATGGCGATCGCCGTCTCGGAGGCAGGAGGCCTGGGGGCCCTCGCGTGCGCCATGCTGACCTCCGAGCAGGTCCGGCGGCACGTGGAGGTCTTCCGTCAGCGCACGTCCGGGCCCCTCAACCTCAACTTCTTCTGCCATTCGCCGGCCGACCCGGATCCGGAGCGAGAGCGGGCCTGGAAGCAACGCCTGGAACCCTATTACCGGGAGCTGGGGCTGGATCTTGACGCTCCGACGCCGAAGGCCGAGCGATCGCCGTTCGATCCGACCATGGCCGCGCTCGTCGAGGAATGCCGGCCGGAGGTCGTCAGCTTCCATTTCGGCCTGCCGTCGAGCGACCTGTTGGCCCGCGTGAAGGCAACTGGCGCCACGGTTCTCTCGACCGCCACGACCGTGGCGGAGGCCCGTTGGCTCGAGCGCCATGGCTGCGATGCCATCCTTGCTCAGGGCGCCGAGGCAGGAGGGCACCGCGGCATGTTTCTCGCCCAGGATCCCGCGATGCAGTCCGGTACCATGGCCCTCGTCCCGCAGGTCGTCGATGCGGTGAAGGTTCCGGTGATCGCCACGGGGGGCCTCTGCGACGGGCGCGGCATCGCCGCGGCGCTGGCCCTGGGCGCCGCCGCGGTGCAGCTTGGCACCGCCTACCTGCGCACTCCAGAGGCGACCATCACGGCCCTCCACCGTGAGGCGCTGAGGACGGCCGGGGAGGATCAGACGGCCCTCACCAACGTGTTCACGGGCTGCCGGCCGGTGAGCTGACTAGACGGCTGGCCGCCGAGGCTCTGGCGCTGCTCTGACCGCCATGCCGCGAACGGGACCGGGGCCCGTGTTATCGGCAAGGTGCGCCAAAACGCGATTTCTTGGCCAGGTTTGCGACGCCTCTCAAGCCTGGCAGGCGGCTGAGCGCTGAGAGACAGCCTTTAGCCGCCGTTGCTGCTCGAGGGCAGGCCCGTGCAGGCCTGAGCCGACGCCGAGCGTATGGCGGTTGTGTCCCCGACTCGGCTCGCGCATGATCCTGCGGATGGAGCCGGCGAAGCAGCGAGCCATCGCGCTTTCAGCCGACCCCAGTCCCTTCTTCGACTTGCGACAAGGAGGCAGATTCGTGCTGAAGAACTCCACCAGAACGGCGGCCTGGGCCGGAATCCTGGCGCTGGCCTCGCTTTCAGGGTGCGCGACGCCAGGACCATCGCGCGCTCCGGACGGCTCCGCCGCGCCGCGCCATGTGCTCGGCGGGCAGGCCACTGCGCCCACCCAGCAGATGCAGGAAACGCGGGTCCTGGCCAACGACGTCGATCAGCGCTTCACGACCGGTGCCGCCCAGACCAACCTGGCCGAGGTCGCCATCGGCCAGCTCGCCCTCCAGAAATCCCAAAACGAGGGCGTCCGCGCGCTCGCTCAGCGGACGATGGGGGATCACTCCACCGTCCAGAGCCAGCTCACGACCATCGCCCAGGCGGCAGGCCTGTCGCTCCCTCAGGAGCCGAGCCCGGCACAGCGTGCGCTCGCCCAGCGCCTGAGCGGTCTGTCCGGCGCTGAGTTCGATCGCGCCTATGCGACGGCCCAGGTCCAGGGCCACGTGCAGAGCGAAGCCAGCTATGAGCGTGAGATTGCCCAGGGCCAGAATGAAGGGCTGCGTAACCTGGCCCGCGAGACCCTCCCCACGATCCGGATCCACCTGCGGATGGCCCGAGAGCTCGCCGCGGAGCTGCGGGGAGGCCCCGGGTCCGACGATGCGACCGGCGACGTCGCGGTCCCGCCGACTCAGCCCTAACCGCCGCAACGAGAGGAGCCTGGCGCGGCCCGGGCCGCGCCAGGCCTCAGGCCTCGGGATGCCGGACCGGCAGTTCGAACCAGAAGGTGCTGCCGGATCCCGGCACGCTCTCGACCCCGATGGATCCGCCGTGCGCCTCTACCAGGGCCTTGCTGATCGAGAGACCCAGCCCGGCCCCCTTGCCCATGCGCACCCCGGCCTCCAGCTGGGAGAAGCGCTGGAACAACCTGGGCCGCTCGTCGAGGGGGATACCGGGTCCGGCATCCGCGATTTCGCAGCGGATCGTCTCGGCGCGACGCATGGCGACCACCTCGATCCGCCCACCTTGGGGCGAGAACTTGATGGCGTTGGAGAGGAGGTTCGTGAGCACCTGTCCGATGCGCTGCGCATCCAGTTCGAGCTGCAGCGGGCTGTCTTGGAAGCTGGCCTTCAGCGAGACCTGCGTCTCGTCGGCCTGAGGCCGGAGGCTTTCGATGACCTCGTGCACCAGGTCGCCCAGATCCCCGGGTGCCACCTTGAGCGTGAAGGTGCCGGCCTCGATGCGGGCGAAGTCGAGCAGGTCGTTCAGGAGAAATTCCAGCCGCTTGGCGCCGCGCTGGATCTGGCGAATGAACTCGCGTTGCTCGGGGGTGACGGGCCCGCCGACCTCGTCTTCGAGGAACTCGGAGTAGCCCACGATCGAGGTCAACGGGGTCCGGAGCTCATGCGTGACCGAATTGACGAAGTTGTTCTTGAGCTGATCCAGCTTCCTGAGCTGGTCGTACTGGTCACGAAGCTGTGCTTCCAGCAGGGAGCGTTCGGTGACGTCTTGGCTGGTGCCGACCAGCTTCACCACTCGCCCCTCGGAGCCGATGACCGGCCGGCCGATCGTATGCATGTGAAGGACCCGACCGTCGGGGTGGATGACCCGGTACTCCATGGCAAAGGGCTCCCCGTGCGCGATGGCTCGGGACACCAGGGCCTCGTGTTGCGGCAGATCGTGGGGATCGATGCGGGCGATCACCCGCGCCCGGTCGATGGTGGGCATGGGGTCGAACCCGAAGTTCCGGAACTGCTGTTCCGACCACCTGAGCTGGAGCGTGGCGACGTCGAGTTCGAAGCTGCCTATCCGGGCCAAGCGCTGGGACTCCGCCAGCATCTCCTCGCTCTTGCGCAGGGCCTGTGTCCGCTGGACCACCTCGGACTCGATGCGCGTCGTCAGCTCGCCCAGGGCCTCGGTCAGACGCCTTTCTTCCCGTTTCGCACGCTGGGTCAGGACGGCGACCTGCTCACGCAGCCGCTCGTTTTCAGCTTGGAGTTCGGCAAGGGTCGGTTCGCTGCGGTGCACGGGCGGTCCCCGATCGTCTTGGGTTAGAAGTTTTCAACTATCGCAAAAAGGGACGCCATCAGGCAATAGTTTCCGTGGCTTGCGGCCCTCCCCCCATGCAGATCGTCGTCGGGTCAGGCCTCCTGTCCTGCGCCGGCTCGCGGGGGACCGCGCCCGGGCTACAGCAGACGATGGGTGTTGGGGTCGCGAAACCAGATCGCGACCGCGCGACCGGCCCGTGGCAAGCCCCTTTCGGCCAGGTCGGGCCGCACCGCGTGCGAGGTCCCTTCGACGATCCCGTATTCCGGTGTCTCGGCGCGGTAACGCACGTGCACCCAGTAGCCGGATCCCGTCTTCTCGCCGCGACTGTTGACGATCGTGCCCGTGATGACTCGGCTGCCAATGGCCAGACGAGCGTCACGGCGCTTGAGCACTTCCCCGTAGCCCAGAGCGCCGAGGGCAAAGGCCAGCAAGAGCCCGAAGAACCCCAGGCGCCACGTGCCGAGACCGCGGGCGCGGAAGTCCCGGTCGGCGGTCAGGGTGTCCGGTCTGCCGGGTAGCTGTCGAACGGCGAGGGTGGCGCCGACGGGCGTCTCGCGGTAGGTCTCGCCCCGCACGCCGATCGTGCGGACGGCTTCCGCATGGGAGGTCGGGTCGACGATGCGGAGGGTCAGCTCGTGGGCGGTTCCCCGCTTGGAGGTGACGAGGCGCGCGTCCGTCACGAGAGCCTGGCTGATCCTTCCCTGGGTCGCCAGCTCGGCATACCGGGAGAACTGCCAGGCTACGATGAGGGCGACGCAGACGGCGAAGAACAGCAGCACGCGGCCGATCAGCGTGAAGGTCGAGGCTGCGTCATCGGCGACCGGGCGTGGCGCCTTGCCGGCGACGAAGTCGGCGTTGCGGGGATCGAGCAGAAAGGGTGGCGTGGCGACGTCTGGAATCGAAATGGCAAAGCTCCTTTTTCAGCGGTTCTGCCCAGCGTGCCGGCACGCGTTACGCGTGCGCCTCGTCTCGGGCTCCCGGCCCAGGGGCACCCAAATCGTCTATTCCCCAACTCACGGAGGATATGGCTCCCGGCCGCAGGTCGGGATGCCTCGGGACTGCTTGACAGCTCCGCGCCGGCGGCCCATTATATAGACTGGTCTAGAGAAAGGACGCCGATGACGACCCATCCCCGGGACAAGCTGATCGAGACGATGGCCCGCTTGATGCAGGCGCAAGGCTACCGCAACACGGGGCTCAACCAGCTGCTTGCCGAGAGCGGGGCTCCCAAGGGGTCGCTCTATCACTATTTCCCGGGCGGTAAGGAAGCTCTGGCGGTCGCTGCCCTGGAGCACTCCGCTCGTCAGGTCGCGGAGCGGATGAGCCTGCTGGCGGCCACGGCGGCGACCCCCCGGCAGGCCCTCGAGGCGGTCTTCGAGGCCTTCATCGGCGACCTCGAGCAGTCCGGCTTCCAGAAGGGGTGTCCGGTCGCGACCGTGACCCTCGAGGAGGCCGCGCAAAGCCCGAGCATCCAGCAAGCCTGCGCTCGGGCCTTCGAGCTCTGGCATGGCGTGCTGGCCGCGTACTTGCAGCAGCAGGGGATCGACCATCCGGACCAGCGGGCCGAAAGCCTGCTGATGGCCCTGGAGGGCGCCCTGATCCTGAGCCGCGCGCAGCGGGACTGCGCTCCGTTGCGGCGGCTCGTGCAGTCGGTGGCCTTGGCGCTGCCGCAGGAGGACTGAGGAGATGAGAACACGCTGGTTTGCCTGGATCGTTGCGATCGCAGCCCTGGTGCTGACGCCGGCCGCCCGGGCCGCCGAACCGTCGCCCGTCTCCGGTGAGGCCGTCCCCGTGCCCGCCAAAAAGGTGGACGTGCGCTTCACCCTGTTCAAGACCTCCGAGGTCCAGACCCAGGAGGGCCTGGTCTTCGAGGGCGGCGACCTCTTCAAGCGGATCAGCATCAATCACACGGCCGTGCTGGTGCAGCATCCTCGGGGCCGCTTCCTGTTCGACACCGCCCTGGGGCGGGACATCGATCGCCAGTATCGACAGGATATGCCCTGGTGGGCCAAGCCGCTGTTTGCCTACGGCCCGGTGACCCCGGTCCAGGATCAGCTGGAGGCCGCCCGACTGGGGACGGTGGACCGCATCATCCTCTCCCATGCCCACTGGGACCACGCCAGCGGCCTGGTGGACTTTCCTAAAGCGGAGGTCTGGATCACTCCGGCCGAGAAGGACTTCATCGCCCGGCAGCACCCCGGCGCGGTCCTGCCCAGCCAGGTGGGCTCGCCGGCCTTGAAGTGGAAGGTCTACGATCTGGACGATCGTCCCTTTGCCTCGTTCGCCCGCAGCCGGGACGTGTTCGGAGATGGGAGCGTGGTCCTGGTTCCCTTGCCTGGCCACACCCCGGGCTCGGTGGGGCTGTTCCTCACCGTGGCCTCGGGCCGGCAATACTTCTTCTGCGGGGACGTGGTCTGGAAACTGGAAGCGGCCCGGCTCGTGAAGCCCAAGTTCTGGGTGCCCAGCCGCATCGTGGACAACGATCGCCCGGCGACCCTGCACGCCGTCGCACAGCTGCACCGCCTCATGGTGGCGAACCCGTCGCTGGTCGTGGTGCCGACCCATGACGCGGCCGTCCATGACGCCCTAGGCTACTACCCGCGCTGGATCGATTAGTTGGCCCTAGCGATCGTCATCGGGGCCAGCGGGGCAGCTTCAGATCGGTGTCGCGCTGTGACGGTGCGTGTGCCACAGGTCCCACTCGGCCCCCATGCTCGCTGCCATGCGCACGGTCTCGCCGCTGAGCGGATGCCGCATCTCCAGCTGGCAAGCATGTAGCCACAGGCGCTGTAGGCCCAGCTGCCCTGCCAGGTCGCGGTTGAGCGCTCCCTTGCCGTGGGTGGTGTCGCCGATGATCGGGTGGGAGAGGTGCTTCATGTGCCGGCGCAGCTGATGCCGCCGACCGGTCAGGGGGGTCAGCTCCACCAGGGCACAGCGGGTGGTGGGAAAGCGGCCTTGCGGCAGCGGCAGCTCGTAGCGCTCGAGAGTCCGAAAGCGGGTCCGGGCCTCCTGCGCCTCCTCGCGCCGGTCGTGCCGGTCGTCGGAAATGCGGCGCAGGGGATGGTCGATCAGCCCCTCGTCGGCGGGCCAACCGCGAACCACGGCATGGTAGGTCTTGTGCAGGCCCGCGCCGGATTCGAACGCCTGGCCCATGGCGCGGGCGGTCTGAGGATCCAGGGCGAACAGCAGCACGCCGCTGGTGCCCTTGTCGAGCCGATGGACCGGCCAGACCGGTCGGCCCAGCTGGTCGCGGAGCAGCTGCATGGCAAAGCGGGTCTCGCCCGCGTCCAGGCCGGTGCGGTGCACCAGCAGTCCAGGCGGCTTGTCCACCGCGACCAGATAGTCGTCGCTAAAGAGAATCGAGAGCATAAGGCCAGTATCTCATGGCGGACCCCCGCGAGGCTTGCCTCACCGCGCCGGTGCGACGCCGCGGGCGGAACTTCTCGACGGAGGGCCGCTTCGCCTGCGGAGAGGCCCTCAAGGTCGTTGGTTTGGCGGTGCCTCCCGGCGATCGCCGAAACAAATGGCGGTTTGACGGACGATTACCCTATCAACGCGAAACCGAAATAAATTTCGCAGTATTGGCGCAAATTCTCGCGCTTCGGATCGCTCTTCCCATTAGAACTGTCTCATTATTGCCGGATTGGGCCACCGATCCAGAAAGCTCGAAAAGTCCCGGCCCCGTTGATGCTGGTCGCTGAAAATCAGCGCAACGGCGCCCACCGAGAGCGCCTTGCGTGAACTCGTACGGCCAAGTGTCAGTCAGAGCCCGCATTTCTGACATCAATTCCTGTGATGTGTTAACAGTTGTAACTAAGCTAGCTCATATTCCCCCCTAAACTGCCTCAAGTAACAGATAAGGTGGAGGAATAGGTCGATGCTGCATCCCGTGTCTGGTTTCGAGGAAATTCGGCTCAGTAAGCTCACCAGCATTGCTGGGCAGGGCTATAAAGCCGATTCTCACTTGTTCCTGACGTTGCCTGCCGTCCTGATGCTCGTCTCGGTGGCCGCCTGCGCTTGGCGATCGGCGAACGGGATGCTGCTGACGATGGTGGCGCTCAGCGGTATCTGCGTCCTGGCTGCCATATTCGGTCTCAACCTCCTCGTCAGGACGTTTCAAGAGTTATTTCGCGCCGAGGCAGGGCCCGGCCCGGATGCCCCGGGCTCCGGGTCCTAGACCGTCGACGCGAAGAAAGGAGAATTCCTTGGACAACGAGAAAGCCGCCGCGCTAGGCAAGTGGCTCTTCTTCGGCGGCACCGCGGTGAGCCTCGCGGTCATGTTCTTCTACCTGGCCCCCCTGTCGCTGGCGCACATGGACAAGTCCGGCCACATCGAGGGCAAGTCGGTCCCTGCCGAGGTGGTGAAGGGCAAGCAGGTCTTCCACAAGTTCGTCTGCATCGACTGCCACACCATCCTCGGTGACGGCACGCAGTACGCCCCCGATCTCGGCCGCGTGGCCATCTCGCGGGATGACGACTTCCTGAAGAAGTGGGTCCGCGATGCGCGCGGCATCAACCCCAACAGCGCCATGCCCTCCTTCCCGGCGATGACCGAGGAAGAGGCCTCGGATCTCGTCGCCTTCCTCAACTTCACCAGCAAGGTGAACCTGCCCGAGGACCTCTGGGCGGACATGAAGGCGAAGAAGGATCCTTACGACAAGCGCGCGTACCAGAAGGAGACCAACCCCTTCGCCCTCAGCTACTGGCCGCCCCGCCCGATGAGCGCGGACAAGGCCGCCGTCGCGACCACCGCCTCGACGCAGGATCCCCTGGTCGCGGAGGGTGAGCAGCTCTTCCACTCGAACTCGGTGGCCTCCTGCAATACCTGCCACGCGATCGGTGGCCAGGGTGGGCAGATCGGTCCCGATCTCACCGACATCGGCAGCGCGACCCGCAAATCGCGGTTCGGCAACCCGGTCGACGCCAAGTTCCTCGAGGTCAAGTTGGTCGATCCGGCTGCGGACAACCCCGCGAAGACGTCGGCGATGCCCTCGTTCAAGGCTCTCTCGGATCACCAGCGCAGCGCCCTGGTGGCCTACCTGCGAACCCTCGGGCAGTAGAAAGGAACCGGTATGTCCCTATCCATCAAATATGAAAGTCAGCGCCTGGCATACCCCTTCTTCCTGATGTCTGGCCTGGTGTTCGGTCTTCAGATCATCTTCGGCCTCCTGGCGGCGGCCCAGTTCATCTGGCCTCAGCTGGGCCTGGGCACGGTGCCCTTCAACATCTCCAAGGCCGTGCACGTCAACTGCCTGGTCGTCTGGCTGCTCATGGGCTTCATGGGCGCCACCTACTACATGACTCCGCTCGAGTGCGAGCGGGAGATCTTCAGCCCCTTGCTCGCCAAGATCCAGTTCTGGGCCCTCTCGGTCGCCGCGGTGGTGGTCGTCCTGGGCTACGTCTTCGACGGCGTCACGGGCCATGCGTTCAACAACCTGTTCCTGGACACGGGGCTCTTCTCGGAAGGCCGCGAGTACCTGGAGGCTCCCCGCTGGGCCGACTGGGCCATCGTGGGCGTCATCCTGATGTACCTCTACAATGTGGGCATGACCTACTTCAAGGGCAAGAAGACCGACATGATGGTCATGATGCTCGTGGGTCAGTTGTGCCTGGCGGTCGCGTACCTCCCGGGCATGTTCTTCAACCCGGCCATCTCCAATGACCTCTTCTGGCGCTGGTGGGTCATCCACTACTGGGTCGAGGGCTCGTGGGAGCTCATCGCCTCGGCCATCCTGTGCTTCCTCCTGATGACCATCCTCAAGGCCCCCCGTCGCTCGATGGAGCGCTGGATGTGGCTCGAGGTCGCGCTCGTCATGATCTCCGGCCTGCTCGGCATCGGCCACCACTTCTACTGGATCGGCACCCCTCAGATGTGGCTGTGGATCGGCTCGATCTTCTCGGCCATGGAGCCCATTCCCCTGCTCCTGATGGTCTGGGACGCGTTCCGGCACAGCCAGGAGCATGCGCGCAGCATCACCAACAAGCCCGCCATTTACTGGACGGTCGGTCACGCGCTGTTCAACTTCGTCGGCGCCGGCCTCTGGGGCGTCATCCACACGCTCGCCCCGGTCAACGCCTACACCCACGGCACCCAGATGACGGTCGCCCACGGCCACCTGGCTTTCTTCGGCGCCTACTCGATGCTGATCATCGCTGCCTG
Organism: Candidatus Sericytochromatia bacterium; assembly: GCA_036676985.1. GTDB lineage: Bacteria > Cyanobacteriota > Sericytochromatia > S15B-MN24 > UBA4093 > DATNQJ01. The sequence goes on from JAKFBU010000018.1 coordinate 25,319, forward strand.
GTACGTGGCGCTGCCGACGCTCCACGGCTACACCTCGGAGACGGCGTGGGATCAGAGTCGCGGCATGAAGGGCTTCTGGTGGATGGTGATCTCCATGTGCACCATCACGCTCGTCCTGACGGGCGCCGCCCTGGTCCAGGTCTACCTGGAGCGGGTGGTCGGCATGGACTTCGTCGTCGTGAAGACCCAGTACAACATGGTCTTCTGGATCGGTCGCTTCATCGCCGGTGGCGCGTTCCTGTGGGGCTGCGTCTACGTCTGGCGCGACCTCATCCGGATCGCTCCGGCACAGGCACCCAAGGCCTCGGCGCACCTCGCGCCGACCGCCTAACGGACACGCTGACGTCGCGCCCCGGCTGCCGGGGCGCGACGTTCGCCAAACGGAGGTTACTCGATGGACACGTTCATGCTGGGGTTCACCGGCGTCTTCCTGATCGTCACGATGTTTGGCGGCCTTTTCGCGCTTTACAAGATCAACCAGCGCCTGTCTGCGGAGGGCTAAGTCATGTCGCATCACTACATCACGTTCTTCTTCCTGTTCGTCTGGATGATCGCCCCTCTCATCTGCTTCTGGCGGGCGCCGCACAAGAACCGTGACCCCTACGTCTGGATCTTCTTGGCGACCCTCCTGGGTCCCCTCGTCGCGCTGGTCTTCCTGAGCCTTCCGGCCAAGCGGACCGCCTAGAAAGAGACTTATGTCCAACCTGGCGAATACCTTCGGGCGTCGCTACTTCCGCAACCGCAAGGTTGTCCAGATCCTGACGACGCTCTTCTGGCTTTCGCTCCCGCTTTCGGGGCTGCTGCAGGTCGATATCCGCCATCTGGCTCTCGTCGTCGCGGGGCGGCCCTGGCCGCCGCGCGTCATCCTGCCGGCTGACGCCCTCAAGCGAGGGGCAACCGCCCACTGGGACGTGGTGGCGCCCGTGCTCCTGCAGGGCGTGCTGCCGGTTTTGATCCTGGCGATCGCCGTCATCACGACGGCGCGCTTCTTCGGACGCGTGCACTGCGGCTACAGCTGCACCTACGGCTTGCTGGCCGAGACGGGCGAGGCCATGTTCCGCTGGGCCAAGCAGCCCGCTCCCGGTCGAGCCTTGCGCCTCGCCCTGGTCTGGCTGGGGGTGGTCCTCGCGGCGCCCTTCGTCGCGTTCACGATCATGTCGCTGTTCGTCAGGCCCGAGGGCGTGATCGGGGGCTTCCAGAACCACAACCTGGGGATCATCGTCCCCTTCTCGTACCTCACGGCCCTGGCGGTGGCCGTGGGCGGCTTCGTCCGGCTGTACTTCTGCCGCTACATCTGCGGCGTGGGCCTCATTCAGACGCTGTCCTGGATGACCAACAAGAAGGCGCTCGAGGTGGGCTTCAACCCCACGGCCGCCGCCGACGGCTCCCACGGGTCGATGCGGGATTGCACCGGCTGCCATGCCTGCAAGAAGGCATGCCCCATCGGCTTCGACCCGCGCCAGCCCAAGCGGTACATGATGGCCTGCTTCCAGTGCGGAGAGTGCCTGAAGGCCTGCGAGGACGAACTCCTGCCGCTCGGACGGGGGATCGCGATCGGGTTCCACTTCCAGGATCCCCTCTATCCCTTGCCCGCCCAGGAGGTGAAGCACCAGCCACGGCCCGGGAATGAAGCCGAGCATTGAGCTACCTCATAGCCCTGGGGATCAGGTTTCGTTTATGGTCGACTCCCGCGCCCGTCAATCGTTCGAAAGGTGGAACTGCCATGCCGAAGCCCGCGTCCCAGGATGAGACCCGCCTGCCTGCTCAGCAGGCCGATACGGAGGTCGAGAAGCTTTACGAGAGCTGCTGCGGTTCGTGCGGTTCGCCCAGCCCGACGAGCTCGGGCGTTGCGCTGGAGGTGCTGACCCCGGTTCCCATGGCGACCGATCGGGGGAACGGTCACAGCAAGCCCTAGCAGGCAAAATCCAGGACAAGACGCGCGGCGGGTCCCCGAGGTTCGGAGGCCCGCTGCGCGTCTCGGCACGGCGCTACGGGTGTCCGTAGATCATGTTTTGGATGGTCGCGCGCAATCCCTCGATTTTCGCCCGGTTCATGCGGCCCTCGAAGGCGCATCCCCCGAAGAGGTATCGTTCCGTGCCGTCTTTGAGCACCAGCGTGAGGTCGTAATAGACGCTGCCATTGCTTGCGCTGCCCTGACGAGTCAGTCCGATGCGTTCGACCTCGGAGAAGGGCGTTTCCTCGAGGCGGGTGCCCCAGCGGCGCCGGATTTCCAGGCGAACGCGACGGCGCTCGGGAGAGACCGTCACGACTCTCGATTCACCCATGAGGAGTGACAGGAGGGAAAGTCCCAGTATCAGCAGTCCCAGCAAGAAGCCGGCACTCGCGTTGCGATCCGGGACGCCGGCACAGACCTTCGCCAACCAGGCGCCAGCGGCCATCCCGGCAAGCCCCAAGACGACTCCTGCCGTCTTATTGCTTTTGAGTACCAGGTCCTGGTTCATGCCTGCCACCTTTCACGTCCTTGCCACGCTCTTCGCGCCTGAGCAGCTTGTACCCACCGTCCGAACGATTCAAAAAACGACGGCCAGCAGGGCTTCAACCTGTTGGCCGTCGCTTCGATTCGCGGTTGCGGCGCCCGGAGGCGCGCCAGCCCCTATGGCTCGAGGTGCAGCACGAACGCGTCGGGGTGGTGGAAGTCCGCCTCGGCTCCTGGATGGGCCAGGGCCCAGTAGCTGATCCGACCAGCCGGTTCGGCCACCACCATGGCGATCGCGAGGCTCCAGGGCGCCGCGGCCAGCCCCAGGCCCGTCAGGTCGATGGTCGCCGTGGCCGTACAGGTCCCCGGCCGCTTCGACACGTCGAACGGTAGGGCCTGGAAGGCCGCCTCGTCCCTCATGCCGGCCCGGTAGGCGTCGAAGCGAAAGACGTTCCAGTGGCCGGACGGAGCCAGGTTGAACTCCCAGTATCCCGGGGCTTCCGGACTGGTGAGGAAGAATTCGAAGCAGGTCTCCTCCCAGAGCTCGCGCCGTCGCTCGGGGCGATTGGCGGCCGGGGCCAGGGCGATCGCACCCTCCGGGCTCTCGAGCCGCCACTCCAGGTTCAGCATGGCGCCCGACCGCCGGGCCTCGCCCGAGATCCGCACCCCCTCCGGGGCGGGCATGCCGGGAAAGGGCGCGAGCTCGAACGTCGTCCCGCTCATCGCAGGGCCTGCACGATGGCGCGCAGCTCGTCGAAGCGCTCGTCGATGCTCTGGGCGAGCCTGAACTGGACGAGGGCACGGGCCAGGTTCTGGCCGCGGCGGGAGACCTTGAAGTAGGTGTCGCCCGCGAGGTGATCGGTGAAGAAGCGCAGGCCGAGCTCGAAGGCGATGAGCCGGGCCGACTCGGGGACATAGTCGAAGTCCGCCGGGTCGAAGAAGCCCCGCGCCACCTCCAGGTAGCCTTCCAGCACGGCCTTGCCGAGGACCGGGTCGAACTGCACCGCTTGCCAGTTTTCCGTCTCCTCACCGGCCGGATTGCAGGACGAGCGCAGGCAGTCCCCGATGTCGTACTGCACCAGACCGGGCTTGATGGTATCCAGGTCGACCATGGCGATCGCCTGACCCGTCACCTCGTCGAACAGGATGTTGTTGACCTTGGGATCCCCGTGGATCGGCCGCAACCGCAGGATACCGCGCTCGCGGGCCGCTTCGAGGACCGGCACCCAGTCCCGGTGCTCCTGGATGAAGCGGGTACACCACGCTTCTTCGGGCGACGGCGTGGTGCCGGCGGTCGGGGCGACGTCATCGTAGTGGGCCAGGTACCCCGGGGTGATGTGAAAGCCCGGCAGGGTGTCCGCCAGATCCTCGGTGGGAAGGTCGCTGAGCAGGGAATGGAAGGTTCCCAGGGCGAAGCCGACCTCTCGGGCGAGCGTGGGATCCTGGATCGTGTCGACCGTCCGCGAGTGGCCGATGAAGCTCAGGGCCCGCCAGTAGGAGCCGTCGGCGCCCCGAACGTGGTCCGCACCGTCCTTCGTCAGCAAGACGTGGGGCACTTCCCAGCGACGACCGGACGGGAGTTTCTCGCTCCGTCGCTCGAGATGGCCGGAGATCGAGCGGATGTTTCGCATGACCAGGTCGGGCTGCTGGAACACCCGGGTGTTGAGGCGCTGCAAGAGGAAGGGGGCCTGGGTTCCGCCCGCGGGCGTGACCCGGTAGGTCTTGTTGATGTTCCCGCTGCCGTACTCCCGGATATCCGCGTTCGGCGAAGCGGACAGGAACTGGGCGGCGACTTCTTGTAGCTGGAGGGTCTCGGTGGCGTCTACGGACATGGGGCGATTCCTTTCACCGGCCGGTCTTGGCTGCCGTTAGCCTACCATGTCACGGCCGGCGTTTCGATAGCGCCGCAACAGCAGGCTTACGGTCATCAGGTCGACAGTCTGCCCCGGGTGACTTCCAGGCGTTGCCCAAACTCGACCGGGACCGCGTGTGCGTCTGTCAGTCCCGCCTCCTTCAGCAAACCAACGAGGAGCGGCCGGTGATCGTGGAGGAGTCCGAGCTGGGTCGCATGGTCCTCTTTGTGAGCGTGGTCGTGCGCGAGACCATGCCCGTGACGCTGCGGGTGGGCATGCCCGTGACCGTGAGGTTGGTCGTGGCCGCCGTGGTGCGCCTGGTGACGATTGTTTCCTGCTTGATCCAAGGACTGAAAGTCGATGACGAAGACCCGCCCTCCCGGCTTCAACACGCGCCGGATTTCGCGGACGGCTCGCGCGAGCACCTCGGGTGCCAGGTGATGCATGACGAGGCTGCTGACGATGACGTCCACCGTGGCGTCCGCAAAGGGTAGTTGCTCGATCGACGCGACCCGGTAGTCGATGGGGAGACCAGCGCGCTTGGCCTTGCGCCGGGCCCCGGAGATCAGATCGTTCGAGAGGTCGATGCCGGCGACCCGTCCGGTCGGTCCAACCCGCCGGGCCAATGCCATCGCCAACTCCCCGGTGCCACACCCGAGGTCAAGCACCGCCTCACCAGGAGCCACCTCGATCAGGTCGGCCGTGAACTCGCGGAACGCGCGTGCCCTACCGCCTATCCAGCGGTTGAGGGAGACCTCATATCGCCAGGGAGCGAGCGCACCTCGGATCGAGGACGCCTTGACCGTTCTTCCTGTCACCGTGCTACTCCTTGTCCACTGCGTCACCCCGCGAGCGTGCGGAAGGCGCCTGAGCGTTGATCGGTTTGAGCGAAGGTCGGAGAATCATCCGACGAGTGGGAGATCAGCCATGCTCGACCGCTTCCTGATGGCGGTGCGGCGCCCGCCGGTATACTTCGGTCGATAGGTCGGCGAGCGTCACTCGGCTGAACTGCTCCAACACCAGCGCTTCCGCCTCTCGGAGCGACTGATTGATGGTCTGGTTGACGACCTGTTCGACGAGACAGGTTGGCTCGTCGTTGCGGTGGCCCAGCCCGAGCATGGCGGGCTCGCCAAGGGCCTTGTAGACGTCGCCCAGCGTGATGTCGCCAAGGTCGCAGGCAAGGGTCCAGCCGCCGCCATGACCCTTCACCGAGTGTATCCAGCCGGCTTCGCGCAGGCCGGACAACGTCCGGCGGACGACGACCGAGTTGGTTTGCAGGGCGGCGCCCATCTCCTCAGAGGTCATCGGACGCTGCTTGTGCGCCAGATGCAGCAGGAGATGGAGGACCATCGACAGGCGGCTGTCTCTTTTCATGTAACTTATACTATTACGTGATTCCGCTCGGTGTCAACCCGCATGGTCAGGCGCCGCGTTGTGGCGAGCGGATTTGATGAAGGTCGTGCCCTTGATATCACGGCGTGGTTGCGGGGAATAGCATGGCAGGCAAGGGCTCCTTGGCTGCCTGGGGAAACTTGACGATGCGGTTGCAATTCCGATGGCTCCCGGTACTTGCGCTCGGCGTGAGCATGTGCGGCTGTACGGCCCCCCTGACGGGGCTTGGAGCCTTGACCCACAGCGGCACGGCGCCCCAGCAAGCAGGAGAGATCGTCTCCAACAATTCGGGCAACCTGGTGCCGGCCATCGGCAGCGGCCTGATTTCCAACAACTCAGGCAGCCTGAGCGGCGTGGTCCGGGGCTCGGCCGGGATCGTCTCGAACAACTCGGGCAACTACCGCATCACGTCCAATGACGACGTCCCCCTGTCGGGCATCCGGGTCCGCCTGCTGAACGCGGCGGGCCAGCCCCTCATGGATGTGAGCGGCCATGCGATCGACACGATCACGGACGCCCAGGGTGCCTACCGCTTTGGCGGCGTGGTGCCGGCGCGCAACCTCCTGGTCGCCGTCGACTTGCCGGCGGACAAGGGGAGGCTTCTGGCGATCGCCCCCAAGGACGGCCCCACGCAGCGCGTGGCGGATCTCTCGCTCGTGAGCTCTCTGACCACGGGCTACATCGTCGATCAGTACGTCAACGGCCAGCCCGATCCGCAAACGACCCTCGACAAGCTGCCTCCGAGCGTCGAGACGGACCTCCGGGCGAAGGCCCGGACGGCGTTGACGTCCCAGGCGGCGAGCATCACGTCGCTTTCGACCGAGGAGGTCGTCCGGACGGTCAACACCCTGCGCGAGCATGACCACGCCTTCGACACCTTGCTGGAAGACGTCCGTCGGCTCCTCATCGCGGCCGGTCAGTCGGATCTGGGCGACGGTTTGCCGGGCACGCGCGTGATGCTCTTCGACCTGCGCGATCTGGCTTGCCGATCGGACGGCACCCTGCTCGTCTGCTCCAACGAGGACGGGCGGGTCTACCGCCTGGCGGCCGATGGCCGCTTGATCAAGGTGGCGGGGACGGGGTCGACCGAAACCGGGAGCCTGGATGGAAAGGCCGCGCTCGACGCAGGCTTCGGCCGCATCGCCGCCATGACCCTCGACGAGCAAGGCGACCTCCTGATCCTCGAGAACGACTACCTCACCTCGCGCCTGTCTCGCGTGGACGCGGGCGGCCGGGTGCATGCCGTCGACCTGGGCGGCCGCGTGATGTCCTCCGTCGCGGCCGGTCCGGGGCAGCTGATCTACGGCTTCGACCACCAGCAGGTCTGGTCGATCTCGCCCACGGGTGCGGTTCAATCCGTCTTCACCGTCCCCGATCTGCCGCTCCAGGACCTGAGTTTGAAGGGCCGGGACGGCGACGGAAACCTCTACTTCCACGCCTTGATGGATGGCGAGACCGGTCGCCAGGAGGTCTATCGCTTGAACCTCCAGACGGGCTCCTTCCAGCGCATGGAGCTTGCAGGGCGCGGAGACGTGAACGGCACCCTCTGCATCGACGGCCGCGGGAACGTCTTTCTCGGCGGCGAAGGGGGGACGGACAACTTCCTGGCCGTCTACAGCCCGGGCCAGCCTCAGCGGCTCATCCCCAACGACATCGACGGCTATCCCATCAAGGCGGCCGCGGCCACGGTCGACGGGCGGACCTACGTGGCCCTCTCCAACCTCGACAACCCCGTTTACCGGATCGCCGACGGCAAGGCCACGCACGTGGCGGGTTACACGAGCGTCGGCGTCACGGGCGACGTCCTGGGCGACGCCAACTCGCTCGCGCTCGGGATGGTCAGCGGCATGGCGGTCTCGGGCTCGGGCGACCTGTACGTCGCGCAGTCCAACGGCAACTACTCCGAACCCTCGCGCATCTTGCGCGTCACCCTGGGCCGTCAGGCCTCCGTCCACGCGGCCTCGACCACCTGGGACATGGGCGTGCTGGCGTTCGGGCCGGATCAAGCCCTCTACTTCCGGGACAACGGGAAGACGGAGGTGCAAGACGGCGACCTGGCGATCGTCTACCGGATCCACAAGCTCGCTGCGGATGGGACGGATCAGGTGGTGGTGCAACCGGATGCCGGTTTCACCGGCAATTGGGACATCGACGACTTCACGATCGGTGCGGACGGCACGATCATGGCGTGCGTCAATGGCCAGATCCGGCGCTACTCGTCCGATGGCACGCTGCTGTCGACCGTTTGGACCGGAGGACAGCCCATGCCGCTGGCGCTCGACGCCCAGGGCGTCCTCTGGTTCGTGTCCGGAGAAACCCTGCGCAAGTGGACCTCCGGCGCGGGCGTGCAGACGGTCTTTAACGATGCGCGGCTGGCCTCGGGGACGTCGTTGGTACTGGACGGCGCGGGGCGCGCCTACCTCTCCCGGCGCGAGGCGAACGAGGTTCTCGGCGTGACTCTCGCCACCGGCCAGATCGAGACCATCGCGGGTCCAGGCGGGCGACACTTCGCGGGCCGCGGCGTGGACGACAGCCTCAAGTCGCCCGGTTTCCTGGCGATCGACCCGGAAGGGACGCTCCTCATCTCGGACTACGGGCACCGCCAGATCAAGCGCATCGCCGCCTCCGGCCTGCGCTGACCGCCACCCGGCGGGGCGCAAGGCGAGATCCGGGTCGCCGGCCGGTCGGGCTTCTCCCGGCCGGCGGACGTCCCGGGGATGCCGTTGAGCAATCCCGGGCAGCCGACCAGCGGGCTGGATAGTCCCTTGACGAGCATCCCCAGGGCATTTTGCGAACGGTTCACCGCTTCTCCCATGGGTGCGGGCACGAACAGCCAGGGTATCTTCCGTCTTGCCGGAACAACAGGCGATCAGCCTCGAATCAAACGGCTGCTTTGAGCCCCCTTGGACCAGATGAGGGTGGCACCGAGCCCGTCATTAGGAGCCAAAGGGAGCATTTCGAGCCGTAGGGGAGCGACAGAGGGCCCCGTTTCTCGGGGTTCGCCACCGCGGGCCCAAAAACACCAATCCCCGCCGAGCTTTCGCCTGGCGGGGGTTGCTGCTTCGCGCGCGGTCCGACGTCAATCCATCGGCGGGCAATGCCCCGGAGAGTGCCCTCTCCTCGCAGCGCGTCGCG
>JAKFBU010000019.1:0-85797 GCA_036676985.1 Candidatus Sericytochromatia bacterium
ACCATGCCCATGCGTGTATCTCGAAAGCCTTGCGCAAGCTCTTCCTCCCTGTGAACGGACCCACCCTACATACCCGCCTTCGTCCGGGGTTCCACCCGAGGGTCGCTTGATCTATTAGCAGGTTCTCAGGAAAATGGAGTCATGTCGCCCGGCGACATAACGCCGCGGACCGCAGCGAGGGGGTCCGTGGAGGCCACGCCCACCCCAGACGAGGCCCTCGTTTGGCTCAATGGAGAGCACAGACATGGAAGATATCGTACGCGCCAAGCTCCTGGAGGCCCTGCAAGCCGCCTCCCGTCGTGAAGGACACTCCGCCGTGCTGGCCATCAGCGAGGCGATCGCCATGATGGACAAGCACACGCCCGCATCCTAGTCCACCCTACAAGCCGCGCCCCCGGGGAATCCCCCGGGGGCGCGTCGCTATTCAGGACCTTGGATCGTCTCCGCTAGAGACCCTCAACAAACCCGTTCACCCAGGAATCGGTCGTATTCGAGACCCTCAACCAATCCGTTCACATTGAGCCCGGTCGAAATGCGAACGGTTCCTCCCGTGCATGTAGACGGGAAGAAAAGCGCTAAGGCCCGAGCTTGACAGTCATCCCCGCGATCGCATCGTCCAGCCGATTGAACGCCTCCGGCGCCGGGCCGCTGACCGACACCGAATGCGTCCCGCCCTCGAGGGTCAGCGTGATGGAGCGCATGCCGCCGCCCACCGCTCCCGAGTCCACCGTCTGCGGCAGGTCGATGAAGCGCGGCTGCCCACCCCCCGGCGACTCGAAGGCCATGTCCACCAGCCGCTGGAGCTGATCGCGCGACAGCATGCCGGCTCCGATGCCCTCCTTCTTCACGGGCTTGACGTACGGATACACCCGCGAGGCGATCCAGTCGCCGTTGCCGTAAACGGTGAGCGAGCTCTCGCTGTAATACTGCGGCGCGACGGCCCCCGAGCGGTAGCGCTGCTCGATGACGGGCAGGCTCGCGTTGCTGTTGTATCTAGGCTGCATGCCACCCCACCGCAAGAACCCTCCGCCCGCGGCGCATCCGCCGAGCAGGGTCACGACCGCCATCAACGTCAGTACCTTACGCATGCGCCCATCCTAAAGGGGGAGCCCCGGGCGGTCAACCCGGGGCCCTCACTACTTGTCCTCCACCGCTCCGCTGGCCTCTTCCCAGGCCTCGAAGCCGCCCCTCAGGGCCCGCGCATCGTATCCCTGATCCCGGAGCTTCTGCGCCACACGGGCGCTCGTGCCCTCGTTCGGTCAGGTGCAGTAGGTCACCACCAGCGCATCCTTCGCGACGGGCAGCTCGACGTGCTCCGCCATCAGGAGATCGTCCGGCTCGACGCGCTGGGCGTCCTGGATCTTGACGGGGCTGTTGCGGTACGAGCCGCGCCGCACGTCGATGATGTGGAGCGGCCGCCCGCTCCGCTGCTGATGCTGCAGCTCCGTCGAATCGATGCGGGGAACCTCCTTGGTCGATTGGGTCATCGCGCACCTCCTTGCATGAGGCCATCATGCCGAACGGACCGCGCCTGTGGCGCGGTCCGTTCGGACGAAAATTCGACGGACCTTGCGTCTACTTGCGGTAGGTCGCGGTCACGACGGTCTTGATGCCGCCGCGCACCGTGAAGTCCCCGACCACCTGCATGTAGCGGGGCGAGACGGCCGCCACGAGATCGTCCAGGATGCGGTTGGTGACGTTCTCATGGAAGATGCCCGTGTTCCGGAACGAGCCCAGGTAGAGCTTCAGGCTTTTGAGCTCCACGCACTTCACGTCGGGCGTGTAGTCGATCCGGATCTCCGCGAAGTCCGGCTGGCCCGTGATGGGGCAGTAGGCCGTGAACTCGGGGCAGACGAACTGGATGAGGTAATCCCGGCCCGGATGGGTGTTGTCGAAGGTCTCGAGTTTGGCCTCTTCAGGGCTCTGGGGAAACGGGGTCGGACGCCCCAGCTGAGTCAGGCTCTCCATGGAAGTTCGGGTTCCTTTCTTGTGGTGACCAGCCTTAGAGCGCCTAACAAGACTGTTCCATCAAGCCGCCGGTAGGCGGCCACAGGCGGCACATGCCTGGTTTTGTTGGGTGCTCTAACACGTTACCCACTCCCGAAAGCCCTGTCAATGTGGGCCACGGCCCCGCAACCGTGCTAGCATGGAGGCATGAATACCGAACGCCGAAGCCTGAGCTTCCCCAAACTCACCGGGCTGCGCCCGACTCTCGAGTCCACCGCCCTCAAGCTGATGGAGGAGGCCGGCGAGCTGGCCCAGGCCATCGGCAAGTTCCGTGGCATGTCCGGCGAGACCGGCGCCCTGCCCGGCCAGGAGTCCCTCGGGCTCATCGCGGGCGAGCTGCTCGACGTCGCCCAGACGGCCGCCACCATGATGTACGTGCTGCAGGACCAGCACGGCGTCGATCTGGACACCCTCATGGCCCAGCACGAGGCCAAGCTCAAGACCAAGGGCTACCTGGTCTAATCCCCTATTCGCAACAGCGGCCCCTGTCTCGACAGGGGCCGCTGTTGCATATTCGGGGGTCCATCCGCAGGGGCTACCGATATGATATTCATTACCAGAGGTATATGATGATCATCTTTACATCACATCACCATGCGGTCCGACCGCAACCTACCAGGAGGTGACCATGCGCTCATTATGGATGCCGACCCTCATGGCCGTGCCACTCCTGGCAGGCTGTCCCTCGAGCCCGCAATTGATCACGGGCCAACCCTTGCCGCCGTATGCGACCAAACCGATGATGTACCCGACACCCATGCCCATGCCCATGATGACGAGCGCTCCGACCTACCCCGGCATGGTCTACCCGGTCCCCACCCTCGTGTCGGACGGGCCTAGCCTCGATGACGCCTACCATCTCGTGCAGCGCTACGTGGCCCAGCACTATCCCGAGTCGGAGCTCGTGGCCATTCGGTCGACCCAGGTCGGCCCGCCCGGACGGATCGCCAGGGCGGGCTCCTGGTCGTTCACATTCCGCGCGCCGGCGTCCGACGCGTCGAGCAGCGCCAGGACACAAGCGATCGCGATCCCTTCGCAGTTCGAAGGGCAGCAACTCACGTTCAAGCTCAACGGACAGCTCGAGCTCTTTGCCCCCGAGGTGAAGGAGAGGACCCCGCTACACACCATCGACTTCGCCCGTACCATTCCCCTCAGCAAGGCCCTCGAGGCATGCCTGGGCTACGGCATGGCGTTCGGTCCCGGCGGCGTCTCGGTCAACCTTCTCTCGGACGCCGCCGACGGCCCCTACTACGAGATCGACAACGGCATCGGCTATCAATTGACCTCGCCCAGCCCGAGCCCGTACGGCTCCGGGACCCTCAACCAGGGCGGCTACATCCCGGCCTACGTCCGCGCCAAGTATCGGATCGATGCCCTGACGGGGGATCTGATCGAGCGCATGAGTCCCTAGCGATCGCACCCTCGCAACGAAACGGGGCGGCCGGTTGGCCGCCCCGTTTCGTTTGGGGATGGGGGATTAGAGCGCGAGCGCCTTCTGGAGGTTGATGCGACCGAAGCCGTACTTGCTGTTGCGGCCCTCGGAGCCCTTGTGGTCGACGCTGTTGTCGATGGTGTAGTGCACCTGCTGCGGGGTCCAGTTGGGGTGCTTGGCCCAGATGAGCGCCGCCTCGCCGGCCACGAAGGGAGCCGCCATCGAGGTGCCCGAGAGCTTGGCGTAGCCGGTGGCGCCGGTGCGGTTGGCATCCAGGGGGACCGTCGACCAGATGCCGCCGCCGGGGGCCGCGACCTCGACCTTGCTGCCGCGGTTCGAGAACCACGAGAGGTACTCCCAGAAGAGGAACTTGGAGGTCGAGCTGACGGCGATCGCACCCGGGTCGTTGGCGGGCGAGCCCACCTCGCCGTGGTTGTTGCCGGCCGCCGCGATGACGATGACGCCCTTCTGGTTGGCGTACTTGATGGCCGCCGAGAGCGCGGGGTCGATGGTGGTGTCGGGCGAGCCCAGGCTCATGTTGATGATCTTGGCGCCCATGTCGGCCGCGTACTTGATGCCGTTGACGACCGCCGCCGTCGAGCCCTGACCGTTGTCGCCGAGGACCTTGATGGCGAGAATCCGGACGTTCCACGCCACACCCGCGACGCCCACGCCGTTGTTGCCCGCGGCGCCGATGATGCCGGCCACGTGGGTGCCGTGACCGAAGCGGTCCATCACGTCCGCGTTGTTGTCCGCGAAGTTCCAGCCCTTGAGGACGCGGCCGCCGAACTCGGGGTGGCGGTAGTCGACGCCCGTGTCGAGCACGGCGACCGTCACGCCGCTGGCGTTGATGTTCTGGCCCCAGGCCTCGGGAGCGTTGATCTTCTCCTCGGCCCACTGCTTGTCCATGAAGGGGTCGTTGGGCTCGACCACCGCGCCGGCGACGCCGTAGATGCGGTTGGGAGTCACGCTCGCCACGCCGGTGTTCTGACCGTAGCGGCGGAGGCCCTCCTCGACGGACATGCCCGCGGGCAGGTTGATGACCTGGTACTTGTTGCCGAGGTCGATGTTGAAGGCGACGCGAGCGCCCGAGTCGGCCGTGAAGCGGGCGACGTTGTACTGGGCGACGGCGCCGGGCTTGAGCTGCACGATGATCTGGTTGCGGACGATGCCGGCCTTGGTGAGGGCGAAGTCCGCCCCCTCGGCCGCCGCGCCGCCGGCGTCGGGATCGTCCACGATGGTGCCCGCGCCGGGCATCAGGGAGCCGATGGCCGAATCGCCGAAGTCGGCCGCCAGCGCCTCGGCGCTCTGCTCGACGGGCAGGTCGCCCAGACCGGTGCTCGGGGCCTTCTGGCCGGCCGTGTTGTTGCCGACCAGGGAAGACTGCTGGAGGGAGCTGCCGCCCAGGGACGTGGGAGGCGTCATCGGCTTGCCGCAGCCCGTGAGGCCAATGGTCGCCGCGACCAGCACAGCGGTCAGCGTCAGCGACTGGCGAATCATCCGATGCATGGCTCCCCCTCCTCTACGTGCCACCCCATGGCACGCTCACTTGAGAAGCTATCGGGAGGATCGAAAGCAGAGTTGCGGTAAGAAGCTGAAGGCCAACGTAAGCTTTCGGAAAACTTACGTTAAGGCGTCGCGGCGCCGTCGGTGCCGCGCGGCAGGGGACCGGTGGGGCGGCGGGCAGGAGCCAGGTTCGGCAGGCGTACCAGGAGCTGGTCACCGGAGTGCAGGGAGCTGTTGCCCGCCGCGAGCTGCTCGCGGTAGCGCTCCACCGAGAAGTCGAGGAAGTTGGCCGGATCCTGGTTGATGATCTGGAAGTAGGCGTCGTGCATCATCATCTTGCCGACGAGCAGATCGTGGCCCAGGCAGAGCATGTAGTTGGCGGCGTCCGGCGCGATGAGGGGCGGCGGATCGATGGGCGTCTCCGGCGTGTAGGTGAGCACCAGCTCGTTGCGCTCGAGCGCCACCGCCGTGGGACGGCCGACGGCCTTGGGCGCCGGGAAGATCTCGGCCGGATCGATCGTGATCTGGTTGCCCCGGACCCGGAAGGGGCCGTCGTGGGGCAGATCCATCAGGCCCTCGAGGTCCAGCTTGAAGAGCTTGATCATACCCCCGATGCCGACCTCGGAGACGGCGATCCGGTGCGGCAGCAGCTCCATGAAGCCGCCGGGACCGACGCTCACCTCGCTCTCGAGGGTGATGGGCAGATCGAAGCCCATCTTGTGGACCTTGCCGCGCAGGACTAGGCGATCGCCCACGATCGAGAGCCGCGCCTCCCGGAGGGGATGTCCCGCCGCGGGCAGGACGTAGCGGTTCAGGAGGGCCTCCAGGCTGGGGGCCGACAGGCGGATCTGACCCTGCCGGATGGCGAAGACGTAGGAGTCCTTGAGCTCGGGGATGAGCGGGCGATCCGGATCCTTGACCTGCAGGTCCGCAACGAAGTCCCGGAGCTTCAGGACGACGGCGTCATCGAAGAACAGACGCGCGTTCTGGGCCCAGACGCGCATGGCGCCGGGTGCGATCTCGGCGAGCGCCTGCTCCTCGGCAGTGGCCCGCTTCTGGGTGATGAGCGTCCGCCCGAAGGCCTGGACGAACGCCGACAGGATCTGCGCCTGGGTTTTGATGCGGCGCGGAAAGGACTTCTGTTGCATGGGTGCATGATAGCAGAGGCGGCGCGCACCCCTCGTGCCGGGCATCACGCGGCGAGGCGCGACTCGTGAGCATTCCAGGCAGCCGGTCGTTGGCCGTCATCCCGGTCAGGCCGGGATCCAGGGTCGGCTCAACGGGTGCCTACCGGGCCAGAACACACGTATCCCCGCCCTTGCGGGCGGGGATACGTGCGGGATGGTGGGAGGAAACGGCGGGTTGCTCGGGCTATGCGCCTTTGCTGACCGCTTGCGGGAGAGACTGGGTCGCGATGTCGCGCAACAGCAAGTTGCAGCAATCGCTCAGGAATTCGAAGAGCCAGGGAAGACGCCCCGGGGGCAACGCCAGGCGCTCTTGGCCGTGGCCCGAGCGTCCGAGCGCTCGAAGGGCCGGCTCTGCCTGGGCGAGGGCCTCCACCAGGGACGCCTTCGGATAGAGGGGCTGGGCGACGCGCATGAGGGTCCGCCCCATGGGGAGCTCCGGGCTCGCGGCGAGCTCGCGGCGAACCTGCTGGCAGGCCTCGGCGGCGGCGAACAGGCGATCGCGCTCGGCCTGATCCAGGGAGCTGCCGTAGTTGAGGAGACGCGAAAGAAGCATGGCGGCTTCCGACCAGGTCAGGCCGAGGTGGTAAGCGGCGAAGTGCTCGGGAGTGCCCATGGGTGGTTCTCCTCTGGTCGCAAACCCAGGAAGCGAAGGCCTCCTGCCAGCATGTTGCCTCGAAACCATCGTGCGCTGTTGGCGTGACGGCTTTGTTGACAACTGGTGATGGTCATCATAGCACAATCAAGCAAGCGGATCCACCCTTCGGCCAAATTCGCCGAAACCGCCCCGAGCCCTTGCGCACGACCGGAGGCCTCATCGGGCCATCCCTTCATCCGAGGATCCGATCGTCCCAGTGGCCGCCCATTAGCCTCTGATCCGCTGTCGGCGCAGCCTTGAAGCGCACGTGGTAGAATGTGGCGCCTATCGAGCCACGCCTCGTTCCCCCTGCCATCTCATGGAGGAGTACGCTGCATGAAACGTAACGCCCTGGTCGCCCTCGCGCTCGTCATGGGTGCCGGCCTGACGGTGCCCATGACCCCGGCCGTGGCGCTGGCGGCGCCCGCCGTCGCCACCACCCAGACCATCGCGGGTCCGATCCAGAGCCTCACGCTCGCCAACGGGCTCAAGGTGATCCTGGTGGAGAACCACGCGGCCCCCGTCGTGACCTGGGTCGTGACCTACAAGGTCGGCAGCCGCAACGAGGCCGTCGGCTGGACGGGCTCGACGCACCTCCTGGAGCACATGCTCTTCAAGGGCACCAAGAACCTGGGCAAGGGACAGATCTCCCAGCTCCTGCAGCGCAACGGCGCCCAGTTCAACGCCACCACCGGCACCGACCGGACCAACTACTACGAGACCTACTCGAGCGACAAGCTGGAGATGGGCATCCGGCTCGAGGCCGACCGCATGCGCAACTCGCTCATCCCGGATGGCGAGCGCCAAAGCGAGATGACGGTCGTCCGCAACGAGCTGGAGCGCGGCGAGAGCAACCCGGATCGCACGCTCTTCCAGGCGGTCAGCGCCCAGGCCTACAAGTCGCACCCCTATCACCACCCGACGATTGGCTGGCGCAGCGACGTCGAGGGCGTCTCGACCGAGCGCCTGCGGGAGTTCTACGACACCTACTACCACCCGAACAACGCCGTGGCCGTGCTCGTCGGCGACTTCAAGACCGCCGAGGCTGCCAAGCTCATCGAGCAGTACTTCGGACCCATCCCGGCCGCCAAGCACATCCCGCCCATGTACACGACCGAGGAGCCGCAGGAGGGTGAGCGTCGCTTCACCATCCGCCGCCGCGGCGAGACCAACCTCGTCCACAGCGCCTGGCACATCCCCGACGTGAACCACCAGGACCTGGCCCCCCTCAAGGTACTGGAGACCCTCCTGGACAGCGGCAAGACCTCGCGCCTGCACCGGGCCCTGGTCGAGAAGGAGCTCGCCACCGAGGCCTGGGCCTACTGCGGCATCCAGCGGGATCCTTCCTTGTTCTGGATCGGCACGACCGTCCGCCCCGGGGTGACGCACGAGACGATCGAGAAGGCCGCCCTCGCCGAGATCGACAAGCTCAAGCAGGAGCCCGTGACCACCGCCGAGCTCCAGAAGGCCAAGAACCAGGCCGAAGCGGGCTACATCTACGGCACGGACGGCACCTCGGGCCTCGCCATCAGCCTCGGCGAGTACGAGGCCATGGCCGGTGACTGGAAGCGCGCCTTCACGCTGCTCGACGAGATCAAGAAGGTCACGCCGCAAGACGTCCAGCGCGTGGCCAAGACCTACTTCGGGCAGGACACCCGGACTGTCGGCTGGTACGTCGCCACCCCCGACGGCCCCGTCCGCAAGCCGCCCCAAAACGCGGGCAGCGGCAAGGCCGTGGCCAGCACGGAGCCCGTGAAGCCCCTGCCTTACTTCGACTACGAAAAGCGCCCCATCGCCGAGCGCAAGCTCACCCTGCCCAAGCGCAAGGTGCTCGCCAACGGCATGACCGTGCTCGTGCTCGAGAACAAGAGCAACCCCACGGTCGCCGTCAGCGGCTTCCTGCGGACGGGCGGCGTGCATGATCCGAAGGGCAAGGAAGGCCTCGCCTCCATGACGGCCGCCATGCTCGATGAGGGCACCGCCAAGCGCGACAAGTTCGCGATCGCCGAGGAGCTCGAGTCCGTCGGCTCGTCGGTGGGCTTCTCGGGCGGCACCGAGTCGACGGGCATCAGCGGGCGATCGCTCGCCAAGAACCTCGATCGGACGCTCGGCGTGCTCGCCGAGGAACTGATGCAGCCCTCCTTCCCCGAGGCCGAGCTCGCCAAGGTCAAGGCCAACTGGATCGCGAGCATCAAGCAGGCCGAGGACCAGCCCGACACCCGGGCGTCGCGGGCCTTCAACCATGCCATCTATCCGAAGGGGCACCCCTACTACGACCTGGAGCCCGCCGAGCAGATCAAGGCCATCGAGTCGCTCACGGTGGCGGACCTCCAGGACTTCCACCGGAAGCACTACGGCCCCAACGCCATGACCCTCACGGTGGTGGGCGACGTCTCGGCGGAGGCCGTCTTCGCCAAGCTAGAAAAGGTCTTCGCAAGCTGGCCCCAGGTGACGGTGCGGCCGACGGAGATCCCCGACGTACCGACGGTCGCAGCCTCCAAGGCCGTGGTGCCCATGATGGACAAGACCAACGTCTCCATCCTCTTCGGCAACCCGACCACCATCAAGCGCCAGGACCCCAAGTACTACGCGGCCAAGCTCGCCAACTACATCCTCGGGGGGCACCCGCTCTCGGCGCGCCTCGGCGTGAAGCTGCGCGACGAGATGGGCCTGACCTACGACGCCCGCTCCAGCGTCAACCCCAGCTTCGGGGCGGGCACCTGGACGGCGACGGTGACGGTCAACGCGGCCAACGTCGGCAAGACGCTCGACGCCCTCAAGGGCGAGCTGAACCGCTTCGTCGCCAAGGGCGTGACGGCCGACGAGCTCTCGCAGGCCAAGACCGCCTTCATCGGCAGCAATGCCGTGGGCCTCGCGACCAATGGGGGCATGGCCTCGAGCCTCTCGAACATCGAGATGTACGGGCTGGGCCTCGACTTCTGGAGCCGCTACCCCAAGCTAATCCAGGCCGTCACGCTCGACGAGGTCAACGCGGTGGCGCGCCAGATGGTGCGGCCCGAGGTGGCGGATCTGGCGATCGCCGGCCCCTACCAAGAAAAGTAGCAAGCCCAAGAGGGCCCGGAGACTGGATCTCCGGGCCCTCTTGCCATGCCGGGCCATGTGATACACTGGCTTGCAGTTGCCCCCCATGCCAGCGAGGTCTCGCCATGCTCACCGATCGTCAGAGTCTCGAAAGCGCCGCCCTCAGCGCCTTCCAGGAGGCGGACCTGCCCAACGGACTGCCGGCGGCGGAGGTCTTCAAGCTGGGCTTCTACGCGGGCTTCCGGGCCGCGAAGGTCGAGGAGCAGGACGCCCTGCTCAAGTCGATGGAGCAAGCCTAGCTCCCCATGGTCACTCGGACGCTCCTGCCCCTGGTGCTCGCGGCGGTCCTGGCCCTGCCGGCCGTCGCCGCCCCGAGCCCGGCGCCGACGCGTGACCCGGCCTACTTCAGCTATGCCGACTACTACATGCGGCACTATCGCGACCAGAAGGCCACCCAGCGCCCCGCCGAGCAGGATCCGTACCGCTTCTTCAACTACTACGGCTACTACCAGAGCCGGTACGGGACGGCCTCGACCGGGGCGGATCCCTACTATTACTACGGCCTTTACGAGGCGGCCCTGAGCGAGCGCTACCGGCAGGCACTCGGCACCGAGGCGCCCCGCAAGTCCGGTCTCATGTCCCAGGCGATGCGGTTCTGGCAGTTCACGCAAACGCCCCAACCCAAGAGGACGCCCCATGAACGGTAAGGTCTGGATCCTGGTCGGCCCCTCGGGGACCGGCAAGACGACGCTCGCCAAGGAGTTGCCCCAGCGGGTGCCGCAGCTCAAGCGCGCGGTCACCTGCACTACCCGCCCGCCGCGACCCGGCGAGCACGAGGGGGTCGACTACTACTTCGTGACCAACGAGCAGTTCGACTTCTTGCTCGCCTCCGGCAAACTGCTGGAGTCGACCACCTACGGCGGTAACCGCTACGGGCTGCCGTCGGACCAGTTCCTCGAGCTCCGGGACCACGACGTCATCTGCGTCCTGGACTACGTCGGCGTGGAGAACCTGTACCGGCGCCTGCAGCCGGAGACGCTGCGGGTGGTGTACCTGGAGAGCCCCTCGGCCGGCGAGCTCACCAAGCGCATGCGCGAGCGCGGCAGCACCGAGGACGAGATCGAACGGCGCCTCTTGATGCGCCAGGAAGAGCACCAGCCGGACCACTGCCACCACGTGCTCAAGACCGACGCGCCCTACGACGAGGTGCGCGCGGAGCTGGAGCGGATCATCACCGGCGCGCGGAGCTAGGTCCTCCCCGCCCTGTGACGCAACGGCAGGAGCTGCTACGCTGGCCCCCCGCTTACGCGAGGGTGACGGGAGTGCCGACTGGCCGCTGACAGGGCTTCCGCACGATACGCGAAAGACCGTTCCCGTCACCCTCGCGTAAGCGGGGGTCCAGAAAGCCGACGGGTGATGTCACGACATCCCAAGGGGAAGGCCCCGAGCAATGCTCGGGGCCTTTTTCGTGGGAAGGGATGGGATTAGAAGTTCCACCACTGCGACTCGGCCGGGATGACCGGGGCGTTGGGATCGGCGGGCGGGGTGTTGGGATCCGCCGGAGCCGGAACGGGATCGGCCGGAG
Organism: Candidatus Sericytochromatia bacterium; assembly: GCA_036676985.1. Taxonomy (GTDB): domain Bacteria; phylum Cyanobacteriota; class Sericytochromatia; order S15B-MN24; family UBA4093; genus DATNQJ01. Next base: position 11,394 of record JAKFBU010000019.1, read on the forward strand.
GAGCCGGGGGGTTGTTGCCGCCTGGCACGTAGTTCGGGTTGATGGCCTTGGCCACCGCGACCATGTAGAGGTCCTCGAACTCGCCCTGCGAGAGCTGGCCGTCGCCGGTCTTGTCGCACGCGGTGACGTCCGCCGGGTCGAAGGCCGGGATCATCACGCGGATGTGCACCTTGTCGTAGGCAAAGCCCAGGCCCAGCTTGGCGAGCGCGGTATCCGCGAGCTCTTCCTGCGAGAGGTAGCCGTCGCCCTTGCCGAAGAGGCCGCTGCCGGGGGTCTTCTTGTCGAGGCGGGTGAAGGCGGTGGCGATGAAGCGGCGCATCCGCTCCATGAAGGCGTTGGGGTTGTCACGGCCGCTCAAGAGACCACCCGCGGTGGCGTACTTCATGAACTCGGTCTTCGAGATCTTGCCGTTGCCCTTGCCGCTCTTGCCCTTGTCGGCCTTGGGGAACTCCTTGGTCAGGTTGAAGTAGGGGCCCGCCTCGTACTCGTCGACGTACTTGTCGCCGTTGGAGTCGAACTTGGCGAAGATGGCCAGGTGGACGTTCTTGAAACCTTCCTTGAGCGTCTTGGTCGCGGCGGCGTCAAAGCCGACCTCGGCCTCGGCCGTGTTGACGCCCGTACCAGGGGCCATACCGCAGCCAGTCATCAGGGTGAGGCCGGCCGAAACGGCGATGAGGGTAGCCAGGGCGTTCTTACGCATACCGGGACGCTCCTTCCATCAGAGGGAACAGCAACTTCGTTAACCTGTGATGAATATCGCCTTAACCGCTCAGATCTTTCTTAAGGGACGGTTAAGGTCAATTAAAGTTTGGAGTTTGTCAGATCCGGCAAAGGTCGCCCCCGAGAGGGTTTTAACACTTGACGAACTGGACCCCGAGGGGCCCGAAGCCTGACTGCATGGGAGCGGAGATGCCCTTTGGGTCCGCGCACGGTATAATGGACGGTTTAAGGGGGCCTATCGGCCCTAGAAGCGCAGCGCCTACCAGGCAGGACCCTAAGAAGGAACCCTCGATGACCGTCCCGACGGATCGCATCCGGAATTTCTCGATCATCGCCCACATCGACCACGGCAAGTCCACGCTCGCCGATCGCCTGCTCGAATACACGGGCACCGTCGAGCAGCGGGAGATGGAAGCGCAGCTGCTCGACTCGATGGACCTCGAGCGCGAGCGCGGCATCACCATCAAGGCGCAGGCCGTGCGCCTCGACTACCGCGCCAAGAACGGGCAGGACTACGTCATCAACCTGATCGACACGCCGGGCCACGTCGACTTCACCTACGAGGTCTCGCGCTCGCTGGCTGCGTGCGAGGGCGCCATCCTGGTCGTGGACGCCTCCCAGGGCGTCGAGGCCCAGACGCTCGCCAACGTGTACCTGGCCCTCGAGCACGATCTCGAGATCGTCCCGGTCCTCAACAAGATCGACCTGCCCGGCGCCGAACCCGAGCGCGTGCGCAACGAGATCGAGGAGGTCATCGGCCTGGACGCCTCCGAGGCGGTGTTGGCGAGCGCCAAGGCCGGCATCGGCATCCAGGACATCCTCGAGCAGATCGTCGAGAAGGTGCCCGCCCCCAAGGGCGAGGCCGAGGCTCCGCTGCAGGCCCTCATCTTCGACTCGTACTACGACGCTTACCGCGGCGTCATCGTCTTCTTCCGCGTCTTCAACGGCACGCTCAAGGTCGGCGACACGATCCGCATGATGGCCACGGACGCCGAGATCCAGGTCACGGAGCTGGGCGTGCTGCGCCCCCGCCAGACCCCGGTCACGGAGCTCGGCATCGGCGAGGTCGGCTACCTGGCGGGCGCCATCAAGAACGTGGCCGACGCGCGGGTGGGCGACACCATCACCCTCGCCAAGCGCCCTGCCGGAGAACCCCTGCCGGGCTACAAGCAGGCCACACCGATGGTCTTCTGCGGCCTCTACCCCACCTCCGCCGAGGACTACCCGCAGCTGCGCGACGCCCTCGAGAAGCTCACGCTCAACGACGCCTCCCTCCACTGGGAGCCCGAGACGTCGGCGGCCCTCGGCTTCGGCTTCCGCTGCGGCTTTCTGGGCCTCTTGCACCTGGAGATCATCCAGGAGCGCCTGGAGCGCGAGTACGGCCTGACGCTCATCGCCACGGCACCCTCGGTGGCCTACCGGGTCACGGTGCAGGGCGGCGAGGTGGTCACGGTCGACAACCCGACGAACATGCCTCCGGCCGTCAAGATCGAGAAGATGGAGGAGCCCTTCGTCAAGGTCAGCATCATCGCTCCCAAGGACTACGTGGGCCCCGTGATGGAGTTAGCGCAGGGAAAACGCGGGGTATACCTGAACATGGAGTACCTCAGCAGCGACCGGACGCAGCTCACCTACGAGATCCCGCTTGCCGAGCTGATCACCGACTTCTTCGATCAGCTCAAGAGCAGGACCAAGGGGTATGCCTCCATGGATTACGAGCTCGCGGGCTTCCGCGAGTCCAACCTGGTCAAGCTGGACATCCTCCTGGCCGGTGAGGCGGTCGATGCGCTTTCCGCCATCGTCCACCGGGACCGGGCCCAGGCCGTCGGGCGTCAGCTCGCCGAAAAGCTCCGGGAGCTCATCCCCCGGCAGTTGTTCGAGGTGCCCATCCAGGCCGCGATCGGCAACAAGGTCATCGCACGCGAGACCATCGCTGCCATGCGCAAGAACGTCTTGGCCAAGTGCTACGGGGGCGACATCTCCCGCAAGCGCAAGCTGCTCGAGAAGCAGAAGGAAGGCAAGAAGCGCATGAAGCAGGTGGGCAACGTGGAAATCCCCCAAGAGGCCTTCATGGCCGTCTTGAAGATCGGCGACTAGTCAAGGGCAACCAACGAAAGGCGGAATCAGAAGGTGGACTTGCCGTTTCTCAACAACGCCCCTGCCGGGGCACCCGCGGCAAACCCGGGAGCCCCTCAAGGCGGCGACTTCTGGGGCGGGGATTCCGGTAGCAACGACGACGCGACGCTGAACGACCTGCTCGCCCTCTACCAGTCCGCCAACGAACCCGCCGCGCCCTTCGCAGAACCCACGGCCCTCGCCGAGCCTGCCTTTGCCGCCGAGCCCGCCTTCGCTCCGGTTCCGGCCATGGAGCCTGCCTTCGCACAGGCCCCCCTGGCGGATCCCTTCGCCATGCCCGGCGCCGACGCCGAGATCGACGAGCTGATCAAGAGCTTCCAGAACCCGGGCGCCGAAGCTCCCGCGTTCGCGGCCCCTCCGGCCGAGCCCATGTTCGCGCCTCCCCCCGCCGAGCCCGTCTTCGCGGCCCCTCCGGCCGAGCCCGTGTTCGCCGCTCCGCCGGCCGAGCCGGTGTTTGCGGCCCCTCCGGCCGAGCCCGTGTTCGCCGCCCCTCCGGCCGAGCCGGTGTTCGCGGCGCCTGAGCCCGTGTTCGCCCCGGAGCCCGAACCCGTCTTCGCGGCTCCGCCCGAGCCGGTCTTCACTCCGCCCGCTCCGGTGGCGGCGCCCGCGCCGATCCCGCAGCCGACACCCGTGGCCCCGGCCATGGAGACCATGCGGGTGGCCACCGTGCCCCAGGCGGCCCCCATCGACATCCCGGCGGGCAGCATGCGCCTCGCCACCGCCGAGGAGCGCCAGGCGGCGATGCAGGGCGTGGTCTCGGCCGTCAACCAGCTGACCACGGGCATCGAGCAGATCCAGTCGCAGCTCGCGACCCTCTACGAGGGCCTCGCGCACGCCGCCGCCCACCGGGCGCCGGTGACGGAGATCGTCACCCTGACCGAGCAGCTGACGGCGACCAAGGGCCAGGCCGGCGAGAACTCGCCACTCTGGCAGCAGGCGATGATGATCCGGCAGACCGCCGACGCCTACCTGCAGATGCTCAAGACGCTCTAAGCCAGACCTGAAACGCCCCCGGGGTATTCCCGGGGGCGTTTTTCATGGGCAAGTCGGCGATCCCGTCAGCAACGATCTAGCGCTTGCCGTGTTTCTCAGCCAGGATCTTGGCGTAGCTGCGGGTCTCCACCTGGTCATCCGCGAGGCCGAACCGCTCGCGCAGGCCCTTCAGGCGCTCCTGGGCCGAGGCGTCGGTCGCGAGCACTTCGAGCTCGGCGAAGTCCTCGTCCAGGCCCTCGATCCGATCCAGCGTGACCGTGACGCCGTCCACGTCGTACTCGTCGCGATGCTTGCGGACCGTCAGGAGCGGCCCGTGCCCCAGCCAGGCGAACGTCTCGGCGAGCGCCTCGACCATGTCGGAGGGGACCGGCGTCTCGATCTCCGTGCGCACCTTGGTACCGTCCGCAGAGACGGTCGAGGCGTCCTTGCGGGTCATGACCCAGCCGTCCCCCTCGCGCCGCAGCCTCAGGACCCGGCCCGGCACGTCGAAGTAGCGATCCTCCTGGTCCATGCCGTGATGGGGAGCGCCCTCGAGCGCACGCGCGATCGCCTCCCGCTGCCCCGGCCGCAGGCGGAACTTCGCCTCGATCTCTAGCCCCCGCTTCTCCATGGTCTTCCTCCTCGGACGTGACCGCCCGCTTCCCAAACAGCCGTGCAAGCATCGTAGCACCGGGATCAGAGCCTGTTAAGCCCCCGCTAACGAGCAATTGGAGATAATCAAGGGTTCATTAAATCGCACAAGCATGGAGGGGGTAGGGGTACAACAAGACTAGTCGACGACTGCTGGCAATCTCCAGGAGGCTGCTCCCATGGCTACCAATCCCCTCAACGGCGGCACCGGCCCTATCCGCCCTCGCCTTCCGAACGCCGCAACCGCCCCGCTGCAGCCGCAGGCTCCACAGCAGGCTCCCGCGCGCCGTCCGGCCGACGCCAACCAGGTCGCCGGCCGCGGCCGCCAGACGTTGCAGGCCACGGGCGCCGAAGCCAGCAAGCTCGCCAAGGAGGAACAGCTCTCGAAGCTGAAGGCCGAGATGGCCAAGCGCCAGATGGAGCTTCGCTCGCAGGAAGCCCCCAAGAGCGTGTGGGACCGCGTGACCTCCTGGGCGGAGAACGTCTTCGACAAGGCCAAGCAGGAAGTCAAGGAGCTGGGCCAGCAGATCGCGACCCTGGAGGCCGAGATCGGCGAGATCGCCAAGGACGGGGCCCAGGCCATCTCGGATGGAGTGTCGGCGACCTCCAGGAGCCTGAGAGAAGGCAAGGGCGTGCTCGACTCGCTCGAGGACGGCGTGGACGCCGCCGGCACCACGATCGCCCGCGAGATCGTCAGCCCCATGCTGGACCGCACCGCGCTCGGCGCGGGCGATCAGGCAGAGGACAAGCACGACCTGCTCGGCCCGGTGCTCACCAACCGCCTGGCCATGGGCGAGAGCGCCTCGATCAAGCTCGAAGCGGGCGCCACCTTGCCCCTGCAGGCCCTGGGCATCCCCAACGCCCGCATCGACGGCGGGGGCACCCTCGAAGTCAGGCGCGTCCCGAAACTCGGCCCCGACGGACAGGCGCTCACCGAGCCCAAGGATGCCAAGGGCATGCCGCCCAGCGAGCTGAAAGTCACCGTCACCGTCGAGGGACAGGCCGGCGCCTTCTATTCGGCCGAGGTCGGCATGCAGGCGGGCATCGACGTGGGCGATCGCACGATCGGTCCTCAGGCGAGCGCACGCGCCGAGGCCGAGGCGGGGCTCAAGGGCAAGGCCTCTATCACCTTCTCCTTCGATCCGCAGAACGTGGCCGACATGGACGCCCTGGGCGGCATGATCAAGGCCACGGCCGAGACGGGCGCGCTCAGCACCTTCCCGGGCCTGGGCCCCTTCCTCGGCTCGGCCGAGGCCGTCCGCAACGCCGACGCATTCCGCGAGTTCGGGCGGCGCGCCGAGTCGGTCGAGGGCCAGGGCAGCCTCTACGCCCAGGCCAACGCGAGCCTGTCGGCGGATGTCGGCGTCTGGGAGGGCCTGGGCAAGACCGAAGCCGGAAAGGCTCAGAAGACCTACACCGACAAGGGCAGCGAGGTCGTCACCCTCGACGAGCTCTGCAAGAACATCGGGGCCCTCGAAGGGGCCGTCGGCGGCCAGCTCGGTGTGGGCGGCAGGGTCAACCTGCGCACCGGCGAGAAGACCGTTTTCATCGACGTGCAGGGCTCCGCGCATGCGGGCGCCTACCTCGCCAACCTGGGCAAGGACGCCGACGTCGGCGCCAGCCGCCGGCTCGCTCTGACCTACAACCGCGAGGGCGAGCTCACGAGCGTGCGCGTCAACCAGGAGGTCAGCAAGTCCCAGTTCGAGGGCATCAAGAGCACGGTCGAGGACATCTACGGCCGTCCCCTCAACGAGGGCCTGGTCGCGGGCATCGGCGAGGAGGACAAGGTCCGCATCTCGTACGAGCTCAAGCCCGAGCACCGGGAGCGCATCGCCGCCATGCTCCAGGGCTCGGCCATGGAGAAGGCGGGCGCCGTCCGCGAGCTCGCCGGCATGACCATCGACCCCAACACGGTGAAGCTCAAGCAGGGCGACGTCGTGGCCGTCCACATCGACAACTTCTCGGTCGGCGGCTCCCTGCGCCTGAGCGCGGGCGCGGTTGCCGGGGTCCGCGCCAAGCTGACGCTCAGCCGAGGCCAAGAATCGGTGGTTGATTAGCGCGCGGGACTGCCGGATAATAACGGCATGAACACGCAAACCGACCTCATCACCGGAGAGCGGACCTACACGCTCACCGTCGACTCCTTGACCATCTCGCTCTTCGGCCGCGCCAAGGGCGAGGTGCGCCTCACGTGCACGCCCGAGGGTCAGTTGACGGCTTTCGAGGCCGTGGCCCATCCGGCGCCCTTCCTGGTCCGCCAGAAGGCCGAGACCATCGCGGAGGCCGCCACATGGGACCTGCCCGCCTCCGAGCTGAACGCCGTCCCCGACAACAGCCGGATCATCGTGCGCCTCACGCTCGGGGACAAGGCCCTCGCGGGTCTCCAGACGACCTCCGTCTTCGCCGCCGAGGACGTCGTCGCCCTCATCGAGCGCGCCCAGGACGAGCCGCCGGGCGCCTGGCAGGTGGAAGACATCGAGGTCGAGATCTAGGTGGCAAGCTCCCCCCGGCGCTCGCGCCCCCAGGAAGACCCCAAGCAACAGGCCCTCCGCCAGGGCGTCTCCATGCTCTCCGAAGCCATCGCGAGCACCGAGGAGACCGCCGGCTGCTACGTGCTCGCCGAGGCGCTCTTCAGCTGGCTTCGGGACCACGGCGATCGCACCGCCCTCCAGCATGCCGTGACCGAGGCGCTGTCGAGCCTCGGGGGCGATCGCATCCCCCTCTTCGCCGACCTGGCGCCCCTGCCTCTGCGGGTGGGCGCCCCCTCGGTCGACGAGCTGACCGACCGGCTCGCGGCCCTCTTCGCGGCGGTCGAGTGGAGCTACGAGGACGGCGAGCTCCTGGGCGCCCTCTTCGAGACCCACCTCAACCCGGTCCAGCGCAAGAAGCACGGGGCCTTCTACACCCCGCGGCCCATCGTGGACTACCTGCTCGACGCGACCCTGCCCGACCAGCACCTGCCCCTGTCCAAGACCTTCCGGCTCCTGGACCCCTCGTGCGGCGCGGGTAACTTCCTGTCGGCTGCGCTCGAGGCGCTCTTCGATCGGGTCTGGACCCCCCAGACGGGCTCCGAGGGCCGCTACCTGCGCCTCAAGCGCGTGATGGAGCAGCACCTGTACGGCCTGGACCTCAACCCGTGGGCGATCCGGCTCGCGCAGATCCGCCTCAACTTCGTCCAGCTCAAGCTCGTCCCCGAGCTCAAGCGCCCCCTGAAGGCCCACCTCCTGGGCCGCAACACGCTGCAGGATCACGACCCCCGGCTCGAGGCCGGCTTCGACGTGATCGTGGGCAACCCGCCCTACGGCGCCGAGATCTCGGATCAGGACAAGCGCTTCTTCCAGCGGCACTACCGCCTGGGCAACGGGCGCCAGGAGACGACGGCCCTCTTCATCGAGCGCTCGGCTCAGCTCCTCAAGCCCAAGGGCCGCCTGGGCCTGGTGGTGCCCCACGGCATCACGCGCACGGGTGCCTACGCCGAGTGCCGTCGCCTCCTGGTCGAGGACATGCGCCTAACAGCCCTCCTGGACCTCGGCAGCGCCTTTCCGGGCGTCAACCTCGAGACCATGGCTTTTGTCGCCGAGCACCACCGCACTGTTCGAAAGGCCGGCCAGCTGCCCTGGGCGCCGGACGATCGGGCTGAGGTTCGGCTGGATACCTTCCGGGACGGCGAGATGCGCCACGTGGGGACGCAGCTGCACGGCTTCTACCGCCAGCGGGCGACCATGCCCATCTACGTGGACCAGCACAACGGCGGCTGGATCGGCAAGGTCGAGGCCCTGGGCGTGCCCCTGCAGGACATTGCGGCCATCCGGCGCGGCGCGGGCATCTCGGCGCGGGAGGATGCGATCGCCCTGCGCGAGGACGGCATTCCCGTCGTGCGCGGGCGGGACATCCGCCGCTACGGGGCGGACTGCGGCCCCATGCGCCTGCACCCGCACTACCCGTTGCGCGATCGCTTCCGGCGCGACGTCCTGGAGGCGCCGCGCATCGGCTACCAGAACATCGCGAGCGCGGTGGTCGCGACCATGTTGCCCGCGGGCTCCATGCCCCTGGACACGGTAAACGTGCTGGAGCCCCAGGCCGATTGGGACGAGGGCTACATGCTGGGCCTTTTGAACTCGCGCCTGATGGAGGCCTACTTCCAGCTCGTCATCGCCAACAAGGCGCAGCTCACGCTGCACCTGGACACGCCGACGCTCGGCACCCTGCCCATCCTGTTGCCGAGCCAGGCCGAGCAGCGCTCCATCGCCGCGGAGGTCCGCAAGGTGCTCGACGACATGTCGGGCGCCTCCACATGGGAGCTGGCGCTGACCTTGGAGGCGAACTACTGGGAGACGCCGGAGGCGTTGCAGGCGGCGGCCCGGGACCTGAGCCTGGACATGGACAGCCGCCGCAAGCGTGCCGCGGCGCGGCTCGCCGAGATCGACACGCGACTCATGGAGCTCTATGGGCTCACGGAGGCCGAGATGGAACTGGTGCGGGCGGAGACGCCGCACTCGACCCGCAAGCCGCCCAAGGAGCTCGCCAAGGCCGCGGAGATCGTCGTCGCTCGTGGTCTCTTGCGCCTCCTGGACAAGTCCCAGGCCTCGCGCGAGGCAGTGGACCTGTGGCGCCACTGGGCGCGGCCTGATGCCGAGGTCTGGCTCGAAGCCTGGGGCGGCGAGCTGGACGAGCTTCCGGAGTTGCTCGGGAAGTACGGCGGGGTGCTGCACGGGCGTCGGCTCGGCATGTGGCAGCCGGGGTTGCAGCCGGTTTAACGGCCTACCCTACGACTCGCCATGCACTGGAGGAACCGTTTGCATTTCGACCAGGCTCAATGTGAACGGGATGGTTGTTGACCTCGCGTGATATCTGCTTCCTCAGGGCTCTGCCCCGTGTGCCACCCACAACCAAACCGTTCGACTTGAGCCTGCTCGAAAGCCTGTCCTGAGCCTGTCGAAGGGGCGAACGCCTCCTCGGCTGCATGACCACCCAGCGGCATGACAAAAGAACCGCTCACCCGATTGGGCGAGCGGTTCTTGGCTGAAGCAACCTTATTGCGCCGGCATGTTCACGAACGCCACGCCCGGATCCAGCCGGAACGTGCCGCCCGGAAGATAGCTCAGCCCCTTCACCAGGGCCGCGTTCTTGGGCCCTTCCTTGTCGAGCATGGCGACGATCTGCTCGCGGGCCTTCTTCTTGAGGTCGCCGCCGAACAGCTTCGCGAGCCAGCTGGAGGTGGTGGCCTTCACCGTGTCCTCCGGCTGCGTGATCCACATGATGCCGAACGGATCGATCCGCACGTCGAAGTCGAACGACAGATTGATGTTCTGTCCCTGCTCCACGACCGTGCCCAGCACGCGGACCCGGTTGCCCACACGGCTCGCTTGCAGGCCCTGCGGCAGCCCGCCCTTGACGTTCTTGAGCAGCTCCGTGGCCACCGTGTCGATGGCCTGGCGGCGCAGCTTGTCGCGCTCGGCCTCGATGGTGGGATCGGGCGCGCCGTTGCCCATGAACCGCGACGACAGGTAGTCGTCGATGATCTGGGCCGCCGCCTGGGGATGGTTGAGCTTGATCCACAGCACGAAGGGATTCTTGCTGATGTCGTCCGAGGCCCCCGCAGCGGCGGGAGCCGGAGAAGACGCCTTGTACTGCTGGGAAGGTGTCGACTGGACGGGCTTCTTGACGGCCGTGGGCGCACCACCGCAACCGATCAGCATCATGCCGGCCAACATCGCGAGGCTCAGTTGTAAATAGCGATGGTCCCTGCGCGGCATACGCTCCCCCCTGTCCACTTCTTCCAGGGTTATGGGACGGACGCGCCGAAAACTTAGTAAAGCTCAGTTTAAGAACGGCTTAATTTTAGAACACCGCCCCCTAGACGGGGACGGTGACGATCCGGTTGCGACCCGTGCGCTTGGCCTCATAGAGCAGCTGGTCGGCACGGTCCAGCAGGTCCGCCGGGCTGTCCTCGGCCATGGCCTCGGTGGCCCCGACGCTCACCGTGATGCAGACGGTCTCGTCGGGGGCGGTGAAGGGGTGCTTGGCGAGCTCCGCGCGCACCCGCTCGGCCTGCAGCACCGCCTCGTCGAGCCGGCGGCCGGGAAGGATGTACAGGAACTCCTCGCCGCCGTAGCGACCGATGACGTCCTGGCGCCGCGAGGTGTGCCGCAGCACGCTCGCCATCTCCTGGAGGACGCGATCGCCCACCGCATGCCCCCAGCGGTCGTTGATGCCCTTGAAGCGATCCACGTCGAAGAGCAGCACCGAGAGGGGATGGCCGTGGGCGCGCGCCCCCATGAGGGCCTCCGTGAGGGCGGTGTCGAGAAACCGACGGTTGGGCAGGCCCGTCAGGTGGTCGTGATAGGCGAGCTCCCACAGGCAATCCCGCTCGCGGCGCAGCACGGCCTCGCGCTGGAGGCGGGTGCGCAGCAGATCGAGGCGGGCATGCAGCTCCGCCGGGGTCTCCGGCTGCACCCACACGTCGTCGGCCTCGGTTTGCCGGGTCCGCAGGTAGGCCTCCTCGTAGCTCCGCTCGATGAGCACGACGGGCACGGGCGGCATGCTGGCGAGGCCCTTGAGGATGCGGCACACCTCGCCGCCGTTGAGGCCGGCGAGCTCGGCATCGGCCAGGATGAGGGCGGGCGGGTTGCGCGTGGCCTGATCCAGGGCGACAAGACCGTTGGTCGCTTTGACCACGCGGTAGCCCGTCCCCGAAAGCTCCGCCGCGATCCACTCGCTGGGGGCCTCCGAGGCATAGATCACTGTGGATTGCGTGGCATCCGTCATGATGTCGAGACTCCTCTTCGGCATCGTGCCCCATGGGCGGGCGCCCGTAACGAGGCAAGCGAGCCGCCCGCGCGCGTTTCCGCCCCTCCCGGCCGGCATGCGACACGGAAAGGCCCCCTGCTCTTGACGAGCAGGGGGCCGAGCAGGTTCCGGGGCTTGTGGCCTAGCGGGCCTTGAGCTTGGCGAGGCGCGCGAGCGACTCGGCGTCGGCGACCTTGGCGCGGGGCTTCAGCTCGACGACCGGGGCCGCCACCTCGGCGATCGCCGTGCGCTTGGCGCGGGCCTTCTTGGGCGCCGCCGGCTTGGCGACGGCCTTGGGAGCCTTCTTCGCCACCGGCTTGGTGATGGGCACGGGCTGCTTGGCGACCTTGGCAACCTTGGCGGGCTTGACCGGAGCGACCTTCTCGGCGACCGGCTTCACGACCACCTTGGCCGCGGGCTTCTTGGCGGCCTTCTTGGCGGCGGCGCGCTTGGCCTTGCGCAGGTCCTTGGGCCACACCTTGAGGCCGTAGGTGCCATCCGCCACCCACTCGAAGGGCGAGTCGGCGTTGCGCTGCATGTCGTCGCCCACGCGGGCCCGCAGCGTGTAGGCCGGGGTCTTGCCCTCGGGACGGATGAGGCCGGCGCGGATGGCGCGGCGAGTGATCTCCTGGTAGTGCAGGGGCTTGCCGGCCAGCGTCAGGACCTTGAGCGCGGCTTCGCGCATGCTCATCGGGTGCTCGAGGATCTTCGAGGCCTTGATCTGCCAGGTGTGCGGCGCCGTCTGCTCGAAGCTCGAGTTCGGGTTCTGCGAGGCGCGCTTCAGCACCACGCCGATCGAGCGCTCGGGCTGCTTGGATCTCGGGGCGATCAGGCCCTTTCGGAGCGCACGGGCCACGATCTCGGCCTCCGTAAGCGGCTTGCGGGCTTCAGCCAGAATCAGGTGGGCGGCTTCGAGATAGGTCATTTCATGTCCCTCTTGTCGGGTCGATCTTAAGGGCGATCGATCGTTCAAACGCTTCCTATTCCTATTCTACCCCCAGATCGATCGCCTGTAAGCCCCTTTTGGCAAAGATTTTCGGCCGATCGGCGCAAACGCAGCGATCATGATCACTTTCGGCCCTCAAAAATTTTCAAATGATCGCCATGCCTGGGTTTGCGCCCCTTCAGTCGATCCGAACCCTGATCTGCCCTGGATCCGAGCCCCCTCACTCGATCATGGGGCGATCGCCCCGGATCCGCCCTCCGATCCCCGTCCAAAATGGCCGGAACCCGCCTCCCACTTGGGAGTTCGGTTGACAAGCAACCCAACAGGGTTACAATAACTGGAGGACAGATTGGGCAAGTCGGCGCACGTCGTCTCCACTAGCCCGCGAAAGGAGATGCCCGTGGCGTACTCGCTCGCCTCCCGTACTTCCCGACTACACGGCTCGGCGATCCGCGAGCTGCTCAAGATCACCCAGCAGCCCGAGGTCATCTCGCTGGCGGGCGGCTTCCCCGCTCCCGAGCTGTTCCCCATCGACGCCCTCCAGAAGGCGAGCGAGACGGTGTTCCGCACGCACGGGCCGTCGGCCCTGCAGTACGGCCCGACCGAGGGCGTGGGCGCCCTGCGCGCCCGGATCGCGGCGACCCAGCCGTTCCGCGTGCTGCCGGAGCAGGTGCTCGTCACCACAGGCTCCCAGCAGGGCCTGTTCCTGATCTCCCAGATCATGCTCGACCCAGGCGACTACGTGGTCGTCGAGTCGCCCACCTACCTGGGGGCCCTCCAGACCTTCGACGCCCATCAGGCCGAGTACCTGATCGTGGAGTCGGATATTAAGGGCGTCATCCCCGAGTCCCTCGAGGAGGTCCTCGCCAACGCCCCCAAGAAGCCCAAGTTCATCTACCTGATCCCCAACCACCAGAACCCCTCGGGCCGCACCCTGGACGCGGTGCGCCGGTCGCAGGTGGTCGAGATCGCCGAGCGGCACGACGTGCTCATCGTCGAGGACGATCCGTACGGCCCGCTGACCTTCATGGGCCACCTGCCGCCGCCCCTGCGCGCGTTCAGCGACACCCACGTGGTCTACCTGGGCTCCTTCTCCAAGGTCTTCGCGCCCAGCCTGCGCGTCGGCTACGCGATCCCGCCCTCCCGGCTCTTCAAGTACATGGTGCAGCTCAAGCAGACCACCGACCTCCAGACGGGCAACCTCTGCCAGCTCCTGGCGCTCGAGACCTTCGCGGAGCTCGACTTCGACGCCCACCTGGAGCGCCTGCGCGCGACCTACGGCCACCGCTGCGAGTCCATGATGGCCGCGCTCGCGGCCCACTTCCCCGCGGGCACCACCTGGACCAACCCGACGGGCGGCATGTTCGTCTGGGTGCAGCTCGACAGCGACGTGGACACCCAGCAGCTGCTGGATCGCGCGGTCGAGCACAAGGTGGCCTTCGTGCCGGGCGCTCCCTTCTGCATCGACGGCAAGGGTCAGAACGCGCTGCGCCTCAACTTCTCGAACGTGGCTCCCGCCATCATCGAGGAGGGCGTCCAGCGCCTCGCAGGCCTGGTCAAGGCGGCCGTCGCCGCCACCGTCTAGGTTCGATCCGACATAGCAGCGGGTAAGGGATTATCAGGTCCCTTGCCCGCTGCTTTACATGGAGATCGCGTGACCCGGAGCCTCCCGTTCCTGCCCCTCGGGGCCGGCCTCGCCGCCGGTCTGCTCTGCCTGGGAGCCGCCCTGGCCCCCGGCGCCTTCTCGAACCTCGAGCTGTCACTCCTCACCTGGCGCATGGAGCGCTTCGACGCCCATGCCCCGACCCCCGGGGTGGTCATCGTCGACGTGGACGAGCCCTCCATGGACGCGGTGGGCCAGTGGCCCTGGCCCCGTCGGGTGCACGCGCGGCTCATCGACCGGCTGCACGCCTGGGGAGCCCGCGCCATCGTCTTCGACATGGTGTTCGCGGACCCCTCGAACGAGGCGGACGATGCCGCACTGGAGGCGGCCGTGCGACGAGCCGGCAATGTCCTCCTGGCGGGCTATCCGAGCGGCGTTTCCACCATCCAGGGAGGCGCGACCCAGGACGGATGGGTCCTGCCCCTCGCGCGGTTGGGTGCCGCCCACGGCTCGGCCGGCATGCTGCTCGACTCCGACAAGCACGTGCGGCGCATGCCACCCCGGTTCTGGGGCGCAGAGGCGTCCTTGGCCTGGGCCACCCTCGATCGCATCGCCCCGGGCCGCGGAGCGGAGCTCGAGCGATCGCTCGGTCCCTCTGCCCTCCTGGCCATGGCGGGACCGCCGGGCACCTACCCGACAGTCTCCTACGCCTCGGTGCTGGAGGACGTGCTCGACCCGCGCGTGGACGAGGCCTTCCACCCCGGCAAGGGGGTCACGAGCCACCGCGAGCTCTTCTCGGGGGCGGTGGTCCTCGTAGGCAGCTCGGCCCCCATCCTGCACGACGTCTTCCCCACGCCCTTCGCGCACGGGGAGCGCCTCATGCCGGGCGTCGAGCTGCATGCCAACGCCCTCGGCACCCTCCTCGCCGGCCGGGCCCGCCGCGAAGCACCCCTGCCCCTCAACGTCGCCTTGACCTTGCTCTTGCCCATGGCCGGCGCCCTCGCCATGGGCCGCGGCAGCCTGCTCTCGGGCAGCCTCGGCAGCGCCGGTCTCGCGACCCTCTACCTGGGCGGCAACCTGCTCTCTTTCGCGGGCGGCTGGGCCCTGTGGCTCGCCCCGCCTCTGGTGGCCCAGGCCGTCTCGAGCGTCGCCGTGCTCGGAGCCAAGTTCGCCCGCACCGAGCGCGAGAAGCAGCGCATCCGCTCGACCTTCTCGCGCTACGTGGCCCCCGGCGTGGTGGAGGCCATCCTCAAGCACCCCGAGCGCTACGCCCTCTCGCGATCCGAACGGCGGCAGGTCACGATCCTCTTCGCCGACGTCCAGGGCTTCACGTCCCTCTCGGAGCAGCTGCCCGCCGAGCAGGTGGAGCGCCTCCTGAACGGCTACCTCTCGGGCATGACCCGGGCCATCTTCGCGGCCGCGGGCTCGGTGGACAAGTACATCGGCGACGGCATCATGGCCGTCTGGGGCAACCTCGGGGACCAGACGCCCGAGGAGGCCGCCCTCGGCGCGTGCCGGGCGGCCCTCGCCATGCAGCACGAGGCCGATCGGCAGTCGGCGGAGTGGGTCCAGGCGGGCCTGCCGCCCCTCATCGTGCGCATCGGCCTCCACTCGGGTGAGGCCCTCGTCGGCAACTTCGGCTCCGAGCAGAAGCTGGACTTCACGGTGATCGGAGACGTGGTCAACACGGCCTCGCGCCTCGAGGCCCTCAACAAGCCCCTGGATACCCGCATCCTCCTCAGCGGAGCGACCTACGCCCTGGTACAGGCCCACGTGGAGGCCCACCCCAAGGGCGAGCAGGCCATCCGCGGCAAGTCCGAGTCCCTGGGCGTCCTGGAGCTCACCGGACTGAGGCACACCGTTCCCGCCGCCCTCGCCCCCAAGGAAAGGAACCTCCCATGACGGCTGCTGTTCGACTACTCGCCACCCTGGCCCTCGCCCTGTCCCTGACGGGCCCGGCGCACGCGCAGGCCGCCTCCGGAAAGCTGATGCGGGCCACCGGACCCGTGACCGTAAACGGCCAGCCCGTGAAGGCGGGGGCGGTCCTGAAGGCGGGCGATCGCCTCGTCACCGGACCCCAGTCGCGGGCGGACGTGACGCTTTCGGACGGCTCGGCCATCCTCGTCTACGAGGGCAGTACCCTCACGCTCTCGAAGCTGGGCCGGCAGATCCGGCTGAACCTCGCCAAGGGCAGCGCCCTCAACGCCGTCCACAAGGGCAGCGACTACCGGATGACGAGCCCGTCGGCCATTGCGGCCGTGCGGGGGACGGTCTTCTACCTGAAGAGCGACAGCAAGCAGAGCAACATCTGCGTGTGCGAGGGCAGCGTCGCGGTGGGCGACCCCACCACCAAGCTGAGCGAGACCTTCACCACCAAGCACCATGAAGCCTTCGACGTGGGCGGGGGCTCGATCCTGCCCGGGGCCATGGTGGGCCACACGGACCAGGAGGCGGCCGCGCTGCTGAAGCTGCGGCGATAGAGTCGCGCTCGAAACCGCCACGGCGCGAAGCGGGAACTGACCGCTTCGCCCTGCGGCGGCTGGGGGATAAGGCCAGAAACGCCAAAATCTGTCAGCCTTCCGTTCGGCTCGGCAGGTGCTAGACTTCATGTCCCAACGATCGTCTTGCATCACCATGCCGCCTGGAGACTGCAGCTGATGAGCCTCTTGAAGACGCTGGCCGACAATGAGCGGCCGTCCTCCCTGGCCTCTCGACTTCGTCGGCGTCGCCTGGCCCTGTTCCTGGATCTCGTGGCCCCCTTGGCCCGCCCCCTCCGGATCCTCGACGTGGGAGGCTCGGAGCATTACTGGACCGATATCGGCTTTCAAGGCGAGCCCCAGCTCGAGATCCACCTAGTGAACCTCGAGGCCCCGATCGTCACGCAGCCCGGCTTCACGGGCCTGGCGGGGGACGCCCGGGACCTCCGTCAGTTCCGGGACCGAGCGTTCGACGTCGTGTACTCCAACTCGGTCATCGAGCACGTGGGCTCCTTTGACGACCAGCGCCGCATGGCCCGGGAGATCATGCGGGTAGGCACGCGCTACTTCGTCCAGACGCCCAACCGCTACTTCCCCATCGAGCCCCACTTCTTGTTTCCCGGCTTCCAGTTCCTGCCGACGGCCGTGCAGGCCCGTTTGCACTACACGTTCAAGCTGGGCTGGAACGCCTCGGTCGCCACCTCCCTCGCCGAGGCCCACGCCAGCGTGAGCGAGACCCGACTGTTGACGGAGCGTCAAGTCTGCTCCCTCTTTCCAGGCGCGACCCTGTATCGGGAGAAGGTCTTCGGCCTGTGCAAGTCCTTCGTGGCCTACGGTGGCTGGACTTGAGACCGGCTCGCAGGCCGGCAAGAGCGCAGAAAAGGCGAGCGCCCGGGGAATCCCCGGGCGCTCGCCCTTCTGGTGACGATGCTACTTGGCGACGGGCTCGGCGGCTACCGGGGGCAGCGCCTTGGTCTCGACCTCCGTCACGAGGCGGGCGATGACGTCGTCCACCGAGAGGACCTCCTGGCGGCCGGTGCGCTGACGCACGGCCAGGGTGCCCTGCTCGACTTCCTTCTTACCCACCACGAGCATGTAGGGGACCTTCTGGACCTGGGCCTCGCGGATGCGGTAGTTGAGACTCTCGTTCCGGCTGTCCAGCTCGACCCGCAGGCCCTTCTCACGCAGGCGATCCACCACCTCGCGGCAGTAGGGGTCGTTCTCCTCGTTGATGGGGATCACGACCGCCTGCACCGGCGCGAGCCAGAGCGGGAAGTGGCCCGCGTAGTGCTCGATGATGAGCGCCATGAACCGCTCGAAGGTGCCCAGGATGGCGCGGTGCACCATGATGGGGCGGTGCTCCTGGCCGTCCGAGCCGCGGTACGTCAGGTCGAAGCGCTCGGGCAGGTTGGGGTCGCACTGGACCGTGGGCCCCTGCCACTCGCGCCCGATGGCGTCGTAGAACTTGAAGTCGATCTTGGGGCCGTAGAAGGCACCGCCGCCCTCGTCGATGTCGTAGGGCATTTGCTTGCGCTCGAGGGCCGTCCGGAGCGCGCCCGTCGCGGCGTCCCAGAACTCGTCCGAGCCGATGGCCTTCTCGGGCTTGGTCGACAGGTAGACCTTGGCCTCCAGGCCGAAGATCCGCATGGCGTCCTGGATGAACTCCACGCAGCCCGTGATCTCGTCCGGCAGCTGCTCGAGCGTGCAGAAGATGTGGGCGTCGTCCATGGTCAGGCCGCGCACGCGGGCCAGCCCGTGCAGGGTGCCCGAGCGCTCGTAGCGGTAGACGTTCGCGATCTCCTGCAGGCGCAGGGGCAGGTCGCGGTAGCTATGCGGCTTGGACTTGTAGATCATCGAGTGGCCGGGGCAGTTCATCGGCTTGAGGCGGTAGTTGGCGCCCTCGATGTCCATGGCCGGGAACATGTTCTCGGCATAGTTGCCCAGGTGGCCCGAGACCTCGAAGAGCGTCTCCTTGACCACGTGCGGGGTGTAGACCTGCTCGTAGCCGCGCTTCTTGAGCTCGGCGCGCAGCCAGTCCTCGATGACCGAGCGGATGAGCGCACCCTTGGGCAGCCAGAAAATGAGGCCGGGGCCCGTCACCTCGGGGATGGTGAAGAGCTCGAGCTCCTTGCCCAGCTTGCGGTGGTCGCGCTTGGCGGCCTCCTCGAGGCGCGTCAGGTGCGCCTTGAGGTCGGCTTCCGAGTAGTAGGCCGTGCCGTAGATGCGGGTGAGCATCTTGTTCTTCTCGTTGCCGCGCCAGTAGGCGCCCGCCGTGTTGAGGAGCTTGAAGTTCTTGATGACGCCCGTGGTCGGCACGTGCGGGCCGACGCAGAGGTCCGACCAATCGCCCTGGTGGTAGATGGAGATGGTGGCCATGGGATCGGCCGCGAGGATGTCGCGCAGGATCTCGGCCTTGTAGGGCTCACCCTGCTGCTCGAACTCGGCCATCTTGGCCTGGGACTGATCGGGCGGGACCACCTCGCGCGAGACCTTGATGTCGGCCTGCGAGAGCTTGCGCATCTCCGCCTCGATCTTCTCGAGGTCCTCGGGGGTGAAGGCCCGCTCGTAGTCGAAGTCGTAGAAGAACCCCTCCGCGGTGACGGGGCCGATGGTCACCTTGGCGCCCGGGAAGAGGCGCTGGACGGCGTTGGCCATCAGGTGCGCCGTCGAGTGGCGCAGGATCTCGAGGGCCTCGGGGTCGTCCTGGGTGACGATCTCGAACTTGGCATCCTCGGTCAGGGGGCGGAAAAGGTCGACGGTCTTGCCGTCGAGGCGAGCGGCGATCGCCTTCTTGGCGAGGCTGCGGCTGATCTGGGCGGCGACGTCGGCTGCCGTCGTGCCCGTGGGGACCTCACGCTTGGACCCATCGGGCATCTCAAGGGCAATCGTGGCGGCGGATTCTACGGCCATGGTTCCTCCTCATGGGGTGGCGTCCGGCCGCCCTACGCACGGCGGCCGCTGACGCGGCGGAGCCCCGAACGGGGCTCCACCGCCATCTTACCATCCGCGCCGGGGCCCCGCCGCTGGACGGTCGTTCACAAGCTTTCACGAACGGACTTTACGAGCCGAGCCGGCATCGGGTATGATCCATGACAACAACGGCAAGATGTCGTCAATTGAGCAAGTGCCTTTCGAGTCGAACGAGGACCGCAGCCGATGCCCGTCGCCCCGTCCCAACTCTGCCCCAAGTGTGGCCGCCACACGCTCAACACCACCAAGACCATCAAGTTCGTCATCCCGGATGGCGAGACCAGCCTGCGCATGGTCCTCGAGTGCAGCCACTGCAAGCGAGCCGTGATCCAGGAGGCCGATAGCGACGCGCCCACCGCCTGAGTCTTCCGCGATCCCGCCGAGGGACAAAACGACGCGCTTGGTTTAGGATGAGAGTCCGACGGACCGCCTGAGGGCGCCGTCGGATGACCCCTTCCACCGATCCGAGCAACGCCCTTGGCCGATCCGCACCTCTACCTGCCCCTGCTCTTCGCCATTGCCGTGTTCGCCGGCACCCTCGGCTCCCTGTTGGGGATCGGGGGCGGCATCATCCTCGTCCCCTTCCTGACCAGCCTGCTCCACGTGGACATGCACCTGGCCATCGGGGCGAGCATCGTCACGGTCATCGCCACCTCGAGCGGCTCGGCCGCCAACTTCCTGCGGCTGCGCCTCACCAACGTGCGGGCGGGCTCCTTCCTCGAGCTGGGCACCACCGTCGGCGGCATCCTGGGGGCGCTGGTCGCGAGCTACGCCCCCGTCCCCTTCCTGAGCCTGCTCTTCGGCCTGGTGCTCGCCTTCTCCGCCTACCAGATGATCGGCAAGATCAACTTGCAGCACGAGGTGCTCGCCGTCTCGTCGCCCCTGGCCGAGCGGCTGCGCCTCGGCGGCACCTACTACGACTACCATGCCGGGCAGCAGGTCCCCTACGGCGTGACGGGCGTCTTGCCGGGACTCGGCGTCATGATGCTCGCAGGTGGGCTCTCGGGCATGCTCGGCATCGGCGGCGGCGCCTTCAAGGTCCTGGCCATGGACCTCATGATGAAGATGCCCCTCAAGGTCTCGACCACCACCTCGAACCTCATGATGGGGGCCACGGCGGCCGCCTCGGCGGGCATCTACTACTTCCGCGGCGACATCAACCCCTACCTGGCGGGCCCGGTCGCGGTGGGCGTGCTGCTCGGCTCCCGGATCGGCAGCCGGCTCCTGCCGCGCGTGCAGAACGCACGGCTGCGCCAGCTCTTCATCCTGATCCTCGTGCTGCTGTCGGCCCAGATGCTCTGGAAGAGCCTCGCGGGCTTCCTGGGAGGCCTCCATGGCTGAGCCGGACAACACGCTCGAGCTGACGCTCGCCAAGGTCCTGTCCTTGGGAGTGCTCGTGAGCGGAGGGCTCCTGATCCTCGGCCTGGCGGGCATGCTCGTGACAGGGCAGACGGGCTATCCGGCCGCCGTCACGGACTTCAGCCGCGTGCGCCCCGAGGCCTTCCCCCACACGCCGGGCGCCATCCTCGCCGGACTGCGGGAGGGACGCCCGCTCGCCCTGGTCTCGCTCGGCCTCCTGGTCCTCATCCTCACGCCCATGTTGCGGGTGGCCTCGGCGGTCGTCCTCTACTTCCGGGAGCGCGACTGGCTCTACACCGGCATCGCCGGCGGGGTGCTGCTGATGCTCATGCTGGGCATGGCGCTCGGGGCCCGCTAAAAAGACCCCGGGGCGACGCCCCGGGGTCTCTCGTTTCAACGCTTACTGGTAGCGGATGCCCGACTTCTCCAGGCGCTCGAAGACCTCCTTGAGGACCTCGACCGGCTTGACCAGGGAGATGCGGAAGTAGCCCTCGCCCAGGGGGCCGAAGCCCGTGCCGGGGGTGAAGACGACGCCCGCGGTGTCGATGACCCGCGCGACGAAGTCGAAGGCCTTCTCGCCGCGGGGCACCGGCGCCCACACGTACATGGCCGCCTTGGGCTTCTCGACGTTCCAGCCGAGCTTGTTGAGCCCCTCGACCACCACGTCGCGGCGCTCGCGGTAGACCTCGATCATCTGCTCGACGTGGCTGTGGGGCAGGTTGAGGGCCGCGATCGCCGCGTCCTGCACGAAGTTGGGCACGCCGTAGTCCATGTTGGTCTTGACCCGGTACAGGGCGTGGATCATCTGGGCCGAGCCCACCACGAAGCCGCAGCGCCAGCCGGCCATGTTATAGGTCTTGCTCATGGTGAAGAACTCGAGGGCGCCGTGCTCCTTGGCGCCGGGAATCTCGAGCATGCTCGTCGGCTTGAAGCCGTCGAAGGCGATGTCCGCGTAGGCCAGGTCGTGCACCAGCATGATCTGGTGCTCCTTGGCGAACTCCAGCGTCTCCTCGTAGAACGAGCGGGGCGCCACCGCGGAGGTCGGGTTGGAGGGGAAGTTGAAGATGAGGAGCTTGGCCGCATCCGCGTCCTCGGGGCGCACCGTGCTCCAGTCGGGCAGGAAGCCCGTGTGCGGGAGGCAGGGCACCTCGACGACCTCGCCGCCCGCGAGCACCGTGCCGCGGGTGTGCACGGGGTAGGAGGGCTGCGGGACGATCGTCTTGTCACCGGGGTTGATGAAGGCCAAAGGCAGCTTCGCGAGCCCTTCCTTCGAGCCGATGAGGGGCAGGACCTCGGTCTCGGGGTCGAGCGTCACGCCGAAGCGGCGCTGGTACCAGGCGGCGATCGCCTCCCGGAAGGCCTTCTTGCCCTTGAAGGTGGGGTAGCCGTGGTTGGCGGGGTTCTGGACCGCCGCGATGGCGGCGTCGACCACGGGCTGCGGGGTGGGCAGGTCCGGCGAGCCGATGCCCAGGTCGATGACCTGCAGGCCCTTCTTCTCGGCGGCGGCGCGCAGCACCTCGAGCTGGGCGGTCGCGTAGGGGGGAATCTTCTGCAGGCGCTCGGACTCCTGGAACATCGCCTTGGGGGAAGAGATCATCGACAAGGCCTCCTGTGGCTACACGGCTAGGGGTGTGGGGGCGTGGGCACGACCCAGGGCGTCGGCCCGGCGGATGGCCTCGGCCACCTCCGGTGCCCTGACGCCTCCGGGCAAGAGGTGGGCGCTCGAGCTGGGACGCACCGTCGCCAGGGCGATCCGCTCGATGGCATGGGCGTCGTCGGCGACCCCCTGGCCCCGGAGGGTCATGGGCACGCCGAGCGCGCTGAAGAACCGGACGAGCTCGGTGAGCTGGGCATCGGTGAAGCCCTGCAGCAAGCGCTGGACGACGATGCCGAAGGCCACCTTCTCGCCGTGCCAGGCCAGGCCGTGGCCGGGCTCGGTGGTGAGGGCGTTGCAGACGGCATGCGCCACCACCGAGCGGCAGCGGGCGCCGCCGAGACCGCCGACGGTGCCGGCGAGCTGGACGTTGGCGTCGATGGCCTGCGCGAGCTCCGGGCCTACCTGGCCGCGCATGGCCTCTTCGTAGGCGGTCTCGCCCACCAGGCGCAGGCGCTCGTAGATGAAGCGCGCCATCTCGAGGGCCGCGAGCGTCATGGCGTCCGCATGATCGGCATCGACCGAGGCCGAGCTCTCGACCCACTTGGCCATGCTGTCGGCGATGCCCGCGGCCAACAGGCGCGCCGGCGCGGTGGCCACCAGGGCATGGTCGACCACCACGGCGTTCGGGTTGGTCGGCAGGGGCACGCCGTAGAGCCAGGTGCCCGAAGGCGAGTAGACGTTGGTGAGGGCGGTCCAGGCGGCACAGGTGGCCGCACTGGTCGGCACGGTGACGACCGCGACGCCGAGGCGGTGGGCCGCGAGCTTGGCGGCGTCGAGGGCCTTGCCGCCGCCCACGCCGACCACGACGTCGCGGCGGGTGGTGCGGCCGATGGCCACGAGCCGGTCGAGCTCGGGCTCGCAGCAGTCCTGGCCGTAGGTCGTCACCTCGACGTGGACGCCGGCCGCAGCCAGGCTCGCCTCGAGGGCGGTCTGGGCGGCGGGATAGCTCCGGGATCCCCCGATGACCAGGGCGCGGCGCCCGAACTGGGCGGCGATCGCGCCCACCTGGGCGACGGCGCCGGTGCCGGTGACGACCGTGGCGGGCGACACGAGCAACGAGCGGGTCGGATCTCCGCTCGCCAGGAAGTCCTCCTTGGCGACTGGGGTCATGGGTCCATCTCTCCCTTCTTGGCTGCCCACATTGTAGCACGTTGGGCGGCTTTGAACCCTCCAAGCCTAGCTCGGCAGCCGTCGCCCCCCAAAGGCGACCTTTGCCCCGGCTCCGACGGCCGAAACCGTAACGCCGCGCAGCTTCGCGCCAGATCCGACCGCATGGTATAATGGGAAACGATCCCGAGACCATTATCAATGAATGGGACCGTGATCCGGGTGCCCCGGATCCGAGCCGGGCTATTGGGAGGATTCAATGCCAACGAACACCGAAGAGGTCATGGACCCGACGAGCGCCCCTGAGATCATCGACACGGCCAGTGCCACCAAGGTCACTCAGGACTACGGCGCCGCTCAGATCCAGGTCCTGGAGGGGCTCGAGCCCGTCCGCAAGCGTCCGGGCATGTACATCGGCAGCACCGGCGAGCGCGGCCTGCACCACCTCGTCTACGAGGTCATCGACAACTCCATCGACGAGGCCCTCGCCGGGCACTGCGACAACATCACGGTGCGCCTGACGGCCGCCGGCGAGGTGTCGGTCGAGGACAACGGCCGCGGCATCCCCGTCGAGATCCACCCCAAGACCGGCAAGAGCACGCTGGAGACGGTCCTCACCGTCCTGCACGCGGGCGGCAAGTTCGGCGCGGGCGGCTACAAGGTCTCGGGCGGTCTGCACGGCGTCGGCGTCTCGGTCGTCAACGCCCTCTCCGAGTACTTCATCGCCGAGGTCAAGCGCGACGGCAACCTACACCGCCAGCGCTTCGAGCGCGGCAACGCCATGACCAACATCGAGAAGGTCGGCCCCACCGAGGGCACGGGCACCACGATCACCTTCAAGCCGGACGCCACCATCTTCGAGACCGTCGTCTTCAGCTACGACACGCTGGCGGCCCGTTTCCGTGAGCTCGCCTACCTGAACAAGGGCGTCTACATCCGCTTCATCGGCGAGGGCCAGGGCCCCGAGGGCACGGACCGGGACGAGACCTACCACTACGAGGGCGGCATCATCCAGATGGTCGAGTACCTCAACGAGAACAAGGACAACCTGCACCCCAACGTCATCTACGTCTCGGGCGTCAAGGACGACATCACCGTCGAGATCGCCGTTCAGTACACGACGGGCTACTCGGAGACGGTGCTGGCGTTCGCCAACAACATCAACACGCACGAGGGCGGCACCCACCTCACGGGCTTCCGCAACGTGCTGACGCGCCTGCTCAACGACTACGGCCGCAAGCAGAACATCATCAAGGAGAACGACCAGAACCTCTCGGGCGAGGACGTCCGCGAGGGCATGACGGCCGTCATCTCCGTCAAGATCCCCGAGCCGCAGTTCGAGGGCCAGACCAAGACCAAGCTCGGCAACCCCGAGGTCACGGGCATCGTGGCGGGCATCTTCTCGGAGGCCTTCGGGCACTTCCTCGAGTCGAGCCCCGGGGTCGGCAAGACCATCATCGGCAAGGCCGTCGACGCCCTGCGCGCCCGCGAGGCGGCCCGCAAGGCCCGCGAGCTCACCCGCCGCAAGAGCGCCCTGGAAAGCTCGAGCCTGCCCGGCAAGCTCGCCGACTGCTCCGAGCGCAACCCCGAGCGCTGCGAGCTGTACATCGTCGAGGGCGACTCGGCGGGCGGCTCGGCCAAGCAGGGTCGCGACCGCAACTTCCAGGCCATCCTGCCCCTGCGCGGCAAGATCCTGAACACCGAGCGCGCGCGCCTCGACAAGGTCTACGGCAACGAGGAGATCCAGAACCTCACGATCGCCGTGGGCACGGGCGTGGCGGACGACTTCGACGTCGCCAAGCTCCGCTACCACAAGATCATCATCATGACCGACGCGGACGTGGACGGCGCGCACATCCGGACCTTGCTGCTCACCTTCTTCTACCGGTACGCCAAGGCCCTCATCGAGGGCGGCTACGTCTACATCGCCCAGCCGCCCCTCTACAAGGTCGAGAAGGGCAAGCAGGTCCACTACTGCTACACGGACCGCGACCTGGACGCCCTCAAGGAGCGGATCGGCGCGGACGGCCTCACCATCAGCCGCTTCAAGGGTCTGGGCGAGATGATGCCGCAGCAGCTGTGGGAGACCACCATGGATCCCGGCAACCGCACGCTGTTGCAGGTGGACATCGAGGACGCCGCCGAGGCCGACCGCCTCTTCACGGTGCTCATGGGCGACAAGGTCGAGCCCCGCAAGGAGTTCATCATGTCCAACGCCCGCAACGTCAAGAACCTCGACGTCTAAAAGCCTCAAGCGACGCGCCCCCCGGAAGCTTCCGGGGGGCGCGTCGCGTTGGGGCATGAAACCCTAGCGGCGGTCGATCGCCTCGAGCGCCTGATGGGCCGCCATCCAGGCAGCTCGCTCGCGGAGCCACTCCAGCTCGGCCTGGGAGTCGGCGAGCGCGATGGCCGTGGCGAGGGCATGCTCGATGATCTGACGCTTCATGGGACGGAAGTAGCGATCGTCCTCGGTGCCCCAGCTCAGGAAGACGACCTCGGCGACGCGGGCCGCCTCGCGGACGGTGCGGGCCTCGAGCACGGCGCGCTGGAAGATGGTCTCGGCGGTGAAGGGATCGCGCCGCTCGCGCGCCCTGCGCGCCAGCTCCAGGTAGGCCTCCAGCCGGGTGGCCGGCATGCTCAGCCGCGTTGCGATCGCCCCAAACTCTTTCATGTCCGCCTCCGTGTCGCGCCCGCCCGCGGGCCGGCTCCATGGAGAGGAGTATAAGCAACCAGGCCAAAAAGGCGGACTATGAAGAGGTTAAGCTTGCGAAAAGCTCCGGGGAAACCAGCCTAGTCGGCGGCGGCCCAGTCGCGGTCGGCGATCTTGCTCAGGCGCTTGACCAGGGGTGCCTCGCGCAGGATCACGCCCAGCTCGCGGTTGTTGTCCATGGAGTTGGTCGTGAGGTTCACCGAGCCCAGGTAGGCCTTTTCCCCGTCCACGACGATGAGCTTGGAGTGCACCATGGGCTTGTTCAGGAAGCGCACCTTCGTGACGCCCGCCTCCTGCAACTCCTTCAGCTCCCGCTCGTTGGTGCCGCCCCCGTCGAACTTGGCGAGCAGCACCCGCACGTCCACGCCGGCCTTGACCCGCGAGCCGAGCGCCCGCGAGATCTCGGGGTCGCCGAGCACCTCGACCTGGACCACGACCGAGCGCTGGGCCCGGCTGATCAGGTTCTTGAGGCGCATGCGCGAGTTGACGGGGCTCACCACCAGGTCCGGATCCTCGGGCGCGAAGTCCTTGCCCGCCCAGTCGGCCTCGAACATGGCCTGGATCTCGGTCACGTCCGACGTGGAGCGGTTGATGAGGCCGTACTCGCGGTTGCTCTCGAAGGCCGAGCGCGAGAGGTTCGCGGTCATGACGATGGCCGTGTGGCCGTCGACCAGGATCGTCTTCTGGTGCAGGTACTTGAAGCGCGGCTTGATGTAGCGCACGTTCACGCCGGCGGCCTTGAGCTCGTCGAAGGCCCGGCGGTTGATCGGCAAGGGAAAGTTGGGGTTCGAGGGGTTGAAGGGCCCGGGCTCCAGGAGGATGCGCACCGCCACCCCGCGCGCCTCGGCGTCGGCGACCGCCGTGATGACCTCCGGCGACGAGAAGATGTACATGGAGATGTCCAGGGACTTCTCCGCCTCGGCGATCGCCTTGAGGACCGGGGTCTGACCGTCATCCGGCAAGACGAAGAGCTGGTAGTCGGACTTGGCGAGGGCGGAGAGCTGAGCCTCGGACGACGTCTGGGCGAGCGGGGCGAAGCCGCAGCCCGCGATGGACAGCGCCAGCAGGAAGGCCGAGAGGAGACGGATGGGCCCGCGTGCGGGAATGAGGCGCTTCAGCATGCGACCTTCCTTCATCAGCAGCGAGCAAGCGTAACGGCTCCACGCTAACACCCCGTGAACGCCGGCCGCAAGGCTCATGGCCAAAGCTTAGAAGGACTTTAACCCGACCTTAGAGGCTAGGGGTGGGAGGGCGAGGGCCGGTATGCTTTGCATAGTCGTATGTCATTTGACATTACCTGACTAAAGGGATAGGCTTAGAACGTTTCCAAATCCGCTCACCGCCTAGAAGGAGCGCTTTATGTACCCCTTCGATCGCGACGTCGTGGTCCGCGACGGGCAAGGTCAGTCCCACACGTTCAAGCTGCTCGACCTCATCGACGAACGCTACCTGGTCCTCATCGACAAGGAGCATGAAGCGGCGCTCACGAAGCTCGCGATCGCGCCGCAGCTCAGCGACGACGAGGTGAACCTGCTCACGGAAGAAGCCTTCGTCATCGACGGCAAGGCCGGGCTCATCATGGTGGACACCAAGGCCGCCCCCATCGTGCAACGCTCTCATCACTACGCCCTGCGCGTCGCCGGTGCGCGGTGGGTGGACGAGTTGCCCCCGCTCGAAGCCGGCTGGCTGGACGAGTCCGACCTGGCCCTCGCCTTCGAGCTGGAAGTGGCCAAGCGCCGCCGTCGACAGCACGACTGAAGCCGCGCCAACGCGTGCCCCCGGAGCCTCCGGGGGCACGTTCGTCATGCTATAATCCCCTCGGGACGTCGTTTTAGCTTCCGGAGGTCGGTACACTCCTTGGCCAAGCAGCTCAACAAGCCAGCCGCACCCAAAAAACGGCGCACCGGCCGGACCGCCACGTACTGGGTGGTCTTCGCCTTCTGCGCGATCGCCTCGTTCGCCGGCGGGTTCTGGTTCACCTACCGGGGCACCCAGGTCTCCATCAAGGAGCCCCCCATCGCGCCCTCGAGCTTCCCGGCCGCCGTCGCGACCCCCGTGATCGAGCCCACCGAGGCCCCCGTCGACATGGCCACCCCGGCCCCGATCGACCCCTTCGCGGCGGCCCCGGCGCCCCAGAGCACTCCCGGCACGACGGCCTCCTCCGATCCCTGGGCGTCCGAGGTGCCCGCGGACGACGCCCCCATGGCCCAGGCGACGCCCGCCTCCGACGAGGGCAAGGTCTTCCGCGTGCAGGTGGGCAGCTACGACTCCCAGACCGCGGCCCAGTCCATGGTCGACGAGCTGTCGGCCGCGGGCATCAACGCCGCCGTGGTCCAGGGCACGGACGGCCAGTACCACGCCCAGATCGGGGCCTACTCCAAGCGCGATCGCGCCCTGTCGGTGGCCGACGAGGTCAACGCCAAGGGTTACTCGGTGACCATCCGCCAGTAACGTGATCCATGCCGCATGTCCCTCGTGACGCACGACCAGGCAACCGAGCCCTGGACGCGCTATCCTGAAGGGGTTCGGGTGGCGGAGGTTTTTCCATGCAATCGTTGGTAACCCTGTTGGTGGTCGGCATCGCCCTGTTCGCGCTGGGCTGCCTGTCGCTCGGCCTGCTGGTCGTGTTCACGGTCTGGGCCGGCCGGCAGATCGGCGGGGCGTTCGTCCGCCTGGCCACCAAGGCCGGTCAGCAAGCTCGTACGTGCTACAATGAGCCTTTACAGAGCCTTCCACAAAACCAGGCCTCTTGAGCCACTGGCCGTCTCGGCGGCTTGAAGGATCCGTTTTGTGCCGTGCTCTGACGCCCATTGTCGAGGTACGAGGAACAGCATGACACAAGCCACCCAAACCGACGTCATGGAGAAGATCGTTTCCCTGAGCAAGCGCCGCGGGTTCATCTTCCAGAGCTCCGAGATCTATGGCGGTCTCGGCAGCACGTGGGACTACGGCCCCATCGGCGTCCTGTTGAAGAACAACGTCAAGCAGGCCTGGTGGCGTGCCGTCGTGCAGGAGCGCCCCGACGTGGTCGGCCTCGACGCCGCCATCCTGATGCACCCGGAGGCCTGGAAGGCCTCGGGCCACCTGGAGACCTTCCACGATCCCCTGGTCGACTGCAAGCAGTGCAAGCAGCGCTTCCGCGCCGACCACCTAATCGAGGCCGTCGCCAAGACCCACCAGTCGGGCGAGAAGACCTCCAA
The DNA here is from genome assembly GCA_036676985.1 of Candidatus Sericytochromatia bacterium. Taxonomy (GTDB): domain Bacteria; phylum Cyanobacteriota; class Sericytochromatia; order S15B-MN24; family UBA4093; genus DATNQJ01. The sequence continues at coordinate 40,691 of JAKFBU010000019.1, forward strand.
GCTCGTCAAGAAGGGCGCCGAGGGCTTCGCCGCCGAGCTCACCACCTACCTGTCCGAGCATGCCATCGAGGAGATGCTCAAGGACAAGGAAAAGGTGCAGTGGGCGCTCGGCAACATGCTCTGCCCCAACTGCGGGTCCAACGAGCTGACCGAGCCGCGCAACTTCAACCTCATGTTCAAGACGTTCATGGGCCCGGTCGAGGACTCGGCCGCGGTGATCTACCTGCGTCCCGAGACGGCGCAGGGCATCTTCGTGAACTTCAAGAACGTCCAGACGGCCATGCGCAAGAAGCCGCCCTTCGGCATCGCGCAGATCGGCAAGAGCTTCCGCAACGAGATCACGCCCGGCAACTTCACCTTCCGGACGCGCGAGTTCGAGCAGATGGAAATCGAGTACTTCTGCCCGCCCAACGAGTCCGAGAAGTGGTTCGACGAGTGGGTCGCCGCCCGCTGGAAGTGGTACACGGACCTCGGCATGAAGGCCGAGAACCTCCGCAAGCGCGGCCAGGGCGCCGACGAGCTCGCCCACTACTCCAAGGGCTGCTTCGACATCGAGTACCGCTTCCCGTTCGGCTGGTCGGAGCTCGAGGGCATCGCCAACCGCACGGACTACGACCTCAAGCGTCACGAGGAGTTCTCGGGCAAGGACCTGAAGTACTTCGACGAGGAGACGCGCGAGTCGTACGTGCCCTACGTCATCGAGCCCTCGGCGGGCGCGGACCGCGCCACGCTGGCCTTTTTGGTCGACGCCTACGACGAGGAGACGGACGAGAAGGGCGAGACCCGCGTGGTCCTGCGCTTCCACCCGTCCCTGGCCCCCGTCAAGGTGGCGGTGCTGCCGCTCTCCAAGAAGCCCGAGCTCAAGGGCCCGTCGCAGGCCATCTTCGCGGCCCTGCGCGAGCGCTGGTTCGTCGAGTACGACGAGACGGGCTCCATCGGCAAGCGCTATCGCCGCCAGGACGAGATCGGCACGCCCTACTGCGTGACGATCGACTTCGACAGCCTCGAGGACAAGGCCGTCACGGTGCGCGAGCGCGACTCCATGACCCAGGTGCGCCTCAAGATCGAGGAGCTGATCCCGTACCTCGAGAGCCGCCTCAACCCGGCCAAGCAGGGCCTGGAAGCCGCCGTCTTCGGGTAGGCTTAGCGTACTCTCATCCGAAAAAGCCCGGTCGCCGCGGTGACCGGGCTTTTTCCATGCGAGCGAGCGTGCTAGGATGAGCCCCATGATGCGTTTATGGATTTCCGTCGCCGTCATACTGGCAACGCTCGCCGTACCCGCCGCCGCCCAACCCACCGAGAGCCGGGTGCGCCTCATGGCGCAGCCGAGCTACTGGTCCAATGACCTCGTCACCCTGCCCGTGCTCGGGCTGGAGGCGGAGGTCGGCGTGCCCGACACGGCCTGGACCGTCGGTGGGGTCTACACGCGCTACTTCTCGCGCTACAAGGTAGGCGACGACGTCGTCACGCTATGGGACGATCCCCCGAGCATCAAGACGCTCTTCGGACGCTACTCCAGCTCGTCGAGCCTGTCCTGGCTGGTCGGCCTCGGAGCCTTCCGGCGGGAGAGCGTCACGGCGCCCACCTGGCAGTGGAACGGCGCGGGCCTGGTCCTGGGCGTCTCGTATCGGCCGAGCTGGGGGCCGCTCTGGCTCCAGATCGCGCCCAACGTGGTCGTCTCGGACTTCATGTGGTCGAGCTACGGCACGAGCACCCAGCGCTTCTGGAGCCTCACGGGCATGTGGTCCGGGCTCTCCTGGCTGGAAGTCGGCGTGCGGCCGTTGCCGAACGTCGACCTGGCCTTCGATCCCCTGACGCGCACCCTGCGCACGTCCTGGATCTTCTGATCCGCCTGGCAGGGCCCTTCGGACCCGGGTTATACTGGTTCCCGGGAAAGGAAGGTGCCATGCGGCTTCAGGCGGTTCTCTTCGACATGGACGGCGTGGTCATCGACACCATGCCGCTGCACCGTCAGATCTGGCTGGAGTTCGCCCGCATGCACGGGCTCGACCCCACGGCGGCCGAGGTCCGCGCCATGGACGGACGGCGGGCGGTCGACGTCGTGCGCCGGCTCTTCGGGGCGAGCCTCACGGAAGAGCGGGTTGCCGAGCTTGCCATCGAGCGCGAGGAGATCTTTCACCAGCGCCTGAAGACCGATTCGCTTGCGGCCGTGACCGGCGTCGAGGCCTTTCTCGCGGCGCTCGGGGCCGCCGGCATCCCCCGCGTGCTCGCGACGAGCGCCACCCGCGACAACGTCGAGCTCGTGCTGGGCCGGCTGGGGCTAGGATCGTCGTTCGAGGCCATCGTGTCCGCCGAGGATGTCCGCCACGGCAAGCCGCACCCCGAGGTCTACCTGACAGCCGCCGAACGCGCCGCAGCGCCACCCGAGCACTGCCTGGTGGTGGAAGACGCCCTGCCCGGCGTGGAGGCGGCCAAGGCCTCGGGAGCCTACTGCCTGGGTCTTGCGACCAGCCAAGCGGACGAGGTCCTCCTGGCGGCCGGCGCGGACTGGGTGGCACCCCACTTCGCGGCGCTGCCGGAGCCCTTGCGGTCACTCATCAAGGGAGAGCATCAGTAGGCCTCAAGGAGCTGTAAGAGCCTTCCGTGAGACCCACAATAATCCGTTTGTCTTGAGCCTGGTCGAAAGGCAAACGGTTCCCTATAACTCGGCGGCGGCCACGACTGGTCACGACCTAAAGAGGCTGACCTCGTGCCCTACTGCCTCTCACGGGAACGATTTGCCAATAAGGAACCGTTCGCCTTTCGACCGGGCTCAAGACGAACGGGATTTGTTGAGGGGGGCTGCCTGCATCCATGCGGCCCGAGTCCTCATGCACGAATGAAGCCATTCGCCTTTCGACCGGGCTCAAGCCTGTCCTGAGCTTGTCGAAGGGACGAACGGGTTTGAAGTGGGGTAAGGGTGAGGCGATTCCCGCTTTAGGGACGGGCTCTAGCCCACCTTCTTGGGGATGCGGCCCACCTGGTTGCGGCCGTTCTGCTTGGCCTCGTACAGCGCTTCGTCGGCCGTGTGGATCAGGCCCTCGACCGTACCCGCATGGTCCGGATAGGTCGAGACGCCGAGGCTCGACGTGATGACCTTGTGCGGCAGCTTCTCCTGGTCCGTGAAGGGATACTCCTCCACCCAGGCGCGGATCTTCTCGGCCACGAACAGCGCCGAGTCATGGCCCGTCTCGGGCAGGATGATGGCGAACTCCTCGCCGCCGTAGCGCGCGATGATGTCCACCTTGCGGACCTTCTCCTTCAGGAGGGCCGCCAACTGCTTCAGGACCGTGTCACCGCCCAGGTGACCCAGGACGTCGTTCGCCTTCTTGAAGTAGTCGATGTCCATGATGATGAGGCTGACCGGGTGGCTGTAGCGCAGCGATCGCTGCAGCTCCGTGTCCAGCCGATCGTTGAAGTAGCGGCGGTTGAAGACCCCCGTCAGGCCGTCCGTGATGGCCTGCTGCTCCACCTTCTCGACCATCAGGGCGTTGGCGATCGTCAGGGCCGTGTGGCCCACGAGCGTCTCGACGAGCTCCAGCGCCGTGGGATCCAGCTCGCCCGGCAGCGACAGCACCACGAGGCCCATGGACTCCTGCTGGGTCGACAGCGGCAGGAGCACCACGCGACTGGCACCCTGATACGGCGTCCCCGCGAGCTCCCTGGCATCGAGCACCAGGCTCTTGGCGTGCGGATGGGCGCTCAGGGCCTCGCGCCACGCGATGGGCGGCTCCTCGAGGCCGCGGCGATCGCCCGCGACGCACTGCCACCCCTCGCCCTTGCGCAAATAGACCGCGCGATGATCCGAGAGCACGAACTTGGGCAGCTGAGCGAGCAGCGTCTCGCACGTCGTGGCCGCGTTGAGGTGCTGCCCGATGGCGCTCATGGCCTCGTTGAGGTACTTGAGCTGCTCGACCATGCGGTCCGCGCGCTGCTTCTCCTCGACGGTCTGGCCGTAGAGCTTGCCCGTGATGAAGGCGCCGGTGGCCTGCTGGGCGAGGTCCACCAGGAGCTCCTGCTCGCTCTCCGAGAAGGCGTGCGGCTCCTTGGTGCCCACCAGGAAGATGCCCAGGATCTCGCGCTGGGTGACCAGCGGCGTGGCCATGGCCGAGGCGAGGGCGTGCTCGCGGATGGCCTCGGGACACCCGTCCGGGTTCGCGAGCAGGTCGAGCATGGTCGGCTTGCCCGTCTCCATCACCTGGCGCAGGAAGCCCGACTGCCCGAGCGTCATGACCTTGGCGGACTCCCGGTTGTTGGCCTCCTGCAGCATCTTGAGGAGGCTCATGCCCTTGGTCTTGAAGACCGCGAGATCCTCGATGACCTTGAGGGAGTCGCCGTTCAGGTGGTAGAGGCCCGCGTACTGCGCGCCCAGGGCCTGGGTGGCGATGGAGCAGATGGAGGCCGAGAGCTCCTTGAGGTCGTAGGAGTTGTTGATCTGGTAGGAGACCTGCTGGATGGCCCGGAGCTTGCGGCCCACCTGGCCGAGCAGCTGCTCCTGGTCACCCACGGCGACCGAGAAGAGGCCGTTGGAGAGCGCGAGCGACACCACGCCGAGCAGCGGCTTGAGGGGCTGCACGTCCAGGCTCTCGGGCACGAGCAGCACGGCCTGCTGGGGGCCCCGCACGCCGAGCCCGATGGACAGGTAGCGGCGGCTGCCGCAGACCACGGGCGCCACCCCCCCCGCCGGGGCCAACAGGCGCACGCCGAGTTCGGCGGCCATGGCCTCGTCGTGCGGGTACACGCGCCAGGGCTGGGTGCTCTGGGGGCGGACGGCGAAGACGGTGGTGGGCAGTCCGAAGAAGGTCGCGAGGAAGGCCGAAAGTTCCTGGCAGAGCTCGGGCAGGCCCAGGCCGCGCATGGCGATCTCGCCTAGCGCTTCGAACCGTTCGGTTTCGGCTGGGATGTGACGCTCGGACAGCACCCCGGGGACCCTCCCTTACTTGTTGAAGGACTCCATGACCAGCTGGCTCACGGCCCTCAGGGTCTCACTGACGCCCTGTCCGTCGCTCGCGACCGCTGCGAAGCTCGGGACGTGATACTGATTGAGCTCCGCCTCCAGGGCCGCAACCGGCAAGGCGCCTGCCACATCCCGCTTATTGTACTGGATGACCCAGGGAATCGTCTGCAACGACAGTTCATACTCCGAGAGGTTGGTCTTGAGGTCCAGGAGACTCTCGGTGTTGGCGAGCCAGCGCGTGGGGCTCGAGTCGGCGACGAACACGATGCCGTCCACCCCGCTCAGGATGGCCTTGCGCGAGTTGACGTACTGGACCTGGCCCGGGACGGTGTAGAGCGAGAACTTCACCTTGAAGCCCTCGATCTCGCCCAGATCGAGCGGCATCATGTCGAAGAAGATGGTTCGCTCGGTCTCCGTCGCCAACGTGAGCAGATCGCCCTTCATGTCCTCGGACATCGTGCGGTGCAAGGTCACGAGGTTCGTGGTCTTGCCGCACAGGCCGGGGCCGTAATAGACGATCTTGCAGAGGATTTCCCGCTTGCCGAAGTTGATGGTGGGCATGGCTCGTGTTACAGACGTCCCAGGAAGAGGGAGATGGTGTCCTTGCTGAAGGAGAAGGGCTTGTTCTTGGTGGACTCGCGCGCGGCGATGAGCAGGGGCGTCACCGTCCGCACCACCTCGTCCAGCGGCTCCTCGTAGCTGCTGGGCTGGGTGCCCGGCGGCAGCATGAGCGCCAGCACGTCCTTGCTCTCCAGCAAGACGAGCACCATGGTGTTGCGGTTCCCGTGGTGCTGCAGGGTGCGCACCTCGGGCTCGCCCATCAGGGACGTCAGCGCCGAGATGCTCTTGAAGATGCCAGCGATCAGGCTCGAGATCGACAGGTCGTTGATGGTCCCCTCGCCATAGGTCGACAGCAAGAGACCGCTGCGCTCGATGAGGAGCACGGCGGAGGCATCGAGCTTCTCCTTGAGTCGCTGGAGCAGGGTATCCAGCTCCTTCTGTTGCTCTTCCGTGATGACGAGCTGCGTCAGCACCGATTTCGAATCGTCCACGTCGCGTCCTCATGAAAGCGGGGCACCGTCCGCAGCCATCATACCCTACCCGACAAGCGAGCAAACCGGGCAAGACCGGGCGCTTCCGGCCCTGCGCGGCGCCGTGCCGACTCGATCCGGGCGAACCTCGCCGGATAGGCCTCCGATAGGGGAGGGCGCGGCTCTATCGACGCCGTCGCGGTGCTATAATGGAGGCCTGAGAGCAAGCGATCGCTGTTGCAGGAGGGCCAAGCCATTAGCGACTCACCGACCATCACGGTGTACACCGTCTCCGACGGCTCCGGCGAGACCGCCGAGCACGTCGCCCGCGCGGCCGCCCTCCAGTTCAAGGGGCAGAACCTCAAGCTCAACCGTCTGCCCCGGGTCCGCAACGCCGAGCACCTCGCGGAGCTCGTGAGCGAGGCCGCCAAGGGCCCCTGCATCATCGCCTACACGATGGTCGAGGCCACCCTGCGCGACGCGCTCGTCTCCGAGGCCGCCAAGCGCGGCATCCCCACGGTGGACCTCCTGGGCAGCCTCATCGCCACCCTCTCCAACGCCCTGCAGGTCGAGCCGCGCTTCGAGGCGGGCCTCCTGCAGCTGCGCGACGAGAAGTACTTCAACCGCATGGACGCCATCGACTTCGCCATCAAGTACGACGACGGCAAGGATCCCAAGGGCCTGTCCCAGGCGGATCTCGTCTTGATCGGCGTCTCGCGCACGTCCAAGACCCCCACTTGCATGTACCTGGCGCAGAACCGGGGCCTCAAGGTCTCGAACGTGCCCCTGGTCATCAACGTCGCTCCCCCCAAGGAGCTCTTCGACCTTCCCCCGGGCCGCATCATCGGGCTGAACCTCAACGCCGAGGTCCTGCACGACATCCGCACGGCCCGCCTCCAGAGCTTGGGCCTCTCTTCCAACGCCTCGTACGCCAGCACCGAGCGCATCGAGCAGGAGATCGAGTACGCCCACCAGATCTTCCGCCGCCTGCGCTGTCCGGTGGTGGACGTGACCAACAAGGCCATCGAGGAGACAGCCAGCGAAATCCTCGAGATCACCCAGCGCAAGGAAACCTACGTCTAAAGGCCGTAGTATGCCCCGAAGACGGCAGGCGCCCTCCGCGCGACACTGTCAACGACGACTGACCCGGCGCTAGGATGCGCTCAAACGCTTTTTCTGAAGGAGATTGCGGTCAATGACGACGAATACCCCGGCCGCCGCGACGGCCACCAAACCCGTCTACCTGTTCGACGAAGGCGACGCCTCCATGAAGGACCTCCTCGGAGGCAAGGGCGCCAACCTCGCCGAGATGACCCGGGCCGGCCTGCCGGTGCCGCCGGGCTTCACCATCACCACCGAGATCTGCAACGCGTACATCGCCCTCGACAACCAGTTCCCCGCGGGCCTGGAAGCCGCCGTCATGGACAAGCTGCGGGTCGTCGAAGCGCGCCTCGGCAAGACCTTCGGCGACGCCGAAAACCCCCTCTTGCTGTCCGTGCGCTCCGGCGCCAAGTTCTCCATGCCCGGCATGATGGACACCATCCTCAACCTGGGCCTCAACGACGTGACGGTCCAGGGCGTCATCAAGCAGACGGGCAACGAGCGCTTCGCCTACGACGCCTACCGCCGGTTCGTGGCGATGTTCTCCAACGTCGTCCTCAACTTCAAGCTGCACCACTTCGAGGCCGTCCTCGAGCAGTTCAAGCACAAGAAGGGCGTCACGCTCGACACCGAGCTCGACACGGCCACCCTCAAGGAGGTCGTCGCGGCCTACAAGGCGATGGTCAAGAAGGAGCTCGGCCTCGAGTTCCCCGAGGACCCCTTCGTCCAGCTCAAGCTCGCCATCGAGGCGGTCTTCAAGTCGTGGAACAACCCCCGCGCCATCACCTACCGCAACCACAACAAGATCGCCCACGACCTGGGCACGGCGGTCAACGTCCAGTCGATGGTCTTCGGCAACATGGGCGACGACTCGGGCACGGGCGTGGCCTTCACGCGCAACCCGTCCACCGGTGAGAAGCTCCTCTACGGCGAGTACCTCCTCAACGCCCAGGGGGAGGACGTGGTGGCGGGCATCCGCACCCCGAACCCCATCCAGACCCTGGCCGAGCAGATGCCCGAGGTCTACGCGCAGTTCGTCGCGATCGCCCAGCGCCTCGAGAACCACTACCGCGACATGCAGGACCTGGAGTTCACCATCGAGCGCGGCAAGCTCTTCATGCTCCAGACCCGCAACGGCAAGCGCACGAGCCCCGCGGCCGTCAAGATCGCCGTCGACCTCGCCACCGAGGGCGTCATCACCAAGGAAGAGGCCCTGACCCGCGTCGAGGCCCACAAGCTCAACGAGCTCTTGCACCGCCGGATCGACCCCAAGGCTACGCTCGACGTGATCGCCAAGGGCCTGCCCGCGAGCCCCGGGGCCGCCACCGGCACCATCGTCTTCGACGCCGACGACGCCGATCGCCTCGGCAAGGAGGGCAAGTCGGTCCTCCTGGTCCGCGTGGAGACCTGCCCGGACGACATCCACGGCATGATCCAGGCCCAGGGCGTCCTCACCTCGCGCGGCGGCATGACGAGCCACGCGGCGGTCGTCGCCCGCGGCATGGGCAAGCCCTGCGTCGCCGGCTGCGAGAGCCTCAAGATCGACCTGGAGGCCAAGTACTTCGAGGTCGGCGGCCGCAAGTTCGTCGAGGGCGATCTGGTCTCGATCAACGGCTCGACCGGTGAAGTGATCGCCGGCCAGGTGCCCATGATCGAGCCCGAGCTGACCGGAGAGTTCGACCAGCTGATGACGTGGGCCGACGAGGTCCGCACGCTGCGCGTCCGCACCAACGCCGACACCCCCGAGGACTCCCTCAAGGCCCGCGAGTTCGGCGCCGAGGGCATCGGCCTCACGCGCACCGAGCACATGTTCATGCAGCCCGATCGCCTGCCGAAGATGCAGCGGATGATCATGGCCGAGACCGAGGCCGAGCGCCGCGCCGCCCTCAAGGAGCTCCTGCCCTTCCAGCGCGAGGACTTCCTCGGCATCTTCAAGGCCATGGCCGGCCTGCCCGTGACCATCCGCCTGCTCGATCCCCCTCTGCACGAGTTCCTGCCCAACCAGCTGGAGCTCGCGGCCGAGGTGGCCGTGCTCAAGGCGACCAACCCCTCTTCTCCCGAGCTCACCAAGAAGGAGGCCCTCCTCAAGAAGGTCAACAGCCTGCACGAGTCGAACCCGATGATGGGCCTGCGGGGCTGCCGCCTCGGCCTGACCTATCCCGAGATCAACGAGATGCAGGTCCAGGCCATCATGGAGGCCGCCTGCGAGCTCAAGAAGCAGGGCGTCGAGGTCTACCCCGAGATCATGATCCCGCTCGTCGGCCACGTGAACGAGCTCTCGACCGCCAAGGCCCAGCTCGAGCAGGTCGCCAAGGAGACCATGGAGCGCGCGGGCGTCACCGTGAGCTACATGTTCGGCACCATGATCGAGATCCCCCGGGCGGCGCTCACCGCCGACCAGATCGCCGAGCACGCCCAGTTCTTCTCGTTCGGGACCAACGACCTGACGCAGATGACCTTCGGCTACTCGCGCGACGACGCGGAGGGCAAGTTCCTCAGCACCTACCTCGACCGGAAGATCCTCAAGGACAACCCGTTCGAGACGCTGGACCAGGAAGGTGTCGGCGAGCTGATGCGGATCGCCGTCGCCAAGGGCCGCAAGGTCCGCAGCGACCTCAAGCTCGGCATCTGCGGCGAGCACGGCGGCGACCCCGCCTCGGTGGAGTTCGCCCACCGGCTCGGCCTCACCTACGTGAGCTGCTCGCCCTACCGGGTGCCCATCGCCCGCCTGGCGGCCGCCCAGGCCGTCATCGCCTCGGGCGTCGAGCGCGACAAGTAAGGACCAACGAACAGGCCCCCCGGGAATCCCGGGGGGCCTGTTCAATAGGGGCGGGTTACTGTCCGCTCCGCTCCTGCGCGGCGGCCTTGGCCTTGGCGTCGTCCGACGCGAACTTGGCCTTGGCGAACTGGGGATCCAGCTTCAGCGCCTCCTGGAAGGACTCGTAGGCCGCGCCGTACTTCTGCTCCTTCATGAAGTCGATGCCGTGCTGGTAGGCCTGCTCGGCCCCCTTGCGCTTGGCCTCGCCGAGGAGCTTCTTGGCGTCGGCGCTCGTGGGCTGGGCGGCGAGCGCCTCGGTGAGGGCCTCGATGGCGCCCTCGTAGTTGCCCTCCTCGAACAGGTCCTTGCCGAGCTTGAAGGTCAGCTCGTAGCTCTTGAGCTCCGAGCGGTTGGTGTTGAACATGGCCTGCTGCTGGGCCTGCTGCTGCGCGCGCTCGCCCTTGTCGATCTCGGCGAGCTTCACCGGAGGCAGCGGGTTGTTGAGGTTCAGGCGCCAGCACTCCTTGAAGGCCGCGCGCGCCTTGGCCCACTCGCCCTGGGACATGTAGACCGTACCCCACATGGCCTGGACCACGTCCTCCAGCTCCGCGGGCACCGTCCCCTCGGGGATGGTCTGCAGCTCCGCGAGGGCCATCATCGGGGTGCCGGCCTCGAGCAGGGCCACGATGAGGAGCAGACGGGCCGAGACGTCCGTGGGATCGTCCTTGACCATGTCGCGGTAGGTGGGCACCTGGTCGGCGCCCTGCAGGCTCTGGAGCACCCGGCGGCGCTTCTCGGAGAGGCGGCGATAGTTGGTCAGCGCCTCGTCGACCTTCGAGACCTGATACCAGTTCTCGTAGCACTTGGACAGGTAGTAGTAGGGACGTGGATCGTTCGGAAACTTCTTGACGTAGTCCTCGAGCACGTCCCGGCCGCGGCCGTAGTCCTGACGCTCGACGGCGGCGATGCCGTCCTTGAGCTGGCCGGCGAAGGCCGCCTGGGCCAGCAACAGGCTAGCCGCCAGACCCAATGCAACGCTTCGAAGCATTCTCACGATCCGCACTCCTTTGGTCGAGGGCAAGGGCTCGCCTCTATCCTACCCGCCTGCTAAGACGGACAAACCCGTTCGCAGGTTCCCCGGGCGGGGAGCTTGCGAACGGGTCGAAGGAGGTGACGGGCGTCAGGCCTCTTCCTTGATCCCCTCGGACTCGGGCGGCCCTTCGGCCTCGGTCTCGACGGCGTACTCGATGAGCACCTGCTGGACGCGGATCCCCTTGACGGCCTTGACCGTGATGCGGGCGCCGGGCACCTCGACCACGTCGCCGACCCTGGCCACCCGGCCCAGCTTGTTGATGACCAGGCCGCCCACCGTCTGGTAGCCGTCCATGGGCAGCTCGATGCCGAGCGTCTCATTGATGTCCTCGATGTTGGCCATGGAATCGACCATGGCCACACCGGGCGACACCGGGCGGATGGGGGCGAGCTCCTCGTCGGACTCGTCGCGGATCTCGCCGACGATCTGCTCGAGGATGTCCTCGATGGTGACGAGCCCTGCGGTGCCGCCGTACTCGTCGTTGACGATGGCCACCTGGATCTCCTGGGCCTGCATCTCGCGCAGGAGCTCGTTGAGGCGCTTGTTCTCGGGCACGAAGTAGACCGGATGCAGGCGCTCGGCGAGGTTGAAGGGCTTGCCGCGCGCCGCCGCCATGAGCGCGTCGCGCCCCGAGACGATGCCCACGATGTCGTCGATGCTCTCCCGGTAGACGGGCATGCGCGAGTAGCCCTCCTCGGCGATGACGTCCAGGAGCTCGTCCAGCGTCGAGTCCTCGCTGACGGCCACGATGTCCACGCGCGGCGTGAGCACCGCGCTCACGGGCGTGTCGTCGAAGGCCAGGGCGGACGACACCAGTTCGGACTCGTCCTCCTCGATGACGCCCTGCTCCTGACCCATCTCGAGGATCATGCGCAGCTCGTCCTCGGTGTAGCGCGGCGAAGCCAGGGCCTCTTGGGCGCCCAACAGGCGGATGAGAGGCGTCGTCATCCAGAGGATGGCCCCGATGACGGGGCGAAGGAGGACCATGGTCGCCCGCAGGGGGGCGGCCACGAGGGCGGCCACCTGCTCCGGGCGGGCGGCAGCGATGGACTTGGGGACGATCTCGCCCAGGATGACGAGCAGGAGGGTCAGGCTCGCGATGGCGGTCACGGCCGCCACCCCCCCGAACCGGTCCAGGTTCTGGTAGACGATGCTCGTGCCGCAGACGCCCACCGTGACCATGGCGAGCGTGTTGCCCAGCAGGATCGTCGAGAAGAGCCGGCGCGGCTTCTGGATCAGAGCGTGGATCAGGCGCGCGGCGGGCTCGCCGGTTTCAAGCTGCGCATGAAGCTTGGCGCGGTTGAGGGACATCAGGGCCGTCTCGGCCGCCGAGAACAGGGCGGAGAAGACCAGGGCCAAAACGAGGATGAACCCCTCGGTACTAGGCAAGATAATAGAGAATCCCCTCCTTTGACCGGGGCAAGTTGCGGTCCGATCGATGGCACGTATTATAGCACGCTCCTCAAGGCACCCCTGGCGGCTTGCAACGCGGGTTAAGGTCACGGCAAAATAGAGGAAAGTTCTGGCCCTAACAGTCCGATAACCATGACGTCGTCGTCGCCGTGTGAGGTGGGATCCAATGAAGCGTCGCCCCTTCGCCCTTAGCCTGCTGCTGGCAAGCCTCCTGACCGCCTGCAGCCTGCCCGGTCAAGCCTCCAAGTCCGCCGAGAATCCCGCCGTCACGGCCGAGGGCCGGCGCGCGAGCCTCAAGTCCTGGCAGGACGATGTGATCTACTTCGCCTTGCTCGATCGCTTCCAGGACGGCGATCGCTCCAACAACCACAACGTCAACCGCAGCAACCCGACGGCCTACCATGGCGGCGACCTCCAGGGCCTCATCGACAAGCTCGACTACCTCCAGGATCTCGGCGTCACGACCCTCTGGATCTCCCCGATCCTCGACAACGACGACAATCGGCTGGGCGACACCGACCTGTGGGGCTACCACGGCTACTGGACCAAGGACTTCGGCAAGGTCGACGAGCACCTGGGCACCTACGAGAAGGCCCGCGAGCTGGTCACCAAGGCCCATGCCAAAGGCATGAAGGTGCTCCTGGACGTGGTCTGCAACCATGCGGGCTACGAGTTCCCGTCCAAGGACGGGCGTTACCAGGGCTGGTTCCACACCAACGGCAACATTCCGAACGGCAAGTGGGACGATCCGTGGTGGAGCGAGAACGGCTCCCTGTTCGGCCTGCCCGACTTCGCGCAGGAGAAGCCCGAGGTGGCGAACTTCCTGACGAGCACCTACCTGAGCTGGGCCGATCGGCTCGACCTGGACGGCTTCCGGATCGACGCCCTCAAGCACGTTCCGCAGAGCTACTGGAAGGACCTCATCGCGACGGCCCATGCCAAGAAGGGCCCGGGCTTCCTGACCCTCGGCGAGATCCTGCACGGCGACCCGAACGTGGTGTCGAGCTATCAGCGCAACGCGAAGTTCGACAGCCTCTTCGACTTCCCGCTCTATTACACCTTCGACGAGGTCTTCGCCAAGGGCGGCTCCATGCGCAAGCTGGGCGATCGCTTCGCCCAGGACCACCTCTACCCGGACGCGAGCATGCTCTCGCCCTTCCTGGACAACCACGACGTGCCGCGCTTCCTTTCGCAGGCGGGCGGCGACCTCTCCAAGCTCCGGCTCGCCCTGGCGTGCATGCTGACGGTGCGCGGCATCCCCATGCTCTACTACGGCACCGAGGTGGGCATGTCGGGCGCGCATGAGCCTGCCAACCGGGGCGACATGGCCTGGGGCGCCAACGAGTCCCTGCGGGCCTACACCCAGAAGCTGCTTTCGATCCGCAAGGCCACGCCCGCCCTGCAGCACGGCAAGCAGCTGGAGATGTGGCAGGACGAGGACGTCTACGCCTACGCCCGCCAGGCCTCGAGTGAGGAGGCCGTGGTGGTGCTCAACAACGACACCCGCGCCCAGAGCCGCACCATCCCCATGCGGGCCGAGAGCCAGCTCAAGGACGGCACGCGGCTGGTGGATCAGCTGACGGGCGAGGCCGTGACGGTCTCGGGCCGCAAGATCCAGGTCTCGATGAGCGGGAAGCAGGCGCGGATCTTCGTGCCGCAGGGTAGCCGGCGGTAAGGAACAAGGAGAACCCCCCCTAGCCCCCCCTCTAGAGGGGGGGAAGCTCTTGGGAGGGGTCGCTTCACCCATGAACCAGTGGAGCCATCTCGCTCTCACCCACCCATGATCCTCACACCCCCCTCTAGAGGGGGGCTGGGGGGGTCCTCCTTAGAAAAAACCCCACAAAAAATCCCCCGGTTTCCCGGGGGAAGCGAAAAGCCTCGAGCCTAGTAGGTAAGCGCCGCCTCGGCGGCATTGAACTGCTGGCCTCCGCCCGCCGTCACGTCGCGCATGGCCGTCCTGGTGCCCAGGTCCAGCAGCTTGCGGGCCTCGGGCCAGAGCTTCTTGCTGCCCAGCAACACCACCGTGACCGGGTTGGTCGACTGGGTCTGCCCGACGTAGCAGTGTCGTGCCGCCAGGGTGTAGCCCGTCTTGCCGAGCACCGGGTAGGCGTACTGCGTGAGCAACCGGTTCTTGTTGTGGAGCTTGACGGTCGGATGCTGCCCCGGAGCCTCGAGCGTGATGTCGGTCGTGGTCGCAATCCGCGTGAAGACCGGGTTCTGCAGGGCCGCGTTGAGGATGATGGCCAGGTCCTTGGCCGTCGTGTAGTGGTTCTTGATGGGCAGGCCGTTGGAGTTGGCGAAGCGCGAGTCCCGCGCGCCCAACAACCTAGCCTTGCGGTTCATCAGGACGGCGAACTTGCTCTCCGAGCCCGCGATGTGCTCGGCCAGGGCCACGCAGGCGTCGTTGGCGCTCTTGAGCAGGGCCGCGTAGCACAGCTCGCGGACGGTGTAGGTCTCGCCTGGCTTGATGCCGATCTTGGAGGGCTCCGCGTTGGCGGCCCGCCGCGACACCTTCACCTCCTCGTCGAGGTTGGCATGCTCCAGGGCCACGAGCACCGTGAGCACCTTGGTGGTGCTCGCCGGAGGCAGCTTGGCGTTGGGGTTGCGCTGGTAAAGGACGTGCCCCTGCGCGTCGATCACCAGGGCCGAGCGAGCGGAGAGCTCCGTGCTCGCGTGCGCAGGCGACAACCAAGCGGTCAGGGCGATAGCACTGGCAAGCAAGACTACTCCGAAGCCTACTCCATGTCGCGCCATCGAAGCCTCCTGTCGTACGAACTCACGGTGTACTATACCCAGCGGGCAAGCCGTTTGATAGGACATTTTGCACAATAAAAAACGCAACAATCGTGTAATATTGCCGCTTTGCGCCCGGTCACGCTTGACAAACAGGAGGGCACCCCGTAGGGTGAGCACGGCTTCGCCCTCCCGCCCCACCCCGGATCTCCATGGCCCCGCCCCCGCCACGCGGGAGGCGACTCGCGAAAGGATCCCCATGGCCCAGCCGATCGCCATGCCGGAGGCCTCCCGCCCCGCTTCCGACCCCACCCAGCGCCGCGGACGCCTCGGTCTCTCCGTTTTGGCCGCGGGCGGCGTGATCGCGACCTTCGTGCTGGCGGCCCTCCTGGCCCCGCGCCTCTGGCCCGTGGACCCCCTGGCGCTCCTGCCGGACGGCCTCACCGAGTTCGGCATGCCCCTCGCGCCCACCTGGAGCCACCCCATGGGCACCGACGAGCTCGGGCGCGACGTCTTCGCCCGCTGGCTGCACGGCGCCCGCATCTCCCTGTGGGTCGGCTTTCTGGCCACGGCCCTCGCGGGCCTCATCGGGGGTGCGGTGGGCATCCTCTCCGGCTACTTCCGCGGCTGGGTGGACCTCGCCCTCATGCGCGTGACCGAGATCGTCATGGCCTTTCCCACCCTGTTGCTCGCGATCGCCCTCGCCGCCGTCCTGCCCCCGTCCCCCTGGATGGTGGTCCTGACGCTCGGCCTGGTGGGCTGGACCGCGGTGGCGCGCGTGGTGCGCGGGGCCGCCCTCGCCCTTTCCGAGCAGGAGTTCATCGCGGCCTCCCAGTCCACGGGCGCCGGCGCCCTCTGGATCCTCACGCGGCACGTGCTGCCCAACGTCGCCCCCACCCTCATGTCCCTGTTGGTGCTCAAGCTCGCGGACATGTTCCTCCTGGAGGCGGCCCTCAGCTTCCTCGGCCTGGGCGTCCGTCCTCCCACGCCCAGCTGGGGCAACATGATTCACGAAGGCCAGCTCTACTTCCGCGACGCTCCCTGGCTCATGCTGACGCCGGGGATCGCGATCGCCCTGGTCGTGCTCGCCGCCAACGTGCTCGGCGATCGCTGGACCCAGCGCCAGAGACGGTAGCCAGATCGGTTTCACCCGTCACGCACCGCGGTAGGGAGGGACCATGAACCTCGCACTCGAAGCCTACACCGAACGCACCGTCAGCCTGCCGGCGCCGCCCGACGACGTGGCCCGCTACTTTGCGCAGAACGAGAGCCTCCTGGCCGAACTCATCGGCCCGGAGCACGTCACGGCCCTGGGCGGTGGCCGCTACCGGGTCGCGACCCGCGGCTTCTCGGCCCTGGGGCTCACGGTGACGCCCGCCTTCGAGGTGGAGTTCGTGGATCACCCCGGCGTCACGCACATGGCCTCGAAGGAATGCCACCTGCTCGAGTCGAGCGCCATGGACCTGGACCTCGAGGCCCGCTTCGAGGGCGAGGCCCAGTTCCACCCCGCGCCGGACGGCACCTCCCTGTTCTGCTGGACCCACGCCCATGCCCGCGTGACGGTGCCGGGCTTCCTGCGCTGGATGCCCAAGGCCGCGGTCCAAGGCGCCCTCCAGGCCCTCATGAAAGGGGCCATGGACGCCACCAGCAGCCGCTTCGTCCCCTTGATCCAGAAGGACTTCGAGCGCTGGCGCGCCGCGCAACCCAAGAGCGGCCTTGCCTTGTGAGCGATAAGGCGAGATGCTAGCATCAGAGGGCCTGCTCCCCTTTGAAAGCCCGCGATGAAGAAGCACCCTCTCGCCCTGATGCTGGCGGCCTGGCTCATCCTCGCCCCGGCCGCCCATGCCAAGCCCCAGGTCCTGCGCCTGGGCCTGCAGGACAACCCGAGCACCCTGGATCCGGCCCTCGCCTCCAACGTGCCGGCCATCGGCGTGAGCCACTGGCTCTACAACGGGCTTGTCACCTTCGACGCCCAGGCGCGGATCGTGCCCGATCTCGCCGAGCGCTACGTCGTGAGCCCGGACGGCAAGCGCTACACCTTCACCCTGCGGCGCGGCGTGCGCTTCCACGACGGCAAGGCCCTCACCTCGGCGGACGTCCGCTACTCGCTCAACCGCCTGCTCTTGCCCGAAACCAAGTCCCCGGGTGCCAGCTTCTACCGCGCCATCGTGGGCGCGCCGGCGGCCCTCGACGGCAAGGCCAAGTCGGTCGCGGGCATCCAGGCCCCCGACGCCCGCACGGTCGTCATCGCGCTCACCGAGGCGCAGCCCACCTTCCTGCAGGTCCTGGGCCTCAACTACGCGGCCATCGTGCCCCAGGGCGCGGGCGAGCGCGAAGGCTTCGCCAAGGCCCCCGTCGGCACCGGCCCCTTCCGCCTCAAGGAGTACACGAGCGGCCAGCGGCTCGTCTTCGAGCGCAACCCGCACTACTTCAAGGCCGGCCTGCCGAAGCTCGCCGCGGTCGAGGTACAGCTCGGCCTCAACGAGCAGGTCGAGGCCCTGCGCTTCGAGCGCGGTGACCTGGACGCCATCGGCCTGTTGCGAGCCATCGGGGCGGCGGACTTCGCGCGGCTCGCGAGCAACCCCGAGTGGCGGCAGCGCTTCCTCACCAAGCCCGACCATGCCACCTACTACGTGGGCATGAACAACCGCATCAAGCCCTTCGACGACGCGCGCGTCCGCCGGGCCGTCTCCATGGCCATCGACAAGCGCCGGCTGGTCAAGCTCGTCAACGGCCGGGGCGTGCCCGCCCTGGGCTTCCTGCCCCCGACCCTGCCGGGCGCCAACCCCCAGGTACAGGGCAATCCCTACGACCCCGCGCGCGCCAAGGCCCTCTTGGCCGAGGCGGGCTATCCGCACGGGTTCCAGACCACCTACTGGTGCTCCAACTCCCAGACGGCCATGAAGATCGCCCAGTCCATCCAGTACGACCTGTCGCGGATCGGCATCCAGGCGACGCTGCGGCCCCTGGCCTTCCCCATGTTCCTCGCGGCGGTGGGCCGTGAGGGCAACGTCCCCATCTTCACGGGCAACTGGAGCCAGGACTTCCCGGATCCGGCGAACTTCCTGGGCACCATCTTCTCGAGCCGGGCCATCCGCAGCGTCAACTCGCTCGACACCACCTTCTTCTCGGACGCCACGGTGGACCGCCTCCTGGACGCGGCAGCAGGCACCATGCACGAGCCCACGCGCTTCGACCTCTACCGCAAGGTCGAGCACCGCGTGCTCGCGCTCTCTCCGGTGGCCCCCCTCTTCCATCCCAAGCGCTTCGCGCTCGCCCAGCCTGGCGTCAAGGGGCTCGAGCTGCACCCGGTCTGGCCCGTGGACGCCGAGCGCATCGAGGTGACCCGATGAACGGCCTGATCCGACGACTGCTCCTCGCGGTGGGCGTGTGGCTCGGGGTCGCGACCCTGACCTTCGGCCTCATGTACCTGGTGCCCGCCGACCCGGCCCAGACCATGGCGGGCGCCCAGGCGGATCCCGCGACGGTGGCGAGCATCCGCGCCCAGCTCGGGCTCGACGACCCCATGCTCGTGCAGTACGGTCGCTACCTGGGCGGCATCCTGCACGGCGACTTCGGGCACTCCTTCGTCACGGGCGACGCCGTGCTGCCCACCATCCTCTCGCGCCTGCCCGCGACGTTGCTGTTGGCCTTCGGGGCCATGGTCGTCTACCTGCTCCTGGGCGTCTCCTTCGGCATCATCGGGGGCCTCAAGCCCGGGTCCGCGGCCGACCGGGTCGGCATCCTCATCGCCGTGGGCGGCGTCTCCGTGCCCACCTTCTGGCTCGGGCTCGTCCTGCTCTACCTCTTCGCCTACCAGACGCCCCTGTTGCCGCTCGGCGGCTACGGCACCCTCTGGCACCTCATCCTGCCGGCGCTGACGCTCGGCATCGGCGGGGCCGCCTACTACGCGCGCCTGTTGCGGGCGTCTCTGGCGGACGTCATGCGCAGCGACTACATCCGCACCGCACGGGCCAAGGGCCTCGGCGAGGCCCAGGTGGTCGCCCGGCATGCCCTCCGGAACGCCGCCCTGCCGGTGGTGACGCTCTTCGGCCTGGACTTCGCCCACCTGCTGGCGGGCGCGGTGCTCACGGAGAGCATCTTCGCGTGGCCCGGCATCGGCTCGAACGCCATGCAGGCGATCGCCACCCTGGACGTCCCGATGATCATGGGCACCGTCCTCTTCGCCGCGACGGCCATCGTCGTGGTCAACCTCTTGATCGATCTGGCTTACGGCCTCCTCGATCCCCGGCTCCGCGGCGCCTAGGCCGTTCCCAGGCCGTTAACCATTCTTAAAGCAAGATCGGCGCAAGACCTTCCGACAAAGCAGCCAGACGGAGGAACAGCCCTCCTGGTGTCAAATTTTGGCCCGGGGCTAGGCGCTTGTTCGCTTTGTGTGCTAACCTGTTAAGCAGGGGTAAATTGGCACGTCCGTCCTGGACCCAACGAGGGGTCCAAATGCTGGCAACGGTCCTGTTGAAGCGGAGGATGCGCGGATGGAAAAGGCGTTCAAGGGGGCTACGCCTCAGCAAAAGGCCAAGATCGTCGAGGATTACCTCCCGCTGGTCAAGAAGATCGCTCGCGGTCTCGCCCGACGCAGCACGGACCCGGTCGAGGATCTGATCCAGGTGGGCTCCATCGGCCTCCTCGAGGCCATCGAGCGGTACGAGACCGGCCACAACACCGAGTTCAAGACCTACGCCGTCCACTTCATCACCGGTCACATCCGGCACTACCTGCGCGATCGCCAGAACCTCCTGCGCGGCCCGCGGGTCCTGCAGGAGCTGAGCTACCGCCTGAGCCAGGTCACGGCCAAGCTCACGCAGGAGTTCGGTCGCGAGCCGACCAACCAGGAGCTCTCGAGCGCCCTCTCCGTCACTCCCGAGCAGGTGGACGAGGTCAAGCTCTACGACCGTCGCGTCACGGTGCTCTGGCTCGACCAGGAAGGCAACGACGGCGATGACGACGAGCAGCGCTCCCTCCTCGAGAGCCTCTCGGATCCGCGCTTCTCGGCCGACAGCCGGGATGAGATCGACGAGAAGCTGGTCCTCAGCGAGGCCATGGCCCGGCTGCCCCAGGCCCAGCGCGAGCTCCTCGAGATGCGCTACTTCCACGACCTGACGCAGGCCGAGCTCTCGCGCCGCCTCGGCATCTCCCAGATGGAGGTCTGCCGCCGCCTCAAGAAGGCCGAGAAGCAGCTGAGGACGGTGCTCACCCCCATCAACCGCACCAACGCCTAGCGCCTGCGGCCGAACCGTATTAGACTCGAGGGCCGGGGCAACCCGGCCCTCTTCCCTTCAGAAAGACCCGCCTTGGAGACCGCCCTGCCCATCACCGCCGCCACGCAACAGCTGCTCATGGGCCGCTCCATGCAGCGGGCCGAGGCCCGTGCAGTTCTGGCGGGCATCTTCTCGGGCGATACGAGCCCGGTGCAGGTGGCGAGCTTCCTCACGGCCCTGCGCATGAAGGGCGAGAGCCCCGAGGAGGTCGCGGGCATGGCCGAGGCCATGCGCGACCACGCGGTGGCCGTACCCGGCGAGTGGCCGGATCTGCTGGATACCTGCGGCACGGGGGGCGATCGCTCCGGGACCTTCAACATCTCGACCACCGTGGCCTTCGTGGCGGCGAGCCAGGGCCTCAAGGTCGCCAAGCATGGCAACCGCTCGGCCTCCAGCCAGTGCGGGAGCGCGGACGTGCTCGAGGCCCTCGGGGCCCACATCGAGCTGTCACCCGAGCATGCCGCCCGGCTCTTGGACCAAGAGGATCTCACCTTCCTCTTCGCGCCCCGCTATCACCCGGCCATGCGCCACGTGGGCCCCATCCGCAAGGAGCTGGGCTTCCCCACCGTCTTCAACCTGCTCGGCCCCCTGTGCAACCCGCTGAAGCCCCATCGCCAGGTGCTCGGCGTGTACAAGCCCGAGCTCGTGGACCTCATGGCGGGTGCCCTCAAGGCGCTCGGCGTCCGGCGCGCCCTGGTGGTGCACGGCCACGGCGGCCTCGACGAGCTCTCGCTCGCGGGCCCCTCCCAGGTGGCCGAGATCCGCGAAGACGGCACCTTGCACCGCTACCTGGCGGATCCTACGGCGTACGGCCTGGCACCCGCCCCGATCCAGGCGCTGGTGGGCGGGGATGCGCCCACCAACGCCGCCATCATCCGCGGCATCCTCGCCGGGGAGATCCGAGACGCCCGGCGCGCGGCCGTGGTCTGGAACGCCGCTGCCGCCCTCCTGGTCGGAGGAGTGGCAACCGATCTGGCGGAGGGCGTGGCGATCGCCTCTCGAGCCCTCGACTCGGGGGCGGCCATGCGCAAGCTGGAGGCCTTCACGGCCGCCACGCGCGCCTGAACGGAACACGCGACCTCCATCCACCTGAACGCAGCCTCATCACGCCACCCTTCCGATAAGGGGCAGGCGGCATGGCAACGTAAGAGGGGATTAACCCCCGATTGTGTCCCTCGGAGGCGCAAAAAATCTCACTTTTTTTGAAGAAAAGGGCTTGCGCTTTCCCAAGCTTGCCCCTATAATCGCGGGTATGTAAGGGAAGCTGGCTCGTCATGCGGCTTTCAGGGGATTACCCCGGGGTCGGAGCCAAGTTTCACGCCGCTTTAGGCAGAAGGGAATTCGTGGGATGAACAAAGAAGAACTCATCAAGCAGATCAGCCAGAAGGCGAAGGTTTCCCAGAAGGAAGCCGGTGAGTGCCTGAACGCCACCATCGAGGCGATCTCGGCCGCTCTCGCCAAGGGCGACAAGATCACGCTCGTTGGCTTCGGCACCTTCCAGGTCCGCCAGCGCGCCGCCCGCGAGGGCCGCAACCCCCGCACCGGCGCGGTCCTGAAGATCCCCGCCAAGAAGTCGCCCGTCTGGACGGCTGGCAAGACCCTCAAGGAGCGCGTCGAGGGCAAGAAGGCCAAGGCCGCTGCCGGCAAGAAGAAGTAAGCATCCTGCGGCCATTCGCCGCGGTTGAGCTAGCTTCCACCCCCGGGTCCCACGGACCCGGGGGTGCTTCTTTTCGGGGCTTACTTCTTGGCCGGCGCCTTCTGGACCTTGGCTGTCACGGGCTTGGGGGCCTCCTGCTTGGCGCCCACCGTGAACTTGAGCCCGAGCCCCACCAGCGCGAGCACCAGCACGGCCGCCACCGTGGCGATCGCCGCCTTCGGCACCCCCGTCTGGCCCTTGATGGCCTTCTTGGCCGGAGGGGCGAGCTTGGCCGTCTGAGCCTTGATCGGAGCCGTCGGCGCGCCCCGGCGCGGTGCGGCCACCTCCTCCTCGCTGTCGCCTCCGCCCGCCGCCAGCTGGTTGCGCCGGACGATCTGGGCCTCCAGGGCCGCGAGGACCTGCTCGGGCGTACAGAACCCCTTGGAGACGAGGATCTGGCCGATCGGCCGCGGGTCCAGCACCTGGAGCTGCAGCGCCTCTCCGAGCTGCTCCGAGTTGAGGGCCCCCTGGTTCACGAGCGTCTCGCCGAGCCTCGCAATCCCCGTCTGGGTGAGCCGCTTCTTCTGGGACTGCCAGCCGAGCACCCCCTGCAGATCCTGGTGCGTGATGAGCCCCATGTTGATGAGGACCTCGCCCAGGGGCACCCGGCGCTTGGTCTGCTCGTCGGCGAGCGCCTGGAGCATGTCCGTGCGCGTGAGCTTCTTGCGGGCCACCAGCAGCTCGCCGAGCATGTCCGCCTCGGGGAGCATCACGTTCAGGGCCCGCTGGGACTTAACGGCCGCCTGCAAATCCGCCGTCGAGCAGGCCTTGAGCTGGGAGACGAGGATCTCGCCCACCGGCTTCTTCAGCTTCGGCTGCAAGGAGAGGGCCTCTTGCAGCTGCACCGGGGTCACGACCCCCTTGGCGAGCATGATGGCGCCCAGGCGCTCGTGGAAGGGACGTGCTCCCGGCTTGGCGATCCGGAAGTCGCCCACCACCGCCGAGACCATGGCCTCGAAGTTCGAGATGCCGAGCCGCAGGATCGTCTGGCCGAGGGTCTCACCGCCCTCGCGCAGCTCGAGCGCGTCGTTGATGAGCTCCTGGTCGAGGGCGTTGTAGGAGGCGAGGATGCCGGCGAGGCTCGTGTCGGGAGGCTTGGCGCTGACGTCGTAGCCCCTGAACTCCGAGAGCCGCGCGAGGAACTGGCTCCAGCTGTAGAGCTTGCCCATCGTCAGGTCGTCGCCGGCGTTGCGCTCGCGAAAGAGGGCGTCGTCGCTCACCTTGGGCATGACCTTGTCCAGGTCCGTCCGCTCGAGGCAGAGCATGCTGTGCTGCGAGTTGAAGAGGAGCCGCGGGTTGACCGGATAGGTGCGGGTGCCGATGCCCTGGATGCGCACCTCGCTCGCCGCGATGACGATCACGTCGCCCCGGAACAGGACGCTGATGCGCACCGAGCGCCGACGGCAGTAGGCCTGGACGTCGCTGATGAAGATGCGGTTGGTGAGCGTGAGTTGAGCCCGGTTGTTCCACCCGCAGTTGCACCAGGGACGGTCGGCGCGGGTCTCGGGGATGGCCACGCCGCACTCGGGGCAGGTCTGCTGACTAGGAGGCGCTTGCACCTTGGCGAGCGCCCGGCGATCGCCGATGGAGCCCAGCCCCTCCCGGGCAAAGCCCGTCAGGCGGTCATCATGGGTGTTGTCGAGGACGAACTTGTAGGCCTCGGCCGCCTTGACCTGCTGGCCGTCCTTCTGATAGGCGCGGGCCAGCATCAACCAGACCTGATGGTTGTCGGGGTTGAACTTGGTAGCGAATTCGAGGAAGACGATCGCCTCGGCGATTCGCCCTTCCTTGAACGCCCGAATCCCCATCTCGGCCTGAGAGCTCAATCCCCGCCCCTTGTCCACACTCACGGCAAGTCAACCCGCCGCGCGGGCTCTTGGTTCCAGTATACCCCCCGCATGGACCGACCTACCGTCCGATCGCGCCCGAACGAGCGCCCTTCCCGCGCTGACGGGCGTATGTTAAGGTTCTAAACGCCCCCCGTCGCGGAAGGAAGTTGCACCGTGCGCCGCCAGATCATGGGTTACCTCGTCATGTTGGCCCTCGGCCTCGCCGCCGGGGGAGGTCTCGCCTACCTGCGCACGCAGGAGCCCGAGGCCCTCCAGGCGCCCGCGGCCCCCGAGGCCCGCCTGCCGGCCCTTCCGGCCGGCCCCAACCCGACGGGCAGCAACCTCATCGCCGACCTGGTCGAGCGCGCGGGCCCCGCGGTCGTCAACATCGACACCATCACCCGCGAGCGGCGGCCCGCCCTCATGCTGGATCCGTTCCAGGACTTCTTCGGCGGTCAGTCCCCCTTCGGCACCCAGGAGCACGTCCAAAAGGGCGTGGGCTCGGGCTTCATCATCGACGGCTCGGGCGTCATCGTCACCAACAACCACGTCATCAAGAACGCCTCCCAGCTCACCGTCACCCTCGAGGACGGCCGCAAGTTCCCGGGCAAGATCCTGGGCCGCGACCCCGCCACCGACGTGGCGGTCGTCAAGATCGACGGCAAGCAGCTGCCCACCCTGCCCCTGGGCGAGAGCCACAACGTGCGCGTGGGCGAGTGGGTGGTCGCCATCGGCAGCCCGCTCGGGCTCTCCAAGACCGTCACGGCGGGCATCGTGAGCGCGCTCAACCGCGACGTGCAGATCAGCGAGCGCGTCTCCTTCATCCAGACCGACGCCGCCATCAACCCCGGCAACTCGGGCGGCCCGCTCATCGACATGCGCGGGCGGGTGATCGGCGTCAACACGGCGATCGCCGCCCAGGCCCAGGGCATCGGCTTCGCCATCCCCTCCGACACGGCCCGCTCCATCGTCGACCAGCTGCGCACCAAGGGCAAGGTCGAGCGGGCCTGGATCGGCGTGAGCATCGCGGAGCTGACACCCGAGCGCGCCGAGCAGCTCTTCTCCAAGATGGAGCCGGGCGTCCTGGTGCGGCAGGTGGTGCCCGGCGGGCCTGCCGACCGCTCCGGCATCCGCGAGGGCGACGTGCTGATCGAGGTCGACGCCCGCAAGCTCGAGAAGCCGGGCGACCTCATCCGCTACCTGGCGGGCAAACGGGTCGGAGAGAAGGTGAGCCTGCTGGTGAGCCGCGAGGGCCAGCGCAAGACCCTGAGCGTGTCGCTGGGCGCCATGCCGGACAACGCCCAGGCCGCCGAGCCCGAGGAATAGCCGGCACCCTAGCGGGATCGCCAACGCCCTTTAGCCAGGACGGCGAAGCCAACAAGCAAGCGAATGACTAGGATGGCATCACAGGTATCGCTGTATCGAGGTGCCGCCTATGTCGCCACGCTGCTGGATGTTGGCCCTGCTGGCCGGCCTCGTCGCCGGCTGCCCGCAAGGGGGCCCCACCCCCCCCGTCGATAACACGCCCCCCCTGACCGAGCCCGGCGTGACCTTTTCCATCTCGGGCACCCTCAAGGGCCCCAAGGGCTTCTTGAGCACGAGCGAGGTCACGCGCACGCTCCAGGCCTTCGCCGAGGAGGCCCTGCCCGGAGTCCAGATCTACCTGGCCGACGCCAAGCTGCAGCCCCTGCCGGACTCCCCGCGGACCACCACGGCCGCCAACGGCAGCTTCGAGCTCGCCTCGCCCCATCGCGCGGGCTTCCTGATGGCCCAGACGGCCTCGGCCTCCGCGCCCCTCATGGCCTTCTATCGCGAGGGTCGCCCCTCGACCCTCTCGGTGGCGAGCACCATGGTCGCCTGGAAGATCTCGGCCGACATGGCGGCCAAGGGCGTGGCCATCACGACCCTCCCGCCGGACAAGATCGACGCCGCCATCGTCCTGGTGCAGAAGGACCTGGTCAGCAAGAGCCTGAACCCGGACTACAGCCTGGCCAGCTGGCCGAACGCCCTGGACTACCACACCTATCAGCGCCAGGGCGACTACGCCAAGACGTTCAACGCCATCATCGCGGGCTCGGTCGCGGCTCCTATGAGCCGCTGAGCCCCGCCCCGGGCGCGCCCGCCTCTTCTGGTGAGAGGTGAACGGGGGCGGGCGCGCCCGGGCCCCATGCCACAACCCCCCGGAAGCCGAAGCTTCCGGGGGGTTCGAGTGGAGATGGTGGGAATTGAACCCACGTCCCAAAAGACAACCATAGCGGCGTCTACGAGCGTAGCCTGGGGTTTGTTTCACCCGGTACGCGCCCCCTCGGCGCGGCCCGTCCCGGGTTAGCTAGCTAGGCTTAGGCCGACTCAGCCAGCAAATCGGTCGGCAGCAACCGGTCAAAGTGACCCCTCATCCCGACCGGTGGGGGATAAGGAGTGACCCCTAACTCGCTACTTACGCGGCGAGGGCAGCGGCCTTGCGGCCACCAACCGTGGGGATGGCGAAAGCGTTAGCTTTGGCACTTGTTTGTTTTGCCATCGGATTTTACGGGATCGGACGACACTCCCGGCTCGCAGCCCCTACCATCGCACTTCTGGTCGAAACCGTGACATCCCCGGGGGGCGTCACGCTCGCGTCGAATACACGAGGCGGTAACAGCTCATTAAGTATACCTCCGGAGCCTGCCCGGGGCAACTCTTGCGTGATAGGATGGAAACGTCCCAACTGCGCCCCCGGAGGTCCCTCATGCTCACCATGACCCACACCCTGACGCGCTCGACGCGCCTTCCGACCGACACCGATCGGGCCCGGGCGGTGCTTTCCGAGTTCATGCGGCATGTGGAGCGGCTCTCGGACGTGGCGAGCGTCGAGGCCTACGACGGCGACATCTACCGGGTCATTCTCCAGAAGATGGGCGGCACCATCGGCCTCTGGAGCTACGGCGTGCACGTCGCCTACGATCTGAAGCTGGAGCTGCACCCGGACCGCCTCACGGCGGTCTCCCTGCCACGCGATCCCCACGACTCCTGGATCGGGGACGGGATCCTGCTGTCGGACTACCGCTCCGAGACGCGCTGGGTGGAAACGGAAGAGGGCATCGAGCTCCAGCACGCCATGGACCTGCGCGTGGACCTGCCCATCCCGGGCTTCCTCGCCTTGGCGCCCCGGCCGCTGATGCAGACGCTCGGCGATGGGCTGATGCGCTCGAAGGCCACGAGCATGATCGACGAGATGCTCGGCCTGCTGAGCCGGGAGCTGTCCTCCTAAACCCCCTGTACGGGCGCAAGCTGGTAGGCACAGCGACCTATCCCACTGCCTACCAGCTTTCCTAGCCTCACTTGAAAGCGCCCGGCCTGAATCAGGCCGGGCGCTTTTGGCGTCTTGCTCAGACCAGGCTCATCCGCTCGTCCAAGGGCGGCCAGCCCATCTGGCGGCAAACGGCCTGGGCGAGATCGTAGGGCGAGAACTGGGGGACCTGCAGGGCCATGCCGAACATGGCGTCCGAGGGGGCGTTGCCCTTGGTGCAGCGCTCGTGGCAGGTGGCGTACAGGGCCTCGACGATCTGCGGCAGGTCCCGGACCGAGCGACCGGCCTTCAGGAGCTCGCGCAGGCAGAGCATCAGCTCGCCCCGGGTGATGAAGCGGCTCAAGAGCTCGTCGGCGAGCTCGCGCCCGTACAGCCGCAGCCGGCGATCCAGGGCGAAGCTCAGGCTGTCCGGGGTGACGAGGCGGTACAGGTTCTTGCGCAGGACGATGTCCAGGTGCTCGAGCAAAGCCTCGTCGGCGGCCACGCCCTGCTGGGCGGCCTGCTCCAGGGTCTCGGGGATCCACGCGACCAGCTGGCCCGTGGCGGGCCGCTCGCCGACCTTGGCCTGCTTGGCCTGCTCGGGCGTGAGGGTCTCGGGGTCCACGCCCATCATGCCGGGCATGACGATGCCCTCGGCGACGGCCTGACCCCAGACGAAGAGGCGGTAGCCCAGCGGAGAGAGCAGGGCGTTGTCGCGGAACTGCACGCCAGGGATGACCCAGCCGAGCTCCTCGGCGATCGCCACCCGCAGCATCACGATCCCGTCCATCAGACGGCCGCCGGAGCCCGGATCGACCAGCTGGATGATCTCCGAGCCGACCTCCACCCGGATGGGCGGGGCGTTGAGGCCAAGGAGCACGGCCTCCGGGTCGCGAATCGGGTCGTCCTGGCCGCCCTCGATGCGGATGACATCGCGCGGGTCCACGCTCAACCACGGGAATAGCTTGGCGAACGTGCGGCGCAGGGGATGGTTGGGCATCAAATCACTCCTCCGGCGGGGGACGGCTTCATTCGTTATACCCGTCAGGGGCCTGCTTGCCTCTCGGCTCGCACGAGAATTTAGCGATCGGGCGTCAGCCGACAGACCGGGCAGCGGGCCTCCCCGTCGCCCGGCGGCACCAGGGCCCCGCACTCCCCGCACGGCCGGTAACCGGCCTGCAGCTTGGCCGCCCTCCGGCGGGCCACCGTCTCCAGGAGACCGCCCAGGGACTTGGCGACCTTGGGATCCGCGACGGCCTTGGCGACGTCCTGGGCGATCGCCTCGCTCTCGGCGCTCGGAAGCTCCGGCAGGGCCGGCGGGGACGCCTCGGGGGCCTCCACCGGAAGGTTGGAGGAGCGGCGTTCCTGCCAGGTGGGAGCCACCTGGTAGCGCAGATCCTTGACCACGCCCTTGCCGAAGCGGGCCTCCAGCTTCTGGAGCAGGCGCGGCTTGAGGAGCTGGAGCTCGTTGGCCCAGGCCGACGAGCTCACCTCGACGAAGAGCACGCCCTGACGCAGGTAGCGCGGATGCGCCCGCTCGGCGATGGCCTCGCCCACGATCTCGCTCCACTGCCCGAAGATCTTCCCGGCGACGACCACGTCCGTGGCGTTCAGCTCCCGCAACCCGCCGTTCAGGAGGTGCTTGATGCGATCCATGGTCTAGCTCCCTTCCCCATAGAGCATCCGATAGATCTGGTAGGACCTGAGGCCGCGCTTGACGTAGTGCCGGGTCTCGGGGAAGGCGGCCGCGATGGCGTCCGGCTGCTTGCGCCAGCGCGCCACGTTGCCCTGTCCCGCGTTGTAAGCCGCGAGCACCGCCTCCAGCTCGCCCGGGAACTGGCGCTCCAGGTAGCTCAGATACCAGCAGCCGAGCCGGACGTTGACCGCGGGCTCCTCGATCCGATCGATCGAGTAGGCGCGCACCGACGCCCGACGTGCCGCCCACTCCGCGGTGGTCGGCATCAGCTGCATGAGGCCCCGAGCCCCCACCCGCGACCGGGCCGTGGGGGAGAAGCCGCTCTCGGTCCGGATCACGGCGACGACCAGGAGCGGATCCAGGTCGTACCGCTCGGCCTCCTGCTCGATGAGCTCGCGATACGGGTAGGGGTAGACGAGGCGCAGCACGCCGAAGCCGATGGGCTTGAAGCCCCCCACGAGCACGATCAAGACGAGCAGCCATGCCCAGGGAGCCCATCGGCGGCGCGCCTGGGGACGGGGTCGAGAACGGGACGTGGTCTGGGTCATGGGGTCCTCTCGGAAGTCCTCGCCGCTAGTCTACCACAGCGGGGCTACCGCAGGCCCTCTGCCGACAGGGCCTCCAGCACGCGCCGCTCCACGTCCTCGGGCGACCCGGAGTTGTCGATGAGGCGATCGCTCAGGGCCGCCTTCTTCTCCAGCGGCCACTGGGAGGCGATCCGGGCCGCGGCTGCGGCCTCCGTGAGGCCGTCGCGCCGCATGAGCCGCTCCTGCTGCACCTCGGGCGGGACGGCGACGAGCCAGGTGGTGTCCGCGATGCCCTGCATCCCCGTCTCGAAGAGCAGGGGCACCACGAGCACCACGATCCGGGGCGGCTGGGGCAGGGCCCGGAGCCTGGCGAGCGCGTGCTCGATCTCGGCGTAGACCGCAGGGTGCACGATGGTGTTGAGGCGCTGACGCGCCGCCTCGTCCCCGAAGACCCGCCGGGCGAGCTCGGGACGGTTCAGGCGGCCCGCGGCGTCCAGGACCTCGGGCCCGAAGGTGCGGACGATCTCGGCGAGGGCCGGCGTGCCCGGCTCCACCACGTCCCGAGCGAGCTGGTCCGCGTCGAGGAGGACCGCCCCGTGGCGTTCGAGGGCGTTGGCGACCGTCGTCTTGCCCGAGGCGATGCCGCCCGTCAGGCCGATGACCCTCATCGGGCGAGCGCTTCTGCCACGACGCCCTCGATGGTGGCGAGATCCTCGGGCAGCTGAAAGGTCGCGGCGTTCACCGTGCGGTAGCGGAAGTGGCGGTACTGCATGCTGAAGTGGTCCCAGGTGTTCATGCGGCTCACAAACAGCTTGCCGATGACGCCCAGGGCCGGCGTCAGGTCGAAGCGGCCGCCCCGGGGCATGCCGTAGGCCCGGCACAGGCCGTCGATCAGCTCGTCGATGCTCATGGCCGGGTTGCCGAGGACCAGGTGATCCTCGGGGACCTCGTTGGCGAGGGCATGCTTGACGATCCGCGCGATGTCCCGGGCGTGGATGAAGTGCAGGGTCCCGTCCAGCGACAGGAAGCGCACGAGCCTGAGCCACCTGGGCAGGTCGCCGAGGCCCGACGAAAGGTGGGAGGTGGGGTGGCGATCGCTCCCTCCGAAGATGAGCGTCGGGTAGACCGTGAGGATCCGATCCCGCAGGGGGTGGTCGTCCAGGGTGACCCGGCACAGGTACTTGCTGCGGATGTAGTCCGTGCCGTGCTCGTCGGCGGCCTTCAGCGGCCGGTTCTCGGAGTCGAGGATGCTCGCCGTCGAGAAGTTGACGATCCGCTTGACCCGCTTGGGATCGGCGAGCTCGAACATGCGGTGCGCGAGGCGGTAGTTGACCTCGTAGCTGATGGGCTCGCCCCAGGCGGCCGCCACGTGGATCAGGTGATCCATCTGGGCCAAGAGAGGCGCGTGGCGCTCGATGTCGAGGAAGTCCCCGCCCACGATGCTCACGTTGGGGCGCTTGTAGTCGAAGCGCAGCCGACTGGTGTCGCGCACCAGCAGGTGGAGGTGGTAGCGCGGGTCGGCGGCGAGCTCGTCGAAGAGGTAGTGGCCGACGCAGCCGCTGATGCCCGTGATGAAGACGTGTTCTACCCCCCCATCCCCGGGCATGTGGTTGTCGCTAGCCATGGGAGGCGAGTTCGGGAGCGCCGATCCGGGCGAGGATGCGGTCCGCCGCACGGCCGACGGCTCCGGGCGCGCCCAGCTTGGCGCGCACCACCGCGAGGCGGCTGGTCATGGCGGCCCGAGCACGCGGCTCCTGCAAGAGGGTGAGGACCTCCTGGGCCATGCGCGCGCCGTTGGCGTCACCCTGCAGAAGCTCGGGGACGATGGGCTCGTCCGCCACGATGTTCGGCAGCGTCACGTAGGGCTCCTTGAGGAGCCTGCGGGCGATGAAGGCCGCGAGCCGACCGACCTTGTAGCAGGCCACCACCGGTGTGCCCACCACCGCGGCCTCGAGGATGACGGTCCCGGAGGCCCCGAGCACCACGTCCGAGAGCTGCATGAGGGCCATGCCGGGCACGTCCGCGACGAGCCGCACGTCCAGGCCCGGACGCTCGGCCCGGACCTTGGCCACCAGCTCCTGGAGCGCAGGGGTCGCCACCGGCAAGAGGAACTGGGCCGTGGGGGCCTGCGCGAGGATGCGCTCGCAGGCCTCGAGCATCGGAGGCAGGAGGCGCTCGATCTCCATGCGCCGGCTGCCCGGGAACAGGGAGACGATGGGCTCGCCCACGTCCACGCCGAGCCGCTGGGCCAGCTGGCCGCGCTCGGTGGAGGGGGGGACCATGTCCAGCAAGGGGTGCCCGATGAACTCCACCTCGCCGCCCACCTGCTGGTAGACCTCGGCCTCCTTCTCGAAGACCGCGAGGATGAGGTCGGAGGCTTCGACGACCTTCTTGGGGCCGCCCTTGAAGCCCCAGATCCATTCCTGGGGCGAGATGTAGTAGAAGGTGGGGATGCCCTGGGCCTTGGCGAACCGCGCGAGCTGCATGTTCATGCCCTGGTAGTCGATGAGGACGACCCCGTCCGGGCGCTCGGCGAGGATCCGGGCCTTGGCGTCGGCGAGGGCCTTGGCGATGGGCTTCACGCCGGGCAGGTGCTCCAAGAGGCCGACCGCGCTGTAGCGGGTCACGTCGCCCGTGAGCTCGACGCCCGCGGCCTCCATGCGCAACGAGCCCAGGCCCACGAGGCGCACGTCGGGGCGGCGCTCGCGCAGGGCGGCTGCCAGGCGCGCGCCGTGCAGGTCGCCCGATACTTCACCGGCCGAGAGGAAGAGGGTCGGAGCCTTGGGCATCGCTACGCGTTGGCCTCGCGATCGCCCTTGCCCACCAGGCCCCGCTCGGAGCCGCGGATGAAGCCGAGGAGGTGCCGCAGGTGCTCGGACTCGCCGAGCTCCGCGATCTGCTCGAGGGCCTGCGAGATGTTGAGGTCCGAGCGGTACAGGAGCTTGTAGGCCCGCTTGAGGAGGGTGCGCGTCTCCTGGTCGAGGCCGCGGCGCTTGAGGCCGAGGACGTTGGGACCGAAGACCTTGGGCGGGTTGCCCTCCGTGAGCATGTACGGGGGCACGTCCTGCACCACGCGGGCCATGGCCCCCACCATGGCCATGGTACCGATGCGCGTGAACTGGTGCACGCCCGTCAGCCCACCGATGGTGACGAAGTCCTCGATCTCCACGTGGCCCGCGAGCGTCGCCGCGTTGGCCAGCACCACGTGGTTGCCCACGATGCAGTTGTGGGCGATGTGGACGTAGGCCATGAACAGGTTGTCGTCGCCCACCCGGGTCACCTCGCCGAGGCCCGTGGCCCGGTTGATGGTGACGCACTCGCGGATGACGTTGCGATCGCCGATGACGGTGTAGGACTGCTCGCCGCCGAACTTGAGGTCCTGGGGCACGGCCCCGATGACGGCCCCGCTGAAGATCTGGCAGTCGGAGCCGATCGTCGTGTAGGGCTCGATCACCGCGTGCGGGCCGAGCGTGGTCCCCGAGCCGATGGAGCAGTGCTCCCCGATGACGGCGTAGGGGCCGATCTTGACCCCGTCGTCGAGCTTGGCGCTCGGATGGATGACAGCTGTCGGATGAATGTCGATCACGGTCCTAGTCAACCAGCGCAAACATGAGC
The DNA here is from genome assembly GCA_036676985.1 of Candidatus Sericytochromatia bacterium. GTDB lineage: Bacteria > Cyanobacteriota > Sericytochromatia > S15B-MN24 > UBA4093 > DATNQJ01. The sequence continues at coordinate 73,687 of JAKFBU010000019.1, forward strand.
TCGCCTTCGGTGACGAGCGAGTCTCCCACCCGGGCCTCCGCCTTGATGCGGCAGATGGCCCCCTTGATCTTGATGACCTCCGCGGTCATGACCAGCTGGTCGCCCGGCTGGACCTGGCGGCGGAAGCGCACGCCGTCGATGCCCGCGAACAGGGCGAGCTTGCCGTGGTACTGCTCGAGCTGCAACAGCACGATGCCCGCCACCTGGGCGAGGGCCTCGACGATGAGCACGCCCGGCATGAGCGGCCGCTCGGGGAAGTGGCCCGTGAACTGCGGCTCGTTGACGCTCACGTTCTTGATGGCCACCGCCCGCTCGCCCGGCACGACCTCGAGCACCCGGTCCACCAGGAGGAACGGGTAGCGGTGCGGCAGGATGGCGAGGATGTCCTGGATGTCGAGAGTCTTGGTCACGTTGGGGGCCTCAGCTAGCGTGGACGGCATGCGACGTAATCTCCGGTTTCAGGCCGGTGCGGACGCGCCGGCGAAGTTCGAGGGCGAGGGCCACGTGCAACGGGTGGCCGGCCTTGGCCGCCACGATCGAACCGACCCACTCGAAGCCCGTCAGGGCGAGGTCGCCGACCAGGTCGAGCACCTTGTGGCGCACGCACTCGTTGTCGAAGCGAAGGGGAGTCAGAGGGCCCTCGTCGGCGATCACCACCGCGTTGTCGAGGGTGCCGCCCTTGACCAGACCCGCCGCCCGCATGGCCTCGACCTCCGAGTAGAGGCAGAAGGTCCGGGCAGCCGCGATCTCGTTGATGAAGCAGCGCTCGTCGAGGGTGCCCTCGAAGAGCTGCGGGCCGGCATGGGGGTGGCGGTAGTCGACCACGCAGGTGACCTCGGGACCGCTGCCCGTGCCGGGCTGGTAGATGACGGAGCGATCGCCCCGCTGGACCTCGATCTTGTCGTCCAGAGCGATGATGCGGCGCATGGCGCGCTGCTCGACGCGGCCGGCCGCGAGGAAGCCGTCCACGTAGGGCAGGGAGCTGCCGTCCATGACGGGCAACTCGGCGGCGTCGACCTCCACCACGGCGTTGCAGATGCCCATGGCCCACAGGGCGGCCATCAGGTGCTCGATGGTCCCGACCTTCACGTCGCCGATGCCGAGCGTCGTGGACAGGGTGGTCTCGACGACGTACTCGGCCAAGGCCGGGATGAGCGGGGAGCCGGGACGGTCCGTGCGCTGGAAGTGGATGCCCGCGTTGTCGGGGGCCGGGCGGACGGTCATGCGCACCTTGGTACCGGAGTGCAGGCCCACGCCCTCGAACTTGACGGGGCAGGCAAGCGTCCATTGGCGGCGGCGGTCTAGCATGGCTCTCCTACGGCTCGGTCCAGGTCGTTACGGGGCGAGGGTCGCGAGGAACTCCCCCAGGCCGCCCGTGCCCGAGAAGGGAAGCTCGAGAGTGACTTCGGCCGAGCCGTCCGCCAGCTCCTGGCCCGAGACCTTCGCCTTGGCGATGAGGGCCCTCAGGCGGTCCTTGGAGGCGGGCTTGTTGGCGAGGCGATCGCGCACCACCTGCTTGGTGCCGGGCACCGAGAGGTCGAGGATGGAGGACAGGAGGCGACGCTGGGCGAGGCCCATGGCGTTCTGGCGGGCGATCTCGCGCGCCGAGGTGCGATCCGCGGTCCCGAAGGGCGGCAGGCCGATGGCCGAGACGCGGAGGTAGCCTCCGTCGCCGAGCCTCAGCTCGCCGTAGGGGATGGACTGGATCGTGGGCTTCTGCTGGGCGACGGCGGGGAGAATGACGAGGCAGAGCACCAGCGTGGCGCCAAGCAGCACGTTTCGGAGCTTGTGGCTCATGCGCCCTCCTCTAGTCCCCCTTGAGCGCGGCCACCTCGGCCCGCAGCGCCTTGACCTGCGCTGCGAGGTCGGCCACCGTCTCGAGCGACGCCTGGCGGCGCAGCTCTTCGCGATGGGGTCGCGCCGGGAATCCCGAGTACATCGCCGCGCCCGGAAGGCTCTTGGTGACGCCGCTCTTGGCCGCGACCACCGCGTCCGACCCGATGGTCAGGTGTCCGGCGATGCCGACCTGCCCCGCGAGCGTGACCCGATCCCCGATCGAGGTGGAGCCCGAGATGCCTACCTGCGACACCAGGAGCCCATTTTCCCCAATGTGGACATTATGGCCGACGTGCACTAGGTTGTCAATTTTGGTTCCTCGCCCGATGACCGTCTCGCCTATCGTCGCGCGATCGATCGTGACGTTGGCGCCGATCTCCACGTCGTCCTGGACGACCACCGTCCCGATCTGCGGCATCTTGCGGTGCGTCTTGTCCGGCAGGGTGACAAAGCCGTAGCCGTCCGAGCCGATGACGGCCCCCGGCTGGACGACGACGCGGTCTCCGAGGCGGCAGGCCTCGCGGACGACGACGTGGGGGTAGAGGACGCAGTCCGCCCCCACCCGGGCTCCGGGGCCCACCACCACGCCGGGGTGCAGGACGGTGCGATCGCCCACCACCGCCCCCGCCATCACCACGGCGTTGGCCCCCACGCTGACGCCCGCGCCGAGGCGGGCGGCGGGGTCCACCGAGGCATCCGGGTGCAGGCCGGGACCGGGCTGGGCGGGCGCGAAGAGCTCGAGGACCTGGGCCATGGCGACCCGTGGGGCGCCCACGACCACCGTGGCCTTGCCGGGCACGGGGGCCTTGGCCACCACCGCCCCGGCCGCACTCGCGGCGGCCGCCGCCCGGTACTTCTCCTCGACCAGGAAGATCAGGTCGCGGGGTCCGGCCGTGTCAGGATTGGCGACGCCCGTGACGGAGAGCGCCCCCTCCCCCGCGACCGTTCCGCCCAGCCTCTCGGCCAGCTCCTGCAGCGAGAACCCCACGATGTCGACCATCCTTACTTGTTCAACCGGTTGAGCACGTCGTTGGTGAGGTCGACGCCGCCGTACAGGATCACCTGCTTGTCCACCACCGTCGGGATGTTCTTGGACTTGGCGACCTGACCGATCACCGACTCGATCTGTTTCTTGATCTTCCCAGAAAGCTCCCGATCCAATGCCTCGACCCGGGACTTCTTGGGCTTCAGCTGGTCCTCGTACTGCTTCTGCATCTTGTTGATCTCGGCCTCGCTCTTGCCGGCCTTGCGGGCCTCCTCGAGCTTCTTCTGGGCCTCGGCGAGGTCCTCCTGGTAGGCCTGGGCTTCCTTGCGGAAGCGGTTCTGGGCCGTCTGGGCGTCCTTGTAGCCCTGGAAGACCTTCTGGGTGTCGACGTAGCCGATGGAGCCGGCACCCTGCGCCTGGGCCGCCGTCGGGCCCGCCACGACCGCCGCGGCGAGCATCATGCCGCCCAGCAAGCCAAACATGCGCTTTTTCACGTTTCTCTCCTTACTAATCTCGTTCGTCTCGAGCCTGGTCGAAAGCCTGTCCTGAGCTTGTCGAAGGGACGAACGGTTCCTCTTTAGAACTTCTGACCAATCGAGAAGTGGATCTCGCCCGGCTCGCCCCAGCGATGCAGACCGTAGTCCAGGCGCAGGGGGCCGAGGGGAGTGTTGACCCGGATGCCGAGACCGTAGCCCGAGCGTGCGCGCTCCCAACCGAAGTTGTTGCTGAACTGGTCCCAGAAGATGCCGGTGTCGCCGAACACCACGCCCGACAGGATATTGACGATGGGGAAGCGATATTCGATCGATCCCAGGGTGAACGAGTCGCCGCTGAACGTCTGCCCCAGGGGGCCCAGGGTGTTCAGGTAGCCGCGGTCCGCCGTTTCGCGCCAGCCGCGAATCAGGTAGGCACCCGTCGAGTAGAAGCGCTCGTAGGCAGGCACGCTGCCGCCGAAGGGCGTCTGGAGGGTGCCCAGCTTCCAGCCCACCGCGAGGGTGTGGCCGAACCAGAGCGGGGTGTAGCGGTTCACGTCGAGCTGCAGACGGGTCATGCGCACGCTGCTGAGGCCCGGCACGTACTGATCCAGCGAGTAGGTGTTGAACCAGCCCGTGTTGGGGTTGAGCGTGTAGTCCCGGCTGTCGAAGGTGACGGTGTAGCCGAGGGTGGTGTTGAGGTCCGTCATGGACTGGTTGGCCGGCAACGGCTGACCCGTGACGGTGTCGAGCGGCTGGGTCCAGTTGTTGAGCTCGCCCATCAGCCCCACTCCCTCGACCCGGATGCGGGCCGCCTGGCGCCACTGGGCCGTGACCGGGTCCTGGCCGAACATGGGTCGACCGAAGGACAGGGCCGCACCGCGCCGCTGCTCGAGGAACCCTCCGTAATAGTTGAAGTAGTTCCGCCAGTAGAGGCTAGTGCCGAACGAGGTGTGTTGCTCGTCGATCCAGGGGTTGAAGTAGTTCAGTTCGGCGGCGAAGTTGCGCGAGACCGTGAGGTCGGCGCTCACCGACTGGCTGCGACCGAACAGGTTGTCTTTGCGCAGGCTGAGGATGCCCAGCGGGCCGTCCCGGTTGCTCCAACCGGCCGAGAGCTGGAAGGTGCCCGTCTGCTTCTCCTTGACGGAGACGACGACGTTGACCTTGGCCGGGTCGTTGGGGACCGGCTCGTACTTGATGCCGATGTCCTCGAAGTAGTTGAGGTTGTAGACCCGGCGCAGGTCCTCCTGCATCTGGTTGAAGTTGTAGATCTGGCCCGGCTTGAGGGTGATCTCGCGCCGGATGACGTAGTCCTGGGTCTCTTCGTTGCCCTGGACCTTGATCTCGTTGACGATGCCCTCGGCCACCTTGATGAGCAAGGTGCCCGTCGGCTGGACCTGCAGGTCGATGACGCGGGCGAGCACGTAGCCCTTGTCCGCGTAGCGCTTCTCCATGTCCTTGATGGCGGCCTGGACGTCCTTGAGGTTGATGATCTTGCCCTGCATGGGCACGAAGGGCTGCTTGAGCTCCTCCGCGGGGAAGACCGTCACGCCCTCGATCTGGACCTCCTTGAGGACCGGGTTCTCGACCACGTTGAAGATGAGGCGTTCACCGCCCGGGACGGGCTCGGTGGCGGCACGCACGTCCAGGAAGAAGCCCAGGCCGTAGATGCGCTGGAGGCTCTCCATGACCTGGGCGCGCGTCACGTCCTGACCCGCGTGGATGGGGATGGTGAGCAGGATCGTCTCCTCGGAGACGGTCCGGTTGCCGCGCACCTCGATGTCGGCGATCCGGATCTTGGGGCCCTCGTCCACCGGCGGCGCGACCGATCCCGTCGCCGGGGCGCTGGGGGTCGCGCTCGGCGTGGCGGCCGGAGCAGCCGGATTGGGGGCGGCGGGCTTGGGGGCGGGCTTGGTCTGGGCGGGCGGCGTCGGCTGCGGCTTCGCCTGGGCGAAGGCGGGCAACGGGCGCCCGAAGGTGGCGACGAGGGCGAGCGCGACGAGCGCCCAGCGCCAGGCAGGCCGTCTCGCGGAGATCGAATCGTGGAACAATGCGGTGCCTCTCTCTCGGGGTCCGGTCCCGGCTGGCCGGATCGACGCACAATTATAGGCGCTGCTCGGTTGAAAGGCAATTTGAGCAGGCCCCGATAGCGAGACGAGACGCCGCTTCCGATTGTTCCCTCGACCATGAGCCGTAGGCGCTACTCGATGCCGAGCGCGGCGACGAGCCCCTGGCCCCGGCGCACGGCCCCGGATCGGCGCTGGCTCATGTGAACCAGATAGGCCACGAACGTCACGATGCCAAACGCCGCCAGCAGGAGGTGGCCCGACTGGCCCAGCTCGGTCGAGAGCGTCGCGGCCGAGAGGGTGCCCGTCTTCCAGAAGTAGGCGAGCAGGAAGGCCATGAGGCCGTGCTCGACGATCATGAACTGCCGGCCGAAGCGATCCTCTTCGTAGAACGAGATGGGGCTCTCGAACTTCCAGGGCAGGATGGGCCAGAAGTGAGGATGACAGCCCTTGCCGTGGGTGACCAGGTCGATGGCGAGGTGGCTGAACCAGCCCAGGCAGAACATGAGCATGGGCGGATAGACGAGGGCGGCAAAGAGGGCCACCACGGCGAGCACCGGGAAGGAGTGGATGGCGTCCACCGCCGCCTTGAGGGCGGGGATCTGGTAGACCGCGGTCTGGGCCTGCCGGTAGGAGAGGCCGCGGCGCGCCGCGATGTAGGGGACAGCCAGGTAGTAGAGCGCGTCGGGGAAGGCGGAACCCGCCACGGCGAGCCCGACCCCGTCCATCTGGTGCAGGGCCGCATAGGTGAAGAAAGCGTGGGAATGCGTGTTCACTAACTCCTCCGTGGGGGCGAACGCCGTGTCGTCTCCGTCGCTCGATCATGCCAGGCCGGGTCGGCCAGCGCACCGAAGCAGCGAGGGATTTGGGCACTACGTTTGGTGAAGTCGGCAAGCATGGCCAATGAAATGGGTTGGCCGCTCTGCTAGCGTGAGGGAGATGGAACAGCCGCTGCGCATCGCCTCCGGGCGCATCTACCTCTACCACCTGTTCACGATCGCGGACCTGGTGGACCTCGCGCGCCTCCGGCAGGAGCTGGGCGGGGAGACCTCCGTGTCGCGCTTCACGTCGCGCCGGCCGAGCCCGGAGTACATCCAGTTCCGCAACCCGCCCGTCACCTTCCCGCTCGGGACCCGCCCCCTGCACCCGACCCCCGACCGCACCGTCGAGGCCAAGGTCGGGGCCAAGGTCTTCGACTTCGGCGTGCTCGCCCTGCGCTGGGAGCTTCCCTTCCCCGCGACCTGGCCCGAGGCGGTGGCGGAGGCCCGCCACTACATCGACAACGAGGCCTTCGAGCTCATGAGCCGCCAGCTGCTCGAGGAGCTGCGGCCCCGCCTCAAGCCCGCCCTGACGAATCCGCCCCGGGAGGTCCTCTTCGAGGACTACACCATCTTCTTCGTCGAGGCGTTCGCCGCGCCCCTCTCGGCGCAGGAGCTGCTGGATCGAGAGGCCGCGAGCCTCGCCCAGCTCATGCGGGGCGAGACCAAGCCCCTGTCGCGCTCGGAGCAGCAGGAGGCCCTAAGGACCCGGGTGAGCTACTTCGAGGACGACCTGGCCGTCATGGACTGGAACACGGCCTTCATCTACGACCGCGAGGGCGGCACCGAGCACATGGACACCCTGGAGTTCGCGAACGCCGAGCTGCTGGAGCTGCGGTTCTACGATCGACTGCTGGACGAGCAGCTCGACACCATCTACCAGGACATCGAGCGGGGTCAGGCCCTGCCCGCCTGGCGCAGCTGGCTCAAGAACGACCCGGTGCGGACGCTGCAGCGGCTCATGGCGCTCACGGTGGACATCATCGAGCTCACCGAGCAGATCGAGAACTCGCTCAAGTTCGTGGGCGACCTCTACTCGGCGCGCGTGTACCGGGCGATCGCCGAGCGCCTGCGCCTCCAGGAGTGGGAGTCGAGCATCGACGGCAAGATCCGCATCGCGCAGCAGATCTACGAGATGCTCGCGGACGAGGTCAACCACCGCCGGGCGGTGGCCCTCGAGGTCATCATCATCCTCTTGATCGCCTTCGAGATCGTCTGGGCCCTGACCGGGCACTAGCTCAGCGGGCGAGCTTCACGCACTGGGCCCGCAGGAACGCCACGTCGGGACGCCCCGGCGTGAGGCGCTCCACCACGTCCAGTGCCGCCTGCGCCCGGGCGAACTCCCCGCCCTCGAAGTAGAGGGTGGCAAGAGCGAGCTGAGCCGATGGCTCCTCCGGCCGGCGCTCGACCACCGCCTCGTACGCCCCCTTCGCCTCGGCCAGGCGACCCAGTTGCATCAGGGCGACGGCCAGGCGCAGCCAGGGCTCGAAGGCATGCGGCGGCGCCAGCTCCGTTGCCTGGGTGAAGCAGTCGATGGCCTCGTCCGTGCGCCCCAGGGCCATGAGGATCTCGGCCGCCCCCGCCGCGGCACGCTCGGGCACCCGCGCCACCTCCGGGGTGGCCTCGGCCTCGGCCAGGTCGAAGGCCTGGGCGCAGGCCTCGAGCCCCGCCTCCAGCTGATCCTGGAGGCGCAGCAGCCGCCCGGCCTCCAGCCAGAGCTTCGCGGCGCCGGGCAGGCGCTCCAGGCCCGCCTGGACCAGCGCCAGGGCCGCCCCGGCCCCCTCGCGATCCTCCAGCAAGGCGGCCTTCATGAGGAACAGCGTCGCGTAGTAGGGGACCCGCTCCGGCGCAGCCTCGCATGCGAGCAGGTCGAGGGCCTCGGTACAGGCGGCAAGGGCCTCTGGAGCTCGCCCCATGGCCATGAGCGTCTTGGCGAGGTGATAGGTCACGTACGGGCTCGCCGGTGCCTCGGCCCGCATGGCTTCCAGCAGGGCCAGGTTGCGCCCATGCTTGTCCCGCGCCTGCATGCGCGCCGCCATGTACCCATCGTGCACCAGCCGGGCGGCACATGTCCCGGTCGAGAGCTCCAGCCGCTCCAGGCTCGCGGTGACCTGCTCGTGCACGCGGCCCTCGTAGCGGATGCCCGGAAGGTTCCGGAAGAGGCGCAGGAGCCGTACCCGACTCCGCTCCTCGCCGCTTTCGCCCGTCAGGTTCTCGAGGTCGAGCAGGTAGGCTCCGTGCGGCCCCCGCATGGCCTCCCGGAGCAGCGCGCCGCTGCCTGGCGCGAGGACCTCGTCGGCGTCCATGACCAGGATCCAGTCACCGGTGGCCTGCTCCAGGCCGACGTTGCGGGCGGCCGCAAAGTCGTCGCACCACTCGAAGGCGAACACCCGGGCCCCTTGCTGCCGCGCGATCGCGGGGGTCGCGTCGCGGGAGCCGGTATCGACCACCACGACCTCGTCGACCGTGCCGCGTACGCTCTCCAGGCAGCGCGGCAGGAGCTCGGCCTCGTCCCGGACGATCATGCACAGGCTGAGGGTCTGAGGCTTCTCCAAGCGAGGGCTCCTTGTGACTAGTCGGGAGTGGGCTCGCCCGGCTCCTCCTGGGGGGCCTCGGGCGGCGGGATCATGCGGATCAGGGTGGCCCGACGGCCGTTGGTCGCCTCCACGCGGAAGCGCACGCCGCCCACCTCCACCTCGTCGCCGACCTCAGGCGTATGCCCGATCTCGCCGAAGACCAAACCCGCGATCGTGTTGAACTCCTCGCTCGGCAGCTCCAACCCGAAACGCTCGTTGATGGCGTCGATGGCGACCCGCCCGTCCATGAGCACCGTGCCATCCGGCTGGCGCTCGATTTCGGGACGCTCCTCCTCCTGGAACTCGTCGGCGAGCTCACCGACGAGCTCTTCGAGGCAGTCCTCGCTCGTCACCATGCCGGCCGTGCCCCCGAACTCGTCGATGACGATGGCCACCGGCGTGTGCTGGCGGCGGAAGTCCGCCAGCAGATCGGCGATGGACTTGTTCTCGGGCACCGCGAGGATGGGGCGGACGAGGTCGCGGGCGATGAGCCCCGAGCCCTCCTTGAGGCGCGACAACAGGTCCTTGACGTGCACGAAGCCGATGATGTGGTCGACGTTGTCCTCGTACACCGGAAGGCGCGTGTGGTGCGAGTCCGCCGCCAGTTGCAAGATTTCGTCGAAGGTGGCCCCCGCCTCCACGCACCGCATGTCGGGACGCGGGACCATGACCTCGTCCACGGTCTTGTCCGCGAACTCGAAGGCCTTGTTCAACAGGGCCTGCTCGTCGGCCTCCAGCACCCCGCCCTCGTGCGAGGCCTGCACGAGCATCTTGAGCTCCTCTTCCGAATGGACCAGGTGCGCGACCTTGCTCGCTCGCAGTCCGAACCACCCGAGCAGGAGGCTCGAGGACTGGTTGAGGAGCCAGATGAAGGGGCTCATGAGGCGGGAGAACCAGTCGATGGGCCAGGCCACCAGGAGCACCACCTTCTCGGCCTGGTGCAGCCCGATGGTCTTGGGGGCGAGCTCGCCCAGCACGATCAGGAGATAGGTGATGAGCAGGAAGGAGAGGATGATCGAGACGGTGTCGGTGGCGGACCCAAGGACCGGATGCAGCGCGGAGAAGAGGGGCTCGAGCAGCTGCGACAGGGTCGGTTCGCCGACCCAGCCCAGCCCGAGGCTCGCGAGCGTGATGCCCAGTTGGGTGGCCGAGATGAAGCGCGTGGGCTCGTCCATGGCCTTGCGCACCAGCTTGGCCGTGCCGTTGCCCTCCTCCACCAGCTGGTCGATGCGGGTGCGGCGCACGCTCACGAAGGCGAACTCGGCCGCCACGAAGAAGGCGTTGGCCGCGATGAGGCCGAAGACGGCCATGAGCTTCCAGAGGATGGTCGAGACGTCCATGGCCTAGCCTTGGCGCTGGGCGCCGGCGAGCCGATCGCCCAGCTCGGCCTTGAGGCGCTTGAGGCGCTCCTGGTACTCGCCCTGCCAGATGTTCTCGGTCCACATGACCAGCGCGTCCTCGCCGTCGTCCTGGTAGTAGCCCTTGCGACGGCCGAGCGCGGTGAAGCCGTACTTCTGATAGAGCTTCTGGGCGCTCTGGTTGGAGACGCGCACCTCCAGCGTCAGCCACTTGGCGCCGGCCTTGGCGGCATGCTCGATGAGGCTCAGGAGCAGCAACTCGCCGATGTAGCGCCGCTGCTGGGCCGGGTGGACGGCGATGGTCGTGATGTGCGCCTCTTCGAGGATGAGCCAGTAGCCGCAGAACCCGATGATCTTGCCGTCCTCCTTGGCCACGAAGTAGCTGCTCGAGGGGTTGTCGAGCTCTCCGGCGAAGGCCTGGACGCTCCAGCGATCGCCGAAGCAGAGCCGCTCGATCACGACCACGTCGAGCAGGTCGTTCTTGGTCATGGGCACGATCTCGATCACGGCGTCTCTCCCGGTGGGCACATGGGCTGCCAGTTGGGCACCGCGCTGGGGGCCCGCAGGTACTCCGGCAACAGGGTCATGGGATCATCTACCCGCCCCTCGGCCACGCGCTTCGCCCCGAGCGTCGCCACCGCGGCGGCGCGCAGCAGGTGCAGAGCGGGCTCGAAGTGGCCGCAGGGCCAGCGGTCGAGGACGGCCTCCGGGTTCGCGGCGGCCCCGTCCCCGATGAAGGCGACGGGCTCGGGGCCCGCGACGCTGGTGACCCGCTCTGCCCACTCCGGGGCGCTCGCGAGGGCGGGCGCCAGGAGGGGCTCGAGGTGGTCGGGATGCTTGCGGTAGAGGCCCCCGAAGACGTCGCCCCGGCGCGCATCGACCATGGGGGCCACCAGGCCGAGGCAAGGCGCCTGCTCGGCGAGGGCCTCGAGGGTCGTGACGCCGACCAGCGGCTTGTCGAGGGACTGGGCGATGGTCTTGGCGGCGGACAGGGAGGTGCGGACGCCCGTGAAGCCACCGGGACCGACGGCGACGGCGACCCCGGCGAGGGTCGAGGGGTCGCGGCCGCTCAGGCGGCAGAGGGCCTCGACGGCGCTCATGAGGCGCTCGGCGTGATGGCCGCGCTCGCCCGGTTCGGGCACGAGGTAGAGCTCGGCGCGCACGCCGTCCTCGGTGGCGATGGCGAGGCCCAGGGTCTCGGAGGCCGTGTTGAGGCCGAGCACCCAGGGCTTGGGGGCCTTGGCGGGACGGCCCTTCACGGCGTGACCTCGGCGAGCCAGGCGCGGGCGCGGGCTCCGTGGGCCGTCAGCGTCGCCACCCGGCTGTCGCCGGCGTGGTCGAGGTGGATGTCGAGGCGCTCGGGGGGCGTCAGGGAGCCCAGGCGCTCGGACCATTCGAGGACGGCGAGGCCGTCACCGTCTTCCCAGTAGTCGGGGAAGGCCTGGGCCGCGATGTCGTCCTCGGTGAGGCGGTATAGGTCGAAGTGGTACAGCGGCACGCGCCCCTCGTCGTACTCGTGGAGCAGGCTGAAGGTCGGGCTCGTGACCCGCTCCTCGATGCCGAGCCCTTGGGCGATCGCCTGGGTGAGGGTCGTCTTGCCCGCACCGAGGTCGCCCGAAAGCAGGATTATATCACCCGCTTGAGCGGAGCGCCCGAGTGCGAGCCCCAGGCGCGCGGTGGCGTCGGGGTCTGGGAGGGTTAGGCTGCGACTATCAGGTTCCATATGGGCGCCATGCAAAAAACGGCCTCCGAAGAGGCCGGGAAGAGACGATTGGCTCCATCGGGCAATGTGACGGGAGTTTTTAGACCTGCTGAATTAGCAGGTGGGTGCCCTCCCGTGGATCATCCGTTTCCGTCTACGGGGACGGTCTACTTCAGTCCCTGGAGCGCCGGGCGCCCGTTTTATAGAATTGTAGCCCAAAAACTGGACCGCCTCACACCCGATAGAGTTGACATCAGGTTATCACAGGAAGCGGGGCTTGGCAACGATCTGTTAAGT
>JAKFBU010000020.1:0-7814 GCA_036676985.1 Candidatus Sericytochromatia bacterium
ACTTAAAATCGCTCGCCCAAAAGGCTTGCGGGTTCAAGTCCCGCCGCTCCCACTAGGAACCACCAGGGTTTTCACCTTGGTGGTTTTCCGTTGCGCGCATCGCCGACGGCCCTCTGCCAGCGCTCAACCCGCAGGTTCCGGGAGACGGGACCCGCAGATGCGTTTGGCCACCTTGCCAAGGGTGATGGGCCGAGACTTGGTTTAGAGTTCCTGAACGACCATGACCGTGCCATGGCTCATCGGTCATCGCGCCCTACCCTGACGCATGCCCGAACGCTAACCATCCGCCGTGGACAGCCGATCCCGGTCGGCCCGGTGGACGGACCCTTGGGGGCCCGGCGAGCCCCTCCAAAAGGGGAAGACGCATGCCCGACTTCTTGTTGAACTTTTGGTTCGATCATCCCCCCGTGAGCGGCTGGTGGCGGATCTACCTCTATGGGGGCCTCTTCCTCCAAGCGTTGCTTGCCGCCTGGCACAGCCCCCCGTTCGGGGACTCCCCCCTCCAGGCGCCGGAAGTCGTGAGGCATAGCGCCCCTGCCTTCTACGAGCCTGCCGGCCTGATGCGGGGCTTCGGGCGTTGGGCCTCTGACAGCCGCCTGCTATCGCTCGTGCGAGGCCTCGTCGTCGCGGCCTGGATCGCGTGCATCATCGGCCTGGGCGGTCGCTGGTCGGCCGCCATCGTGGCGCTCGGCGTGCTCTACCTCCACGGGGCCATGAGCGGAGCCCTGGGCGTCAACCATCGCTGGATGGTCCCGATGTACGTGCTCGCGGTGGCGCCGCTGGTCGACCTCAACCGGGACCACTCCGTCGACTCATGGCTGGCCGCGCACGCGGCGGCCTATCCCTTCGCGCCGGGCTCGGGGCCCCAGATTCCCTCCGGCCTCCTGCGACAGGCCACCATCCTCTTCGCCTGCTACACCCTGTTCGCCGCCGCCTACTCGAAGCTGACCCAGGCGGGGCCCCGGTGGATGGACGGGGAGACCCTGCGCTTCTTCATCGGCCGACCAAAGGTCGGGGCCAGCCCGGCCTTGAAGCAATGGCTGGTCGCACGCCCCTGGGCGTGCCGCTCCCTGAGCACGGCCACGATCGCCCTGCAGCTGGCCTCGCCCCTCGCGCTCTGGCGGCCCGAGTATGCGGCGATCATCCTGCTGTCTGCCGCCGCCTTCCACTTCGGGATCTGGCTGACGCTGAATCCCAACTACCTTCCCCAGACGTGGTGCTATGCCCTGGGTCTGGGCGTCGGATCCGGCGGGGTCGCCACGGCGTCCCCGGAGGTCGGCCTGACGGCCATCGGGATGACCGTGCTCGCGCTCGCGCTCGGCGTGGTCGCGATCGCGCGGATCGAGTGGTGGCCGTTTACGTGCGTCCCGATGTACGGCTTCTACCGGGGCCCCGCCCAGGCATGGCCCCATGACCGGCTGCTGGGTCCCCGACAGGCCCGTCAGCTCGGCACGGAGTTCCGAAAGAGCGGACTCCCGTATCCCCTGGGCTGGATGGAGTCCTGGGTGGCGATCCGGATCCGGACCGGCGTGGGCCAGCGAACCCTCCAGCCGGCCGACGTCGTCAAGAAACACTGGAACCGACTCTTGCAGCGGGCCGCGGCCGGGCATTTCGCCCAGATCGACGCGCCGGAGACGGCGTCGCCGACGCTCGCCTTCCTGGAACGGCACCGCGCCCAGTGGGTCCGGTACCTCGCGCCCGCAGAGCGCGCCCAAGCGGAGTGTTGGGTAGAGTTCGTGTGTCGCATGGACGCGGGAGAGGCGGTCCTGGCCGCCTTGAACCTGGCGCCTGACGCCCGCGCAGGCCGCGCAACAGGAGGGGACGATGCCGCATTCCCGGGTTGAAGTCTTCTACGACGGCTGGTGCCCGCTCTGCCAGGGGATCAAGCAAAGGCTCGAGCGCCTCGATTGGCTGCACCACCTGGAGTTTACGTCGTTTCGCGACCACGCGGTGGCCGAAGCCCTGGGGGTCCCCCCCGAAGCCCTGGCGGAGCGCATGTACGCACGGATCCGGAAAACGGGTCGGGTGGTCTCCGGAGTCGATGCCTTCGCGGCGATTGCCGCCCATGTCCCCCTGCTCTGGCCCGCGTTTCCGCTCATCTGGCTCGCGGCGCGCATCGGGATCGGCGCCTGGCTCTACGAGTTCGTTGCCCGGCGGCGGACCATCCTGCCGGCCGGCCAGTGCGATCTCCCGGGCTGTCGACGGAACTAGGGGTGGAACCAGCCTCCCTTGCCGCCCGTGCATGTGCTACGGTGGAAGGAGCGGACCGAGCCCATCCCACCCGAGGAGCCCCTGGTGCACGACGACATCTCGAACATGCGCGCCTTTCGCGTCCAACCCGTCGAGCAGCGATCGCCCTACGCCGACATCGAGGGCGTGCTCGAGACCCTGCCGGAAGGCCCCCGGTCCCAGATCCTGGCCGCCTTCCAGAGGCTCAACGAGGGCCGCTCGACCGTCGAGGCGCAGGCCAAGTACTACCAGGGACGCATGGGCTGGGCGCGCGAGGCGCTGTTTCGCCTCTACCAGGCCGCCAAGGACCTGGAAGAGCCTTGCGACTGCGAGGCCTGCGCCCAGTGCACCCTATCGAAGGCCCTGGACGCCGCGGACGACGCCCTCAATCACCTGCCCCAGCGCTAGCCGCGGCGCGTGGTCAGGGCCTCCGCGAGGGCATGGCGCAGCTCGTGGCGATCGCACGGCTTCGCGAGCACCGCATCCGCCCCCGGGATGACGAAGCCCGCCGACCACGAGACGATGGCCGTCCGGGCCATGGCGGGCATGGCGCGCAGCAGGTGATAGGCCGTGAAGCCGTCCATGACGGGCATCTGGACGTCCAGGAGGACGGCGTCGTAGGGATCTGCCCCACAGCGGGCCACTGCCAGCGCCCCGTTCTCGGCCACCGCGACCTCATGCCCCAGCTCGGCGAGCAACGCGGCCGCCAGGGCACGGTTCTCCGCCAGATCGTCCACCACCAGAACCCGTAGCTTCATCATCCTTACATGCTAGCACGCCCCTGTGACCAAAGTCTCGGGGATTCTTCACGCCGCCTTTATGCGCGCCCGAACGTCCGCATGCTAACCTCCGGCTATAGTCGCAAACGTCCCGGTCGTCGCACTCGTTGCCCCCAGCCATGTGCCAGCGGAGGTCCTGCAATGGTCGCTCACCCCCCACGCGCATGCCCGGCCCAGGAGACCTCCATGACTTGTCCGCGCTGTGGCGGCCCCATGACCCTCCAGCAACAGATCGACTTCCCGCATGGCCCCGCCAAGCTCGTGTACGAGTGCAACCGCGGACACGTCGCCATCGCCGACGTCCCGGAACCGCCGCCTTCCCGCTGACGATTTGCTCAAGCGATCGCCTCTTCCTTTGGCCTTCGCGCCCTTGAGACCACCACGGATCCGCTCTTAAGATGGCTGGCGGTCCGCGCTCGGGCTAACTGCCGGTGGTTCGAAAGGGAGGTCCCCATGTGGAAGCTGGTCGCCGCGCTCACGCTGGCCACCTCGGTGGGCGTCACGGGCGGATGCGCCCAGCTGCTGCGCGGCGGGGCGGTGGCCGCCAAGGCCGCCATCCCCATCAGCACCAAGCAGGAGATCGCCCTCGGGAGCTCCGGGGTCCAGGAGCTCCTGCGCGATCCCCGCAACAAGCTCTACGACAACCCGCAGGTCAACGCCTACGTGACCCGCATCGGGCGCGAGATGGCCGGACATTCGGGGCGCCCCGAGCTGCCCTGGACCTTCTACGTCCTCGAGTCGCCGGATCGTAACGCCATGGCCATGCCCGGCGGCTTCATCTTCGTGACCACCGGCGCCCTGCAGGCCATGCAGAACGAGGCCCAGCTCGCGGGCGTGCTCGGCCACGAGGTCGGGCACGTGGCCAAGCGGCACGGCATCGACCAGATCAAGCGGGCGCTCGTCGCGCAGGGCATCGTCATCGGGACCCTGGGCTCGAGCCCCCAGGCCGCCCAGATCGCGGGGGCCGTCGTGGCCGAGATCGTGCTGCGCGGCTACGGCCGCGAGGCCGAGTTCGAAGCCGACAAGATCGGCGCCGAGTACATGGCCCAGGAAAACTACGCGCCCCAGCAGCTGGCCGAGTTCCTGAAGATCCTCGCCCAGGGCGGCCAGACGCCGGGCTGGCTCGCTCCCCTCACCACCCATCCCCCTGTCGCCGAGCGCGTGGCCGAGCTCAATCAGGTCATCGCCAGCGAGCAGCTCAAGGGCGCCACCCTCGACGCCGAGGAGTTCAAGGCGGCCACGGGGCCCCTGCAGGGTGGCGGCGCCGGTCCCTAGGCCATGCTCAAGGGCCTCCTGCTCGCGCTCCTAGTCGTGACCTCCCCTCCGGGCGCCACCCCGCCGCCCGGAGGCACGGGGCCGGTCGCAGGGGAAATCGACGGCCGCTGGGAGCTCCGCCTGAGGGGCCTGACCCGGGAGCATCCCGAGCGCCTCGTCGTGCGCTTCGTCCGCCAAGAGACGCTCGTCGAGGGCCAGGTGCTCGTGCCAGCAAGCGCGGCCTTCGTCACGGGCAAGATGCTCGGGCGCTTCTACATGGTCGCCTTGCGGCCGATCGCCGTCCCCCATGCGACCGCCTCCTACGACCTGGAGGTCTCCCTGGACCCGACCTCCACCCACGGCCAGGGCTCCGTGCGGGCCCGGCTCGAGACGGCACGCGGCAGGTCGGAGTCCGTGGGCAGCGTCGAGCTGACGCGGCTCGACGCGATCGCGCCCGGAGGCCCGTGAGCCCTTGACCGCGGCCCGGTCGATTTGACTCCGACCGGGCGGGCGGTTAAGGTTCAGTATGCTCTTCTTTAGCCAGCTCCAGCGATTGCCCATCGTGGACTCCCAAGGCCGCAAGCTGGCCTACCTGCGGGACCTCGCCCTCAAGCGCGAGGCCCCCTTGCCCGTGGTCCATGGCGTGGTCGCCAAGCGCTGGCCCAATCAGCGCTGGCTGCTTCCCTGGGACAGGATCGCGCGGCTCGAGCACGATCGGATCGTCCTCCAGGACGGCGTGAGCCTGGTCGAATTCGATCCGCCTGGCCAGCACGAGCAGCTGCTCGGCATGGACATCCTCGACAGCCAGGTCGTCGACGTCACCGGCGCCAAGGTCGTGCGCATCAACGACGTCCAGCTCGCCTTCCTGCAAAACCGGCTCATGGTCATCGGGGTGGACATCGGGCCCTGGGGCCTGGCGCGGCGGCTCGGCCTGGCCGAGGTCCTCTCGGGCCTATCGGGGGTCTTCCACTTCGCGGTTCCCGAGGGCCTGGTCGCCTGGGACGTCATCGAGCCCCTGAGCCAAGAGGCCCCGGGCGTGCAGCTCAAGGTCTCGCGCGATCGCCTCACGCGCATGCACCCGGCGGACCTGGCCGAGATCTACTCGGAGCTCGGCTACGAGCAGCGATCGCAGCTCCTGCGCGAGCTGGACGACGCCCAGGTCGCCGACGTGCTCGAGGAGATGGACCCGGACGAGGCGGCCGAGGTCCTCTCGGAGCTCGGCAACGAGCGGGCGGCCGACGTGCTCGAGGAGATGGAGCCCGACGACGCGGCCGACGTCCTCGGAGAGCTCTCCGAGCGCAAGGCCGAGCAGCTCATCGAGCTGATGGACACCGAGGAGGCCGAGGAGGTCCGCGAGCTGCTCGGCTACGAGGAGGACACCGCGGGCGGCCTCATGACGACCAACTTCGTCACGCTGCCCGCCCGGGTCACGGTCCAGGAGGCCCTCGACGAGCTCAAGGCCCAGGAGTCGGAGGTCGAGGTCTTCGCTTACGTCTACCTCACGGACGAGGGCGAGAAGCTCGAAGGCGTGGTCTCCCTGCGCGAGATGCTCGTCGCCGACCCCACCCTCACCCTCGGCGAGCTCTCGCCCTCGCAGATCTACCGGGTCGCGGTGGACGACGACGCGGACGAGGCCCTGCACCTCTTGGTGAAGTACGGCCTCCTGGCCCTGCCCGTCATCGACGCCGAGGAGCGGCTCGCGGGCGTCGTCACCATCCACGACGCCATCTACTCCCGCATCCCCGAGCAGCTGCGCTGAGGATCCGAACATGCCCACCCAGGAAATCGGCCCCCAGCACGAGCCCCTCGTCTCCATCCGGTTCAACAAGCGCCGCTGGCTCCTGCTCGCCTCCACCCTCGGGCCGGGGATCATCGCGGCGGTGGCCGGCGACGACGCGGGCGGCATCGCCACCTATGCCACCGCGGGCGCCAACTACGGCTACGACCTCCTGTGGGCCCTGGTGCTCATCACCTTCATCCTCGCCCTGGTCCAGGAGATGTGCGCGCGCATGGGGGCGGTGACCGGCCGCGGCCTCTCGGCGCTCATCCGCGAGCGGTTCGGCGTGCGCTGGGCGGCCTTCGCCATGATCGTCCTCTTGGTCGCCAACGTCGCCACCTCCATCGCCGAGTTCGCGGGCATCGCGGCCGCGAGCGAAGTGCTCGGCGTCTCCAAGTACGTGGCCGTCCCCATCTCGGCCGTGGGCGTCTGGCTCCTGGTGGTCAAGGGCAGCTTCGCCGTCGTCGAGAAGGTCTTCCTGCTGCTCGCCCTGACGCTCGTCAGCTACGTCATCTCGGGCTTCATGGTCGGCCCCCCGTGGGAGGTGATCGCGCACCGGGCCGTCGTGCCCACGATCCACTGGAACCCGACCTTCCTCCTGGTCCTCATCGCCACCATCGGCACGACCATCACCCCATGGATGCAGTTCTTCCTGCAGTCGAGCATGGTGGACAAGGGCATCACCGTGAAGAATTACGGCTATGCCAAGCTCGATGTCTTCGTCGGGGCCTTCGTCACCAACTTCATCGCCTTCTTCATCGTGGTGGCCACCGCCGCCACCCTGCATGCCCGGGGCATCCACATCGAGTCCGCGGCCGAGGCCGCCATGGCCCTGGCGCCGGTGGCAGGGCACTACGCGGAGTACCTGTTCGCCGCGGGGCTCCTGGGGGCCTCCCTGCTCGCCGCCTGCGTGCTGCCGCTCTCCACGGCCTATGCCGTCTGCGAGGCCTTCGGGTGGGAGACGGGCATCAGCAAGGGCTGGGACGAGGCCCCGTCCTTCATGGGGATCTACACCGCCCTCATCGTCCTCGGCGCGGCCGTGGTCCTCCTGCCGAACCTGCCCCTCTTCCTGGTGCTCCTCATCAGCCAGGACATCAACGGCATCCTCCTGCCCGTCATCCTCATCTTCATCCTGCTCCTGGTGAACGATCGCCGCATCATGGGGCGCCACGTGAATGGGCCCATGTACAACCTGGTCGCATGGGGAACGGCCATCCTGCTCATCTTATTAACAGCCGCCCTGTTGTACGCCTCGACGCCATTTGCGGCGCTCAACTAGTCGCCATCAGGCTGATGGCGCCATCGGACAGGACCCGAAGCAGGCTCGCAAGTGTATTTGCGCGCGGTTTCGGGCACAAAGGATGACACATGGAGCGAGGGCTCGACTCGCGTCCGCATGATCGGAGCTCGGGCTCGCGTGGCCCTCGACCTGCTCCTCGGTGCATTCCAAGGCCTGACCGCGCAAGCGGCCCGACACGTAGCGTACGCGCTTAGGATCGAGGGATCGATCGGCATGGCGACGTCCATAGCTCAAGCTGATAGCCCCCCCCGCCGCGTTCTACGCGCCATTCTGGCGCTCGGGCTCGTGCTCGGCCTCATGACGGGCTGCCTCAAGCCCATGACCGCCCCTTCCCCCACGGGCCTCGCGGCCACCCAGGCCACCCCCTACGACATCTCGGGCTCGGTCGACTTCAACGACCGCCGCCGCGTCCAGGCCACCATCGCCGACGACATCGCCCCCAGCGCCACGGTCTCCCTCATCGACGTGGCGACCG
>JAKFBU010000021.1:0-4049 GCA_036676985.1 Candidatus Sericytochromatia bacterium
TGCCCTCGAGGGCCGGGGTCCTGTGCAACTGCGCGCCGACAGTGGCGTCGCCGGTCCTTGGCATCAACCCGGGGAGCCTGGGACAGGCCGTGACCAGCAAGGCCACCAGCAGGATCAGGGCTCTCAAGGGATATCGCATCCGGTTGCCTCCAGGTCTTCCAGGCTATGCGCGCGATTGCCGCGGTTCGGAAAAGGGCCGGTCAGGCATAAGGTATAAATTACTTACCCGTCTGTCCCGTAATCTAATACCCCGGCGATCGCCTGGTGATGCCTCATGGTCGCAGTTTGTTTCCCTTCGCTGTCGGGACGGAGGGACGACGAGCCCGCAGGTACCCTTGCCCCCCATGGTTCCGCCTGGAGGCCACCCGCTTTCACGTGGATCGCGTGCTAGAATGCCCGGTATGCTGAACTTCGTCCTGGTCATGAATCCCAAGACCGGTGAGGTGCGCGAGCTGTCACCGGCCGAGTATCTCGCGAACCCTCGCGTCGAGGGGATCCTCTGGCTCGACTACTTGCAGCCGACGCACGCCGATCTCGCCTGGCTGGGAGCCCACTTCCTCTTCCACCCGCTGGCCCTCGAGGACTGCCTCAAGAGCGGGCAGCGCCCCAAGCTCGACCGGTACGAAGGCTACGTCTTCCTCGACGTCTACGCGGCCCGCTTCGAGCCGACCTCTTGCCGCATCGCGTTGGCTGAGATCGACATGTTCCTGGGCAAGGACTACCTCGTCACCTCGCACCATGAGCCCGTGTCGGACTACCGTGCGGTGCGCGATCGCTGGCACAAGGACCCTGTGGCCCGCTCGTTCGGTGCGGGCTACCTGCTCTACCTGTTGCTCGACACCATCGTCGACGACTACTTCCCGGTGGTCGACAAGCTCGAGGACCAGCTGGAAGTGCTCGAGGAGTCGCTGTTCGATCGCTTCGATCAGAAGGTCATCGACCGCATCTTCAGCCTCAAGAAGGAGCTCATTCTGTTCCGGAAGGTGGTGGCTCCGACCCGGGACGTGACGCTCATGCTCATGCGCCTCGAGGGCGAGCTGCTCGAGCGGGGCACGAGCGTCTATTTCCAGGACGTCTACGACCACCTGATCCGCGTGGCCGACGCCATCGATACCTACCGGGATCTCGTGGGAGGGTCGATCGAGGCCTACCTCTCGGTGGTCGCCAACCGGACCAACGACACCATGAAGCGCCTGACCTCCATTTCGGCGGTGCTGATGTCCGTGACCCTGGTGGCCGGCATCTACGGCATGAACTTCCACTTCATGCCGGAGCTCTCCTGGCGCTATGGCTACTACTACGCCCTGGGGCTGATGGTGGTCATCGCCCTGGGGCTCTCCATCCTTTTCAAGGCCCTGCGTTACTTCTAGCGTGAATTCAGCCGCTTGAGCTAATCTTCATTCCTCGGGATCCATGGAGCTCGTAGCCGGCTCCTCGGTCGGCTGGAGCTCCGGCGGCAGCGTCGGATTGACGGCGGGCGTCGGCACCACGGGCACAGGGGTGGGCGTGGGAGTGGCCGTCGGCACGACCGTCGGAGTCGGAGCGGGCGTCGGTTGCGCCGTCGGTTGCTCCGTCGGCGCAGCGCTCGCCATCGGAGCCGTGCTGGCCCTGACGACCGGCACTCCCGTCAGGGCCTCGTCGGTCGCGCATCCGACCGCGGCCAAGAGGCAGCAGCAGAGCGACACGTATAGGCGGCGCCGGCTGGTCATGATCAGAAGGTCGGCTCCATGAGACCGTACTTGCTGGCGTTCGGCGATCCGGCGACCGGTATGTCGTACACCTGGCAGTCGGCCCCGATGGCCCACAGGGTGCTGTTGTAGTAATCCAGCCCATAGGGAACCGAGGCGATGGTCCACTTGAGGGTGGCGCCGCCGTTGGTGTCGATGAGATGGATCTGCCGGCCGCTGTTGCCCACGTACGCCTCGTGGCTGACGGGATTCACCGCGATCGAGTACACGACCTCGCCGGCGCCCGGGATGTAGAGCTCCTGGGGGCTCGAGCCGCTGAGCTCGTAGCGGAACAGGCCGCCGTAGCCCACGGGGCTGCCGTTGCCCTGCGAGGTCACGTAGAGGTAGTTGCCGTCGACCGCCACCTCGTGGTTGAGGCCCAAGGCGCCGACGTAGACGCTGCCGCTCGAGCCGGAGTTGCGGAAGATGTGGTCGCCGTAGGATGCGGTCGTCTCGTAGTAGTTCCACGAGGGATCCCAGTCGTAGGGGCCTCCGTAGCTGCGCATGTTCTTGGAGGTGAACGACTTGTCCGGGGCGATGGTGTACATTTCCTGCGCCTGCCATGCGCGGGTGAACAGGACGTTCCCCGCGCGGGCGTCGAGGTGGGTCGGCGTGATCGGAAGGTCGTAGCCCAGGTAGTTGGACAGGGTGCCCACCGTCCGGTCGAAGACCAGGATCTTCTTGTCGCATGCGACGAAGATGAGGTTGGAACCACTCACGGCGCTGATCTCGGCGACGGTCTTGGCCTGGGTGAGCGTGAGCAGGGGCGTGATGCTGATGTTGCCGGCAGCATCGCTCGTAGCGTCGGTCGCGGGGGTGTTGACCCGACGAATGGTGCCGTCGCCCTTGTTGGTCACGTACAGGGCGCCGTTGCCCGCGATCGCGAGGCCGAAGGGACCGCTGAAGCCCGTGATCGTGGAGGCGGCGTAGTCGCTGGCGGCCGTGAAGCGGTAGACCACGTTCTCAGACTGGACCGACACGTAGAGGTTGCCCGCCGCGTCGTAGGTAACGTCGCCAGGCGTGTTCGCAAACGTGTAGAGACGCCGGATCCCCTTGGTGCCGTTGGGGTTCGCCGTGACCATGACGAGCGTCTTGGTGGACTGGCTGATCTCGTAGAGGTTGCCGTTCGCGCCGATGGCCCGCTGGTGACCGTTCTTGAGGTAGGGATAGCGGATGCCGAGCGAGGTCCCGCCCGCGTCGACCGTGACGTAGCCGCCGTTCCGGTGGGGGCCGCGATCGGGTTGCCATGCGTCAGGGCGGCCGTAGCGGCCCACTAAGACCCGGTTGTCGGTTGCCTTGTCGGCGCCGCTGGCGGAGGTCACGCCGGTGATGACCGTGTTGAGCTGTCCGGCGCGGTTGACGAACGAGACGGTGTCGATCTCCGGCTGCCCGATGTACATGCCGGTGTCCCGGAAGGTCAGGGTCAGCGGGTTGGCGATGCCCGTGACGAAGGGCTTGAGGACGCCGTCCGACGGGTTGATCTTGAGGATGGCGTTGGACTGGTTCAAGGAGACGTAGATCGTCCCGTCGGCAGGATCGACGGCGAGCCCGCGCGGGTTGCTGATGCCGTAGGCGAGGGTCTTGAGGTTGCCCTGGGGCGTGATCCGGTAGATGAGGTTCTTCTGGCTGTCCGAGACGTACAGGTTGCCCGTGGCGTCGAAGCACAAGCCGCTCGGCTTGTTGATCATCGTGAAGACCGAGACGCCCCCCGAGGTGCTGTTGACCCGGTAGATGGCGTCGTTGTCGTTACTCGCCACGTACAGGTAGCCGCCCGAGTCGATCGCCAGTCCGCGCGGCGCGGTCACGCTGGCGAGCGGCGTGCGCGGCACGCCGTCCGCTCCGCCGGGGGTGAGCTTGGTGATGGAGCCCGCGGCCTCGATGACGTAGAGCATGCCGGCGTAGTCGAAGCCGAGGCTCGTGGGGTTGGTGAAGCCGGAATAGCTGGCAACCTGGCTGCCGGCGGGGCTGAGCTTGACGACCGTGCCCGCTCCGGCGGCCTGGTAGGTGGAGACGAAGAGGTTGCCGCCCGCATCGAAGGCGAGGCCGTAGGGGCTCGTGACGACGGCGAAGTCCGCCTGCACGTAGGTGGTGGGGTCGATTCGGACGACCTTTCCCGCTCCCCGGCAGGAGACGTAGAGCTGGTCGTCGGGGCCGACCGTGACCTGGGTGGGCGTGGAGAGGCCGGTGACGATGGTCTTCACGTCGCCGTTGGCGGCGACCTCGGAGACCGTCCCCCAGTTGGGATTGGCCACGTAGAGCTTGCCGTCGAGGAAGGCGCGGTGGCCGTCGTTGACGGCGATCGCGAAGGTGGGGCCGGCCTGC
>JAKFBU010000022.1:0-2018 GCA_036676985.1 Candidatus Sericytochromatia bacterium
CGTTCGCGAGCATCCCCACCCCGGGCGGCATGGATGCCGACGCCACCGGCTACCTCTTCGTCGCCGACAACGGCACCAACGGCCTCTACCGCATCAACCAGCAGGCCGAGACCCAGCAGATCGGCATCGGAATGAACTACCCCACGGCCACCTGGGTGGATGCCGAGGGCAAGTTCATCCTGACCGACACCGGCCGTATCCTGAAGATCGATGCGAGCGGGCTCATGACGGTCTTCGCCGAAGGCCTGCCGACGGCCACGGGACTCGTCCGCGACAGCCGCGGCAACTTCTACACCTATCAGGGCAACCAGAAGGCCATCATCCAGGTTCGCTCCGACGGCTCGAGCAGCCCCATCGTCCTGGGCCTCACGGACTCGGTGGGATCCGTGCTCAGCATCCGCAACGACAAGATCTACATCCGCTCGAAGGTCAGCTTCGATCCGCCGAGCACGGTGTATTCCGGCCAGGGCGAGGTCCTCGAGTTCACGCTGACCAAGGACGGCGGCGGCAACGTGATCGGAGCGACGGGGCCCACCCAGCGCCTGCGATCGCCCATCGATCAGCTCGCCGGCATCGCGCGCAACAACACGTCGGGCCGCCTCTACTCCGTCAACCCCCGCACGCAGACGCTGTTTGCGATCGATCGCCTCAACAACAGCCAATCCACCTTCACCAAGCTGCGGACGGACGCGCGCCTGAACAACGCCCAGGATCTCTGGGTCGACTCGGCCACCGGCCGCATCTGGGTCATCTGCTACGATGGCGGGCCGAGCAGCGTGGGCTCGCTCTACGTCTACAACGCGGACGGCACGGACTACGCTGACTACAGCGCGAGCGTCAACCGCCCCACGAACCTGACGTTTGACGGCACGCGCCTCTACGTCAACAGCTACCTGGCGGCGGGCGACATCCGTGAGCTCAACCTCGCGACCGGTGCGGTGACCCGCACCATCACGGGCTTCAACTTCCCGCGCGGATTCGCGTTCAACGCGGCCCAGACGACCATGTACGTCAACGAGTGGGGCCTCGATCGGATCTCGAAGCTGGACAACTACCAGTCGGCGGCAACGCCCATCACGCCGCTGCTCACCCTCAGCGATCGCAACGACATCGAGTCGGTGGGCTCCGACCTGTACGTGACGCGCGGAGTCGCGGTCTACAAGGTGTTCAACAACGGCGTGGGCTGGGTCGAGGACGGATCCTACCTTCGGGATTACAACAAGACCCTGCTGAGATTCTTCAAGGACTCGAACAACAAGGTCTGGATGGTCAGCTCGAGCGCTCAGCTCCACTACTATGACGACGGTGGCGGCGCGACTTTCGGCGGCAACCTGGATTCGGCCTACGGCCGCACCGGCTACTCGGGCCTCTACGGCGACCCGACGGGCGCCGGCCTCGTGACGGCCACCGCCGCCTACTCCTACGGACTAGGCGGGGGCAACCTCGGTGCGCTCTTGATGGAGACCCTCTTCGACGGCATTACCTTCCGCAGCTACCACTTCAACACGGGCCGCAACATGAGCGGGCTTGCGACGGACGGCACGAGCGTCTATGCGAGCGCCACCAATACCGGCGTCATCTACAAGATCACCAACGGCACGCTCACCACGCTGAACGCAGGGCCCTACGACACGCAGGACCGGATGTACGGCGGCATCACCTACTACAACGGCAAGATCTACTCGGCCATCTACACCAAGCACTGGCTGGACGAGATCGACGCGACGAGCGGCGTGCGTACGACCCTGCTGGCCGGCATGGTCGCCCCGGAGCTATAGGTGGACGGCATGCTGAAGCGACTGCTCATCCTCTTGACCCTCTTGGCCCTTGCGGGCTGCCGCTTGCCGGGCCTCGCCCCGCTCACGGGCGCGCCCGGCCAGGGCCCTGCGGCCACTTCCCAGAGCCAGACGCCGGCCCTCCAGGGCCGCGTCACCCTCGACGGCTACCGCGCCCAGGCCACCCTCACCGAGATCGGCTTCGGGGCCACCGTGTCGCTCATCGAGCCCACCTCCGGCACC
>JAKFBU010000023.1:0-325509 GCA_036676985.1 Candidatus Sericytochromatia bacterium
AGAGCGCTGCCGTTACGACGGCGGCGGTTTCGACGGTTACCCGGACCTGCGCCGCATGGTGGCGGAGGGGCGGGCGATCGCCGTCTGCCCCGAAGAGCTGGGTGGCCTTCCGACCCCGCGCCCACCCGCCGAACTCATGGGCGGCGACGGCCATGCGGCCCTGAACGGAGAAGCCCGCCTCGTGACCGTCGAGGCTCAGGACGTCACAGACGCCTTCCTCACGGGCGCCGAGCGTGCCGCCCGGATCGCCCTCGAGCGGGGCGCCACCACTGCCGTCCTCAAGGCCCGCAGCCCGTCCTGCGGCAGTCATGGCATCTACGACGGCACATTTTCGGGCCGAGTGGTGCCGGGCATGGGGGTCACGGCGGCCCGCCTGATGCAGCAGGGCCTGACGGTCCACAGCGAGGAGACGTGGTCGGATCGCTAGGTCCGGCCTAGCGTCGGCGGCTTTTCCGCTGGCGCCTGCGGCTGTTTGGCTAATGATCGAAGAAGGTGTGCGGGATCGCCTGGGCCCACCAGCCGGGCTGCATGGGCAGGCTCGTCGCCCAGTCCCGATCGAAGGCCTCGGCCGACAGGCGCTGGACCTGCTCGCGATCGTCGATGCCCACGCCCAGCTCGCGCGAGAAGGAGAAGGACTGGTTGTCCATGTTCTGGGAGCCCACGTAGGCCCATTCTCCGTCCACGGCCACGAACTTGGTGTGGTTGGCCTCGCCTTCCTTCCCGTTGGTCGAGAAGTTCCGGAGCTCGATGTTCGCCCGCACCTTTTCCGGCAACCCGGCCATGAAGGAGAGCAACGCCCGGTTGTTGGCGGCATCGACCGCGGCCCCGAAGAGCTGGTAGTCCATGGGGAGGTTGAGCTTGACCTTGACGCCCCGTTCGGCGGCCTCGCGGATGGCCTTCAGTACCGAGTCGGCGTTGAGGTTGGGCGAGAGGATCTTGATCTCCCGGCGCGCGGCCGCCATGGCGGCGAGCAGCCCTTGGTCGGCGTCGTTGTGCTCGTAGTCCTGAGCGTAGAAGCTGAGCACCCCGCGCTTGCCGAGCATGGTCATGGGCACCGCGTCCGCCGGAGGCGGCGAGGTATCCCGCTCGTGGGCGGGCGGAGTGGCGTCCGCGTTGACGTGCTGGTTGGCGTGCTTCCAGGCGTCGTCGAAGTCCGCGAGCATGCGCTGCACCACCGGACCGCGGACCTTGATGAAGAGGTCCTTCTCCTTGGGATTGTCCACGTTGTCGCCGCCGAGGACCCCGATGCGCCCGTCGATGACGTACATCTTGGTGTGGTGGCCCCGGCGACTGACGAGCGGTCGGGCCGCGGCCACTTGCGCCTTGATGCCGTACTCCTCGAGGGCCTCGACGATGCCGGGCCGATCGACCACGATGTTGACGCGGAAGGCCGGGTTCTCGCGCTGCTTGGCGGCGAGCGTCTCCAGGAGCTCCTTGGCGGCCGGACTCTGGGAGTCGAAGATGTAGGTCTGGAAGGAGACCTCGTGCTGCGCCTCGTTCTTGATGAGCTCGCAGACCTTGTGGATGCCCTCGTCGTCGCCATCCGGCTCGTTGATCCAGATCTCGTCGATCTTGCCGGAGGTGACGGCCTGCCCTCGGTCCACGGTGCCGTTGTCGGTGCCCCAGACCGCCCGGTTCACGGCGGTGCCGATGGCCGATCGTCCCGGGGGGGCGTCGACACCGTGCTCGGCGATCTGCTGTAGGCGCGACTGTTCGGCTTTTTCCTCCGAGCGCCGGACGCCCTCCTTGATCTCGGCCAGGGTCGGCACGATGGAGGGGGCGGTGAGCAGGTTGGGCAGGACCTCGCCGACGTTCATGAGCTGCTCGTAGTGGTGCTTGTCTCCGAACCGGTCGGCGGCCCGCAGGGCATGGTTGAGGTTGCGGATGGGGTGCATGAGGAGGCTCGCCGCATCGACGAACATCTGCTTGGCATCCCCGATGGGATGGTGCAGGAAGTGGACGAAGCGGTCCCACAGGCGCTCGAAGCCCTTGGAGAGACCGAACTTCAGGGCGTCGAAGTCATTGTGCAGCTCGGCGCCGATGGTCTTGAGGGTGCTGCCTTTCGCGTCTGCCAGGCGCCCCTCGAAGATCCGGAGCTGGGCCTTCTTGGCGAGGTCATCGTCGCTCGGCGCGGGGAGCCGCGGGGGGACGTAGTCGACGCCCAGTCCCGAGAGCTCGCGCACCGTCTCCTGGTACCGCGCGAGGGTCGCAGTGGCGAGCTCCTGGGCCTTGGCGGCGGCGGGCTCGTCGCCGATGTAGCGGGCGATCGCAAACTCCTGGGTAGCAATCGAGGAGGTGACGACGGCCTTGTTGGCCTGAGTGACGAGCTCGGCCTTGCGCTGCTCGGTCTCGACCCCCGCCGCGCGCGCGCGCGCATCGACGGACGGTGTCCCCGTCTTCGGCGCCTCACTCGATTTGAGCTCGGCCGTGGGCTTCTTGGTCGTCAGGAATGGCAGCCGTGCCTCGTCCCGGCGTCGAATCTCCGCCATCGGTCCCCCGCTCCTCGGTGGTCATCCCTACATGGGGTATATACCCTGCCCGGCGAGTGTTGCCTCGTCCGAAGCGCTAGGGGGATCCGGCCGCCTCGACCAGCACCGATGCCGTGGCCGCATAGCGCGGATCGTCGTAGGCCGAGACGGTGACGACGACCTCCCCGGGGGCGGCCCCCGGGTACACGGAGATCTTGCCGATGTTGGGGTGAGTCTCGGTGCCCCAGTCGTCCTCGAACGTCACCCGTTCCGCGTCGCTGCTCGCGAAGTCCAGGTAGCGCGAGGCAATCCAGTCCGGATTGCCGTCGTCGGAGGTATGGAAGGTGATGCTGACGGTCGCCGTCGAGCGGGACTCGTCCCAGGGATCCTCCGGCGGCGGCGGCTGGAGGCGGAACGAGGTCGGCTCCATGGTCACGCCGTAGATCTCGAAGACGTGTACCAGGACGTCGTCGAAGAGGGTCCCGCTCGAGGCCTTGACCAACGTGTCCCCGTTGCTCGTTGGCGTGACCAGGCCGTTGGTGACCGTCAGGGAGTTGCCCTCCTCCACGGACCAGGTGACGACCGGGTTCTCGATGGGTTGGCCCTCGGTATCGGCGGCCTCGACCTCGAGTTGCTTGGTCTGGTCGCGGCGGACCTGGGTCGCTCCGCGGAACTTCGGGGTGATGGCGAGATTGGCAACGACCCGCAGGCGAGTCGGGTTGCTCTGGATGCCCCCGATGGTCACGAGCACGTCCCCCGAGCGTGCATTTTCAGGGACCTTGAAGCGGATCGTCCGATCGTCCACGCGGGTCGGCGCCGTCACGACGGACCCTCCCATGGCGACCTGCAGCGTTTCCAGGGTGGAGGCCCCGAAGTGCTCGCCCTGGATGGTCACCACCGCCCCCGGGCCCGCGTGGGGCGGGTTCAAGGCCGCAATGACGGGCGGCGTCAGCGTCATGACGACGTCTGGGGTCGTCACGGTCTGGTTCGGCTTGACCTCGACGTCGGCCAGATGGCCCTTGCCGAAGGCCGTGCCCGGCTTTTCCGCGGCCAGGTTGAACGTCCCCGCGGCGACGTTGGAGAGGGTGAAGCGTCCGGCCGCATCGGCCTTGGCCAGGTAGGAAGAGCCCGGGATGTAGACCTCGACGCCCTGGTAGCTCACGCCGGCCACCTCGTCTTTGAGGCGCACGGAGCCCTTGAGGTGGCCCGTCGGCTGAAGCGTTAGGCTCCCGAGGTCCGTAGCCCGCTCCTGCAGGGTGGCGATGTCGCGCTTGAAGACCTTCATGGCCTCGGAGTACACGGCCTCGAGGTTCAGCGCGCCCTCCGGCAGCGAGGTTAGGGTGAAGCGCCCCTGGGCGTCCGTCACGGCCTCGACGCTCGTGGCCTGGACCCGACGCCCCTGGTACCCCGCCGCCGCTTGCTGCAGGGGAGCGACGGTCGTCAGGGGCGCCACGGTTGCGAGATAGGCCTTGACGTTGACGCCCTGTGCTGGCAGCCCATCCGGCTGAAGGATGGTGCCCGTGATCGATCCGGCCGGAGCCTGGCTGGCCGCCTGGTTTCCGGTCGGGCGGTTCGAGACGCCCATCAAGAGGGCGGGATCGCATCCGACCAATAACAGGGCGATCAGGAGCAAGGGCAATAAACGACGCATGGACTTCTCCCGGGACATGGCTGGCGCGCGGCTCGGGGTGGGGTTGCCCCCTCACCAAGACCATCTCCTTCATACCCTCGTCTGCCAGTCTCGTGTCGGCCGGGCAAAAAAGGTCGAGCCCGCCGGTCGGCGGGCTCGAACGATGTACCGGCCCCCGGGTTAATCCAGCTTCCGGATGGCGTTGTTGGTGTACTCCGTGACGTAGAGCGATCCGTCGCTCGCCCGGACGATGCCGTCCGGAGCCCGCAGATCGGCCTTGGATCCGATGCCGTCCTTGAGGCTGGTACCGGATTGCGTGCTACCGCCGGCAATCGTCAGCACCTCGCCTTGCGGGAAGATCTTGTGCACCACGTTCGCGCTCTCCTCGGTCACGAACAGGGTCCCGTCCGGCGCCACGGCGATGCCCATCGGGTTCCACAGCGACTTCGTCAAGAGCATGGTGTCGACCAGGGCGCCCGGAGTGATGCGCCGGATCTTGCCGTCGTTCATCTGGGTCACGAACAGCGTCCCGTTCTGGTCGATGGTCAGGCCCGTCGGATAAACGAACTTCGCCCCCGCGTTCGGATCGGATCCCATGCCGTCGCGGCTGATGGGGGGCGCGCCAGGCGGGTGCGGGCTGCCGGCGTAGGACGTCACGCCACCGTTGGTATCAATCTTGCGAATGGTGCTGTTCGCCTGGTCGGCGACGAAGACGTTGCGGCTGGCGTCCACCGCGATGCCCTTCGGGGTGTTGAACTTCGCGCTCGCCCCCGGACCGTTCTGCATGCCTTGCTCGCCGGTGCCGGCGAGTACCGACCAGCTGCCAGACGTACCGCCACCCAAGAGTTCGATTCGGTAGACCTTGTGGTTGGCGTCATCGGTGGCATAGAGCCAATTCGTGGAGCTCACGGCGTCGTAATAGTAGGCAAGCCCAAACGGACGGAAGCCGGTAATCCCGCTCAGCGCAAGCGTCGAAACCGCTCCGCCGGAGATGCGGCGGATCAGGCCGTTGTCGTGGTCCGCCACGTAGAGGTTGCCCGAGCGGTCGAAGGCCATGCCCTGCGGGTGCCTAAAGCGCGCAGCGAGGGCATCTCCGTCCGTCGTTCCCTCCTCGCCGTCGCCCGCAAAGGTCGTGACGGTGTAGTTGTCGAGCTGGATGTTCACGGTTTCCTGCTGCGCGGAGTCGGCGGCCGACGAGACGGTCACCTTGATCGTCCCCTTCGAGCCGAAGTCCGTGGCGGTCACCCGGCCCGTGACGTCGACCGATGCGCTGGCGTCGGCCGAGAAGTCGACGAAGCTGTTGGTCGCGCCGTCGCTGAACAAGTTTTCGGCGCTGATGCGGAAGAAGGCGCCGCCCTTACCGCCCAGCGTCGGCTGGCCGAAGATGGGGCGCACCGAGACCGAAACGGCCTCGGGGACGATCTTGAGGGGTGCGCTGAGCATCGAGCCGAATTGCGCCGTCACGCTGGTACCCGCCGCCCGGTACGACCCTCCGGCCGTGAAGACGCCACTCTCATCCACCGTCCCGGCCGACTCGTCGGACGAGCGCCAGGTCGGGCTGGGCGGAGTGCCGAAGTACCCAATGTTTTCCCCGGTCTTGGTCTCCCAGTTGACCGAGTAAAAGAGCTGCTCTTCCTTGCCCAGGATGACGATCTGAGTGCCGGACGGGGACGGATCCCAGAACTTCTTGTTCTCGGTGACGGTGACGGTCTTGGGGACCCAGAAGACGAAGTTGTCTTCGGAGCTCACGCCGTCGGACTTGAGGACCACCTTGCCGGTGGGCGTCCCAGGGGGCACCGTGACCTTGACCGAGGTGCTGCTCGTGGGCACCGCGCCCGTGATATAGCCGTTGAAATACACCTGAACGGGGGTGCCGTCGGTCGCGAAGTTGGTGCCCGTGATGGTCACCTCGTCACCCGGCACCCCGGTATTCGTGCTCAGGGCCGTGATGGTCGGGACGAAGAGCGGCGTGAGCGACACGCCCGCGCTGGTCTTGCGGCTGCGCGTGATGTTGACGTTGGCCGTCCCCCGCGCGGTGGGCTCGGCACCTTCGGGCACAGGTGCGGCCTCGCGGTAGGCGAGAACCTCGACGCTCAGGTTGTTGCCCGCCTTGAGCGGGACGTTGGCCGTCGCCGTCGACGCTCCTACCTGGCGCGTCACGGTGGCCGAGGCCACTTCGGTGCTGCCGCTCGACACCTTGATGACCAGGGTGTTGGTGCTGGTCGGGATCAAGGCCGTCTGGTAGCCGGTGGGGCGCTCGGGCCAGCGAACGGTGAGCGACAGGGTCCCGTACTCGCTCACAGGGGTTTGACCCTGCTCCGCAACGGGCTCCGGCTGGGCAGCCGAGACCGCCGAAGCGCCCGTGGTCGCCACGGGCAGCGAAACCAGGCTGCCGGGACGGACGGTGCAGCCCACCATGCCGAACGAGACGGCCGCGACCAGCAATACTCGATGACGCATCATTTACTCAATCTCCAGCTCGAGGTCGCCCAGGACGGTGACCGTGACCGAAGCCGTCGCCTTCTTGGACGGGTCGTCGACGGAAGTGGCCGTGATGACGACCGTCCCCTCGGACGCGCCCGCGACCGTCTTCACCAGGCCGTTCGAGACCGTGACCCGGCTCGGGTCGGAGCTCGACCATTCCACCCGCCCATCGAAGGGACCGGACATCTGGACGGTCGCCGTGAGCGTCTCGGACGTGAGGTAACCCGAATCGGGCTCGCCGGTCTCGGGCAGGGCGTTGAGGGTCAAGGCCGACTTGTTTAGCGTGACCCCGTCGATGCCGACCACCTTGACCTCGTACTTGTTGCTCAGGTTGGTGCCGAAGCTCGCGGCGACGCTCGTCGTCGCGGCGGAGGTCGCCGCCACGAACCGGCCGCCCTCGTCGATGCTGCCCGCCGCCGGGTTGGAGCTCGTCCAGGCATACGCGGGGGGCGTGCCGTACTGGCCCACCGTCTCGCCGCTCTTGAGGGCCCAGGTGGGCTCGGCCGCGAACTGGAGGTCCTCTCCGTAGCGGACCATCCGTCGGGAGCTGCCGCCCAGCGTCAGGTCGTCCCAGGCGGGCACGGGAGCCGTGATGGTGAGGTTCGAGAGGACCCAGAAGGTCGACGTCGAGGTCGACTCGACGCCGTCCGCCTTGACCACCACGTTGCCCGTGGTCGCGCCAACCGGCACCACGGCCGTCAGCGAGGTCTCGCTGGTGCGCGTGACGGTCGTGGCAGCGACCCCGTTGAAGGTCACCTGGACGGGCACGTCGCCCGAGCCGAACTTCGTGCCGGTGACGGTGACGGTCTGGCCGACCTTGCCGAGGTTCGAGTCGAAGCCCGTGACGGTCGGAACGTTGAGGGGCGCGAGCGTCACCGCGAGAGGACTGACCTTGGAGCGAACCACGCTGGTAGTCCCCGTGCCCTGGGCGATCGGCACGGCCGTCGCGACGTCGGGGGTGCTCTCGCGGTAGGCCTTGACCTCGACCGACAGGTTCGAGGCGGCCTCCACGCGAATGCTCTTCGAGACCGTGGTGGCTCCGGACGACCGGCTGACGACCACGGGCCCGGCGACCGTCGAGGCGCCCTGCTTGACCCAGACGGCGATCGCGTTGGTGGTGGCGGGCAGGAGTGCGACCTGGTAGCCCGGCACGGGCTCCGGCCACCGGATGGTCAGGTTCAGCCAGCCGTAATCCGCCTGGGGGGTCTCGGCGCCGGACACGACGAGAGCGGGCTCGGTGTCCGTGACGACCTGGGCCGTGCCCTTCGGGGCCTCGGTCACGACGGGAACCGTCTTGAGGGTGCAGCCCACGAGCCCGACCGAGAGCGCGAGGGTCAAAGCGCGGCTCAGTGCGCCCATGCTAGTTCACCTCCAGGTTGATGTCGCCGTCGATGCTGACCGTGACGGTCGCCTCGGCCTTGAACAAGGGATCGTCCACCGAGGTCGCGGTGATGGTGGCCGTGCCCTTGGCGGCGCCGGGCTTGGTCTGGACCAGGCCGTTGACGACCGTGACCATGTCGGTGTTGGAGCTCTGCCATGACACCTTGCGATTGGTGACCGACGGATTGTTGGTCAGGACCGTCGCCGCGAGCGTCGTGCTCGTCTCGAACCCCGCGTCGGGCTCGCCGGCATCGGGCTTGGCGTTGAGGGTGATGGCCGTCCGGTCGAGCGTCACGCCCGTCACCTCGAAGACCCGGACCGTTCCGAGGGCCGACACCGTGCCGCTGAACAGCCGGACCGTGGCGTCACCGGGCTTGACCGCCGTCATTTTGTTGCCGTCGAGCTCGATGCTGTCACCGCTCGACAGCTCCCACTTGAGGTTGGGCGAGAAGACCAGGGCCCCGCCCGTATCCTTGGCGCTCGGCGTGCTCTCGTAGGATTTCCCGAGGAAGAGGTCGATGCTGGCCGTCGGCCAGTTCAGGAAGACGTCCTTGACGACCTTGAACCCCACCGCGTTGCTCTGGTTGCCACCGACGGTCACGAACACGTTGCCCGTCTGGGCGCCCACCGGAACCGTGACCTTGATGGCCGTATCGCTCACGCGCTGGAAGGTGGTGGCCGACGACCCCGTGAAGCTGATCTGCAACTGCTCGCCCTTGGTCGCCCCGAAATTCTCTCCCGTGAGGGTGAGCTCGCTGCCGGGCCCCCCGTTGGCGGGCGTCACCTGGGTGATCTTGGGCAGCGACAGGGTGAGGGCCAGGTTCACGGTGGTGGTGCCCTTGGGGACGACCGCCACGCCGGTCGCAATGGCGCGGCCCAGTCCCTGCTTGGCGCCCACGACGTTGAAGCTGCCGGGCGCCACGTTCGAAATCGTGTAGTTGCCCGCGCTGTCCGCCTTGGCCACGTACGAGGAGCCCGGGATGAAGACGTCCACGCCCTCGAAATCCGTGACCGAGGTGTTGTCCTTCGAGGAGACCTTGCCGGAGATGGTGCCGGTCGGCTGCAGCGTCAGGCTGCCCGTGTCGGCGGGGCTGGTCTTGCTGACCACCAGATCGCTCTTGAAGACCTTGAAGGCATCCGACAGCACCGCCTCGATGTTGACCTTGCCCTCGAGGTCGGGGAAGGCAAAGGCGCCGTTGGCATCCGTCGTGACCTCGCCGCCGGTGGCGGCGATCCTCCGGGTACCGTAGCCGGCCGCAGCCTGCTGCAGGGGGGCCACGGTGGTCAGCGGAGCGACCGTCGTGAGGTCCGAGGGGACCGGGAAGGCCCGGACCTTCACGTTCGCGGCGGGCTTGCCCTCCGCCGACATGATGATCCCCTTGAGGGTCCCCTGCTTGGGGGCGGTCGTGGTGTCCGGGTCCGAATCCGCGACGTTGCCGCCCGGCTTCTGCAAGCCGGCCAGCAAGGCCGGGTCGCACGCCGTGACGAGCATCGATAGGCTCAGGAGTAGTCCTGCAAGAGCTCGGCGCATATCCCCTCTCAGTTGGTGACGTGAGGCTGTCTCTTGCCTGTTATTCCCCCCTGCGACCCACACTAACCCCGAACGGTCACACATCATGTGAGAGTTTGCTCACAGGTCGGGCGCTTGCCAGTCGGGCCCCAAACTGGCAGAATGCGGGCATGACAGCCCCGAACCTCCTCTCCGTCTCCCCTGTGGCCCCCGAGCGACACCTCCTGGAACGAGCCGCGAGGGTCCTGCAAGCCGGTGGATTGGTCGCCTTTCCGACCGAGACGGTCTACGGCCTGGGTGCCGACGCCAGGAGCCCCGAAGCCGTCCGCCGGATCTTCGCGGCCAAGGGTCGACCGGCGGACAACCCCCTCATCGTGCACGTCCCGGACATCCGGACGGCCAAATCGCTCGTCACCCACTGGCCCGAGACGGCCGAGCGGCTGGCCGAGGCCTTCTGGCCCGGTCCCCTCACGCTGCTTTTGCCCAAGCGTCCGGAGATCCCCGACATGGTGACCGCTGGCCTGCCCGCGGTGGGTCTGCGGGTGCCCGCCCACCCGGTGGCCCGCGCGCTCCTCGAGGTGGCGGGACTACCCGTGGCCGCTCCCAGCGCCAATCCCTACATGGGGATCTCTCCGACCACCGCCGATCACGTCGCCAGGGGCCTGGGCGATCGCGTGGACCTCATCCTCGACGGCGGTCCCACCGAGGTCGGCATCGAATCCACGGTCCTGGACCTGACAGGAGACACGCCCCTGGTGCTGCGGCCGGGCGGCGTGAGCCTCGCGGCCCTGCAGCGCGTGGTGCCCGAGACCCGCATGGCGAGCAAGATCGAGGCCGAAGGCCCACGTCTCTCTCCTGGGCTCGCCAGGCGGCATTACTCTCCACAGGCCGCACTGCGGTTGTTGGATGATCGAACGAGCCTGATCGCCGCGGCCCAGGCGGCCGCCGACGAGGCGCTCGGGATCATGAGCCTCGGATCTCCACCTGCGGATCTTCCGCCGGCCGTCGTGCGCCCCATGCCCATGGACCCCGAAGGCTACGCCCAGGCTCTCTACGCCACTCTCCATGACCTGGACGCGGCGGGAGCGACCCTCATCCTGGCCGAGCGCCCCCCGGCCGAGCCAGGCTGGATCGCCGTGCTCGATCGCCTGACCCGAGCGGCGGCCGAGCGGTAGGATTTGGCCGTCGGCAAATTCCCGTTAAAACTTCATTAGTTGACTCAAGAGCCATGAACCGTTCGGGTATATGACGCCTATATGGTCGCTGGTACCTTCATAAGGGGGGACACGTATGTCCGGAACCGGACCCTTGAACAACAACGCCGCCGCCGCGGCAGCCGCCGAAGCCGCCCGACGCCGGGCCGCCGAAGAGGCGCGGCGCCGTGCCGAGGAGGAGGCCCGCAAACGCGCCGAGGAAGCGGCGCGCCGCCGCGCGGCTGAAGAGGCGGCTCGCAAGAAGGCCGCCGAGGAGGCCGCCCGCAAGAAGGCCGAAGAAGCCCAGCGCGAGAAGATGGCCGAGAAGGCCGCCGAGCGTCGCGAGGCCTACGCCGAGAAGGCCGAGCAGAAGGCGGAACTGAAGGCCGAGCAGCCGACCAATCCGATGCAGGCCAAGATGGAGCGCATCATGCGCGAGGAGACTCAGCGCGACTCCAAGCCCCTGTCGCGCGCCGACCAGGCCTCCAACAGCCTGGCAGGGCGGATCGGCGCGCACGAGTCGGCGGTCAACAAGAAGATCGACGGGGCGGACAAGGTCCCCGGCGAGGCCAAGGACGCCGTGCGCGACCTCAACAAGCAGGTCACCGACCAGGCCCGCGATGTCGTCAAGCAGGCCGACGGCCAGGTCGCCCAGATCAACAAGCTCGCCGAGCAGGCGAGCGCCGGCAAGACCCCCGAGCAGAAGAAGGTCATCATGGACGAGGCCGACAAGCAGTCGGCCGCCATCTACCAGGAAGCGGAGCGCCACGTCGACAAGGTCCTCGACCAGACCTATGAGAAGTCCGGCGA
The DNA here is from genome assembly GCA_036676985.1 of Candidatus Sericytochromatia bacterium. Lineage (GTDB taxonomy): Bacteria > Cyanobacteriota > Sericytochromatia > S15B-MN24 > UBA4093 > DATNQJ01. Next base: position 11,476 of record JAKFBU010000023.1, read on the forward strand.
GATCCTCGAGAAGGCCGAAGAGAAGGACAACGGCGGCGGCGTCGGCGGCTGGCTCAAGGATCGGGTCGACGACGTCAAGGACCTCGCGAGCGATGCCTGGAACGCCGCCACGGACTTCGTGGGCGACGTGACGGGTGCGGCCGGGGACGCCGCGTCGGCCGTGGGCGACTTCGCCTCGGACAAGGTCGCGGAATTCGGCAACTACGTCGCCGACCAGGCCTATGACAAGGTCATCGACCCCACGCTCGACAAGAGCGCGCTGGGCGAGGACAACGAGTACAACAACGAGAAGACCGGAGCCGTCGGCGACCTCATCACCAACCGCCTGGAGCCCGGCGAGAGCGTCTTCTTGAAGCTCGAGGCCGATGCCCAGATCGGCGGCGTGCAGGTCGGCGCCGGCGCGCAGGTCCAGATCAAGCGCGTCCAGATGACCGACGAGAACGGCAATACGGTCACCGAGCCCAAGGATGCCAAGGGCCGCCCGCCCACGGAGCTCGAGGTCAGCCTCCTGGCGGACGCCAACGTGGGCGTCGGCTTCTCGGCCTCGGCCGGCACCGGCCCCAAGGGCAAGGAGGGCGACGAGCGGACGCTCGGAGCGTCCGCCGAGGCGGGCGTCTCGGCGCAGGCCGGCATCTCCGGCCAGGCGGAGTTCAAGTTCCGCTTCGACCCCAACTCCCAGAAGGACATGGACGACATGACGGGGATCTTCAAGACCGCGGCCAAGACCGGCCTCGAGTCGGCCATCCCCGGCATCGGAACGGCGCTTGCGGCCTCCAACGTCCCGGATCTCGCCAAGGACGCCGCCGCCTTCGGCAGCCACCTGACGGAGATTCGCGGCGAGGTCGGCGCCTATGCCAACGCCTCGGCGAGCGCCAGCGTCTCGGCAGGCGCGCTGGCCAAGGAGCCGGCGGATGGCGCGGAAGCGGCTGCAGGGGCCGAAGGAGCGGAGAAGCCATCCATGCTCCAGAACCTCAAGAACAAGGGGCTCGACGCGGCCCAGCTGCAGGCCGAGCTCGGGGCGTCCGTCGGTGCGGAGCTCAAGATGGGCATCAGCAAGGACTTCCGAACCGGGGACACGACTCTGTACTTCACGGCCTCGGCCCAGGCGCAGGCGTCGGCCTCCGCCGGCAAGTTTGGCGAGGGCGTCGGCGGCACCGCGAACCGGACCATCGCCGTCAAGGTCGACCAGAGCGGCGAAATCGAGGGCATCCAGGTCAAGGACACCACCACCAAGAAGACCTTCGCGGGCTTCGGCAGCGAGGATGTCCAGGGCCAGCGGATCGACGACGAAGCCTTGTCGCTCCTGTCGGGTGAGGACAAGGTCACCGTGACCCGGAGCCTCAAGCCCGAGGCGGTGGATGCCTTCAAGCAGGAGTTCAAGGACAACCAGGTGGCCGCCGTCGCTGGCCTGGGCCTGGACGCCGTGCGGATGGACGCCAAGAAGATGGAGGTCACCAACATCACGGGCACCACCACCACCAAGACCGAGCTTGGCATCGACGCCAAGATCGCCCAGCTCAAGCTCACCTTGGGCCACTCGCAGGACGTGGACCTGACGGCCGGGAAGCGGTAAAGGAACGCCATGAACATCCAAGTGGACCTGATTTCAGGGGCTCGGACCTACGAGTTGGACCTCGAGGAGGTGCCGTTCCAGTCGCGCCTCGGCGCCAACGATGGCAGGCTCGAGATCGTCAGCGATCGCCACGGCCGGATCACCGGCGCCAAGGTGGAGTTCGTCGCTCCCAAGCGCTTCTTGCTCGATGAGATCGACCGCATCGCCCAGGAGGCGAGCTGGACGATCCCCATCGACGAGATCCGCGCGGCGCCGACGCACCAGTTCGTGGTGGACATGGTGCTCAAGCCCCAGTACCTCGCGGAGCTCGAGAGCCTCGACGTCCAGGACCCGAACCTGGATGTCAAGGTCGGGTGGTACCCGGCCCTGCTGGACGACCGCCACTACAGCATCGAGAACATCCGGATCGAAGAAGCGCCCCAGTAGGGGCGCTTCTTGCTTGGAGCCGTGGTGGTTTAGCCCGTGGGCGCCTCGCCCTGGGTGCCGGGATAGGGGCTGACGGCCTCCTCGGCGGGCCGCGGCGCGCGGAAGAACGTGAAGCGCCCGTCGGCGTAGTCGACGCGGATGACGTCGCCCTGCTGGAACTCCTCTTCGAGCAAGAGGCGGCTGATGGGCGTCTCGATCTCCCGCTGGATGGCCCGGCGCAAGGGACGTGCTCCGTACTCCGGCTCGAAGCCGCGCTCGGCAATCGCGACCTTGGCACCCGCGGACACGTCCAGGGACAGCCCCTGGGCGTGCACCTTGCGGCGCGTTTCCTCGAGCATGAGGTCGACGATCTGCTGGATCTGCTCCTGGTTGAGCGGGTGGAAGACGATGATCTCGTCGATGCGGTTCAGGAACTCGGGTCGGAAGCTCGCGCGCAGGGCCTGGAGCGCCTCGTCCTTGATGCTCTCCCAGGGTTCCCCGGCCTTCTCGCGCTCGAAGATCCGGAGGGCGCCCACGTTGGAGGTCATAATGACGACGGTGTTCTTGAAGCTCACGGTCCGGCCCTTGTTGTCCGTCAGGCGGCCGTCGTCGAGGATCTGCAGCAGCGTGTTGAAGACGTCCGGGTGGGCCTTTTCGATCTCGTCGAACAGCACCACCGAGTAGGGCTTGCGCCGCACGGCCTCGGTGAGCTGGCCCGCCTCCTCGTAACCCACATAGCCCGGAGGGGCCCCCACCAGGCGGCTGACGGTGTGCTTTTCCTGGAACTCGCTCATGTCGAGCCGGATCATGGCGTCCTCGTCGTTGAAGAGGTACTCCGCCAGGGACTTGGCGAGCTCGGTCTTGCCCACGCCCGTCGGCCCCAGGAAGATGAACGAGCCGATGGGGCGGTTGGGGTCCTTCATGCCGGTGCGCGAGCGGCGCACGGCCTCGGCGACGGCGACGACCGCGTCCTCCTGGCCGATGACCCGCTGGTGCAGGACCTCCTCCATCTTGAGGAGGCGCTCTTTCTCCTCCTGCAACAGCTTCTCGGCCGGAATGCCCGTCCAATCCCCGATCACCTTGGCGATATCCTCGCTGGTGACCTTCGGGGTCTCGCCGCCCTTCTCGCTCTTCCAGCCCTTGCGCACCTTGTCGAGGCGCTCCTTGATCACGTCCTCTTCGGCCTTGAGGCGCTTGGCCCGTTCGAAGTCCTCCCGGAAGGCGGCCTCGTCCTTGTCGCGCGTGAGGCGCACCAGCCGATCCTCGAGATCCGAGACCTCCGCCGGCTCGCGGCGGCTGCGCAGGTGCTTCATGGAGGCGGCCTCGTCCACCAGGTCGATGGCCTTGTCCGGCAGGAAGCGATCCGTCACGTAGCGATCCGACATCTCGGCGGCCGAGACCAGGGCCTCGTCGGTGATCTCGACGCCGTGGTGCGCCTCGTAGAGGTCCACCAGCCCGCGCAGGATCGCGATGGTCTGGTCCACGTTGGGCTCCTGGACCAGCACCGGCTGGAAGCGGCGCTCGAGGGCGGCGTCCTTCTCGATGTGCTTGCGGTACTCGTCGAGCGTGGTGGCACCTACCGTGCGGAGCTCGCCCCGGGCGAGGGCGGGCTTGAGCATGTTGGAGGCGTCCATGGAGCCCTCCGCGGCCCCCGCGCCCACCACCGTGTGCAGCTCGTCGATGAAGAGGATGATCTGCCCCTCCTGCTCCTTGACCTCGTCCATCAGGCCCTTGAGGCGCTCCTCGAACTCGCCGCGGTACTTGGTGCCCGCGACCAGGGAGCCGAGGTCCAGGGAGAGGACGCGCTTGTCCTTGAGGATGTCCGGCACGTCTCCCGCGATGATGGCCTGTGCCAGGCCGTCGGCGATCGCCGTCTTGCCGACGCCGGGCTCGCCGATGAGCACCGGGTTGTTCTTGGTGCGGCGGCTGAGGATGCGGACCACCCGATCGATCTCGTCGTCGCGCCCGATGACCGGATCGAGCTTGCCGCTCTTCGCCAGCTCGGTGAGGTCGCGGGTGTACTTGGACAGGTTCGGGGTCGGCTTGCCTCCGCGCCCGGACTGCGGAGCGCCCGTGCAGCGGGGCATCGGGGCGGCCTCGGTCCGGGGCATGCCGCGCTCCATGCTCTCTTGCAGGATCTGCGAGGCGAGACTCTCGCCTTCCTCCAGGAGTCCCGAGAGGAGGTGCTCCGGCCGGATGGTGAGCGTCCCGTCGAGGAAGGCCGCGTCGCTCGCGAGGCGAATGGCGCGCTTGAGGCGGGGCGTCATGGCCACCTGGCCGGGCCGTTCGCCCTCCTGGGGCGGGAAGGCCTCCTCGATCCGGCCCCGCACGTCGTCCGGATCGAGCCCGAGACGGCCGGCCAGGGTCGTGCCCAGCGCCGGGTCTTGCAAAAGGGACAAGAGCAGGAACTCGCTCTCCAGGCGCGGGATGTTGCGCTCGGCCGCGTACTCCGCCGCCGTCTGGAGGACGCGGCGCGCATCGTCGGACAGGCGGTCCAGAAGGTTGTCCGACGAGGTCGGACGGATGCCGAAGACACGCTCGAGCATGTTGTCGAGGCCGAAGCCTCCCCACTCCTGCCCACCACCGCGTTCAGCCTTGAAGTGGCTCGCGCAGTGGGCGCAAAGATGCACCTCCTGGCGCTCACCGTTGACCGATTGCGTGAAATGGAAAGTCGCTGGACGTTGTTGGCAGTTGGCGCACAGCATGATGGACCTCCTGGCATACCCATGTCATGACCCTGCGCGGATTTTAGATCCGCGCGTTGGGCCATGAAAGGCTCGGTCCCTCGGTTCAAAACCGCGATGGCCGCCGCCCCGTGCGGGCGGCGGCCACCTTGTAGCCGGTATGGCCAGAAGATTTCGGTGCTAGGCGGGTCCCACCGAGCGCTCGATCGATGCTTCGGACGTGGCCGCCTGCTTCGGGCCGAGGACCTCGAAGACGGCGACCGGCAACTCCTTGCCCTTGACCTTGATGGGCTCTAGGACGCGGTAGTCGAAGGCATGGCGGGTACCCTCGTAGGTCTCGGAGGCCACCAGGATGCCGCCGACCGGCGCGTTGGCCTCCATGCGCTGGGCCAGGTTGACGGTGTCGCCCATGACCGTGTAGTCGCGCTTCTGGGCGCCACCGACCTCGCCCGCCACGACCATGCCGGTGTTGAGACCGCAGCGAATCTGCAGCCGGACGCCGATGCGGGGCTCCAGGGCGTCCGCGAACTCCCGCGCCGCCGCGAGCATGGCCCAGGCGGCACTGACGGCCCGCTCGGGATCATCGGGCCGCACGGTGGGCACGCCGAAGAGCGACATGACGACGCTGTCGCCGATGTACTTGTCGACCACCCCGCCATGCCGGTAGATGGGCTCGGTGAGGACGGCGAAGAACTGGTTGCAGATGTCGCTGATTTCCTCGGGGTCCAGACGCTCGGTCATGGAGGCCAGGCCGATGAGCTCGGTGAACATGACCGTGACGACGCGGCGATCGCCCAGCTCGCTGGTCCCGCGACGCTCGACGACGAGCTCCTGGCTGACCAGGGCGGCCGCCTCGACGGCCGCGCCGCACTGGATGCAGAAGCGCGCCTGGGGCATCAACGGGGTATGGCAGGCGGTGCAGGCTTCGGGCGCGCGACGCGTGCCGCATTCGCGGCAGAACTTGTCGATCGGATCGAACTCGGTGGAGCATACGGCACATGTGGGGGGGTGCATCGAGACCTCCGATGGGTGTCGTGTGCGCCGGGCGAGACGCCGATGGGCCCTGGCGGTGGCACGAACGCTGCTGCTTCAGTATAGGCCGCTGTTAAGCTCGTGGCAAGAAGGCGGCCGCACCTGGCGAGGTGCGGCCGCTCCGTCTGTCAGGGCTAATCTTCCAGCGGGAGGAGGTCGTCGTTCTGGAGGTCCTCCTCATCGCCACCCTCGGACTGGGCTCGACGGTTACCCTTGCCCTTTGACGAACCGCCGCCCTGCTTGGGAGCCTTGGCGGCCTGTTTCGATCGGCCGCTCTCGGCGCGCTCCGACCGCTGCTTCGAGGCGACCCGTTCGCCGCCCGACTTATCCGCCGGGCGATCCTTGGCCACGCGGCGCTCTTCCGACCGCTGCGCCTGGCTGGGGCGATCCTTCCGTTCGTTGCGCTCGGCTCTGGGCCGCTCGCCCTGTTGACGGTCCACCTTGTCGCCGCGAGGCCGGTCGCCGCCGTTTCCTTGAGGCCGTTCGCCGCCATTTCCGCGGGGCCGATCGCCCTTATCGCCACGGGGGCGATCGTCACGGCCGTCCGACTTCTTGCGAGGCGGCTCCTTTCGCTCCCAGTCGGGCCGATCCTTTCGATGGCCCTTGCCCTTCCGCCAGTCGTCGAAGTCGTCATCGTTGTAGCGGCGGGGCTTGTGGCGCCAGATATCGTCCCAGTCGTAGTAGTCGTGGTCATTGCGGTAGGCAGGCCAGTTGTATTCCCAGTCCAGGTAACCGTAGTAGTACGAGCGGCTATGGTAGTAGTACGGGTAGTAAAAGCCGTGATCGAAGATGAAGAGCGGGTAGTAACAGTAGCCGACGAAGAGCGGATCGAAGAACGGCTGGTAGACATACGGGTAGTAGAAGCTGTCCACCAGGATGTAGGGGACCCACACCGTATGGAAGGGGTAGTACATCAGGCGCGGGTAAATGCCGTAGTCGAACAGGGCGGGCAATCCGCCGTAGGCGAAACCATCCGCGAAACCACCGGGACCGTCCGGGAATCCGCCGGGACCATCCGGGAGGCCTCCGGGTCCGTCAGGGAAGCCACCGGGACCACCCGGTATGCCGCCCGGTCCGCCCGGGAAGCCGCCGGGACCACCCGGTATGCCGTCTCCGAAGCCTTTTCCGTCAGCGATCGGCCCTTGCAGGCGCCTCAGGTACTGCCCGGCATTGGCCTCGGGGATCTGAGGCGGGATACCATTCTGCAAGTCATTGAAGGACAAGGGCGGCTTTCCTGGCTGAACGATGGATGTGCCGTTGGGCTTGGCCACGGGAGGGGGAGCATCCGCTCGAATCTCGAGGGGCGCTGATTCGTTGCCCGCCGAAAAGGCCTTGGGAATCAAGGGCTCAGTCGAATCGCCCACAGGACGCGCGTCGATCGGGGGCAGCGACTGATCCGGGGTCTGGGCGGGCGGCAGGGTCGGTCCGCAACCGAGCAGGGACATAGATAGGGTGAGGACACCGAGGTGGGGCCACAGGCGAGCGGAGTGACGTCTCACGCTTGAACCTCCTTACGAGGGCTTCCTCTTCCTGAGCAACACCCAGCACGTTAGTCCCGCTTGCCCCCAATGACAACGCTCGGTCAATCGCTCGCCGAGGGGATCGGCGGCCAGGCGAGGAATATGAACGGGCCTCCGGATTACGTTTCAGACGCCGCTGGTCATGACTCGCAAAGGTTTTACTCGCCCGCCCGCCCCGGTCGCCATACTATCCCCCGACGAGGGGTACAAAGCTTCCAAACGTTCGGTTCTCTGGGAGGAGGAAGCATGCTCTCGGCTCGCTACGCCGCGCTTGGCAAATGGATCATCCGGTATCGCGGCTGGGTGCTCGCCTTCTGGCTCATCCTCATCGTGGTCGCCTCCCTGGGCTCCACCCGCGTGACGCAGGTCCTGTCTGGCGGGTCCGGAGCAGTCCCCGGCAGCGGCTCTCAGCATGTCGAGCAGCTGTTGCACGGCGAGTTCGCGAATCCCTTCACCCACCTGGTGGCCGTGGTCGTCTCCAGCCAGGAGCGCACGCTCGACTCGGCGGAGCTCCGGACGGCGGTCGAAGACCTCAAGGCCGAGCTACAGGGTCAAAAGGAAGTGGCCCGGGTGCTCGGCCCCGGCGACCAGTCGCCCATCACCCTACAGTCCGAGAAGGGCGATCGCGCCATCCTGCTCGTGGGCCTCAACGCCAAGGGAGCCACCGAGGCGCTGAACATGATGCCCCGCCTGCGCGAGGTCACCCATGCCGTCGCGGCCGAGCACCGGAAGACCGACTCCACGCTCCAGGTGGCCGCGACCGGCATGCCGGCCGTCACCTACGACATCAACAAGCACAGCAGCGACGACACCTCCAAGGCCGAGGGACGCCTCATCCCCCTGACGATCCTGGTGCTGCTCTTCGCCTTCGGGGGCCTGGTCGCCGCGGGCCTGCCGCTCTTGGTCGGCATCGCCGCCACGGTCCTCACCCTGGGCCTCACGTTCGTGCTCGCCCAAAGCGTGGAGCTTTCCATCTACGTGCAGAACGTGGCAAGCATGATTGGGCTGGCGGTGGGCATCGATTACTCGCTCCTGATGGTTCATCGCTTCCGGCAGGCCCTCCATGCGCACGGGGACGCCCACGAGGCGGTCGTCGAGACCATGCGGACGGCGGGCGTCGCCATCACCTTCTCGGGCCTGACGGTGCTCATCGGGCTCGGGGCCATGCTGTTCACGCCCCTCTTGGACACCCGATCAGTGGGCCTCGGCGGCCTCCTGGTCGTCGTGGTCTCGGTGCTCCTGGCCCTGACCCTCTTGCCCGCCGTGCTGTCCATGCTGGGCCACCGGATCGACGCGCCCAAGCGCCTCTCCGACTGGCTATTGCAGAAGGCGAACCGCCACCAGTGGGAGCGCTGGGTGCGCTACGTGAGCGATCGTCCCATCCGCTCGACCGTGATCAGCCTCCTGGTGCTCCTTGGCCTGGCGTCGCCTATTCTCAAGCTCGAGCTGGGCTATCCGGACACGGCCCTGTTCCCGCCGTACATGGAGTCGGTGCAAGGGGTCGAGGCCCTCAACGACATGGGCCTGAGCGGGGCCCTGATCCCCATCTACGCCATCGTGCGCGACCCCGACGAGCCCGTGCTCGGCACCAGGAACCTGGGGGCCATGCTCAAGCTGAGCGCGGAACTCAAGGCCAACCCGCTCATCGCATCGGTGGCGAGCCCCGTGGACCTCTCGGCCGGCATCAGCCCGCTCCAGTACGCCATGCTGTACCAGAACCCCGAGGCCGCGCTGAAGCGCTTCCCGCTGATCCAGGAGATGTTCGTCAGCCGCGATCGCCACATGGCGCTCTTCCAGATCGTGCCCAAGCGCTCGGCGGACCTACCCGAACTGCGCAAGCTCGCAGCCGACCTGGCCAAGCGCGAGATGCCCGATGGCCTCGAGCTCCTGGTCGGAGGGACGCCCTCCTACTACAACGACCACGAGGGGGCGGTGGTCGGCACCTTCCCGTACGTGGCGGGCTTCATCATCCTGACGACGCTGGTGGTGATGGGCCTCGCCTTCCGCTCGGTGCTCGTGCCCCTCAAGGCCGTGGTCATGAACCTCCTGTCCGTGGGCGCGGGCTATGGGGCGGTCATCGCCGTCTACCACTTCGGCTGGGGGCGGGCGATCTTCGGGATGGGTCATGTGACCGAGGCCATGCCGATTCCGGTGCTCATCCTGTTCATGCTCTTCTGCATCGTGTTCGGGCTATCGATGGACTACGAGGTCTTCCTCATGAGCGCCATCAAGGAGTCCTACGACGAGCACGGGGACAACGCCCGGGCGGTCGTCGAGGGCACGTGCGGCACCGCGCGGCTCATCTCGAGCGCGGCCCTCATCATGGTGGCGGTGTTCGGGGCGTTCGCCTGGGCGGACTTCGTGATCGTGAAGATGCTCGGCCTGGGGCTCACCGTCGCCGTCCTGGTGGACGCCACCTTGATCCGCTTGGTGCTCTTGCCGGCGTTCATGAAGCTCGCGGGCAAGGCGAACTGGTATCCGGGCGATCGCGCGAAAGGCTCTACTCCCGTCCGAGAACCTGCGGCGGTCTAACGTAGGGAAAAAGGGCCGGCTGTCCTAGACAGCCGGCCCTTTGAGCTGTTTGCTCTATTTTAGAACGGCCACCACCAGGCCTTGGCGGGCTCCTTGTGCGGGCGCTTGAAATACGCCCGACCGCCCACTACGGCCACGAGCTCCCAGCCCTCCTTGCCGAGATCGGCGAGGCGCTTGCCATCCAGGCCGCTCATGACGGCGTTGGCCACCATGCCGGGGATCCCGTCCACCCCGCCCGTGACGAAGGTCTCGATGCGGTACTCCCACTTCTGGCCATCGTAGGGCGCGGGCTTTGGCGCCTCCTCGGCCGCAAGGGCCGGCGAGGCCAGGCTCAACAGCAACAGCGAGACGATCAACGCGCGCATCATGGACGCTCCTTAGGGCAGCTTGTAGTCGGGGGGCAGCGAGATGGGGCCGGTGCCCGTGCGCGGGCGATTGCGGCCCAGGCGCTCGTGGGCCTGGACGAAGTGATCCATGGCGATCGCCGAGTACGTCGAGATGTCGAGGCACATGGCCGCCGCCGCCACGATCTCGGCGAGCTTCTTGGCCTTGCCCGTGCCCACGCAATCGAGCATCTCGAGAGCCGCCTTCTGGCTGGGCAGACCCGTGCCGCCGCCGATGGTCGCCACGACCACGCTCGGCAGCATGACCCCGAAGTACATGCCCTCCTCCGTCAGGCGGAAGTTGATCTGGCCCTGGCTCGACTCGGGAACCGTCGCGATGTCCTGGCCCGTCGCCGTGAAGAGGGCCGCGACCACGTTCGCGAAGTTGACGTTGCAGCCGAGCATGTGGGCGGCCCAGGTGGGGCCGACTCCGGCCACCAGGGCCTCGAACAGGTCCTCCGGCGTGACCCGGAGCACCCGCTGCATGACCTCGCGCTTGAGGTGCACCTCGGCCACCACGCGCTTGCCGCGCAGGCTCGTGGTGTAGGTCATGGCGTTGACCTTCTTCTCGGCGCCCAACTGCGAGTCCACGTACCAGTCGATGAAGTGGATGCCCGTCTGGCGCGGGAACTCGAGCTGGATCCAGTGGCAAGCCGCCCAGCTGCACTTCATGACCATGTTGGCGCCGTAGGCGTCGCCCGTGTAGTAGGACAGCTGGATGCAGACGGTGTCGCCCAGGATGACCGGATCGACCTTGATGAGCTTCGCCGTGCGCGACTGGCTCTCGGCGATGGACCGCAGGCCCGCCTCGTTCTGCCGGATCCAGTCGGCGAAGGCCACGGCGTCGGTCAGGGTCTCGAAGGTGAACATGGGCGCGCGCATCATCTGGTCGCTCACGACTCGCACGTTCGCCCCGCCGGACTCCGTGACCGCACGCATGCCGCGGGTGCACGAGGCGACGAGCGCGCCCTCGGTCGTGGCGAGCGGCACGTAGAAGGTGCCGTTGGCATGCTCGCCGTTGATCACGAGGGGACCCGCCACGCCGATGGGTACCTGCACGAAGCCGATGTGGCTCTCGATGTTGCCCTTGAAGATCTCGGCCCCCGGACGGGTGTCGGCGTTGAGTGGCGCGAGGTTGGCCCCGGTCGTCTCCTCCACCCAGCTTCGCCGGTTCGCGAGCGCCTCCTCCGAGTAGACCTTCTTGTACGGCACCGAGGGTGCGAACTGGGTCTCGGCTGGCGAATGGTCCATGTGGGCAAGTTCCTTCTCTCGTCCGGACGCACGGCCCGGCAGGGTCCGCTCTCTTATACCCGATTCGAGATCGCTGGATAACGGGACGTTTTTCCCTTCTCCCAGCGCCCTAGCGTAGGCCTACACCCATTGTCCACCGAGCCGCAGGCTCAGATCGAGGATTACCGCAAGGTACAGGACCAGGGTGAAGGCCTCCACGAAGGGCCGGAGCTTGGAATTCTTCGGGGACTGTACGGCGAGCCAGCGCCCGAAGCCGAACATGGCGTAGACATAGCCCGCGCCCGCCGCGACGACGAAGGGCAGCGAGAGGCCGAGCTGCTTCGCGAAGGCCAAGGCGAGCAGGGCCGAGACGGTCACGCCGGCCATCGGCACGAGCGCAGCCGCCCGGGGGCCGAAGATCTGCGAATACGTGATGTAGGCGTCCTCCTCCTCCTTGGCCCGGATCTTGCGGCTGGTCTCCCAGCTGAAGACCAGTAGCCAGAACATGGCGAGGCCGTACCAGACGCCGGGCCTTAGGTCCGAAAGACCGAGGCCCTGCACTTCCATGAAGACCGACAGCACGTACAGGTGCGTGAAGAAGACGATCGGGTTGTGGGTGAAAAGGGTGAGGACCAGGTTCTTGCGGTGCAGATCCGGCAGGAAGAAGTACTTGAACATCAAGAGGGCGTAGGCCATCAGGATGAGGTAGCCGATGAGCCCCTTGCCCATCACGAGGTTCAGGACCGTCATGAAGGCGACCAGGCTCCAGCCGAGGATCTTGAGGTCGCTCGTCAGCACCCGCCCCGACGGCAAGGGGCGGTGAGGAAAGAGCTGGCAGTCGTGCTCGTAGTCCTTGAACTCGTCGAACACGCGCATGAGGAGCGTGAAGGCCGCGAGCGTGAAGGCGCCGAGGATGCTGTGCCAGGAATAGCTCAGGGGCTTGGCGCCGTACAGGGCCTGCAGCAGCATGTAGTACCCGAAGAAGGACATGAACGAGTAGGGCACGTTCACATGCAGCGGGTACATCTCGACCAGGTAGGTCCAGAGGCGCGACCCGAAGGTCGTGGGGGAGTGGGTCGGGGCGTTGGTCGTGCTCATGCGCTCCTCATCGATAGCCGATCCGGCTGCCGGCCTTGACCTGGACCTCCAGGCCCATCGCCGAATCCCGGATCAAATCTTCGTCGAACCGTACGGCTCCCGGCTCGAACAGCATCACCAGGGTCGAGCCGCCGAAACGGAAGTAGCCCTTCTCGTCGCCCCGCCGCACCTCGCGGCCGGGCTCGAAGGTCTGGAGAATCGTCCCCACGCAGATGGCGCCCACCTCCACGTAGCCGATCCGGCCAAAGTGACGGGACGAAAGCTCCGTCACCTGGCGCTTGTTTCGGCAGTAGACGTCCGGCACCTTCGCGAGCGCGATGGGGCTCACCGAGTGGTACCGCCCCCGGATCTCCCGGGGCCGGGAAGGGGTGCCGTCGTCCGGGAAGTGAAAGCGGTGGTAATCGTAGGGCGCGAGGCGGACGATGAGGGCCGAGCCCCCTCGAAACGGCTCCGCTGCAGACTTCGAGGCGAGCAGATCTTCGAGGGTCAGGCGGGCGCCCTTCACCGGCAGGCGCACCCCGTCGTCCAGTCCCGGGAAGACCAGTACCTTGCCGTCGGCAGGCGAGGAAAAGGCATGGGGGTCGTCGCAGAACGGGCGCGCCCCGGGCTTCAGCCTCCGGGAGAAGAAGGCGTTGAAGCTGGGGTAGGCCGAGGGCGGCAGCTCGGACTCGTCGGGATCGATGCGGTGGGTCGCCACGAAGTCCGGGATCTTGGCGCGGGTCAATGGGTGGTCTTGCAGCTTGCCGAACAGCCAGCAGAAGGCCCGTCGGTTCAAGAGCGTCGCGAAGATGCGCGAGCCGACAGGATCCTCGTAGAACCAGCGCAGCTCCCGCTCGGAGAAGATGGTCTCCTCGACGAGCGTGCCGGAGGCGCGATCGCGGTACTGGACCTGGGTCCGCGGCCTCGTCTCGATCATCCGATCGCCCTCCGGTACAGGGCGTACTCGTGGACCCTGGCGAAGCGCTGGTGCGAATACGAGCGGGCGTAGGAGTCCTCGGCCATCAAGGCGCTGACGAGCGGGACGCCGTCCTCATGCGCCCGCTTGGTGGTCAGGTGCGCCAGCGCGCCGCCAGCGCCCGAGCGGCGCTTCATCTCATCGGCCGTGATGCCCAGGTAGAGGGTGATGTGGGACGTGGGACGGCCCCGGTTCGCCAGGAACTTGAGCTTGGCCCAGAGATTCGTCTCGCCGCCCATGGCCCGGACGCCGTTCGGGTAGTCGGGCAGGGTGCAGGCATAGCCCACCACTTCCCCGTCCTTGCCGATGGCGAACTGGATGAGGTCGGGGATGCACACGGGCTTCAGGCCGCCGAAGAGCGCGAGGAAGGTCTCCGGCTCGATGGGGTGGAAGCCGAGGAAGCCCGCGAAGCTCTCCGAGATGAGCCCATGCAGGAGGGCCATGTCATCTTCGAAGCGGGCAAGGTCGAGCGGACGGAAGCGGTAGCCCTCCTCGCACGCCCGGTCAAAGCGGGGGCGGGTCTTCTCGACCATGCCCCCGAGGTCCTCTCCGGACGAGAAGGTCGAGCTCCAGCGCTTGAGGACCTCGAAGCCCGCGCCCTCGAAGAGGGAAGGGTAATACGGCAGGTTGTAGGGCTCTCCGTAGAAGGGAACGTCCTCGAAGCCCTTGGTCATGAAGCGGTAGGGGAACCACATGGAGCCGTTCATCGGGCCCCAGACCGTCTTGACGCCCTGATCCCGGAGCCAGTCGCAGGCCTCATCGAGGAGGGCCTTGGCGATCGCCCCCTCGTCCTCACACTCGAAGTGCCCGAGCGTCCCGAGAGGCGCCCCGTCCACCTGGACCCGGCGGTTCACGAAGGCGCTCACCCGGCCCACGGTCTTCCCGCGACGGGTAATCAGGAAGTTGCGCTGGTCGAGGAAGTCCCGGAAGGGGTGCTCGGGCGACAGGTCGCGCACGAGCTCGTCCTTGAAGGTCGGGATCCAGCGGCGATCGCCCTTATACAGCCGAAAGGCCAGCTGACCGAAGGGCTCAACGTAGCGGCGCTCGGAGTCGAACGCGACGATCTCGATCATACCGCGTGTCCCGTGGCGATCGCCCAGGCGTAAACGCCCGTGAGGACCAGACAGATCCCCGAGAAGATGCCGTACCAGATGCCACGCGGCTTGATGATGCGCAGGCCCGAGACCATCAGGGCCGCGAGCAGCAGGTACAGGCCCGCGAGGCCCCAGCGTACGGCCTCTGCCGGCAGGGCCAGGGTCGCAAGGAAGGCGATGGGAATGAAGAGGGCCGCGTAGGTCACGGGCATGCCCGTGAAGTAGCGCTCGCTGCCTTCGGAAGCCATGCCCGCCGCGTTGAAGTAGGCGAGCCGCATGGCGGCTGCGCCCACGTAGAGCATCAACAGCACCACGGCGGCCGGGTGCCGGAGCCCGTAGCAGTAGGCAAAGACCGTCGGGCCGAAGCCGAACGAGCAGACATCCACGAGGCTGTCCAGGTGCTTTCCGACCTCCGCCTGGAGCTCCGTGCGCCGGACCTTGCGGGCCACGAAGCCGTCGAAGAGATCCGTGATGCCCGCGTACATCATGCACAGGATGGCCGCGTAAAACTGGCCCCGCACGGCAAAGGTCGCCGAGAGGAAGGTGAGCATGAGGCCCGCCAGCGTCAGGGCGTTGGGGAGGTTCAATTGGCGCAGGATAGGACTAGACATGACTCTCCTTGCCCTCGGCCGGGATGACGAGGGAGAGCTGCTCATCGACCTCCGCCTTGGTGTCCGCCGTGATCACGTCCCCCGGGATCTCGTGGGTCTGGGCGGCGAGCTGCTGCACGCGATACTCGCCCTCGCCGTGCAGCATGGTGCCCCAGATGGTGCGAGCCCCGAAGAAGTAGCCCGTGACCGTGACCTGCTCCGAACGCCGGCCGAACTCTTCGTTGGCCATCAGCGCCCGGCGGAAGCGAGCCATGTGGTACCAGGGCACGCGCGGGAAGAAGTGGTGCTCCAGGTGGTAGCCCGAGTAGATGGGATAGATGAAGAAGTCCGTGACGGGGTTGAAGGCGTGAACCCAGGTCCGCTCGAACTCCGTGGGCCCGGTGGCTCCCGTGTGCTCGCCGTAGCCGTGCAGCTTGAGGAACAGGAACATGATCGTCACCTGGGGCAAGAGCCACAGGACGGCCACCTCCAGCCAGAAGTCGAAGCGCCAGGCGAGCAGAGCTACTGCACCCCAGAGCACGAGGTTCAAGAGCGCCTCGTGTGCCTCGACGGGCTTGAGCTTGCCTTCTTTGCGCTGCTCCGCCAGGTACTGGTTCTGCGTGACGATGAAGCGCGCGGCACTCAGGCCCAGGAGGTCCGAGAGGAGCATCTTGAGGAGCGGCCAGCCGCGCTGCCGAGCGTAGAAGTAGCCCTGGCCCTTGTAGAGCCGGACTTCGGGGTCCCGTTCGGGAGAGCTCGCGTACTTGTGGTGATTCAGGTGGATGCAGCGGTAGTTCTTCTCGAGCAACAGGAAGGGGATGGCGCAGAAAACGTCCGCGATGAGGTCGTTGACCCGCTTGTTCGGGTGCAGCAGCATGTGCGCGCCCTCGTGCAGCAGGATCAGGAGGTGCATCTGCAAAGCGGCGATGAGGGCCATGGCGGGCAAGGCGAGCTTCCAGCCCGAGGCCTCGCCCCCGACCCACATGAGGCCCGCGACTGCGACGTAGATGGCCACGCACAGGGCCAGCGATCGCCAGGCCGACACCTGGGTGCAGGCCCGGGTGATTTCCGGATCGACGCTCGGACGACTCATCGCTAGCTCCCTCCCAACAAGCGCGCCACGCCGTAGAAGACGGGCGCGGTAAAAAGTAGGCTGTCGAAGCGATCCAGCACTCCGCCATGCCCGGGTAGCACGTGGCCGAAATCCTTCACCCCGACCTCCCGCTTGATGGACGAGGCCAACAGATCACCAATGCCCGCGAACAGGGAGACGCCGCCCGCCACGGCCATGGCGGCGCCTGGCGACCATTCGGGCACCAGGAAGCGCATGAGGTAGCCGAGCACGAGGCAGGAGAAGAGGCCGCCGATCGTGCCGCCCCAGGTCTTGTTAGGGCTGATGTCCGGCCAGATGGGCGTCTTGCCGAACAGCCGCCCCAGGCCCTCCGAGAGCCCGTCATTGGCCATCAGCAGCAGGAACATGAACGCCAAGGCCCCGTAGGATTCGGCCCCTAGCAAGAGGAAGGTCCCTAGAGGCAGGGTGATGAAGAGCATGCCGAAAGCCGTCGCGAGGAGGCCATGGAGTGCCGGTGGGCGGCGCTGGATCAGCATGGGCAAGGCGAAGGCCGACCAGGTGGCGATCGCCACCCCCGTCACAAGCGTCAAGGGCCCGCCGACGAGACCGCCCAGCGTCCCCAGGGCGCCGAGCAACGTCACGAGGGCGGGGTGCGCGATCGCTCCGTAGCGCCCGGCGATCGCCCGCAAGAGCTCCAGCCAGCCCCGGTAGGCGAGGAACAGAACCACGGGCAGGAGCGTAAACCGGCCCATCGCGCCTGCCAGGAGGACGAGGGCCAGGAGGCCGATGTGGACGCCGAACTTGAGCCAGATGTCGCGGAGCTTGGCCGGGTCGGGCTTTCGCACGGCCCCGATGGCCGAGACGACGAAGACGCCGAAGAGGGTCAGGCCGCAGATGATCGAAAGGACGGGGGTCGAAAGGGGATGCAAGCCGTTCTCCTCTAGGCCGGAACCATGCTCTGCCAGGCGCCCAGCTTGGTCTTCACGACGGTCCTGATCTCCTCATCGGCGCCGAGCAGGGCCATTGTGCTTCGCACCTGCGCGAAGACGTCGCGCCCGATCACGACTCCGTAGTGCTCGTCCTTGTCGCTCTGGCCATAGCGGGCGATCACCCGCGCGACCCTGGGGAACTGGCGCTCGGGATCCTCGGCGATCATCCGGGCGATCACATCGTTGTAGTATGCGGCGTGGAAGAACTCGTCCGCGGCGATGAGCGCGAACAGCTTGGCCCCCACGGGCTCGCCCACGTACTTGCCCGCGATGCGGTACCAGACGGCCGTCTCGATCTCGCTGATCCAGGCGAGGACGAGCTCCTCCAGGAGGTCCGCCTCCGACCACTGCGAGTCCTTGAGGTCAGCGCTGTTCTGGTAGCCGTGCTGGATGGCAACGATCTCGGACTCCTCGATGGGTAAGCCCACCGCCTCCGAGTAGCGCAGCATGGCGTAGTGGTGCTTGTTCTCCTCGTAGAGGTTCATGACCTTCCACCCGATCAGCCACGGCAGGCCCCGATGGGCCTGGAAGAACCGCGCGCAGTTCTGGTACGAGAAGCTCTCGACCAACGACGCGATCTTGATGGGCTGCACGAGGTCGCGGTTGGCGAGTGCTGGGTCGATCTCGGACCACGCGACGTCCTGCTCGAGGTTCCAGCGGCGCTCCTCTCCGAGGGCATGGTACTTCTGGTAAAGGTCGTAGTACTGCATGACACCGCCTCCCTAGGCCGACGGCTCGGAGTCTAGCCGTACGGTGCCCGCCCGGCCGTCCATCTCCACCCACTGGCCGTCCTGTACCCGCCGAATCAGGTTCTTGACCCCGATGATCGTCGGCAGTCCCATCTCCCGGGCGACCACCGCCGCATGTGACAGCAGGCTGCCCCGCTCGATCAACAGCCCGCTCGCCGAGGGATAGAGGGGCACCCAGCCCGGATCCGTCCGCTCGGTCACGAGGATCTCGCCGTTGAGGCGCATGTCGTCGTCCGGCTTGAGGATGACCCTGACCTTCGCCGCCACCTGGCCCGGGCAGCAGCTGATGCCCTGCAGCACCGGGCCGTCGTCGTCCGAGGGCGCATTGCGCCTGGGATCGTAGAGCTGATCGCCGTAGTAGACCGCACCCGTCGTGACCAGGCGATCGTCGACCGGCAGCTCCTCGTAGCGGGCAAACTCCGCCCGGCGCATGGTCGCGAGCGCCTTGAGGTCGGTGCAGGTCGACCGCCCCTCGACGAAGGAAAAGAGGTCGTAGAAGTCCAGGTAGAAGACGTCGTCCACCTGATCGATCAGGCCCAGGGCATGCAGTTGAACGCCCATGCCCTGGAAGATCTCGCGCACGAGGCCAAAGGCCTTGGTGCGGGCCATTCGCAGGTTCTCGCGGTTGCGCACCCCCTTGCGGGCATTCTTGAGGACCCAGCCGTAAACCAGGCGCCGGACCGGTCGGCCGGCAAGCCTCTCGCCGGCCTTGCGCTCGGCCTCCTCGCGCACCTTCCGCTCCTTGGCCTCCATGTCGCCGAGATCCAGGGACGCGAGCGCCAGGTAGTTCTTGATCATCGAGAAGACGAAGCTCGGGTCCTCTTGAAGATTTTTGACCTCGAGCTTCAGCTCGCCCATGCAGCGGTAACCGAACCGGTGGAGGTAGTCCTGGAGCTGGGCCCGGAAGTCAGCGAAGCGCTCTTCGTCCAGCGCCCTGGTGATCTCGGCCTCGGGCATCCGGAGGAAGAGCTCCTTGAGAGCCTCGTCCGAGCGCACGGCGATCGCCAGCCGGATGATGGCCTTCGCGGGCTCGGTGCTCTCGAGGCCGCCCTCGCCGCACAGGAGGTCGTTCTGCAGGGACCCCGTCTCGTCCACGTTCCACATCGCCGTGAGCTTCTTGAGCAGGCCGTAGAAGACCATGGCGTAGAAGTCGTTGGTCATGGGGGCGCGCCACTGCCACAGGAGCTGGTTCTCGATGGCGCGGTAGGCGTCCAGGATGGCGTCCGGGTCCATGGCCGCGTAGTCCCGACCGCGATACTCCTCGAAGACCCGGTTGAAGTGGCGGGTGAAGCGCTCCACGTCGTTGTCCCAGTCCAGGAAATTGCCCCAGATCTTGGAGACCAGGCGCGCAATCTTCGGGCCGCCCACGAAGAGGCGTTCGAACAGGGTGAAGGACCGTTTGTCGTAGTCCTTCTGCTCCTGGACCCCGATCATCGTGTCGAAGAAGTCCTTCATGTACTCGTAAGCGGGCAGGAAGGTGATGATCTGGTAGTAGTTGTCCAGGTTGTAGAAGATGCGGCCGTTCAGGAGCCCGAGCAGGTTGGCGAAGACCGCGTTGTGCTCGCGCAGCACCTGGTGCGGGATGCCGAAGGCGTCGAACAGGACCTGGTAGGCCACCTCGTACATCCGGTTCACGAACGAGAAGGTCAGGGGCGTGGTGACGCCGTAGTAGCTCTCGGCGATGTTCGAGTTGTCCCACAGCCGGCGCTTGCCCCGGGGCCTGGGCTTGAGGCTCGTGATGGGGCGCGCCTGAAGCAGGTAGATCGCGCCGTCGCGCAGCGTCCACTCGATGTCCTGCGGGGCACCGAACTTGTCGGCGATGCGATCGCCCAGCGCCACGAGCTCCTTGATCTGCGCCTCGGTCAACGATGGCAAGGCCTGATGCTCCTCGGGGACGGAGGACTTGATCGTCCCGTGGCCTCGGACCTCGTCCAGCACGATCCGCTCGCGCTTGGTGGCAACCTCGGCCTCCACCCGACCCCTCGGCTTGTCCACGATCCAGTTGTCGGCGTCCAGCTCGCCGGAGACCAGGCCCTCGCCCAAGCCGTAGGTCGCCGAAAGCACGGCCTCGTCCCACTTGCTCGAGATGGGGTTGGCCGTGAAGAGGACGCCCGAGACGTCGCCGAAGACCATCTCCTGGAGGACCACCGCGATGCGGATGTCCTCGAGGCCGATGCCGTTTTGTAGGCGGTAGCTGAGCGCTCGCTCGGAGAAGGCCGAGGCCCAGCAGCCCCGGATGGCCTCGAGCAGGGCCTCCTCACCCTTGACGAAGAGGAAGGTATCCATCTGACCAGCAAAGGACTGGGTGGCCGAGTCCTCGCCGACGGCACTCGAGCGCACGGCCACGAGGCCGCCCTTGAACTGGCGTTCGTAGGCCTCGAGGAGCTCCGCGCGCACGGATGAGGAGAAGGGGACCTGGCGGATGCGATCGCCGATGATGAGGCTCGTCTGGCGGACGTGGGCGGGGTTGGCGGGATCGAGTCGGGACAGGTGATCCCGGACCTCATCGAGGACTCCGGCGGCCTCCAAGGTCGAGAGGAATACCCCCGTCGGAATCACCGACCATTCGGGGACCGCGAAGCCGAACTGCATCAAGCGCGCGAGGTTCGCGGCCTTGCCTCCGAGGGCGGCGGGATCCGCGTCTTCCGCGGCTCGCGCCGAGAGGAGGGTAGCCGAGACGGTCGTTACGGTCATGGAGTCCTCTGCAAAGCCGGGAAGCGAGAATCGTTAGAGTTCTTTTACCCTCCGGCCGAACGTAATTTCATGTCGTCCTCGGCAAGGCAAATATGGCGCTCGCCTGCAAGGGTATACGGGTTGGTAGCGCTCGAAGACCCGACGCCGGACCAGGAAGGACCCCATGAGCATTCCGGAATCCGATTTGATCCGCCTCTTGGGCGCACTGCTCGCGCTCTTGATCTCTTCCCAGGTGCTCGGGGGGCTCTTCCAGCGCCTGCGCCAGCCGCGGGTCATCGGGGAGATCTTGGGGGGCCTGTTGTTCGGGCCGACCGTGCTCGGGACCCTGCTTCCTCAGGCCTACGACGCCATGTTCGGCTCGGGCCTCGCCCAGAAGCCCGTGCTCGGTTTCGTCTTCTGGCTGGGACTGCTCCTCTTGATGTTTTGCTCGGGGCTCGAGACCCAGAACGTCGTGAACCGCTCGGAGTGGCGCACGACCCTCTGGCTGACGGGCGCCGGCACGTTCCTTCCCCTCTTGGCGGGCTTCTGGCTCGCGGGCGCCTTCGACTTCTCGCCCTTCTTCGGGCCCAAAGCCACGGCCCTCAGCTTCGGGCTCCTGCTTGCCAACGCCATCGCCGTGACCTCCATCCCCGTCATCAGCAAGATCCTGTTCGACGTGGGCCTCACGGGCACACCGTTCGCCCGGGTGGTGCTCACCACCGCGATGATCGAGGACATGCTCCTCTGGGTGCTCCTGTCGGTCACGCTCGGGCTCGCCAACGCCGAGCATGCGAGCGCATGGGAGCTCGTCCGGGGCGTGGTGGTGACCATGTCCTACTTCGCCTTCTGCCAGGTACTGGGACACCGGATCTATGACGGCATCTCGCGGGCTCGGTGGAACCCCTTCAAGACCTCGGCCGACGGTATGCCGCTCCTCATGGTGTTTCTCCTGGCGGTGCTGCTCGCTTATCTGCTTGGCGTGAACCCCATCTTTGGGGCCTTTCTCGCCGGACGGGTGGTGGCGAATTCCGAGCGCATCGCGGACGCCACCAAGGAGCAGGTCAAGGGCTTCAGCTTCGCCTTCTTTATCCCCGTCTACTTCGCGAGCGTCGGCCTCAAGCTCGACCTGCGCCACGACTTCGACGTCCTCTTCTTCGCGGCCTTCGTGCTCGTCGCCTGCGCCATCAAGGCGAGCTCCATGTACCTGGGAGCCCGCCTGGCGGGCCAGGGGCACGCTCCGGGGCTGAACCTGGCCATCGCCATGAACGCGCGGGGCGGCCCGGGCATCGTGCTCGCGACCGTGGCCCTGGAGGCGGGGCTCGTGACGAACAGCTTCTACGCCGTCTTGATCCTGCTCTCGCTCGTCACGTCCCAGCTGGCGGGGTGGTGGCTGCAGCGGGTGATGCGGCGATCGCCCAAGGGTCTCGAGCTCTCGCCGCTCTGACATTCGGGCGAATGCTGGTTTTCGGGTCGACTTTGGGAATAAGAGGCGTGTAGCCACTCGAAGAGGAATCGCATGGGGACCATCCGCGTCATCGTCAACCGGCATGCCCGCAACGGCGGCAAGAGCAGCATGCTCAAGCGCGTCGAGCGCGAGCTCAAAGACGTCGAGTATCAGCTCATCATCCCCGACACCTACGAGGACCTGGTGGCGAGCGCCAAGCAGGCCGTCGAGGACCAGGTGGAGAAGGTGATCGTGGTGGGCGGCGACGGCACCATCAACGCCGTCGTCAACCAGATCGCCAACAGCCCGGTCGCCCTCGGCATCATCCCCGCCGGCACCGCCAACGACCTGGCCACCCACCTGGGCATCCCCAAGGACGTCCGCAAGGCCTGCGCCATCATTCGACGCGGCAGCGTGCGCGAGATGGACCTCGTCGAGATCAACGGCCGCTACTTCATCACCGCGGGCGGCATGGGCGTGGTGAGCGACACGGCCGTGGGCGTCAACAAGCTCAAGGCGACCGACGGCTTCGTCAGCAAGGCGACCCGCAAGCTCGGGAGCCTCGTTTACGTGCTCTACAGCTTCGGCTTGCTCGCAGGCTCCAAGAAGATCGTCAGCGACCTCGAGGTCTCGGTAGACGGCCAGCCGCAGGGCACCATCCCCTCCATCGCCCTTTTCGTCAACAACCAGCCCTCCATCGGCAAGACGGTCGTGCCCTATCCCGAGGCCAAGACGGACGACGGAGAGCTCGGCCTGTGCGTCATGCGCAAGCGCAGTCGTCTGGGGGCCATCCTCACCGTCATCCTGATGAGCATGAAAGGGTCGCACACCCGCCGCAAGGAGATCAGCCTCCTGGCGGGCAAGCGCATCGAGATCAAGAGCCCGACCCGCAAGACGTTTATCGGAGACGGCGAAGTGCTCGCCCACACGCGCAAGTTGACCCTCAACGTGGTCCCAAAGGCCCTGAGGGTGCTTTCCTAACGAAGTTTTGACCCGTCTAAAACACGTGCTTATCAGCTTTGAGGCCATTCCCGGGTAAATATTCGGTGTGGAGGCGTTAATGCCGCCATAAGACTCCCGCCGAAAGGAGGCCTTGGAATGTCATGAGCGTCACCGAGCACAGGACCCTGATCCGGCTGATCCTGGCGGCCTACGACCCCGGGGGCGAGCTGGAACCGCGCGAGAAGAGCTTCATGGTGAAGCAGGTGGTCCACTCACTCGCGCAAGAGGGCACGATCACCAAGGAAACGGCGGACCACATCCACCACGAGCTCACGGCTCGCTAGCTGGTAATCTTCCACACGAGGGGCGCCCGGGGGGCGGCCCCTCGACCGTTTTCAAGGCATAATGGGAGCCAGGAGGCTCCCCTATGGCCACGCTGCTCGCCGAGACCCGCGTCATCCTCATCCACCCCACCCTGCCGGAGAACGTCGGCGCGGTTGCCCGGGCCATGCGCCACTTCGGGCTGCGCGACCTGGTGATTGCCGAGGGAGGCGTGGATCCCGAGCACCCGCACGCCGTGCGCGTGGCCGCGGGCGCCGAGGAGATCCTCCAGGAGGCGCGCCGGGTCGAGACGTTCGAGGAGGCCCTGGAGGACGTGGTGTTCGCGGTCGCCACCACCGCACGGCCCTATGACGCGGTCGACATGCGTGCGCGCGAGCCGCGCGAGGTAGCCTTGCTCGCCCGCGACTACGCCCAGGCGGGCCCCGTCGCCCTGGTCTTCGGGACGGAGAAGCACGGTCTGCCGAACGAGTACCTGCGGCGCTGCCACCAGATCGCGCGCATCCCGGGCGAGGAGGGCACCTGCCTCAACCTGGCCATGGCCGTCAACATCTTCGCGTACGAGTGGTACCAGGCCGCAGAGTGCGGCCATGCGCACGAGGACGTGCCGCTCCTGGCCGCAGCCGCCAAGGAGACGGACCTCGGCGATCTAGGCAGGCGCCTGGCCGACGCGCTCAGTCGCGTGGGGGTGTTTCGTCAGCAGGACGCCGAGAGCAAGGCGCACACGCTCCGGCGCATCCTCAGCCAGGCCAGGCTGGATGCAAACGAGGCCGCCCTCGTACAGGCCATCGTCCGGAAACTGCCTGGGCTTCTAGGAGAGGGATCGAACAACAACCGTTCATACTGAGGTCGTTGGATCGGGCACACCCACAACAACCGTTCACACTGAGGCCCTCGAAGTGCGAACGACTCCTTGTTACGCTACCGAGCTCTTGACGCCCAAGTGGTTCAGGAGCTCGCTCAAGGCCACGCGCACGCGGCGCGAGACCTGGGTCTGCGAGATGCCGAGCAGCCGGCCGATCTCCTGCTGGGACAGATCCTGGAAGAAGAAGAAGTCGATCACCTCGCGCGAGGTGACCTTGAGCTTGGCGATCGCCTGCGAGAGCATGATCCGGTCTTCGGTCTGGTTCTGGAACGCGCCGTACTTGTGGTCCGTCAGCTGCAGGCGGATGGGGGCGCTGTCCTCATCCGTATCGTACTCGGCGTCGAGCGAGAGGGGCTTGGTGGTCCGCTCCATGGCGATGATCTCGGAGACCTTGAGGGGGCAGAGCTGGGTCTCGACCGCGATTTCCTCGCACGACGGCTCCCGCTGCAGCTCCTGCTTCAGGCGAGCGGCCGCCGTCTTGACCCGCGATCGCAGCTCGACGAGCTCCCGCGGCGGGCGCACCAGAGGTACGCTGTCGCGCAGGTAGTGGAGGATTTCACCCGAGATGATCGTCGAGGCGTAGGCCTCGAAGGCGCAGCCCATGGTCGGGTCGAAGCGGCGCATGGCCCGCAAGAGGCCGACCGATCCGACCTGGATCAGGTCGTCGAGCTCGACGCCCGAGCGCTGGTGGTAGCTGCGAGCGAGCCGACGCACCAGCGGCATGTAGCGCTCGACCAGTGCGGAGGTTGCCACCGTAGTCGGCGACTGGAGTTTGGGTAGTTCCGTCGTCTGGGGCATGGCGACACTCCTTTTCGGCAGGATCAACCAATTGCTTCGTTAATGTGAATCTTGAACCATCTCGGTAACAGGAACGATAACGGCCACCACACCCGCCATGTGATCTTGATCAAATTTCGACCGGGCAGAAGCCCGATTTTGCTAAACGCCCCCCTGCTCCGGGGGGCGTCCCGGGACGAGTGATCGGTGTCGCCCACCGATCGATCGCCCCTCGAGAGGCATGGCAAGGGTGTTTGGAGGGGCGATCGGGCGACTTGCATGGCCTGCGAACCGCCGCTAAGATCGGGCTCCCCCCGTTGCGATCGCAACGTGTTGCCGACTGATTGCGACCGCTCTCCTCACCTCGTCAGCAGGTGTTTGAAGGAGAGCATTCGTGAAGACCAAACAAGCCGCCATTCCCATGGGTCCGCTCCCCGAGCTGGCCCCTACCATGCCGATCCAGTTCCGGCACCTCAAGTCGCCGGTCTACGGCCACAGCCTCGAGGCCTACGCCCCCGGACAGATCTACTACCATCCGCGCGGCCTGACGATCTCGGCGGCCTTCGCGCAGGAGTTCGCGACCACCTACATGGACGCGAACCCCCTGTACCTCAACGACGAGTATGCTCGGGCCCACGGCTACGAGGGCATGCTCGTCTCGCCCCTCATGGTCCTCAACCTCGCGCTCTCACTGGGCGTGCAGAACGACTCGGAACAGGCGATCGCCAACCTGGGCTACTACAACGTCCGCTATCCGCGCCCCGTCTACCCGGGCGACACCATCCAGGCGGTCACCCGCATCGTGGACGTGCAGGACAAGCGGGACGGAAAACCCGGGATCGTCCACCTGCGGACCCTCGGCCTCAATCAGCGCCAGGAGATCGTCGTCCACTACGATCGCAAGATCATGGTGGCTCCGAAGGGCGAGAACACCGACAAGGCCCCTGCTCAGCCCTGGCCCTACCCCGAGCTCGACGAGGTCTCCCTCGAGCTGCCTCCGGTGCCCATGAGCTACCCCACGGACCTGACGGGCCGCAGCACCTACTTCGAGGACTTCGCGCCCGGCATGGTCATCGCCCATGCCAACGGCCGGACCATCACCGACGAGCACCTGCCCTGGACCTATCGCCTGGGCAACACCCATCCGCTGCACTACGACCGCCTCTACAGCACCCGGCGACAAGGCGCCATGAGCGGCGAGCCCATCGTCTACGGAGGGCTCGTCTTCGCGTGGCTCGCAGGGCTCGCGAGCCGGGACACGACGGAGAACGCGCTCCTGGACCTGGGCTACACGGAGGGCTATCACACGCAGCCTTCTTACTCGGGCGACACCATCTACGCCATCTCACGCGTGCTCGCGACCCAGGAGCTGCCGGACATCGAGCATGCGGGCATGGTCACCTTCCAGCTCATCGGAGTGAAGGGCCTGACCGCACGCGAGGCCATCGACGCCTACGAGGCCGACCTCTTCAAGAAGGAAGTCGACAAGAAACGCCTCGGCAAGGAGAAGATCCCCGCCAAGATCTTCGAGATCGAGCGCCAGGTGCTCCTCAAGAAGCGCCCCCGCTAAACACGCTCGCACCGCAGCACCAGACGTCGCCCCCTTGCGTGTACTTCCCCCCCTCTCGAGGGGGGGCCAGGGGGGGTCCTCCTTGTCTAGAGAAGGGAGTTCCCGATGCGACCGAAGGACAAGCCCTGGCTGATGCGGACCTACTCGGGGCACAGCTCGGCAACGGCCTCCAATGCGCTGTACCGCAAGAATCTCGAAAAGGGTCAGACGGGCCTGAGCGTGGCCTTCGACCTGCCCACCCAGACCGGATACGACGCAGATCACCCGATGGCCCAGGGTGAGGTCGGCAAGGTGGGCGTGCCCATCAGCCACATCGAGGACATGGAGACCCTGTTCGCCGGGATTCCCGTCGAGCGCATGAACACGAGCATGACCATCAACGCCACGGCCCCGTGGCTTCTGGCGCTCTACATCGCACTCGCCGAGCGCCGCGGCATCAGCCCGCGGGGGTTGCAGGGGACCACGCAGAACGACCTGTTGAAGGAGTTCCTGTCGCGCGGGACCCACATCTTCCCACCCGAGCCCTCGCTGCGCCTCACCTCGGACATGATCGCCTACACCGTCAGGCATGTCCCCAAGTGGAACCCCATCAACATCTGCTCCTATCACCTGCAGGAAGCGGGCGCCACGCCTGTCCAGGAGCTCGCCTTCGCCCTCGCCAACGCCAAGGCCGTCCTGGACGACCTCAAGGCCTCCGGCCAGGTCTCGGAGGCCGACTGGCCCGCGGTCGTCGGGCGCCTCTCGTTCTTCGTCAACGCCGGCATCCGCTTCATCGAGGAGACGTGCAAGCTCCGGGCGTTCACGCGCATGTGGGACCAGCTCACCCGCGAGCGCTACGGGGTCGAGGATCCCGCCATGCGACGCTTCCGGTACGGCGTGCAGGTCAACTCATTGGGCCTGACCGAGCAGCAGCCGGAGAACAACGTCATCCGCATCGTGCTCGAGGCCCTGTCCGTCACGCTCTCCAAGGAGGCGCGGGCGCGCGCCATTCAGCTGCCCGCTTGGAACGAGGCCCTCGGGCTGCCGCGTCCCTGGGACCAGCAGTGGTCCCTGCGCATCCAGCAGATCCTCGCCCATGAGACCGACCTCTTGGAGTACGAGGACATCTTCGACGGTTCGCCCGTCATCGAGCGGGAAGTCCAGCGCATGATGGCCGAGGCCCAGGCCATCATGGACGAGATCGAGGTGCAGGGCGGCGCGATGGCGGCCCTGAGCTGGATGAAGCGCTCGCTGGTCGAGTCCAACGCCCGGCGCCTGCGGCGCATCGAGACCGGGGACCAGACGGTCGTGGGCGTCAACGCCTTCGAGCAGGGGGACGCCTCGCCGCTCGTGGCCAACGGAGAGATCAGCATCCTGACGGTCTCCGAAGAGGCCGCCCGGGATCAGATCGAGCGGCTGCGGGCCTTCCGCGAAAGGCGGGATCCCGATCAGGTCGAGCAGGCCCTCTGGGCCCTGCGCGAGGCGGCCCAGAGCGGCTCCAACCTCATGCCCGTGTCCATCGCCTGCGCCCACGCCGGCGTGACGACGGGCGAGTGGGCCGGTGTCCTGCGCGAGGTGTACGGCGAGTACCACGCGCCGACGGGTGTCTCCTCCGCACGCTCGGAGGGCGCCACCTCGGGCATCGAGGTGTTGCGCGAGCGGGTGCGCGAGATCAGCCACCAGCTGGGTAGCCCCCTGCGCATGCTCGTGGGCAAGCCGGGGCTCGACGGCCACAGCAATGGCGCCGAGCAGATCGCCCTCAAGGCCCGGGACGCGGGGATCGAGGTCATCTACCTGGGGATTCGCCTCACGCCCCAGCAGATCGTCGAGGCGGCCCTCCAGGAGGACGTCCACCTGGTGGGCCTGAGCATCCTGTCCGGAGCTCACCTGATCCTCGTCCCCAAGGTCATGGAGCAGATGCGGCAGGCGGGCATGGACGACGTGCCGGTGGTGGCGGGCGGGATCATTCCCGAGCCGGATGCCGCGCGGCTGAAGGAGAGTGGCGTGGCCGCGGTGTTCACGCCCAAGGACTTCGACCTGGACCGGATCATGGCGCGGCTCGTGGAGCTCGTGGCCGAGCGGCGGGGACTGGCCACCGGCGCGGTCTCGCTGTCGAGCGACGGGCTGGCATGAGGCGGCCCTCGCTGAAGTCAGTTCGAGGAGACGCTAGACGTCGCTCTCGAACAGCGTCTTGGTCTGATCCACGGCCTCCTTGAGGCCGATGAGGGTGACGACGTCGCCGAGGGAAAGCATGGTCTTTCCGTCCGGGACCGTCACCCGGCCGTCCCGCTTGACGAGGGCCACCAGACATTCTCCGGGCAGTTGCAGCTGGCGCAGGGGATGGCCGGCGACCTTGGGGTTACCGACCTGGACCTCGGTCATGCGATCGCCATAGGCCGACGAGCTCAAGAGGGGCAGGACCGTGGGACGAGTGACCAGGGCCGAAAGAGTCATGGCCGCCGCATCCGACACCAACAGGGGCTCGACCCGGGCCCCGCGAAAGGCGTCGGCGTTCCGCGCCTCGTTCACCCGGGCGATGATCCGCAGCTCGGGGTGATGGGCGCGGACGACCTGGGCGATGAGCAGGTTGGCCTTGTCGCTCGGGGAGGCGGCGATGAGGCACTGGCACCACCCCAGTCCCATTCGCTTCAAGACCTCCGGATCGGTGGCGTCCCCCTGCGCGGCCGTGAGGCCGGAGCCAAGAGCCACGCGCACGTTCTCGGGGTCCGTGTCGAGCAGTTGCACCGACTCCCCCTCCTCCGTGAGCTGCCACGCCAGCTTGCGGGCGATCTCGTCGCCGCCCACCACGATCACTTTCTTCGGCATCACCTTCAGGCGGGCGGCCACCCAGCCCGCGCCACTCCCTTCGATCAAGACGCTCAGGATGACGGTGAGGAACACCAGGCCCCCCAGAGCCTCGCCGCCCTGGATGCCCCAGGCCTCGAGCTCGAGCGCCATGAGCGAGGCCATGGAGGCGGCGACGATGCCGCGGGGCCCCAGCCATGCGATGAACGCCCGCTCCCGCCACGTCAGGGCCGTCCCCCACGTGGAAAGGGCGACGGCGATGGGCCGGATGACGAACATGAGCACGAGCACCGTCGCCACGCCCCGCCAGCCGAGATTCAACAGGCGCTCGAGGGGCATGGCAGCCGCGAGCAGGATGAAGACCAGGCTCAGGGCGACGAGCGTGAGGTCTCCCTTGAAGCGCTTGATGTTCTCCTCTTCGGGCAGCCGGAAGCTGCCGGCCAGGAGGCCCGCCACCGCCACCGCCGCGATCCCCGACTCGTGGGCGAAGGCCTGGGACACCGAGTAGCCCAGCAGGACCGCCCCCAGGACGGCGACCCTGGTCAGGTCCGGCGATAGCAGATCAGAGCGCTTGAGCGCGACCTTGAGCCCCAGGGCCGTGATCCCACCGACGCCCATGCCCACCGCGAGGTTGGTGGCCAACTGCAGGAGGCCTCCGCGCACGCCATCGGCCGAACCCGTGACGTAGCTGAAGACGGCGGCCGTCAACAGGACGCCCACGGCGTCCACGAAGACGCTCTCGGCCTCGAGGGTGGTCTTGAGGCGATGGTTCAGGGGCAAGCGCTTGAGGATCGGCGAGATGACGGTGGGGCCCGTGACGCTCACGATGGCGCCGAACAGGAAGGCCACCTTCCAGGGCAGCCCCGCGACGTGATGGCCGGCCACCGCCGCGAGCCCGAAGGTCGTCAGCGCCCCCACCGTGATGAGGCCCAGCACGCTGCGCGAGCAGTGCCTGAGCTGGCGCGCGTCGATCATGAGCGCGCCCTCGAAGACGATGATGGCCACCGCGATGGAGACGAGCGCGCGCAAGCCCACGCCGTAGACGTCGGGCTGGACGAGGCCCAGTACCGCCGGGCCCAGGAGCACGCCCAGCCCCAGCCACAAGAGGATGGCGGGAAGGCGAAGCCTCTGAGCCGTCACCTGGGCCGCGATGCCCACCACCAGGACGATGGCCGTAGTCAGGACCAGGACGAGGGCCGGATAGTGTGGCAGCAGGTTGCTCAGCAAGGCTGGGAGGCCCTCCACGCGGGGGAGACCCAGTTGCCGCCAAGGAGCGTGTCGACGAAGGTCTGCTGATAGGTGGCAAGCTTGCGACCCTGGGGGCGCAGCAGCCACAGGGAACGCTCGATGGGCAAGTTGCGGATGCGCAGGGCAGCCAGCCGCCCGGCCTCGAGCTCGACGGAGATGGCGTGCCGCGAGGCGAAGCCCACGCCGAGCCCCGCCATGACGGCATGCTTGATGCCCTCCGTGTTGCTGAGCTCGAAGCGGATCCGGAGCCGGTCCGGGTTGAAGCCTGCCGCCGCCATGCGGTCACTGTAGAGGCGCCGGAACTCCGAGTCGCGCTGGCGCAGGATGAAGGGCTCCCCGTCGAGCTCCTCGAGCTCGAGCTCGTCGCGATGGGCCCAGCGATGATCGCTCGCCGTGATGAGCACGAACTCGTCCTTGAGGATGGGCAGGCGCTCCCAGCCATGGACGCGGCCCGCAGCCGGCTCGGTCTCGGTCACGGCCAGATCCAGCTCGCCGTCCTGCACGGCACGCTCGATGGCCTCCAGGTCCATGATCCGGAGGCTGACGCGGACGCCCGGAAACTCGCGCGAGAAGGCGCCGAGGGCGTGGGGCAGCATATAGGTGCCCGGCGTGCTTTCGGCACCGAGCAGGAAGACGCCCTGGGGCATGTCCCGAAACTCGGTCAGCGCATCCTCCGCCCGCCGAACGCTCGACAGGATATCCAGGGCCAAAGGACGGAGGCGCTCGCCCGCGGGCGTCAACGCCAGCGATCGGCCGCGCCGCTCGAAGAGCGACACCTTGAGGAATAGCTCCAGCTCCCGGATCTGCTGGCTGACGGCCGGCTGGGAGATGTGCATCAAGCGGGCGGCCTGCGTGAAGTTGAGGGTCTCCGCGGCCGTCGCGAAGGTGCGCAGCTGATCCAGATTCAATTCAATAACCTCTCGTTATTATATTCATTAGTAACAATTTCTTTTACTAATGGGTAGATCACGATAGCATGAAAACGGGCCCGGAGGCCAGAATCGTGCCGCGCGCGGCGGCCGGTGGCGGCCGGTGGCGCCCCGATGCGCACCAGGCGGTGCCGCGGGCCCCCTGCCCAGCCTGCGCCGAGGTCGGCGCCTAGAATCCGGATTCCGATGCCCCAGCCTGCCTACATGCTCGCGACCGACCTCGATGGCACTCTCGTCGGGGATGCCCACTCCCTCGCCCAGCTGAACGCCGAGCTTGCCCCGCGGCGCGATCGCTTCATGCTCGTCTACGTCTCGGGCCGCAGCCTGTATTCGGTGGAGCGTTTGATGGAGGCCCAGCGGCTCCTGGTGCCCGACTTCATCGTCGCCGGGGTGGGCACCTCGATCCATCGGGGACCGACCTGGGAAAGCGATGTCCAGTGGATCCAGCAGATCAAAACGGGCTGGAGCGCCGAGCGCGTTCGGAGCATCGCCTCGTTCTTTCCGGCGCTCATTCCGCAGGCGCCGGATAACCAGGGGCCCTTCAAATGCAGCTACCAGCTTGCGCCGGCCCATGCAGACGAGACGATCGTCACGCTGCAGGAGAGCCTGGAGGCCCAAGGCGTCGAAGCCCGGATCGTCTACAGCTCCGGACGCGACCTCGACATCCTGCCTACCCGAGCAGGCAAGGGCAACGCCCTTCGCTACCTGGCGGCCATCGTCGGCCTCCCGCACTCGAGGCTGCTCACGTGCGGGGACTCCGGCAACGACTGGGATATGCTGTCGCTCGGCGGGCCGGCGGCCGTCATGGCCAACGCCCAGCCCGAGCTCGTCCACTCGCCTCCCTTGGGAGCCTATCGCTGCCAGGGGGAGTACGCAGCCGGGATCCTCGAGGCACTGGTTCACTACGGCTGGCTCGCGGCCGGTGAGCCGGGCTAGGCGCCCTCACCCAGGATGGCCGCCAAGCGGCCCTGCAAGTCATCCGCCTGGACGGGCTTGGCCAGATAGGCGACACATCCCACCTGGCGGCTGCGCAGCTCCTCGGAAAACATGGCATGGGCCGTCAAGGCGATGATCGGGATGTCGGCCGTACGGGGATCGGCCTTGAGTTGGGCCATGGCCGTCCATGCGTCGAGCACCGGCAGGCTGAGGTCCATGAGGATCACCCGCGGCATGGCCGTGCGGGCGAGCTGGACGGCCTCGGCCCCGTTTCCGGCCACGATCAGCTTGACGTTCAGCATGTGGTTCATGGCCTGGCGGACGACGCGGCGATCCGCTTCCACGTCCTCCGCCAGGAGAACCGTCTTCATGGGGACGAGCACTGACAACTCCCTCTAGTTGGCCCGTTCGCGGCGTCCAGGGTCGGCCTCGCGTTCGGGGTCGCCATGGGGGTGCTGGGTGCGATGCTACGGGTCGCGATGATGCGGGGGCACTGAGGCGCGAGGCCCCGGTCGCCTCACAGCCCCCCGGCCAGCACGGGAGGGGCGATGCGGGCGGCATAGACCGCTTCGAGGCGCTCGGCGATCCGCGTCCACGTGAACGATTGGCGCACGTGCGCCAGGGCACGGGCCCCCATGCGCCGACGTGCCGCCTCGTCACCGAGCAGGCGCTCGCAAGCCATCGCGAGGGCCTCGGCGTCGCGGGCCGGAACGAGCCAGCCCGTCTCCTGGTGGCGCACGGTGTACTGCAGTCCTCCGACGCGGCTGGCCACCACGGGTGTGCCGCAGCCCATGCTCTCGATGGCCACCAGCCCGAAGCTTTCGTAGTGGCTCGGCACTACGCACAGATCGGCCGCCGAGTACAGCAGCGCCAAGCGCTGCGGCTCGAGCTTCCCGAGGAAGGTCGTCCGCGGGGCGAGGCCGAAGGCCCGGACCATGCCGGAAATCCGTCGGAACTCGGCGCTGTCCCGCGTCGCGGCATCGCAGCCGCCCGC
This sequence comes from Candidatus Sericytochromatia bacterium, assembly GCA_036676985.1. Classification (GTDB taxonomy): domain Bacteria; phylum Cyanobacteriota; class Sericytochromatia; order S15B-MN24; family UBA4093; genus DATNQJ01. Next base: position 44,883 of record JAKFBU010000023.1, read on the forward strand.
GATGGCGAGGTGCACGTCGCCTTCGAGCCGGGCGAAGGCCTTCACCAGGCAATCGATGCCCTTGTTGGCATCGAAGCGGCCGGCATAGGCGAGGATCGGCCGATCCGGGGGCAGGCCGAGCTCTCGCCGCGAGAACGAGGATTGGTGGGGATGGTAGACGGCCTCGTCGATGCCGCAGGGCACGATGGTCACGTCCGTCGGGTGGCCGTAATAGCGACGCATGCTGAAGACGTCCTGGGGCGAGGTGGCAATGATGGCGGAGCGGCTCAAGAGCGCTTGCTCCACCGCCAGGCGCTCTTGCCCCGTTGGCGGGACGGTGCCCTGGGCGGCATACTTGACGGCGCCCAGGGAGTGGTGGGTGTGCGCCTGTGGCACCCGCCAGGCCTCCGCGAGGCGCATGCCGACCCAGCCGGACAGCCAGTAGTTCGAGTGGACCAGATCGTAGCTCCGGCCCTGGGCCCGGGCGAACTCGCGCACTCGTCCCGCGAACTCGGGCAGGTGCTCGAACAGGCGGTCCCGGGAGATGAAGCCGTTCGGGCCCGATGGCAGCCGGATGACCCGGTACCGGTCGACCGAGTGGATCTCGGCCGCCCGGCAGTCGCGTCCCCGGGTGAAGACGTCCACGTGGTGTCCCCTCTCGGCGAGGGTTCGCGCCACATTGCGGACGTAGACGTTCTGTCCGCCGGCCTCCTCGGATCCCGTGGGCAAGAGGGGATCGCCATGGACGGACACCAGCGCGAGGCGCAGCGGCGTCGGACCCGAACGGTGCAAATGGCCCATCGTTGGTTCCTCCGTATCGCAATCGTCGGTTGCTAGCCTGGTCGTATGGTATCCTGGGCAAACGATTAATAAAAGAAATGGATTTTCATATAACCCATAAGCAACCATGATAACCAAGGCGCCACCTGGCGTTGGCCGGCAGGGAGGAGCGAACGTCCCATGGATCGAGACCCCAGCCTTCGGGAGCGCATGCGCGCAGAGGCCGTCACCCTGCTCGCGCGGGCCGTCGTCCATGACGAACGGGGCGAGCCGTGCGGGACGGTCGCCTCCACCGGCGACCTGGACTCCCACTACCGCAACGTCTGGACCCGGGACAACGTCGCGCCCATGCTCTACTTCATGGACGAGTCGCCCCGGCTCGTCCGCTCGTTCCTGGAGGCCCTCATGCGCCGCCAATCGCTCGATCGACGGACGCTCGGACTCATTCCCATCGGCTTCTCGACACAGTTCAACCTCACGGACCTCGGTGGCGAGGAGGCCATCGGGGCCATCTACTCGGTCGATTCGACGCTCTGGTTCCTGATCCTGCTCGGGCTCCACGTGGAGACCACCCGGGACCTCGCCTGGCTGCAGGCGCACCGACGTCCCTTCGACCTGGCGCTCGGCCTCCTCCTGGGCCCCCGTTTCGATCCGCTCCCCCTGATGGCCGCCCCCGAGTCTGTTACCGAGATCGATCGCCCGGCCGGCCTGCACGGCTACCCGCTCCAGCTGCAGGTGCTCATGTGCCTGGCCTTGCGGTGGTCCGCCCGTCTCCTGAGGGCCCTCTGCGATCCCGAGCAGGCGCTGGTCTGTGAGGGGGAGGCCGAAGCCGTCCAGTCCTGGATCAACCGCTGGTACTGGATCGATCGGGACGTCCTGGCCGAGCGCGCCGATCTGCCCACGGAGCAGTACGGGACGGGCAACCCCAATCCCTTCAACCTGGACTACGGACGCCTGTGCCATGCGACCTCCTGGCTCCAGGAGGGAGGCTTCCTGGGCGGCACGGTGCGCGCCCGCCATCTGGACACGCGCTTCTGGGCCTTTCCCAACTGCCTGGCCGCCCTGGCGGGTATCGTCTCCGAGCGGCGCGCGGCGGCCCTCATGGACCTCGTGCAGCATCGCGCCCCCGAGCTGCTCGGCCAGATGCCGCTCGCCGTCTGCTGGCCCGAGCTGCGGGGCTCGCGCTACCAGATCCTCATGGACAGCGATCCCCGGGGACGGCCCGGGGTCTTTCACAACGGGGCCTACTGGCCGAATCTCCTCTGGGCCTTCGTACCGACCGCCCTCATGGCCGGACGCCGGGACCTGGCCGAGAGTGCCCTCGAGCGGGCCACCCGGCACCTCGGGCCGGACTGGGGCGAGTACTACGATCGCCACGGCCGGATCGGCCGGGCCGCCCGGAGGCACCAGACCTGGTCCATCGCAGGCTATCTGCTCGCCAACCGGGCCCTGGACGCCCTGCCCGGAGACGATATCGGGGCGGTGCGCCTCACGCCACGCGGCGGATGGTGAGCAAGCAACGAAAGGGCCGCCTCCCCTGGCTGGGGAGGCGGCCCTTTCGTTGGACAGGCTAGGCCTTGGGCGGCATGACGAGCGCGTAGCCGTCGATCACCAGGTCCCCGTCCTGGTTGGTGCAGGTGGTCCTGAGCTTCAGGCGCCTCTTCTCGCTGAGCACCTCGGCGACCTCCACCCGGGCCGTGATCGTGTCGCCGATCCGCACGGGCTTGAGGAACTTCAGCTCCTGCGACAGATAGATGGTACCCGGTCCAGGCAGGCGCATGCCGAGCACCGCCGAGATCAAGCCCGCGCCGAACATGCCGTGGGCGATCCGGGTCTTGAAGGGCGTCTGGCTCGCGTACTGCTCGTTGACGTGGGCGGGATTGAAGTCGCCCGTGAGGCCCGCGAACCCGTAGATGTCCGACTCCGCGATGGTCTTGCCGAACTCGGCCGCATCGCCGACCTGAAACGTCCCTATGGTCCTGGTTTCCTGCATGGTGGTCCCTCTTGAGCAAATTGGACGGGGAGCGCCTCAGTTTAACCTGCGAGGGCTGGCTTGACGAGTACTTAATAACTTGTAATGATGATTCGTAACACACCGTCACCTCTAACCCTTGCCTGGTGGCCGGGGTGGGCAGCCAAGAGAAAGGAGCGGAGCGGTTCGCGATCAGCGGTGGCCGGAGGCGATGGGGGTCGCCGAGGAAGGCTTTCCGCTTCGGCATTCCGGGTTGAGACGCCAACTGGTACGGAGGAAACCGAGGTGAACAAGACCGCATCGACGTCGTCGGATCTCTATCCGATCGGGCAGCTACCTGAACTGGGCGTCGTGCCCAAGTCCATGTACGCCTACCCCATTCGTCGCGATCGCTACGGCAGCCCGTCGCAGGCCTTCCAGCGCGAGGTCGTGCCCGTTCCGCAGCCCGGCCCGGGCGAGGTGCTCATCAAGGTCATGGCCGCGGGCATCAACTACAACAACGTCTGGGCCGCCAGCGGCAAGCCCATCGACATCGTCGCCAAGCACATGCGGGAGTCGGGCCTCGACTACCACATCGGCGGCTCGGACGCCTCGGGCGTCATCTGGGCCGTGGGTCCCGGCGTCAAGAAGTGGAAGCCCGGCCAGGAGGTCATCGTCCACTGCAACCAGACGTGCGGCGAGTGCCCCGAGTGCAACGGCGGCAACCCCATGTATTGCAACGAGCAGCAGATCTGGGGCTACGAGACCAACCACGGGTCCTTCGCGCAGTTCGCCCTCGTCCAGGCCCAGCAGCTGATGCCCAAGCCCCCGCAGCTGACCTGGGAGGAGGCCGCCGGCCCCACCCTGGTGCTCGCGACGGCCTACAGCATGCTCTTCGGCCACCCCCCGCACACCGTGCGCCCCGGCATGAACGTGCTGGTCTGGGGCGGGGCGGGGGGCCTGGGCGTCATGGCCATCCAGCTCGTGCGGCTGGCGGGCGCCAACCCGATCGCCGTCATCAGCTCCGACAGCAAGGAGGACTACGTCCTGCGGCTGGGGGCCATCGGCGCCATCAACCGCCACAAGTTCGACTGCTGGGGCGAGATGCCCAACCCGTCGGATGAAAAGGCCTTCAAGGACTGGATGGACCGGGTCAAGCCCTTCGGCAAGGAGATCTGGAAGTACACCGGCCATGGCAACAACGTCGACATCGTCTTCGAGCACCCCGGCGAGTCCACCTTCCCCGTCAGCGGCTTCGTCTGCAAGCCGGGCGGCATGGTCGTCATCTGCGCCGGCACCTCGGGCTACAAGCTCACGACCGACGCGCGGATGATGTGGATGCGTCGCAAGCGCTTCCAAGGGAGCCACTTCGCCAACGCAGCGGAGGCCAACGCCGCCAACAAGCTGCTCATCAACGGGCAGATCAGCCCCTGCCTGAGCGAGGTCTTCCAGTTCGACGAGATCCCGCTCGCGCACCAGCTCATGTCCGAGAACCGGCACAAGCCGGGCAACATGAGCATCCTGATCGACGCTCCGAGGCCCGGGCTCAAGAGCCTGGACGAGTGCTACCGGGGCTAAGCCTCCAGGCTCGCCTGGGAGCGCCGGCGCGGACGCCGGCGCTCCCAGGCGCCTATTGGGACGTTTAAGGGAGATTTGCGCATGCACGACGTGACCCCCGCCGACCTCGACCTCGCCCGCGGAGGCCTCCTGGAGGCCGAGCGGGCGCTGGAGGCTGTCGCCCTGCGCCTGGCCGATCGCTCGACAGGTCCCGACGGGCTGTCCATGGAGCTCTTGGACGAGCACCAGGTGACGACCTTCGATCTGGCGACCCTCAGCTCCGAGCATCAGGCCGCCTTGCACCTGGTCGCCCATGCCCAGACGACCCGGGACACCCTCGACATGGCCCTCGCCTGCGGCTACGCCGCGGACGTCACCGCCCGTCTCCGCGCCAAGGTCCAGGAGCGCGCGCCGAGCCTGGGTCTGGTCGAGGAGGGGCTCTTCGGCTCGGCCACCCGCGACCTCATGCAGCGCTGGCTCGCCCCAGCACGGGTCGAGGGCATCGCGCGGCTCCTCCTCGAGCAGGGGCATCCCGGCACCGACGGCCTGGGCGAAGAGCACCGCATCGTGCAGGATGCCTTCCGCACCTACTCCGAGCGCTCCATCACCCCCATCGCCGAAGGGCTGCACCGCGCGGACGGGCTCATCCCCGAAGGCGTCATCGCGGACCTCGCCGAGCAGGGTTGCTTCGGCCTGGGGATCCCCGCCGCCTACGGCGGCTTCTCGGACGAGCCCGACCACGTCGCCATGGTGGTCGCCACCGAGGAGCTCTCGAAGGGCGCCCTCATCGCGGGCAGCCTCATCACCCGTCCCGAGATCCTCTCCAAGGCCCTGCTCAAGGGCGGCACCGAGGAGCAGAAGCGCCACTGGCTGCCACTCTTGGCCTCGGGCGAGCGGATGGCGGCCGTGGCCGTCACCGAGCCCGACTACGGCTCCGACGTGGCCGGCCTCAAGGTCGTGGCCCGCAAGGTCGCGGGCGGCTACCGGATCACGGGCACCAAGACTTGGTGCACCTTCGCGGGGCGCGCGGAGCTCCTCATGGTGCTCGCGCGGACCGACGAGAGCCCCGCCTCCAAGCACCGCGGCCTCTCCCTGTTCATCGTCGAGAAGCCGCGCTTCGACGGCCACGCCTTCCGTCACGACTCCCCCACCGGCGGCAGCCTCGAGGGGCGCGCCATCCCGACCATCGGCTACCGCGGCATGCACTCCTTCGAGGTCAAGTTCGAGGACCTGTTCGTGCCCGAGGCCAACCTCATCGGCGGCACAGAGGGGCTCGGCAAGGGCTTCTACCTCCAGATGGAGGGCTTCTCGGGAGGCCGCCTGCAGACCGCCGCCCGCGCCCTGGGGGTCATGCGCTCGGCTTTCGAGCACGCGCTGCGCTACAGCACGGAGCGCAGCGTGTTCGGGCGACGCATCGCCGATTACCCGTTAACTCGTCACAAACTGGCCCGCATGGCCATGCTCATCGCGGCAAGCCGTCAGTTCACCTATCACACAGCCCGCCTCATGGACCGCAAAGAGGGACAAACTCAAGCTTCAATGGTAAAGTTGATGGCATGCCGCATGGCCGAAGGGATTGCTCGCGAAGCCCAGCAGCTACACGGCGGGATGGGCTATGCCGAAGAGTTTGCCGTATCCCGGCTGTTCGTCGATTCGCGAGTGCTCTCCATCTTCGAGGGTGCCGAAGAAGTCCTCGCCCTGCGCGTCATTGCCCCCGCCCTTATCAAGGCCGCCGGAGACAAGGCGGCTAGCACGACCGGAGGTCATCGATGAAGATCCTCGTCTGCCTGAAACAGGTAGTGGACGTCGAACTGAACATCCAGCTCAAGGCTGGGCAGATCGACGATGCCGGACTCCGCTACGTCATCAACGCCTATGACGAGTCCGCCCTGGAAGCCGCCCTCCAGCTCAAGGACGCCGGCGAGGCCGACGTCACCATCCTCAGCATCGGCCCCGATCGGGTCCAGGAAGCCCTCCGCAAGGGCCTGAGCATGGGCGCGGACCGGGCCATCCACCTCAAGGACGACGCCTTCGAGGGCAGCGACTCGTACGCCTTCGCCAAGGTCGTCTCCGAGCTCGTCAAGAAGCGGGAGTTCGACCTGGTCATCATGGGCAAGCAGGCGCAGGACACCGACTCCGCGCAGGGCGGCCCCATGCTCGCCGAGATGCTCGGCTGGCCCCAGGCCACCAACCTCGTCTTCGTCCAGCGGGCTCCCGAGGGCGGCTTGCTGGTCCGCCGCATGGGCGACGACGGCAAGGAAGTGCTCAGCATCCAGTCCCCGGCCGTGCTCACCATCAGCAACGACTTCGGCGAGGCCCGCATCCCCACCATGAAGGGCATCATGGGCGCCAAGAAGAAGGAAATCGAGAGCCTCACCTTGGCCGACATCGGCGTATCGCCCGAGGCGGTCGGCAAGGCCGGCTCGCAGGTCGAGATCGTGAGCCGCGAGACCCCCGAGAAGCGCAAGACCGGCCGCAAGCTGACCGGCAAGGCCGACGAGATCACCCGGGAACTGTTCGGCTACTTGGTCAACGAAGCCAAGATCCCGGTGTAGGCGCAAGGAAGGAAATGACGATGAAAACGTTGGTCATTGCGGAAGTCAAGGGCAACTCGGTCAAGAAGGTCACCCTCGAGTTGCTGTCCCAAGCCAAGCGCTGGGGCGCCGAGTCCCATGCGCTGGTCATCGGGTCGGGCGTCGGCCAGCTCGCCGACGAGCTCGCCGCCTACGGCGCCCAGAAGGTCTACGTCGCCGATGACGCGAGCCTCGACAAGTACCTGACGGCCCCCTACGCCCAGATCGTGGTGGATGCCGTGAACGCCTCGGGCGCCGAGCTCGTGCTCATGAGCTCCTCGGAGATGGGCAAGGACCTCGCCCCCCGCGTGGCGGCCAAGCTCGACACCGGCGCGGTCACCGATGCCAAGACCATCACCCTCGAGGGCGGTCAGGTCAAGGCGACCCAGCTCGGCTTCGCCGGCAAGGTCCTGAACCACGTCGTCTTCAAGAACCCCCAGCACAAGGTCGTCACGGTGCAGCCGGGGACCTTCGAGCTGGGCGAGAAGACCGAGGGCGCCAAGGCCGAGGTCCAGAACCTCGCCATGCCCCAGGTGGACCTGCGCGCGGTCATCAAGGAAGTCCTCAAGGAGACCTCCGAGAAGATCGACCTGGGCGAGGCCAACATCGTGGTCTCGGGCGGGCGCGGCATGAAGGGCCCCGAGGGCGTCAAGCTCATCGAGCAGCTCGCCGAGACCCTGGGCGCTGCGGTCGGCGGCTCCCGCGCCGTGTGCGACTCGGGCCTGATGCCCCACACCTGCCAGGTCGGCCAGACCGGACGCGTGGTGGCCCCCCAGGTCTACTTCGCCATCGGCCTCTCGGGCGCCATCCAGCACCTGGCCGGCATGAGCGGCTCGAAGGTCATCGTGGCCATCAACACCGATCCCGATGCCCCCATCTTCAACGTGGCGGACTTCGGCATCGTGGCCGACCTCTTCGAGGCCGTGCCCATCCTGATCGAGGAGTTCAAGAAGCTCAAGAGCGGGACGGCCGCCGCCGCTCGCTAAATCCCGGAGCGCCTACCGAGCTGGTCTTGGTAGGCGCTCATTGCCTGGTACACAACTAGCGAGGAGGCCCTATGGGTCCTATTGCCATCACGATCATGCTCCTGGTAGCCGCGGGCTTCTTCGGCTACTTCGGGTGGCAGAAGTTCGAGCTCTTGCTGCAGGCCAAGCCCGACTTCCGCCTGGACAACCTTCCTGCTCGCCTCAAGGGGCTCTGGCAGTACGGCATCCTCCAGCAGCGGCTGGTGAGGAACCACAAGGCCGCCGGCTGGATGCACGCCCTCATCTTCTGGGGCTTCTGTATCCTCCTCTTGCGCAGCACCGTCTTGATCCTGACGGGGTACAGCGAGGACTTCCACATCCCCGGCCTGCTCGGCCACGCCTACACGCTCGTCAAGGACGTGTTCGAGGTGACGGTGCTGGTGATGGTGGGCTACGCCGTCTACCGCCGCGTGGTGATCAAGCCCGAGCGCCTCACCAACTCCTTCGAGGCCTACCTGATCCTCGGGCTCATCGGCTACCTGATGCTCTCGGACTTCGTCTACGACGGCGCCAAGTTCAACCTGTTCGGGAACGTGGAGCACGTGGCCGACGAGGCGCGGTTCGCGATCGCCGGCAGCCTCTTTGCCATGCTCTTCAAGAATTTTCCCGCGGCCGGCCTCGAGGTCCTCTACCAGGGGGCCTACTGGTCGCACGTGGCGGTCCTGATGGCGTTCGGCGTGTACTTGACCAAGTCCAAGCACATGCACGTGATCACGTCCCTGCCCAACGTCTTCCTGCGCAGCCTGGGGCAGCCGGCGCTCGCCATCGCCAAGCTGGACCTGGAGGACGAGAACGCCGAGACGTTCGGTGTGGCGACCATCCAGGACCTGACCTGGAAGCAGCAGCTGGACCTCTTCACCTGCACCGAGTGCGGGCGCTGCCTGTCGAGCTGCCCGACCTACGTGACGCACAAGCCCCTGAGCCTCAAGGGCCTGAACGACGACCTCAAGCACCACCTCTTCGCCCAGGCCGGCACCCAGACGCCGCCGCCCGCGGACGAGGGCAACTCGGCCGTGTCCGAGCCCGTGCCGCTCATCGGCCAGGTCGTCTCCGAGGACACCATGTGGGCCTGCACCTCGTGCGGCTTCTGCGAGACGGCCTGCCCGGTGTTCATCGAGCAGGTGCCCCGCATCATCTCCATGCGCCAGAACCAGGTCCTCATGGAGGGCAACTTCCCCGATGAGCTCAACAAGCTCTTCTCGGGCCTGGAGCGCTCCAGCAACCCCTGGGGCCTCGGCTACGACAAGCGCGCCGACTGGGCCAAGGACCTGAACGTCATGACCATGGAAGAGGCCAAGCGGGACGACCGTCCGGTCGAGCTGGTCTACTTCGTGGGCTGCATGGCCTCGTTCGACGAGCGGAGCCAGAAGGTCGCCAAGGCGCTCGTGAAGGTGCTGCAGGCGGCGGACATCAAGTTCGCCATCATGGGCAAGGAAGAGGGCTGCACGGGCGACTCGGCCCGCCGCCTCGGCAACGAGTACCTGTTCCAGCAGCTGGCGCAGTACAACGTGGACAAGTTCACGGAGTACGACGTCAAGACCCTGCTCACGGCCTGCCCGCACTGCCACAACACGATCAAGAACGAGTACCCGCAGTTTGGCGGCAACTACAACGTGCTGCACCACAGCGAGTTCATCATGGACCTGCTCAAGCAGGGCAAGATCCAGGTGACCAAGGCGTTCGAGGACGTCATCTACCACGACTCCTGCTACCTGGGCCGCTACAACGGCATCTACGAGCAGCCGCGCGTCATCATCGACCTCCTGTCCACCAACGGCGTCAAGGAGTTCGATCGCAACCGCGAGAACGGCTTCTGCTGCGGCGCCGGCGGCGGCCGCATGTGGATGGAGGAGACGATCGGCGAGCGCATCAACGAGGACCGCGTCAAGGAAGGCCTCAAGGAGAACCCCAAGGTCATCGCCTCGGGCTGCCCCTTCTGCCTCACCATGATGAAGGACGGCGTGGACGTCCAGGGCAAGACCGCGGAGGTCGCGACCATGGACATCGTCGAGCTGGTCGCTCAGGCGCTGGTCGTCAAGGACACGGACGCCACGGGCGACAAGGCGACCATCGCCTAGCGCGCCACCACTCGACCCCCGGGGGCAAGCCCCCGGGGGTCTTTCGTTGCGGAGACCTCTTCACGGTAACCTCACACCGCAATCCGGGATTTCTACGGACCCTTGACAGGCGGGTTCTGGCCTACGCTTGGGCATGGAAAGCTGGAACGATGCGACAGGTGGGTGTCCATGTCCGTACGATGGCGTATCGGCACACTCTTGGCCCTGGCCGGCTTGATCGGCCTCTCCGCATGCAGCGATCCCGATGAGGCCACGGGCATCGTCCGGCCCAAGGCCTCGCCGTCGGCGGGCGCGAGCCCGGGCGGCCTCACCGGAGGCGTCGGCGGCCCCACCACGACCGAGCCCCTCGTCCAGTACGTCCGCCTGGACGTCGCCACCCTCTCCCTCAATGTCCCGCCCGCCGCGGGCCTCGTGTCCGCCGGCTTGCCCTCCACGGCGAGCCTCAATCCCCGTGCCCTGCTCACCGACGGCCAGCTCGATCCGGTCGGCGTGGATTGGCAGATCCAGGATCCCAGCCGCCTGACGGTCGATGCGGCGGGCGTGGTCAGCCTCCGCGCCGATGCCGCGGTGGGCGTCACGACGGTCACGGCCGTCTCCAAGCGCAACCCGACCCTCAAGGCGCAGGCCGCCATCACCATCACGCGTGACGGCATCCTCGAGGTCAAGGGGCTGGAGCCGGGCGGGTCCGGCTACGTCCGGGCCAACGTCACCCGTAACGGGACCTACGTCGCCAACCAGGTCATCGATGAACCGCCGCGCATCCGGTTACCCGGAGGTGTCTCCTATGACGTGCAGTTGCAACGCGTGTCGGGCAACGAGACTACGGTCGTCAAAAACTTCGCCGACCTGCTGATCCCACCGAACGCCGTCGCCATCGCCACCGTGAGCCCCTAGCGCATCGTCCAACCCGCGAGGTCCCCATGCGCCACCTCTCATGGCTTCTGATCCTCCTGATGCTCGCCCTGACGGGCTGCCCCCGCCTTCCGGGACTAGGACAGGTGGAGACCGCCCCCTTGAACGGGACGGTCGCATGGGGCAGCGACTACGCGGTGCAGGCCACCTCGGCCGAGGTGGCCAACGGCGCCACGGTCTCGCTCATCGATCCTTACACCGGGGCTACCGTCGTCACCACCCTCACCAAGCCCGACGGCTCCTTCTCCCTCAATCTCAAGAACGTTAGCTTCGCGAGCGATCGCCCCTACCTGCTCGAGGCCCTCAAGGGACTGGCGGCCGGCGGGGCACCGAACCGGGCAGGCGCACCCGAGGCCCGCATCCGCACGCTCATCAGCCTCGTGAATGGCTCATGGACGAGCCTCAGCGGCCCGGTCATCCGGATCAACCCCGCTACCACGGCCCTTTGCATCGTGAGTGGCTTCAGGGGCCTCACCCTGGTGCAGCAACAGGCCCTCATGGCCACCCTGCCACCGGCAACCGGGGCCTTCGCCGGCAACGCGGACCTCCCCGCGGTGGACTTCACCTCCGTCGAGGCCCTGGTCAACGCGAGCCTCCTGCTGGATCAAGACCCGGTGCACGTGATTGCGCGCAACACCCTCAATGGCACCTACGTACGCATGGAGCGCGGGCCGTTCATCACCAACGTCTCGGCCAAGCGTGCGACGCCGGGCACGACCATCATCCTCTACGGCACGGGGGTCGACGCGCTCGTGGCCAACAACCTCATCAGCTTCAACGGCACGCCGGCAAGCTCCATGAGCCTCGTGCCGGGCGGTATCGCCGTCACCGTACCCGCCGGAGCCTCCACCGGGCCGCTCACGCTGCGGGTTGGCAACCTCGAGACCGTCGCGGTGACGACCTTCTTGCCCGTCCTTCCCATGACTACCATCCAGACGCTCGCTGGCACCAGGGCCCCGGCGCCGGGCTCGCTCGGAACGAGCTGGGGCATCTTCCCCGACATGAACACCGTCGACCGCAACGGCAACTGCTACGTGTGGGACGGTCAGAGTCTACAGCTCTATCGGATCGCCTCGCCGAGTCTCGGGATCTCGCTGTTCGCGGGATCGGGGGGCAATGGCTACGCGGGCGACAACGGTCCGGCGGTCAATGCCAAGATCAACGGCGTCGGAGCCATGACGACGGATGCCGCCGGCAACGTGTACGTCGCGGATACCAACAACTTCCGGGTCCGCAAGATCGATGCCACCACGGGCATCATCACGACGGTGGTGGGCAATGGAACGCAGGGCAATCCTGCCGAGGGCGCCACGGCCAACGCCGCGCCCCTCTGGGGTCCCCAGGGCCTTGCCCTCGACTCCGCGGGGAACCTCTTCATACTGGACAACAAGCGCATCCGCAAGGTGACGCCGGGAGGCCTCATCTCGACCTATGCCGGGGGCACCGCGGACACGACCTCCGATGGGGTGCCCGCCACGACGGTGGGTTTCGACGACCCGCGCGCCCTGGCCATCGACGGTGCCGGCAACCTCTTCGTCGCCCAGTACTACACCACGAAGCCCCTGCGCAAGATCGACCCCGGCGGCGTCATCACGACCATCGCCGGCGCGGCGCAGAGCCTTCGCGTGGCGGCGGACGCGGCGGGCAACGTCTATTACTGTACGAACAACACCGTGCGCCGCATCACGCCGGGCGGTGCCAACACGATCGTGGCCGGTATCAACGGCTTGTATGGCTACACGGGTGACAACGGCCCGGCGACCAGCGCCAGGCTCGGAGCCACCTTCTACGGGCTCGCATGCACGCCGGGCGGAGCCGTGTTCCTGTCCGACACCAACAACTGGCGGGTTCGAAAGGTCGAAGGCGGCGTCATCACGACGGTAGCCGGCACCGGCAGCCGTTTCTCGGGAGACGGTGGTCAGGCGCTCGCCGCTCAGTTTGCCAACCCCGCGGGCATGGCCTACGACTCCGCCGGCAACCTGTATGTCGGTGACAGCGGGGCCTACCGGGTCCGCAAGATCTCGCCTTCGGGGATCATCACCACGGTGGCGGGCAACGGCACGATCGGCACCTCCGGCAACGGGGGCCCGGCGGTCAATGCCCAGTTGAGCCAGCAGATCTCGGACCTCGCCGTCGACAAATTCGATAACCTGTACATCCTCGACAAATACAACGATCGCATCGTTCGCAAGGTCGACACCAACGGCATCATCACGCACTTCGCGGGCGGCGGTGCCCTCCTCGGGGATAATGGACCCGCCGCGACCGCCAAGCTCAGTGATCCGGAAGGCCTCGCGTGCGACGCGGTCGGAAACCTCTACATCGCCGACTACGCCGCCGGTCGGGTCCGCAAGGTGGCGGCCGACACGGGCATCATCACCACGGTGGCGGCGGTCCCTAGCCCGACCGACATGGCCGTCGATGCGGCGGGCAACCTCTATATCTCGGGCTTTCACTACTACGTCCGGAAGCTGACGGCCGCCACGGGCGTCCTGAGCATCCTGGCCGGGAACGGGTTCTCCGGGGACACGGGGGATGGTGGCCTGGCGCTCAATGCCCGGCTGGACTACCAGAACGGCGTCGCGGTCGATTCGGCCGGTAACGTGTATATCAGCACCAGCGGCCGCATCCGGATGGTGGACGCCGGGACGGGGATCATTCGGACCGTTGCCGGCACGACCGTCAGCGGCTACAACGGGGACGGCACGCCCGCCACCGGCATCCAGCTCTTCTATCCCGGCAAGCTCCTCATGGACACCAACAACCAGCTGGTGTTCAGCGATATGAGCAACTACATGGTACGGAGGCTGCAGTGATGCGACTCGATCGGTGCCTCGGCTTCGCCCTCAGCCTGGGCCTCCTTGGCTGCAGCTCCTATCTTCCACCGGGAGTCGAGCCCCTCCCGCCCCTGATCGGCCAGGTCGAGCCTCTCGCCTCCCGGCTGGTGGCCGCCAGCACGAGCGAGGTCGCCAACGGCGCCACGGTCGCGCTCATCGACCCCACTTCCGGGAACACCATCGCCACCACCCTCAGTACCCCCAACGGCCAGTTCGTGCTCAACTTCCCGCCCGCCACCTTCACCCCGGGATCCAACCCGTATTTCCTCGAGGCGAGCAAGGGACTGGGCACCAGCAGCAACCAGGTGGGTGCCAGTGCCGTACGCCTCCGGACCCTCATCCGCATGAACAACGGCGACTGGGAGTCCTTCAGCAGCAACGGCATCTACGTCGGCCGCTCGACCACCGCGCTTGCCATCCTCTCGAGCCTCAAGGGGCTGAGCGTCGCCCAGAACATCGCTCTCTTGAAGACCCTCACGGTCGGAGCGCCCTCGACCGTGGGCGGCATCACGAGCCCGGACACGTTCGGGGGAACCCCGGCCGTGACGGCCCTCGAGTACCAGCAGGTGTGGGACCTGGTGACCCGTTCCCTGGATCAGAACGCCGATCCCATGGCCTCGATCGTCCAGCGCCCGAACGCCACGGCCAGCGTGGACACGGACCTGGGAAGCGGCTACGGCCTGCGGCCCGGGTTCGGCTGGGCAGCGGCCGGCGTCGTGCTGGCGGACGTCAGCCCGGCGGCCGCTGCCGTCGGCAGCACGCTGACCCTGTATGGCCACGGACTGAACGCGGGCCTGACGGTCCGGCTCAACAGCCTCTCGTGCCCGGTGCTCACGACCGACGGGACCACGGCCACCTTCAGGCTGCCTGCCGGCTCGACCAGCGGCAACCTGGAGGTTCGCTCCGGGCCCTGGATTCATCGCGGCCTGTTCGTCACGGTGCTGTAAGGGGACCGCAAGCGCAACGCGCGCGTCACAAAGACGCCGGGATGTCATTTAATGCCCGTTTAACGGTACAACCGGGGGTTCCGGGGTAGGAATGAACCAGCCCCAGAAGCCAGGAGGTTCCCCATGCACATCGGAAAATCAGTCAGGTCCTTCGCTCGCCGTACCGTGAACAAGGCCAAGTCTACCTACAAGAAGGCCAAGAACTATGTCGCCAAGGTGACGGGCCATAATCAGGACCAGAAGAAGCTCAGCGGGTATGCCGCCGGCCGCTACGGCGGCTATGGCAAGTTGGGCTAACCGCTACGCTGGCATTCGCCTCGAGAAAACGCCCGCCGGTGACGGCGGGCGTTTCGCTTGGCGCTACTTGTGAACGACGCCGACCTCGAGGTTGGCGTAAAGGAAGGCGCGATCGCGCTTCAGGAGCTCGGCTGCGAACTCCGGGAAGCGCTCGATCTGCTTCACTTCGTCCGACGGGATGGCGCGAGCGAGCAGGGTGTTCCAGTTGGCCATGCGCGCCCCGTTCCGGCCGATCCGCACGATCTCCTCGTGCAGGCGCACGAAGATCGGCTGGCTGATCCAGTCGAAGAGGTTGGAGACGTTGAACTTGGAGAAGGTGTCATCCGGCATCGAGGTGAGGAACTGCTCGATCTCGCCCGTGAAGATCTCGATCCGGCCGACCCGCTCGCGCATGGTCTCGAAGTTCTCGCGCTGGAGGTGGGGCGGCAGGGCGTCCTCGTCCAGGTAGTGTCCGAGCAGGATGAGCCCCAGGAAGTAGTTGGATCGGATGGGGATCTGGGTGAAGGCGTGCTCGGTGCGCGCCCGGAAGATCTTGCCGAAGTTGTCGAAGTCGACCAGGCGGAAGTGCTCCTTGTCCTTGGCCCGGGTCATGACCGTCCGGCTGAAGAACATGTCGAAGATCGTCCGCCAGAGCGGCCCGTCGATCTCCTGGTCGTAAAAGGCCCGCTGATCGGCGAGCGTCGCGCAGTCGAAGAAGCGGCGGATCCGCTTGCGCCCGTAGAGCCCGCGCATGAGCTTGCCGAAGGCGAGCAGGTAGCGCTCGAGGCGGCCCACGAAAAGCAGGCCCTTCTCGACGAGGACCTGGTGCTCGTCCCAGAAGGCGCGGGCCTCGCTCGACAGCTCGTGCCTGAGCTTGTAGTAAAGCGCCTTGCGCCGGGTCGACTTGCGGACGCCCATCAGCTCCAGGAGCTCGCCGTACTCGAGGGCCTTGAAGGCCGCCATCTTCATGCGCAAGAGGTGGTTCTGGCTCGCGTTGAAGTCCAGGGCCACGACCTTGGCCGGATCGTGCAGCAACAGCGAGAGCGTGTTGCAGCCGCCCGAGGTGATGGAGAAGCAGACGTCGCCCGAGCGCACCTGCAAGGCTTCCTGGAGGATCACGGGGTCCTCCCAGCAGTTGGCGTAGCCGATCGACCGGAAGAAGGGGCGGTCGGCCACCTCGCTCCGTAGGTTACGGGTGGCCTTCAGGGCCTGCGTGCGCTTGCTCTCCGAGAGGGTTTCGTCCTGGTGGCTGACCATTAACCGCTCCATCGTCTAATTGGGGGCCATCCCCTTGTACCACGCAGGAGCGGCCTCGCAACGCTAAGCGTCGAGGATCGTCTCCCACAAAGTGCCGCGCCGCACCGGATGGCCATGCGCCGGCAGGATCCAATCAAAGGAAAGACGCCCCACTTCCCGGATCGAGCGCCGGAGCATGGCCTCGTCCCAGGCCAAGAGGCTTGAAAGGATTCTAATCCGGCCCTTGGCCGTGGCGATGAGGTCTCCAGCGAACAGGGTGTCGCCGAGGCGCAGGCTCGTATGGCCCGGTGTGTGGCCGGGGCTCGGGATGATCTCGAGGTCGCCGATGCGCTGGCCCGGCTCGTAGGTGCGATGCACGCTCGGGCCCTTGACCCGGACGATGCAATCGGCCAGCCCCTTGATGCCCTCGCGCTTGTGCTCGCCATGGATGTAGGGGACGTCCTCCGCGGGCGCCCAGACCGTCGCGCCCGTCGCCTTTTCCAGGAAACGGGCGTTGCCGATGTGGTCGATGTCGTGGTGCGTCAGGAGGATGTGGGCCAGGTCGCCGGGCTTGAGGCCGTGAGAGGCGAGCTCGGCGAGGATGCGATCGCCTCGTCCGGGCAGGCCCGTGTCGATGAGCGTCGGCTCGTCGCCGAGGACGAGGTAGCAGTAGCTTCCCTTGGTGGCTTCCAGGCGGTGGACGTTCGCGCTGAGTTGCATGTCGCTCCTAGGACGGGGCCCCCCGACACCATACCCTCGGCGGGTGAAAAGCTAGCGTCGCCAGGGATACAGCGTCTGGCCCATGAGGGTGTTGGGCACGGGCGTCTCGGTCGGACCGACGCCGACCGCGCCGACTTGCCCGCCCTCGGGAAGGTAGTAGGTGTCGAAGACCTGGTCCCAGATCGAGATCACCTTGCCGTAGTTGCAGTTGGCGATCGCGAGGTCCGCCGCGTGGTGCCAGCGGTGCAGCTGGGCCGTGTTGAAGACGCGGTTGAGCCAGGCGGCCTCGAAGTCGATGTTGGCATGCTCCATGAAGCCCGTGACGGCGTTCAGCGTGGCGATGAGCGCGATGACCGGCGCCGGGACGCCCAAGAGCAGCATGGGGCCGAGGTAGGCGAGCGTGCCGAGCCAGGCGTCGACCAGGTGAAAGCGGCCGGCGTTGAGCGAGTAGACCCGCTCCGAGCCGTGGTGCACGGCGTGGAACTGCCAGAGAAAGGTGGTGTGGCCCAGCCGGTGGACCCAGTAGTAGCAGAATTCCGCGCTGACGAGGGCGAGCACGACCTGCAAGGCGAGGGGGGCATGCACCGGGAAGATCCCGCTCCAGAGCCCCTGGGCCGCGAGCCAGGTGATGGCGACGGCGAGCGCGGTCTCGTTGAGGCGGGCGATGAGGGGCAGGAAGAGGTTGGTCTGCACGGCGTCGGTGACGAGGTCCCCGCGGTCGCGGTTCCAGCCGGCACGATAGGGCAGGACCCGCTCCATCACGAGGAAGATACCGAGGCAGACAAGTGAGATGCCGCCCGTCACCAGGCTGTGCTGGGAGGCCGGAAGCCCGCTCGCGATGAACAGGTGAGCGCCGATCACCAACAGGACGACCGCGGGGTAGAAGAGCCGTCGGAGGGCAAAGAGCAGCGCCGTCTCGGGACGCTCGAGCCCCATGGTGGCCTGCCGCATTGGCAGGTGATCGATCGCGGGCATCGTTAGCGGAAGCGTCGCCATGTCGTCCCTCCCATCCTCGTGTACCGAGTTCGTTATCGAGCCGTTAAATCTCGACGTTCTTAAGTCAAAGGCAAGCTTCGATTAAAGATCTTTAATGGCTGGTGACGGAGGGCGAGGGCCCGAAAGACGGAGCGCCCGTGATTGGGTACAAGATTCCAAGCAAAGGAGGTCCCATGGCAACTGATGCAGTGGCGCTACCGTTTCCAAAGCGCCTGAAACTCTACCTGGACGAGCGTTTCCCGCTCACGACCCACCTGGTGGTGGTCTTCGCCTTCTTCTTCAGCAACTACTTCCTCGCCGAACGATTGCTGCACACCGGCCCCGCGACCCTCGGTCCCCGGGCCCTCGCCGGCATGGTCGCCGTGCTCCTCACGTTCTTCCTGCTGCGCATCTTCGACGAGTTCAAGGACTACGACCGCGACGTGATCGCCCATCCCGACCGGATCGTCTCGCGTGGCATCATGCCGCTCGCCGAGCTCCGCACCATGGGCTGGGTGGTCGTGGGGATCCTCGCCGCCTGCAACCTCTTCCTGGGCTGGCAGGTCTTCGCAACGTATCTCGCCGTCATCACATTCGCCTTGTTGATGTACAAGGAATTTTTCGTCGGCGAGTGGCTGAGCAAGCACGTCATGCTCTACGCGTTGACGCATCAGGTGATCACACCGCTGCTCTGCTTGTTTGTTTACGCGATCGCCGCGTTCCAGGCCTCGGGCGCATGGCATGCGCCTTTCTGGCTGCAGCTCGCCATGGGCGCGGGCACCGGCCTCGGCTGGGAGATGTCGCGCAAGGTGCGCATGCCCGACGACGAGCATCCCCAGATCGACACCTACTCGAAGCACTTCGGGCCCATGGTCGCCTCCATGATGGCCTTCGCCATCCTCGTGTCGGGGGCGGCCTGCGCCTCGTACGCGGGCCTGCTCGCGGGCTTCCCGGCGTACGCCTTCGGGCTCCTCGGGCTCGGATTGCTGGTCGCGACCGTGGGCTTCGTGCGCTTCTGGCTCAAGCCCACCTCCAAGGGCGCCAAGGGCCTGGACAACTGGGCGGCCGTCCTGATGCTCCTCTGCTACATCGCCATCGCGGTGGGCTCCGTCGGCTCCGACGGCGTCCGCTTCGTCGTATAAGGAGAGTTTTCCATGACCGGGGCAACCCACAACCCGCTCACCGACGAGAAGGAGCTGGGCGGCAAGGCCGCCAACCTCCAGAAGCTCGCGTCGGCGGGCTTTCCGGTGCCGCGCTGGTTCGTCGTGCCCACGAGCACCTTCCGCCAGTTCATGAAGAGCGCCGGGCTCGAGGCCGTGATCCGCACCCTCCTGCAGGATCTCGACTTCAAGAGCCCGGATGCCGCCCGGACCGCGAGCGAGACCATCAAGCGCCTCTTCGAGACGAGCCAGCTCCCGGACGACCTCTACCGCGGCCTCAAGCGCTACTACATGGAGCACTTCCAGCCAGGCTCCTACGTCGCCGTGCGCTCGAGCGCCGTCGGCGAGGACGGCGACAAGGACTCCTTCGCCGGCCAGATGGACAGCTACCTGTTCGTGAAGGGGGCGGACTCCGTCCTCAAGTCCATCAAGCGCTGCTGGGCCTCGGCCTTTTCGGACCGGGCCCTCGCCTACCGCCACATGAAGGGCGTGGACATCTTCGCGGTGGACGTGGGCGTCATCGTCCAGGAGATGGTCTTCGGCGACGCCTCGGGCGTCATGTTCACGGCGGATCCGCTCTCGGGCGATCGCGACGTCGTCGTCATCAACGGCACCTTCGGCGCCGGCGAGGGCGTGGTCTCGGGGGCGCTCGACACGGACTCGTTCGTTGTCAACAAATCCACGAAGCAACTGACCACTGAGCTGGTAAACAAACCAAAGCGGGTGGCGTTCAACGCGGCGCGCGGCCATGGCACCTTCGAGGCCGACGTGCCAGCAGTGCTACAAGATGTCCCGTGCCTCACCGAGGAGCAAGCCAAGGAGCTCGCGGAGCTGGGCATCGCCATCGAGGCGCTGTACGGCAAGCCCCAGGACATCGAGTGGACCGTCTACGCGGGCAAGCTCCACATCTTGCAGAGCCGTCCCATCACCAACCTCAAGGTGCCCCAGACCAAGATCGGCAAGGAGATCATCTGGGACAACTCGAACATCACCGAGAGCTACTCGGGCGTGACCTCGCCCTTGACCTTCTCCTTTGCGTCGCAGGCCTACAACATCGTCTACAACCAGGTGGCGCTCACGCTCGGCATCCCGGGCGACGTGGTGCGCCTCAACGAGCAGACCTTCAAGAACCTGCTCGGCCTGGTCCGCGGCCGCGTCTTCTATAACCTCGGCAACTGGTATCAGATGACCTCCCTGTTGCCCGGCTTCAACTTCAACAAGGGCTTCATGGACCAGATGATGGGGGTCAAGGAGCAATCCGACTTCCAGAAGGGCGAGAAGAACTACTCGGAGCTGCCCAAGCTCTTGGGCGTCGCCTGGACCATCCTCGGCCACTACCGGCGCATCGACCAGCACGTCTCGTGGTTCCAGAACAACTTCAACCAGGTCAACGGCCAATACCGGACGTACGACTGGAAGGCCATGCGGCCCGACGAGATCAAGGAGGCCTACCACGACCTCGAGCAGCGCCTTCTGTGGCAGTGGAAGGCCCCGATCCTGACGGACATCTCGGCCATGGTCTTCTACGGCGTCCTCAAGAAGCTCTGCGTGGGCTGGTGCGGCGACGAGACCGGCTCCTTGCAGAATGACCTCTTGTGCGGCGAGGGCGAGATCGAGTCCACCGAGCCCACCAAGGCCATCATGCGCATGGCGCTCGCCGCCAAGGCAGACCCCAAGCTCAAGACCTTTTTCGAGACGCACAAGGAGTCCGAGATCTGGAGCCTGCTCAAGCAGGACGAGAGCCTCAAGGGCATGCGGGACCTGGTCCAGGACTTCCTGGACAAGTACGGCTACCGCTGCATGAACGAGCTCAAGCTGGAGGAGAAGAACCTCAAGGAGGATCCGTCCTTCATCTTCTCGATGGTCAAGAACTACCTCAAGATGGAGAACCTGGACATCCAGGCCATGGAGGCCAACGAGAAGCGGATCCGGAACGAGGCCGAGGCCAAGATCCGGCAGAAACTGGGCGGCAACCCCTTCCGATACGGCTTCTTCATGTGGGTGGTCAAGAACGCGCGCAAGCACGTCAAGAACCGCGAGAACATGCGCTTTGCCCGCACGAAGATCTTCGGCATCCTGCGCGACATGTTCCAGTCCATCGGCGCCACCTTCTACCAGTGGGAGCTTTTGGACGACAGCCAGGACATCTTCTACCTGAACCTCGAGGAGATCTGGGGCTTCATCCAGGGCACGGCGACGAGCACCAACCTGCGGGGCCTGGCGGCCCTGCGCAAGGCCGAGTTCGACCGCTACCGGGCCGAGGACGTGGACGATCGCTTCAAATCCTACGGCACGGTCTGGTACGCCAACCACTTCGTGGGCGAGGTGCCCGCCGACCAGGGTCCGGTGGATCCGAACGTCCTCAAGGGCATCAGCTGCTGCCCGGGCGTGGTCAAGAACACGGTGCGCGTCATCCGCTCGCCCGAGGACGACATGAGCCTCAACGGCCAGATCCTCGTCGCCGAGCGCACGGATCCGGGCTGGGTGCCCCTGTACCCGGCGGCCTCCGGCCTGCTCATCGAGCGCGGCAGCATCCTGAGCCACTCGGCCATCGTCGCCCGTGAGCTCGGCCTGCCCACCATCGTGGGCATCAAGAACCTGACCAAGCGCCTCAAGGACGGCCAACTCGTCGAGATGGACGCCCGCCAGGGCACGGTCCGGCTGAACCCCGACGAGTAGCAACGGAGTTCGACTCGAGGGCCTCCTCCCGATGCGGGAGGAGGCCCTCGCCGTCTGTTGCGGACGGCGTTCCCAATCGATCCCGTCGGGTATATAGAGCGTGTTTGCCCCTCGAGAAAGGCCCCCTCGCCATGAAGCTCCGCCCGGCCCTCGCCGCCCTCCTCTTCGTCACGCTCGCGGCCACGCCCGGCGCCCTAGCTGCCGTCGAGCCGACCGAGACCGCCATCCGTGCCTCCTTCGAGCGACTGCAGTCGGCCATGGACCGTAACAACAACAAGGTCGCCCTGCCGCTCGCGGGCGAGATCCTAGAGGCCGCCCGAAAGTCAGGTAGCCTGGCGCTCGTGGCCGAGGCCCTCCTGATGCACGGTGAGGTCTACCTGGGGCTCGACAAGATGCAGGAAGCCAAGAGCTACCTATTGAACGCGCTGGGGCTCGCCGTCGAGGTCGGGGACAAGCGAGTCCACGCCAACGCCCTCAACGACCTGGGCATCGTCGCCGAGCGGGCCGGTCGGGTCAACGGGGCCGAGAGCTACTACCGCCAGTCCCTCGCCATCGCGGAGACCCTGGACGACCCGCTCCTCCTGGATGCAGCGACCTTCGACCTGGGCGCCATCGAGTGCGAGAAGGGGGACTACGACAGCGGCTACCCGCGCCTCAAGTCGGTCCTCGATCGCTCGAAGAAGCGCAAGGACGACCTCAGCGCCGCCAGGGTCCTGGTGAAGATCGCAAGCGTAGAGCGCGAGATGAAGAAGCCCGATCAGGCCGCCGCCAGCGCCGCCGAGGCCCTGGGGCTGGGTCGCGCCGTCGGCTACTATCCCACCCAGCATGGAGCCCTCCGGGTGCTCGCCATGCTCGCCATGGACAAGAATGACTTCACCGAAGCCGAGTCCAAGCTGAGAGAGGCGCTCGGCGTCGCCCGGGAGAGCGAGGACGACTGGGCGCTCGCCCATGCCTCCCTGGATCTGGGCCAGTTCTATGCCGCCAAGCAGCGCCACAAGGAGGCCGTCACCCAGCTCATCACGGCCCAGCGCACGTTCCGCAAGCTCGGTGAGAAAGACGCGGTCGAGAACATCCGCAAGCTGCTCAACCAGCTCGAAGGCGGCAAGGCGCTCTAGAGGAGTCCCACCATGCGCCCCGCCGACAAGATCCTCGCCCCGCAGGACAACGTCTTCCGGTACCTGAGCCATTGGGCCGCCACGTCCCCCGACCAGCCCGCCGTGGTCATGCCGGGCAAGCCCAGAGCCGACGGCAGCGTGCCCTACGAGCAGCTCTCGTTCGCCGAGCTGGAGGGCCGGGTCAACCGGCTGGCGGCGGCCCTCAAGGCCCGGGGCATCGAGCGCGGCGATCGCATCGTCGTCATGATCCCCATGAGCATGGAGCTCTACACGCTCTTGCTCGCCTGTCTCAAGATCGCGGCCGTCATCGTCTTCATCGACCCCTGGGTGGGGCTCGACCAGATCCGGCGCTGCATCGAGCTGACCCAGCCCAAGGCCTTCGCGGGCATCCCGCTCATCCAGCTCTTGGCCCGGTCCATGGGCATCCTCAAGCCCATCCCCCTGCGCCTCACGGCCAGGGGCCGCGCCCGCTTCGGCGAGCTCCAGCTCGAGAAGCTGATGGACGAGCAAGCCCCTCCGGTCGAGACAGAGCGGGTGGAGCCCGACACCACGGCCCTCATCACCTTCACCACGGGCAGCACGGGCACTCCCAAGGGCGCGAATCGCACGCACGGCTTTCTCGTGGCCCAGCACCTGGCCCTCTCGCGCGAGATGGGGCTGAGGCCCGGTGAGGCGGACCTCACGACCCTGCCCATCTTCGTCCTCAACAACCTGGCCTCGGGCGTGACGAGCATCCTGCCCCTGTCGTCCAAGCCGGGCGCCGTCGATCCGGCCGTCATCTTCCGGCAGATCCAGGACTTCGAGCCCCGCACCGCCGTGGGCTCGCCCGCCTACTGGCTGCCCATCGCCGACCACTGCCTCGAAATGGGTCTGACGCTGCCCACCATCCGCTCGGTCTTCACGGGCGGCGGCCCGGTACCCCCCGGGCTCCTGGGCAAGCTGCGGCGCATCCTGCCGCACGGTGAGGCCTTCATCGGCTACGGCTCCACCGAGGCCGAGCCCATCGCCATCATCGGCGCGGACGAGGTCTGCGACGAGACGGGGCCCCGGACCGAGGCGGGCGACGGCAACTGCGTGGGGCATCTCGCGCCGGGCATCGACCTCAAGGTCATCCGCGTCATCCCCGGTCCCGTGACGCTCGGCCCCGAGGGCTGGAGCGACCTGGAGCTGCCGCATGGGGCCATCGGCGAGCTCGTCGTGACGGGCGACCACGTGGGCAAGGACTACTACCGCAACCCCGAGGCGGTCAAGGAGAACAAGATCAAGGCCCCCGACGGCCGTATCTGGCATCGCCTGGGAGACGTGGGCTACCTGGACGACCAGCAGCGCATCTGGCTGGTGGGCCGGGTCAACAACGTCGTGACCCGCGGTCCCAAGGCCATCTACCCCATCCAGGCCGAGGCGATCGCCCACCAGCTCCCCTTCGTCGAGAAGGCGGCGCTCGTGGGCCTGGACGATCCTGAGCTCGGCCACCGGGTGGCGTTCGTCGTGATCCCCCACGAGAAGCACCCCGTCCAGTGGATTCGCAAGCGCCACGAGTGGGAGCTGAGGATCCGCGACCACCTGGAGCGCCATGGCATCCCCCTGGATGCCATCCTCTTCACGCGTCGCCTGCCTCTGGACCCTCGGCACCAGACCAAGATCGACTACGGCAAGCTCCAGCGCCTTATCGCCAAGCAAGCGAAGCCTCGCCCCTGAGTGCCCTCGATCGAGGAAATGGTGACGGGTCGCATATTTCAGGGGCCTATGTTAGGTTTAGGATCGAACCATCCCACCTAGCACTGGAGCAATCATGGAACTGGACATCGCCACCATCCGCGAATTCCTCGAGCAGAACAGCTTCGAAACCACCGACTGGTTCCGCGGCTTCACCCAGGGCCTGATCCTGGCCGAGGTCATGGACACCTACGAAGTCGAGCGCCTGGAGGACTACTGGAACGACCTGCGCGGCTTCGAGGGCGAAGAGGAAGAAGAAGAGGAAGAACAGTAAAACGCACGCGGCGGGCCATCCGGGGCTTGCCCGGTCGGCTGGTCAACATGTAGACTGGTATTATGTTCGACCGCTGCTGCCCCTTCCACCCGCATGCCTAGCCCCGCCGAGGCCGCCTTAGAGCGGCACTTCGGCCACACCGCCTTCCGCAACGGGCAACAGCCCGTCATCGAGGCGGTGCTCGCCGGCCGCGACACCGTCGCCCTCATGCCCACCGGCCAGGGAAAGTCCCTGTGCTACCAGCTTCCCGCCGTCATGCTCGACGGCGTGACGCTCGTGGTCTCGCCGCTCATCGCCCTCATGAAGGACCAGGTCGACGGCCTGCTCGAGAAGGGCATCGCCGCAACCTTCATCAACAGCAGCCTGGACCCCGAGGAGGCGACGCATCGCCTGGAGGCGCTCGCCCGAGGCGAGTACAAGCTCGTCTACGTGGCTCCCGAGCGCTTCCGCAACCAGTCCTTCCTCAAGGCCCTGCAGGGCGTGACGATCGCGCGCTTCGCCGTGGACGAGGCCCACTGCGTCAGCCAGTGGGGGCACGACTTCCGGCCCGACTACCTGCGCCTCAAGCATGCCATCGACAAGCTCGGTCGCCCGCCGGTCCTGGCCGCCACGGCGACCGCCACGCCGGACGTCCGCGAGGACATCGTCACCCAGCTCGGCCTCAAGGACGCGGCGGTCTTCGTCACGGGTTTCGATCGGCCCAACTTGCGCTACGTGGTCCGGCCGGCGTCGGGCGAGCAGGCCAAGCTCTCCAAGGCCCTCGAGATCGTCCAGAAGGTCCAGGGCTCGGGCATCGTCTACGCCGCCACCCGCAAGAACGTCGAGACCATCACCGAGCACCTGCAAGCAGCGGGCATCTCGTCGGTGGCCTACCACGGGGGCCTCGGCGACATGGAGCGCGAGGTCGCGCAGGACACCTGGATGGACGGCCGCGCGCGCGTGGTGGTCGCGACCAACGCCTTCGGCATGGGCGTGGACAAGCCCAACGTGCGCTTCGTGGTCCATTACGACCAGCCGGGCACGCTCGAGGCCTATTACCAGGAGGCCGGCCGCGCGGGCCGCGACGGCAAGGCCGCTTACTGCGTCCTCATCTTCTCGCCCGCCGACCGCTACCTGCAGGAGTTCTTCATCGAGGGCAGTTGCCCGTCGGTCTCGACCCTCGCCGACGTCTACCACGTCCTGTGCGAGCAGGGGCCGGACGAGTTCGTCATGACCCACGAGGCCATCGGCCGCCTCTTGCCGGGCAAGGTCAACGACATGGCCATCGGCACCTGCCTCAACCTCCTGGAGCGCAACGGCGTCATCGAGCGAGCACCCCGCGGCGCCAACCACGCCTACGTCCGGCATGCCAACGCCCTGATGCCCCTGGACTCGCGCGCCAAGCAGCAACGAGCCGTCTACCAATGCCTCAAGGCGGTGCTGGGCGATCGCCTCGACGAGGGCAGCTCCTTGGACCTCACGGCCTTCGTGTCGTACGTGGGCGAGAGCCGCGACTCGGTGCTCTCGGCGCTGCGTAGCCTGCACGAGCGCGGCCTCATCCACTACACGCCCCCGCAGCACGGGCGCTCCATGCGCATCCTCAAGCGCGCGAGCCACTTCTCGGAGCTGGGTCTCGACGTCTCGCACATGGTGGGCAAGCAGGGCCGCGAGCTCGCCAAGCTCGACCAGATGGTGAACTACGGCTACACCGAGGGCTGCCGCCGGGCCTACATCCTGGACTACTTCGGAGACCAAACCTCGGCGAAGTGCGGCGCGTGCGATCGCTGCCTCGAAGCCGCCGCCGCCCCGACCGCGCCGACCCCGCGCAAGGTCACGATCCGGGCCAAGGCAGAGCCGACGCCCGCTCCCGCCGTGCCCAAGCCCGACGCCGCGAACGCCGAGCTGCATGCGGCCCTGCGCGAGCTGCGGACGCGACTTGCGCGCGATCGGGGCCTTCCGGCATACTGCATCGTGCACGACAAGGTCCTCCTGGAGCTTGCCACCGTGCGTCCCCGCACCCACGAGGCCCTCATGGCCGTCAAGGGGATCGGCGAGGAGAAGGCCCGCCAGTACGGCGAGGCGATGCTGGAAACCATCGCGGCCTTCGACAGCGAGCTCGTCCCCACTGGTTGAAGCCCCCATGACCCACGAACCCACCCTGCTCGAATCGGCGCTCCGGCATGGCATCCGCCCGGGGCTTGAGCGCATCACCGCGCTCCTGGACATGCTCGGACGCCCCCAGGACCGGCACCCGGTGGTGCACGTGGCGGGCACCAACGGCAAGGGTTCGGTCTGCGCGCTTCTGGCCTCGATGCTCGAGGCCGCGGGGTACACGGTCGGGCGCTTCACGAGCCCCCATCTCGTGTCCTACCGCGAGCGCTTCAGCCTCGGCGGCATCCTCATCTCTCAGGCGGAGCTGGACGCCGAGCTCAAGACGGTGGCGGACCTGGCGGAGACGCTGGACCCGGCGCTCGGTCCGGTCACGGAGTTCGAGCTCCTGACGGCGGTCGCGTTCAACTGGTTCGCCAAGCAACCCATGGACCTCTTGATCCTCGAGGTCGGCCTGGGCGGGCGACTCGACTCGACCAACGTCGTCGACCGCCCGGTGATGTCGGCCATCACCCGAATTGCGCTCGACCACACGGCCCTTTTGGGGAACACGGTCGAGGCGATCGCGCGCGAGAAGGCGGGCATCCTCAAGGCCGGCGTCCCGGTCGTCACGGGGGCCGAAGGCAGCGCCCTGGACGAGATCCGGGCGATCGCAGCCTCCCTCGGCGCCCCGGTCCAAGTCGCCCCGGCCGCCGACTGGCTCTCCGCGGGTCCCTGCGCGGATCGGGTCCGGGTGGCGGGCGTCGATTACGACCTGGGGCTCCTGGGGGCGTACCAGGCGCGAAACGCGGCGATCGCCCTGGAGCTCGTCGCGGGGCTGCGCGCGCGGGGCTACGCCGTGAGCGACGAGGCGGTCCGTCAGGGGCTCGCCGTCGCGTGCTGGCCCGGCCGGATGGATCGCCGGACGACCCCGGACGGGCAGGTCTACTGGCTGGACGGCGCCCACAACATGGACGGGGTCGCGGCCCTCGCCGCCGCCCTCGGCGACCGGCCCATGCCGGACGGGCGCGTGCTGCTGATGGGCGTGCTCGCCGACAAGGAGCCCAAGGAGATGATCGCGGGCCTGGCGCCACAGGCCCGGACCCTGGTGCTCACGATGCCGCCCCATGACCGCGGGCTCGATCCGCGAAAGCTCGCTCACGAGCTGGATCATCCGGACCTTCACGTGGTGCCCGATTGGGAAGAAGCCCTGGCGGCAGCCCGCACGCTGGCTGCGGGGCGGGAAATCGTAGTGGCGGGCTCGCTGTACCTGGTGGGGGCCGTCTACGGCGCCCTCGGCGTTGCCGGGCGGCTCTCCTAAAGCTAATCCGCCACGAGCCGGACGCTTCCACCCTCCTCATGCCCTAGACGCGGGATGTCACACGGATCCGACCGCAAGTGACGGATGTCTGCGGTTGTCGCCTGGAGAGAGGGGTGGTACGATCCATGCGACCGAAGCGCTTGGAGACCTCAGTAACGTGACGAGCCAAACACTGCCCAAAATCGGTGATCGTCTCACCGACTACGTCGCCCGGGTCTCGCAGCTGCGCGAGTTCAAGAAGAAGGACGGCGACGGCGGCTTCCACATCTTTCGCGCGACCAACGCGCAGGGCTCCATCGGCTGCATCATCTGGAGCGGCCGGGTCGACTTCAAGAACGGCGATTTCGTCCGCCTCTCCGGCGAGGTCAAGCTCCACAAGGACACTCCCCAGTTCGTCGTGACCCGCTACGAGATCCTGCCCCGGGAGCAGTTCGCAGCCGAGACCTTCCTGCCGGTCTCCAAGCGGCCGCTCGACGAGATGCTCCACGAGCTCAAGGGCTACATCTCGATGGTCAACGACCCCGGGCTGGCACGGATGCTGACCCGGATCCTGCTCGAGGATCCCGTGACAGCGCCGGCCTATCAGCGGGCTCCGGCGGCCAAGACCCACCACCATCCCTTCCTCTCCGGCCTCCTGGAGCACAACCTGACGGTCGCGCGCCGCGCGCTCGGGCTGTGCCTGGACGAGGACGGCGTGGACCGCGACGTGGTACTTGCCGGGGCGTTGCTGCACGACATCGGCAAGATCGAGGAGTACACCTTCGACGCCGAGGAGATCGGCTTCACGGAGGTGGGGAACCTGCTCGGTCACGTGTCCTTGGGCTATGCGCTGGTGCGCAAGGCTATCGCCGAGCAGGGCGACATCCCGGCGGCGACGTCCACCAACCTCCTGCACGTCATCCTGAGCCACCAGGGGCGCCTCGAGTACGGCTCGCCCGTCGAGCCGCGCACGGCCGAGGCGTTCATCGTGCACCACGCCGACACGGTCGACGCGCACCTCTTCCAGCTGCGCCGCACGGGAGACGAGTTCCCGGATTCGCGGCTGGGCTTCGCCAAGAGCCTCAACCGCATGGTGCTGGGGAACCCGCGCTTGCCCTACGAAGAGGGCTATCAGCACTAAGCCAGCTGGCAGCTGCCCGCCGCAGAGAGCGGCTCGAAAGCGACCATGGCCCGTCTGGACGCAGAGGGCGCAAGGTGTCTCTCGGCAACCGCTGCAGGATAGGCAACCAACTGACGCCAGCCTTCTTTGGTCATAACGGCACACCCGTCCGTTGCCGCCCCCGCTACGATGGCGCATGAACCCTTCAAGCGACGTCGTCCCGCATCCACCAGGGGGATCTTGCCATGACCACGAAACTCACCGTCTCAGCCGATTGGATGGCACGTGTCACGTCGGCTGCCGCTCTCGTCCTGGGCGCCTTGAGTCTGGCCGCACATCCGATCGGGCTCACGCTCTTCCAGCTCGACGCCGAGGCGAACGTGCCATCTTGGTACACATCGCTCCTGCTGCTGCTCTGTGCGGCGACGCTCGGCGTGATCGGCCAGGGCAAGCGTGTCGCACGTGCGCCCCATGCGCGGCACTGGGGGGCTCTGGCGCTGCTCTTTAGCTTCTTGTCGCTAGACGAGATCGCGAGATTCCACGATAAGCTCAACTATCTGTTGTCGATCACCTTCCAACCCAGCGGGTTCCTTTACTTTCCGTGGGTCGTGCCAGCAGCTCTCTTGGTAATGGGCCTGGCGGTAGCGTATGCGCGCTGGCTACTCGAGCTTCCCGGCTGGGTCCGGGCTCGATTCCTCGTTGCCGCGTTCCTCTACGTCGGGGGCGCCGTGGGGTTGGAAACCCTCTCGGCGGGATACTCGGCGGTGCACGGTCTGGAATCCTGGGGTTACGTCTTGCTGAGCCACTGCGAAGAACTGCTCGAGATGCTGGGCTTGGCGGTCTTCCTACCTACCCTGATCCGTTATGCCGGGACCCTGCAGCTGGATGTACGGCTTGAGGTCGCCGAGAGCACTAACGCGCGAGTCTTGGCAACGAAGGCTGCGCCCGTCGATGCCTAAGCTATCAACGTTTCTCCATGCTGACTTAACACCAAAAACCATACGGTGTTAGACCGATAGATCAGCAAATTGCAGGCATGCCTTTGCCGTGACGCAGTTCCCCTCAGGGGAATGACACTACGTTTCCAACGTGACGCCGCCCAGGGAGTTAGGTACCCCGATGGGTCGGGCTAGAACGCTTCGACGGCGATCGCCCGCATCTCCGCCGCCTTCTCTTCGGGCAGCGTGTCGTTGATGAACGTCCCCGCCCCCGACTCGCAGCCTGCCAGGAACTTGAGCTTCTGGGCCGTGCGGTTGGGGGGGTAGAACTCCACGTGGAAGTGGCTCCCCGGGTGCTCCTTGCCGTCCGTCGGCTGCTGGTGCATCACCATCATGTAGGGCAGCGAGAAGCCGAATAGCCCGTCGTACTTCTTCATCACCGTCTTGAGCATCCGCGCGAAATCCCTCCGCTCCGGCGCCCCGAACTCCATGAGGGACGGCAGGTGGGCCTTGGGATAGAGGTGGAGCTCGTAGGGATACCGCGCGTAGAACGGAATCACGGCCACGAAGTGCTCGTTCTCGGCCACGATCCGGCGCCCGTCGCGCAGCTCCTCGGCGAGCACGTCGCAGTGCAGGCACCGCCCCGTCTTCGCGTGGTGCTTGGCCTGGCTGGAAAGCTCCTTCTCCACCTTGGGCGGGATGAAGCTGAAGGCATAGATCTGGCCGTGCGGGTGGTGCAGCGTCACCCCGATGGCCTCGCCCTTGTTCTCGAAGATGAAGACGTAGTCGATCTCGGGGCGGTTGCCGAGCTCTTGGTACCGGTCCGTCCATACCCTCACCAGGCGCTCGATCTCGGTCACCGTACGGTCGGCCAGCGTGGTGTTGTGTACCGGAGAGTAGAGCACGACCTCGCATATGCCCGTGGATGGCCGAACCGGAAAGAGGTCCGTGCCCTCGACCGCGGGCTCACCCGCCTCCCGCTTGAACGACGGGAACTTGTTCTCGAAGACCACGTACTCGTAGGTCTCGGCCGGAACCTCGGTGGGAAAGCCGCCCGGCTTGGTGGGGCAGATGGGGCAGTAGTTCGCGGGCGGCATGAAGGTCCGGTCCTGGCGATGGGTAGCCGTCGCGACCCACTCCTCGGCGATGGGGTTCCAGCGTAGCTCGGACATGGCTACTTCGCCTCCGCCGTCTCGTCCGTCGCGGCCCGGCCGTCGGGGGTCGACTCGAAGCGGTAGTAGATGAGGTATCGGCCGTCTTCCTTGACGATCGCCTCCTTGCGCATGGGGGCCTGGTCCGTGGGTTCCATCGCTCCTCCTACTGGGCCGGGACGACGCGAGCCCGCCGGCCACGGCCATTCTCACGGGTTCGGGATCCGCATGTCAAGCACACCTCTCACACCCGCCGCGCCGGAGGGCCGGACCGGGGTCGGGCCGCGCCATCGAGCGGCCGGAATCCGCTCGCATCGCTGCTTCCGGCCTTCTTGACCCACCCTCAAGTCAGCCCATGAAAGGTCGACCATGAAAGGGTCGCTCGCTTCGTCAGAGGGAGGGTCCCCATGCCGACCGATACGCTGTCCACCCGCACCCGAGCCGAGCTCCCCGTTCACCGCCCCCGGCGCTCCCTGGCAAGCCTGACGACCTTCGATACCGCCCTCCGCAAAGCCGACTCCACGCTCCGGGAGCAACACGGCAAGACCAGGACCCTGTTCAGGCCTGCGAGCAATGGCGCCGTGACCCTCCTCGACCTCGATGCGGAGCTGACCGAGGCTCGGCGCCGCCTCCAAGGACGGCTGAACGCTGCCCTCCAGGCGGCGGGGGTCGACGCGCGCCGGTCCCTCGCGTTTCAGGCCGCGCATAGCGACGGCCTGCCCGCCCTCATCGGCGACCACGCCGACAAGGCCTCGATCGAGGCGCTGTTCGAACAGGATCCCGACCTGGTTGGCGACCTTCACCGCGTGGGCTCCCTGTCGCGCGTGATCCGGGCCGGAGCGGATGCCGTGGAGTTCCAGGCGGCCTTCCGGACCGACCCGGAGACGGCGGTGGTACGCTACGCGCACCTCTTTTCCAGCCGGTACGTGGCGACCCTGACGCTGGCGGACGGCCTGCTGGACGTGACGACCGAGCGGATTCCCGCCTGAGCCGGGGGCATCCATCATCCCTGCGTCCCTTTACATCTTGCCTTCCTTTCGTGATAGCGTCGCGACATCGCTCCCATGACGTGACCGATTCCGAACGAGGAGGCAGCTCATGCTCAGACGGCTTCAGGACATGCCTACCTTCCGGGTGGCGGAGGGCAGCCCGGACATCTGTGGCTGGAAGGTGACGGACCGCGATGGCGGCGTCGTCGGCAAGGTCGACAGCCTGCTCGTCGAGACCGACGAGAAAGGCCCCGAGGGGATGGTGCCCGTGCGCTACATGACCGTGGCGTCCCGCGGTCGGACCTTCCTGGTCCCGATCGGAACCGTCAACCTGCGCGATTCCGATCAAGTCGTCGAGCTACAGGCCTCCTTTGACGAGATCGAGCGCATGCCCGATTACCAGGCGGCAGAAACCACGGCCGAACGCGAACGGCACTACTTCACGACCTTCTTCCCCCATGAAAAGGAGCCCAACTACCAGCGTCCGGAGTTCGAGCACCGGAGCAATCGTCTGAAGCAGATGGTCGAGAGCTTCCGCGAAGGGCGGGAGCATCGGACAGAGGCGCATGAAGGCCCGCGGGCCCAGCCGCGCGGCCGGGCGGAGGCCGTCGAGCGGGGACGGCGCAGCGACGTCGAGTTCGAGCGGCGCCCCGTCCACAAGCCGCTCGCCGAGACCGAGTTCGGGGAGACGGGGGGACGGGCCATCGAGGACGAGGACACCCTCCGCGTGCCCATCATCGGTGAGGAGACGGTGGTCCACAAGGTGCCGTTCGTGGAAGAGGAGATCGTCCTCCACACCAGGGACCGGAAGCCCCGGGAGCACGCCCGCCAGGAGGCCGAGTTCGTGAGCGCGGAGCCCAGTGAATCCGAACGCATGCGCCGACCGACGCAGGCGACTCCAGAGGGACTACTGGGTCGGAACGACCCGCTGAATCGGCCGCGCCGCGGCGAGGAGTGACGCCCCCCTTCAAACACGTGGTTGCTGGCTGACCCCTCTCATCCAGCGCTCGGCCTCCCGTTCCTTCCGGAATCCGACGCGTCTCGTCCGGACATCCGCCATGGATGCGTTCGCGGCGCGGCGCTGGTAGACTCCTGGAGGAACGGGAAAGGGGTGAGCCATGGCAACCCTCCAGAAACGGCTGCCCGAGAACGTCGCGGGCGAGTTCTTCGTGGACGCCACCTGCATCGACTGCGGGACGTGTCGGCTGCTCGCACCGGCCTCCTTCGCCGAGTCGGCGGACTCCTCGTACGTCCACGCCCAGCCGACCACCCCGGAGGCCGAACGCAAGGCCCTCCAGGCCCTCTTGGCCTGCCCGACGGGCTCCATCGGGACGATGCACCCCAATCAGGCGCGCGACGTGCTACAGGACTTCCCCATGCCGCTGGACGAGGGCATTTACTACAACGGCTTCAACTCACCCAAGTCCTACGGGGGGCACAGCTACTTCGTCCATGACCCTGCGGGCAACTGGCTCATCGACTCGCCCAAGTACCTGCCCCACCTCATCCGGCACTACGAGGCCTCGGGGGGGCTTCGCTACATCTTCCTGAGCCACCAGGACGACGTGGCCGAGGCCGCCCGCTTCGCCGAGCACTTCGGCAGCCGGCGCATCATCCACGAGGCCGACCGGGCGGCCCAGCCGGACGCCGAGATCATCGTGTCGGGGGACGATCCGGTCGAGATCGAGCCGGGCTACCTCGTCATCCCGACGCCCGGGCACACGCGGGGGAGCATGGTGCTGTTGGTGCGCGATCGCTTCCTCTTCACGGGCGATCACCTGTGGGGCCACGCGGGACGGCTCGGGGCCTCGCGGGGCGTGTGCTGGTACTCGTGGCCCGACCAGACCCGGTCCATGGAGCGCCTCGAGGCCTATACCTTCGAGTGGGTGTTGCCGGGGCACGGCGACTGGCTGCACCTGCCCGCCGACGAGATGCGCTCGGCCCTCATGCACCTCGTGGACCGGCTGAAGCAGCGCGCCTGAAGCGACTCGGGACCTCTAGCAACGAACATCGCCCCCGGCCGCTTGGCCGGGGGCGATGTGCGAAGGGTTTAGAGCTTGACCAGGGTGCCGTCGGGGCGCTTGATGGCGTCGACGTGGACGCGGGTGTTCGTGTTGCCGCTCTTGAGGGTGAAGTAGACGGTCGAGGTGCCCTTCATGTCGCCGCCGACCTTCTTGATGAAGTTCTCGGCCGCGCTGCGAAGGATGTGGCGCTCGCGGTGGATGTAGGCGTAGTGGCCGTCCTCCGTGAGGGTCAGCGTCACGTCGTTGGCGTCGACGAGTTGCATGTCACCGACCGAGTAGCCCAGGTCGCCCGAGACGACGAACTTCTTGCCGGCGTTCTCCTTGTTGGAGGCCTCGTCGTAGACGAGCTTGTGGATGTCCACGACGGCGATCTTGTTCGCGTAGTCCGCTTCCTTGAAGAACAAGCCGTTGGCCTCGGCCTGCGAGCCCTGGGTGCTCACCTTGGTGGCCACCGGGGACGACCCGCAGCCCGCGAGGAGCACGACCGACAACGCCAAGGTCCAAACTGCTTTCACGTTGATATCCTCCGCTTGAATTGCGTTACGTCCTTCCGGTGTTAGTGTTATCGGGCCGTTCAGGGTCAACATTCTTAAGAAGCGGATAAGACTAAAGAAACCTTTATTTAACAAAGCGCCACGGAACCACGGTCGACGGCCCAGCCGGCTTCCCGTCAAACGCCCCATGGCGCGCGGTTGGATCCAAGATTCGGGTGGCCGTCCGGAAAATATTACCCGGGTAATATTGACAGTCGGAATATTACCCGGGTAATATCTTCGTAAGAGAGGAGACATCCCATGGAACGGCACACCTACACGGCATTTTCCGAGCAGCGACGCGTGGCGAGTGGTCCCATCGAGGACGTGGCCCTCAAGGTCAAGCAGTGGATCGAGCGGGGCGGGGCCCAGGTGCTCATCTTCGAGGACCTGAGCGGCCAGCAGATCGACCTGGACCTCCGGGGCACGGACGAGGACGCCCTTGCGCGGTTGGGCGAGCATCCCTGGCTCCAGCACCGGGCCGATGACAAGCGCTCCGGTCCCGGCCGCCCGAAGCTCGGGGTGGTCTCGCGCGAGGTCTCGCTCTTGCCGCGCCACTGGGAGTGGCTCAATGCGCAACGGGGCGGCGCGTCGGTGACCCTGCGCAGGCTCGTCGAGGAGAGCATGAAGGGGAGCGAGGGCCAGGATCGAGCCCGCAAGGCCGGCGAGGCCGTCTCCAAGTTCATGTGGGCGCTGGGCGGAAACCTGCCCGGCTTCGAGGAGGCGTCGCGCGCGCTCAGCCGCAAGGAGTATGAGCGCCTCGAGGGCGAGATCGCCGGGTGGCCGGCGGACATCCGCGACCACGTGCGCCGGCTCGCAAAGACGGCCCAGCAGGCCGAAGCGGAGGCCCACCGTGAATCGTAAGGCCGAGTTGAAGGCGGACTACAAGCACAACGGCCACAAGCTGCGGAAGATGGGCGTTTACGCCATCCGGAACATGGCCAACGGCAAGGTCTTCCTGGACAAGAGCAGCAACCTCGAGAGCGCCATCGAGCGGGACCGCTTGTGGCTCGCGCGGGGTGGGCACATGAACGCGAAGCTCCAGCAGGACTGGAACCTCCACGGCGCCGCAGCCTTCACCTTCGAGATCCTGGAAGCCATCGACTCGACGGACGAGCCCAAGAACGTCAGCGAGGAGATCGCCGTCATGCTGGAGGTCTGGCTGGACGAGCTACAGCCCTACGGCGACAAGGGCTACCTGCCGGTGCCCCGCCCGTCGCGCTGAGAGGAACCGTTCGCCTAAACCGTCGGCCTCATCGTGCTGAACAGCGGCAGCTGGCTAATCTCCGTCGCCCCCTCGTCCAGCGCCGCCTGACGCAAGGACAGGGAGATGCGGTTCCTGCGCTCGATCTCCGTCAGCACCTGACGCGCCCGGTCGATGACGGGCGCCGGCAGGCCGGCCAGGCGCGCCACCTCGATGCCGTACGAGCGGTCTGCCCCACCGGGCACCACCCGCCGCAAGAAGATGACCTCGTCCGCCGTCTCCTCCACGAGCACCTTGTAGTTGCGCACGCTCGGCTGGCTCGCGGCCAGCGCCGTGAGCTCGTGGTAGTGGGTGGCGAACAGGGTGCGGGCCTGGACGTGGGTCGCCAGGTATTCGCTCACCGACCATGCGATCGAGATGCCGTCGAAGGTCGAGGTCCCGCGCCCGATCTCGTCGAGCAGGATGAGCGCCCGCGGGCTCGCGTTGTTGAGGATGTTCGCCGTCTCGTTCATCTCGACCATGAACGTCGACTGGCCCGTCGCCAGGTCGTCCACCGCCCCCACGCGCGTGAAGATGCGATCCACCAGGCCCACCCGGGCCCGCCGCGCCGGAACGAACGAGCCCACCTGCGCCATGAGCACGATGAGCGCGATCTGGCGCATGTAGGTGCTCTTGCCCGCCATGTTGGGGCCCGTCAGGATGATGAGCTGGCTCGCCTCCGTGTCGAGACGGGTGTCGTTCGGGACGAAGGTGCCCGGCGGCAGGAGCTGCTCGATGACCGGATGGCGCCCGCCCTCGATCTCGAGCACCGTCGAGTCGTCCACCGCGGGGCAGACGAAGTGCTGGCGCACGGCCACCTCGGCGAACGAGACGAAGACGTCCAGGGCCGCCACGTGGCCCGCGATCGCCTGCAGCTCCGCCGTCCAGGGCTGCAGCGCGGCGCGCAGGGCGCCGAAGATCTCGTACTCCATGGAGCCGATGCGCTCCTGGGCCGTTAGGATGGCGCTCTCGCGCTCCTTGAGGACCGGGGTGATGTAGCGCTCGGCGTTGACGAGCGTCTGCTTGCGCTGGTAATCCGCGGGCACCAGGTCCCGGTTGGCGTGCGTGACCTCGATGAAGTACCCGAAGGTCTTGGAGTAGCTGACCTTCAGGCTCTTGATGCCCGTGCGCTCCTTCTCGGAGGCCTCGAAGGCGGCGAGCCAGTCCTTGCTGTCCCCGAGCAGCGAGCGGGTCTCGTCCAGCTCGGGGCTGAAGCCGTCCCGCACCAGGCCGCCCTCGGTCAGCGAGATGGGCGGGTGATCGATGAGCGTCAGGCGGATCCGGGCCGTCAGCTCGGCGATCTCGGGGGGGATGCCCTCCAGCGCCCGGAGGGCGGGCGCATGACACCCCTGCACCGTCTCCACCAGGCCCGGCAGGGCCTCCAGGCTGTCGCGCAGGGCGATGAGGTCTCGGGCGTTGGCCGTGTTGGCCGCAACCCGGCTCGTCAGGCGCTCCAGGTCCCGGATGGAGCCCAGCAGTTCGCCGAGGCGCATGCGCAGGCCCGGCATGGCCACGAGCTCCTGGACCGCCTGGTGGCGGGCGGCGATCGCATAGGAGTCGAGCAAAGGATGCAGCAGCCACTGGCGCAGCTTGCGACCGCCCATGGCCGTCTGCGTGTGGTCGAGCACCGAGAGCAAAGAGCCCTTCCAGGCGCCGTCGCGGGCGGTCTGCGTCAGCTCGAGGTTGCGACGGGTCGCGGGGTCGAGCAGCATGTACTCGGCCAGTCGATAGGTCTGGATGGTCGAGAAGAGGGCGAGCTGCGCCTTCTGGGTCTCGGCCACGTAGCCCAGCATCGCCCCCGCCGCCATGGTCGCGAGCGGGAACTCGGGCAGGCCGAACCCTTCCAGGCTCCGGACCTTGAAGTGCTCCGCGATGAGCGCCTTGGCCTTCTCGTGGTTGAAGGTGTAGTCCGGCCGCGGCGTGAGGTTCAGGTGCTCCGGGAAGACGCCGTCCCACGAGGGATCCAGCTGGACCGCCTTGAGGCGGCCAGGCGTGCGGCCCCAGGCCATGTTCTGCCAGATGGCCGGGTTGACCGGCACCAGGAGCTCCGCCGGCTGGATGCGGGCGAGCTCGCCGGCGAGCTGCTGCGCGTCCGAGAGCTGGGTGGCGCGGAACTCGCCCGTGGACATGTCGCAGTAGGCGAGGCCATAGCCTGCGGGCCCCTTGGCGATCGCCGCCAGGTAGTTGTTCTGCTTCTCGCTCAAGAGGCTGCTCTCGAGCAGGGTGCCCGGCGTGACGAAGCGGACGATCTCGCGCTTGACGAGGCCCTTGGCGAGCTTGGGGTCCTCCATCTGCTCGCAGATGGCCGCGCGGTAGCCGCGCTCGATGAGCCGGCCCATGTAGTTGTCTAGCGCGTGGTGCGGCACGCCCGCCATGGGGATGCGATCGCCGCCGCCGCCCTCGCGGCTCGTCAGGGTCAGCTCGAGCTCCCGGCTCGCCAGCACCGCGTCGTCGAAGAACAGCTCGTAGAAGTCCCCCATGCGGTAGAAGAGCAGCACGTCGGGATGCTGCTGCTTCAAGGACAGGTAATGGGTCATCATGGGCGAGTACTGGGGCTGCACGAAATCCTCCGAAGGGCGCGATTCATGACCATCGAGCCACCATTCTAACTCCCCGAGCGGCCGAGGAGGGGCTCTTTGGGGGTTTCAAGCAGGGCGTTGTCGGGTTATGGTGAGGTAGGAACACCCCAGACCAAAGGGCCCACGATGACCACGAAGCAATCACTCGGAAACATGCTCTGGATGGCGACCTTCCTGGCCGCCCTCACGTCGCCCTTCTGGGGCAGCTGGCACTTCGGGCTGGGCGTGCTGCTCATGGCCATCGCCGCCGAGCTGCGCAAGGAAGTCCATGTGGCCGGACCGGCCAAGGCCGCCCCCCGCGTCCGCTGGAAGGAGCCCGACGAGGCCGCTAAGGACTAGCCGCCCATCCGCTTCTGGACGGCCAGCGCCTCCTGGACCTGGCTCGGACGAGCGTAGTTGAGCTCGATGAGGATCTCGCCCAGCCACATGTAGCGGCCGCGCCGCGCCAGCTCCTGCTGACGGCGCAGGGCCGCCTCGAGCTGGACCTCCGTGATGATCCCCTTGGCCACCATGTACTCGCCGAACCGGAACTTGGTCTCAGTGCGCTTGGCGAGGTTCTCCAGGCCCGGGTCATGGGCCTGGAAGCGGATGTAGCCCTCCGTCTGCAGCTGCTCGACGGCCTGGGTGAAGCGTTCGCCCAGGATGTTGAGCATGCCGCTGATGTGGAACAGGCTGCTGTTGCCGTCCACCTTGCCGAGGATGCGCCAGTTGTCCGCGTCCACCTGCACCCCGCGCAGCGCGGCGTTGGTCTGGATGGAGCGGATGGTGACCTTGCCCTTGTCCGTGAGCTCGGGAACCCGGCCCATGGGGCCGGCCGGCACCGGGGCCTTGGGCTTGGCGGGAACGGCGGCCTGGGCGGCGGGAGCCCGATTCGGAGCGGCGGCGGGAACCGCCTGGGCGGCCGCGGCGGGAGGCATCTGGGGAGTGGCGGCCGGCTGCGGGGCGGCAGCCTGCGGGGCGGCAGCCTGCGGAGCGGGCGCCATGCGGCCCTGGCCCGCAAGGGCCGCCACCTGGCGGAAGACTCCGGCGTTGTCGGGCAGGGCCACCAGGTCGGGATGGCGCATGACCTCGTCGGCAGAGGTCTGGCGCACGGAGAAGGTGCCGGCGCGCTGCGGCGCGACCTGAACCAGGGCGGGCAGTCCCTGATCCATGGCGCTCCGGGCGCCCACGATCTTGCCCTGCAGCATGAAGATCTGGCCCCGCTCGATGGCCTCGATGGAGACCTCGCCGTCGAACTTCACGGCCTCCAGGATCCGCACCACCATCTCGATGCGGAAGAAGCTGAGGTCCCCGGAGAGGATGAGTTTCGCCATTGTCTCCTCGTTTCCCTACTCCATCGCTTGCCCGAGCGACGACTACTGGTTGCTTGGACTGGAGAAGCGCGCGACAAGTTCCCCAGGTCGCGACCCGGTGCCGACGGGGACGGCATCCGGCCATGTGATTATACACCAAACGACCCATCATTACCCATGAGGCCGCACCGCGTGCCTTTCCGAGGTTCAAAGGGGTCAAGGCGTAAAAATTGTTATCTTCGACACGGAAACTCGTTATGTAAATGTTAGAATGTGCGATGGTTCGCCCGCTCCTCGGGACCTTCCAGGCCGCGCCCTGCTAGGTTCTCCGGGTTGCGCCGAAGCCAGGATCAAATGGCCACCAAGTACGAGAAACAACTAGAGAAGCTGCTGGCGCACGTCAAGAGCCTCCACGCGCTCATCGACGAGCGTAGCCAGCAGCTCAAGTACTGGCAAGGCTACGCCGGCAAGCTCCGCGAAGAACGTCAGCGGCTCGCCAGCGTGATGATCGCGGCTGCGCGCAAGGTCCTCTCGGACGTCGCCCTCAAGTATCGGGCCCTGCGCGAGGAGAACCAGAAGCTCAAGACCTACGTCGAGCATCAGGAGCAACTGCACCAGAAGTCCCTCTTCCAGCTCAAGAACCAGCTGCAATACGCCCTGTCGCGCATCGACGACCTCTCCCTGGAGCGCAAGCAGTGGCGGGTCGGCATGCAGCAGCGCCAGCAGCAGATCTGGAAGACGCAGGAGCAGCTGGAGTCGACGCAGCAGGACCTCAGCTCCAAGATCGTCGACCTCGAAAAAGCCCTCGAAGCCGAGCGTCTGCGCACGCGCAGCCTCACGGACCGGATCGAGACGGCCGAGCGCCAGATCGAGATCCAGCAGGAGCAGTGGCAGGACCTCCTCGGCCAAAAGGACGGCCTCGCCGCGCGCCTCCAGGAGACCGAGCACGCCCTCGAAATCGCCCAGCGCACGCTCTCCGAGACCCTGGCAAGCCAGCAATCGTCGATGGGCCGCGACGTGGACAACCTCCGCGCCCTGGTCATCTCGCTGCAGCGCCAGACGGAGTCCCTGCACGCCGAGATCGCCTCGAACCAGGAGACGATCGAGAAGCAGGAGCGTTTCATCGCGGTGCTTAAGGGGGACAAGAACCCTAACATCCGATCCATGACGGACCGGAAGAAAGACCCCCCCCCTGCAGCGGAGGACCAGACGCAAAGTGGCTAGCAACATGACGATCCTGAAGATGATCAAGGACAAGCGCGACGGCCTCGCGCACAGCGCCGAGGAGATCCGGTGGCTGGTCCAGAACGTGGGCAGCCTTCCCGACTACCAGCTCGCCTCCTGGCTCATGGCCGTCGTCTGCCGGGGCATGACCCTGGACGAGACCACGACCCTGACCGAGGCCATGGCCAAGTCGGGCGAGATCATGGACCTCTCCGACGTGCCCGGCGCCA
Organism: Candidatus Sericytochromatia bacterium; assembly: GCA_036676985.1. Classification (GTDB taxonomy): domain Bacteria; phylum Cyanobacteriota; class Sericytochromatia; order S15B-MN24; family UBA4093; genus DATNQJ01. The sequence continues at coordinate 86,363 of JAKFBU010000023.1, forward strand.
AGGTCGACAAGCACTCGACGGGTGGGGTCGGCGACAAGGTGACGCTCGTCCTGGCTCCTCTGGCCGCCGCCGCCGGCCTCACGGTCGCCAAGCTCTCCGGCCGCGGCCTCGGCCACACGGGCGGCACCATCGACAAGATCGAGGCCATCCCGGGCGCCCACTGCGAGCTGTCCATCGAGCGCTTCAAGCAGCAGCTGCGCGACATCGGCGCGGCGGTGGCCTCCCAGACGGGCGAGCTGGCCCCGGCGGACGGCGTCCTCTACGCCCTGCGCGACGTGACGGGCACCGTCGAGAGCATCCCCCTCATCGCGGCCTCGGTCCTCTCCAAGAAGATCGCCGCGGGCGCGGACGTCATCCTCCTGGACGTCAAGACCGGCGCCGGCGCCTTCATGCGCGACGACGCGAGCGCCCGTGAGCTCGCCACCACGATGATGGAAGTCGGCAAGCGTCTCGGCAAGCACGTCACCTGCGTCGTCAGCGAGATGGGCCAGCCCCTCGGCTCGGCCGTCGGCCATGCCAACGAGGTGGCCGAGGCGATCGCCACCCTCAAGGGCGAAGGCCCCAAGGACCTCACGGACCTCTCCGTCTCCCTGGGCGCCCTCCTGCTCGTCGGCGGCGGACTCGCCAAGGACCAGGCGGAAGGCGAGGCCAAGATGCGCGCGGTCATCGCGGACGGCACCGCCCTCGAGAAGCTGCGCTGCCTGATCCAGGCGCAGGACGGCGACCCGAGCGTCATCGAGCACCCCGAGAAGATGCCCCAGCCCAAGCTCCGGGTGCCCGTCGAGGCCACCACGGCGGGCTACGTCCAGAACCTCGACGCCCTGTCGGTGGGCCTCGCGGGCAAGGAGATCGGTGCCGGCCGCCTGGTCAAGGGCGCTCCCATCGACCTGGCCGTCGGCGTGATGCTGCACAAGAAGGTCGGCGACAAGGTCGAGAAGGGCGAGACGCTCGCCCACCTGCTCGTCAACGACGAGTCCAAGGTGCCGCATGCGTCTGAGGCCCTGCTCAAGGCCTATACCATCGGCCCCGAGCCCACCCAGGCCGCGCCGCTCATCAAGGCGGTCTACGCCGTGGAGACGGCAGCCGCCAAGTAGTCGTACGCCTTTCGGACCCGGCTTGCGGGCCCCTCCGTCTGAGACGGAGGGGCCCGCTTCGGCTTGGAGGCCCCGGCGTTAAGAAGCTGTACAGCGGCATCGCAGCCAAGCTTAATGGAACCTTGCCTGGCATTTAACCCGGTCGGCAGGTCGAGCAACGGATAAGGATCCTGGACCGCCTCGGAGGGATCTTGCCATGACCATCGCCGACAACTCCTACGCCAACGTCCTGCGCCAGCTCCACGCGACGCTGGGCGTCGTGCCGCCGGCCTCGTACGTGCCCGTGCAGCCCCCCATGCCGGTCCCCCCGTCGATGACGGGCGACACCCTGGTTCTCGGCAGCTCCCCGAACGCGGCCACCCTGCGCTCGGGCTACCAGAACCTCTTGAGCCAGTTCTCGACCGTCCTTCACCAGCCGGCGGTCGTAGCTCCCGCCGTCGTGCCGCCTCCGGCCGTCGAGCCCCCGAAGGCCGAGCCTCCCAAGCCCGAGGCCCCCAAGCCCGAAGCTCCCAAGCCTGAGCCCCCCAAGCCAGAGGCCAAGAAGGAGGAGCCGGCCAAGGCCGAGGCTCCAAAGCCCGCGCCTCCCGCCCCTGCGCCCGCTCCCACGTACACGGTGCAGTCGGGAGACTCCCTCTCGCGCATCGCGCAGCGGGCGCTCGGCGACGGCAACCGCTGGCGCGAGCTCTTCGACCTCAACCGGGACCAGATCTCCAACCCCGACGTCATCCACCCGGGCCAGGTGCTCAAGCTGCCCGGCGGCTCAAGCGCTCCGGCTCCAGCAGCACCCCCTCCCCCGCCGCCCAAGCCCGCCCCCGGTCCGACGTACACCGTCGGCTCGGGCGACACCCTCTCGGGCATCGCCTCGCGAACGCTCGGCGACGGCAACCGCTGGCGCGAGATCTTCGACCTCAACCGCGATCAGCTCTCCAACCCCAACGTCATCCAGGCGGGTCAGGTCCTCAAGCTGCCGGGCGGCGCCAACGCGGCGGCCCCCGCACCGAGGCCGGCCTCCGGGCGCAACGACGATCGCGGCGCCATCTACGTCCAGCAGCCGAACGGATGGACCTGCGGGCCCACGAGCCTCACCATGGCGGCTGCGGCCTTCGGCGTGCGCCCGGCGAACCATGCCACGGTCAACGAGCTGGTGGGCAAGACTCGTACCAGCCCGGCCTACGGCATCCCCGACAACAACGCCATCCCGAACGCCGCCCGCCAGCTCGGCCTGCAGGTCGCCTTCCACGGCAGGTCCTCGGCGGCCTCCATCCGCGAGGCCCTGAACAAGGGCCATGGCGTGATCCTCAACGGCTCGATCAGCGGCGGAGTGGGGCACTTCATCTACATCGCCGGCCTGAATGCGGACGGCACGTTCAAGGTCTTCGACCCCTACCGGCCGGCGATCAAGGCCTGGAACGACTCCCAGCTGCATGCCTTCGCCTACGCGACCGGCCGCGGCTCCATCAGCGAGATCTGGCGCTAGGCGGGCTTTCGATTAAGCCCCCGCCATCACGGGTATTGATCCTTCGCTGCATGCCGGGGGATCGACAGCCCCTGCGTGCAGCTGGAAGGGGGACCAGATGGCCATTTCCGGCAACCGCATGCGGCTCGGGGAGATCCTGATCAAGGCCGGGATCCTGACCGAGGACCAGCTCAACCACGGACTCGCCAAGCAGCAGCACACCCGGGAGCCTATCGGCGAGATCCTGATCCAGCTCGGCTACGTCACCGAGTCGCAGATCAAGCACGCGCTCGAGCTGCAGTACGGCGTCAAGAGCTTCGAGTTCAAGAGCAAGGTCCCCACCGAGCTCACCCGGCTCATCCCCGAGAACATGATCAAGCAGCACAAGATCCTGCCGGTCTCCATCTCGCAGATGACCGTCGCCATGGTCGATCCGGGCAACATCCTCGCCCTGGACGACCTGCGGCTGCGCTTCAAGGGCGTCTCCATCCAGCCGGTCGTCATCACCGAGGCCGAGTTCCGCGAGGTGATGAAGAGCCTGCCCCACGAGCAGGTAGGCCATGCCGAAGAGGGCCCGGAGTCCACCGCCACGGCCGAAGAGCAGACGGCCTCGCAGCTCGCCATGGCCATCCTTTCCACCGCCCTGCGCCGAAAGGCCACCGAGATCATCCTGGAGCCGCACGAGTTCGAGACCTCGGTGCGGTTCCGGATCGACGGCGCCCTCGTCCAGGAGCCCTCGGTCACCACCCGCGTGGCCGCAAGCCTCGTCGCACGCTTCAAGGTGATGGCCGAGCTCGCCCTGACGGCGGGCAACGTGCCCCAGGCGGGCACCATCAAGACCCACCACGAGGGCCGTGCGGTAAACGTGTTCCTGCGATCGCTGCCGGTCCGGCACGGCCAGCTCCTGACGCTGCGCCTCTTCGACCATGCGGCGGTGAACGACGCCACCCTCGACAACCTGGTCCTGCACCCAGCAGCGGCCGCGGGCATCCGCAAGATGCTCCACGCCTCGGCCGGCCTGATCCTCCTCAACGGCCCCAAGCACTCGGGCAAGTCCACGCTCTTCCACGCCATCCTGAAGGAGGGCCTCAAGGGCCAGCGCAGCATCCTCAGCTTCGGCCAGCTCCACCACGACCTGGACGGCATCTCCCAGGTGCCCGTGGATGCCCAGCGCCCGGACACGACCCTGACGCAGATTCTCGAACAGGCCCCGGATCTGCTCGCGTTCCCCTCCTTGACGGATGCGGGCCTCGCCAAGCACCTGGTCCACGGGGCGCTCGCGGGCAATGCGGCGGTGGTCGGGGTGCCGACGGCTCAGCGCTTCCTCCATCAGCTCCACGACCTCAGCGAGCTGCCGGCGCGCACGGTCGCCAACGCGGTCGCGGGCGTGGTCACAGTAAGGCTGGTACGCAAGCTCTGCGACAAGTGCAAGGTCCCCTACCAGCCGGACGACCAGACGGCCGCGTACTTCAAGACCCTGAACGAGACGGGCAGGCTGCACCGCGCGGTGGGGTGCCCCGAGTGCCACGAGACGGGCTTCAGCGGGCAGGTTGGCATCTACGGCGCGCTGCCCTTCGACGCCCAGGTCCGGACCATGGTGGCCACCAACAGCCCGCAGTCTCAGATCGAGCAGTACGGCAAGCAGAAGGGCTATTTGCCGCTTCACGACTACGCCTCATGGGTCGCCGCCCAGGGACTCACGACCCTCGAGGAGCTCGCGCGGACCGATCTCTTCGACCGGGTGGCGGACGATCCGGTCTAGGGGCGAGTTTCGGCCAAAACAGCGACCAAGCGGCACTTGGGAGCTATAATGTCAGCGGTCCCTGGCATCAGGCCGGGGCCTGCGTTTTATGGAAGACCGCTAACAAGGAGCGAGCCATGGCCCATCATCTGAACCGAGCCTTCATCGTCGTCCTCGACGGCATGGGGGTGGGTGCGCTTCCGGACGCCCACAAGTTCGGCGACGAGCACGCCAATACTTTCGCCAACTGCGCCAAGGCCGTTGGCGGCCTCAACCTTCCCAACCTCCAGAAGCTGGGCCTGGGCAACATCATCCCCATCGAGGGCGTGTCCCCCGTCGAGCGTCCCCTGGCGAGCTTCGGCAAGATGGCCGAAAAGTCGCCCGGCAAGGACACCACCACGGGCCACTGGGAGATGTCGGGCGTCATCCTCGATCACGCCTTCCCGGTCTTCCCCAAGTTCTCCGACGAGGTCATGGAGGAGTTCTGCCGCCAGACCGGCCGCGGCTACCTCGGCAACGTGCCGGCCTCGGGCACCGAGATCCTCAAGGAGCTCGGCGAGGAGCACATGAAGACCGGCAAGTGGATCGTCTACACCAGCGGCGACAGCGTCTTCCAGATCGCGGCCCACACGGACGTCGTGCCCCTCGAGGAGCTCTACGACGCCTGCAAGAAGGCCCGCAAGATCCTCGATCCCTTGCACGTGGGCCGCGTCATCGCGCGCCCCTTCTACGGCGAGCCGGGCAACTTCGAGCGCGACCAGGGGGCGCGGCATGACTACTCGGTGCCGCCCGAGGGCAAGACCCTCCTCGACTTCGCCCAGGAGGCGGGCCGGGAGGTCATCGGCATCGGCAAGATCTACGACATCTTCGCCGGCCACGGCGTGACGCGCAGCCTGCCCACCGCCGCCAACGCGGAAGGCATCGAGAAGACCATCCAGATGGCCCACGAGGCGCCGGACGGCAGCCTCGTCTTCAACAACCTGGTTGATACGGATTCCAAGTACGGTCACCGCAACAACCCGCAGGGCATGGCCGAGTGCCTCGCCGAGTTCGACGCGGGCCTGGGCCGGCTCTTGGAGGCCCTCAAGCCCGGGGACCTGCTCATCCTGAGCGCGGACCACGGCAACGAGGCGACGGACGTGTCCACCGACCACACCCGCGAGTACGTCCCGCTCCTGGCCTACCAGCCGGGGGTGCCGGGCGTCGATCTCGGCATCCGCACGGGCTTCAGCGACATTGCCCAGACCATCGCCACCGGCTGGGGTCTCCCGGTCGAGCTGCCGGGCGAGAGCTTCTGGCACCAGATGAGCCCGTCCCCCATCACCGCCTAGTCCCTGCTATTTAGGAGTTCAAGACACATGCCCGACATCAACGACCTCAAAGTCAGCGCCGAGAAGCTCGCCAAGGCCGCGGCCGAAACCGCCGAGCTGGGCGTCCAGGTGGCCCGCGAGCAGTTCCACACCCTGATCAAGGATCCGGAAGTGCGCCGCCGGATGGAGGAGGCCGAGCAGACCTTCGACAACCAGATGAAGGAAGTCTCGCGCCGGATCGAGGATGGTGCGAACCAGATGTTCTCGATGTTCAACAGCCTGCTGCAGCAGCAGAAGGCCTCCGAGGAGGCCAAGGCCCCCGAGAGCACCGAGGGCGAAGCCAAGAAGGACTAGGATTTTGGTCCCAAGCCCCCCGGCTGAAGCCCGGGGGGCTTTCTTTTTTTCTAAGGAGGCCCCCCCGCCCCCCCCTCTAGAGGGGGGGAGGGATCATGGGATGGTGAAAGCGGGGCTGCTCCTTAGGATCTTGGGTTTGGCTTCCCCTCCCAAGAGCTTCCCCCCCTCTAGAGGGGGGGCTAGGGGGGGTCCTCCTTGTTCCTCAAACCCGCAGCGGCACTTCCGCCCAGAGCCGCGCCGCCTCGTAGAGGTCCACGTACATGCACGCCTCGCGGCCCCACGAGTAGTCCGCCGCCATGCAGTTGACCACCAACCGCTGCCACATGGGCTTGTGATCGAAGACGAAGCGCGCATGCCGGATCGCCGCGAGCATGGCGTCGCTGTCGTACCGCTCGAACGTGAAGCCCGTGCCCTCCCCGTGCCGGGGATGGAACTCCTTGACCGTGTCCGCGAGCCCGCCGGTCGCCCGCACGATGGGCACCGTGCCGTAGCGCATGGCGATGAGCTGCCCCAGCCCGCACGGCTCGAAGCGCGACGGCATCAAAAGGGCGTCCGCGCCCGCGTAAATGCGCTGCGCGAGCATGGTGTCGAAGCCGATCTGCCCGCGCACGTCCGGACTCTCGTCGAAGATCCGCAGGAACGTCAGCTCGTGCTCCTTTTGGCCCGAGCCCGTCACGGCGAACTGGATGTCCATGTGGCTCCAGACCTCCGCCGACTCGTCCACCAGGTCGAAGCCCTTCTGATCCACCATGCGCGAGACGATGCCGATCAGCATGGTGCTGGGAGCCACCCGCAGCCCGAGCTCCTGCTGCAGGGCCGCCTTGCAGACCGCCTTGCCCGAGCGGTTGACGATGTTGTAATTCGCCCGGATGGACGGGTCGCTCGCCGGGTCGTAGCGATCGTAGTCCACGCCGTTCAGGATGCCCCAGAGGCGTTCGCTCCGGCTCCGCAACACGCCGTCGAGCCCCTCGCCGAAGGTCGGGTTCTGGATCTCCACGGCGTAGCGGGGGCTGACGGTGTTGATCATGTCCGCGTACACGATACCCGCCTTCATGCAGTTGACCTGGCCATAGTACTCCACGCCCCGGTGATGAAAGACCCGCCGGTCGATGCGCGCGAAGTCCAGGATCTCGGGCGGCACCGCGCCCTGGTAGGCCAGGTTGTGGATGGTGAAGACCGCCGCCATGTTCCGGAAGGCGGCATGGTCTTTCAGGGTATCGTTGACGAGCACCGGCAAGAGCCCCGTGTGCCAGTCGTTGGCGTGGATCACGTCCGGCTGGAAGTCGCCCTGGATGACGAACTCGGCCACCGCGCGGCAGAAGAAGGCGAACTGGAAGGCCTCGATGGAGTGGCCGTAGATGCGGCTCCGATTGCCGAAGTAGTAGCGGTTGTCCACGAAGTAGACGGGCACGTCGTCCAGGTGCCCCTCGTAGATGCGCGCCGCCTGGTCTCCGATGCCCGCAGGCACCGGCAGGGCCTCGTGCCGCACCTGCAGGTCGTAGCGCCCGGGATCGATGAAGCCGTAGCGCGGCAGGATGACCCGGGCGTCGTGCCCGAGGCGTCGCAAGGCCTTCGGCAGGGAGGCGGCCACGTCCGCCAGCCCGCCCGCCTTCGCAAAGGGCGCCATTTCCGCTGCCGCCAACAGGATCTTCATGCTTGCCCCCTCGCCACCCGTGCACGGCTCATGCTAGAAGCGCGGAGCGCGGCCCCGCAACAATCGGCGGGGGGTTGCGTCGAGGGTCGCCGTGCGGGCTACGACGGGGCGATCAGGCCTCGGGCCACGGAGACGGCGGCCCGGGCGTGATCCGGCAACGTGTCGGGGGCGATCGCCAGCACCCCGGGCTGATGCCGGCGGCGATACAGCCAGCTGCCCACGATCTGGACCTCGTCCAGCTCCGCGCGGCCGATCCGGGAGCCGGGGGGCGCCGCCGTCACGAAGGACTGCTTCAGGAAGGCCCGCAGCTTGGCGGACGCCGTTCGATCCGAGATCTCGGCCTCCGAGAGCGTCAGCTGGCCCACCCAGCGGGCCCGCCGGATGGCGAGAAAGGTCGCGGCCGGGCCCGGATGGGCCGGCAGCACCACCAGGTAATCGAAGCCGTCCGCGGCGCTGAGACGGGCCTGGTGCTCCATGAGGCCGGTGAGGGCGCGCAGGCGATCGCGCAGGCGGGCGGCCCGCTCGAACTCGAAGCTCTCGCTCGCCGCGGTCATCTCGGCCCGCATGCGGGTGACGAGATCGCCCGGGTCCCCCTTGAGGACCGCCTCGAGCTGCCGGACCCCGTCCGCGTAGGCGGCATCCACCCGACCGGTACACGGCCCCGCGCAGCGCGCCAGGTCGAGCTGCAGGCATGGGCGTTCCGGCAAGACTGAGCAGGTGCGCAGGCCGAAGACGGGCTGCAGGTGCTCCAGGGCTTCGGTCAGATAGCTCGCGCTGTGAAAGGGACCGAAGTAGCGGGAGCCGTCCTCTTCGAGGACGCGGGTCACCATGAGGCGCGGATACCGCTCGGCCGTCAGCTTGAGGAAGGGATAGTGCTCGTAGCGGCGCCCGCGCACGTTGTAGATGGGCTGGCGCTCCTTGATGAGCCTAGACTCCAGCAAGAGGGCCTCGAGCTCGGAGCCCGTGTGGTATACCTCGATGTGCTGGACCTCGCGCTTGAGGCGCTCGGTGCGCCGCGTGTGGCCGCCCCCTTTGCGGAAGTAGGAGCGGACGCGATCGCGCAGGTTGACGGACTTGCCGACGTAGAGCAAATGGCCCGGCTCGTCCGAGAAGAGGTAGACGCCGGGCGAGCAAGGGAGGGTTGCGATCGCATCAGGGCCAAGCGAGACCGCCCGGCCCTGGTATCTCACCCGACGTTGACCTTGGCGCGTTGCCACAGCGCCTCCATCTCGTCCAGGGAAAGCTCGGGGAAGCGGCCCTCGGCGAGGTGCTCCATCTCCTCGAAGCGGCGGCGGAAGCGGTGATTGGCCTGACGCAGGGCCTCCTCCGGGTCCACCTTGAGCTTGCGACCGAGGTTCGCCAGCGCGAAGAGCATGTCGCCGAGCTCGTGGGTCACGGCGTCCTGGCCCAGGTTGTCCCGGAGGGCCTCACGCAGCTCGCCCACTTCCTCCTCGATCTTGTCGAGGACCTGGATGGCCTCGGGCCAGTCGAACTTGACGCGCGCGGCCTTGGCCTGGATCTTCTCGGCGACCACCAGGGCGGGAAGGGCCGTGGTGACGCCCGCGAGGGCCGACTCGACCCGCTTTTCGGTCTGCTGGGCCTTCTCCTCGGCCTTGATCTCCTCCCAGTTCTTCAGCACCTCCTCGGTGCCCGAGACCTGGACCTCGCCGAAGACGTGCGGGTGCCGGCGGACGAGCTTGTCCGAGATGGCGTTGGAGACGTCCTGGATGTCGAAGTCGCCCTGCTCCGAGAAGATCTGGGCCTGCAGCACGACTTGCAGCAACAGGTCGCCGAGCTCCTCCTCGATGGCGCCCACGTCGCCGGAGTCGATGGCCTCGACCGTCTCGTAGGCCTCCTCGAGGACGAACTTGCGCAGGCTCTCGGGCGTCTGCTCGCGATCCCACGGGCAGCCGTCGGGGGCCCTCAGGCGCGCGATCACCTCCACCAGGCGCGGGAAGCCGGTGGGGGGGGCGGGCGGCAGGTAGAGGGTCGTGAGGTAGTCGACCCACTCGAGGCGGTCGATCTCATAGAGGGGCACCTCCGCGAGGCGCTCCTCGCCGGGCACGCCGGCGGCGCGCACGACCTTGACCTTGAAGTCGTCCGGCCAGGCGCGCATGAGGTGGAGCTTCACGTCGTTGGCGATTTGCGGATTGTAGAGCTGGAGCACGATGGTGTGCCAGTCGGGCCGCAGATCGCGGCCCTCCAGGTCGAGCCCGTCCACCACCTGCATGCCGTCGTTGGGATCGATGGCCAGCCGGCCGTAGAGGGCGTCGAGGGCGCTGAGCCCTGCGACGACCTCGATCCGGACGGCTTCCTGCTTGAGCAGGTGGCTGACGGTGTCCTCGGCCACCAGGGGGTGGCCCGGCACGGCGTAGACGATGTCCTGGGTCGCGGCCTCCGCCAGGAGGCGATCCGCGATCCGGCGGTAGACCTCGGCGAACGAGGCTCCCTGCTGGTAGAGGGGGTCGAAGGACTCCCAGCGCAGGCCCCACTTGCGCATGGCGGCGGTGGTGGGGTGGATCTCGGTGCGCAGGAAGAGGCGTTTGGCACCCTCCAGGGTCTCGCGCGCCGCGAGGGTCATCTGGCCGGGATCGCCCGGCCCCAGGCCTACTACCGTGATGGTTCCCATGGTGTCGCTGTTCTCTTACTTAGTGGTTCTCGTGACCGGGGTGCGGCGGGTGATCGTCGGCCGCGGCCGACCCCGTCGCCTCCTTGGGCTCGTACTCGGGCTTGACGACGATCTTGGCGTCCTTCTTGAGGCCGTCCACGTACTTCTGGAAGGCGGTACCCCGCTCCTGACCCACGAGCTGCTCGCGGATCTGGGGCGTGACCTCGGCGAGCGTCTCGGTGCGGGCCGGGCGGCGCTCACCACGCTTGATGAGATGGTAGCCGAAGTTGGTCTTGATGGGCTCGGAGACCTGCCCCTCCTTCATGCCGAAGGCGGCCTTCTCGAACTCGGGCACCATGCGGCCCTTGCCGAAGAAGCCCAGGCTGCCGCCCATCTCCTTGCTGCCGGGGTCCTCGGAGTTGGCCTTGGCGAGCTCCGCGAAGTCGGCGCCGCCCTTGAGCTTGGCCTGAAGCTCCTTGATCTTGGCGAGCGCGCGGGCCTCGTCTTTGGCCTTGTCCTTGGCGGCCTCGTCGAACTTGATGAGGATGTGGCTCGCGCTCACCTCTTCGGTATGGGTGAATTGGGCCTTGTTCTTGTTGTAGTACTCGGCCACCTGGGCGTCCGTGACCTGGAGGTCCTTGGTGGCTTCCTTCTGGAGCTTCTCGATGGCCACACCCTTGGTGACCTGGTCCTTGAGCTCCACCTCGGAGATGCCGAAGTCCTTGAGCGTCTTCTGGAAGGTGGCGTCGTCCGGGAACTGCTTCTTGATCTCGGCGAGCTTGGCGTCGATCTCGGGCTGCGTGGCCTTGAGGCCGCGCTTGTCCGCCTCCTGCAGGAGCAGCTCGCGCTCGGTCAGCTGCTGGATCACGCTCTTCTGGAGGCCGGCGAGCATCTGCTTGCCCTGGTCCGAGTTGAAGTCCACGCCGAAGCGGCTCGAATATTGCTTCTTGGCTTGCTCGAGGGCCTTGTCGTATTCCTTGGTCGAGACCTTTTGGCCGTTGACCGTGGCGACGTAGGCGTCCTGGCCGAAGACCAGGTAGCTGCAGCCGGCGGATGCGGTGCCGATGACCAGCGCGGCCCCGAGCCCCACCCAGGCCTTCATGGAATTCTTCAACGTGATCTCCTCTTCTGGGGCGCTGGGGCGCCCGCTGCCAATCCCGTCATTGTACCGGATTCCCGGCCGCGGGACAAAAACCCGCCGCCCGGAGTCCCCGGCCGACAGCGCCGACGGATCCTAAACCCACGAACGACCCTTACTGTAACGAGTCACGCCTCGCCCGGAACTAGGCAAGCATGCCCAAGCCTCTTAGTGCGTTCGGCCGATGCCGGATCCGCTCAGCGCGATCGCCTGGCCCCCATGGAAATCGGGCCCGGGCGATGCCCGGGCCCGTCGGCGGTGCTACGCGGTGGCGAGGGCCCCGACGGCGGCGTCGGCGAGCACGCCCAGGAGCTTTTCGACCAGGGAGAGCTGGTCCTCCGCGAGCATGCCCTCGCGGCTCGCCGAGAGCTCCGACTCCGTCCAGTGCCAGCGGGCCAAGGGCGCCTTGCCGAGGCTGAGGTCCGCCCAGCGCGAGCGCGGGATGGCGATCGCGACCCGCACCGACTTCGCATCCGAGCGCACCGTCGGGATGCCGAGGTCCGTGGCCTTGAGGCGCAGCGCCACCACCCTCAGGAGGTTCTTGACGGGCTGGGGCGGAGGACCGAAGCGATCGCGCCACTCCTCGCCCAACAGCTCCAGCTCGCGCGCGGTCGAAACGCCCGCCAGGCGCTTGTACTGCTCCATCTTCAGGTGCGGGTCGGTCTCGAACCACTCGTCCGGCAGGTAGGCCGCGACGTTGAGGTCCACCACGGTGGGCTGGCGGTCGGTCTCGACCTCCTGACCCTGGAGCTCGGCGACGGCCTCCTCCAGGAGCTGCATGTAGAGGTCGTAGCCGACCGTGAGCATCTGGCCGTGCTGCTCGGCGCCGAGGATGTTGCCCACGCCCCGGATCTCCATGTCGCGCAGGGCGATCTGGTAGCCCGAGCCGAGGGCCGTGAACTGCTGCAAGGCTTCGAGGCGCTCGCGGCCCTCCTCAGTGAGCTGCTTGCCCGCCCGGTAGAAGCAGTAGCAGTAGGCCTTGGTGTCCGAACGGCCGACGCGCCCGCGGATCTGGTAGAGCTGCGCCAACCCCAGGCGCTCGGCGTCGTCGATGATCATGGTGTTGGCGTTGGGGATGTCGAGGCCCGACTCGATGATGGTCGTGGACACGAGTACGTCGTACTCGTGGTCCAGGAAGCTCAGCATGACGTCCTCGAGCTCGTGCTCGTTCATCTGGCCGTGGCCCACCACCACCCGCGCCTGCGGGACCAGCTCGGCGAGCTCCGCGGCGACCCGGTGGATCGAGTCGATGCGGTTGTGCAGGAAGAAGACCTGCCCGCCGCGCTCGAGCTCGTGCAGGATGGCCGTGCGGACGATCTCGGGGTCGTAGGGGCCGACCATGGTCTTGACCGGCTGCCGGTTCATGGGGGGCGTCGAGATGAGGCTCATGTCCCGGGCCCCCGACAGCGCCAGGTACAGGGTGCGGGGGATGGGCGTCGCGCTCATGGTGAGGACGTCGATGCTCGCCTTGAGGTGCTTGAGGCGCTCCTTGTGGGCCACGCCAAAGCGGTGCTCCTCGTCCACCACGAGCATGCCGAGATCCTTGAACTTCACGTCCTTGCTGAGCATGCGGTGGGTGCCGATGACCAGGTCCACCCCGCCCGTCTCGAGCCCGCGCGTGATCTCCTTTTGCTCCTTCTGGGTCTTGAAGCGGCTCAGGAGGCCCATCTTGATGGGATAGGGCGCGAAGCGCTCGCGCAGGGTCTGGTAGTGCTGGTGCGCGAGCAGGGTGGTCGGTGCGAGCACCGCGACCTGCTTACCCGCCATGACGGCCTTGAAGACCGCGCGCAGCGCCACCTCGGTCTTGCCGAAGCCCACGTCCCCGCAGATGAGGCGGTCCATGGGGCGGCGCGACTCCATGTCGGCCTTGGTCTCGGCGATCGCCCGCAGCTGGTCGGGCGTCTCGGTGTACTGGAAGGCCTCCTCCATCTCGGACTGCCAGACGCTGTCCTCGGGATAGGCGTAGCCGGGCTGGGCCGCACGCTGGGCGTAGAGCTTGAGCAGATCCTCGGCGAGGTCCTGGACGCTCTTCTTGACGCGCTTCTTGACGTTCTCCCAGTCGGCGCCGCCCATCTTGTTGACGCGCGGCTTGGCCTCGTGGCTGCCGCGGTAGCGGTGCAGCAAGCCCAGCTGCTCGACGGGCACGTAGAGACGGTCCTCGCCCTGGTACTGGACGAGCAGGTACTCGCGCTCCTGGTTGGAGATGCTCAGGCGCTTGAGGCCGAGGTATTGGCCGATGCCGTGCTTGGTGTGGACGACGAAGTCCCCGACCTTGAGCTCGGACAGGTTCGCGATCTGGGGCCCGGCGTAAGGTTGGCGCTTGGGCGAGCGGGCGCCGGGGCGCTTTTGCCAGCCGAACAGCTCCGCGTCCGAGAGGACCTCGATCCCGAGGCCGGGCCAGTTGAAGCCCGCGTTCAGGCTCTCGCGGACGATCCAGATGCCGCCCATGGGGAAGTTGGGGGTCGGCAGCCGTCCGCCGTAGCTCGCCGAGACCGAGCGCTCGTCCAGGATGGCCGCCACGCGCTGGGGCTGGGTGGAGGCGATGACGACCTTGCGGCCCTCGGCGACGGCCTCCTTGAGGGAGCTTGCGAGCTGGTCGAACTGGTTGCCGAAGCCGGGGGCCGCATGGGTCCCGAGGTCGGACTTGCCACGCTCGGAGCCGGGCGCCAGGTCGAGCTGGGCGTAGGGCTTGAGGGCGCCGGCGAGGTCGTCCCAGGAGATGTGCAGGGGGGCCGGCAGGGGCACGAGGTCGCCCGACTGGTAGCCCGCGTCGTAGCGCTGCTGGATCTCCGCGACCCAGCCCCGGTAGGCGGAGGCGATCGCCTTGTGATCCAGCCAGATCACGGGAGTCGCGCTCGGGATGTAGTCGAGGAAGGTGCCTAATCCGCCGAAGAAGGGCGCGTAGTACTCGCAGCCCTCGAAGTACTGGAAGGTCCTGAGCTGCTCGAGGGCGGACTCGACCTTCTTCTGGAGCTTGGCGGCCTCGACGAGCTTCTTGCCGCCCATGAGCTGGTTGGCACGCTTCTGGGCGAAGCCGTACAGGCTCGCCTCGGCGTGCTGCCAGCCCTCGGTGGGCAGGATGAGCTCGCGGGTGGGCCACAGGCGCAGCACGTCCAGGTCCCCCACCGAGCGCTGGCTCGCCAGGTCGAACTCCTGAACGCGATCCACCTCGTCGCCGAACCACTCGATGCGCACGGGCGTCGCGGCCTGCGGCGGGTAGACGTCGAGGATGCCGCCGCGCCGGGAGAACTCGCCCTTCTCGGTGACGCCCGGGCTCGGTCGGTAGCCGAGCTTCATGAGCTGGGCCGTGAGCTCCTGCGGGCTGATGGCGTCGCCCGCCTTGAGCGTCACGGTCGCGCTCTGCCAGCTCTCGGGCGAGGGCAGGCGCATGGCGAGCGCCCGCGGGGTGGTGATGACCCGGTGCGGCCCCGGCTCGGAGAGGGCCGCGAGCACGGCCTGACGCTCGTGCAGGAGCTCCTCTTCGGGCGAGACGCCCTCGTAGGGGGTGATCTCGACGGCCGGGAAGTAGTGGGCGTCGACGCCGTAGGCGGCGAGGTCCGCCTGGAAGCGCTTGGCGACGTCCGCGCTGGGGGCCACCACCAGGAAGCTCCGCTCTTCCAGGGACGCCGCCATGTAGGCGGCCACCGGCGTGGTCACGCCACCCGTCTGGGCGAGGCGGCCGGCCACCAGGTTCGCCTGGAGCTCGACGAAGATGGGATGCTCGGCGAGGAACGCCGTCAGATCAGCGAGATTGCTCATGAAGGTCCGTTGATAGCGGTTGGAGACTCAATCGTCCCAGTGTATCACGGCCTCACCCTCCGCCGCCCGCGCCATGGGACGCCGCTTGGCGGGGTCGGGGCGATCGCTAGGTGCCCCCCAGCGCCTGCAGGGCCCGTTGGGCCCGCTCCTGCAGGATCGGGTTGCTCTTGGATTGGCTCTGGACCTCCTGCAGCTCGCGGATGGCGCGCGTCGGATCGCCCGCCTGCCGGTAGAGGTCGGCCATGCGGAAGTGCAGGTCCGGGTCCTCGTACCGCAGGACCGCCGCCCGCTGGAACTGAGTCAGGGCGTCCTGGATGGCGCCCCGCTCCTGGTACAGCCTGCCCAGGTGCACCATGGCCTCGCGGTGGCGCGGCTCGATGCCGAGCGCCTGCTTGTAGGTCGAGATGGCCTGGCCCGGGTCGCCCTTGAGCTGGTAGACCGTGCCCAGGTTGAAGTAGAGGTCGCTGTTGCGGGCGTCCAGGGGGATGGCCTGCTTGTAGAGGGCGATCGCCTCGTCGAAGCGCTCGGTGCGCACCATGACGTTGCCGAGGGCCACGAGCGCCCCCACGTCCTGGGGATCGATCTCGAGCGACCGGCGCAGGGCGGCCTCCGCGTCCGCGGGACGGCCCTGGCGCATGAGGACCTTGCCCAGCAGGTAGTGGGACTTGGGCGACTCAGGGGCGATCGCGATGGCGCGCTGGTACTCGGCCACCGCCAGGTCGAACTTCTTCTGATCCTCGTAGACCCGGCCCAGGTGGTGGTGGGCCGTGAGGTTGCGGGGCTCCTGGGCGAGCACCGCCTGGAGCTTTTCGGCCGCCACCGAGAGTTGGCCGCGCTCCTCGAGCTCGATGGCCTCCTGCAGGGGGTCGCGGCTCTGGTTCCAGAACCAGTAGCCCGTCCCGGCCGCCAAGAGCAGGATGCCCACCAGCCCACCGGTGAGCCACTGCCAGGGCCAGCGCTTGAGCTTGGGCAAGGGAGCCGTCGGGATCTTGGGCTTGCCGATGGTCTGGCCGCACTTGCCGCAGCGCGCGATGAGGAGCTTGGTCTCCGAGCGGACGCGGTTGAAGACGCCGCAGTGGGGACAGATGGAGATGAGGATGGTGGTCGGGGCGGCCCGGCCGATCACCCGGCGCTGGTCGTAGGCGAGGCGCTTGTCCGGATCCGAGAGGACGTGGTAGGCCTCGGTCAAGAGCTGGGTGTCGAGCTTGTTTCCCCCCAAATCCGGATGCGCCCCAGCCATGAGCAGGGTCCGGTAGGCCTTTTTGACCATCAAGGGGCTCGCCTTGGGATGGACCTGAAGCACTTCGTAGTAGTCGGGGGTGTCCGCCATCGGAACCTCGTAAGAGCGTCGGCCGAACCGAACGCCGCAAAGGGGCGGGCTCAGCGGGCGCTCGGGCACTCCAACCCTTTACTTCCCTGACAGACGGGCACTCAAACGCCGTATGCCAGGGAATCCCATTCTACCGCGCGCTCGACCTGGCCGCTTGACCGGAATGACGAAACCTCTAGCTCATTTCGTCGGATTGACCATCCCCTGCTCACTACCCGGCTCGGTATCGTAGGGCTGGAGAATCCACCCTGTTTCGCGCCACATTCTCGCCTTGCAACGCCGCACCATCGTCGAACTCCCGACTATCCAGGAGGTTGATCGATGGAGAGCACGCCTAGCCCCCTCGCCAAGCCCGGACTCATGCGCCCCCTCCGGAGCCCGCGGGCCGACCTCGGCCTGTGGCGGCGCCCCCGCCCCAACGCGACGCATGACCTCGGCATCGACGCGCTCGACGAAGGCGGGCGCACCCGGATGCGACTCAAAGGCTCGCTCACCGCCCGCACGGCGGTGCCCTTCAAGCATGCGGTCGCGCGTCTCGCTGGTCAGTCGAGCGTGCTCGCCATCGACCTCACGGAGGTCCCCAAGCTGGACCCCACGGGCCTTGCGGCCCTCGCCGAAGCCACGGAGATCGGCCTCAAGCTGGGCTGTCGCGTGGTCATCACCCACGTGCCCGAAGGAGCCCGGCGTTGGATCGCGCAGGCTTCCCTGCACAAGGTCATCGAGCTCGGCGAGTAAGGAGGCAAGGTTGAAAGGGCTCATCCTCTCGGCGGGCTCGCACCCCGAGCTCGCCCCGATCACCGCGACGACGCCGGTCGGCTCCTTGCCGCTCGCCGGCCGCCCCTTGCTGGCGTACCAGCTCGAGCGCATGCGCGAGGTCGGCATCCAGGAGGTGCTGGTGGTCCTGCACCACCTGCCCTTCCCCATCGAGCGCACGATCCAGGCCTACGCCCCGGAGGGCATGCACGTCCACGTGGTCCTGGATCGGGAGCTTGCGGGGACAGCAAGCGCCCTACGCCAGCACGGGGACTTCGTCACGGAGACCACGCTCGTGGTCTTGGGGGACATCGTCGAGCGCCTGGAGCTTTCGGGCGCCATCCAGCGGCATGCCGAGACCGGATCCCTCCTGACGGCCCTGCTCACCGCCCCCAATGCCGACCGCCGCGGGGGCATCGGCACGCTCGATTCGGACGGCCGCCTCGTGAGCTTCGTCGAGGAAGCCGTGCCCTTTCCGGACGGCGCGAACGTGCTGGTGAGCCCCGGCCTCTACCTGGTGGAGCCGGCGCTGGTCACCGACCATGCCCTCACCGGCGAGATCGGGCGCGACCTGCTTCCATGGCTTGCCGCCGAGGGGCTGGCGTTCGGCCATGTGGTCGGGGGCACCTGGCAGGATGCCGGCACGCCCCGGGGCTACGTGGCCGCGCAGTTCGAGCGGCTCGGCGAGGTCGGCTACGTGGACCCCCTCGCCCGCATCCATCCCGGCGCGAAGCTCGTTGCGCCCTACTGGATCGGCCCCGGCTGCCGCATCGAGCGCGAGACCCAGGTGGGGCCGGGGGCGGTGCTCGCCCACGACGTCCACCTGGATCGCGGGGCCAAGGTCGAACGGACCGTGGTGCTCGAAGGCACCCGGCTAGGCAAGGCGACGCGCTGGCAGGACCGGCTCATCTGGCGCCACGGCAGCTTCTGCTTGCAGGCCAAAGAGCCCTACTTCGAGCTCGCGCAGGACACCGACGAGCTCGCGCCCACCTTGCGCGAGCCCTGGAGCGATCGCCTCGCCCAGGTGCTCGACTCGCTGCTCGCGGCCGTGGGGCTGGTCCTCCTGTCGCCGCTCTTGCTCACCATCTGCCTGCTCATCTACCTGGACGATCCAGGACCGGTCATCTACACCCAGCTGCGCGTCGGCCAGGACCGGCGGGCCTTTAGGCTCGGGCGGCTGCGCGGACGGGTCTTCGAGCTCTTCAAGTTCCGGACCATGTGCGTGGACGCCGATCGCAAGCTCGAGGCGCTCAAGGCGCAGAACCAGTACGGCCAGGGGGCCTTCTTCAAGCTGGAGCAAGACCCGCGCATCACGCGCATCGGGCACTTCCTGCGCAAGACGAGCCTCGACGAGCTGCCGCAGCTGCTCAACGTGGTGGTGGGCGATATGCGCCTGGTCGGCAACCGGCCCCTGCCCGTCTACGAGGCGGAGGCCCTGCACGAGGACTGGCAGCGGATCCGCTTCGCATGCCCCGCCGGCATCACGGGGCTCTGGCAGATCAGCGGCCGCTCGGACCTCAGCGAGAAAGAGCGCATGGTGCTCGATTCGTACTACTCCGTCACCCGCAGCTACTGGAACGACTGGGTGATCCTGGCCAAGACCATCCCTGCTCTCTTGCTTCGCCGCGGAGCTAGATAATCACGGAGGTACCCATGACCCGCCTTTCCATCGCCCTCGCGTTGACCGCGAGCCTCATGCTCCTGGCAGGCCCGGCCGTGGCACAGGGGCTCCCCGAGCCCCCGGCGGGCCTGACGCTCGATCAAGCCATCGCCAAGGCCCTCGCCAACAACCCGACGATCAAGGCCGCCAAGGCCGAGGTCGATCGCGCCGAGGGCGAGTCCGCCACCACCAAGCTCTATCCGCTGCGCGGCGTGGCGGCGAACATCGGCATGAACACGACGGTGCCGCCCGCGGGTGCCATCCCGGCTCCGGCCGCCGGGGCCTGGGTCACGCTCAACCTGGGCGACCTCTTGAGCACCCCTGCCCAGGTGCAGGCCGCCAACGCCCGGCTCGAAGCCGCCCGCCAGAACCTCAGGGCGACCCAGCTCGCGGTGGTGGCGGCCACCACCGA
Source organism: Candidatus Sericytochromatia bacterium (assembly GCA_036676985.1). Classification (GTDB taxonomy): domain Bacteria; phylum Cyanobacteriota; class Sericytochromatia; order S15B-MN24; family UBA4093; genus DATNQJ01. Next base: position 105,632 of record JAKFBU010000023.1, read on the forward strand.
GGCCTACGCCGCCTGGATCACCCAGCAGAAGCTCCTCGCCCTGCGGAGCGACGCCATCAAGTCGAGCCAGTCGGACGTGCTCGTGGTCCAGCGCCTCTTCGGGCGCGGCACGGCGACCATCAGCGACGTCATGAAGGCCCGGCTCGCCGTCAGCCAATCCCAGGCGGACCTGGTGCAGGCGGAGGGTGAGTACAACCGCTCGTGGGCGACTTTGGTCCAGCAGATGGGCGACACGGCTTGGCTGGCCAACTCGAAGGCCAAGCGCTAGGGGGAAGGAATGAAGGACAAGCACATGAACCTCAAGGCTGCGTACGCACGCTTTGAATCCCAGCTACCGCTGTTGAAGCTCCTGGTGGCCCGCGTGCTGCCGGGCTATCCCAACGGCGCCCATGCCCTGGTGGTCACCGGAGCCAGCGCACTCTGGCGCGCGAGCCTCGGCTCCGACGACTCGGGCTCCTTCGGCGAGGTGGCGGAGGCCGCCATCAACAGCGAGCTCTTGGGGCTCCTGCACTTCATGAAGCAGCCTCCCGAGCTGCCCGACGAGCTGGATCCCTACCTCGAGCGCCTGGACGAGATGGCCAAGGCCCTGGGCACCCAGTCCACGAGCATGGCGATCGCCCCCTACCAGGGCGGCCTGGTGCAGCGGCCCTACGGCGTCGCGCCCTACCAGGAGTTCGTCATGCCGGTCTCGCCCGGCGGCTCCGAGGGGCGCCTGCTCGCGGCTCTCGGCGACATCGTGCGGCGCCGCTGGCCCCTCATCCTCTCGGTCGTGCTGTTGACCGAGGTGGCCGTGGGCGTCATGAGCGCCCGGGCGCCCAAGGTCTACAAGGCGACCGTCACCATCAACACGGGCATCGCCTCGGGTCAGCCCGTGAGCGGCACGCCCATCGACTGGTTCAAGGCGGGCGCCCTCATGGGCAACCTCACGGAGATGCTCCAGAGCCGCACCCTGCTCGAGCGCACCATCTCCAAGCTGAGCCTCGGGACCACCCCCGAGAAGCTCGGCAAGCGCCTGGACGTCGAGAAGGTCGGCCAGACGGACATGATGCGCATCTCGGCCGAGGCCAAGAGCCCGGACGAGGCGGCAGCCCTCGCCAACACCCACACCAACGAGTTCATCAACTACTACCGCCAGAGTCAGAACTCGGACGCCAAGAACGCCGACAGCTTCATCGCCCAGCAGCTGACGCTCAGCGAGCAGCGGCTCCGTCAGGCGGAGGATCGCTTGCGGTCCTTCAAGGCCACCTACGTGCCCGAGACCCAGGAGGGCGTCGCCGAGCAGCTCGCCGAGCTGCAGGAGCAAAGAGGCGAGGTGGAGCGGGCGCTCTTGGCGGCCAGGAGCGGGCTTGCGGCCGTCGAGGCCGAGATCTCGACCCTCAAGCGCGATCCCATGTTCGCCCGGGCCGTGCAGGACTCGACCGAGGTCGACACCGCCAACGAGCGGCTCAAGACCCTGCGCCAGAACCTGGAGGACGCGCGCGCCCTCTACGGCGAGTCGAGCCCGGTGGTCCAGGAGCTCAAGCGCCAGATTGGCAAGGCCTCGAATAACGTCCAGTCGACCACCCGCCAGGTGGCCGCGGCCGACCCCGCCCATGCGGACGTCATCGCCCGGCGCATCGAGCTCAAGGTCCAGATCGCCGAGCAGTCGGCCAAGCTCGGCAACCTCCAGAAGGCGATCGCCCAGATCGAGCCCCGGGTCAAGAACGCCTCGGTGGCGGACGTGACCTACAAGCAGCTGCAGCGCGAGGTCGCCATCCAGGAGACCGAGTACCAGAAGCTGCAGGAGCGCGCCGGACAGACGCGCATGGCGGCCTCGGGCGCCTCCTTATTGCCCATCACCATCGTGGATTCGGCCGAGCCGCCCACCAAGCCCGAGAGCTCCAAGACCCTGGTCAAGCTCGCCCTGGGCGGCCTGATCGCGGCAGTGCTGGGGTTCGTCCTCGCCTACGTCCTCGAGGTCAAGCGCAAGGGTGAGGAGAGCATGGTGGAGGCCCAGATCGACGGGGAGCCGGCCTCTGCATGAACGCCCTACTTCGCCTCAAACGACCACCGATAGGGCTCATCAAGCCCCTCCTCGTGGTCCTGCCGTTCATCTACCTGATCGCCACGGCGGTCGCGGGCTTCGACCGGCTCAAGATGGTGCTGTTGATGGTCGCCCCCCTGATGGCTGCCATCTTCCTCAACATCGAGCTCGGCGTCTACGTCCTCTTGGGCTTCTCAACGGTGCTCATCTTCATCAAGCGCATGATGCCGAACCTGGACGCCAACCAGATCGGCCTCGCGCTGGAGGGGATGCTGCTCCTCATGGGGCTCAGGCTCCTCATCGACCTGCTCCGCGAGCAGGGCTGGGGGGCGTTCAAGACGGCCGTCACCCTGCCGCTGGTGGTGTTCGTCTGCTACCAGGTCCTCCAGGTCTTCAACCCGTTCGCGCCGAGCGTCAAGTTCGGCCTCTACGGCCTGCGCGACACGCTCCGGGTGCTCGGGGTCTTCCTCGTCCTCTACTACTTCCGGTCGAGCCTCAAGATCCGGCGCCTGACGTTCTTTTGGCTCGGGCTCTTATTGGTCGAGAGCCTCTACGGCATCTTCCAGCACCACCACGGGGTCCTCGGCCAGGAGTACAACTGGCTCATCGAGTCGGGCAGCTACCGCACGCACATCCTCAACGGCTACATCCGGATCTTCGGCACCGTGGGGGACGCTGCGACCTACGGCTTCTTGATGATCACCGGTGCCCTGATGCTCTACGGCCTGGCGCTCTCGAGCAAGGGCTGGAAGCTGTGGGCCTTGCTCGCGCTCTCAGCACCCATGCTCTACGCCATGATCCTCAGCTACTCGCGCGGCCCCATCGTCGCGGTGGTGGCGGGGCTCGGCGCCATGCTCATCGTGAGCCGCAACTGGAAGCTCGCCATCGGCTCGGTGCTCATCGGGGCGCTGGTCGTGGGGGGGCTGGCCGCCGCCGGCAACACGCGACTGGTCGACCGGGTCATGACGGCCACCAAGCCCGTCGAGGACGAGAGCTTCCAGGTGCGCATGGGCTACATCAACGAGTACCTGCCGCGCATCGTCGAGCGCCCCTTCGGCAGCGGCCTGTGGACGTCCGGAGCCTCGGGCCTCTCGGTCACGGGCGGCCAGCCCATCCACGGGACGACCATCGGCATCCCGACGGACAACAACTACTTCAAGTACGGCCTCGAGATGGGCTGGGTCGGCCTCGTCCTCTTCGGATGGCTCATGGTCAGCCTGCAGGTCTCCTTGATCCGCACCTACCTGAGACTCCAGGATCCCTACCTCAAGGCCACGTGTCTGGGACTGTTCGGCGTGTTCACGGCGTACCTGATCGGGGCGTTCTCCAACGACATCTTCGTCCAGAAGCCCCTGAGCGAGTGGATGTACCTGGCCATGGGGCTGGCCCTGCTCCTGGGGCAGTCCGCCTCGCTCACCGCACCCGTGGCCTCCCGGCAGGTCTTGGAAGGAAAAGGACCGCGCCCATGAAAGTCACGCTGATCGCCTCCGACGAAACGAGCGCTCCGCTCTACCGGGTCCGCCTGCTCGCTCGGATGCTCGCCCGGCGCTTCGAGGTGGAGGTCGTGGGCTTCCACTTCAAGCCGGACGAGATCGATCCGGTCGCCCCGCGCGACTTCCCGTATCGGGGGATCGCCGCCCGCCCGTGGCCGGGCTTCTGGGAGGACGCCCGGAAGCTCGCCCGATCCGTCACGGGCGACCTGATCTACGCCATGAAGCCCCGGCCCACCTCCTACGGCGTCTCCCTGGCGCTGCGGGCCGCCACCGGCAAGCCCGTGGTGGTGGACGTGGACGACTGGGAGCCCTACATGATCCACCCCTACTCCAAGTACGCGCTCAAGAACGCGGCCTACGCCCTGCCGCGGCTGAAGGAGCCCAACAACTACCTTGCCACCCGGCTCATGGACCTCTTGATCGGCCGGGCCGACGGCGTCACGACCGTCTCGAGCCACTTCCAGAAGCGCTACGGAGGGATCCTGGCCCCGCAGTACGTGGACACCGAGCGCTTCGACCCGGCGCGCTATGCCCGCGAGGCCCTGCGCCAGCGCTACGAGCTGGACGGCCTCATGGTCTCGGTGTTCGCGGGCATCGCCCAGCCCAACAAGGGCGTGGGCGAGATCCTGGCCGCGTTCCGGAGGCTCGGCGATCGCCGGGACTGGCGGCTCGTCGTGGTGGGGCCCAGGACCCCTTACGCCCAGGAGCTCGCCGCCCAGGACGACCGGGTGGTCCTCCTCGGCACCCAGCCGCCCCAGGAGGCCCCGGCCTTCCTCAGCATGGCGGACCTGGTGGTGCTGCCCCAGCGCAAGGAGCCCGCCTCCGCCGGCCAGATGCCCATGAAGCTCTTCGAGGCCATGGCCATGGCGCAGCCCGTCGTCTCGACGGCCGTCTCGGACATCCCGAGCCTCTTGGCGGGCTGCGGCCACGTGGTGCCGCCGGGCGACCCGGACGCGCTCGCCCGGGCCATCGGTGAGCTGCTCGACAACCCGGGCCATGCCAAGGAGCTCGGCGCCAGGGCGCGCCGCCGCATCCTCGAGCGCTACAGCTACGACTGCGGCGCCCAGGAGCTCGGGGACTACTTCGAGGCCATTGCGAGCCGGGGGATGGCGCCCGCCCTGGGAGGTCGCCCATGCTGAGGGATCACGACATCGTCTGCCTGTCCATCACGCCCTGGGAGACCACCCTGCCCTCCTCGGGGCACTACCTGATGCGCGAGTTCGCGCGGCACAATCGGGTGCTGTTCGTGGACCACCCGCTCACGCTCAAGGACTGCTGGACCTTTCGCAAGGACCCGGGCTCGGCCGAGCGTCTCAAGCGCACGTTCCGCCAGGCTCCGATCCTGCGCCGGGTGCCGGATGCCGAGCGCGAGATCTGGGTGCTCACGCCGCCCCCCATCCTGCCCAACGGCCTACCCACCGCCCTCTACGAGGTGGGGCTCAAGGCCTGCAGCTCGATGGTGGCGCGCTGCATCCGGCAGGCCATGCAGCGGATCGGCATGAAGCGCGTCCTGTACTGGGTCTCCTTCGACGTGCCCCTGGGCACCCGGCTGGTGGGCAAGCTCGGTGAGCGCATGGTGGTCTACCACTGCTTCGACGAGATCGCGGCCGAGCCCTACATCGCGCGGCATGGCAGCCGGCTCGAGCCCGAGCTGATGGCCAAGAGCGACGTGGTCTTCACGACGTCGCTCGGGCTGCAGCAGTCGCGGGCGGGACATCACCCGCACTGCCACTTCGTGCCGAACGGCGTGGACTTCGGCCACTACGCCAAGGCCCTCGACCCGCACACCATGGTGCCCGACGACCTGGCGGCCATCCCGGGGCCCGTGGTGGGCTACCTCGGCAACTTCGAGAGCCGGATCGACTTCGAGCTCCTGGAGGGCATCGCGGCGGCTCGCCCGGACTGGTCCCTCGCGCTGGTGGGGCCCTCCAGGGGCATGTACACCCAGAAGCTAAGGGCGCTCGCCCGGTACCCCAACGTGCACGTGCTCGGGCCCAAGCCCGCGAGCGAGGGGCCGGGGTACCTCAAGGGCTTCGACGTGGGGCTCATCCCCTTCGTGCAGTCCGATCAGACCCGCGCCATCTATCCCTTGAAGCTCAACGAGTACCTGGCCGCCGGGCGCCCGGTGGTCAAGACGCCCTTCGCGCCGTTGCCCGAGTTCGAGGGCGTCACGTGGACCGCCGACGGGGTCTACGAGACGGTCCGCGCCATCGAGGAGGCCCTCGCCTCCCACCACCCCGAGGCGGTGCACGCGCGCCTGGAGCTCGCCAAGCACCACGACTGGGACGAGCGCGCCCAGGCCATGGGCCGCATCCTCGTCGATCGCCTGATTGCCCAGAATGCCCAGATGGTTTCAGGAGGGACTTCACGATGAGCCTGCCGTTGCTGTCCATCATCGTCGTCAACTGGAACACCCGCGAGGTGCTGCGGCGCTGCCTGGAGAGCGTCCAGCAGGAGACGCTCACGCCCTACGAGCTGTGGGTGGTCGACAACGGCTCGACCGACGGCAGCCCGGAGATGGTGGCGGCAGATTTCCCCGACGTCCACCTGATCGCCAACCACGAGAACCTGGGCTTCGCCGCGGCCAACAACCAGGCGCTCCTGCAGGCCAAGGGACGTTACCACCTCTTGCTCAACTCGGACACCGTCGTCTTGGACCATGCCCTCGATCGCATGGTCGCCTTCTTGGAGAATCGCCCCGAGGTGGGCGCCCTCGGCAGCAAGCTATTGAACGCCGACTACACGCTGCAGCCCTCGGCGCACAACTTCTACAGCACGCTGGGCTCCTTGGTCGAGAACAACCTGGTCCGGCTCTTCTGGAAGCAGAAGAAGGCCAACACCCGCTTCTTGACCTTCTGGGACCACTCGAGCACCCGTCCGGTCGACTGGGTGACGGGCGCCTGCCTCATGGTGCGGCAAGAGATCACGGAGACGGTGGGGCTCTTGGACGAGAGCTTCTTCATGTACGGCGAGGAGATCGACTGGCAGATGCGCATGGCCAAGGCCGGCTTCCCGGTCTGGTACCTGCACTCGGCCGAGATCATCCACCTGGGCGGAGCGAGCTCCGCGCGCATCCCCGAGCGCATGCGCCGCCAGGAGTACCTGAGTCGCAAGATCCTCATCGACAAGCACTACGGGCGGGTCACGCGCGCCATCTTCCACGCCAAGACGGCGCTCGGAATCGCCTTCTGGCAGACGCTCAACGGCCTGAGGGGACGCAAGGTCTCTTGGGGCTAACGCCCAGCCCTCCGGCCTGGCTTTTCGCCAGGCCTTTTTTCGTCGCCGGAGTTGCTAACTAACGTTCGTTAGTTTAATCTGGCTTTCGGGTAGGCTACCCCTAGGAGGTCGTCCGCATGTCCGCCGTCTCACCCCGCATCCCGACCAAGCAACGTCTCTTCGAGACGGCCGTCGAGCTCTTCTCCCGCGACGGGTACAGCGGCGTCTCCGTGCGCGACCTGGTGGGAGCCGTCGGCATCAAGGAGAGCTCGTTCTACAACCACTTCAAGAGCAAGGACGACGTGCTGGTCGCCATCTACGACCACTTCCGGGACCAGATGGCGCAGCTGGCTCCGCCCGAGGGCCTGCAAGAGCGTCTCGCGGCGATCCCACCCGAGACCGTGCTCGCCGCCGGCCTGCAGCGCTTCATGGAGGTCGCCGACACCCCGCTCATGACCCGCATCTACCGGATCATCGTCGTCGAGCAGTTCCGGGACCCGCGGGCCCGCGACCTCATGCTCGGCCTCTACGAGGCTCCGCTCGCCCAGATGCAGGGCCTCTTCGCGGGGATGGCCGCCGGGCGCCCGGAGCTTGCCCGCCAGCTCGCCACGTCCTACCAGTACGCGCTCCACGCGCTGGTCGCCGAGTTCAGCCTGCTCAAGCAGTACGACGCCGACACCGTGCCCGTGCAGGCGCGCCTCCAGGCCCACATCAACCTCTTCGGACACCTCACGGCTGCTATCACGGGAGGAACGACCCTATGACCCGCACGACCCGCCTGACCTCGATCGCCGTCGGTCTGGCCGCCCTGTTCGCCCAACCGGCGCGCGCCGAGGTCGCCTCCATCTACCTCACGCCCGCCAACGAGGCCAAGATCATGGCCCTCTACGACGCGAAGCTCGCCAAGTGGCCTGTCCCTTACGAGTCGGTCTCCGTGCCCACCCGATACGGCCGCACCCACGTCCTCGCGTCCGGGCCCAAGGAGGCTCCGCCCTTGCTCCTGCTCCACGCCATGGGGGTCACGGGAACCATGTGGCAGCCCAACGTCGAAGCCCTCAGCCGGGACTTCCGGGTGTACGCGGTGGACACCATCGGAGACCTGGGCAAGAGCACGCTCGACGACCTCTCCAAGTACCCCAGCGACAGCAAGGCCTATAGCGCCTGGCTCGGCGACGTCCTCGACGGGCTCGGGCTAGCCCAAGCCAACGTCGTCGGCGCCTCCATGGGGGGCTGGATCGCCATGAACCTGACGCGCGACCTGCCCCAACGCGTCCGGCGGCTGGCGCTGGTCGGCCCCATGGGGCTCAACTCCGCGTGGGACGTGCTGTTCCGCATGAGCTGGTTGGTGCTCTTCCCCACCAAGGGCAACAAGGACGGCTTCACGCGCTGGGTGCTGGGCGACAACCCGGTCGTCTACGACGCCTTCGGCGAATACATGAACACGGCCCTCGATTGCCGGATGAAGCTCGGCACCCCCACGGTCCTCAAGGACGAGGAGCTGGCCCAGGTCAGGGTCCCGACGCTCGTCTTGCTGGGGGGCAAGGATTCGACCATCGGCGACGCCCAAAAGGCCGCCGAGCGCGCCAAGCGCCACATGCCCCAGGCCGAGACGGAGATCTTTCCCGCGTCGGGGCACCTGATCAACACCGAGCACCCGGCAGAGGTCAGCGAGCGCCTCCGGGGCTTCTTCCGGGCGGGATCCTAGGCCGGAGCGAGTCCGCGGGCGCTTGCGGCCCGCGGGCTCCAATAAGCAGGCGAGCATGAAGCGGCAAGACGGTGTAAACTAAAGGGGTTTGCCCTGATGCGACCCCAACAAGGAGGGCTCCGCCTTGACCCAGACCGTTCAGAAGCCTTCGGCTCGCGCCAACGCCGGCGCGACCTTCGATTTGACCGCGCTCGAGACGTCCATCCGCGAGTTCAACCAGCGCGGCCAGGTGGGCGCCGATCCCGTGACCGCCCTGTACCAGAGCCGCCGCAGCGCCTGGTCGCTGTTCTCGCTCGGCCTGCGCGACGAGGAGATCGAGGCGCTTCGCTCCTACCTCTTCCCCTACACCAAGCTGCCCGCGAGCACCGCGGACGCGCCCATCCCGACCCGCAACTTCATCGCGGGCGAGTGGCGCCTGCCCTCCAACGGCAAGCTCGTCACGCTGAACACCCTGTGGGACGACCGGATCCCCTTCGCCCAGGTGCCCGACAGCCAGCCCGAGGACGTGGAGCTCGCCGTCGCCTACGCCCATGACTTCTGGAAGAGCCTGGAGTGGACCGAGGAGACGGTCCAGTACCGCAAGTTCGTCGTCAACAACTTCAGCCGCATCCTCGAGTACTACTACGAAGAGGTCATGGCCGAGATCCGGCACGAGATCCCCAAGACTCGCCTCGAGGGCGACAAGGACTACTGGGAGGCCAAGCGCGCGGCCGATCACATCGGCGGCAACGCGGACAAGGGCATGCTCGGCGAGTGGCTGCCCAACCAGGTAGACGGCCACTCCTACTGGAAGAACCCGTACCTCCCGGCGGGCGTGGTGGCGCTGGTGACGCCCATGAACTTCATCTACGGCATCCCCGTGATCCAGCTCATCGGCGCCTACATGGCCAACGCCCCGCTCATCTTCAAGGGCCACCCCTACGGAGCCGTCTCGAGCACCGTCATGATCCGCATGCTGCTCGCCGCGGGCGCCGATCCGCGCGCCGTCCAGAAGCTCGAGGGCTTCGGCGCGGGCATCTCGACCTTGGGCACCGACGAGCGCGTCGCCGTCGTGTCGCTGACGGGCTCGGAGCACACGGCCCGCAAGATCCAGGAAGGCCGCGGCATCCGCACCCTCAAGTTCGAGGGCGGCGGCTGCAACTGGGCCTGGATCGACGACGGCTACTCGGACGAGGAGCTCCAGAAGATCGCCGTGCGGCTCACCTACAGCAAGCTCGGCTTCAGCTCGCACAAGTGCACGACCCTGCACGGCATCGCGGCCTCGCCCGCGACCCTCGCCAAGGTCATGGGCTACGTCAACGCCGAGATGGACACCTGGGAGATCCTGAACCCCGCCTTCACGGACAAGACCAAGGTGATCGGCCCCAACATGGTCCACAAGGCCCAGACCGTCACCAACATCCAGGAGGGCGCCAAGCAGGCCGGCCTCAAGATCCTGCGCGAAGGCGGCAAGGTCTCGGGCAGCGCCTGCGGCTACAACGTGGCTTCGGACTACGCGGACCACTCCGAGGTCATCGCGCCGGTGATCGTCCAGGTCACGCCGGACGCCATGGTCACGGCGGACTGGGACGGCAAGGGCGAGCAGACGTTCCCCATCGCCACCACCGAGTTCTTCATGCCCATCCTCTGCGCCATGGAGATGGCGTCCTTCGAGGACTTCCTGCGGTTCTGCCTGATCACCAACCCGCACGACCTCGCCTGCTCCATCTGGACCCGCGACGATCGCAAGCTCCAGAAGGCCCGCAAGGTCATCGGCGGCATGCTCAAGGAGAATGACGGCACCGACTCGGCCCTCGAGTGGGAGGAGTTTGGCGCGTCGGGCATCGGCGGCTCCGGGAACACCGGCGTGGGCGATGCGGCGGCCACCATCGCCATGTTCTGCCGGCGCCAGAAGGGCCGTCACCTGGTCTTCTAGGCCCGAGACCTCGCGAGGGGGCGCCCGATGGGCGCCCCCTTCTGCTGTCGGTGGGCGATCGCTCGGAACCCGACAGCGATCGCATCTTCATAGAACTTAACGTAGTTTCGTGATACACTGACGCCCATGAAGCCACTCAAGATTCTCGTCGCCGATGACGTCACGGACAACGCCGAAATCCTGAACATCATGCTGGGCCGCCTGGGCCACCAGGTCGTGACGGCCTCGGATGCCCCCACCGCCGAGCAACTGGCCCTGGAGCACGCCCCGGACGTCGTGTTCATGGACATCGTCATGCCCGGGGCCTTCGACGGGCTCGAGGCCATCCGCCGCCTGCGCCAGCGCCATGGCTTTCGTGGTATCATCGTCTGCCAGACGGCCCAGGCGAGCCCCGGAAACGTGGCCGAGGCCCTGACGGCCGGGGCCGACACCTGCCTGACCAAGCCGTTCAAGTACAAGGACGTGCTCAGTCTGATCGAGCGCTATACGGTGAGTTTCGCCAGAGAAGGATAGATGTGCGGACGCTTTAGCCTGTCGGTCTCCCTCGAGCTCCTGGAAGGGGCGTTCGAGCTGACGGGCCTCCCCGAGCACTCCCCCCGCTACAACGTCGCGCCCGCGCAGCCCGTGGCCCTCATCCGCCGCCCCACCCCCACTTCCGAGCGGCAGTGGGACCGGCTCAGCTGGGGCCTCTTGCCCGCCTGGGCCAAGGACCCCAAGGTCCATCGCCCCATCAACGCCCGGACCGACACGGTCGCCGAGAAGCCGACGTTCCGGTCCGCCTTCCGCCAGCGCCGGTGCCTGGTGCCGGCGGACGCCTTCTTCGAGTGGCAGACGCAGGGCAGCAAGAAGCAGCCCTTCTGCTTCCGGATGGCGGATCACGGCCTGTTCGCCTTCGGCGGCCTCTGGGAGCGCTGGGAGGGGCCAGAGGGCCAGGTCATCGAGACCTTCAACCTCTTGACCACCGAGCCCAACGAGCTGGTCGCCACGGTCCACGATCGCATGCCCGTCATCATCCGCCCGGCGGACTACGACCGCTGGTTGGACCCCGCTGTACGCGATCCGGCGGCCATCTTCGGCATGATCGGCTCCTACCCCGCCCGCGCCATGATCGCCTATCCGGTCGATCAACGGGTCGGCTCCGTGCAGTTCGACGCTCCGGAGTGCCTCGTGCCCATCGAGGCCAAGGGCCAGCTCTCCCTGTTTTGATCGCTTGACGCTAGCTGCGGCCTCGCCGCGGCGGTTATCCTGGTCCGGGAAGCCGCCACCCCGAGGTGCCCATGGCCAAGGTGTTGTGCGTCAACGACTTCAAGCTCTACTCCGAGATGGTTTCCTTGATGCTCCAGCGCAAGGGAGGCCATGTCGTCCGCACCGAGATCGTGCCCTTCGCCCTGCGCGAGATCGAGGAGTTCGAGCCGGACGTCATCGTCCTCAACATGGTGCGCAAGATGGAGGCCCTGCGCTCTCCGTTGGCCGATTTCTACGCGGAGGTCGACGGCGCACGGGCGTTCCGGGCGCTCGCCCAGCGCGAGGACCTGCACCGATACCCGATCATCCTCACGGCGATCGCCGTCGAAGAGCGCGAGGTCCCCAAGGTCCTCCCCTACCTCGCCTTCATCGAGGTCCCCGGCAAGATCGACCAGATGCTGGACATCATCGATCGCATCGTGGCCAGTCGGGGGTCGGATCTCGCCCCGGAGTAGGCCGCGCGGAGGGTGGAGATGGCCAAAGTGCTCTGCATCGGCGACTTCAGGCTCTACGCCGAGATGATCGCGCTGCTGCTCGAACAACAGGGGCCGCATGAGGTCGAGGTGGAGATCGTGCCCTTCGACCTCGACGTCATCGAGCGTTTCAAACCGGACGTCCTCATCGTCAACCTGGCGCGCAAGATCGAGGCGGTTGGCGCGCCCCTGCAGGACTTCTACACGGAAGTGGACGGCGCCAAGACGCTCAAGGCGCTGCAGACCAATCCCTCCCTGCAGCAATATCCCCTGCTCATCACGGCCATCGCCGTCGAGGAGCGGGAGCTGCCGAGGGGCTTCCGCTACCTCGCCTTCCTCGAGGTTCCGAGCAAGTTCGACTACCTGCTCGAAACCATCGACCGCATCGCCGCGAGCCGCGGCCACGGCCTCGCCCGCGAGTAGCGCCATCGGCCCAAGGAAGTTTGGGCAGCATGGGGTTAGGCAAATCTCTCGCCCTCCCGGACGATGGTGGGGACATCCCGACCGATCGAGGAGGAGCGATGGCGTTTCTCATCCCGCACAACGAGCCCTCCATGACCTTGACCCTGGACCTGCACGAGGCCCTGCTCATCGTGGACGCGCTCATGGAGCGGCGCAAGGAGCGATTCGGGCAGCCCTTTCCGGACGGCGCCGAGGTCACCTTCGAGGACCTCGTCGCGGCGGTCGGCACCGAGGAGGACGCCGAGGACTTCCTGGCGATGATGGAGCTCGAGTCGGCCGTCATCGAGGCCCTCCAGATCTTCGAGGAGGAGGACGACGACGCGGACGAGGAGTAGGCCCGTGGGGTGGCGCTCCGGCTCTGATCGCGCTATCGTAGTAGCAGCCACAGGTTGAGCGCGACGAACGCCGAAAGGACCCCCCATGAACGATCTGGCCAACGCCCTCCACACGTCCGATTACATCGCCAAGGAAGAGCGCTTCGGCGCCCACAACTACCATCCGCTGGATCTCGTCATCGAGTCCGGCCAGGGCGTGTGGCTCTACGACGTCGAGGGCCGCCGCTTCATGGACTTCCTGAGCGCCTACTCCTCGGTCAACCAGGGCCACTGCCACCCGCGCATCCTCGAGGCCCTCAAGAGCCAGGCCGAGCGCGTGACCATCACCTCGCGCGCCTTCCGCAACGACCAGCTCCCGCTCCTCTACGAGCAGCTCGTCGAGCTGTCGGGCTTCGAGCGCGTGCTGCCCATGAACACGGGCGCCGAGGCCATCGAGACGGCCATCAAGGCGGTCCGCAAGTGGGGCTACCAGGTCAAGGGCATCCCCGCGGACCAGGCCGAGATCATCGTGTGCGCCAACAACTTCCACGGCCGCACCACCACCATCACGGGCTTCTCGACCGAGCCGAGCTACCGGGAGGGCTTCGGCCCCTTCACGCCGGGCTTCAAGATCGTGCCCTTCGGCGATCTCGCGGCGCTCGAGGCGGCCATCACGCCCAACACCTGCGCCTTCTTGACCGAGCCCATCCAGGCCGAGGCGGGCGTGCTGATTCCGACCGCCGGCTACCTCAAGGGCGTGCGCGAGCTCTGCGACAAGCACAACGTGCTGTTCATTGCCGACGAGATCCAGACGGGCCTCGGCCGCACGGGCAAGCTCTTCGCCTTCGAGCACGAGGGCGTGCGGCCCGACGTGCTGGTGCTGGGCAAGGCGCTGTCGGGCGGCTTCTACCCGGTGTCGGCCATGCTCGCCAACAGCGCGGTCATGGACGTGTTCAAGCCGGGTCAGCACGGCTCGACCTTCGGGGGCAATCCGCTGGGGTGCGCCGTCGCGCGCGCGGCGCTGTCGGTCCTGGTCGACGAGAAGCTGGTCGAGCGCTCCGCCGAGCGTGGCGCCTACTTCATGGACAAGCTCAAGAGCCTCAAGAGCCCCCTCATCAAGGACATCCGCGGCCGCGGCCTCCTGTTCGGCATCGAGCTCACGGAGTCGGCTCGCCCCTACTGCGAGCGCCTGATGGCCGAGGGGCTCCTCTGCAAGGAGACCCACGACACCGTCATCCGCCTGGCGCCTCCGCTCGTCATCGGCCAGGAGGAGATCGACTGGGCCTTCGAGCGGATCAAGAAGGTCCTCGAAGCGTAACGCCCCACGTCAGCGGCCCGCCTCCAAGGGAGGCGGGCCGCTTTGTTCGGGCAGGCGCGGCGCTAGATGACCATGACCTCTTCGACGCCCATGGCCTCCTCCCCCGCGAAGCGCTCGATCGAGAGCGAGGAGACGTCGATGGCGGGCGCCTGGCCCATGGCCATGGCGGCGATGACCTCGCCGCACGCGGGCGCGTGCATGAAGCCGTGGCCGCTGAAGCCCGCCGCCACGATGGCGTTGCGGAACTGGGGCAGTGGGCCGAGGATCGGGTGGTGGTCCGGCGTGACCTCGTAGAGGCCCGCCCAGCTCGCTGCGATGGCGGACTCCTCGAGGCGCGGGATGCGCGCGATCGCCGCCTCGACGATCTCGACGGTGAAGGCCTCGTCCACGTTGGTGTTGAACGCCGGCTGCTCGGCCTTGTTGGCGAGGCCCAGGAGCATGCCGTTGGACTCGGGGTGCATGTAGATGCCCGAGCCGTTGTCGACCATCATGGGCCAGCGCATGTCCACCCAGTCCATGGGGGCGGTGGTCACGATCTGCCGGCGGATGGGGACGATGGGGATGTCCACGCCCAACAGCTTGCCGAGCTCGCCGGTCCAGGCGCCCGAGGCCAGGATGACCTGGTCGCAGGCGATGTCGCCCTGGGGCGTCTTGACGGCCAGCACGCGATCGCCCGCCACCTCGAAGCCCGTGACGGGACGCTCGGGGTGGATGGTGACGCCGAGCTGCCTGGCGACCTTGAGGTAGCCCTGGTGGAAGCCGTGCGGGTCTGCGAGGCCGTCGATGGCGCAGTAGTTGCCGCCGAGCACGTCGGAGACCTCGAGCTCGGGACAGAGGTCGCGGATCCGGTCGGGACCGAGGAGCTCGACGGGCACGCCGTGCGCGCGCTGGAAGGCCGCGGCCGCCTGCGATCGCTCCCACTGCTCGGGGCTCGTGGACATGAACAGGTAGCCCACCTGGCGGAAGTCGACCTCGACGCCCATCTCCTCGGCGAAGCGCTCGAACTGGGGGATGGAGGCCAAGGACAGCTGGACGTTGACGGCCGTGCTGAACTGCGCCCGGATGCCGCCCGCGCACTTGGCGGTGGATTCCTTGCCGAAGAAGAGTTCCTTGTCGAGGAGGACGACCTCCTGCATGCCGCTCTTGGCGAGGTGATAGGCGATCGCCGCCCCGATGATCCCGCCGCCGATGACGACGACCTGCGCGCGCTCCATGGCCACTTCATTCTCCCCCGGCTACGGGCCGGAAACAGTCCTGCGGCCCAATTGTAGCAGGGCGCGCGCCGCATGACCAGGCAATCGTAGCGCTATCGGGGCGCGAGCGCCCGCCCGCGCCGCAGCCTGGTCGCTCCACGCCCCAAACAGCGGGCGCCAGGCCTAAAAGCGGCCTGGCGCCCGGGGATGGAAGGAAAGGGGGGCCTAGTCCTCGAGGGTCGGCCCGTACTGCCGCGAGCCGACGGTGATGCCCGTCATGTAGGTCGCGTAGGTCTCGAACAGCGTGTCCACCTGCTGACGGTAGCGGGTGAAGGTCGAGGCCGGGAGCGTTCCCTTCGCCACCGCGCCCTCGAGGATTACGAGCGCCGCCTGGGCGGACTCCAGGGTGCGCGAGCTGGTGTCGATCCAGGTGAGGAGGCGGTTGAAGTCCGTGGGGGGCTTGGCGATCGCCGCTCCGTCGATGGTCTGACGGGCCTTGGTGATGGCGACGGCCTCCGGGCTCGGCGCGGGCGGCTTGGGGGTGACGGGCGGCTTCGGCGTGACCGGGGGCTTGGGGGTCACGGGCGGCTGGGGAGTGACCGCGCCCGTGTTCAGCTTGATGACGTCGCCGGGGTAAATCCACCAGCCGTCCGCCGCGCGGCGACGGCCCTTGGAGTCGCGGCCGTCCCGGAAGATCTCGGGGTTGAGGCGCTTGAGGGTGGCGACGGAGACGCCCGTCTTCTGCGCGATCCGCTCGATGGTGTCGCCCTTGACCACCGTGTAGGTCCGCGGGCGGGCGGCAGCCGTGGGCACGTAGGCGTCCTGCAGGGCCGCGCTGATGATGGCCTCGGGCGTCTGGGCCAAGAAGCGCTTGGGGGAACTCGTGACCGGCAGCGGGTGGAGGTCGAACGTCGTGAGCGTCATTACGAAAAACTCCCGTCTTGGTGGCGTAGGGTTCTAGACGGGTTATGGGGCCTTAACGAGCTGTACACTCTCGCCTTGGCCAAAGCTTGACCAAGGCTTAACTGTTCGTTTACCTCTGGACGCCGCTTAGAGCGGCCGGCGCTGGGCCTCGCTGACGGTGATGGCCGTGACGCTCACGATCTCGTCCACGTCCGCCCCGTGCTGCAGCACGTTGACGGGCTTGGCCATGCCCATGAGGATGGGGCCCACGGCCGTCTCGGCGCCGCCCACCCGGTGCAGCAGCTTGTAGGCGATGTTGCAGCTCGTCAGATCCGGGAAGATGAGCACGTTGGCGTCCCCCTGGATCGCGGAGAAGCTGTACGGATCGGCCGCGCCCGGGTGCACCGCCGTGTCCGCCTGCATCTCGCCGTCGACGACCACGTCCGGCAAGAGGGCCCGGGTCAGCTCCGTGGCGCGCTTCATCTTGATCGCCGCCGGATGCTTGGAGCCGCCGAAGTTCGCGAACGAGAGGAAGGCGATGCGGGGCGTGACGCCGAAGAAGGTCGCCGTCGCCGCGCAGCCCGCGGCGATCTCGGCGAGCTGCTCGGCCGTCGGTTCGAAGTTGACGGTGGCGTCGGACAGGAACAGGAGCCGGTCCTTGAAGACCAGCATGTAGAGGCCCGCCACGATGGATCGGCCCTCGCGCAGGCCGATGATCTGCAAGGCCGGGCGGATGGTCTCCGAGTAGTCGAAGGTGAGGCCCGACACCAGGCCGTCCACCTCTCCGTTCTGGAGCATCATCATGCCGTAGTAGTTGGCCTGATGCATGAGGCGGGAGGCATCCGTGATGGTGACGCCCTTGCGCGCGCGCAGCTTGAAGTAGCCCTCCGCATAGCGGTGCCGATCCTCCAGGCGATGCATGTCCACGATCTCGGCCCCGTGTAGGGACAGGTGGAGGCGATCGGCCATCTCCCGGATCCGGACGGAATCCCCCAGGAGCACCGGGTGCGCGATCTGCTCGTCGAGCAGGATCTGGGAGGCGCGCAGGATCTTCTCGTGGTCGCCCTCGGGGAAGACCACCCGCTTGGGCTCGCGCTTGGCCCGGTTGATGATGAAGCGCATGATGCCGCGCACCTGGCCGAGGACCTTCTCGAGCCGCTCGCGGTAGACGCCGAAGTCCTCGATCGGAGCCCGCGCCACGCCCGAGTCCATGGCGGCCTTGGCCACCGCCGGCGCCACGCACAGGAGGGCGCGCGGATCGAAGGGCTTGGGGATGATGTAGTCCGGACCGTACTCCAGGTGCTTGGAGGAGTAGGCCGCGAGCACCTGGTCAGGCACGTCCTGCTTGGCCAGCGCCGCCAGGGCGTGGACGGCCGCGAGCTTCATCTCGTCGTTGATGGCGCGCGCCCGCACGTCGAGGGCTCCGCGGAAGATGTACGGGAAGCCGAGCACGTTGTTGATCTGGTTTGGGAAGTCCGAGCGGCCCGTGCCCATGAGGATGTCCGGGCGCGCGGCCTTGGCCTCCTCGTAGGTGATCTCGGGCTCCGGGTTGGCGAGCGCGAAGACGATGGCGCGGGGCGCCATGGACCGCACCATGTCCTGGCTCACGACGCCCTTGGCCGACAGCCCCACGAAGACGTCCGCCCCGCGCATGGCCTCGGCGAGGGTGCGATGGGGCGTGTCCGCCGCCATCTCCTCGAGGATGGGGTTCATGGCATGGGGGCGCCCCCGGTAGACGACGCCGTCCTTGTCGGCCATGACGAGGTTCTCGCGTCGCACGCCGAGCTTGAGGAACAGCTTGGCGCAGCTGATGGCGGCCGCGCCCGCGCCGCTGAAGACCACCTTGGCCTCGTCGATGCGGCGATCCGTCAGCTCCAGCGCGTTCATGAGGGCCGCCGAGGTGATGATGGCCGTGCCGTGCTGGTCGTCATGGAAGACGGGAATGTCCAGCTCGGCCTTGAGGCGCTCCTCGATGTAGAAGCACTCGGGAGCCTTGATGTCCTCGAGGTTGATGCCGCCGAAGGTGGGCGCGAGGCGCTTGACCGTCTCGATGAAGTGGTCCGGATCCTCCTCTGCGACCTCGATGTCGAACACGTCGATGTCCGCGAAGCGCTTGAAGAGGACGCCCTTGCCCTCCATGACGGGCTTGCCCGCCAGTGCCCCGATGTTGCCGAGGCCGAGCACCGCCGTCCCGTTCGTGATGACGCCCACCAGGTTTCCCTTGGCCGTGTACTCGTAGGCGGCCTCGGCGTCCTGCACGATCTCCCGGCAGGGCTCGGCGACGCCGGGGGAATAGGCCAACGACAGGTCGCGCTGCGTCACGCACGGCTTGGTCGGCATGATCTCGATCTTGCCTTTGCGGCCGCGGGAATGGTACTCGAGGGCATCTCGTTTCACGGTGGGAAAGCTCCTTCTAGGCCTCAATTCTAGCGCGTCCCAGGGCATCTATCAAACGCAAGACGGCCAGTTGCGCGGATCTGAGACGTTTCTAACGGTGAAACGAGCCTCGCGACCGGGCGTGCGAGAGAAAATTTTCTCCCCTCTGCACAAGCCCGCAGGAATGACCGGCCCTAGAGGCGGGCGACAGGAGGCAAGACGTGACGAGCGGGCGTTTTCAACGGGCCCCATGGCCCCTAGGCTCATGCGGAAGGCGGCACCCAGGTGGGCAGCCTGGCGGCCGAGTGCGAGTGCGAGTGAAGGAGGGGAAACCGCATGAAGGCGATGGTGGGAACGGCGTTGGCACTCAGCCTGGCGCTGGTCGGATGCCAGGGCAACGAGAACCAGGGCGGTGGCGGCGGAACGACCGCCGACAAGCAAACCCAGGCCGAACGGACTGACGAGCGCGCCGGCACGATGGGGCGCGATACGACCGAGAAGCTGCAGCAGCAGACCCACGACAACCTGCGGGACGCCACCAAGAACGCCAGCGAGGCCCGGACCAGCGTGGCGAAGAAGGACTGGCCCGCGGCCAAGGACAACCTGGACGAGGTCCAGGACGATCTCAACAGCGTCGTCAAGGACATCCACCCGAGCAAGCAGGCCGAGGTCACCCAGATCCGGGCCATGGCGGACAAGGCGCATGCCTCCGTCAAGAACCACTCGGCCAACGCCCAGCAGGATATCGACAGGCTGGTCGCCGGCCTCAACAAGTTCACCACCTCCGAGGTCAAGGCAGGCGGCGGCAAGCCCACCCAGAAGAAGTAGCCATGAAAAAAGCAGGCCGCCCGGTATCGGGCGGCCTGCTCGTCTTTTCGGGGGACTAGGTCCGATAGAACCAGGCCGCCGCCTTGGTGTGGAAGAAGGCCACGATCAGGCAGACGACGGTGATCGCGAGGCCGAAGGTCAACGCCCCCGAGATGCTCTCGGCGATGAACGGGGTGATGGCCATGCCGCCCACCACCTTGTTGGTGAGGGCCGTGGCGCCCAGGCCGTAGAGCCAGATGGGCGCGATGACGCCCAGCACGATGGTCGCCCACCACGCGACGTTCGCCTTGAAGGCGCCCATCATCCAGGACTTCATCGAGCGCTGGGGGAAGGCCAGGCCGAACCAGTACGATCCCATGAAGGTGAAGACGACGGTGAAGACGAAGAGCAGGATGAGCTGGCCCGCACCACCCGGATACCAGTAGCCGTGGTGCATGTAGCCGAGACCAGAGTTGGCGCTGGCGAGTGCGATCTGCATGACGAGGAATCTCTCCTTGGAAGGGATGCTGGTGCGATGAGCGGGCCCGGTCGTTGGGCTGAGCTATTTTACCACAGCTTGGCCGCTTTGATCTCCGCCCACACGATTGTTTACGCCAAAGGCAGGACGGCGATCGCCCGTGGCTCGGCCGGACAGGCCGCAAGACACTGACCGCACCCCGTGCAACCCAGCGGTACCACCAGAGGACGTCCCTCCGAGAGGACGATCCCCTGCTCGCCCACCGGACACGCGTCCACGCATGCCCGGCAATCCTGGCCCTGATGAGCCAGGCAGCGATCGGAGGCCACCTCCGCCCGACCCAGGCGGATCGCGCGGGGGGGCGTCGGCTGGAGGGCGCCCGGCTCGCACGCGGCGATGCACGGCGTGTCGGCGCACAGGAGGCACGCCGCCGCGCCCAGGTCGTGCATGAAGGGCGTGCCCGCGGGCGCGCCGTCGCCGCGGCCCGCGACCTTGATGGCGAAGGCGGGACAAACCCGCGCGCACGCGTCGCAGCGGGTGCAGGCCGCGAGGAACTCCGGCTCCGGGCGCGCGCCGGGCGGGCGCAGCACCGCGACCCGCCGGGGGGCGGGCGGAGGCTGCAGGCCGAGCCATGCCCCGAAGAGGCTGCCCAGCCCCTTGCCGAGGCTCGACATCCCCGCCTGGACGAAGGCCTGTCGATCGATGCGGTCGTTGGGGTCCATGCCCCACAGCATAGCAAACCCAGGCGCCACAACGCATCCCCCTGCCGCCCGGGGCTGAAGCCCCGTCGCCGCGGCCCTCACGAAGTGAGCGGAGCTTGTCAAGATTGTAAACATCTATTAAGTTAGCGCCATCGCACGCGTCTCGACCCTTTTGCCCATGGGAAGGAGGCCATCATGGATCGGGAGTTCAATCGACCGGAGGTCGGCACCGCGGCTGACGTCCGGCGGAGCATGATCATGGCGCGGGACGTCGCGCCCACCCACCCCGAGCTGATCGAGAACCTCGGCATCACCCGCCTGGAGAAGGTGGAGCCCTTCGGCTCCGACCTCATCCACTGGGGGTCCATCTGGGGCGGCTTCTTCATGTACCTCGCCCTGACGCTGATCCTGGTGGCCGCGTCCATCTCGGTCGGCGCGCTCGCCGTGACCCCGACCGGCGCGACCCCGCCCGCCGGGCAGGTGGCGGGAACCGTCGGCGTGACGATGGGCATCATCCTGCTGCTGGCGACCTTCGCCGGCGCGGTCCTGGGGGGCTGGACCTCCAACCTACGCTCCCGCTGGCCGGCCCTGGTCAACGGCCTCGTGTACGCCGCCCTGGTCGTCTGCGCGCCGGTCCTCATGACGATCCTGCTCGGCATCCTGAGCGCCAGCGCCACGGCCGGAGCCGTCGCCCAGGCCCAGGCCACCCAGGGCAACGTCTTCATGCCGGGCCTCACCATGAACAGCGCCCTGGTGGACGCTGTCGCGGCCAATGTCGGCTGGTTCTCCCTGGGCTCGATCCTCATGCTGGTCGTCGGCGCCGTCGGCTACTTCGTCGGCATGCGCGCCCACCTGGCGGATCTCGGCCTCAAGCGCATGAACCGCACCTAGCTGCCGCCGCGAGGGCCCCGTCCGCTGGGCGGGGCCCTCGCCCTACAGGCGTGTCAGGCTGGGATTCCACTTAATAGTTTGTTACAATCGTCGCAAAGCCGCATGGAATGGTTGCTTGGGGAGGAGGGGAAAGTATGCCGTTCAACCTCTATGACGCGATCGCGGCGGGGCTCTGGGCGACCGTCGCGTTCACGGGGTTCATGACCCTCATGCTCGCGCTGGGCTTCGTCCACGTGGACTTTGCCCGCCTCTTGGGCGGCATCTTCATGCCCCGCCTCGACCGGACGGCCGCCGTGGTGGGCCTGATCGTGAACTACGTCATCGGCGTGGGGTTCGGCCTCGTCTACGCGGCCATCTTCGCCTACGTGGGGATCGGCGCCGTCCTCTGGCTCACGACGATCGTGGGGGCGGGCTTCGGCCTCTACCACTGGATCCTGTCCATGCCCCTCTTGAGCATCGGCCGCGTCCTCAACCCGCACATCAAGCGGGGCGAGGAGCCCGACCCCGGCATCTGGGGGATCCACTACGGGCCCCAGGAAGCCTTCTTCCGGCTGATCGGGCACGTGATCTACGGCTCGGTCTTCGGCTTCGCGTACACGGCAATCGCCCTGCTCAACGGGACGGCCACCGGAGAGACCGCCTTCGGCAACGGCACGGCCATCCTGCTCGCCTTGGTGCTCGCCGGTGCGGTCGTCTACCTCTACATCGCATGGGCGCACCCCGAGCGGAACGAGGGGGTCGTCTTCCAGGCGGGCGAGCCCTCCGCTGACGACGAGCGCTGGCAGGCGCGCCAGGACCTGCGCATGCGCTACGAGCACGGCGAGATCACCTGGGAGGAGTACCAGATCCTGCGCCGCGCGTACGCGAGCGAACCCTAGGCACCGCTCCGGCCCCGTCCGAACGGGGCCGCCAAAAGGAGGTCACGATGGTCGAGGCGATTCGGGAGAATGCCATTGCCGCCAACTTCTGGCTCATTGCCGTGATGGCCATCTTCCACCTGACGGCCATGGGGCTCTTGGGGCTCGCGATCTGGCGCACGCTCAACTACCGCGCCCCGCTGCACGAGGAGTTCGTCGGGGCCATGCCCCACGAGCACGAGCCCCATGAGCCCGAGCCGATCGAGCCACCGGCAACGACCGGTGAGGAGCCGCCGAAAACGCTCTAGATGATGCGGCGCGGCTTGGGCGTCGGCATGGTCCCGGGGGCCGGGGCCAGGCGGAAGGCGTGGCGGAAGTCCGGGGCCACCTGGGCCCGCAGACGCCCGTAGGAGATCTCGAGATCCACGAACGAGGGCGAGGCCTCCGGGTTGTCCCGGCGAAGGCGGGAGAACTCGCGCGCCCACATGCCCATCTGCTTGCTGTAGGCCACCTCGAGTAGCTTGGTGCGGATGGTCCGGCCCGAGGTGGGGTTCAGGCCCTCGAGCTCGCCTTGGAGGCGATCCGCCTCGCGGGCGAGCTCGGGTGCTTGGCCGTCGTCCTTGGCCATCAGGGCGCGGGCACGCTCCTGCATGGCCTCGAGGCGGGTCAGGTAGACGCCGTGCCCCGCGTAGAACGCCTTGGTCCGCTCCCACTCGTCCAGGGCGGCGATGCGCATGAGCACGCCGCCCACCACCACCAGGACGAAGAGGAAGAGCACCACCCACTTGCCGTTGTTCATCGAGAAACCTTGACCTTCTGGACCTGATGGCCCGCGGCTACCTCAGCCAGGGCAACGCCATGCGCGCCACGGCATCGACGAAGAGGAACACGAACAGCACCAGGAGGTAGATGATGGAGCCGAAGAAGAGCTTCTTGGCCGCCGAGTCCGTCTTGACGCGGTAGAGCCGGATGGCGTCGCGCGTAAACCAGGCGCCGAGCCCCACGGCCCCGACCAAGTATATCAAACCGCAGGCCTTGACGGCATAGAGCCCCAGCGTGGTCGCGAGCAGCAGCACGGTGTAGACCAGGATCTGGAGGCGGGTGGACTCCTCGCCGGCGACCACCGGCATCATGGGGACGCCCGCCTTGGCGTAGTCGTCGCGACGGTAGAGGGCGAGCGCCCAGAAGTGGGGCGGCGTCCACATGAAGATGATCAGGAACATGAGCCAGGCCGCCGCACTCAGCTCGCCGGTCACCGCCGCCCAGCCGATGAGGGGGGCCGTCGCCCCCGCCGCGCCGCCGATCACGATGTTCTGCGGCGTCGAGCGCTTGAGCCACATGGTGTAGATGACGACGTAGAAGAGGATGCTCCCGAGCGCGAGGGCCGCTGCGAGCCAGGTGGTCCAGATGGCGAGCATGCCCACCGAGAGGATGCCCGTGACCAGCCCGAAGGCGAGAGCCTGGTTGGGTCCGACGTGGCCGCCCGGGATGGGCCGGGAGCTGGTGCGCTCCATGACCGCGTCGATGTCCCGATCGTACCAGTGGTTGAGCGCCGAGGCCGCCCCCGCGGCCATGGCCGTGCCCACCAGGGCCACGATCATGATAACGGGATCCAGCGCCCCGTCGCCCGCCATGAGGATCGCCGGCAGGCCCGTGACGAGCATCAGCATGACGATCGTCGGCTTGGTGAGCTGGAAGTACTCCCGGAGAATGGCCCCGGCGGCGGGGCGGGTGGAAACGTGGACTGCGCTCATTGTGCCATGGCCTCACGCAAGGTCGGGTTCTGGGCCGCCGGAGCGTGCGACCGAGCACCGAAGAGGTGGAAGTTGAGGGCGATCATCGTCACCCAGAGCAGCTCCGCGACGCCGTTGTGGGCGGCAGCGAGCGGCACGGGGATCGCCAGGAGGATGTTGGCGACACCGAGCGTCACCTGCAGGGTGACAAGGCCGCCGGCGACCAGCACGCCCGTACGGGTCCGGGCGTTGGGGCTCCGCAGGCCCAGCGCCACCAGGGCGAGGACCAGCAGGAAGACCGTGTAACCGCCGAAGCGGTGGATCATGTGCGTCGCCACGTAGCCGACCATGGGCGGGAACCACTCGCCATGGCAGGTGGGCCAGTCCGGGCAGGCCAAGGAGGCGTAGTTGGAGGCGACCAGTCCCCCCAGCAGTATCTGCCCGTAGACCGCAAAGAGGGCCACGAGGCCGAGAGTCTTGAGGCCGCGCGGCTGTACCGTCGGATCCTGGGCGGGCGAGGCCTCGCGCAAGCTCTTGAGGGCGATGAGGATGAAGACGCCGAAGAGGGCCGTGCCCGTCCCCAGGTGGGTGGTCACCACGTGGGCATGCAGCAGCTTCCACACCGTGAGCGCGCCCAGGACGATCTGGACCGCGAGCATCACGCAGGCCAGGAGCGCCAGCTTCCAGAGGCGTTTTCTCAAGTTGGCGTCGATGAGGATCCAGGCCAGCATGCCCATGAAGATGGTGCTCACCGTGCCGGCCACCAGGCGGTGCAGCCATTCCCAGAACACCCCGCCCTCGAAGGTGGGAATGAGCTGGCCGTTGCAGAGCGGCCAATCCGGGCACGACAGGCCCGCCCCGTACAGCCGCACGGTCGCGCCGAGCACGATGAGGCAGAAGGTGAGGGCCACCAGGCCGACCGGGAGCGGACGGAACCGCCGGAAGCTTTCGATGGGGCTGGCCACGGACGTTCTCCTTACTTGAACATCTGGTGGTAGATCACGCCGCGCGAGAGGTAGGCGCAGAACATGAACACCGCGATGGCGCCCATGAGCACCAGGGCCAGACGCCGGTTCTTGGCCTGGTAGGCGGCGATGTGCGCTTGTTCGTCAATCGTCATGGAGTCCTCCTAGCCCTTCTTGGCAACGGGCTTCTGGGGGTTGAGGGCGTACAGGGTGTACTGGAGGGTCACGGTGTTGACCTCCGGGTCGAGCTTCTCGTCGATCCAGAAGGAAACGGGCAAGAGCTTGCTCTCCTTGGGCTTCAGGGTCTGCCGCTCGTAGCAGAAGCACTCCAGCTTGTGCAGCATCGCGTCGGCGCGGGCCGGCACAACGCTGTGGACCGGCTGGAACTCCAGCGTCTTGTCCGTGAGGTTGGTGAAGCGGTACTGGACCTCGTGGGTCTCGCCCACCTTCACGTCGAGCTTAGGGGTCAGGGGCTCGATGAGCGCGGGCGTGCCGGAGTTCGACATGCCCACGAATCGCACGGTGAGCTCGCGCTCACCGATCACCCCGCTCGCCACCAGCGAGGGGTTTGGCTTCTGGGGAACGGTCCCCACGCCAAACCGCTCGCAGACCATGCGGTAGAGGGGGACCAGGGCCCAGGCGAAGATCGTCATGCCCACCAGAACCAGACCCAGCCACATGAGGGAGCGCTGGTTCTTCTTCTGGATGTCTTGCTGGCGAAGGTCGTCCGAGGTCATGGTCCTTGAGTCCTACTTGATGGTGGGGATGGTGTCGAAGTTGTGGGCCGGAGGCGGCGAGCTGACGGTCCACTCGAGGGTGTTGCCCTGCCAGGGATCGTCGGGAGCCTTCTCACCCGAGCGCAGCGACTTGATCACGTTCCAGACCAGGATGAGCTGCGCGGCGCCCAGTACGAAGGACGCGATCGACTCCAGTCGGTTCAGGTCCGTGAACATGGGCAGGTAGGTGTAGTAACGGCGGGGCATGCCCATGATGCCCAGGATGTGCATCGGGAAGAAGGTCACGTTCATGGCGATGACCGTCAGCCAGAAGTGCACCTGGCCCAGGCGCTCGTCGAGCATGCGGCCGAACATCTTGGGGAACCAGTAGTAGATGGCCGCGAAGATGCCGAGCATGGAGCCCGCGAAGAGCACGTAGTGGATGTGGGCGACGACCCAGTAGGTGTGGGTCAGCTGCACGTCGGTGGGGATGGAGGCGAGGAAGATGCCGTCCAGACCGCCGATGAGGAAGAATGCCACGAAGGCGATCGAGAACAGGCCCGGGGTCAGGAAGCGGATGTTACCGCCCCATAGCGTGCCCACCCAGCTGAAGATCTTGATGCCGGTCGGCACCGCGATAAGCATGGTGAGGAACATGAAGACCGAACGGATGCTCGCGGGCAGGCCGGTGGCGAACATGTGGTGCGCCCAGACCGTGAAGCCGAGCACGCCGATGGCGACCGACGAGTAGGCGATGGCCAGGTACCCGAAGAGGGGCTTGCCGGCAAAGACCGGCAGGATCTCGGAGATGATGCCGAAGGCCGGCAGGATCATGATGTAGACGGCCGGGTGCGAGTAGAACCAGAAGAGGTGCTGCCACAGCAACGGGTCGCCGCCCTGCTCCGGACGGAAGAACGACGTGCCGAAGTTGCGGTCGAAGAGGAGCATCGTGATGACGCCGGCAAGGACCGGGGTCGCGATGACCTGCAGCCACGAGGTCACGAGCACCGCCCAGCACATGATGGGCATCTTGTGCAGGGTCATGCCGGGCGCGCGCATGTTGAGGATGGTGACGATGAAGTTGAGGCCGCCCATGATCGACGAGACGCCGAGCAGGTGGAGGCCCAGGATCCAGAGGTCCACGCCCACGCCGGGCGAGAAGAAGCCACCCGACAGGGGCGGATACATGGTCCAGCCGCCCGCCGCCGAGCCGCCCAGGGCGAAGCTCGAGAGCATCATGACCGCCCCCAGGGGCAAGAGCCAGAAGGAGATGGCGTTGATGCGGGGGAAGGCCACGTCGCGCGCGCCGATGAGCAGGGGCACGACGTAGTTGCCGAAGCCGACCAGCAGCGGGATGATGGCCATGAAGATCATGGCCGACGCGTGCATGGTGACCATCTGGTTGTACTGGTCGGGCGACAGGATCTTCATCTCGGGACCCAGGAGCTGGGCCCGGACCAGGAGGGCGAAGAGACCGCCCACCAGGAACAGGATGAAGGCCGTGACGATGTACATGATGCCGATCTTCTTGTGATCGGTCGTCGTCAGCCACTTGACCCAAGTGGGCTGTTCAGGAGCGTGCGGGACGCTCGCGGATTGCGTACTCATTGAAACGTGTCCTCTTTACTGCGTGAGCGCGTCCCTAGCGAAGGGCCTTGACCTGGTCGGCGGTGACGGCGCCCCCCGTGTTGCCCCAGCTGGTGCGCTCGTGGCTCACGATGGCGGCGATCTCCTCGTCCGTCAGGTGCTTGAAGGGCGGCATGGCCCCGTTGTACTGCTGACCCTTGACCGTGATGGGGCCCGAGACGCCGTTCAGCACGATCTTGATGTGGTCGGCGGCCGGGCCGTTGACCTGCTCGGCGCCTGCGAGCGGCGGGAAGGTGCCGGCCATGCCCTCGCCGCCGGCCTGGTGGCACGAGGCGCAGTTCGCCTGGTAGAGGGCAGCGCCGTCCGCCTTCTTGGGGGCAGCCGCCACCTGCGCCGGCTTCGGCTGCTCGGCCGCATCGGGCTTGGGGGCCGCCCCGGGCGACTTCTCGCCGGGGGTGTAGGAGCCACCCTTCTCCGTGACCCAGGAGGCGAACTCGGCCTCGGGCAGGACCTTGACCTTGCTGATCATCTTGGCGTGCAGGGTGCCGCACAGCTGACGGCAGAAGGCCTGATGCTCGCCGGGACCCTTCACGTAGACCCAGCCCTCGTTGATGTGGCCGGGGATGGCGTCCATCGAGAAGCCGAAGTCCGCGACGCCCCAGTTGTGGACGACGTCGGCGCTCGAGACGAGGAGCTTGACGACCTTGTTGGCCGGCAGCACCAGGTCCGCGTTGGAGACCGTGACGCCGTTGTCGGGATACTTGAACTCCCAGTACCACTGGTGCCCGACGATCTGGACCGTGAGATCCGGCTTGGGGGCGTTTTCGACGTAGCGGATGGTCTTGTAGGTCGGGATCGAGATCGCGATCAGCGCGAGGGTGGGGAGCACCGTCCAGATGATCTCCAGGCCCGTGTGGCCGTGGAACTGCTGGGCCTGGCGGCCCGGACGGAACCGGTAACGGACGAGCACGTAGGCCATGGCGGCCCAGACGCCCACGAAGATCACGAAGGTGATCCAGTAGATCAGGTTGTAGAGGTTATCCACCCGATCGGCGATCGGCGTGGCGTTCGGGATTCCGCCCACCGCAAACGCGGGCAGGGCCACCAGCGAGCCCGCCAGAGCGAGGGCCGCGGCGAAGAGGTGACGTGGCATGGGCCATCGAGTTTGCACTGCTTGCCTCCAAATGATGGGACGACGACGAGCACCTAACGAAACCAGGCATGTGTCGCTTTTTGCCGCCTACCGGCGGCTTGATGGAACCGTTTCGTTAGGCACTCAATTACGATTGGGCGTTGTAGATCGGCAGATAGAGCACCAGGAAGAAGAGGATGAGCCAGATGACATCGACGAAGTGCCAATACCAACCGGCACCCTGCAGGGCAAAGTGGCTCTGCTTGGTGAACTGCCCCTTCATGGCGCGGATCAGGTTGATGGCGATCCAGATGGCGCCGACGATCACGTGCATCCCGTGGAAGCCGGTGAGCATGAAGAAGGCCGTGCCCATCAGGCCGCTGCGCAGCGTGAGCTCCATGGTCGACCACTCGTAGACCTGACCGCCAAGGAAGATGACGCCCAGGACGAGGGTGACGGCCAGCCACATGACCAACGCCTTGCGATTGTCGCGCATCAGCGAGTGCTCGGCCCAGGTGTAGGTGAAGCTGCTCGCCACCAGGATGATGGTCTGCACGCCGGGCAAGAGCAGGGAGTGGAAGACGTGCGGCGTGCCCTCGGGCGGCCACTGGGCGGATCCCGCCTGGACGTAGAAGTAGAAGCCGAAGAAGGCCGCGAAGAACATGACCTCCGAGGCGATGAAGAGCACCATCGCGAGGCGCATGTCCTGGCCGGGCCGGTGGACCTCCGAGGCGGCATGGGCCGTCGGCAGGGTGTGGGTCTCGGCCTCGTGGACGAGATCCCGCCACCATCCCACGGTACCAACGAGGGTGATGACGGCGCCGATCACCAGGACCCCGAGCCCCGGGGCGTGGAACTTGAACGAGAGCCCCAGACCGAACGCCATCAACACCAGACCGAGCGCCCCGACGGGGGGCCAAGGATTGGTGTCGACGTGCGGGTGGTCGAGGTGACCATGCTCGTGGGCAACTTGGTTCACGCGTACGTCTCCTTAGCTAGATGCACTGGTACAAAGGCATCCACGCCGGTCCCTGGGGGCCCCGGCATGGACAACGAGTCAGACAAGCGTTTACAATCCATCATAACGCGGATTGAAGCCCCGGCGCTTGCTTTTGGACGGCGGAAAGATTAGAGTTCGCTAATCTCACGAGCGCCCCCCGAGCCAGTCGACGCGGGCAATTGCGCCACAAATCCGCGCGCCTAGGGCATTAGGCTCCCTCGCATCTTAGCATATCGCTCGCCTGCCCGTCACCCCGCCCCTTCGAAGATCCGTAGTCCCTACTGATGACCTCAAAATCCGTAGTTTTTACGGAGAGGGGCCGAGATCCAGGCCACCCGGGTGCTCCGTGGTACAATGCAATCGCCTTTTGGCCTCACCACCTACTTTCGAGGGTTTCATGGAAAAGCGCCCCCTTTTGATCCTGTTCGCGACGCTGTTCTGCGTCATGACGGGCTTCGGGATCATCATCCCGGCCCTGCCCTACCTAACCACCGACGTCATGCACGGGGATGCGCGCACGGTCGGCCTCCTGCTCGCCTCCTACTCGGTCATGAACGTGATCTGCGCCCCGTTCTGGGGCCGGCTCTCGGACCGGATCGGCCGCAAGCCGGTGCTGCTGACGGGCATTCTCGGCTTGGCCGTCTCGTTCGTCGTGTTCGGCCTCGCCCAAGACGTCGTCACGCTCTTCGCCTCGCGCCTCATCGGCGGGGCGTTCGGGGCGGCGGCCCTGCCGACGGCCATGGCCTACGCGGGCGACATCACGACCAAGGAGGCGCGCGCCAAGGCCCTCGGCTTGCTGGGCGCGGGGCTCGGGCTCGGCATGGTGGTGGGGCCCGCCATCGGCGGCGTGGCCGGTCACTGGGGCCTGAGCGTCCCCTTCTTCGCGGCCGCGGTGCTCTCGCTGTTGACGGCGGGCTTCGTGGCCGTGGCGCTGCCCAAGGGCGCTCCGGTGCTCGACGACCGCGCCGGGGTCATGCAGGCCCTCAAGCTCACGGGCAAGGCCCTGTGGCCCTTCTACCTGCTCACCTTCATCCAGATGCTCGCCTTCACGAGCATGGAGGCCACCTTCGTCCTGTATGCCAAGGACCAGTTCCGGCTGACGGTCATGCAGATCGGCCTCATGTTCATGGCCATGGGGCTCGTCTCGGCGGGGTTCCAGGGCGGCGGCGTCGCCCGGCTCATCAACCGCTTCGGCGAGGCGGCCGTGACGCGGGCCGGCACCGTCGTGCTGGGCCTGGGCTTCCTGCTCACGCCCGTGGCGCGCAACCCGTACGAGCTGCTGGGGGTGTTCTGCTTCTTCGGCATCGGTTCGGCGTTGCTGCGGACGTCGCTCTCGACGGGCGTCTCGCGCGGTGCCGCGGCAGGTCAGGGAATGGCCATGGGGCTCATGCAGAGCTGCGACTCGCTGGCGCGCGTCTTCGGACCGGCGCTGGGCGGGATGCTCTACTACGTGTCGCCCAAGCTGCCCTACGAGGCGGGCGTCGGCGTGATGGTGGTGGCCACGGTCCTCGCCTTCGTGACGCTGAGCGCCAAGGCCCCCGAGCCTGCCCCCAAGGCCGCGTAGTTCACGCAATTCTAAGGCCCCCGGCTTTGGCGAGCCGGGGGCCTTTGCTTGGCGGGCTCAGGCGATGGCCCACGTGGTCGTCATGGACGAGAGGAACCGTTCGTTCCTTCGAGAGCCTCAGGACGAACGGATGGTTGTGGGTGACTCGAGTCATCTTCCACTTGCATTGAATGGCTCGAGTGGCGCTCCTTTGGCTTGAGTAGCGATCCCTTGAGGTTAACCACCATCCCGTTCACCCTGAGCCTGTCGAAGGGCGAACGGTTCCTCTCGTGCATGACCGTAGGCCCGAGCGGCCCTCTCGTGGATGGTGCAACCACCCCTTGAGACTCACAACCATCCCGTTCGTCTTGAGCCAGGTCGAAAGGCGAACGGTTCCTTATGTGCATAAGAATCCGGAATCAGCGCAAAGAAGCGGCCCGGCTCATACGAGCCGGGCCGCTTCGCGTTTCGGATTAGGACCTAGCGCAGGGCCTTGACCTGGGCGGGCGTCACCGCGCCACCCTTGTTGCCCCAGCTCGTGCGCTCGTGGGTCACGATCGCCGCGATCTCCTCGTCCGTCAACTGGTTGAACGGAGGCATCGCGCCGTTGTACTGCTGACCCTTGACCGTCATGGGACCCGAGGCACCCTTCAGCACGATCTTGATGTGCGCGTCCGCCGGGCCGTTGACCTGCTCGGCGCCCGCCAGCGGCGGGAAGGTGCCGGCCAGACCCTCGCCGCCGGCCTGGTGGCATGCGGCGCAGTTGGCCTGGTACAGGGCCGCGCCGTCCACCTTCTTGGCGGCCGCGGGAGCGGCGGCGTGAGGCTCACCGTGACCCGCAGCAGCCGGAGCCTTGGCCTCGGCGGGCGGCAACTTGATGGGCACCGCCTTCACCTTGCTGTCATCCGCCATCATGCCGGCCGGAGCCGTGCGCTTCTGGAGGCTGAGCATGTAGGTGATGAGCGCGTCGAGATCCTGATCGTTCAGGGCGAACGCGGGCATGATCGAGCCCGACGACACGGCCGCAGGGTTCTTGAAGTGGTAGTAGTGCCAGGTCGCCACGTCACCGTGCATGTGCTTGGCTTCGTGCTTGAGCTCTTCGCCGAACTTGCCCGCCTCGAGGCTCTCCTTGAGCTGAGCGAAGCTGAACTGCTCGGGAACCTTGTCGCCCTCGAAGGTCAGCTCGGGCCCGATGGCGCCGCCCTGATCGCCGAACTTGTGGCAGCTGGCGCAGTTGTTCTGGCGGACGAGCTCCTCGCCGCGAGCGAGCATCGGAGCCCCGATGGCCGCCCACTTGGTGGGATCGGTGTGGCACTGGGCGCAAGAGGCCTGCGTGTACTTGGTCAGGTTCTTGCGATCGCCAAGCATCGGGTAGTCCCATTTGTGGACGAAGCCGTGGGCTCCCTCGGCGGTGGTGGCCATGCCCTGGCCGTGGTGGCACGAGGTACAACCGAAGCGCTCGACGGGGTGATTGACCGTGATGAGATCGAGGTCGGGGTGAGCCGTGAAGGGCTGCGCCTCGCCGGCGAAGGTCGAGTCATCGATGCCCTGGTGGCAGGTGGTGCAGCGATCGACCCGGCCGAGCTCGCTGGCCATGATCTGCTTGATGGCGAGGGGCATGGCCGCGTACGACCCGGGAGCCGGCTTGCCGCCGGACTGGGCCTCCAGGACGGCCTTCTCGTGGCGGGCTTCCATGATGTTCGCGTACTGGCGTTGCGTCTGCATCCACTCGCGGTTGGTCTCGCGCCACGTAGCGACGCCGAACAGGATGACCAGCACGACCGCCAGGGTAGCGAACCAAGCCAGGACGCTGAAGTCCAGCTTCTTAGTGTTCATAAGAGGGTGCGATCCTTCTTGTGTAGTGTGGGGCCGGATGGACTAGAAGACGGTGAAGATGCCGTCGCGCCAGGGCCAGGCCCACTCCCAACCCGGTCCGCGGAAGAACGTCCCGATGTAGGTGAGGACAGCGACGATCGAGACGAAGAAGTTCCACAGTCCGACCGCGAAGGGACGGTCCAGGATGTTCATCGAGGGGTTGCGATCGATGTAGGGGATGGCCATCAGACCCACGATGATCATGCCGGGAATGAACACGCCCGCCCAGTTGGGGGGGAAGTAGTGGAGCATCTCCTGGAGGTTCAGGAAGTACCAGGGAGCCTTGGCCGGGTTGGGCGTGAGGCTCGGGTTGGCGAGCTGCTCCAGGGGCGCGTTGAAGACCAGGGACATCAGGACGATGCCGATGGTGACCGCGAGGGCCATGACCAGCTCGCGCATGAAGACGTGCGGCCAGGTGAAGACGAGCTGCTGGCCCTCCTTCTCCTTCTGGTAGCCGCGAACGCCGCGCACCACCGCGTAGAGGCCTTCGGAGTCGTTGGTTTGAGTGTTCTGTGCCATGTGTGAAGACTCTCCTTACAGCCGCAGATCCGCCGAGACGGGCTCGTTGGGATCGCCGATGCCGCCGTCCTTGCGCACGCGCCAGAAGTGAACCGCCAAGAGGACGAGCACCGCGAGCGGAAGCACGATGCAGTGCAGGACGTAGAAGCGGATGAGCGCGCCCTGTCCGACCAGGTTGCCGCCCAGGAGGGCGAACTTGATGTCGGGACCGACGAACGGCGCGTACTTGGCCATGTTGCTGCCGACCGTGATGGCCCACATGGCCAGCTGGTCCCAGGGCAAGAGGTAGCCCGTGAAGGACAGCAGCAGCGTGATGACGAACAGGAGCACGCCGATCACCCAGTTGAACTCGCGCGGCGCCTTGTACGAACCCGCGTAGAACACCCGGCACATGTGCAGGAAGACGAACAGCACCATCATGTGGGCGGACCACCGGTGCATGTTGCGGATGAGGACGCCGAACGAGACGGCGAACTCGAGGTCCTTCATGTTCTCGTAGGCGAGGCCGGTCGACGGGATGTAGTAGAACATCAGGGCGATGCCCGTAATCGACAGCAGGAAGAACAGCATCAGCGAGATGCCGCCCAGCCAGAAGGTCGTGTTGAAGCGCATGCTGCGGACCTTCGACTTGACGGAGTGAAGGTGCAGGAAGACGTTGGTGAAGGTCACCATCGACTGCGTCTTCGGGTTGTTCGGCATGCCGTGGCGGAAGATGGACCGCCAGAGCTTGCTGCGGAAGAACTTTTGGGAGAGATCGTTGATCACGGAGAGTGCTCCTACGTTAGCCGCTAGTGCTCAGGACGGGAGCCCTAAGCCTTGTAAAACTCGGAGGCGTCGATGACCTTGCTGAGGTCGACGACCATCTGGCCGTCACGAGCCAGCTCGATGGAGAAGTGCTCCAGGGTGCGCGGGGCGGGACCGGCGATGACCTTGCCGTCGGGCTCGTAGACCGAGCCGTGGCAGGGGCAGTGGAAGGTGGTGCCCGTCCAGTTCACCGTGCAGCCGAGGTGCGTGCAGACCGCCGAGATTGCCTGGAACCCTTCCGGCACGCGGCGGATGAAGACCTTCTTGTCGGCGATGAACGTGACCGTCCCCGCGCCGAAGCGATCGGGGCCCCCGATCTTGAGCCGGTTGGAGGGCTCATAGAGCACGTTGGGGAACATGTAGCGGATGCCCCCGATGGCGACCGCGCCCAGCGTGGCGGTCAGCGCCCCGAAACCAACGGCGCCCAAAAAGGCGCGACGGGTCATGTCCTCTTGCTCGCCTGCCGGATGTCCTCCGGGGTTAGACATGTCTAGTCCTCCTGCAGCAAATGAATGTTCGGACGCCCACAGGGTCGGCGACTAGGTCGCCGGCCCCGCGAGCAAAGCAACGAATGTTGTCCTGAGCCTGGCAAGCGCCCATGCTCTCGAATACCCACCCATTAAACCATAGATTACCCGCCTCACATACACCACTTAACGAATGTTTGCGCGGTTGTATGAGGGGCGGCCGACCTCGATCAGCGTCGGTTCGCGGATCGATCGGTCAAGAGGTAGGTCGCGATCGCCTCGGCTTCTGCCTTGGTCAGCCCAATGGAGGGCATGGAGATGCCCGGCTTCATCGCCTGAGGGGCCCTGATAAAGGCGGCCAGCTCGGCCCGCTCACGAGCGGGCTTGGCCTTGTAGAGCTTGCTGAGGTCGGGACCCTGGGTCCCATCCGCCTCGGGGTGTCCCTTGAGGATATGGCAGCCGACGCAGCCCTTGCGGGTGAAGAGACGTTCGCCCTCCGTCGCGGCCAAGGCAGGACCTGCCAACAGCAGCACCAACACCGATATCGTGAGCCCCCCACGCAGCATGGAGCCTCCTTCCAATAGGAAACGCCGTGGGCTCAAAACCCTTCCATCTTCGACAATGGCACGGCTGCTTTTCAATCCGTAGTTTACCCCGATTACAGGCAAGCGTAGCGCCTGGGCGCCCGGCTTTACGACACGTGCACCTTGGGCAGGCGCCGTCCCAGGCCGCAGATGACCTCGTAGGGGATGCTGCCCGCGGCCTCGGCCCACTCTTCCACCCCGATGAAGTCGCCGCCCTGCGCGCCCATGAGCACCGCCTCGGCGCCGACGCCGGCCTCGGCCTCGGTGACGTCCACGGTGCACTGGTCCATGGAGACGTTGCCCACGATGGGGCAGCGCACGCCGTTGATGAGGACCGACTGGCGGTTGGAGAGGGCGCGGGGCAGGCCGTCGGCGTAGCCCACGGGCAGGATGGCGAGCCGGCTGGGCCGCTGGGTCACGAAGGTCCCGCCGTAGCCGACGGGCACGCCCGCCTCCACGGTGCGGACCTGGGTCAGGCGGGCCGTGAGGCTCATGGCACGGCGCAGCGGGACGGGCAACTCGGCGTCGGGACGCGGCGGGATGCCGTAGATGAGCAGGCCGGGACGCACCATGCTGTAGTGGGCTTCCGGGAAGAAGACAGTTCCCGCGCTGTTGGCGAGGTGGCGCAGGACGCTCGGGGGCACGCCGAGCTCGGACTCGAGCTCGGCGTAGCGGGCGATCTGCATCCGGGCGTAGGTGGGATCGACGGCCTCGGCCGTCGCGAGGTGGCTCTCGAGGCCCATGAGCTCGAGGTGCGGATCGTCGAGTGCCAGCTTGGCGAGTGCCCGGGCCTCCTCGAAAGGGGCGCCCACGCGGGTCATGCCGGTGTCGACCTTGAGGTGGACCTTGGCCTTGACGCCGAGCGACCGGGCCGCGGCCGCGATCTGGACCAGGGCCTCCTCGGACCCCACGGTGATCTGGAGATCCGCCCCGATGGCCGCAGGAAGGGCGGCGGGTGCCAAGAGGCCCAGGAGCAGGATGGGCTGGGTGAAGCCCAGGGCGCGCATCTTGAGGCCCTCGGCGACGGTCGCGACCCCGAGCCAGTCGGCTCCGGCCTGGAGGGCCGTCTGCGCGACCTCCATGGCGCCGTGTCCGTAGCCGTCCGCTTTGACGACGGCCATCAGGTGAGTGTGAGGCGGCAGCCACTCGCGCAGCGCGCGCACGTTGGCCGCGATGGCGCCCAGATCGATCTGGATCCAGGCGCCGCGCATGGCGGCGATGGCAGTCTCGACCTCGGTCAGGGGGTAGGCGGCAAGGGTCTGGGGATCGATCACGGAATAGGCCTGCAAAAGCGCGTCAACGCTTCAATTATAGCCCTGAGAGGCTTGCAGCCACAAGGAGCCGTCCCAGAACGGCCTCTCGTTAAACGATGTTTCCCCCAACCTTAGTCGTCCGTTAAGAAAGAGTTCCCGGACTGGACGCGACAACTCCCGTAACCTATTCGGAGGCTCCCGTACTCCCCAAGAGGACGACCGATGCAGACGTGCTACAACCACCCAAAGCTCCAGGCCGTGGCGCATTGCCGACGATGCAAGCTCCCGACTTGCTGCCACTGCGTCGAGGACCTCTATTGTCCGGATTGCATCAAGCTACAGCGCTACCTGGCGCTGGGTCGGACGAGCGATCGCAAGCCCCAGCTCATCGAGACGCCCAAGCGCCGATCCGTGACCATGGAGCTGATGATCCAGCGCCTGCAGCGGCAAGCGTTCGACGCGGATGCCGCCTCCTTGAACCCGCCCCGCCGCTCGACCCCGCGTCGGACCAAGCCCGCCGTGAAGAGCCGCCAGGGTCTGAGCTACGGCCTCCTGATGCCGGGCATCGCCCCGCTGGTCAAGGTTTCCCGCTCCCCCATCAGCCGCTTCGCGGCCCTCGCCCTGGTGGCCTTCAGCCTCGGCGCCTTCTTCAGCCAGACCCGCACCACCTATGCCGAACCCGCTCCCCCCGCGGAGGAGGTGGCCTACGAGGAAACGGCCGCCGAACCGGCGCCCACTCCGGTGGAGGTGCGCACGCATTACAAGCCGGTCTACATCTACGTCAACACGCCCCAGGCGGCTCCGCCCACCTACCGCATCCCGACGCCCGCCCCGACGGTCGTGCCCCGGGCGTTGATCGGGTATGCCCCGGCGATCGCTCCCGCCAAGCCCGCCGCAGCTCCGCCCGCAGCGGCACCGGCGACCGCTCCGGCCGAGGACGAACCCGAGCTGGACCAGGCGCTGGCGTCCTTTCGCTCCAGCCAGCATGCGGACGGCACCATGATCCTCGAGGAGACGCCCCCCGAAACCGCTAACTAGGCGCTACCGACTGATCCCAAGGCCCTAGAGGCCGATCGCTTCATCGAGCGATCGGCCTCTAGGGCCGTCTCATGGTCTGACGGGTCCCAGCCGGCGACACCGAAGCCCGGGCGAATCCGTCGAAGATTTGTTGCCGCGCGGCGCCGCCTGGGAGATCGGTCACAGAACGCACGGTCATCCTCCCTTAGGCTCGAGACTGGATCCCCATGACCAGGAGAAGGCCCATGAGTGCCCGTGATCACCTTGCGCACCAAGCGCTCAAACAGGTTCAGGAGCTGCAGCAGCAGGGCCGGTCGTTCGAGAGCATCGCGGCCGTTCTGACGGCCTTTCCCCTCAAGGCGCCCGCACCGGAAGAGCAGGCCGCCGAGATCGCCCGGCTCAATCGCGAACTCGCGGCCGAGCGGGCGGCTCGCGTGGCCGCCGAGGCCGTGCTGGCCGATCGCTGCCGCGAGCTGATGGAGCTGCGCGAGGCCCATGACCTCGCCAACGCCACCGTCCGTGCCCTGGAATCCCGCCTGAGTGCCCTGCGCCCCGACCCCAAGCATGCGGCCGCCAAGAAGGGCTGGTGGGGGCGCTAGCCGGGCGACCGGTCGTTTCCTTGCCAAATCCGGGTATAGCCATGGGAGGACCCTTGCTCGAGAGGCCTCGCCATGCAACCCGTGCAACGTAACGCGGCGATTCCCGTTCCCCCGGCTCCGACCGCCCGTCCGCAGGCCCCTGCGACCGAGACGCCCCGTCCGACCCTGACCGGGGATCTGCTCCAGACGAGCCCCAAGCCCATCGTCACGCAGTGGAAGCTGCCCGCCGAGGTCAAGGACGCCGGCCCCGAGATCCGCCGCCACCTCGCCGAGCACCTGCGCGGAGACGCGGAGCTCGCGCGCCTCGAGCGGCGCTTCGCCGCGGGGCAGATCGACGAGCCCACCTACCGGGTGCTACGGGCCGAGCGCATCGAGCGAGCCAAGACGAGCACCCTGCACGAGTACCACGCAGCCGCCGCCCGGCAGGAGGGCGTCTCGAGCGCCGTGTTCCAGGTGCGGCACCACCGCGACCTCAACCTGATGTACCACTCGGAGCTCGGCCACCTGGACCAGCGCCTGCTGGAGGACGTCCGCTGGCAGGTCTTCGGGCGCTACCAGGAACTCTGCGACCAGGATCCTGCCTTGCGATCGCTCAAGGCCGAGCGCGAACGCCGGGCCGCCCAGCTGCCGCCCGGAGCTGCGGCGGACAAGGACGCCAACGTGGGCGAACTCAACGGCCGCCTGCACCGCCGCGAGAACGAGCTCCGCGTCCGGGCGCAGGGCGACTGGCTCGAGGGCCTCGACTCCCGCGTGGAGCTCGACGCTCCCACCCGCCAGGGCATCCGGGACTTCGTCGCCAATACCCACGCGGGCACCCTCGGCTCGGGGATCTGGACCGGGCCTCTCGCCCAGGTCATCGCGACGGTCTCCCACCGCCCGGGCGAGCAGGACGCGACGCATGCCTTCGTGGGGGTGGCGGACGGCCTGTTCTACGAGGCCGTGACCTCTCCTCCTCCCGACAAGGCCAACGGCGTGAAGCCCACCACGGCCGTCGAGATGTTCGCCATGTTCCACGGGCGGGTGAGGACCCAGGAGATCCCCGGGGGTCTGAGTAAGGAGCAGCAGGCCACCCTCTACGACTTCTCCGTCTCCAAGCAGGGGCTGCCCTACAACGTGCTGGGCCTGGTCGGCGGCATTGCCGGCGTGGGCAAGACCGCCGCTGAGGACGCGAGCTATTACTGCGCCGAGTTCGTGGCGCGGGCGCTCAACGCCGCGGGCCTGGATATCTGGACCAAGTCCGGCAATACCCAGGTCGACCACGCCAACCCCGAGTCCCGCTGGGGCGAGATGGAGCGGCGGTTGCCCCCGGCGCTCTCCATGCCCATGCGCGCGGCCCGGGCCCTGCCCTACACCGTGGCGCGCGCCGTCTCGTCGCGGCTCGCCGAGCGCATGGGGTCCTTCGGGCTCACGCCCGACGACGTCATCGGCAACCCGCGCATCTCCCCCCAGAAGCTCATCAACGGCAAGATCAACGGCCGCACGCTCGAGACGACCTTCGACCGCTCCCAGGCCAGGTAGAGCCCGGGGCGGACGGGGTATACCTGCGGGGGTGCCCCCCGGAGGTTACGCATGCCCCTCCCCACTGACATCAAGCTGCCGAAGAGCGCCTCCGTCGACCTGGTGCGCGAGGCCCTCGTCCGCCGTCGCATGAGCCAGAAGGACCTCGCGCGGGGCTGTGGCCTCAAGCGCGAAGACCTGGCCCGCATCCTCGCCGGCAAGGTTCCTTTTCCCCGCAATCGGGCACTCTTGGGCGCGATCGCGCAGACCCTCGGCTTGGACCCCGCGGAGTTCGCCGAGTACCGTCCGCACCTCGCGGTCCTGCCCGAGTCCACCCGTCGCCTGCTGGACCACCTCAAGGCCAACGGGCTCACGACCGAGGACCTGCGATCGCGCCTGCAGCGCATGGAGCCAAACCACCTGGAGCTCGTCCTGCGGGGCGGGGCGCCCTTTCCGCGCGATCCCCGGCTCATCGAGGACCTGGCGCGGGCGGCCGGTGCCTCGCCCTACCTGTTCCCCGAGTACCTGCCCCTCTCGGAGCTGAATGAGCGCCTGATCGGCGCGGCGACGATCGCCCTCGGCCCCAAGGATCGCGCCACGTTCGAGCGATTGCTCGGAACGATCGCCGCCCACCTGGACGGCCTCGACGAGTCCGGCTTCGAGGAGGCCGTCGTCCGGCGGATGGTCGAGCGGGCCCAGGGCGGTGCGACCGGCTCCGCGTTTCCCGAGGATACGTTGCTCGCCTTCCTCCCGCGCTGGGAGGATCTGCAGGACGAGGTGCGGAAGTTCCTCGTGCGCATGACCGAGCGAGGCTGGACCGTGCAGGAGCTCGCCCGACGCTCGGGACTCGATGCGGAGGAGGTCTTCGCCTACGCCAAGGGCCAGTTGAGCCTCAAGGACCCCACGATCCTCGAGCGGCTCTCGCGGACCCTCGAACAGGAGTAGGCCATGGCCACCATCCTCATCGCGGACGACGACAAGCACCTGGGAAAGGTGCTCGCACGGGCGCTCAAGGCCGAGGGCCATGAGGCGATACTCGCCCTCAACGGGCCCGAGGCCCTGGAGCTTGCGACCTCCCGGTCGCCCGATCTCGTCATCCTGGACGTCGCCTTGCCCCTCATGACCGGAGATCAGGTGGCGCTCGGCATGCGGGCCGTCCCGGCCCTCGCTCGGGTCCCGGTGCTGTTCATCTCGGGGCGCGATCGCGAGCGGCTAGAGCCCGTGCTGGACTCACTGGGGCCTTGCGGGTTCCTCCCCAAGCCGGTGGACCTCGACGCGGTGCTCGGCGCCGTCAAGAGCCGCCTCGGCTGAGGCGATCGGCCAGTAAAGGGTCACGGTCGTTCCTCGGCCGACCTCGCTTTCGATGGCAAACCGCGCCCCGTGCCACTCGGCGATGGTCCTCACCAGCGAGAGGCCGAGACCCGTTCCGGCGAGCGACAGGGCGTTCTCCGATCCGCCTTCGAAGGCCGTCCCCGCCTTGGCCAGCTGCTCGGGCGTCATGCCGGTCCCCGTGTCCACGACCCTCAAGACGGCCTCATGGTCGCCAGCCTCGGCCCTGATGGCGACTGTCCCGTCCGGCGTGAACTTCACGGCGTTGGAGACGAGGTTGAGCAGCACCTGCTGCAACCGTCGGGCATCGGCCTGAAGCATGGGCAGACGCTCGACCTCCACCCAATCGACCTCCAGCCGGGTGTCGGCCGCCTTTGCCAGAGGTTCCAGCAGCGGCACGACCGTCCCCAAGGCTTCCGCGCATGAGACGGGAGCCAGAGCCAGGACCAGGCGCCGGGACTCGTGCTTCGCGTGGTCGAGCACCCCGTCGATGAGAGCGCCGAGCGCGAGGGCATTGCCCCGGATGACGCCCACCTCCTGCCGGACGTCATCGGACAAGGGACCGAAGAGGCCGCGCTCGAGGCCCTGGCAGACGTAGCCAATGCTCGCGAGCGGCGCCCGCAGGTCGTGGCTCGCCTGGCCGAAGGCCTCGCCCCGGATCCGATCGATCTCCTGGAGGCGCGCGATGACATCCTCCGACTCGACCAGCTGGCGGATGTAGCGCTCCTGCTCGACGAGCTGCTGCTGCAGCCTGGCGAGCAGCTCGGAGGTACGCAGGGCGAAAGAGAGCTGCTGGCAGAGGGCCTGGACCAGGGCTCGGTCTTCCGGACCGTAGGGAAGATCCGCCTGACGCGGTCCCAGGGTCACGGTCCCGAGCGGATCTCCGCCCACCGCGAGCGGCACGGTGAGGCCGCCGTCCGCAAGCACCCGGGTGCCGGGGCTCGGAGCCGTCGTCTCGCGGATGTCGAGGCTCGTCGGATGCAGGGCCTCCTGGAGCTCCCGGGCGAAGGACTCCTTGACGGTCTCGAGGTCCAGCGTGCGCCGGGTGAGCGCGCCGAACCGGGCCACGATGGCCTGGAAGTCGTAGGGCGCCCGGAAGAAGGTCCGGTCGAGGTGGGCCTTGATGGCGTCGCGCAGGGGAGCATAGCTGACGGCGATGCCTGCGGTGAGGGCGAGCTGCATCCACAGGGCCGGCTGCTGGACCACGAGCCCGACGGCGAGGGAGGCCAGGAGATACGCGCCGCCAAGCAGCACGGTGACGAGGGTGTAGGTGAGCGATCGCCTCAGGACGAGGCTCACGTCGAAGAGTCGGTGGCGCACGATGGCGTAGGCGATGAGGGCCGGAAAGGTGAGGTACCACGCCGCCGCGAGCTGGAAGGGGAAGGGCTCGAAACCGACGACGTTGCACGAGCTCCAGATGACCGATGGAGCCGTCGAGAGCATCAGCCCCAGAATGACGAGGTCCACCTGGCGGCGGACATGCAGGCCGGGCATGCGCAGGCGCGTCCAGAACAGGCCCGCCAGGCCAAGGAGGAACCCCATGCCCAGGCTTCCCAGGATGACCAGCCACAACGTGTTCAGCGCCGCGGGAATCGCGCCCACGAGCGCGTACGTCACGCCGAGGAGCGCGCAGAGCCCCGCAAAGCCCGCGACCAGGAGGCGGTGGCGCGCCTCCAGGGGCCCCGGGCGGAAGATGACGGCGAGGGGGACCATGGTCGCCGGCAACTGGGTCAGGGCCAGGATCCAGAAGAGCCGGAAGGAGTGGTCCGTGGCGTTGTCGAAGATCGTCAGGTTGTAGGTGGCGGCCACCATGCAGAAGTAGTAGAGCAGCGCCGAGTCCCGCCGGTCCGGGCGCATGCGCCGCACCCAGGCTCCCAGGAACAGGTACATGAAGCCGCTCGCCAGAGGCAGGCCCGCGACGGCGAGCAGATCCGACCAGTCGAAGCGTGAGACCTCGAGCACCACTGGCCCGCGGCCATCAAAGGCGTACACGTGCGTCTCGCCCGGGGTGAAGGTCCGTAGGATCTCCCGGAGATCGGCCGAGGTCTCGACCGATCGGCCGTCGACGGAGAGCAGTTGCTCGTTGGGCAGGATGCCTTTACGGTGGCCCTCCCACGTCGAGCGCATGGCTAGCTGATTGACGGTCAATCGCTCGGCCCAGAGGAAGCCGGGGAAGGGACGTCCTACCCACTGTACGGCCTCCCAGGCGCATGCCAGGCCGAGGAGCAGGATGGCGATCGCCGCCAGGGCCTCGAGAGATCGCAGGGATGGTCGGCGCACGGGGTTCAATCAGGCCTCGAGACGCGAGCGAGTGGGACGAATCGTCGCGAGGGCATTGTACCCAGG
This sequence comes from Candidatus Sericytochromatia bacterium, assembly GCA_036676985.1. Taxonomy (GTDB): domain Bacteria; phylum Cyanobacteriota; class Sericytochromatia; order S15B-MN24; family UBA4093; genus DATNQJ01. Next base: position 148,968 of record JAKFBU010000023.1, read on the forward strand.
CGACGCCGCGACGGATCGTGCGCGTTTGTCGGGCTGTGCCCCGGGGCATAGTCTCTTCGCCGACGTCACGAGAGGAGGAGCGATTGTCGCTTCGCTACGCGATCCTGGGGCTCCTTTCCCTGGGCGACTTCACGGGCTACGACCTGAGCAAGCGCTTCACCGGCTCCATCGGGTTCTTCTGGTCCGCCAAGCACAGCCAGATCTACCCGGAGCTCGCCAAGCTCTCGGACGAGGGGTGCGTCACGTTCCGGCAGGTCGAGCAGGACTCCCGCCCCAACAAGAAGCTCTACTCGATCACCGAGAGCGGCCGGCAGGACCTCCAGGACTGGCTCGCTAGCCCGCTCGAGCCCCGCTCCTTCAAGGACCCCGTCTTGCTCCGCGCCTTCTGCGCGAGCCGGATGGACCGCGAGGATCTGTGCGCCCAGCTCGAGGAGACCGCGCAGGCCAACCGCGACCGACTGCACGTCTACCAGGAAATCGAGGCGAGCCTGGAAGCCGGGAGCGAGACCGATCCCTCGCACCCTTTGGTGGGGGCCTACCTGACGCTACGCTTCGCCATGATGCAGGCGAGCGCCTACGTGGCCTGGTGCGAGTGGGCCGTGGATTACCTGAGAAGCGGAGTGCGGGCAACCACCCGGAGCTCATGACGAACAGATCGTCTCGTTGGCGAGCGCCTTTCGAAAAGGCCCACACCCGAACGGGTGTGGGCCTTTTCGGAAGACGCGAATCCGATTAGCCGAGCGAGACGTCGAGCCCCTCGTCCAGGTCTCCTCCGCGGCGCACGAGCCAGCGGTTGGGCGCCGAGTAGCCGCCCTCCTCGCCGTCGGAGAACTGCTGGTTACCGGCGCCGGCGCCCTGGTTGGCCACCTCGACCTTGATCTCGGCGGGCTTGAGGTTGTGCGAGGTGAGCACGCTCTGGATGGCGTTCATCTGGCGCTCGAGGGCCTCTTTCGCCTGCTGGCTGGCCGCGAGGACCGAGACCGCCACCGTCTGCTGCTGCAGGGTGAAGGTCATCTGCAGCTTGCCCAGGTGCTCCGGGGCGATCTGAACCGACAGGCGGGAGACGGGCTCCCCCTTGACCTGCATCTGGCTGAACTGCGCCATGATCATGTTCGGGAAGTGCGCCTCGTGGATGGGCGCCCCCTCCTTGACCGCCTCCAGGACCTGGTGGGCGTCGTACTGGGCGGTCGGGTTGAGGACGTTCAGCACGATGGGCTTGGAGAAGCCGTCTTCGACCATGGGCGCCTGCGGCAGGTCGCCCAGGGCCTTCATGAGCCAGGCGGGTTTCACCGCGGCGCCCGCGAACGCCGCCGCATAGTTCTCGGGCTCCAGCTGGGTCGCCATCTCCTCGGTCAAGGGAGCCCAGCCGGGAGGCATGACCCGGTTGAGGTGGGCGTCGAAGGGCTCCTTGGGGGCGTCCTTGCGCTTGTCCTCGACCTTGCGCTCGGCCTTCTCGTCGTCGGCCTTGATCTTCTCGGTGTTTGGCCTAGCCACCACGGCGTCGACCGGGATCGGAATACTCGGCAGCATGCGCCCTCCTTCCCCCTAACGGCCCCACTCGGTGTTGATGCGCTCGGCCTCTTGCTGAGCGGTCTGAAGGAACCCCTGCATCCAAGAGCTCTCCGCGAGCATGGCCGCAGCCTGCTCCTCGGCCTCGCGACGCTCGTTGTACTCCGCCTCTTCCTCCTCGTCGGCGAGGCGGCGGCGCTGCTTGGCCAGGTACATGTTGCCGGCCATCTCATCGAGCCTCAGGGCCTCGAGACGCTTCTCCTCGGCGAGCCAGCGCTCGTGCATCTTGGACTTGTGCTTCTTGACGACCTCGGAGTCGCGCTGCGCCTTCTTGTAGGCGGCATCGACCTCCATGACCCGGGCCTGGGCGGCCTTCCACTTCTTTTCCTGGACGGCGATCTTTTCCTTGAGGGAGTTGAGGTAGTCGTTGGACATCTGCACGTCGGCGGTGCGCCCGGCGGCCAGCTGATCGTTCATCGACTTCTGGGACTGCTGCTCGCGCCCCTTGAGGTCCTCGAGCGCGTCCTTCTCGGCCTGCTCGACGCGCTTGACGTCCGCGAGCTCGAGCTTGAGGTTGTCCTCGCGCTTGAGGCGCATGTTGAGGACCTTCTGAAGGCGGTACTGAAACTTGGCCACGCGCCCTCCGATGCGAAGAAGCGGCCCACCCGGGGTGGTCCGCAAACTCCTATGCTTCCTCGGTTATACCCGGAATTGAGCGAGCGATAACCTTACTTTCGCCCGAACAACGACCCGAAGAGCGTCTGAAAGAGCGACGTGCGCTTCTTCTTGAAGGGGTTGGTGCCGGTCGCCTTGGCCGCTCCCTTGCGCCCCTTGGCCTCGGCCTTGCCCTTCTTCTTTTTCTTGCCCTTCTTGTCCTTGGCCTCTTCCTCCTCGGCCTGCGCCTTCTCCATGGCCTTGAGCTGGCCGCGGATCTTGATGGCGAGGGCATCCTTGGGGTCGAGCTTGAGGGCCGCGTTGATCTCGGCCATGGCGTAGGCGACCCAGCCCATCTTCTGGTAGGTCACGGCCAGCATGGTGTGGTATTGCGCCACCGAGGGGTCGATCCGGACGGCCTCCTTGAAGGCGTCGAGCGCGCCCTTGATGTTCTTGTCCATCTGGAGGGCGATGCCTTGCCGGAAGCGCTTCTCGGCCATCTCACGCCGCTGGGCCGCCTCTTCGGGGGAAATGGCGGGGACCTCGGGCTCGGGGTCCGGGGTGCTGACGTTCATGCGGCGCATGAAGTCGTACTCGTTGCGCTTCTCGGTGTCCTTGAGGACGTTGTAGGCGTACGAGACCTTGGCGAACTTCTGCTGAGCCTCTTCGCGGACTTCAGGCGGCTTGTCGACGTAGCGATCGGGGTGCAGGGTGACGGCGAGCTTCTTGTAGGCCTTGCGGATCTCGGCGTCCACAGCCTCGGGGCTGACGCCTAGGATCTCGTATAGGTCCTCATCCGTGACGAATTCCACGAAGCTCCTCGATCAGCGCAGCAGGCTCTTGGCCGTGTCCAGGCGAGTCTGGTAGTCATTGGTGAAGAGCTGCTCGATGTATCCCTCGTCGAGGTCGCGGGTCTCCACCACCGGGCCGAGGCAGTTGATGACCGTCCGCGTCACCGGGTGGTAGGTCCAGTGCGTGATCTCCTCGGGGCGGATCCGCAGGGCCTTGGTCCAGAACTGCTCAGCTGCCTGATAATACTCTAGTCCGCTCGCATCGTCGAGGGCTGCGCAACAATGGCCGGCGAGCTCGAAGGCGAGTCCGACCCCCCACATCTCGGTGTTGTTGTCGCTGGAATAGCCCGGCAGGCTGCGGAGCGCCTCCTCCACGAAGATGAGGGCTCTTCGGTAGGCCGCCTCGGCCGTCTTGGGGCGCTTGGCGCGGTAGTAGAAGCTGCCTGCGCGCAGCATCTCGTAGATCTGCGAGTGGAAGACGCCGAAGGTCGGTTTGCCCCGGTCGATGAGCTCGTGTCCCGAGCAGTCGAGGCCCATCTGGTGCTGGGCCACGATCTCCAGGCAGCGGGCCGCCTGGTAGTACTGCCCGATGGCCACCAGGTGATCGACGACGCGCGTCACCTCGGAGGCCGACAGCGTCGCCACGTTGAGGATGGCGAACGAGAGCTGGTTGGGGTTGTCGAGATCGAGCTCCGGACCGGTACCATCCGCGCTCGGCATCCAGAGTTCGGGACGATCCTCAGGCAACATGGTCGGTTCACCTCGCTGTAACCCGCCAAATTACCGCGGGGCGGGCAGCCTAAAGATCTTCTACCCACGGAAGCGCCCTAGGTTGCAGCCCGCGCCGGTGTTACAATGAGCCCATCAAGCATTATAGTGAGCCCTCCTTCTCCGACTCAAGGATCCCCATGGCCAAGATCGCACGGCTGCCCATCCACATCGCCAACCAGATCGCGGCGGGCGAGGTCATCGAACGCCCGAGCTCCGTGGTCAAGGAGCTGGTCGAGAACGCCATCGACGCGGGTGCCACCCGCATCCAGGTCATCGTCTCGGACGGCGGGCGCAACCTGACGGTGGTCGACGACGGAGAGGGCATGACGGCCGAGGACGCGGTGCTTGCCTTCGAGCGCTTCGCCACCAGCAAGCTCAAGGATCCCGAGGACCTCTGGAAGCTCACGACCATGGGCTTTCGCGGCGAGGCGCTGCCGAGCATCGCGTCGGTCTCGAAGGTCACGTGCACCACGCGCCAGAAAGGCGCCGAGTCGGGCGTGCGGGTGGTCATCCATGGGGGATCCGAGCCCGAGGTGACGCCCTTCGGCTGCCCCGAGGGGACCTCGATGCGCATCGAGGAGCTGTTCTTCAACACGCCCGCCCGCCGCAAGTTCCTGCGCGCCGACTCCACGGAGACGGGGCACGTGACGGAGGTGGTGACGGCCCTGGCGCTGGCGCACCCGGAGATCCACCTGAGCCTCAAGGCCAACGAGCGGATGGTCTTCGACACCTCGGGCGCCACGGACCTCGAGACGACCGCGGCCCTGGTGCTCGGGGCGGACGTGGCCCGGAGCCTCCTGCCCGTCTCGGGCACGAGCCCCCACGGCACCATCCGCGGCCTGGTGAGCCCTCCGGAGCTCATCCGGAGCGATCGCAACAAGCAGTGGTTCTTCCTCAACGGCCGTGCGGTCCGCCACCCGACCCTCGCCAAGGCGGTCGAGGAGGCGATGACGGGGCACATCCCCTCGGGCCGGCACCCGATCTACATCCTCTCGCTGGAGGTGGACCCGGCGCGGGTGGACGTGAACGTCCATCCCACCAAAAAGGAGATCCGGCTCGCGGACTCGCAGAGCTTCTTCGTCCTGATCCGCGAGGCGGTGTCGCGGGCGCTCCTGAAGAGCCAGCCCTCCTTGCCAAGCGCCTATGGAGCGGGAGCCTACGGGGCGGGGCCTTTCGCTGCGCCTCCGGGCAGCCGCGAACCCTTTGCGTCGGCCGGCTACGAGCGCGAGACGCCGCCCTCCGTCGAGGCGACGCAGGCCGCCTTCGAGGCCTACCGTCCGACCTTCGCTCCCACGGCCCCCAAGGCGGCGGAGATTCGGCCGGTCTACCAGCCGCCCCTGCCGAACGCCGTGCCCATCGCGGCCACCACGCGCGCGGACGACTTTCCGTGGGACGAGATCCGGGTCATTGGGCAGCTGCACGATACCTTCATCATGCTCGATCACCCGGACGGGCTGTACCTGCTCGATCAGCACAACAGCCACGAGCGGTACATGTACGAGAACCTGACTCCCGCGAACCTGACGAGCCAGGAGCTGTTGCTGCCCCTGACGCTGGACCTCGCGCCCGCGGAGCGCGAGGCCCTGGCCGACCACCTGAAGCCCCTGACGGAGCTCGGCTTCGTCATCGAGCCCTTCGGCGAGGAGACGTGGGCCATCCGGGCGGTGCCCGGCTTCTTGCCCATGACCGAGGCGGAGGAGACCATCCGTGAGCTCCTGGGCAAGGCTGCCGAGGCCCGGTTCGTCTCACCGACGAACAAGGAGGACAAGTGGCGGGTCACGATCGCCTGCCACTCGTCGACCCGGGCGGGCGATCATCTCACGATGGAGCAGATGCAGCGGATCGTGGAGCTGTGGCGCAAGTGCGAGCAGCCCTTCACCTGCCCGCATGGCCGCCCGACGGGCTTCCTGCTTTCGATGAACGAGCTGCAGCGGCGGTGCTTGCGGGGGTAACGGCGGACTGACAGCTAGCGGTACGTCCTAAGCGAACGGCATGCCCAGCTGCTGCGCCAGCATCGTGACGAAGCCGTCGATCTTGGCCCGGCCCTCCGGCGTCCGGGGATCGGGGGCCCGCTTGGGGTCTTCCAGCGTGTCCCGGACGGCCCGGACGGTCCGCAACAGGGCTACCATGGTCGCGGGATGCAGGCTGCCTGGGCGTCCATGGCCGTAAAGGCGATCGCCGATGCCGTTCACGAGGCCCCCTAGCTTGAGAAACAGCGGCTGAGTGGCCGGCTCCAGGCGGCTGCGGTCGTCGAAGACGCTGCCCAGCAGATTGAGCACCGACATGGCCTCCATGCCGCCCAAGCGGTAGAGATCCTGCTGACTGGACGGCTTGGCCGGGACATGGGGCAGCCCCAGCGGGACGTCCAGCTCGCTAAATAGCCCGTCGAGCGCTCGCCGCCCCTCTGCCGTCTTCGGGTCCGGCTTGAAGCCCTCGTCCTGGAGCTTGCCGCGGACCCGCTCGACCGCCATGAACACCTTGGAGAGCTGGTCCTGACTAAGCCCGGTCTTGTCATGGAAGTCGAGCGTCCGCGCGTCGAGCGCCTCGATGAGGCCGCCCAGCCGCAGGTAAAGAGACTGTGCCGGCTCCTCCAGGCGCGCGAAGTCGTCGAAGTAGCTACCCAGACGGTGGAGGACCGACAACGACGCCATGGCCCCCTGCACGAAGTTGCTGCGAGCCGACGGTGGCTTGGCCGGCTGGTAGGCGACGATGGGACGGATCTGCTGGAAGTAGGCCTCGATGCGGCTCCGGCCCACCTCCGTGCGCGGGTCCGGAGCCTGGAGGCCCTCCTGACCGAAGGACTGCCGCACGGCCCGGACGTCCTTCAGCAACTGCCAGAGGTCATTCTGAGCCAGCCCCGCTGGATGTCGGTGGTCACACAGCTTGGCATCCAGGGCCTCCGAGAGCCCGAGCAGCCTGCGATACAGGGGCCCTGCGACGGGATCCAACTGGGCCATCGGGTCGAAGAACCCCAGCAGCTTGGAGAGCATGGCCATCTCCTCCATGGCCGCCTGCTTGAAGTTGGCGGTCAGGGTAGGGGGCTTGGCGTCGAGGTGAGGCAGCGCAAGCGCCAGGTCCAGCTCGGCGTAGAGGCGATCCAGCTCGGCGCGCCCCTCCTCCGTGGCCGGATCGACCCGGCGTGCGGCTGCCTCATGCATGGCCTCGGCGGCCTTGAGGACGCGCAACAGCTGCTCTGGGCCCATGGCCGAGGTATCTTCGTAGCGGTAGAGGCGATCGCCCACCACCTCCATGAGCCCGCCCAGCCGCAGGAAGAGGGGCTGCGACGCGGGCTCAAGCTGGGCGATGGGGTCGAAGCAGGCGGATGCCTGGTTGAGACAGAGCAGGGCCTCGCTCGCCGCTTGCTTGAAATTCTGCCGCGGGGTCGGAGCAGGGGCCGGCTGGTACGGCACGAAGGGCTTGAGGTGTTGGAAGAAACCCTCGATCTGGCGACGCCCCTCGGCCGTCGTTGGGGAGGGAAGCCCGCCACCCAGGGAATCCAGCGCCTGTCGCAGGCTCCTCGCGTCCCGCAGGACTTGCAGGAGATCCTCCTGGCGCATCCCAACAGGGTGACGAAGGTCGTTCACGTTTCGGGTGAGGGCCTCCGCGAGCCCCAGCAGCTGTCGATACAGATCCTGGGAATCGGGCTCCAGCTGGGCGATGGGGTCGAACAGGGCCAGGAGCTTGTTGAGCAGGGCAGTCTGCTCCATGGCGGCCTGCCGGAAGTTGTCGGTCGCGCTGGGTGGCATGGCTGGCCCATGGGGCAGGGGCAGGACGGCTTCCAGCCGAGCGAGCAGAGCGTCGATGGCCGCGCCTCCCTCCGGGGTGGCCGGGTCGGGACGGAACTGGTCGTCCGCAATCGACCCTCGCACCTCGTCGACCGCCACCAGGAGCCCGAGTAACTGCTCCTGGGACAGGGCCGAGCGGTCCGCTGCGTCGAAGAGGCGATCGCCCACAGCCGCGATCAGACCCTGGATCCGCAGGTACAGGGGCTGGGATGCCGGTTGGAGAGCCGCGATGGGATCGAAGTAGGCGCAAAGCTTGTCGAGACACAGGAGCACCTCGCTCGCCCCCTGCTTGAAGTTCTCACGCGGAGTCGGCGGATCGGCCGGCAAGGTGCGGGGCGAAAGCTCGATCGGCGATGCGGGCTGGGCGGCCAAGGCCCGTGCCGCTGCGCCCCTCAGGCCCTCGGATCGCACGTTGTGCGCGTCCGAGTGGATCGACGCATGCTGGGCGGGAGTGATGGGACGAGAGGCCGGAACGCTCGGGCGAGCGCTCGATGCGGGCATCGAGGACAGGGGGGCGGGGCGAAGAGCCTCCGGACGGATCTCCATGCGAACCTCCTCTCCAATTTCAACTCATTAACGCTATGTCGTTAATATATCACAAGCAACCGACATGGCTCCCATTTTTTTGAAAGCCGGCCGATCGCTCGCAACGGAAAAGGCCTCCCGCCGCCTGCAAGGCTGAAGCCAAGCAAGTGAGCGGGAGGCCGTTGCGCCGGGGACCCGGTTCGCCCGGGCCGCCATAAGGAAGAAGCCGCAGGTCGGTTAGACCGTCTGGGCCGCTCCCGAGACGAAGCGCAGCTCGCCGTCCTGGGCGTCCACCCGGATGCGATCGCCGTCGTGAAAGTCGCCGGCCAGGAGCTTTAGCGACAGGGGGTTCAGGATGGCGTTCTGGATGGCCCGCTTGAGGGGGCGCGCCCCGTACAGGGGGTCGAAGCCCTCGCGAGCGAGCGTCTCCTTGGCGGCCTCCGTCAGGTCCAGGCTGATCTTGCGCTCAGCGAGCCGGGCGCGCAGCCGCTCGAGCTGGATGTCCACGATGCGCTTGATCTCGGGAAGGGTCAGGGAGTGGAACATGATGATGTCGTCCACCCGGTTGAGGAACTCCGGCCGGAAGTGCGCCCGCAGCTCCTCCATGACCTTGGCCCGGGTCGCCTCCCGGCTCTCCCCCGCCATCTCCTGAATGATGGGCGAGCCGATGTTCGAGGTCATGATGACGACCGCGTTCTTGAAGTCCACCGTCCGGCCCTGGCTGTCCGTGAGCCGGCCGTCGTCGAGGATCTGCAGGAGGATGTTGAAGACGTCGTAGTGCGCCTTCTCGATCTCGTCGAAGAGGATCACCGAGTAGGGCCTACGGCGTACGGCCTCGGTGAGCTGGCCGCCCTCCTCGAAGCCCACGTAGCCCGGAGGGGCGCCTACCAGGCGGCTCACGGCGTGCTTCTCCATGTACTCGCTCATGTCGATCCGCACCATGGCTTGCTCGTCGTCGAACAGGAACTCGGCGAGCGCCCGGGCGAGCTCGGTCTTGCCCACGCCCGTCGGCCCCAGGAAGATGAAGGACCCGATGGGGCGGTTGGGGTCCTGGATGCCGGCCCGCGCCCGACGCACGGCGTTGGAGACGACACCGATCGCCTCCGACTGACCGATCACGCGCTCGGCGAGGCGGTCCTCCATACGCAGCAGTTTCTGGACCTCGGTCTCGACCAGACGCGAGACGGGAATCCCCGTCCACTTGGCCACCACCTCGGCGATGTCCTCCTCGCCCACGACCTCCTTCAAGAGCTGACGGCCCTTCTGGAGGTCGGCCAGCCTGGCCGTCTCCTCCTCCAGCTGCCGCGAGAGGTCGTGCAGGGTGCCGTATCGGAGCTCGGCCGCCTTGGCGAGGTCCCCCTCGCGCTCGGCGCGGGACTGCTCGACCTTGGCCTCCTCGATCTTCTCCTTGACCGAGGAGATGCGCTGGATGAAGTCCTTTTCCTGGAGCCACTGGGTCCGGAGGGCCAGGCGCTCGGTGTTCAGCTCCGCGAGCTCGCGGTCGATGGCCGACAGGCGATCCGCCGAGACGGCGTCCGTTTCCTTCTTGAGGGCCTGCTTCTCGATCTCGAGCTGGGTGATGCGGCGCTCGAGCTCGTCTAGCTCGGTGGGCATGGAGTCGATCTCGATGCGCAAACGGCTCGACGCCTCGTCCACCAGATCGATGGCCTTGTCCGGCAAGAACCGGTCGGCGATGTAGCGGTGGCTGAGGACCGCCGCCGCGACCAGCGCCGCGTCCGAGATCTTCACGCCGTGGTGGACCTCGTAGCGCTCCTTGAGGCCGCGCAGGATGGAGATGGTGTCCGTGAGCGAGGGCTCGCCCACGAAGACGGGCTGGAAGCGGCGCTCGAGGGCGGGGTCCTTCTCGATGTGCTTGCGGTACTCGTCCAGGGTCGTGGCGCCCACGCAGCGCAGCTCGCCGCGCGCCAGGGCAGGCTTGAGGAGGTTGCCCGCGTCCATGGCGCCCTCGGCGGCGCCGGCGCCCACGATGGTGTGCAGCTCGTCGATGAAGAGGATGATGCGGCCCTCGGCGTCCGCGATCTCCTTGAGCACGGCCTTGAGGCGGTCCTCGAACTCGCCCCGGTACTTGGCGCCCGCGATGAGCGCCCCCATGTCGAGGGAGACGACCCGCTTGTCCTTGAGGCCCTCGGGGACGTCCCCGTTCACCACGCGCTGGGCGAGGCCCTCGGCGATCGCCGTCTTGCCGACGCCGGGCTCGCCGATGAGGACGGGGTTGTTCTTGGTCCGGCGGCTCAGGACCTGGATGACGCGCCGGATCTCCTCGTCGCGCCCGATCACCGGGTCGAGCTTGCCGCGGCGGGCCACCTCCGTGAGGTCCCGCGCGTACTTCTGGAGGGCCTGGTACTTGGCCTCGGGGTTGGCGTCCGTGACCCGGTGGCTCCCGCGCACGGCCGTGAGCGCCGTATAGAGGCGATCCTTGGTCACGCCCTTGGAGCGCAACAGATCGCTGCCGCGGCTCTTGGTCTGGGGATCCGCGATGCCCAAGAGGAGGTGCTCGGTCGAGACGAAGTCGTCCTTGAGGCGTCCCGCCTCACTCCAGGCCACGTCGAGGGCCGACTTGAGGGTCGGCGAGACGTAGACCTGCGACACGATCCCGTGGACTGCTGGAAGCTTGCCGATCTCCGCGCGGACCTCCTCGGCCAGGCGCATCGGCGCTATCTCCAGCTTGGAGAGCAGCGGCCCCACCACGCCGTCCTCCTGCTCGAGCAGGGCCAGTAACAGGTGCTCGGGCTCGACTTGCTGGTGGTTGCGCTCCTCCGCGACGGTCTGGGCCGCCTGGAGGGCTTCTTGGGCTTTGATGGTGAACTTGTCTAGGCGCATGGGGAGCCTCCTCGGAACGTCACGGAGTCGAGACGCGGCATGGGGGGCTCGAAAGGAGTGCCCCCTTGATGCATCCCATTAATATAACTTGAGCGCATGATTGTCAAGACAACCCCGGGCGAACCCGCCGAAAGAGGTACCATCAAACGGTTTGAAGCCAGATCGGTAGATCTTGCTTGCCAGCCTTGTAAACTTATGTTAAGTTGTTACAAGACTTTACAAGTGAGCTCTCAGCGGCCCGTGACCACGAGTCGTCTGCTGAGGAGATGTCGTCGCAGCAGTACCATCTTGCCGGTACGAGGGAGGGATTCAAGCATGCATGTGAGTTTCTACGTCCCGGAGAACACCGATCCTCAAGCGGCCGGCAATGCCGCTTCGACTGCCGAGGGAGCCGCCTTTTCTCCGACCTCCCTGGCGCTCTCCATTCGCCTGACCCAGCTCGCCTTGGACAGCGCGGGGCTCGAGGCGATCGCCAAGGCCCTCGCCACCGACATGCGGGCCCCGGTCCTCATCGAGGATCGTCAGTTCAACCTGCTCGCCCACTTCGCCCCTTCGGGCATCACCTCCAAGACCTACGACGAGCTGGTCACGTCAAGCGGCACGCCCGTGTCCATCCTCAAGGAGCTCGAGGATTCGGGCGCCTTGAGGCAGCTGCGCAACGAGCGCGGGCTCCTGACCATCCCCGCGGTCGACGGCGGTCAGCCCCGTCACCTCTGCCCGGTGGTCATCGGCGGGGAGATCATGGGCTACCTCTCCTGCATCGACCTGGACGGCCAGGCCGGAGCGCTCGCCCCCGAGTACCTGATGGCCGGCATCCACGGCGTGGCCATCGAGCTCCTCAAGCAGAAGGGCATTGCCGAGAACGAGCAGAAGCTGCGCCGGGACTTCTTCCGCGACCTCCTCTTCTCCAACGGCAACATCTCGCCCGAGACCCTGCACCGCCGCGCCACCTACCTGGGCTACCAGCTCTCCTCCGCCTACTGGGCGCTGGTCGTCGAGTTCGACCAGGTCCCCAACGAGGAGCTCTTGCCCGACGAGGTCAAGAAGCTCGCAAGCTCCCTCAACTCGCTGTTGAGCTTCCGACAGGCGCTGGTGATCACCCAAACGCAAGGTGCGACCATCCTCTACCCCATCAAGGAGGGGCAGCCCAGCCTCGACAAGATCAAGCACCTGGCCGAGACTATCCGCCAGAAGATCTCGGGTACGACCCAGGGCTGGACCGTCTCCATCGGCGTGGGACAGCTCTACAACGACCTCTTGTCGATCCCTCGCTCGTACCGCGAGGCCCAGCACGCCGTGAAGATCGGCCGCGCGCTCAACGGCCCCAACACCATCGCGTGCTTCGCGGAGCTCGGCATCTACCGCATGCTGCTGCAGTTCGCCCAGACTCAGAACCCCAACGAGTTCTTCTGCGAGGCCCTGCAGCGTTTGCTCGAGTATGACCAGCAGGCGGACAAGGAGCTCGTCAAGACGCTGACGGCCTTCCTGGAGTGCAACGGCAACCTGACGGAGACGTCGGATCGCCTCTTCATCCACCGCAACACGCTCAAGTACCGCCTGGAGCGGATCCGCGACATCACGCAGATCGACCTGGACGACTCGGAAAACCGCTTGATGCTGCATCTCGGCCTCAAGATGAACCAGATCGTCTCGACGCTCAAGCGCTGAGCCAACCCTCGTCAGACGGCCGCCTGCAGTGCAGGCGGCCGTTTTCGTTGCAACGCCATGGCCTGGCCGAAAGGGAATGGTACCCGCCACAAAGGCCGATGCCGAGCGCTCTGCAGGGCGAGTCCTCCCCTCTTGAACGGCAGAGCATTCGTTGCATCCGGGTCCGGCAACATGTTAGCGTCCGGCCAAAGCCGCAGCAGAGCGAGCGAGTGCTTCGAAAGGAGGCCATCGATGGCGAATAGGGCCTTGACGGCGGCGTTTGCCGCGACCCTGGGCATCGCAATGGCGCTGCCCGCGCATGCCCAAATGCGCACCTCCCAGCCTTCCCGGAGCGCGGTCACTCCGGCCACCGAGATCCAGCCGGTGGTGGGGCCGACCCGCTTCTTCATGATTCCTCGATCGGACGTGCTTCCGACCGGTGAGTCCGTGACCTCCGCCGCCCTCCAGATCAGCACCGCTGCTCCGGCGCAGGTCACCCCGGGCCTCGGCGTACCGGCCCCGACCGCCCCCGGCATGGGGCTCGGCTTCGGGTACTCGGGCAACGCCCTGAGCCTGGCCAACCAGACGGGCATGGGGCCCTTCCAGCTGGACACGGGCATCACGGCGTACGCCACCACCCCGTGGCAGGGCCGGTTGGATCTCGCGGGTAAGATGGGCATCCTGCAGCAGCAGTTCGGCATTCCCATCAACATCGCCGGCGTGGCGGGCGCGGCCCTGAACCTCGACGCCAACGGCACCCCGAGCCTCGGCTTCAACGTCGGTATCCCGATCGGTGGGGCGATCGCCTTCACCGACATGAACCGGCTGTCGTTGACCCTGTATCCCAACTGGGGCACGGGCCTGGTGGCACCGGGCGTGGTGGGGGCCGGCATCGTGCCTTCGACCCGGTTCGCCCTGGGCGTGGGCGGTGCGTTGACGCTGACGGACACCCTGGCGCTCTTGGCTGACACGAGCATCCTGGCGACGACCGCGGGCGCGCCGAGCGAAGGCGGCAACGTGGGTCTGCGCTTCGGATACTCGCCGAACGTGACCTTCGACCTGTGGGCCGGCATGGCTCCGGCCGCGGCCGTGGGCACCACGCCCATCAACATGGGGGTGGGGTTGAACTGGCAGTACTAATAGGGGTTGATCCTGGGGGCTCGCCGAGTGGCGGGCCCCCTTCCGCTTTGGTTGCTAGTCACCCCCCCTTCCCCCCCTGCTTCGCAAGGGGGGCACAAGGACTGGACCCGGCTTCGCCGGGCCGGTTTGATTGAGGGGCACCTCCTTCAATCCTGCGCAGCAGGACGCCCTAAGCCCCCCTTGCGAAGCAGGGGGGGAAGGGGGGGTCAATTGAATCGCCAGGTTACGAGTAGACTTCCGCCCGCAAGAGGTAGGATGCCCCCTTCTCGGGCAGCGGAATCACCAGCCGGTCGAAGTCACTGGGCATCACGAAGCGATCGAAGACGGTCTTGGCCTCCGCGATGATCTCGCGCGGCGTGTACCGGAAGCTCATGTGCGTGAGCGCCAAGAGCTTTACGTCCGCCTCCTTGGCCACCTGGGCGGCTTCCGCCGCCGTCGAGTGCATGGTGTGCCGCGCCCGCTCGGCCTCTTCCTGGGTGAAGGTCGAGTCGTGCACCAGGAGGTCCGCCCCGCGCGCGGCCTCGATCACCGAACGGCACGGCCGCGTGTCGCCCGTGAGCACGATGCTGCGACCCGGCCGCGACTCGCCCAGGACGTCCTCGGGCCGCACCACGCCGCCCGGGACCTCCACCGTCTCGCCGCGCTGTAGCCGGCCGAAGTCCGGCCCCGGCTTCACGCCGAGCTCTCGGGCGCGCTCCACGTCGAAGCGGCCCGGACGCGGGTCTTCCGCGAGCTTGAAGCCCAGGCTGCTGATCTTGTGGTCCGTGGCCACGCCCACCACCCGGTAGCCGTCGAAGGGAATCTCCGCGCCCGGCTGGAGCTCATGCCAGCTGATGGGAAAGTCCACCTTGCCGATGAGGCGCTTGAGGACGTCGAGGAAGTCCAGGAGGCCCCTCGGACCGTAGACCGCGATGGGCTCGGTGCGCCCCCAGAGCTGCCAGGTCTTCATGAGGCCGGGCAGGCCCAGGTAGTGGTCCGCATGCAGGTGGGTGATGAAGACGTGCGAGATCTGGTTGATGCCGATCCCGATCCGGATGAGCTGACGCTGGGTGCCCTCCCCGCAGTCCACCAGGAAGCGATCGCTTCCGCGCTGCACCAGGGTGGCCGAGAGGTTTCGCTGCGGGGTGGGGACCGATCCGGCCGTCCCGAGAAAGAGCACGCTGAGTTCCATCTATCCAGTGTAACACAGCCCCACAAGGCGACCGGGCCGCCAGCGCAGTCGCGCTGGCGGCCCGGCGAAGGGACGCGTTCCGGCCCGAAAAGCCGCGGGCGCTAGGAGACGGGCACCTGGGCGCCCGCGTACATGCCGTCGATGGCGTCCTGGTAACGCTTGAGGACGTTGCGGCGCTTGAGCTTGAGGGTCGGAGTCAGTTCGTCGCTCTCCTGGGTGAACTCCTGGGCGAGGATCACGAACTCCTTGATCTGCTCGAAGCGGGCGAAGTCCTTGGTCTGCTGGTCGATCTCCTTGCGGACGAGCTCCTTGACCTCGGGGCGCGCCACGAGCTCCGCCCGGGACGCGGCCGACCAGCCGCGCTCCTTGGCCACCCGCTCCAGCGTCTCGAAGTTGGGCACCACCAGCGCGGTGATGTAGTTGCGGTTGTCGCCGATGACCATGGCCTGGGCGATGAAGGCGCTCAGCGCCATCGCGTTCTCGATGGGCTGCGGGGCCACGTTCTTGCCGTTGGACATGACGAGGATCTCCTTCTTGCGGTCGGTGATCCGCAAGAAGCCGTCCTCCAGGGCGCCGATGTCGCCGGTGTGCAGCCAGCCGTCCGCATCCACGGTCTCCCGGGTGGCCTCCTCGTTGTTGAAGTAACCGAGCATGATGTTGGGGCCGCGGGCCAGGATCTCGCCGTCCTCGGCCAGCTTGACCTCCACGTGCGGGATGGGGTGGCCCACCGTGCCGAGGCGGATCTTGCCCGGGCGGTTGCAGGCGATGACCGGGCTACTCTCCGTCAGGCCGTAGCCCTCGAGGATGGTGATGCCGATGACGTTGAAGAAGATGCCCACTTCCTTGGGGAGGGGCGCGCCGCCCGAGATGCAGTAGCGGAGGTTGCCGCCGGTGCGCTCGCGGACCTTGGAGAAGACGATCTTGTCGGCGAGGGTGTACTGGAGGTTGGTGAAGAAGTCGGGCTCGCGGCCCGCGGCCTTGGCCTCGTACACCCGGCGACCCATCTCGAGGCCCCAGTAGAAGAGCGTCTGCTTGACGGCCGAGCCCGAGTCGATGGACTCGAAGACGCGCGCGCGGATCTTCTCGAACAGGCGCGGCACGCTGACCAGGAAGGTCGGGCGAACCTCCGTGAGGTTGGCGGCCACCGTGTCGATGGACTCGGCGTAGTTGATGAGCGCCCCCTGGTGCAGGAAGGCGTAGTAGGCCACCCGCTCGAGCACATGGCTGAGCGGCAGGAAGCTGAGGCAGGAGTCCGTGGAGTGCAGGTCGATGATGCCGCACACGGTGCTCGCGTTGGAGGCGAAGTTGCGGTGGCTCAGCATGACGCCCTTGGGGTTGCCCGTGGTGCCCGAGGTGTAGATGATGGAGACCACGCTCGCGGGCTCGATGCCCTTCTCGCGCATGGCGAGCTCCTCGGCGTACTGGGAGACGACGGACTCGCCCTTGGCGACGAAGTCCGCGAGGGTGGTGACCGTGAGGCCGTCCCGGCCCTCGGCGGGGCCGTCCATGACGATCACGTGCCGCACCGAGTCCGCCTCCTGGCAGGCCTCGAGGACCTTTTGGAGCTGGGCCTGCGACGAGCAGACGACGGTCTGGGGGCGGCAGTCGTTGAGGATGTAGGCGAGCTGCTTGGCCGTGAGCGTCATGTAGATGGGGACGTTGACGGCGCCCGTGCGGATGATGGCCAGGTCCGACTGGACCCACTCGGGGCGGTTCTCGCTCAACAGGGCGACGCGATCGCCCGGGCGCACGCCCAGGTCGAGGAGGGCCGAGGCCATGGCCGTGATCCGGCGGTCCATCTCGCCGTAGGTGATGTCGTGCCACGAGCCGTCGGCCTTGAAGCGGAAGCCGGGCCGATCCCGGTGCTGCCGCATGGTCTGCTCATAGATCGCGACGATCGTGTCCAGCATCCTTCCTCCTTGTCCGTGCGCAGGGGCGGCATCGCCCCCGCCAAGTCAGGGCCATTATAGCCGTTTGGCCCCTTTACGGCTACATCGTCCCCAACGCAACAAGGCGGGAAGCTACTGCTTCCCGCCTTGTTGGCATTTTAGCTACTCGTTGAGCAGATCCAGGTAGATCGGCTCCCGCTGCTTGGTTCCGGCGGCCCTGAGCACGGCCCGGATCGCATTGATCGTCCGGCCCTGCTTGCCGATCACCTTGCCCACGTCATCGGGATCGACCTGGACGCTCAGACGAATGGCGTCTTCATCATCCGATCGGTTGATGACCAGCGCCTCGGGGTTCGAGACGACGGCCTTCAGGATGGTTTCGGCTACGGCGACAGGGTCCATCGGGTCTCCTACTTGGCGGCGAGCTTCTCGAACGCGCCGATCTTCTTCAGCAGCTCACGAGCGGTCTCGGTGGGCTGAGCGCCGTTCCGGAGCCACTTGAGGGCGGCCTCCTCGTTGATACGGACTTCAGCGGGCTCCTTCTGGGGATCGTAGAAGCCGATCTCCTCGATCACGCGGCCATCGCGGCGCACGCGGCCATCCGCCACGACCATGCGGTACTTCGGGTGCTTGGTCGCCCCGACCCGCTTCAAGCGAATCTTAACCATGTGTATTTCACCTCCTTTGCCATAGCGTATGGCTGTGTATTGGACTGACGTTGGTTCAACGCTTGGGACCGAACGGGAAGTTGCCCCCGGGGAAGTTGCCCCCCATGCCGGGCGGCATTTTCGGCATCCGTTTGCCCATTTGCTTCTCGAACTTGCCGAACTGCTTCATCATGCTCCGCATATTCTCGAAGTCCTTGAGCAACTTGTTGACGTCGGGGACGGTCGTCCCCGAGCCGTTCGCGATCCGCCGCTTGCGCGACATGTCGATGATCTTGGGGTTGCGCCGCTCCTTGGCGGTCATCGAGTTGATGATGGTCTCGATGCGCTTGAGCTGCTTCTCGCCCTCGGCGAGCTGCTCCTTGGAGATGTCGACGCCGAGCATCTTGCCGATGGGCAGCATCTCGAAGATCTGGCTCATGGAGCCGAGCTTCTTGACCTGGCGCATCTGGGCGACGAAGTCCTCCAGGTCGAACTCGGCCTTGCGGAACTTCTGCTCCAGGCGCTTGGCCTCGGCCTCGTCGATGGTCTCCTGGGCGCGCTCGATGAGCGTGAGCACGTCGCCCATGCCGAGGATGCGGGTCGCGATGCGATCGGGATGGAAGGGCTCCAGGGCGTCGAGCTTCTCGCCGGCGCCCGCGAACTTGATGGGGCGGCCCGTGACCTGCTTGACCGAGAGGGCCGCGCCGCCGCGGGTGTCGCCGTCGAGCTTGGTGAGCACCACGCCCGTGATGTCGAGCGCCTGGTGGAAGCTCTCGGCGATCTTGACCGCGTCCTGGCCCGTCATGGCATCGACCACCAGGAGGATCTCCTGCGGGTGCAACGTGGCCTTGAGGCGGCGGATCTCGTCCATCATGGACTCGTCGACGTGCAGGCGGCCCGCGGTGTCGACGATGACGTAGTCCTTGCCGTTGGTCTTGGCGTGCTGGACGGCCTCGGTGGCGATCGCCACGGGGTCCGTGGAGCCTTCCTTGAGGAAGACGGGGATGTTGATCTGCTTGCCGAGGACCTCGAGCTGCTTCATGGCGGCGGGCCGGTAGACGTCCGCTGCGACCAGCAAGGGGTTGCGGCCCTTCTTGCGCAGGTAGAGCGCGAGCTTGCCGGAGGTCGTGGTCTTGCCGGAGCCCTGCAGACCGGCCATCAGGATGACGGTGGGACCCGGATGGGCCTCGGCCAGGGGGGCGCGCTCGCCGCCCAGGAGCTCCACCAGCTCGTCGTTGACGATCTTGATGAACTGCTGACCGGGGTTGAGGCCCTGCATGACCTCGACGCCGAGGGCCTTCTCCTTGACCTTGGAGACGAACTCCTTGACGACCGCCAGGCTGACGTCGGCCTCCAGGAGGGCACGACGAACCTCGCGCAGGGCCTCCGAGATGTTTTCCTCGGTGATCTTGCCCTGCCCGCGCAGCTTCTTGAAGACGTCTTGAAGCTTATCGCTCAGCGATTCGAACATGTGACTCCGCAGCCTTCCGAGCCCGCGGGGCCCGGAAAATTCTTAGCCAAGATTTAACAGTATAGCCGAGACGAGGGGGTGGCGTCAATTTGGCGTGACCGGTTGCACGCCGAGCCAGCCTGGGCACGCCCCACAAAACCAGGCATGGGTCGTCGATGGCCGCCATCAGCCGGCAAAGGAACAGTTTCGTGCGACGTGCTACTCCTCTTCGTCGCTCAGGGGCACGACGAGAACGTCACGCTTGGCCATCGACAAGAGGCCGCGCACCATCTTGCTCGTCACGTGCAGCTGGAGGGCCGTGATCTGGTCGATGTCGGCGTAGGACGGGGGCGGCTCCACGGGCTCCAGGTCGGCCGGGCGGACGGAGCGCAGCTCCTTGGTGCTCTTGACCCGCTTGGGCCAGAAGCGATCGCATGCCTCGATGAGCTTGGCCGAGTTCTCATGGGAGAAGTCGGCGAGGGCGCTGGCTGCGACCTCGGGATCGAAGACGTCCCCCGGCTCCGCGTCCTGGATGGCGCCGATCCACTTGCCCTTGCCCTTGCCGGCCTGCTTGCGCAGGTGATGGCTGACGAAGGCCTCGTAGTGGTAGTGCACGTTGGATGCGAGGGTCGTGAGGCCCTGGAGGTTGAACTTGGCGTCCCAGATGTAGCTCAGGCGCATGGGGTTGGTGTGGTAGGGCTGTCCCATGTCCTCCAGGTAGTGGATGGAGCGGGCCAGGTACCGGAAGCCCCAGTAGGGATCATGCTTGCGAAAGGCGATCCGGGCGAGCTCGTAGTTGGCCTTGGCCCGCTTGGGGGCCTCGCCCACCTCGAGGGCGCCGCGCAGGAAGTGGTAGCACTGGTGGCGGTAGCCCTTGCTGCCGCCCGCGAGCGTCTGCAGCGGTGAGACCTCGAGCTTCTCGTCCATGCCCCAGTCGGGCTCGTCGACGTAGCGGATCAGGATCTCGCGCGCGTTGGTGGACTCACCGACGAGCTTGTCGATGTAGAGGGGCTTGAAGTCGGGGTTGAGGCCCTTGTCCACGTTCTCGTAGGTCCACTTGGTGACCTTGATGTTGCGGTAGGCGTTGAGCCAGGTGACCGGGCGCAGGATCTCGCGCGTGAGCAAGTCGTGGTCGGCCCATGCCAAAGCCGGCGTGGGGGTGAGCAGCGCCATGGCGAGAGCCAGGGCGACTAGCGGGCGCTGAAAGGTCATGACACCTCGTCCGGTGGGAAAACAGGCAAGCCGGAAAGATTATGCCACAAACCGGGTCGGTTGAACCCACCAAAGGCAAAGGGGCCCCTTTCGGGGCCCCCCATCGGTCGGAAGGGGCTAGTTGCCGAAGCGCGAGACGCGCTTCACCTGGTTCAGGGCGTCGACGATGATGGTCTGCATCTGGTTGGCGATCTCGCGCTGCCGGTGGACGTTGCCGGTGTTGGACCACTGGTAGCGCAGGTCCTCGTAGCGCTGGCAGGCACGGTCGGCGAGGTCGAAGACCTGGCGCGAGTTGTAGCCATGGCCGCCCTGCTCGGCGGAGACGGCGTCGCGGACGTCGGCGAGGCCACGTGCCAGGACGGCGAGCATCTCGTCCTCGATGCGATCCTTCTCGGCGTCGCTGTAGGCGCGCAGCCAGCGATCGCGCAGGCGGTCGTAGCGGTCGAGGGTGTCGCCGGCGAGCTTCTTGGCGCGGCTGACGGACCAGAAGTCCTGGCCCTCGACGGTCTCGCTGGTGGTCGCGGACTTGATGCCCGTGGTGGCGCCGGGGGTGACGCCGCAGCCCGCCAGGAAGGTCAAGGCCATCATGAGGGCGACGAGGACGGGGGCGAACTTCATAGCAGCGGACCTCCTGTTGAGCGGGCACAACTTTAACATGAGGTTTATCCATCGTTAACTTGGCGTAAAATCTTATGAACTAGCTAACTAGTGATTAAGAATCAGTAAAGACCAGCTGCTTGATGGGGGGTAGATCCGTCGCCACTCCCGGCAGAACGAACCGCGGGCCCGCTTTCGAGCGGGCCCGCGGCCGTGAAGGGTGAGTTTCCTAGTCGTTGACCGCGCTGTTGAGCAGCATCGGAACCTCGGCAGCCACGCGGCGGATGACGTCGGCGTTGTAGTCCACGTCCTCCTGGGTGTCGGGATAGCGCAGACCGGGCACCGGGTTGGTCCCGAGGTAGGTGCCGTAGTCGCCCATGTAGTCCGCCTGCCAGTAGAGGCGCGAGATCTTGTCCGAGATGACCTGGTTCGCCATCCGGTTGAACTCGGCGGTGCTCATGTCCGGGTTGTTGTGCCACCGGGTGGCGATCTCGCGCTGGGTCGAGGACTGGTTGTACACGTTCATCGCCGTGATGAGGTTGCGGTTGAAGGAGCGGCCGCCGGCGCTGACCAGGTAGTTGTTCATCGTGAGGCGGTTGGTGTCGTAGATCGAGTTGAACGCCGGCATGTTGCCGATGCGACGCTGGAGATCCTGCTCGACCCAGCTATCCACCCGGCGATCGTAGGCACGGTTCTCTTCGGTCTGCAAATCGCCGCGCTTCTGCTCGCGGACCGACGGCAACAGGCTGTCGAGCTCCTTGGCGCTCTTGATCTCCTTGTACTTGCTGGCCGAGTTCATGCCGCCGTCCGGCGCGAGGAAGATGGACTGACCGTTTGCGAGCCGCGACTTGGCCTCGGTGGCGTCCAGCTTGGGATGGGTCGTGATGAAGAGGGTCTTCTTCTTCTCACGCAGCCGGCCGTAATCGCCCAGCAGCGAGAACACGTCGCTAGAGACCTCGCTCAGCTCGACCTTGCGGGCAGGGGCCGGAGCGGGCGGAAGCGCGATCTGGGGCACCGGACGCGGATCGCTGCGCAGGATGATCGGGAACTCGGGCTGCCAGTAGTAGCGCGGCTCGTGCACCGCCGGAGGCGTGGGACGGTCGTACCCACCGGTCGACGGAGGAGTGGGGCGATCGTAGCCGCCCGTCGAAGGAGGCGTAGGCCGGTCGTACCCGCCGGTCGAAGGAGGCGTGGGACGCGAGGTCGAGGGCGGAGTGGGGCGCGAGGTCGACGGAGGCGTCGGGCGCGAGGTGGAGTAGTCGTCGCGGCTGGAGGAAGGAGGAGCCGGACGCGAGCTGGAGCCGGTGGAAGGAGGAGCGGGACGGCTGGTCGTCGAACCACCGGTGCTGGGGGGAGCCGGACGGCTGGTGGACGGGGGGGTCGGACGGCCGGTGGTCGAGTTGGTCGAGGACATCGCGGAAACCTCCTTCAAGGTTGTTCATCGCATCAAAGTGTTGTTAAGCAAGTTATGGTCCGGCGACGTGGCAACTTTCTTAAGGAATAGTTATGCTTCGAGTAAGAAACGTTTAACTGCACGATTTCAGCGGGTCGGGAACCTTCCGGGGCCGCTCGGAGTCTCGTGGTATAAGGGTGAGGCATGAACTCCAACGCAGCCGACGAACGACAACTCATCCTGCGCTACCAGCGAGGCGACCAGAGCGCCGCGGAGGCGATCTTCCGCCTGTACCACCCGATGGTCCACGGGCTGGCCAGTCGCATGCTGGGCGCAGGCGGAGACGTCGAGGATGCGGTGCAGGAGGTGTTCATCCGCGCCTTTCGGGGTTTGAAGACCTTCCGGGGGGAGAGCTCGCTCAAGACCTGGCTCTACCGCGTGGCCACCAACGTCTGCCTGACGTATGCAGACAAGGCCAAGCGACAGCAGCACGTCGAGAGCCTCGACGATCCGCTCGGAGAGGAGGGCTCCGAGACCAAGGGCAGCCTCATCGCGTCGGGCGACCGGCTTCCCGAAGAGGAGATCCTGGGCCAGGAGCTCGGCTCCAAGATCCAGGCGGCCCTGGACCACCTGAGCCCCGAGTTCCGGGCGGTCCTGGTGCTCAGGGACGTGGAGGGCCTCTCCTACGAGGAGGTCGCGGCCACCACCGGGGCCAACCTGGGGACCGTCAAGTCGCGCCTCGCCCGGGCCCGCGCCCAGGCGATGAAGTGGTTGAAGGAGTATCTGGCATGAGAAAGGAGAGCGCGCCGATGGAGTGTGGCAGTTTCCAGTTGCTGCTCTCGGCCTACGTCGACGATCAGCTCGCACCGGACGAGGTGTGGAGCGTGCACGCCCACCTGATGCGCTGTCCCAACTGTGCATCGTACCTCACACAGCTCTCCACCACCGTCCATGCCCTGCGCTCCCTGCCGCCGGTGGTGCCCACCCATGACTCGTGGGAGGCCGTCTGCTTCACCTTGCGTCGCGAGGGCCTGGTGCGCCCCTGGTGGGCCCGCCCCCGTCCCTGGAGCGTCGGAGCCGCCACCGCGGGCATCCTGGTCGCGATCTACGCCTATTCGGCGCTGCGCCCCCAGCCCCAGTACGCGAACCTCGACGCCTACTGGCGCGAGCATGCCATCTTCACCTCGCAGGAGGAGCCCGTCTACTCCCACGGCGCCCCCGCCCTGGAAGCCATGGAGGCCACCTACCAGCTCCAAGGGGTGACTCCTTGATGTCACGGCTCTTCCTGGCAACTCTCCTGGCCACCACCTCGCCCCTGCTCGAGCTTCCCGCCGCCTTCGCTGCCCCCGTCACCTTCGAGCGGCTCGTCGCCGCGAGTCAGGTGCCCTACACCGGCGAGCTCGTCGTCAACGGCAAGACCGTCCTGCGCGTCACGCACGGCCCGGGCGATCGCCGCCGCAACGAGGTCCTCGCGCCGGTAGGCATGCGTGGCGAGGTGATCGTGGACAACGGCAAGACCCGCTGGCACCATTCCCCTCGCACCAGCCAGGTGGATATCGCTCCGTCCGAGATGGGCTACAAGCGCCCGATCATGAGCGCGCGCCTCATGGAGCGCAACTTCAAGCTCCACGTGATCCGCCAGGACAAGGTCGCGGGCCGATCCGTCACGGTGGTGGATATCCTGCCCCGCCATGCGGGCCGCCCCTCGCAGCGGCTCTGGATGGATCAGGCCACGGGCCTCCCCTTGCGGGTCGAGCGTCGTTCGCCACAGGGCACCCTCCTGGGTCGCAGCGAGTTCCGCTCCATCGAGTTCCCCGCCAAGCTTCCGGCGGACGCCTTCGAGTTCGCCCTGCCGCCGCGGGCGCGGGTCTCCTCGTCGGTGCAGATGATCGCGACGGGCAGCACCATCGCCGACCTCAAGACTCCCGTGCCCTTCCCCATCAAGATGCCCAGCTACCTGCCCGCGGGCTTCGAGGTGGTGACGGTGCACCTGTTCGAGAACAAGGGAGTTCGCTCGGTCCACTGGCGCCTCAGCGACGGGCTCGACATGCTGTCCCTGTTCCAGACCGATCGCGCCAACAAGGCCCAGCGACCGCCCGGGGCCCACGACGTGGCGATCGCCAACTCCCAGGGCTTCATCGTCGGTCAGGGCTCGCACCACATGCTCTGCTGGGATACGCCGAACGGCGCCTTCACCCTGGTCGGAGATCTCACGGAGGCTGAGCTGACCCGCATCGCGGCCTCCACCACGACCCAGCGAAAGTAGGCATGCGTCTCCTCGATCTAGGGAACCTTTTTCGAGCCCTCCGAGTCATATCAACAGAACGGTAAACAGGAGGACCCATGGACCCCGGATCGACCCAGCCGGATCCCCGCCAAGCGGCCTCGGATCCCGCACCCACCTACCTCGAGTTCTACCTGACGGACGGCAGCCTGGCCCAGGCCGGCACCAGCTTCACCCTGGTTCCCCGGCGCCCGGAAGGCAAGCCCGTACGCCGCTTCCGTCGGATCGGCTCCCTCTCCATTTCCGCATAGTCTTGAAAGGAGTCTCATCCATGCGTAAGCGTGTGCTGCCCGCCCTGCTCAGCGTCGCCCTCGGCGTCGGGGGCGGGGCCGTGGGCGCCGGTGTGGTCATGATGGCCCAGCCCGCCGTCGAGACGAAGCCCGCCTATGCCAACCCCATGATCGGTCAGCCCGTCGCCAAGGGCGGCGAGGAGATCGCCGACCTGGTCGAGCGCGTGGGACCCGCGGTCGTCAACATCGACACCGTGAGCCGCCGCCAGGTCCCCCAGATGATGATGAACCCCTTCAGCCTCGAGGACTTCTTCAACGGAGGCCCCTCGTTCCAGCGCCGCCAGCAGAGCGTGCAGCAGAAGGGCGTCGGCACGGGCTTCATCATCCGCGAGAACGGCCTCATCGTCACCAACAACCACGTGGTGGCAGGCGCCTCCGAGCTCTACGTGACCCTGCCCGACGGACGCAAGTTCAAGGGCAAGCTAGTGGGCACCGACCCCGGAACGGACCTGGCGCTCGTGAAGGTCGATGCCAAGGGCCTGCCCTCCTTGAAGCTGGCAGACCCCAAGAGCCTGCGCGTCGGCCAGTGGACGGTGGCCATCGGTAGCCCGCTCGGCCTCCAGCACTCGGTGACAGCCGGCCTCCTGAGCGCCATGGGCCGCGAGGTCTCGCTGAACAACCGCGTCAACTTCCTGCAGACGAGCGCGCCCATCAATCCCGGCAACTCGGGCGGCCCGCTGCTCAACATGCAGGGCGAGGTGATCGGCGTGAACACGGCGGTGGCCGCGCGCGCCCAGGGCATCGGCTTCGCGGTGCCCGTGGAAACGGTCCTGCGCGTGGTCCCGCAGCTCGAGGCCAACGGCAAGGTGGATCGGGCCTGGCTCGGCGTCGGTCTGCGCGACCTGCCCGAGGACCGGCAGGCCATGTTCTACCCGACGGACTCCGGGGTGATCATCGCCCAGGTGGACCCGCGCGGGCCGTCTGCCAAGGCCGGCCTGCTCGAGGGGGATGTGGTCCTGCAGCTCAACGGCAAGGACCTCAAGAACGCCCATGATCTCATCGTCGCCGTCAACGCCATGAAGGTCGGCGAGAAGGTCTCCTTGCTCGTGAGCCGCGAGGGCCAGAAGAAGACCCTGCAGATCACGCTCGGCCAGATGCCCGCGCGCCTGGCGGAGGCCTCCAACCAGCAGCAGATGCCCGAAGAAGGCGAATAGCCTCGACAAAGCTCCGTTCCAATGCCACACTGCGGGGGAGTAGCCACTCCCCCGCAGTGCCGTTGAGAGGATCCTCGTGAAGCGCCTGACCCTCACCCTGGCCATAACGGCCACCCTGGCCACCCCCGCGCATGCCGCCTACCTCAGCGACTACGAGATCGGTACGGTGCGCGCCGTCAACTCCTTCGGGGCTCCCTTTCTGGACGGGGGCATGGGGCTCTTCTCCAACAACGCCTTCGTGATCGGAGCTCCCCTCCTGCTCTCGGTGGCGTCGGCGCCCGACAACATGTCCGGCCCCATCCTGGTGCTCGCCGCCGAAGGCCTCGCCTACGGCGCCCAGGCCGCCCTGAAGCCCCTCTTCAACCGTCCGCGCCCTTACCAGACGTATCCGGACCTGCGCACGCCCAATGGCGTGCTGGAGCACGACCTGCTGTCGTTCCCGTCGGGCCATGCGGCCGTGAGCTTCGCGGCGGCGACGGCGCTGGCCGACTACAACCCGGCCCTCGCCTGGCCGGCGTACGGGCTCGCGGCGCTTATCAGCTACTCGCGGATCTACAACGGGATGCACTACCCGTCGGACGTGCTGGCCGGAGCGCTGGTCGGCTTCGGCGTAGGCAAGTTCACGCGCTGGGGGTTGGACCAGATCAACGGGCGCTACGGCTTCCCGACCCTCGCCATGCAGCCCACCGCGGCCTTCGGGGATGGGTACGTGCTGGGATTCTCGCGCAAGTTCTAGCTGTTGGAATAAGGAAGCGTTCGCCCCTTAGGCAGGCGTCCCCTGCGTCTGATCCCGCGGATCGTCCTGGCCGGCCGCGATCGCCCGCGCCCGCTCGATCTCTTGCTGGTACTGCCGCACCTGCCGGTCGACCCACTGCATGCGCTCCTCCTCGGTCCAGCCCTCGTGGGCCTGCAGGGAGCCGCTCATGACCGCCGCGATCTCGTCCACCGCCTCGAGGCCCTGGCGGGCGTCGAGCAGGTTGAGCCGCGTCCGCCGCATCATGACGTCGCACAGCGTCACGGCCATCTCGTAGCACACGAAGTAGGCGACCTCCGCCCGCAACAGGGGAGACTCCGGGCTCAGTCCCACGATCGGGCGATCCAGGCCGCGATCCGCCTCCATCAGCGATAGCACGACCAGGTAGTTCGTGCCGTAGCGGGACACGAGCATCCGCACGAGCCCCGGCTCCAGGTCGGGATGCGTCTCGATCGCATAGGACAGGTACTTGTCGAAGTCCCCGCCCGGCAGATCGCCGCCGCTGAGCGGTACCTCGTCGGCATGGCGATTCGCGAGCTCCGGCAGCCAGGCCTCGTCGCGCAGGCTCTTCACGGCCACGTCCACCACCTGCCGCGCCATGGAGCGGAAGGTCGTGTACTTGCCGCCCGCGATGCCGATCACACCAGCGGGGGAGACGAAGATCTCGTGCTCGCGCGAGATCTCGGACTCCGAGACGCCCTCGCCCGGCGGGGCGATGAGCGGACGCCAGCCCGCGAAGGAGGCAATCACGTCCTCCGGCTTCAGGTCCGCGCCCGGGCACACCTCGTTCGCCGACTCGAGGATGTAGGCGATCTCCTGCGGGCTCGCGTAGATGTCGTCGTCCAGGTAGCGGTCCGTGCCGTCCTCGGCATGCGCCGTGTCCGTCGTCCCGATGAGGGTCCGCTCACCGTACGGGATGATGAACATCCAGCGCTTCTTCTTGGGATCCTTGGGCTCGTGGCTCTTGAGCACGATGGCCTTCTCGGTGATCTTGCGGACCACCAGGTGTACACCCTTGGTCGGCTTGAGGCGCGGCTTGGCCTCGGGGTCCTCCAGGCGCGCGAGCCGATCCGACCAGGGCCCCGTCGCGTTGATGACCCGCCGCGCGAAGACCGAATGAGACTCGCCCGACAGCCGATCGCGCACCGTCACGCCCGTCACCTTGCCGTCCGGGCCCTTGTTGAAGCCCGTCACCTCCACGTGGTTGGCGATCGCCGCCCCCCAGGTGGCCGCCGTCTTGAGGGTCTCGACGGTCATGCGCGCGTCCTCGGTGAGCCCGTCGATGTAGGCCAAGGAACCCTTCATGTGCTCCAGGCGCAGGTTGGGCTCCTGCTCGACGGTCTCCTGCGGCTTCAGCTTGCGGTGCAGCCGGGCCATCCGGAACTCCGAGGTGCTCGACAGGCCGTCGTAGAGCCAGAGGCCGGCGTTCATGACCGTGAGGTTGTCGCCATACGCGTCGTAGATGGGGAAGAGGAACGGCAGCTCCTTGGCGAGGTGCGACGCGTGATGGAACAGCTTGTTGCGCTGGGTGAGGGCCTCGTGCACCAGGCGAAGCTCACCGTGCTCGAGGTAGCGCAGGCCGCCGTGCAGGAGCTTGGAGCTCTTGCTGCTGGTGCCGCTCGCGAAGTCGTCACGCTCGACGAGCGCCACCTTGAGGCCCCTGAGGGCCCCCTCCAGGGCGATGCCCGCTCCCGTGATGCCTCCTCCGACGATGAGCAGGTCCCAGCTCTCCCGGGACAGACGCTCCAGCGTCACCCGGCGGGACGTGGCGGACAGTTCGCGCGACAGCATGGTCTAGACTCCCTTTGGCGTGGACGCCTGAGCGGACGGACCCAACAACTTGCCAGGATTCATATACCCCGTGGGATCGAAGGCCTCCTTCAAGGCAGCGAGCGCTTCGATCCCGATCGACCCGACGTACTCCCGCATCCAGGGCGCATGATCGAGGCCGATGGCGTGGTGATGGCTGAGCGCGCCGCCGTTGCGCACGAGGCAATCGGTCGCAGCCCGCTTGGCCTCGGCCCACTGCTCGAGCTCGCGGCCCGGCGTCTGGCGGCCCGCGAAGGTGAAGTAGAGGGACGCCCCGTCGTGGTAGACGTGCGAGACGTGGCACATGACGAAGGGCGCGACGCCGTTTTTGGCGATCGCTTCTTTCAGGGCCCCGTCCACGGCCTGGTAGAGGTCGTGCAGGTTCGCCCACTCCGTCGCGGTCTCGAGCGTATCGACCATCACCCCCCGGTCGAGCAGCGTGTCGCGCAGGTAGGGCAGGTCGAAGCGCGAGCGGAACCAGGAGCGTCCGATGCTCGCGCCCAAGGAGAGCCCGTCGTGACGCTTGAGGATGGGGCGGGCGACCTCCCACTGGCTCACCACGGCCGAGGCCTCGCCCTCGAAGCCCACAAGCAGCAGGCAACGGCCCTCGAAGTCGATGCTGCCGCCCCTGGTCAGGACCCACTTGCCCGCCTGCTGGACGAACGCCTCGACGGGCGAGCCCGGCTCCTCGCGCATCTTGAAGAAGAGCTCGGTCTCCTGCCGGTCCGAGAGGCGCACGGTCGCGGGCCTGAGCTCCTGGCGCAGAAGGTCCCGCATGGCGCGGATGCCGACCTCGAAGCTCGGCATCAGGTACCCCCGGTAGTCTCGGACCGCCGGCACGCGATGGACCTTGACCGTGGCCTCGGTGATGACGCCGAGGAGGCCCTCCGAGCCCACCACGAGCTCCTTGAGGCTCGGACCGGTCGCCTGGGCGGGGATGGGGCGCACGTCGAAGGTGCCCTTGGGCGTTGCGAGGCGCAGGCCCACCACCATCTCCTCGATCTTGCCGTACTTGGAGGACTGCTGACCGGCCGAGCGGGTCGCGATCCAGCCGCCCAGGGTCGAGAACTCGAAGGATTGCGGGAAGTGGCCGAGCGTGTAGCCCTCGCGTCCCAATTGCTCCTCGAGGGCGGGGCCGAAGACGCCCGCCTGGATCGTGGCCGTGCCCGACTCGCGGTCGATGGCCACCACCCGGTCCATGCGCGCCATGTCGAGCGTCACGAAGACGCCCACCTGTCCGGGAGGCACCTCGACGCCCCCCACGACGCTGGTGCCGCCCCCGAAGGGGATCACCCGCCAGCCGGCCTCGCGGGCGCAGTCCAGGACGGCCTGGACCTCGTCGTGGCTGCGGGGGTAGACGACGGCATCCGGGGCATGGGGCACATGGCCCCGGCGGATCCGCACCAGGTCCCGGTAGCTCTTGCCGTAGCTGTGGTGGACCCGCTCGGCATGGTCGGTCGTCACTCCGTCCGCGCCCACGATGGCCGACAGGGCCTTGTGGTGCTCGGCGGAGAGGCGGCTGGGCGGGAGGGCGATCGCCGCGAGCTCCATCACCGGCGCCGCCTCACCGAGGGCGGGCCCGAGGCGGCGCTCGAGGAACGGCCAGAATAGGGGCTTGCGGTCGAGGGCATAGCCCTTGTCAGGCTGCCCCCACCCCCACCACTTCATGGCCATCTAGTTCACCGCAGGCTGGGGAGCGGTCGGGGCCTCGATCCAGTCGCGCGATCGCTCGACGGCGCGAGCCCAGTCGTGGCGCACGGCCGCGCGGCGACCGGAGTCCATCTGGCTCTCGAAGTGCTTGAGGCCCCCGAAGACCGGGACGGACTCGGGATCGGCCCAGAAGCCGACGCCCAGGCCCGCGAGCATCGCCGCCCCCCAGGCCGTGCTCTCGACGTTGGCGCCGCGGCGCACCGGGATCCCCAGGATGTCCGACTGGTACTGCATGAGGAAGTCGTTGGATGCCGCCCCGCCGTCCACCCGGAGCTCGGTGATGGCGCGCCCCGTGTCGTCCTCCATCCCGGCGATGAGGTCCGCGCTCTGGAGGGCGATGGACTCGAGGGCCGCCCGCACGATGTGGGCCCGGTTGGTGCCGCGGGTCATGCCCACGAGCGTGCCGCGGGCGTAAGGGTCCCAGTAGGGGGCTCCCAGGCCCACGAAGGCGGGCACCAGGTAGACGCCGCCCGTATCCGGCACCGAGGACGCGATGGCGTCGGTCTCCGAGGCCTTGGTGATGAGGCACAGCTCGTCGCGCAGCCACTGGATGGTGGCGCCGGCCATGAAGACGCTGCCCTCCAGGGCGTAGGTGGTCTTGCCGTCGATCTGCCAGGCGATGGTCGTGAGCAGGCGGTTACGGCTGAAGATGGGGCGATCGCCCGTATTGACGAGCAGGAAGCAGCCCGTACCGTAGGTGTTCTTGCCCATGCCGACCTGCCAGCAACGCTGGCCGAAGAGCGCGGCCTGCTGGTCGCCCGCCATGCCGGCAATGGGGATGCCCGCCGGCAGGAAGCCCGAGGCGACGGTGCGGCCGAACTCGCCGCTGTTGGGCAGGACCTCGGGCAGCATGGCCCGCGGGATGTCGAGCTTCTCCAGGATCTCGTCGTCCCAGTCCAGGGTGTTGAGGTTGAAGAGCAGGGTGCGGCTCGCGTTCGAGAAGTCCGTGGCATGGCGATCGCCGCCCGTCAGGTGCCAGAGGAGCCACGAGTCGATGGTGCCGAAGGCGACCTCGCCCCGCTGGGCCCGCGCGCGCAAGCCGGGCACGTGGTCCAGGATCCAGCGCAGCTTGGTGCCCGAGAAGTAGGCGTCGACCACGAGCCCCGTCTTGGCGGCAAACCAGTCCACCAGGCCCTCGGCCCTCAGGGCGTCGCACTCGGCGGCCGTGCGACGGCACTGCCAGACCACCGCTCGGTGCACGGGCTTGCCGGTGGCGCGCTCCCAGACCACGACCGTCTCGCGCTGGTTGGTGATGCCGATGGCCGCGATCTCGTCGGCCCTGGCCCCGACCGCCGCGAGCACCTCGTCCATGGCCGCGCGCACCCCGGTGAGGATCTCCTCGGCGTCGTGCTCGACCCAGCCCGGCTGGGGATAGTGCTGCGTCACCTCGCGGTAGGCGCGCCCCACGACGCGTCCCTCGCGGTCGAACAGCAACACGGTCGACCCCGTGGTGCCCTGGTCGATGGCCATAACGTAGCGAGCGGTCATGAGGGCCTCCTCTCTGAGGGACGTTGTCTTCCCCATTTTACCGCGCCGGAGGCCCGTCCGCATCGGTACCGGACGCGAGTCCGCCGCCCCTTCCGCCCATTGACCGATAGCGGTCGCCAAAGCCCGCATCCCTGCTATAATCAAGGCGTCTCGAGCCCCAGGGAGGCGCCGTGCCGGACGATCTTGCCCAAAACCGCCCCTTC
Organism: Candidatus Sericytochromatia bacterium; assembly: GCA_036676985.1. Taxonomy (GTDB): domain Bacteria; phylum Cyanobacteriota; class Sericytochromatia; order S15B-MN24; family UBA4093; genus DATNQJ01. The sequence continues at coordinate 180,682 of JAKFBU010000023.1, forward strand.
AACCCGTGGGTCGCTCTCGCGGCGGTCTCCATCGGCACGCTCATGGCCACCATCGACGCAAGCAGCGTCAACGTGGCCCTGCCGACGATCGCCTCGGAGTTCGGCATCTCCATCGCCCAGGTCAGCTGGATCTCCATCAGCTACTTCCTGGTCATCACCGCCCTCCTGCTCGCCGTGGGCCGCCTCTCGGACCTGACGAGCCGGCATGTGGTCTTCTCGGCGGGCATGGGCCTCTTCGGCATTGCCTCGGGCCTCTGCGCCCTTGCACCCAACCTCGGGACCCTGGTCGCCTTCCGATGCCTCGAGGCCGTCGGCGGCGCGATGATCATGGCGAACTCCCCGGCGCTCGTCGCGAGCGCCTTTCCGGGCGAGCGGCGCGGCCGGGCGCTCGGCACCGTCACCCTGGTCGCGACCGTCGGCTCGAGCCTCGGCCCCACCGTGGGCGGCATCCTCACGGCCACCGTGGGCTGGCACGGCCTCTTCCTCATCAACCTGCCCATCGGCCTCCTGGGCGTCATCATGGGCCTGAAGGTGCTCGGCGGCGTCCCGCACGTGCGAACGCACGACAAGACCTTCGACCTGCTCGGGGCGCTCATGAGCGCGCTCGGCCTCGGCACGCTCGTCTTCGTGTTGCGCGAGGGGCTGCACCTGCCGTCGGCCCTGGCCTGGGGGCTCGGGCTCGGCGGCCTCGCGACCCTGGTCGCCTTCTTCTGGCACGAGGCGCGCATCCGGGCGCCGTTGCTGCAGCCACGCCTCTTCAGGCGACGGGCGTTCAGCTCGGCGACGGGCAGCTCCTTGCTTTCGTTCTGCTCGCGGGCGGGAAGCTTTTTCCTGATGCCCTTCTTCCTGCAGCACGAGCAAGGTTACAGTCCGGCCGCCGTGGGGTTCATGATGACCAGCTTCCCGATCGCAGTGGCGCTGGTGGCTCCCATCAGCGGCGCGCTCTCGGACAAGCTGGGGACCCGGGGGCTGACGGTGGCAGGGCAGCTCCTCAACGCGTCGGCCCTGGCCATGATGGCCTTCCTCCAGGTGGACAGCCCCCTGGTGCTGGTGCTCTTGCCTCAGGTGATGCTCGGAATGGGAACGGCCTTGTTCACTCCGCCGAACAACAACGCGATGCTCAGTGCGGTCGACCCCCAGGACCTGGGGATGGCAGCAGGCATGCTCGCGGTCATGCGCAACTTGGGCCTGATGCTCGGCACGGGGTTCGTGAGCGTGGTCCTTGCTTTACGAGCGACCGATTTTATGGGAGGATTCCGGCTGGCGCTTGCCCTTTGCTGCCTGATCGCCCTGGCTTCGGCCCTGGTGGCGAGCGTTCGAGCCAAGGGCACCACCGTGGCCGTCCCCTCGGCTTCCCGCGGATGAAGGAGGCGTCTGTGCCGCCCAAACGGAGATGGAACCGACCGCTGGCGATCGCCCTGGCCCTCCTGGCCGTGGCGGCACCCGGCGCGTGGGCCGACGGTCCCGGCGGAGCGTTCGTCGCGGTAGGCGGCGGCACCGAGCGCCCGGAGGTCATCCAGGCCATCCTGCGCCTCTTGGGCGGCAAGGACCGACGGATCGTCGTGCTGCCCACCGCCTCGGGCGACCCGAGCGCGAGCGGCCTCGCATACAAGGACTTCTTCCTCAAGGCGGGTCTCCTCGAGGTCGACAGCCTCCCCATCCCCGACCGCCAGACGGCCAACGAGCTCGAGCCCGTCAAGGACATCGGCCGGGCCGACCTGCTCTACTTCACGGGCGGCGACCAGAACCGGCTGGTGAGCATCCTCGGCAACACCGCGACCCACGGCTCCATCCAGACGGCCTGGCAGCGCTCGGCCATCATCGCGGGCACGAGTGCGGGTGCCATGGTCTGGGGCCCCGAGTTCATCGCCAACGGCACGAGCCGCGGCGCCTTGCTCCTGGGCTTCAGCCGTGATGCGCAGGGCGTGCCGGGCCTGGAGCTCCGGCCCGGGCTGAACCTCTTCGACAACCTGATCGTCGACACGCACTTTACCGAGCAGCAGCGCCTCGGGCGCCTGTTGCTCGCGGCCGCGAGCAGCCCCGGCAGCACGGGGCTCGGCATCGACGAGGGCACGGCCGCCATCATCACCAACGACACCATCCAGCCGGTGGGCATCGGGGCGCTGACCCTGCTCGAAGCGGACCGTACGGCCATCAACAACGCGCAGGCCGTGGGCCCCGGCGCGCCCCTCGCGCTGGGCAAGGTCGCCTTCCACCGGCTCTTGCCGGGCAAGAGCTACGTCCGCAAGTGGAAGACCACCCAGGAGGACCGTCCGTTGCCTCCGGCCGAGACGCTGGCGCCGGTCTCGCCGTACATGGTGCTCGCGGGGACGGACATCCCCCGCAAGAACCTCGCTCCGATGGCGGACTTCGTGCGCGCGGCGGGCGGCAACCAGGCCCGAATCCTCATCCTGACGGGTGAGCGCGCGACCCAGGGTGCCGCCATGTGGAAGACCTTCCTGCTCAAGCAGGGGGCGAGCCAGGTGGTCAACTACAGCTCCCTGGAGCTATCGGACCAGGGGCTCGCCATCGCGTTGCAGCATGCCACGGGGATCTTCATGCTGGAGGACGGCCCGGCCAACCTCCTCAAGGCCCTGAACGCGAACCAGGGACGCCTCGCCCAGGTGATCGTTGACGCGAGCAAGCGCCTGCCCATCGCGGGAGCGGGTAATGCGGTGCGGCTCTTCGGCAACCGCGCCATCTTCGGCACGCCCGGCGCTCCGGACTACGTCTCGCTGCAGGGCCTCGGCCTTATGCCCTCGGCGGTGGTGGACAAGAACTTCTGGGTGCCCGATGCGGTCGAGCGGATGGTCCGCGCGCAGTTGCAGGGCAACCGGGCGCTCGGCATCGGCCTGTCGCCGGACAACGCCATCATCGTCTCGGGCGGCCAGGCGACCGTGTTCGGCGAGAGCCAGGTGATGTTCCTCGACGCCAAGGACGTGACGGCCTTCAAGCTCGCACCGGAGGGGAGCGCGCAGCTTTCGAGCGCCACGAATTTGAGCCTGTCCGTGTTGCCGGCCAACGGCAGCTATGACCTGATCAAGCGGGAGCCGCGGTTTTAAGGAGCCGTTCGCCCGATACCAATCCAGGTGCCTATCCTTCGTCCGCCCGTAGGGTAAGATAGGGCGGTTGCCCTGTTCATCCGACCTCGGAGGCTCGATGGAAACGCTGCTGCTCAAGAACCTGCTCGTGGCACCCATGACCGGTGCCCCGGACGCCTACTACGCGGGCGATCTGGCCATCCGGGGCGATCGCCTCGTCGATCCCGCCTCGCTCACGACCCCGCCCGACCGGGTGATCGACATGGCGGGTTGCATCGCCGTTCCGGGCCTCGTCAACACCCACCACCACCTCTACCAGACGCTCACGCGCGGCCTCAAGGCGGCCCAGAACGCCGAGCTCTTCGAGTGGCTCGTCACCCAGTACCCGATCTGGGCAGGGCTCGATGCCGAGATGGTGTACTGGAGCGCGGTCTGCGGCCTCTCGGAGCTCGTGCTCTCGGGCTGCACCACCGTCAGCGACATGTTCTACGTCTTCCCCGATGGCTCGGACGTCACCCTGGACGCGGTGGTCCGGGCCGCCCGGGACGTGGGCGTACGCATGCACGCGGGCCGTGGAGCCATGTCGCTCGGCAAGTCCGCGGGCGGCCTGCCGCCCGACTCCGTGGTCCAGGACCCGGACGCCATCATGGCGGACGTGGAGCGCGTGGTCGCCCTGCACCACGACCCGCGCGAGGGCGCCATGAGCCGCATCGACCTGATGCCCTGCTCTCCCTTCTCCGTCACCTCCGAGCTCATGAGCCAGATGCGTGACTTCGCGCGCCGCAACGGCCTGCGCCTGCACACCCACCTGGCCGAGACTCTCGACGAGGAGCGCTTCTGCCTCGAGACCTTCGGCGTGCGTCCCCTCAAGTTGCTCGAGGACCTGGACTGGCTGGGGCCGGACGTCTACCTCGCCCACGGCATCCACTTCAACGACGAGGAGGTCGCCCTCCTCGGCCGCACCCGCACCGGCATCGCCCACTGTCCGAGCTCCAACATGCGCCTGGGGTCCGGCATCGCGCGCGTGCTGGAGCTGGTCGAGGCCGGCGCCCCGGTGGGCCTGGCCGTTGACGGCAGCTCCAGCAACGACGGCGGCTCGCTCATCAACGAGGCGCGCCAGGCCCTCTTGCTCGGCCGCATGCGCTACGGCGTGCGCTACAGCGCCCACGAGGCCCTGCGCCTCGCGACCCAGGGCGGTGCCCAGGTCCTGGGGCGGCCTGAAATCGGGGCCCTTGTGCCCGGCATGATGGCCGACCTCGCCATCTTCGACCTCTCGGACGTGGCCTACGCCGGCATGAGCGTGCACGACCCGGTGGCGTCCCTCACGCTGTGCCAGCCGAACCGGCCGCGTCACGTCTTCGTCAACGGCCGGCAACTGGTCGCGGACGGACAGCTCCTGACCGTCGACCTCCCGGAGGCCGTCCGGAAGCACAACCAGCTCGCCAAGAAGCTCGTGGAAAAGGCGCCCGTCCGGGCCTAGGAGGATCGAGATGCATCGCACCATGGCAGCGGGCCTCGGGCTCGCGAGCATTGCCCTGGTCCAGGTCGCCCATGCGGCGCCCACGGCCAAGGATCTCATCGGGCAGGCGGCCCCGGCGTTCACGCTGACGGCAGACGACGACACGCCCGTCACCCTCGCGGATCACCAGGGCAAGCCCGTGGTGCTCGCCTTCTTCCCGAAGGCCTTCACCCCCGGCTGAGAAGCCGAGATGAAGAGTCTCGGTCGAGATTTGCCCAAGTTCAAGGCCCTCGGCGCCGAGGTGTTCGGTATCAGCTACGACGAGCCGGGCACCCAGCACAAGTTCGCACTCCATTGCGCGGCGAACTTTCCGTTTCTGAGCGACGCCGGCGGCAAGGTGGCCGAGCAGTACCGAACGGCAGGCGGATTCGGTCCGCTGCGGTTCGCCCAGCGGCGGACCTTCATCGTGGATGCCAAGGGTATCGTGCGCTTCGTGCACGACGGGATGCCGGACAACGCGAAGCTCCTGGCCGACGTGGAGGCGATCGCCGCCCCCAAACGCTAGGCCTGCAGCTCGTCCTTGAGCGCTTGGAGCCGCTCGGCGAATCGCCGGGCGGCTTCGGCGTCGACGTCGTCCCGAAAAGCCCGCTCGATCTCGCGCGCGAGGTCCGTGCCGTGCGGAAAGCCGAAGGTCCCGAGCGAGCCCGCGAGCTTGTGCGCCTCCTGGATGGCGCGCTCGCGCAGGTCGTTCGTCAGGGCGCCCGCCTGCACCGCCACGAGCGCCTCCTCGATGCCCGTGAACCGCGCGAGCACGGTCGGACGCATGCGCTGCCAGACGGCCGCGACGGCCGCATCGAGGCTTTCGCGGCGGGCCTCGTCGCTCATGCCCGCCACCCCAGGAGCGTGCACACCTGCTCGGCCAGGCGCATGGGATCGAAGGGCTTGGCGATGACGCCCAGCACGCCGAGGTCGGCGAACTGTCGGCGATCGCTCGTCTGCACCTTGGCCGTCAGGAGCACCACGGGGATCTGGCGGGTGGCCTCGCTCTCCTGCAAGCGCTGGAAGGTCGCCGGGCCGTCCATGTCGGGCATCATGACGTCCAGCAGGATGGCATCCGGCCGCTCGGTGCGCGCCTTCTCCAGGGCCTCGAGGCCCGAGCTGGCGGGAATGGCCTCGATCTCGCCCATCAGCTCCAGGCTGAGCATGGCGACTTCCCGGATGTCGTCCTCGTCGTCGACGATCAGAATGCGCTTGGTCGCCACCTGGATCCTCCGTCGTCGGCGGGCCGACCGCCCAAAACCCAGCCGTCACCCGTGCATCGGGCTCGCAGTCTGGCCTACCATCGCACGGCGCAAGCAACGGGTCAAGCCTCGATCGGACGACAAACGCCAAGACGTACGGAAGACACCGATCAGGACGGCTACGGTATGCTAGAATGGGCTCCCCAGTTAAGAGAGGTTGAAGGTTAGTGAATATCCAGCTTAAAGCAGGAAATCCGACGGCCATCGCGGCCGATGCCCTGGTGGTGGGGCTCTTCGAGGAGTCGTCCCTGAAAGCGGACCTCCAGGCGATCGATGCGGCGACCGGCGGTCAGCTCGCGGCCCTGCTCGCGCTGGGCGACTTCAAGCCGTCGCTCAACGAGACCTTCACCCTCTACAAGGCCGGCAAGGCCAAGCGCCTGATCCTCGTCGGCCTGGGCAAGCAGTCGGAGCTGACGCTCGATAAGCTTCGCCAGGCCTCGGCGACCGGCCTCAAGGCCGCCCGGGAGCTGAAGGCCAAGCGGGTCGTGCTCGCGGGCTTCCCACATGCGAGCGATCGCGAGCTCGTCCAGGCGCTCGTCGAGGGCGCGGAGCTCGGGCTGTACACCTACGACGAGATGCGTGGCAAGCTCACGCAGGACGACGTGGCGGCCCCGGTGGAGCACCTCACGCTGGTCCTGCCCAAGGTCTCCAAGGACGCCGAAGCGGGCCTGGACGCCGGCGTCGCCGTCTCCGAGGCCGTCAACTGGGTGCGCGACCTGGTCAACCGGCCCGCGAACTACCTGCTGACCCGCGACCTGGTCCGCGAGACCAAGGAGATGGCCGGGCCCCGCGACCTCATCGTCAAGGTCCTCGGCAAGAAGGAGCTCGAGGCCCAGGGCTTCGGATGCCTCTTGGCCGTCAACGCGGGCTCGATCGAGCCTCCTGCCTTCCTCATCATCGAGTACTGGGGCGGCAAGAAGAAGGATCGCCCGTACGCGCTCGTCGGCAAGGGCATCACCTTCGACACGGGCGGCGTCTGCATCAAGCCGGCGGACGGCCTCGAGGAGATGAAGTCCGACATGGCCGGAGCGGCCACGGTGCTCGGCGTCATGCGCGCCCTGAGCGACCTGCAGGCGCCGGTGAACGTGGTGGGCTTCCTCGCGGTCACCGACAACATGCCGAGCGGCAGCTCCTACAAGCCGGGCGACGTGTTCACGGCCTACAACGGCCTCACGGTCGAGGTGCTGGACACCGACGCGGAGGGCCGCGTGGTCCTTTCGGACGCCCTCGCCTACGCGGACAAGAACTACGACCCGGTGGCGACCATCGACCTCGCGACCCTCACGGGCTCGATCATCGTGGCATTGGGCGGGCTCGTGACGGGGCTCTTCAGCAACGATCAGGGGCTGAGCGATCGCCTGATGGGCGCCAGCGAGCGGACCGGCGAGAAGCTGTGGCCCATGCCCACCTGGGACGTGTACGGCGAGCAGATCGAGAGCGACATCGCCGACCTGCGCAACATCGGCCGGGGCCGCGGGGACGCCATCCATGCGGCGAAGTTCCTGGAGAAGTTCGCGGGCAAGCGCCCCTGGGCCCACCTCGACATCGCGGGGCCCTCGTGGCTTGACCACGACCGCGCGTACGAGGCCAAGGGCGGCACCGGACACGGCGTCCGCCTCTTGGTCGATCTCCTAACGCGCTAGTCCTGGACCGGGGAAGGCTTGCCCTCCGCGTCGACCGCGACGAAGACGGCCTCCGCCTCGGTGACCCGGACGGTGATGTCCGGGTTCTTGGCCCGCTGGGCCTCGACGCAGACCTTCACGGTGATGCTGGTGCGCCCCAGGCGGACCAGCGACGTGTAGAAGCTCACGGTGTCGCCGACGTAGACGGGCTCGTGGAAGACGACCTCGCGCAGGGCCACGGTGACGACGGGCTTGCGCGTGTGCTTGCGTGCCTCGACGCTCGCGGCGATGTCGATGTGGCTGAGGATGACTCCGCCGAAGATGGTCCCGTGGGCGTTGGTGTCCTTGGGCATCAACATGACGCGGATGGAAGGTTCTTGGCTCATTGGTTACTCCTTTGGCCGTCATGTTAACAACTCGGCGGGCGATCCGATAGAATCCGAAGGTCGCCAAGAAAGGCAGGAAGCTCGTGATCGTCGAAACGCTGGCCGTCGGCCCCCTGGGATGCAACTGCACGATTCTCGGCTGTCCCGAGACGGGCGAGGCCGTGGTCGTGGACCCGGGCGGCGACGTGGAGGCCATCCAGGAGGTGCTCGACCGACACGGCCTCAAGGTCAAGCACCTGTTCCACACCCATGCGCACTTCGACCACGTGCTCGGCACGGGCGACCTGAAGGCGGCGCGCGGCGGCGAGATCCTGCTGCACGAGGGCGATCGCGAGCTCTACGAGAACGTGCCCATGCAGGGGCGGATGTTCGGGATGTCGCTCGGGTCCACGCCGCCGGTGGACCGGTTCGTCGTGGACGGCGAGGTGCTCGCCTGGGGCCGGGAGTCCGGGGCGGTGGTGCACACGCCGGGGCACACGCCGGGCAGCATCTGCCTGCACGTGGGGGCGGCGAAGCTCGTCTTGACGGGCGATACGCTGTTTGCGGGCGGGATCGGGCGCACGGACCTCTGGGGCGGCTCATTTCCCGAGATCATGCGGTCGATCCACGAGCGGCTCTTGACGCTGGACGACGACACGGTCGTCATTCCGGGGCACGGGGAGCTCACGACGATCGGGGCGGAACGGGTGTCGAATCCGTTTCTGTAAGCTTCCGTGGTCCTAGCCGATCTACCTCCCCATCCCCCCCTGCTAGGGGGGGCAGTCCGACCGCAAGCCACACATCAATCCACCTAGGTCCAACCCTAACGCCAATCCCCGCAGAGGGCTCCAAACAAAAGCCCCCCCTAGCAGGGGGGGAAGGGGGGTAGATCCGTTGCAGATCCGGTCAGCGGCTATTCGTAGACGCGCCCGGCCTCGTCCTTGATCCAACCGGCGTCGCCAGGCTTGTCCGCCATGTGCGTCCAGTGGATGCCCTGCTTCTTGCCGGTGTAGACCGTCCCGCGGATCGTCAGCTCGTCGCCGACATCCAGGCCCTCGACCTCGGTGCCGTGCGTCGTGCTGTTGTTGACCTCGTAGACCTCACCCTTGACCGTCTTAACGACGAAATTCTGGTGAGTCAGGCCCTGGGTGTCCTCGGGCAAGATCTTGACGACCACCACCTCGAACGTCTTGAAGGCGCTCTGCGGGGGTACACCAAGTGCCTCAACCGGGCCGCTATCGGCAATCTTGGTAGTGATGGGCGTCGTGGACGCTCCGCAACCCACCAGGCCGATGACGGAGGCGACGGCGGCTCCGAACCACAGCTTTTGAAGCGAACTGCGCATGGACTTTCCTCTCTGGCGCGTACCGAGTGCTTGCTGATCCAGATTATCGCCGCTCCCTCGCGGCTCCTTGCGTAAATTTGTTTAACAGGCAGTTAACGACCGGACATCATTCGGTCAAGCCTACTGCTCGCTCAGGAGCTTCCGGTAGACCTTGTTCGCGATGCCGCGGATGGCGTTCGGGTCCTGCAGCTTCTTGAGGGCCGCCGCCGCGTTGATCCGGCCGTAGCCGTACACGGGATCGCGATCCCACGAGCCGAGATCGACCGTCGAGTAGCGCAGGGCGTTGGCGATCTCGTCGGCGGGCAGATCCATGGGCGAGACCTTGAGGTCGATCTGGCGGCTCTCGAAGAAGGCGCGGACCTCCGTGAGCATGTAAGAGGTCACGAGCGCCGTGGCCCCAGCCGTCAGCGGACAGGCCATGGAGGTGCCGTCCAGGAAGTTGTAGTTCAGGGGGCCCTTGCGGCCATACTTGGGCTGGTAAGAGGGCACCGTCGAGTAGATGCTCGATCCGGGCGCCGCGAGCGCGTCCATGCGGCCAAAGTTGGAGAAGCTGCTGATGCGATCCTGAGCGTCGGTCGCCACCACCGGGATGACGCTCGGGATGCCCGCGGGGTTCATGTCCGAGAGGTCGTTCTCGTGATCGTTGCCCGCCGCGGCGAGCACGATCACCCCGCGGCCCGCCGCGTCGTCGCAGACCGACTGCATCAGGGGCGAGATGCCGTGACCACCGAGGCTCATGTTGATGATCTTGGCGCCGTGGGTGGCCGCATAGTAGATGCCGCGCGCGATATCCAGGTCGTCTGCGTAAAAGCCCAGGTACTGGCCGTTGTCATAGTACGGCTTGAAGACCTTGACGCCCATGATCTTGCAGTCCGGCGCGATGCCGCTGCCGCCCTCTTGGTTGTTGCCCGAGGCCGCGATGATGCCCGCCACGTGCGTGCCATGGCCGCCCTCGTCGAGCGAGTCCTCGTCGTTGCCGCCGAAGTCCGGAGCGTTGATGACCTGGCCCTTGAGATCCGCGTGGGTGTAGTCGACGCCCGTGTCGAGGACGGCCACGATCACCTCGGGATTGCCCTTGGTGAGCTGCCATGCCTGAGGGGCCTTGACCTTCTCGAGCCAGTACTGCTGGAAAAGATCGGGATCGTTGGTGACCGAGCCCAGGGACGGCACGACGGGCGCGGTGGGATCGGTCGCCGGCTGATCGCTGGTGGCATAGAGCACCAGGGGCTGGGCGCTCGCCACGCGGTTGTCGGCGTAGTAGGCGTCGAGGGCCTTCTCGACCGTGACGCCGGCGGGCAGCTCGTGGACCTGGTAGCCCTGGAAGGAGTCCGTCACCTTCGCGCCCTTGATGGGCATGTCGCCCTCGGTGAGGCCCGAGGCCTGCACCAGGATCTCGCGCTTGGCGTAGAGGGCCTTGTGGTTGGAGATGATGGACTTGGCGCGCGCCTTCTGCTCGGGGCGGGACATGGTCGACTTGAGGCCCGTGGTGCTCGGGGCCGTGGGGGCCGTGCCGCAGCCGGCGGCGAGCAGGGACAGGGCCAACAGGCCGAGCAGCGATCGACGGAACATGGACACCTCCGGCAGACATGGGCGGACTTCCCCTCGTTATCGCCCTCCCGGAGCGATCGCTGACCGTATTTCACCGGAACTTAACCCAAGCTTTAGACTTCATAACCTCTTCCCCCGCGCGTCGCGTCGGCGAGGGCGCAAGAGCCCGTCCGGTGGTGTTTTGCGGGCGCCCGCCAGAGGGGTATAATGGATCTCCTGCCGAGCCCCCGCCCCCTGGAAAGACCCACCGTGCAACGCGAACTCCGGATCTTCGCCGGTCTCCTCTGGCGCTACCGCCTCCGCTACGGCGTCGGGGTCGCCTCCCTGCTGGTCGTCGACATCGGCAACCTGACCATGCCCTGGCTCATCGGGCGCTTCATCGACGAGGCCCAGGCCGGGAGCCTGGATGCCGCCGTCATCTGGCGCTACGTGGGCATGGTGATGGCGATCGCCGCTTTGGTCGCCGGCTTCCGCTACCTCTGGCGCATGAACATCTTCGGGACGGCGCGCCTGGTCGAGTTCGAGCTGCGCGACCGGCTGTTCCGGCACCTGCAGCGGATGGGGGCGCGCTTCTACCAGCGGCACTCGATAGGCGACCTGATGGCGCATGCCACCAACGACCTCTCGGCCATCCGCGGGGTGCTGGGCGAGGGCATCATGGCGGGCTGGGACGCCCTCATCATGGTGACGCTGACGCTCGCGACCATGGCGGGCACCATCCACTGGCAGCTGACGTTGGTGGCCCTCCTGCCCCTGCCCTTGCTCATCCTCTTCGAGTGGGCGCTCGGTCGCCAGATCCACGTGCGCTTCAAGGCCGTGCAGGCCGCCTTCGGCACCCTGTCCGAGCGGGTGCAGGAGAGCCTTTCGGGGGCACGGGTCATCAAGGCCTTTGCCCAGGAAGAGGCCGTCACCGCCCGGTTCCAGCAGGACAATGTCGCGTACTACGAGCGCTTCATGACGCTCACGCGCCTCAACGCCCTGAACGACCCGGTCATCACGCTGCTCGGCGGCCTGAGCACCGTCATCGCGCTCGGGTACGGCGGCGCGCTCGTGCTGTCGGGCGAGCTGACGCTCGGTCAGTTCGTGGCCTTCAACAGCTACCTCGGCATGCTCGTCTGGCCCATGCTCGCCACGGGCTGGGTCATCAACCTCGTCCAGCGCGGCACGGCCTCCATGGCCCGGATCCAGGCGCTGCTCGACGAGGCGCCGGACGTCTCGGACGCTCCAGGGGCCAAGGCCCCCGAGGCCTGGCGGGGCCGGCTCGAGATCCGGAACCTCACCTTCCGCTACGCCCCCGAGCTGCCCGAGGTGCTGCGGGATGTCTCGGTGACGCTCCGCCCGGGCGAGACGCTCGGCATCGTCGGTCGCACGGGCAGCGGCAAGTCGACGCTCGTCAACCTCCTGGTGCGGGTGTACGAGCCGCCCGAAGGCACCGTCTTCCTGGACGGGCAGGACGTCCGGACCCTTGCGGTCGAGCCGCTGCGAAACGCCGTCGCCTACGTGCCGCAGGACGGCTTCCTGTTCTCGACGACCATCGCCGAGAACGTGGCCTTCGCCCCGCGCGAGCCCGAGGCCGCGGACGTCCTGCGGGCGGCTGCTATCGCACAGCTCGACAGCGAGGTCCAGGACATGCCCCACGGCTTCGAGACCATGCTCGGTGAGCGCGGCATCACGCTGTCGGGCGGGCAGCGCCAGCGCGTGAGCATCGCCCGGGCGGTCTTCAAGGACGCGCCGGTGCTCGTCCTCGACGACTGCCTCTCGGCGGTCGACACCCTGACCGAGGCGCGCATCCTTCAGGGCCTCAAGCCGCTGATGGCCGAGCGGACGACCATCATCGTCTCGCACCGGGTCTCGGCGTTGCAGCACGCCGACCAGATCCTCGTGCTGGACGCGGGCCGGGTCGTCGAGCGGGGGACCCACGCGGAGCTCCTGGCCCTCCAGGGAGAGTACCGCAAGCTATACGACCGCCAGGCGATCGAGGCGGCCATCGAGGCGGTGGAGTGATGGCACGACAGAATTTCCACGAGGAAGATGCGCTCGCCAAGGGCTACGACCGCGACCTCATGCGGCGCCTGTTGGGCTACGCGCGCCCCCACTTCCGCACCATCGCGCTCTGCATCCTCTTTCTGGCGCTCTTGAGCGGGCTCCAGCTCTCGCAGCCCTACCTGGTCAAGGTCGCCATCGACCGGGTCCTCTTGCCCCTATCGGCGCTGCCCCTCGCCGAGCGCTCGGCGCGGCTCCCGGAGCTCTGGTGGCTGGTGGCCACGTATGCCGGCACCCTGTTGGCGGGCTTCGCCCTCTCCTACCTGCAGACCCTGCTCCTGCAGAGCACGGGGCAGCGCATCATCTACCAGATCCGCCAGGACGTCTTCTCGCACCTCCAGCGGATGAGCCTGTCGTACTACGACGCCAACCCGGTCGGGCGGCTCGTCACCCGCGTCACCAACGACACCGAGACGCTCAACGAGATGTACACCAGCGTCATGGTGAACCTCTTCCGCGACTGCTTCTCGATCGTGGGCATCCTCGCGATGCTCTTTTACCTCTCGCCGTCCCTGACGCTGGTCAGCCTGGCAATCCTGCCCGTGGTGGTGGGCGTGGTGCTCGTCTTCAGGCGGCTGGCCCGCGAGAACTCGCGCGAGACCCGCACCCGGCTCGCGCGGGTCAACGCGTTCATCGCCGAGAGCCTGTCCGGCATGCGCACCATCCAGCTCTTCAACCGCGAAGCCCGCCAGCAGCGGGAGTTCGACGGGGTGAGCAGCCAGTACCTGGCCGCCCTTTTCGGGCACTTGCGGATCTTCGCCGTCTTCCGCCCAGCCCTCGACCTCTTGGCCTCCTTCGCGCTGGCGCTCGTGCTCTGGCGGGGCGGACTCATGAGCATGCACGGCGCCCTGGAGCTCGGGACCCTCTACGCCTTCACGAGCTACGTCGGCCGCCTCTTCCAGCCCGTCAACGAGCTGGCGGAGAAGTTCAACCTCCTCCAGGCCGCCATGGCGAGCTCCGAGCGTATCTTCCAGCTCCTGGACACCCCGCCTGCCATCCGGGACGCGGCCGAGTCCCATGCCCCCGCGGGCCTGGTGGGCGGTATCTCGTTCGAGAACGTGTGGTTTGCCTACGAAGACGACCACTGGGTCCTCAAGGACGTGAGCTTCGAGGTCAAGCCGGGCGAGACGGTGGCCTTCGTCGGTCACACGGGGGCCGGCAAGTCCTCCATCCTCAGCCTGGTGGCCCGCTTCTACGAAGCCCAGCGGGGAACCGTGCGGGTCGACGGCGTGGACGTGCGTGAGTTCGACCAGGCCGCTCTACGGCGGGGCATCGGCTTCGTGCTCCAGGACGTCTTCCTGTTCGCGGGGGACGTCCAGTCGAACATCCGGCTGGACCACCCCGAGATCACCCCCGAGCAGGTCGAGGCCGCGGCCCGGGCCGTCGGAGCGGATCGCTTCATCCGGGCCCTGCCGGGAGGTTACGCGGCCCCGGTCTCGGAGCGCGGCAGCACCTTCTCCACCGGCGAGCGGCAGCTCATCGCCTTTGCACGGGCATTGGCCTTCGACCCGGCGATCCTCGTGCTCGACGAGGCCACCGCGCATGTGGACAGCGAGACGGAGGCCCTCGTCCAGGAGGCCCTGAGCCGCTTGACCAAGGGGCGTACGACGCTCATCGTCGCGCACCGCCTCTCGACCATCCAGCATGCCGACCGGATCGTGGTGCTGCACAAGGGCGAGATCCGCGAGGTCGGAAGCCACACGGAGCTTCTGGCCCAGCAGGGCCTCTACTACAACCTCTGGCGGCTGCAGGTCGAGGCCGCCTTCGAGGTCTCATGACAAAGACCAGTACGGCCCGAAGGCCGTACTGGCTCGCAAGGAACTGGGACTGGAGCCTAACGCCAACGGCGTCCGTAGCCGAAGCGGCCGTAACCGAAGCGGCCATAGCCGAAGCGGCTGAAGCCGTACGGATAGTAGAAGCTGCGATAAGCGTAGTAGGGGGTGTAGTAAGGATAGTAGCCGTAGTTGTAGTAGCTGTAGGGATAATAGGCGTAGGTGTAGGGATAGTAGGCGTACGGATAGTAGTAGCTACCAACGTTGTAGTACGGATAGTAGAAGTTACGGTAGCTCAAGAAGCGCAACCCACGGCCACGGAAGCCGAAACCACGCCAGCCGAAGCCACGACCACGCCACTGCTGAGTGCTGCGCTCACCGATCTGCGTCTGGTCGTCCGCCTGGGTTTCCATCTGCTGTATCTGGTCTGCCGGCAGCTCGACCAGCTGGTCAGCCGTCAGGCGCTGGGGAAGTTCCTGGACCGACAAGGGCGTGCCCAAGTTCTGTTCGACGGTGGCCTGGGTTGCGAACGTGGCAGCGTCCGCACCGTCGTTCACGGCCGCAATCTGCCGCTGCGTGTCAGGCTGGACCGGGGTCGTCGTCAGCGTCGGGGGCTTCTGGGAACAACCGACGGTGGACGCCAGGGCAAGGGCTAGGACTGGAAGGAACCTAGTGTGCATGTTTCCTCCTTTCACCTTGGCCGACCACCGCTGTGTTGCGTACCGCTCTCTCACAGGGGCGGTGGTTGACCACGCCCTCGACAATAAGGGGCAGCGCCCCCAAGCAATACTGGAAAATCTCCCAATAAATGACCTGATGAGGCGTCGATTGAAATACAGCAAGACCAGGCGGTACCTGGCCTGAAAACGACCGCCTTGGGGGGGCTACCGCCCGCATGGCTGCTGAACGCCCCCTTGTTTCTTGACTAAGACTTTAGGGCAATGCGGCGAGTCGCTCGACGCGCGCGTGGAGCCACGGAATCTGGGCCAGGTGCTCGGGCTTCAAGAGGCAGGACCGCAGGACGGTCACCGTCGGTCGATCCCACTCGAGCCCGGGGTCGTGGGCTTCGACGAGGGCCCGCGGCAATACCAGCTTCGCCAGGTAGACAGCGTCCGAGCCCGCGGACATGCCTGCCGAGAAGATGCGGTCCGTCTCTCGGCTGATGTCGCTCGCGCGCCGCCCGGCGCCGATGGCGTAGAAGGCGAGGATGTCCAGCTCGGGCTCCATGACCAGGCGCAGGCGATCGCTCGTGCGGATCCGGTCGGCCCAGTCCAGGGCGGCTTGGCGGGTGGCCTTGAGGATGGGGCCGAACCCTCGCTCGAGCTCCAGGGGGAAGGCCTGCAGCGTCGCCCAGAAGGCGGCCGCCGCGGCACCCGCGCGCGAGCACTCAAGGCTGATCTCCCCCAGGTGCAGCTCGGCCGACGTGAAATAGGTGTAGGGGGAGTCGTGCTGGTAGAGGCGGCCCACCGAGGGGTCGCGGAAGAGCACGCTGCCGCAACCGTAGGGCTGCAGGCCGTGCTTGTGCGGATCCAGGACCACGCTGTCGGCCTCGGCGATCGCCCGGAACGGCGCTCCCGGCACCAGGTCGGCCGTGGCCAGGATCCGGTAGAAGCCGCCGTAGGCCGCGTCCACATGGACCCTGAAGCCGTGGCGGCGGCCCATGGCGACCAGCTCATGCACCGGATCGACCGCCCCCAGGGCCGTCGTGCCGGCGGTCGCCACGACCGTGCCGATGGCATGCTCGGAGAGCTTGCGCTCGAGGTCCGCGAGATCCATGCGGCCGTTGGCGTCCACGCCCACCTCGACGGCGGCCATGCCGAGCACCTCGGCCATGCGGCGGTGCGTGTAGTGGGCCTGGGAGCTGAAGGCGATCGCCTTGTCCGGGTGCAGGCTGCGCGCGACCCACAAGGCCTCGAGGTTCGCGATCGTGCCGCTCGAGGTCAGGTGCCCCAGGTGCTCGTCGTAGCCGAACAGGGAGGCGAGCGCCCGCACGGCCTCCCGCTCCATGGCCGCGGTGGCAGGCCCGCCGTCCAGGGCATGGTTGTTGGGATTGATTTGCATGGCGATGGCATAGGCGAGGCTTGCGATCGCATGGGGCGGCTTGAGCATCTGACCCGCGTACTGGGGGTGGAAGAACGGGTAGTTGTCGTGCAGTCGCGCCACCAGGTCGTCCAGGATACGGCGGACGGTTTCGTCGCTGAGCTCGAGCTCGGGCGCCCGCTCGAAGGGCGGCCATGTGCGCTGCCAGGAGTCGAGGGCCGTGAGGCCGTGGCGCAGGTGGTCGAGATACGAGTCCATGCAGGGTCCGTTCTAGGTGTCTGTGTCCCGGCGGGGCCGCCGGAGGGGGCTGGCGGGGCCATCATACCGTAGCCCCTCCCGCCGCTCAAGGCGGCCGCGACGCACCGCCGGATCGCGAACGGCCGAATTTTGGCTCCGATTGGATAGAGCAGGCTGCTTGCCGGGTATCCAAGCATTAGCGTCATGAGAGACAACGAGACGACCGAAACCACCAATCAAGAGCGGACACCCGACCAGCTCCTCCTAGAGCTCGCCGACCTGAGGGCTGAGCGTGAGTTTCTGGTGCGCGAAATCGAGCGCATCGAGACCGAGGCCAAGGAGACCATCCACCGCCTGACGTTCATGGACACGCTCACGGGCTTGCCCAACCGTCTGCTCTTCCACGACCGCCTGACACACGCCCTCGCGGCCGCCCGCCGCAAGCAGCGTCACCTGGCGGTGCTCGTCGTCGACCTCGATCGCTTCAACCTCATCAACGACACGCTGGGCCACGAGACCGGCGACCTGTTGATCCGGGCCATCTCCGAGCGCCTCAAGTCCTGCCTACGCGACTGCGACACCGTCGCTCGCCTGGGCGGCGACGAGTTCACCGTGCTGCTCACCGAGATCGCGAACGTCGAAGACGCGCTCCTGGTCGCCCAGCGGATCGTCGACGAGCTCTCCTGCGCCTTCACCATCGACGAGCGCGAGCTCCTCCTGACGACGAGCATCGGCATCAGCCTCTATCCGGCCGACGGCGAGGACAGCATGGCCCTCGTGAAGAACGCCAACGCGGCCCTTTACCGCGCCAAGGAGAACGGCAACACCTACCAGCACTACGCGCCGGCCATGAACGCGACGTCGGCCGAGCGCCTGGCGCTCGACAACAGCCTGCGGCGCGCCCTCGAGCGAAACGAGCTCCTGCTCTACTACCAGCCGCAGCTCGACCTGCGCACCGGCAACATCGTGGGCGCCGAGGCCCTCATCCGCTGGCGCCACCCGGACCTGGGGCTCGTCTCGCCCGCGAAGTTCATTCCCCTGGCGGAGGACACCGGGCTCATCATTCCCATCACCGAGTGGGTGCTCAAGACCGCCTGCGAGCAGACCATGGCCTGGCACCGCGAGGGCTACGACGGGCTGCGCATCTCGGTGAACCTGTCCGGCAAGCATTTCCGGCACCGCAACCTGGGCCACACCATCACCAAGGCCCTCGAGGAGACGGGGCTGCCGCCCTCGTGCCTGGAGCTGGAGCTGACGGAAAGCATCCTCATGGAGAACCAGGACTCGACCATCGAGATCCTGCGTCTCTTGAACTACCTGGGCATCCAGTTCTCCATCGACGACTTCGGGACCGGGTACTCGTCCTTCAGCTACCTGAAGCGCTTCCCGATCAACACCGTGAAGGTCGATCAGTCGTTCGTGCGCGACCTGACGGCGAGCCCGGACGACGCGGCCATCGTCACGGCCATCATCGCCATGGCCCACCGCATGCGCCTCAAGGTGCTGGCGGAAGGCGTGGAGACCGCCGAGCAGCTGGCCTTCCTGACGGCGCATGCCTGCGATGAGATGCAGGGCTACTTCTTCAGCCGGCCGGTGCCGCCCGATGAGTTCCGGGAGCTGCTCAGGGCGCGGCGGGTCTTGGAGCTGCCGGCTTAGATCAGACCGCGACCGGAGTAGGTGCCGGGGCCTTGGGGCGCCGCACCATGAAGGGTCGCTCCACCCAGCGGTAGAAGGCCGCCGCCAGTAGCAGGCTGAGGGCCACCCCGACCACCAAGGTCACGCCCGTGTGCACGGCCGCATTGCCCGGCACCAACCGCGTGACGGCGTAGTTGACGTAAAAGCACGTGGGCCGGTTCACCAAGTAGAAGCTGTACGACATCTCGCCGATGGCTACGAGCCAGGGAGCTGCGAGCCACGTGCGCACGCCCGCCGAGCGAACGATGACGCCCCCGATGGCCAGGCCCATGCACGCGTCCGACAGCGGCCAGATCCCCCAGGGATGGAAGTACCAGTAGAACCCCGCGGCCACCAACATCGGCAAGGCGACCATCCAGAGCCGGTCGGCGGAGCCAGGCAACCGGGGACGCCAGGCATTACGCGCCAACCACGCGGCCACCATCCCGGCCGTGAAGATCGAGAGGCGACCGAGGATGGACCCGAGCGCCATCTGCGAGGCCACCGCATTCACCGGACCGACCGCCTGCCATGCCAGGAAGCGGAAGGCCAGACAGAAGGCCAGGATCGCGAACACGCCCCCCCAGCGGAAACGCAGGATGAGCAGCGCCAGGAGCGGGAAGATCGCGTAGAACTGGGCCTCGAGGCTCAGGGACCAGAAGCTCGGGTTGATGCCCGCCTGGGTGGCGGGAAAGAGGTTGTGGACCAAGGTCAGGTGAGCTATCAACTGCCACGCCGACGGCACGGCCCCGGGCGTGTAGGCGAGCCCCAGGGCCAGGAAGAAGGGGGCAACGAGGAACGGCAGGGCGATCGCGAAGGCGATCGCCGCGTAATAAGGCGGCAGGATGCGACGCGCCCGCCGCACGAAGTACTCGCGCCAGTGGCCCGGGGCGAGCCTCTTCTCGGCGATCGGATAGAACAGGCAAAAGCCGCTCAGCACCATGAAGACCTCGACCCCCAGGTGCCCGCTCCGGAAGAGGGGCGTGAGGAAGCCGAGGTCCGGGTCCTGGTTGAAGCGCCACACGTCGAAGGCGATCACCCACAACGCCGAGAGGGCGCGCAGGCTGTCGACGAAGGCCAGGCGGGAGACGGGCTTGGTCTGAGTCATGGGCACCCCCACCGGAAACGAGCAAGCGTACGATTGGCACCCGTTATAGCTCCCGGCGGGGGGAAAAGGCCTTGGTCAACATGCACGAACCGATCGATCAGGACTTGGCGAGCCGGACCTCGGGCTCCGTAAGGGCCAGGATCGCCTCGGCGAAAGCCTCGGCCATCAGCTCGTTGCCCGCGGCGTTGGGATGCAGGTCGCCCTGGGACACCGAGTCCGGCAGGGAGGGGTCGTAGGGGGCCTCATGGTAAAAGAGGTCCCAGACTCCGCCCTCGGCCGCCCGGCGGAAGATGGTCGCAAAGGACACGAGGTGGGCGCCATGTCGCTCGGCGGCCGCGGCGATCTCCCGGTTGTAGGGAGCCGAGACCTCGTTCCAATCACCGTCCCAGCGGGGCTTGTAGGGGATGTCCGCCACGATCACGCCCGGCGAAACCCGGGAGAGCGGCTGCAAGAGGTCGTCCAAGGCCTCGGGGAAGCGCGACAGCGTGGTGTTGAAGACGTCGTTGGTGCCGAACTCCACGAGCGTGACGTCCGGGTTCTGGTTCAGGACGTCGTCCGTCAGGCGCTGGATCGCCTTGGCGTAGGTGTCGCCGCTCTTTCCTTGATCCACGAAGTCCACCCAGAACCCCGGGCGCGCGGCCTGGATCCGGCCCACCAGCTTCATGACGAAGCGATCGCCGAGGTCCACCTTGAGCCCCGCCGTGAGGCTGTCCCCGAAGCCCACGACCCGCACGCCCGACGGGCTGAGGCGCGCCTCGAGCTTCGCCCCCTTCGGCAGGGGCCCCTTGTAGGTCAGGGGCAGGTAGCCCGGCCGCACGAGCCGCACCGAGTGCGTCTCCGCGGCGGCCACCTTGACACCCCAGCGGCCGTCGGACTGCTGCTCCGCCCGGACCCCGTCCACCTCGACCCTCAGCGAGGTGATAGTACGGCCTCGCAAGCGATCGCTCGCCTGCACCTCCAGGTACAGGCTAGGCCGCTCGGCGGTCCCGACGGGCTCCGGGGGCGGAGTGGCCGGGCTCGGTACGACGGGAAGGGAACCGGATTGACAGGCCATCAGCAGGCCGCACACCGCCAGGACAGACGACCTGAGGATTGAGACGCGAACGCTCACTGGCTCGATCCTCCGCGTGAAACATGGGGCAGCCGTTCGTGCGCAGCCCCGCAGGGGCCTGTCCTTCACGATAGAACGACGGGCCGCCCGCATGCATCGCAACCTCCGCCAGCCTTGTTCGGCGATAGCGGGCGGGCGAGACTCTTGCTTCGGCTCGTCAAGGGCGCTATCCTGCAAGTCCCCCCGAGCAAGCGAGCCCATGAGCGCCTCCATCTTCCGCCATATCGTCCAAGCAACCCCACCGCACGCCACCGTCGCGGGCGTGCTGTCGCACCAGCTGCGCATGTCCCGGCACCTGGTGCGTCAGCTCAAGGCCGCCGACGGCATCTTCCTGAACGGCGAGCCCGTCCGGGTCTCACACCCGGCGCAGGAGGGCGACCTCTTGGAGCTGCAGCTGCCGGAGGCCCCCTCGGACAAGGTGGACCCGGAGCCGGTGCCCGTGGACATCCTCTACGAGGATGACGACCTCGTCGTGCTCAACAAGCCGCCCGGCCTGGTGGTGCACCCGACGCACGGCTGCCACCACGGCACGCTCGCCAACGGCCTCGCGCACTACTACCGCTCGCGCGGCCTCTCGGTCGGCATGCACCCGGTGCATCGCATCGATCGAGACACCTCCGGCCTGGTGGTCTTCGCCAAGCACGGCTACGCCCACCAGCAACTGGCCGATCAGCTCGAGGAGTTCAAGCTGGATCGCGAGTACGTGGCGATCGCCGAAGGCCTCCTGGAAGCCGATCGCGGCGTCATCACGGCCCCCATCGCGCGGCGTCCGGGGCCCGGCGGCTACCGCGAGATCGCGGCCCACGGCCAACCGGCCATCACCCGCTACCAGGTGCTGGCGCGCAGCCGAGAGGCCCGAGAGACCCTGGTCTCCCTGCGCCTGGAGACGGGTCGGACCCACCAGATCCGGGTCCATCTGATGGACATGGGACATCCGCTCCTCGGGGACAAGCTGTACGGGCGCCCCCATGCCGAGGTCGGGCGACAGGCGCTCCACGCCCATACCCTGAGCTTTCGTCACCCCCGGACCCAAGCGCTCATGCGCCTTGTAGCCCCCTTGCCGGAGGACCTCTCCGGCTACGTGAAACGAACGTTCGGCGTCACGCTGGATCTCCCGTGAGGCGCCGCTCCTGACGGAGGGTTCGCCGAGCTCCGGCCCGCCATCCCCATCTTCAAGGCCCATGACCCCCGAAGCGGTTGGTCATGGGCCTTTTTAGCTTTTGATAAATAGACGACGGCGTATATTTGTATCAAAATTTAATGACGATCTGATGTGACTTGATAGCGGCTTAAGGCTCCGCAAAGGATTCGACCTGAAAACGGAGCTATGTATATACATCACAAGGAACCCCCAACTTCCATGTCAAGCTACTCACGAAAGGAGGAGGCCCATGAAAGCCACCGTTGCTTTGGCGTGCCTGCTGACGGCGATCGCGTCCGGGTTGGTCACTGGCTGCGCGACGGCTCCCGCGGCCGTTGCGCCCTTACAGGGAAGCACGGTCCGGGAGGACAGGCCCGCCATGCAGGCCCCTCCACAGGGCGATCGGAAGACGCAAGGCGCGCGGATCGGCACGGCGTCGCGGCTCGGCTGATGACGAACGGGGGAGGCGAGCCTCCCCCGTTCGTCTGGGCGCTTGGAACGAGGCAAACAAGCGGCGAAAGGGGGAACGGGCCAGATAGCTTGCGGATTGGCCCCATGGGCGGTATCGTCTCTTTGCCCCTTGACGGAGGATGCCCATGAAACGCCCATCCATCGCCATTTCACTTGGATTACCCCTGGCCGTCCTGCTCGGTTGCACCCCCCTTGCGACCACCCCCCAGGCGGGCTCCTCGCCGGCCCCCACGCCGACCGGGACGGCGTCCGGTGGTGGCGGTTACGGGCAGTTCGCGCTCTCCTGGAAGCGGGACTTGTCGGCTCGGGCTCAGGGCGTGGCCGTCGTGCCCTCGGGTGACGTCTACCTGAGCGTCAACGCCTCCTATGCCGACGGGGATCCGTTCGAGGAGGGTGGGGGCGCCATGGTCTTCTCGCCCACGGGCACCAAGCTCGCGGACGTCCCCACGATCTTGCCACTCGCCTTCGAGGGGGCCACCCGCATGGTCTTCGCGCCACGGGCCCCGCGCGTGGCCTCGGGCAGCGTGTACCTCGGCAACTACAACTGGGGCCTGTTCGGGATCAATCCCAGCAACCGCTCGGCCACCCAAATCGCCGTCAACCTGAACGACCTCTCGACGAGCATCACGGGCCTGGACGCCAACAGCGGCCTATCGGCGGACGGCACGCGGGCCTACCTCACGGGCACCAAGCTCTACGTCCTCAACCTCCAGAGCGGCGTGATGGAGCGGGCGGTGGACTTCGGGCGCTACGTCCGGCAGATCGTGCCGGCGTCGGGCTCCGTTCACCTGGTCAACCTCACCGAGAACCTGGACTCCGAGGGTACACTCGCCCTGTGGAACGCGGAGACCGACACCCGGACGACCTTCGAGGTCGACCACCCGGTGCGCGGCATCGCCGCGCGGGATGACTGGGCCGTGGGCGTGGTGGAGACGGGTCTCACCGATTACCGGGTGGTCCAGTGGGACCTCTCCAAGACCCCGCCCGTCGAGAAGGACCTCGGCGGCTTCCGCATGTCGGGCGGCAACGACTTGAGCATGGCCCTTCGCCCGGGTAAACGACAAGTAGCCATCGGGACAGCGGGCATCCAGGCGGTGACGGACAGCTCCATCACGGTCCTGACCGGGAGCACGGTCTTCATCGACGCCGACCAGGGAACCATCGGGCGGGCGGATACCAGCAGCGTCCAGGGTCTGACGTTCAGCCCCAATGGCGGCATGCTCTACGTGGCGGATACCGGAGGTCTCAAGGCTTTTGCCCTACCTTAATCCCAGGCTCCTCGCTTCCCTGATGGCCCTCTGCACCCTTACCGGCTGCATGGGGCTCGGCAAGGGCTCCTTCGACTCGACGACGGGCGCCGACGGCGCCCTCAAGGCGAGCGACGCCGCCTCGCACTCCAAGGCGCACCTGAGGCGCGAGGGGAGCGAGGTCCTCGTGCAGGACGCCTACCGCTTCGACCTCGCCACGCTCGTCGAGGTGGACGAGGGCTACGTGCCGGGCCACAACCCCGACGAGGGACAGCAGACCAAAGATGAGACGATCATCTCCATGGCGATCCATGGGGCCTTCGGCATGGGGACCTTCAACCCCGTCCTCGACAAGATCGACAGTCCCTGGGCCAAGGACGTCATGGCCCATACGCGCATCGGGCGCCCTTTCCTGGTGCGCTCGCTCAGCCCCAAGCGCGACGACTACTACGTCGTCCCGGTCCTCTTCAAGAGTCGCTGGGGCGTGGCGAACCACGTGGGCGTCACGCCGCGCGGGACCTACTACAGCAACGGCTTCACCGTCCCCAACATGCCCCTCGAAAAGGCGGGCAGCGGGACGGCATTTGGCCGGAAGAACCTGGACCAGCTCATCGCGCGCCTCGGCTCGCCGACCGAGCCTCCCCAGCGGGTCTGGCTGGAGACGGATCCCCCGCAGGAGGATGCCGTGCTCGGCTATTGCTGGCTCGTGAAGGCAGGAGGCGAGGTCCGGGTGTACGACACCAAGGGGCGTTCGGGCCGTCTGAGTGCCGAACAAGCAGCCAAACTCAGGACCGGGCAGCCCCTCGACGGCGCCATTCGGCTCCAATAAACCCGAAGAGACGATGCGTTCATCTACATGAAATATTTCGAGGGCATACTGTCCTCAGGAACCCCTGCCTGGCACCTGGAGGTCGCCCATGATCATCATCGTGAACGAAATCGCCTACGAAGTGACGCCCACCCCGGGAGGTCTCATCTTCGAGTTGCCGGACGGTGATCGCCAGGCCTTCATCCCCTGGGCGCGGGTCATGGAGCATGCCTTCCCCATGGAGCCCGGCGAGCACACGGACCACATCCTCGAGGGATCGCTGAGCGTGCCCGAGTACCTGGCCGGCATGGAACCCCACGGCAAGCCCACCCTCGTTCGATGAGCACCTTAGGCGCTCACTAGTCCTTGACGGCCCCCTCCAGGAGGCCGCGGATGAAGTAACGCTGACCCGCAACGAAGACCGCGATGGCCGGAATGACGGCGATCGCGGTTGCTGCCATGAGCAGGCCCCAGTCCGTGACCTCCTTCATGGAGGCCCGGAAGGCCGCGAGGCCCACGGGCAGGGTGCGCACGGCGTCCGAGTGCGTGACGACGAGCGGCCAGAGGAAGGTGTTCCAGGACGCCAGGAACTCGAAGATGGCGAGCGTCGCGATGGCGGGCAGCGCCGTTGGCAGGGCCACCCGCCAGTAGAGGTCCCACGGGCTGCAACCGTCGATGCGCGCCGCGTCCTCCAGCTCCGACGGCAGGTTGAGGAACCATTGCCGGAAGAGGAAGATGCCGAACGCCCCCGACAGTCCCGGCAGGATGAGCGCCTGGTAGGTATCCACCCAGCCGAGCGTCGAGATGAGCGCGAACAAGGGCACCAGGTTGATATAGATGGGCACCATCATGGTCGCGAGCACGGCGAAGAACAGGGTGTTGCGCCCCTTGAAGCGCAGCCGCGCGAAGGCGAAGCCCGCCATGGAGCCCGTGACCACCTGGCCAACGACCGTGAGCACGGCGACCAGTAGGCTGTTCAGGAAGTAGCGGACGATGGGCGTCTCGGTGAGGGCCTTACGATAGTTCTCGAGCGTCGCCGGGCGCGGCCACCACTCGGGCGGGTAGGCGACGGTCTGGGCGTAGGTCATGAGCGACGTGCCGGCCATCAGGAGGAAGGGGGCCGCCATGAGCACCGCTCCGATGGCGAGCACCAGGGTCGCAAGCCCGGTCTTGGACTTCATCATGCCTCCTCCTGGTGGCTGAGGCGCCGCCTTGCCCACCACTGCAGGCCCGTGAGGGCCACCAGCACCGCGAAGAGGATGTAGGCCAACGCGGACGCCTTGCCGAGCTTGAAGTACGTGAAGGCGTTCTGGAACAGCCAGAACCCGATGATGGTCGTCGAGCGGTGCGGCCCGCCCTCGGTCATCAGGTAGACGGTGTCGAAGGTCTGGAAGGCCCGGATGGTCGCCATCATGACGACCATGACGAGCGTCGGCCCCAAGAGGGGCAGGGCCACGAAGCGGAAGCGCTGCCAGGCGTTGGCGCCGTCGAGGCTCGCCGCCTCCAGCTGCTGGCCCGGCACGGCCTGCAGGCCCGCGAGGAAGAGCAGCATGTCGTAGCCGAGGTTCTTCCAGACGCTCACCATCACGAGCGACGGCAGGGCCCAGCGCGAGTCGCTCAGCCAACGGATCGGATCGACGTGGAAAACCCCGAGCAGCGCGTTCAGAAGGCCGAAGCGCGGGTCGAAGATCCAGCTCCAGAGGATGGCGCCCGCCACCATGGAGGTCACGACCGGCATGAAGTAGGCCGTCCGGTAGAGGGACTGAAAGCGCACCTTCTGGTTGAGGGCGATCGCAAGCCCCAGGGCCAATGCCACGTCGAAGACCAGGTAGAGGAGCACGAAGGCGCCCGTCTGGAGCATCACGCGGTAGAAGAGCGGGTCTCTTGCCAGGTCCTGGTAGTTGGCGAGCCCCACCCACTTGGGCGCGCCGAGCAGGTCCCACTGGGTGAAGCTGAGGACGAACGAGCCCAGGGTCGGCAGGACCGTGAAGAGGCCGATCCCGAAGAGGGCCGGGAGGAGGAGCCAAAAGGCCCAGCGCGATTCCGCGCGTCGCAAGGGGGCGCTCACCGGTTGTCCTCCCGCAAGAGCGCGTCGATGCGCCGGACGATGGGCCGCAGCGTCTCCTCGAGCCCCTGCTCGCCGTTCCACGCGGGCGTCAGGCCGTCGATGAGCTCGTACTGGATCTCGTCATAGGAGGGCGAGGTCCGGGTCGGCCGGGACTGGGCCACCACGTCCAGGAACACGCGGCTGGAGGCGGGTGGTCCCGACATGAAGGCCGGGGAGTTGGCCACGTCCGGGCGGCTCGGCACGATGAGGCCGCTCTCGGTGAAGGCGGCGATCGCCTTCTTGCTCGCCATGAAGCGGATCAGGCGCCAGGCCTTCTCGGGCTCCTTGCAGCTCTTGGAGATGCTCCAGCCCGAGGAGTCGGCATCGACCACCGAGCCCACCTTGCCCGCGGGGAAGGGGGCCACGTCCCACGGGAAGTCCAGCTTCTTGCGGAAGCCCGGCACCACCCAGCGACCGCCCACCATCATGGCGAGCTTGCCTTGGGCGAAGAGCTGGCTCGGGCGGGCGTTGCCCACCTCGGCCTCTGTCGGGGCCACGTGATGCTTGAAGCGCAGGTCGTGATAGCGCTGCAGGGCCGCGAGGCTCTCGGG
Source organism: Candidatus Sericytochromatia bacterium (assembly GCA_036676985.1). Lineage (GTDB taxonomy): Bacteria > Cyanobacteriota > Sericytochromatia > S15B-MN24 > UBA4093 > DATNQJ01. The sequence goes on from JAKFBU010000023.1 coordinate 207,673, forward strand.
CTCCAGCAGCGTGCTGCGGCGCGCCTCGGGATCCATCACGTCCCCGCCGTCGCTCCAGAGGTAGGGCAACCAGTAGAGCGGATACGGCGAGAAGCCGATGCCCCACTGCACATCCTTGCGGGTCAGGCGCCCGGCCTTGGCGACCATGTCCTCGTAGGTCCAGCCGGCCTCGGGATAGGGGACGCCCGCCGCGTCGAAGAGCTTGCGGTTGTAAAAGATGACGAGGTTCGAGAGGTCGCGCGGGATGCCGTAAAGGGTGCCCTTCCAGGACATGGCGTCCAGGACCGGCTGGTAGAAGTCACTTTCTTTGAGCTCGGGGTCCTTGGCGAGGAAGGGGCCCAGGTCGCGCAGCACGCCGCGGTTGGCGAAGCCCGGCAGGGTCTGACTCTCCATGAAGAGCACGTCCGGCATGGTGCGGGAGGCCGCCAGGAGGCGCACCTTGTGCGGGTACTCGTCCGGTATGTGGATGAGCTTGACCGGGACGTCCGGATTCTCGCGCTCGAACTCGGCCAGGAGCGGCTTGAGGGTCTCGATCTCGTCGATGGACCCCCAGGTGGAGAACGTGATCGCCTCGCTGCCCGGCCGCGCGCATGCGGCCAGCAACATCGTGGTCAGCAGCACGATCCCCTTGCGTAGCACCCTTACTCCTTCTATGATCGGCTCGTAGCGCCCCACTTCACGTGATGGAGGCCCTGTGGACACGCCGCTCAAACCACCACGGCGCCCCGAACTCGACCTGATTCCCTATCGGCCTGAATTGGCCTCGGATCTGCTCGCCGTCTGGCATTCGGCCACCGGCGATCGCTACCCCATTATGCCCGCCCTGTGGGAGGCCAACACGCTCGGGGATCCCAGCTTCCAGTGCGAAGACCTCCTGGTCGCGCGGCAGGACGGCGCCATCGCGGGCTTTGCGCTCACGAAGCGCTTTCGAGAGGAGGCCGTCACATGCGAGCGCTTCGAATCCATCGGCTACCTGGCTTTGATGGCCGTCGCGCCGGGCTTCCAGCGACAGGGTCTGGGCGCTGACTTGCTTGCCGCCGCAGAAGCCAAGCTCCGCGCCGACGGGGCCGAAAAGGTCGTGCTCGGCGGCAGCTTCCACCACTTCATGCCGGGCGTACCCACGAACTGGACGGACGCCATGGTCTGCTTCGCGCGGGCAGGCTACGCCATGGGCCGGGAGTTCGTGGACGTACGCCGGGACCTGGCCACAGGCGACCCGTTGCCGGACGTCGCGGAGACGCTCGCGGCGCGTCCCCACGTCACGCTCCGCCCCTACCGGGAGGGCGAGGCCAATCCCCTCATGAAGTTCCTGCTCGCCAACTTCCCGGGCCGCTGGTCCCGGGACGTGGGGCACTACCTGGATGCGGGCGGGGACATCGGATCGATCATGGGCCTCTTCGTCGACGGCGTGCCGCGCGGCTTCGCCTTGCTGCACCCGCCGGGCTCCGTCGGGGCGCTGCGCTGGGCGGGCTTCAACCCGACCGTTTCGGCCCTGGGCCCCATCGGCGTCGGCAAGATCGTCCAGGGCCACGGCCTCGGCCTCGCGCTCCTCGTGAAGGGCCTCGAACACCTCCAGGCCATGGGGGCCCAGGACACCGTCATCGACTGGACCGACCTCCTCGCCTTCTACGGCAAGTGCGGGTTCCAGCCCTTCCTGCGCTACACCCTCGGCGAGAAGGGCCTCCGTTGAGCCATCCGACCATCGATCCGGCCGCTCTCGGCGCCGTCCTCGCGCACCACCCCGACCTGGGGGAGCTGCGGGGGATCGGCCGGAACGGCCTGAGCGTCAACACGGCGACCTGCCTGTTCGAGACGGCGCGGGGCCCGTACTTCGCCAAGGCCTACGATCCCTTGCAACGCGAGCCCATGGGCATCCTCGCCGAACATGCGCTGGTCGGACACCTGGTCGAGGGCGGCTTTCCGACGCCCCGCCTGCTGATGAACGCTGCCGGGACGACCGTCACCTGGCACGAGGGCCTCGCCTTCGTCCTCTCCGAGGTTGCCCGCGGGGAGGATCGCTACGGGAGCGTGGGGGTGTTCGAGCCGTTCGGAACGCTGCCAGAGGCGCGCTCGGCGGGGGCTGCCCTCGCCCGCTTCCACCTGGCCCTCGCCGACGGACCTCGGCTGGCTCCCAAGCCCTTCCGCGGCCTGACGGCGCGCTACGAGCTCATGGCCGCGCCGAGCCTCCGCTCGGGCATCGACGGCCTCCTGGAGGCAGCCCCCTTGCTCGAGGCGTTCCTCGACGAGCAGCAGACGATGAAGGGCCTCATGGACTTCCTGGAGCTGCGGCAGCCGCTCGTCGCGCCGCACCTGGCGGCGTTGCCGTGCGGCCTCATCCACGGGGACTTCATCAAGCGCAACCTGTTCTGGCGGGAACACGAGGTCTCGGACGTCATCGACTTCGACCTGTGGAACGTGGGCTACTGGGTCTACGACCTGGCGCTCGCCCTTTTGCCGTGCGGCTTCGACTGGCCGGCCTTGCTGAAGGGGACGGGAACGCCCCGCCTTCAGGACATGGAGGCCATGCTCGCGGGCTACCAGTCGGTGCGGCGGCTCTCGCCCGCCGAGGCGGCCGTCCTGCCCCTTGTCATGGAGACGGCCCGGGTCGAGTTCTACCTGGGAGCAATCGCCACCCAGGCCGCGCGCGGCGACCATGCCCAGGCCGAACGCTTCCGCACCCTGCTGATGGACACCACGCGCTGGTTCCATGCGCATCCGGAGTGGTCCTGGGATCTCCACTACGCCTAAAAAAGGAAGCGGGCCCCCCGAATTCGGGGGGCCCGCCTAGTCTTTTCCTCGCTTACTTCTTGGTGAAGGCCTTGAGGAAGTCCTTCCAGCCCTCGTTGGCGAAGGCGATGGCGTTCGGGTCGTTGTACTTGGCGTTGAACATCTGGTTGGCGTTCGGGAAGTACACGACGATGCCCGAGGCGTTGGCGCACTTGCCGGCGTGGGTCTCGCTCACGACGGTCGCCGAGACGGCGGCCTGGACGTCGGCAGCGGCGGCCTTGAGGCCGGCCGAGGCATTGCTGCCCTGGAGCTGCTTGGCGAAGTGGCCGAGGTCGGCGCAGTCCTTGTTGTAGAAGGACTGGGTGGTGCCGCGCACCTGCTGGATGGTGGCCTTCTCGCTACCGAGCGCGCCGCTGAGGGCGGTCGCGAAGTTGTTCATCGCGGGGACGAGCTTGGTGGTCAGGGCCTTGATGTCCATCACCGAGAGGGTGATGTCCTGGGAGCGACCGCCGGGGTTCTGCGAACCACCCGACGCGTAGCTCTGGGCGTAGCTCTGGACGAGCGCGGTGCCCAGCTGGGCGGGCGACGTGCCGCGGTTCACGTTCTGGAGCCAGAGGTTGTAATCCCAGCCGGCGCCCGGCTCGAGCTCCTCGGAGGCGACCAGGTAATCGGCATAGCCCTTCATCTGGTAGCTGATCTCGGCATGGGCCATCAAGCAGGCGTCGAAGCCGACCATGTCGATGGGCTGACCCGCCTTCTTGGCGATCGAGGGGATGAGCGTCGACAGGTCGCTCGTGTTCATGTGGCTGCCGTTGTCATCCCAGCCGAAGCCCTTGGTCGTGTCGAAGAAGGTGTTCTGGACGCCCTTGCGGAAGATGCCCGAGCCGTGGTCCCAGAAGCTGACCATGTAGTGCTGCGCGGGGTACTTCTGGACGGCCCACTCGCCGAACTGCTGGACGATCTTCACGTCGCCCGAGTCGATCTCCTTGGAGGCGGGGATGAAGGGCGCATCCACGGCGGTCGAGACGAGGGTCGCGTTCTTGCCGTTGGCGTCGCGCTTCATCTCGTACACGGCCGAGTCACCCTGCTTGGTACCGTCGAAGAGCACGATGACGTTGACGTCATCCGGGTTGATGCCGGCCTCGATCTCGTTGAGGTCCTGGAGGCCGAACGAGTAGAGGTTGTTGTCGGCGGCCAGGTGAACCAGGATCGTCCACTTCTTGGCGTTCTTCGGCAGCACCCGCTTGGCGCCGAACTTCGGGGTGTCATTGGAGAGGGTGGGGGCGGTGAGACCGCAACCAGCCAAGAGGGTACCCGCCGCCACGAGGGCCAACAGCTTCTTCATGAACCTAGCGCACTCCTATTACAACGAGAGGGAGGACTGTCTGTAACGTCGGGTTTAACCTTCGTTAAACCGAACTTAACCATAACAGTACAGGATCCCTCGGAAGTGCGCTAGCCCTTTATGAAAGAAAAAGGAAGTTTTAATTCTGATTTAATAATCGGTCGATTAGGAGATCTCGAAGAAGGCCTTGAAGCGGCCCAGGAAGCCACCTTCCGGCTCGGCGGGCACCGTCTCCCGGACCTCGGCGGACTCGAGCGCCCGGGCGTTATGTGCGAGCCGCTCGCTGACGATGCGGGCGATCTCGTCGGCGATCGCCGGGTTGGACGTGAGGACGGTCTTGAAGGCCACCCGATCGATCTCCAGGAGCTCGCTGGGCTGATCGGCGGTGACGGTGGCGCTGCGCGGCTGCCCGCTCAAGAGGGACATCTCGCCGAAGACCTGGCCCGGGCCCACCTCGGCCACCCGGGAGTCGCCGATGCTGACGCCCGCATGGCCGCTCATGAGGATGAACATGCTGGCCCCCGGCTCGCCCGCGGTGCAGATGGCCTTGCCCGCCCCGTAGGTGCGGCTGCGGATCTGGGCCGCGAGCGCGGCGATCTCCTCGATGGCCAGGGGCTTGAGGATGTCCACGGCCTGGAGGTAGTCGAAGAAGCGGATGGACTCCTTGGTCTCGTAGATCTGATCGCGGGCCATGCGGAAGGTCTCTCCCTTGGAGGGATCGCCCTTGATGGCGCGCAAGAACCAGTCGATGGCCTCGGCCCCCCGGCCGAGACGGCGCATGGCCTCGCCGACCAAAAAGGCCACGTGCGCCTCGGTGACCGAGGAGTTGCGCGAGACGCCCTTGTCGTAGGCCTCTTGGTAGAGCGCGCTCGATTGCTCGAGGTACATGTGCTCGCGCTTGCGGTCGTTGCCGTAGCGGCACGTCCAGGCCAGGCGCAAGAGGATGCCCGCGCGGACCTCGGGTGGGGTCCGGCGGGCTTCGTAGCTCTTGAGGGCCAACTGGAAGCTGATCATCGCCGCGAACAGCGATCGCTCCTCCTTGGAGAAGTCGTGGCGGCGGTGCTCCGTGGCCCCCGAGAGGGCCATGGCGAGCGCGACCTGCTCGGACTCCGAGATCTCCCGGAAGTGCTCCTTCAGGGCCGCGAAGCCGCAGCCGGGGCAGACCCAGACCGAGTAGAACAGCGGGTTGATGCCCGTGTAGTACGGGCAGAAATCCGCGTCTCGCCGTTCCAGGACGGAGGTCCCGCTCTTGGGCGTGTGCAGCTTGAAGGAGACCTTGCAGACCGGGCACGCCACCTCGCGTGCCGCAAACGGCGATCCCGCCACGTTGTACTCCCGATGGTTGTTAGCGCTTGACCGGCTTCGTGGTCAGGGCCGCCTTCGTGCGCTCGTAGGCGGCTACCCCTTGGAAGCCCACGTCATAAACATTCCCCGGGTTCCAAAGCAAGTAACCCATGCCCTTGGCGTCGTAGGTGGCCTTGATCTGCTCGGAGACGTAGCCCGGGCCGTAGTTGCGGGCCTTGAGCTTGCCGCCGAGATTGAAGGCCTGCAGCCAGGGACGGATGACGATGCCCGTGCCCGCGGTCTTCTGGGCCGTGCGCTTGATGCCCTCGTTGACGAAGAAGTAGGGCTCCTCGGCCGGACGCTGGTGCCCGAAGAAGGGCGGGTAGAAGTGCGAGGGGTAGACCATCGGGCTGATGACGTCCGCGTACTTGCCGAGATCCTCGAGGCGCTGGCCGGTGTTCTTGACGTCGATGCCCTCGTCCCAGGCCACCACGCCGAAGACGTCCAGGCTGACGAGCGCGCCCGTCGGGTGAATGGTCTCGTAGGCCTGCTTGAGGAAGCTCGTGATGACCGCGTGCTTCGGCGTCTTGGTGGTGTCGAAGCTGTAGGCGATGTCCTTGAGCGCCCCCATGGCCGGGAAGCGGATGTAGTCGAACTCGATCTCGTCGACGCCCATGGCCACCAGCTCCTTGGCGATGCCGATGTTGTAGGCGCGGACCTCGGGGTGGTTGGGATCGACCCAGACCCGGCGGCCCTTCTCGAGCCAGGGCTTGCCGCTCTTGGACTTGAGGGCGAGGTCCGGGCGCTTGGAGGCGAGGTACGGGTCGTGGAAGAGCGCCTGGCGGGCCACCACGTGGATGCCCTCCTGGTGCAGGCGATCGACCAGCTTGGGGATGTCGCGGATGACGGCGTTCTTGTCCGAGCCCGTCGAGTTGGCCAAGGGCACGTTGCTGTCGTAGGCGAGCGGGCCGTCCATGTCCTTGACGTCGAAGACCACCGTGTTGAGGCCGTGCGGCTTCATCTGCTTGACGAGCGTGAAGACGCGCTCGGTCGCTGCCGAGGTCTTGGTGACGTAGATGCCCTTGGCGTCGAAGGTCCGCTGGCGGGCCACGCGCTTGGGCACGATGGCCTGGGCGCGCACGCCGGGGATCTCGATGCGCTTGCCGACCGGAATCCAGTTCTTGAGCCCGTTCTTGGCGAGCAGCGCCTTTTCGAGCGACGGCCGGGTGTAGTAGTCGGTCATGCGCAGGTAGTTCCGGGCCAGGAAGGTCGGATCCTGGCCCTTCTGGACCGTGTGGAAGATGCGGCCGCCGACGTACTCCCCGCCCGGAGGCAGGGCGGCGTTGCCGTAGCCGGGGTGGACCTTGAGGCCCGCCGCCTGAGCAGGGGGCGGGGCCGCCTGGGCGCGGGCCGGCAGCGGGGCGAGGGTCGCCGCGCACAGCAGCGACAGCGTGGTCGCGAGGCGAATGATCACGATGGGTCCCCTCTTTCTACTAGGGCAGGATGACGGCCTTGCGTCCGCCGAGCGCGGCGGAGTTCAGGCGATCCTTGAGCTTGGCGGGCACGGTGACGGTGCTGGGGTTGCCATCCGAAACGTAGGGGCGAAAGGCCTCGTCGTTCTGGCCGGTGGCACCCGCCGGGCGGCGGAAGTGGCGCTTCCACTCGTCGTCGATGGCCTGGATGCGGGGCACCTTCATGTAGTTGTACTTCTTGTCGAAGGGGCTGGGTGCCGGATCGGCGCCCACCAAGAAGACAGCGCTGTTCTTGTAGGCGCTCGCCCCCGAGCCGCCGGCGAGCACCGCCTGGGTGCCGGCCGCGTCCTTGGGGTAGATGCCGAAGGGCAGCGCCAGCGTCGTCAGCTTGTAGCTGCGGCCCAGCTCCTTGACGACCTCGTCCTGCGCCGTGGCCATCTCCTTGACGATCTGGGCGGGCGAGAGCTTCTTCATGCTGTTGTGGTTGTAGGTGTGGTTGCCGATCTCGCGGCCCGTCGCCACCAGGTACTTGAGCTTCTCGGCGGCCTCGGCGGGCGTCTCGAAGGCGCCCGGCAGGGTGTAGAAGACGCCTGCGCGGCCAAAGTCGGGGTGCTTGGCCGCGAACGCGTCGAGGATGCCCACGGCGCTCTGCGGATCCACCATGGCGTTACCCTTGGAGTCGCGGCGGATGGTGCCCCGGCCGTCCTTGAGGAACATGAACTGCTCGGCCGTCGAGTCGTCGAAGGTGAGGATCACGGGCTTCTTGCCCGCGGGCACGTCGAGCTTGCCCGCGCTGAGCGCCGAGGCGTTGACCGAGACGTAGCCGTTGTTGTAGAGCCACTCGAGGTCCTTGCGGAAGTTGTCGTAGGTCCGGGTCCAGCGGTCCTCGACCTTGCCGAAGCGGTGGTACTCCAGGACCGGCACGCGGCCGAGCTCGTTGGGGGTCGCAGGAGCCGCGGCCATGCTGCGGCCAGGCAGCAGCGCCGACAGCGAGAGCGCCGTCAGCGCCGTCACGGAGAGCACAAGACGAGTGTTCAAGGCAGACATCCTTCTTGGGTGGGGGGCACGGATCGGTTACACGTTACCATACCCCTACACAATCCGCTTGCAAGGCCGTTTGAGGGGGAAGCGCGGCAACTCGGCCAAGAAGCTTTGGGCGGCATGGGGAACCGGGCGAGCAGGCCTCTCTGAGACAATACGCTTGCTCGTTTGCAGACCGAATCGGAGGTGCCCATGTCGTCCCAGACCCCGCGTTCTACTCCCCACGGTCCCGAGGCGGACCGGGCGGTGGCCGATCTGATCACGCGCGGCCTCGCCGCCATGCGCCAGCGCAAGCTCCTGCCCGTCGAGGCCGTCGGGCACTACGTCGTCGGGCCCTACGCCCGGGGCGAAGGCTGGGTCACGCTCGAGGGCGAGGCCTGGCTGCCCCTCGACACGCCCCACCTCTTCATCCTGGTCCCGGACGGCTTCGAGGACGAGGCGCGCCAGTCCTTCGCCGCCATCCAGGACCGCATGGCGGAGATCTGCGTGGAGGCCGGCTACTCCTTCTACGTGGACCTGACCACCGAGAGCCAGCTGGCCTCGCCCGAGTGGGCGCTCTTGGCCCACGAGGTGCAGACCTCGCGGCGGCTCCTGTGGAGCTACGACGGGCACGACCCCCTCGAAGGCTTCAAGGGCGGCCCCGTCGGACGGCTCGAGGACTACGCCAAGGCCCACCTCATGGACCAGGGCCCGGGCCTGCGGGAGCTCGCGGAGTGGGCCCGGCACGAGATCTTCGGCCTGCACGAGGGGATCGCGCGCCTGTCCTTCATCCGCACCATCGAGGTGATCATGGGCCTCGGCGACGCCGTCCTCATGGCCCGGAGGCTGTATGCGCCGGACGCGCTCGCGCGGGCGGCCGCCATGGCGCGGCTCGCGGCCGAGGGCACGGTCCATGCCCAGCTCGCGGGGTTGTATCGGACGGCGATCGCCCTGCGCCTCAAGCGGCCGACGCTCGCGATTCCGGCCTGGGCCGACCTGTGCGCCCTCATGCAGGAGGTGCAGACCTGGTCCCGGCACGTGGCGCACGCGCACTTCGGGGCCGAGGTGGTCGATCCGGCCGCCTAGGCCATTGGCGGATCGCGCGGAAGGGGGGCCGGGCATTTGCCCGGCCCCCCTTCTGGCGCGTGAGCTTACAGGATGGGATCGGAGATGAGGGTGTTGGTCCCGAGCTCGCCCAGGGTGTTGTTGAGGATGACCATCGCGGCCAAGAGCTCGGTGTGGATGTCATAGCGCCAGACCTTGAAGCCCGTGCCCGTGCAGATCTCGAAGAAGAGGCAGTCGCCCAGGAAGCGCGGGTTGTGGATGGAGGCGTAGCCGCCGAGACCCAGGTTGGGATAGGGGGCCGTGTCGATGAGGCCCGTCTGGCGATCCAGGATGAGCAGCCGGGACGTGATGCCGTCGCAGACCGTGAAGGCGATGAAGCGGCCGTCGGGGCTGATGGTCACGTGGCCGATGTTGCTCGGGATGGTCGTGAGGTCGAGGCCGCCCAGGGGCAGCAGCTGGAAGAGGTGCGGGTTGACGACGTCGTACAGGAAGAGCTTGCCGTTCAGGCTGACGACGATCCAGCGGCCGTCGGCGCTGATGTCCACGTCGCAGACGGGGTAGTAGAAGGGGTAGCCGGGGTAGTAGTAGCCCGGGAACCCGAGCTGGACCTCCCGCTCGGCTGCGATCTTGGTGATGGTGCGGCTCTTGGCGAAGAAGGGGCCGTCGGCCTCGTACTTCATGACCACGTTGCCGTAGACGTCGATGTAGACCAGGATGCCCGTCTCCGAGATGCGCGGGTGGGCGCCGCAGGGCAGGGCGTCGATGGCGAGGGTGACGCGCTCCTCGGTGATCATGTCGTAGTAGTAGACGCAGCCCGCGAAGTCGAAGAGCACCCGGCTGTCGCCGTAGAAGGTGGGCTCGATGGCCTGCAGCTGAATGAACGGCAGGCCCACCACGTCCAGCCCCGCCAGGGCTCCGTTGAGGATGTAGACGTCCTTGATGGCGTCGTCGTAGACAAAGAGGCTGCCGTTACAGAAGGCCTGGGACGTGAAGGCCACGAAGCGCGGGCAGACGGGCGGCGGCGGCGGGGGCGGGAGCACGGCCGGCGGCGCCGGGACCACGGGCGCCGGACAGGGCTCGGCGAGGGGTTCCGGGGCGGACTTGACCGGTGCGCCGCCCGCCTTGGCGATGGGCTGGGGCAGGGGCTCGGGAACGGTGGGCGCCGGGGCGTTGGGGGCCTTGGTACAGGCGACCGTGAGCGTCAGGCTGGCCGCAAGAGCCGTGAGGCCTCGGAAAAGCTGATTCACGCGCATGTTGTCCTTCCTTCCGTTGCGAACCTTAGATCCGGTGCCACACACACCGGAGCGAGAGGGTGGAGCGCACATCTCACTTCAGGTTGCCGTCACGGTTGGCTGGGACAGTGGGTCGTTGCTCGCGTCATCCGTTTCGATGCCGCAGTTGTAACACGGGGTCGACCACCCGACGAACGTGCGTTATGCCCAAGGGGGCTCGTCGTCACGGGGTCTACGCTTGGCCGCCTAGAGGGCGGGCGAGGGTCTTGGCGAGGGGCTTTCCCGGCAAGGGGGGGTTGCCGGCGGCGTGAGCAGTGTCACGCCGGACTCCCGGAGAAAGGGTTGCTTGCCTAACGAATGTTTGATACGATTCTTTACGAAGTTTTGTAACAAGCGTCCTACCCTTCTCGCGTCGGACACCGTCCAGGAGGTCAACATGGAGTTCCAGAACGTCCCCGTCAGCCCGGCGAGCGAGGCCCCCCCGGAGGTCCTCAACGCCTTCCTCAAGTTCGTCAAGGAAAACCCCGGCATGTTCATGGGCCAGCAGGTCGAGCTCAACAACCTCAAGCCTGCCCCCCAGCACATGGTCTTCCGGTGCGCCAACTGCGACGCGCCGGTCCTGAGCGGCATCGAGACCTGCCCCCAGTGCAAGGCGCCCACGCGCCAGACGCTGAAGGCCGGCGACATCCTGCAGGAGCGCTACCAGGTCGAGGGCGTCATGGTGCGCACGGGCGGCTTCGGCACCCTCTACGGCGTGGTGGACCTCCGCGACGGCAAGCGGCAGCTGGCCATGAAGCAGCTCCAGCACAGCCGCCAGATCCGGGAAAAGGATCGTCTGCTCTTCGAGCGCGAGGGGCGCCTCCTGCAGGCCCTGCGCCACCGCAGCCTGCCGCAGTTCCATGACTACTTCTCGCTCAACGGGGCGCAGTACCTGGTCATGGAGCGCGTCCAGGGCGTGTCCGTCTCCCACTACATGCGGGCCAAGGGGGCGCTCAACGAGGACCAGACGCTGGCCCTCCTGCCCCAGATGCTCGAGGTGCTCAGCTACCTGCACCACCTGCCGACGCCCGTGATCCACCGGGACATCAAGCCGGGCAACTTCATGTTCACCGAGGCCGGCCACCTGTACCTGATCGACTTCGGCGGCGCCACGGACCTGGATCCGAAGCCTGCCGTGATCGGTCCCACGGGCATCGCCGAGGACATGACGGGCGTGTTCACCAAGGGCTTTAGCGCCCCCGAGATCTTCCTGGGAGCGAGCCCCAAGCCGGCCAGCGACCTGTTCTCCCTGGGTGCCAGCCTCATGTTCATGGTCACGAGCCGCCACCCCTTCACGCACTTCGACCCCGACTCGGCCACCTACCGGGTCGACGAGCTGCCCGTGACCGACGGCCTCAAGCAGGTCATCCGCAAGCTGACGGCCGTTCCGGTCTCCGCGCGATACCAGGATGCCGAGGACGTCCTGCAGGACCTCTTGACCCTGGGCTACATCCGCCCGAACTCCTAAAAGCGAAGCGGGGGCCGTCCATCGGACGCCCCCGCTTCTTCCCCCCGGAATGGAGGTTTCGGTCGAGACCTAGGGATCGAGGTCGGGGCGCGAGATCAGGACGTCGTCCACGTCCTCGCCGAGTACGTTGTTGAGGATGACCATGGCCCGCAAGGTCTCGTTGAGGATGTCGTAGCGCCAGACCTTGAAGGTGTTGCCGACGAGGACCTCGAAGAAGAGCGTACGACCGTCGTAGCAGAAGACCGGGTCCAGGATGATCGGCTTGTAGTTCGCGTTGGTGATCGTGTCGCCCAGGTTCGCGTAGGACACCGCGTCGATGTAGCCCGTCTGACGGTCGAGGACCAGCAGGCGGGAGTCGTTGTTGCCCACCAGGTAGTCGCCGGTCTGCTGCTGATCGGTGACGGACTTCTTGTTGATCGTGAAGGCGACGAACCGGCCGTCGAAGCTGATGGCCACGTGGCCGATGAAGCCCGGCTGGCCGCCGAGAGCGTAGCTATCGAGGGGCAAGAGCTGGAACAGGTGCGGGTTGAGCACGTCGTACAGGAAGAGGATGCCGTCCTTGTTCACCACGAGCCAGCGACCGTCGCCGCTGATGGCGATGTCGTAGATGACGCCCGTCTTGGCGTAGCCGTAGTCGTCGCCCAGGTTGTGCTGGAAGTTGGCCTCGGCCGCGATCTTCGTCAGCTCGCGGGTCTTGGTGTAGAAGGCGCCGTCCGTCTCCTTGAGGACCACCGTGCCGCGGTGCGAGACGTAGGCCAACAGATGGCCGTCCGCCGTGACCGTGGCGCGCGGACCGCCGAAGTCCTCCGACTGGCCGTCGAAGGCCACCGTCACGCGCTCCTCGGCCACCATGTCGTAGACGTAGACGAAGTGACCGAAGCTGAAGAGCACCTTGCCGTCCGCGAACGCGAAGGGATTCAGGGTCTCGAGCGTCGTGCAGCTCGAGGTGCCCTCGACGCCCTTCTGGCTGTCGGTGATGTCCGAGACCTCGCTGTTGAGGCCGGCCAGGGCCGCGTTCAGGATGTAGACGTCCTTGAGCGCCTCGTCCCACAGGAAGAGACCGCCCGCCTGATCGCCGTAGTAGTCGCGGCGGCAGGCCGTGAACGCAATGAAGCGGCAGTCGAGGTTGTAGATCACCGGAGCGCCGGGCTGTGGGCACGGATTCGGGATCTCGGCGACGCCGCCCACCGGCTTGACGTCACCCGAGTTCTTGACCACCGTCGCAGGGTTCGGCTGGGTGACCGGAGAAGGGGTCGAGGGGGCATTCGTACAACCCGCGACCGCCGACATGGACACAGTCGCAGCCAACAAGGCCTTCTTGGTCTTGGTCGTCATGAGCTTTCACCTCTCTGAGCGATTGGGAACCGGGAAACACACACACACACACTTGGGTGAATGGGGACCTGGACCGGGGCTTCACCCAGCGCCCTCGGGTCCGTTGTTCGGCCTCCTTTCTGCTGAAGTCACGCATGGTGCCCGCGGGGCCGATTGGCGATACTGCGACGACGAGACGACATATCAGGGGCAGTTGGCATCGCTGCGGGTTGAAACATTTCGCAACAACCGTTTGCTTTCGTGTAACAATTTGTAACATCAACCCCCGATTGCTGTCAACGCTTTCGCATTAACCCCCGCACCCCCCTCAACCCCTGATAGCGAGCGACTTTCAGGCGACCAACGACCCTTGTTCAAGTCGCCCTATCCGCCCCTCGAGGCAGGTGCCGCGCGGAGGCCTGCCGGCCCCGGCAGCGATCCTTCGTTAAAGAGTTAATGGACATTTAACGACATTGCGTTGGAACATCGGCGCCGGCGGCAAGCCTGCCGGGGGTTCCCGGCCCGCGTCCGGGGCCCCTCGCCCGCCGGATGACCGCGACCGCTGGGGCGGAAGCGGAGCCGTGACGAGGTGAGCGAAGGCCAAGCCTCCCGGACGGCCGGGGTAGGCCCGCCGTCTCGCCAGCTGGATCCGCGCTTGCGTTCGAGCGCCGTGCGAGCCGTTTGCCCCCCAAGCCTGGGCCGTACCGGGCGATCGCCCCGTGCGCTTGGCCCCCGTCAAAGCCATGAGGGCCAAGCTTCCTTCTAGAAAGCGCACAGGGGAGCGTTCTATAGAGGCCCCCCGCCCTCCGATCCGCGCGGGAGGGCTGTCCAACATGCAAACGATCCTTCGGCCGTTTTAGCGGGCAAGCAAGCCTGGTCCCAAACGCCCGCCCCTTCAGGGGTTCACCCGGACAAGGGGGCGCGAGGCGAGGCGTTAGGCCCCGCTTGCCACGCTCGCTTGTTGACGTCGAGGCGAACAATGCTTAATATTTCGAAACAACGGAGAACGTGTCTCCCGGGACCTCGATGAGGAGGAGTTGGATGATCGCGGCGATTCTGAGTGTAAGCGCGACCCTGTTGATCCTGGATCGCTGGCTGCACCTGCAGTCCGCGCGTCGGTTGGCCCCAGTGCCGGTGCCAATCACCCGGAAATAGAGTTGCCTGATTCTGCGCCCCGGACGCTGGTCGTCCGGGGCGCTTTTCGTGCCGGACGTGGTATGATCGGCCGGTCGAGCCGATCCCGAGGACCCCGTGAAAGTCGTCGTCTGCCTCAAGCACGTGCCCGATCCCCGCGAGCCCCGGCGTTTCGAGCCTGCGGGTCACACGCTCCTGCGCGACAGCGCCGAAGGGATGCCGAACCCCCTGGACGACCACGCCCTCGAGGCGGTCCTGCGCTGGCGGGACGAGGGGCTGGAGGTGGACTGCTGGGCCCTCACCATGGGGCCCGCGAGTGCCCGGGACACCCTGAAGCGCGCCCTGGCCAAGGGGGCGGACCACGCCGTCTGGATCCAGGACCCGGCGCTCGCGGGCAGCGACCTGCTCGCCACCTCGCGCGCGATCGCCAGGGCCGTGGAGCGGATCGGGGAGGTGGCGCTGGTGCTCATGGGCGATCGGAGCCTGGACGCCGGCTGCGGCGTGCTGGCCCCCATGGTGGCCGAACGCCTGGGCTGGCCGTCCCTGAGCGGGACCACGAGCCTGGAGGCGGGCTCGGACGCCGTGACCGTCGAGGTCGCGGGTCCGACAGGCCCCGAGCGCTGGCAGGCCACGTTGCCCACGGTGGTTGCGATCGCCGGGCTCTCGGGCGAGCCGCGCCTGCCCTCCTTCACGGGCATCATGGGCACCAGCAAGAAGGAGCTCGTCGGCTGGAGCCTCGCCGAGCTGGCCCTCGCACCGGAAGCCGTCGGGGCTGAGGGTTCGGGCACCCGGGTGCTCGCCGTCCACCCGGCGCGCCCCGCGGCCCAGGAGGCCCAGCCATGAGCGTCTGGATCCTCGCGGAGCTGGACGGGAGGCTTCCCGCCCGCATCACCTTCGAGCTGCTGACAGCCGGACGGATCATCGCGGACGCGCTCGGCCTGCCGCTGGGAGCGCTCGTCCTCGGCCCCGGTGCCGCCACCTTCGCGCCCCAGCTGGTCCGGCTGGGTGCGGACCGGGTGGCCGTCGCCGATCACCCGGCCTTGAGCCTCGAGGCTAGCCTGGAGCTCGTCACGGCGGCCCTGCCGGCGCTCGGGGCCACCTGGCTGCTCGCCGGCCACACGCGCCCCGGCACGGAGCTCGCCGCAAGGCTCGCCGTCCGACTCGAGGCGGGCCTCCTGACGGCCTGCACGGCACTCGACTGCACCGACGGCGCCGTGACGGGCACGCGATCGCTCCCCGACGGCGGCACCGCCCGGGTGGCCGTCACCACCCCCGTCGGAGTCCTGACGATCCAGCCGGGTACCTTCGCATGGCCCGCCGAAGAGCCCGAGCGCCCGGGCGACGTCGTGCGGCTCGAGGTGCCGACCGAGGTCTCCGCCGCGCGCGTCCGCCTCCTGTCGGCCCCATAGCGACCGTTAGTTCCTTAGCGCTCCCGTCATTTCCACGTCACGCTCCATCAGGATCCCCTTGCTACGGTAGGAGGGTTCCCTGGGACGCCCTGCGCTCCCTTCCGAAAGGAGGCCCTGATGGAAGCCCTGCTCATCGTACTACCGGACCCCGGTCGGCTCCCGGAGCTCATGGACGCCCTCAAGGAGGCCGGCGTGCCGGGTGCTACCGTCCTCGACAGCCAGGGGCTCGAGTTCCTCTCGTGGTTCGGCGCGCACCCGTCCATGGCCCGGTACTGGAGCCTCGAGGGGGGCGATCGCCAGAGCAGCAAGACGATCCTGAGCATCGTGCCCGACGCCATCGTTCCGCGGGTGCTGACGGTCATCGAGAAGGCCCTGGACGGCTTCTCGCATCCCAATTCGGGCATGGTCTGCACCTGGCCGGTCGGCCACTTCCGGTGCTACCTGGGCGACAAACCCGGCTTGAAGCAGGAGGGCATGCATGGCGTTGCTTAGTCTCGGCCTGCTCGTCCTCGTCGGCTTCCTCTGCGCCAAGCTGCTCCAGCGCCTGCAGCTCCCGGCCGTCACGGGCTACCTGCTCGTGGGCGTGCTCTTGGGCCCCTCGATGCTCAAGGTCGTCGGCCCCGATACCCTCGGCACCTTGAAACCCCTCGCCACCTTCGGGCTGGCCATCATCTTCTTCCTGCTCGGCGAGGAGTTCCGGCTCAAGGAGCTCAAGTCCATGGGCTCCCGCTTCCTCTCCATCACGGTCGTCCAGTCGCTCTTGACCTTCGCGACCGTCGCCGGATTGCTCGCCCTCTGTCACGTGCCGCTCCCCATCGCGCTCTTGATGGGCGCCATCGCCGGCACCACCGATCCCGCCGCGACCATCGTCGTGATCCGGGAGCTGCGCGCGCGCGGCGAGCTGGTAAAGACCCTCATGGCCGTCGTCGCCCTCAACACCCTGGTGGAGATGATCCTCTTCAACGCCTTGATGCCCCTGGTCGAGCTCTTGCAGTCGGGCGGTCAGAGCGTCTCCTGGCAGAGCGCCCTCCATGGCCTCTTCTGGGAGATTGGCGGCTCGGCCATGTTGGGCCTTGGCCTGGCCTTCGTCCTGCGGGGCTGGACCATGCTCCCCTTCGGCCGGAGCAACCTGAAACTCCCGACCATCGGCCTCATCCTGCTGGGAGCAGGCGCGAGCGAGGCCCTGCACCTGTCCCCCCTGCTCGTCATGCTGCTCTTCGGGGCCGGCGTCGCCAACGCGGTGCCCGTGAAGGTGGCGGTCTTCGATCTCGCCAAGGCCATGGAAGGCCCCCTGCTCGTGATGTTCTTCACCCTCTCGGGGGCGTCCCTCCACGTGGCCGGCCTCGCGGCCGTCGGCAGCGTCGGACTGGCCTACATCGGCGGCCGGATCGTCGGCAAGGTCGTCGGCGGCTCCCTGGGGGCCTCGGTGGCGGGGGCTGCCCCGGCGTGCCGGCGCTACCTCGGCGCCTGCCTCGTGTCACAGGCCAGCGTGGCCCTCGGCCTGGCCTACCTCGTCCAGGAGCGCTTCCCGGACATCGCGGGTCCCATCATGCCCGTGACGCTCGGCGCTGTGGTCGTGTTCGAGGTGATCGGGCCGCTCCTGACCCGCTACGCGCTCATCCGCTCGGGAGAGGTGGCCATCGCCGCCCCCGCCGGGGTCCGGACGCCCATCCTGCCCGTGCCGAAGCTCGCCCCCTGACGCCGACAGCAAAAAGCCCCACCGAACGGTGGGGCTTTTTGAACTCCTAGCGGCCGTCGAGGTAGATGGCGCTCACGAGGGCCTGCAGCTTGAACTGGGTGATGCTGCCGTCCATGCGGCCCCAGACGTAGCCCGCGTCCTGGGGCACGTCGATCACCTGGCTCCACTGCTTGCCCGAGACCTTGATCTGGGCGAGGCGGCCCGCCTTCGTGAAGACCTGGATGCTCTGGCCGTCCGCGTTCTCGGCGCGCAGACGCAGCTTCATGGGCTTCTTCAGCTTGACCGAGTCGCCGGGCACCCCGATGAACGTGCCGTCGCCGTTCAGGTCGGCCTCCAGGTAGAGGCGAGCCGAGCGGGGGCTGCGCACACCCATGGTCCGGCCCTCGCGGATGGCCTTGACGAGCGACTTCTCGGACTTGTCCGGCGCGTACACGAGCGTGCAGGGCTCCGTGACCTTCTGGGGCCAGCGGTGGTAGTCGGAGGCGGCGGTGATGGGGATCTTGACGCCGTCCCTCATGAGGCCGTCCCACCACTTGATGCCCGTCTCGGCCGCGATGCCGACCTTGCGCTGGTTGTCCTCGGTCAGGTAGGCCTGGGCCTGCTGCTCCTCGTCCAGGTCCGGCACGAAGTAGTGGCCGCTCCAGACCTCGAGGGCGTTGAGGCGCGGGTCGTACCCGCCCTTCCAGTGGCTCGAGCCCGGCGCGAACGGGTGGTGCACGATCATGGTGGCGCCCTGCGCGTAGCCCTGGGCGATCGCCTCGGCGGGGGACTTGTCGAGGGAGATGGTGCCCGCCCAGTTCGCGAGGCTGGGGCCATGCATGCCGATGTGGCCGTTCTTGGAGGTCCACTCGGTCGAGTGCAGCAGCGTGAGGTCCTGCTCCTGCTGGAAGGTGGGCTTGGTGAACTGCTCGAGGCTGTCGTGCTCGGTCAGGGCGAGAGCGTCCGCGCCCTCGGCCTTCGCCATCTTGATGATCTCCTCGATCGTGTTCTTGCCGTCCTTGATCGTGCTGTGGGTGTGCAGCTCGACGACGTACCACTTGCCGGCGCGGGCCTTGGCGGTGGTCTTGTCGGCGGATCCGCCGCCCATCAGGCCGGGCGACAGGCCGCAGCCCGCGAGGGCGACGACGAGGGCAAAAGCGGACAGGCGAGTGACGTTCAAGCTTCAACCTCCTGTGAGGAACAGGCGAACGATACTAACTTAACCTATCCTTAGCCTTCTGTAAACTAGCCTTAATCTAAGTTAGTGGCGACTAACCAGTCTCTTCAGCCTACCGCCTGGCTTCCCGGCATGAAAGTCGTGCGGAGCAACGCCCCTAGCAGCTTGGCGGCCGACCTGTGGGTGGACAGCAAAGAGCCCCCCTGTTTCCAGGGGGGCGAGGCGGGGGCGTCTAGCCCTTGACCTGGATGTGCAGCTCGCGCAGCTGCTTGGTGTCCACCGGGCTCGGGCAGTTGGCCATGAGGTCCTTGGCCGACTGGGTCTTGGGGAACGCGATGACGTCGCGGATGTTGTCGCGGCCGATGAGGATCATGATGATCCGGTCCAGGCCGAGGGCCAGGCCGCCGTGGGGCGGGGTGCCGTAGTCGAAGGCCGACAGGAGGAAGCCGAACTTTTGCTGGATCTCCTCCTCGTTGAGGCCCAAGAGGCGGAAGACCCGCTCCTGGACGTCGCGCTGGAAGATTCGGAGGCTGCCGCCGCCGATCTCGTAGCCGTTGAGCACGATGTCGTAGGCGAGCGCCTTGACGGCCTCGGGATCCGACTCGAGCTGGTCGAGGTCCTCGTCGCGCGGACGGGTGAACGGGTGGTGCATGGAGTAGTAGCGCCCGTCGGTCTCGTCGTACTCGAACATGGGGAAGTCCGTGACCCACAGGAGGTCGAAGCGGCCTTCGGGGATGAGCTTGAGGTCCTCGCCCAGCTTGAGGCGCAGGCGGCCGAGCACGTCGGCCACGTTCTTGGGCTTGTCCGCCCCGAAGAAGATGAGGTCCCCGGGCTTGGCGCCCATGGCCGCGACCACCTTCTCGATCTCCTCGGGCGCGAGGTTCTTGGCGACCGGACCCGACGCCTCGCCGACCTTGATGTAGGCCAGGCCCTTGGCGCCGAAGCCGCGCACGAACTCGGTGAGGGCATCGATCTGCGAGCGCGAGATCTTGGTGGAGCCTTCGGGCACGCAGATGCCCTTGACCTGGGGCGCCTCGGAGAAGACCTTGAAGCTCGAGCCGCGCAGCGTCTCGGTCAGGTCCACGAGCTCCAGGCCGAAGCGGGTGTCGGGCTTGTCGGAGCCGTAGCGGCTCATGGCCTCCTCGTAGGTGAGACGCGGCACGGTGCCGATGTCGGCGCCCGCGATCTCCTTGACCAGCTGCTTGACCAGGGTCTCGATGATGCCGAGGATCTGGTCCTGGCTGGGGAAGCTCATCTCGACGTCGAGCTGCGTGAACTCGGGCTGGCGGTCGGCGCGCAGGTCCTCGTCACGGAAGCAGCGGGCGATCTGGAAGTAGCGATCGTAGCCCGAGACCATCAGGAGCTGCTTGAAGATCTGCGGCGACTGGGGCAGGGCGAAGAACTCGCCCGGGTGGACCCGCGAGGGCACCAGGTAGTCGCGCGCGCCCTCGGGCGTGCTCTTGGTGAGGATGGGCGTCTCGAACTCGATGAAGCCCTGGTCGTCCATGTAGCGGCGCACGAGCTGGTTCATGCGGTGGCGCTTGATCATGGCCTCCTGCATGAAGGGCTGGCGCAGGTCCAGGTAGCGGTGCTTGAGGCGGCTGGTCTCATCGACCTCGGGCTTGCCGGACACCATCTGGAAGGGCAGGGGCTTGGACGCGTTCCAGATGACGAGGTTGTCCGCGAAGACCTCGACCTCGCCGGTGGCCATGCGCGGGTTGGCCATGCCCTCGGCGCGGGCCCGCACCGTGCCGGTCACGCCGATGACGAACTCGTTGCGCAGCCGGTCGGCCAGCTCGTGGGACTCCTTGGAGACCTCGGGGCTGAAGACCACCTGGACCAGGCCGTCGCGATCGCGCAGGTCGACGAAGATGACGCCGCCGTGATCGCGACGCGAATCGACCCATCCGTAGAGGGTCACGGTCTGGCCAATCTCGCTGGCACGGAGTTGGCCGCAGTAGTGGCTGCGTTCGCCGAGGCGGATCTGGGGCATGGCGGTCTTCACAATCGGCTCCTGGTCGAGGGGGGGCGATGGCACGCCCCGATCCTGGCGGAACCACGAACGGGGCGAGAGTAAGCTATAATGTATTTTTAACCTCTGCTATTCTAACCCAGCTAGCACCGATCCACAATCTTCCCCGAATCGGTGCGTTCGGAAGGAAAACCAACCGTGACTGAGACCGCCACTCGCCGCACGGCGAAAATCTCCCACCTCAAGGACTACGCCGACCAGGAAGTCACCATCCAGGGTTGGCTCTACAACAAGCGCTCCAAGGGCAAGCTGCAGTTCCTGCAGGTTCGCGACGGCTCGGGCATCGTGCAGGCCGTCGTCGTTCGCGGCCAGGTCTCGGACGAGAGCTGGGAAGCGGCCGACAAGCTCACGCAAGAGGCCTCGGTCCGGGTGACGGGCACCGTGCGCGCCGACGAGCGCGCCCAGGGCGGCTACGAGCTGACGGCGACCGGCGTCGAGCTGGTCCAGCTGCCCCTCGGCGAGTACCCCATCTCGCCCAAGGAGCACGGCGTCGACTTCCTCATGAACCACCGGCACCTCTGGATCCGCTCCAAGCGCCAGCATGCGATCCTGCGCATCCGCTCGACCATCGAGGCGGCCATGCACGAGTTCTTCGAGAGCCGCGAGTTCCTGCGCTTCGACACGCCGATCCTGACGCCCGCCGCCTGCGAGGGCACCACCACCCTGTTCGAGACGGACTACCACGGCGACCCCGCCTTCCTCGCCCAGTCGGGCCAGCTCTACCTCGAAGCGGGTGCCATGGCCTTCGGCAACGTCTACTGCTTCGGGCCGACCTTCCGCGCCGAGAAGTCCAAGACGCGCCGCCACCTGATGGAGTTCTGGATGGTCGAGGCCGAGATGGCCTACGTGGAGCTCAAGGAGAACATCCAGGTCCAGGAGGACTTCGTCGCCCACGTGGTGCGCCGCGTGCTCGAGAAGAACGCCAGCGACCTCGCGGTGCTCGAGCGCGACCTGACGAAGCTCGAGAAGACCACCCAGGGCAACTTCCCGCGCATCACCTACGACGAGGCCGTCGAGCGCCTGCAGAAGGCCGGCTCGGACATCAATTGGGGCGAGGACTTCGGCAACGACGACGAGGACATCCTCGCCAACCAGTTCGACACGCCCTTCTTCGTCACGCACTACCCGACGGAGATCAAGGCCTTCTACATGCAGCCCGACCCGAACCGGCCCGAGGTGGCCCTGTGCGCGGACATGCTCGCCCCCGAGGGCTACGGCGAGATCATCGGCGGCAGCCAGCGCATCGCGGACTACGACCTGTTCACCCAGCGCATGCAGGAGCACGACCTGTCCGAGGAGGCCTACGGCTGGTACCTTGATCTGAGGAAATACGGCTCGGTGCCGCACAGCGGCTTCGGCCTGGGCATCGAGCGGACCATCCGCTGGGTCTGCGGGCTGGAGCACATTCGCGAGTGCATCCCGTTCCCGCGCCTCTTGACCCGCATCTACCCCTAGGCCCCAAGCAAAGCGCCCCGCCGGATACCGGCGGGGCGCTTCGCGTAGGGTGGAAGGCTACTTGGTCTTGGGAGCCGCGGCGGCGACCTTGGCGTCGAAGCCGGCCTTCTTGACCGCCTCGACGATGGCCTTGGTGTCCGAGATGGCGTGCGAGCAGTAGTCGACCGAGGCCAGACCCTTCTCGAGGTCGACCGTCACGGCCTCGACGCCCTTGACGTTCTTGAGCTCCGAGGTGACCTTGTCGACGCAGCTCTGGCACTCCATGCCCAGGACCTCGAACTTGGCCGAGAGCATGCAGGCTTCCTTCTTGGCAGCAGGCTTGGCCGCCGCGGGCTTGACGGCCGCGGCCTTGGCATGGCCGCCGCCGGCCTTGACCTTGTGATCCGCGCAGGACACCTTGCAGGCGGCCATGTCGCTGCCGCAGGCAAAGGCCTGGGTGCCCGACAGGCTCACGGCCAGGGCCGCGATCACGATGGCAAACTTCTTCATCCGAGCATCTCCTCTAACGTCGGGCGCGTGCCCTGGTTGGTTCGTTGCTCAGATTATATCAGTGCTGGCCTGATTTGGGGGTAGGGTCAAGCGGTCAACGGAGTTTGGAGCCGCGGCTTGATCGCGGTGACGGGCTGATGGAGCACCTCGGCCTTCTGGGTCGCGGGCAGGCCCTTCCAGAAGGTCTCGAACTCCTGGATGTACTTCAGCTTGGCCTTTTGGCCGCCCTCGTGGAAGCCGAAGGAGCGCAGCTCGGCGATCGCCTTGTTGGAATCCCAGCCGTCGCGGGCAATCCGGATGGCCGCCGCCATGGTGCCCGTGCGATCGACCCCGTGGTAGCAGTGGAAGAAGACCTTGCCGTTCTCGGGATCGAGCGCCGTCTTGAGGAACTTGAGCGTATCGGCATGCGTGGGCGCGTCGAGGGGCGGCTGGGGCAGGAAGACGGCCTTCATGCCGAGCTTCTCGACCACCTCGCGCTCGACGTTGCGCTCGGGACGCAGGTTGATGACGGTCTTGACGCCCTGCTTGGCGAGCTCCTCGAAGCCCGCATCCGAGGGCTGAGCGCCGCGCAGGATCTTGGGGCCCAGGGCGCCGAGCTTGTCGAGCGGAGCATCGACGTTGCGGCCCATGAAGCCGTAGATCTTGTGGCCGATCTTGGTGAAAGCGGGGTGCACGTCGCCGAGCCAGATGAGAGCGGCGGCACCAGCGTCCGCGGCGCGTTCCTTGAGGCTGAGCTTGGCAGCCTCCTGGACCTCGGTCTTGAGCTGAGTGCGAGCGGTCTGGGCCACCTCGTTCGCGGCCGACCGTATGACCGAACGCTCGGCTTGCGCCGCGCGGCGCACGGTCTGTTGGGCGATCTGCTGGGCGGCTACGCGCATGGGCACCTCCGTCGTTCAACAACTGTTAAGGAGGTTGTCCGACGCGGGCGGGGGGAACTTGCGGCAGTGGGGTAAAGGCCTGGCTAAATTTTGGCCAAGCAACAGGGGAGCCCCTTTGAGGGCTCCCCTGCGTCACGTTGGAGGGATCGGGTGTCGGCGTCACCCCGGCGAAAGCCGGGGTCCAGGGCCTGCGCCCGTTGAGCCGACCCTGGATCCCGGCCTTCGCTGGGATGACGGGCGATCCCCGTAGGTTCCTGAACTCCCTAGGGCGAGGCGACCGGGGCCGGCGCGGCCTGGGCGATGGCCTGCGCGATCGCCTGGGCGTCCATGGCCACGTTCAGGCTCTCGCGCGTATCGGAGCGCTTTAGCTGAACCTGGCCCGTCGCAACCTCATCGTCACCCATAATAACGAGCCATTTGGCATTGAGCTTTTCTGCCAACTCCAATTGCTTCTTGAGCTTTCGCGCGCCAAAGCTTACCTCGACTTGCCTATTATAAAGCCGATTCGATAGCATGAAGTGGCGCAAATCGTGCGCGAGCTTAAAGCCAGCCACTTCAGCGGCCGCGCCAAGTGTCGCGATGAAAATGTCCACTTCATCGCGAGGCTTCTGCTTATCCAAGAGGATTGCAAGTCGCTCCTCACCGAAGGCCCAGCCCACCGCCGGGGTGGGAGGACCGCCCAGCTCCTCGACGAGCTTGTCATAACGGCCGCCCGCGCACACCGTGTCCTGGCTGCCGAGACCGCTCTCGGCCACGATCTCGAACACCGTGCGGGTGTAGTAGTCGAGCCCGCGCACCAGGCGCGGGTTGAGGCGGCTCTGGACGCCCACCGCGTCCAGGTAGGCGAGCAGGCTCGCCTGGTGGGTCCGGCACTCCGCGCAGAGCACGTCCTGCAGGCTCGGCGCCCCCTGGTTGACGTCCTTGCAGGCGGGCACCTTGCAGTCGAGCACCCGCAGGGGGTTGGTGTCCATGCGCTCCAGGCAGGTCTCGCAGTAGTCGGCCTGCTTCTCCTGGAAGTAGGCGACGAGGCGATCGCGGTACGCCGGCCGGCAGACCTCGCAGCCGAGGCTGTTGAGCTCCACGCGCAGGTTGGGGACCTCGAGGGCGGCGAAGATGTCCAGCGCGAGGGTGATGGCCTCGGCGTCCGCCTTGGGATCCGCCGAGCCCAACAGCTCGATGCCGATCTGGTTGAACTGGCGCTGGCGCCCTGCCTGGGGGCGCTCGTAGCGGAACATGGGCCCGCCGTACCAAAACTTGACCGGAGCCGGCATGGTCGCGTACAGCTTGCCCTGCACGTAGGCCCGCACCACGCCCGCGGTCCCCTCGGGGCGCAGGGTGATGGAGCGATCGCCGCGGTCGGAGAAGGTGTACATCTCCTTGCTGACGATGTCGGTGGCGTCCCCGATGCCGCGCGCAAAGAGCTCCGTCGCCTCGAAGATGGGCGTGCGGATCTCGTGGTAGTGGTAGCGGTGGAAGAGCCGCCGCGCCGCGTCCTCGATCCGATTCCACAAGAGCGACTCGGGCGGCAGGACGTCGCGCGTCCCGCGCTGGGCGCTGATCATGTTGGCCACGCCAGACCTCTTTCTACGTTGCGTCTCAAACAAACGCCCTCACCCCGAGCGCCTGCGGCTCTTCCGTAGGGGAGTGAGGGTGTGACTCCTGATGGGGGTAGGGTGGCTACTCCTCGAACATGCGCTTGAGGTACCAGCCGCACCAGAACAGGATGAGCCCCATGAAGAACGTGCTCATCTCGGGGCCCATGCCCTGGGTGACCCCCAGGTAGAGCGCGAACGGCATGTGCATCATGCCGATCAGCATGAGCCCGTTCGAGATAACCTGCTTGCCACCCATGGCGCATCCCCTCCCGCGCATGATCCCGGAAACCGCGACGGGGGCAACCGATGGTCGCCCCCGATCGACAGTATTCTACGGCTTTTGCAGGAAACCGAAAATCCCCTGCACCGTCGTATCCCGCTTGAGGGCCGCGAGGGACTCCGTGAGCGGGATGCCCTTGGGGCAGGACCGGACGCAGTTCTGCGAGTTGCCGCAGTCATTGACGCCGCCCATGCCCATCAGGGACTCCACGCGCTCGGCCTTGTGCATCTTGCCGGACGGGTGGAGGTTGAAGAGGCGCGCCTGGCTCACGGCCATCGGACCGATGAACGGCGAGCGATCGTTGACGTTGGGGCAGACCTCGAGGCAGATGCCGCAGCTCATGCAGCGCGAGAGGTTGTAGGCCACCTCCTGCACCTCGGGGCTCTGGCGCGGGCCAGGGCCGAGGTCGTGGCTGCCGTCGATGTCGATCCACGCATGCACCTGCTTCAGCGAGTCGAAGAGGCGCGTGCGGTCCACGATCAGGTCGCGGACGATCGGGAAGGTGCTCATGGGCTCGAGCGTGATGGGCTCGCCGTTGGGAGCGAGGTTCTTGATCAGCGCCGAGCAGGCCGACATGGGCTTGCCGTTGATGACCATCTGGCAGGTGCCGCACACCTGCTCGAGGCAGGACGCCTCCCAGATGGCCGGGGTGGTCTTCTCACCCTTGGCGTTGACCGGGTTCCGCTGGACCTCCATGAGCGCCATGATGACGTTCATGCCCTCCGAGTAAGGAACCTTGAACTCCTCCCAGGTGGACGGCTTGTCGGGGCCGTCCTGGCGCTTGATGCGAAGCGTGACGGTGGACGGAGGCATTACTTCGACTCCTCTCTGGTCTTGCGGTCCTCGGTGTGCATCCCGACGGCCGAGGTCTGGGCCTCGACGGAGCCGGGCGCGGGCGTGGTCGCAGAGGCCTGCTTATCGACGTCGTACTTGCGGGGGCGCGGCTTGATGAGGCTCACGTCCACGTCCGCGTAAGTGATCTCGGGGCCGTTCGGCGTCCACTTGGCCATGGTGGTCTTGAGGAAGTTGGCGTCGTCGCGCTCCGGGAAATCGGGCTTGTAGTGGGCGCCGCGGCTCTCGTTGCGGAGGAGCGCGCCCTTGGTGATGACCTTGGCGAGCTCGATCATGTTCCAGAGCTGACGGGTGAAGGGCACCGCCTGGTTGGTCCAGGGACCGACGTCGTCGATGTTCACCTTCTTCCAGCGCTCGGAGAGCGTGTCGAGGTGCGCGAGGGTCTTCTCGAGCTTGTCGTTGTAGCGGACGACCGTGACGTTGTCCGTCATCCACTCGCCCAGCTCCTTGTGCAGGAGGTAGGGGTTCTCCGTGCCGCGCATGGCGAGGATCTGGTTGTACTTGTCCTGCTCACGCTTGACGGCCGCGTCCACCACCGAGCTCTTGACCTCGGTCTTGGCCGCGTTCTTCATGAACTTGGCGGAGGCGGGGCCCGCCACCATGCCGGCGTAGACCGTCGACAGGAGCGAGTTGGCGCCCAGGCGGTTGCCGCCATGGATCGAGTAGTCGGCCTCACCGACCGCGAACAGGCCGGGGATGTTGGTCATCTGGTCGTAGTCGACCCACAGGCCGCCCATGGTGTAGTGCATGCCGGGGAAGATCTTCATGGGGACGCGCTTGGGGTCGTCGCCGACGAACATCTCGTAGATCTCGAGCACACCGCCCAGCTTGCGCTCGAGCATGTGCGGGTCGAGGTGGCTGACGTCCAGGTAGACCTGGTTCTCGCCGTTGACGCCGAGCTTCATCTCGACGCAGACCTTGAAGATGGCGCGGGTCGCGATGTCGCGGGGCACCAGGTTGCCGTAGGCGGGATACATGGTCTCGAGGAAGTACCAGGGCTCGCCCTTGGGGGGACGCCCGTCGTTGCCGTCCGAAGGCACCCACACCCGGCCGCCCTCGCCGCGGATCGACTCGGACATGAGGCGCAGCTTGTCGCCGCCCGGGATCGACGTCGGGTGGACCTGGATGAACTCGCCGTTGGCGTAGGTGGCGCCCTGCTGGTAGACCGCGCCCTGCGCCGTACCGGTGTTGATAAGCGAGTTGGTGCTCTTGCCGAAGATCATGCCGATGCCGCCGGTGGCGAGCACGGTCGCGCCCGCGGTGAAGGCCTTGATCTCCATGGTCTTCAGGTGCTGGCAGACGACGCCGCGGCAGATGCCCTCGTCGTCGAGGATGGCCGAGAGGAACTCCCAGCCCTCGTACTTGTTGACCTTGCCGGCCACTTCCCAGCGGCGCACCTGCTCGTCCAGGGCGTAGAGGAGCTGCTGACCGGTGGTCGCGCCCGCGAACGCCGTGCGGTGGTGCTTGGTGCCGCCGAAGCGACGGAAGTCGAGGAGGCCTTCCGGGGTGCGGTTGAAGGGCACGCCCATCCGGTCGAAGAGGTAGATGATGCCGGGAGCGGCCTCGCACATGGCCTTGACGGGGGGCTGGTTGGCGAGGAAGTCACCGCCGTAGACGGTGTCGTCGAAGTGCTCCCAGGGGCTGTCGCCCTCGCCCTTGGTGTTGACCGCGCCGTTGATGCCGCCCTGCGCGCACACCGAGTGCGAGCGCTTGACCGGCACCAGGCTGAAGAGGTCGACGTTGACGCCGGCCTCGGCGGCCTTGATGACGGTCATCAGACCGGCAAGACCGCCGCCGACGACGATGATCCGATTAGCGTCCATTCGCTACCTCTTTCTGGATGACGAGCGTTGCAGCTTGATTCTGGTGGACGGCGCCGTGGCCGGCATCCGGGGTGACCGGGTTGCGGAAGGCGATGAGTGCCGAGATGCCGAGAGCCGAAACGCCGAGCCACACGACGATCATGGCGATCGACGACACCTGCTGGGCCTTCATGCTGACGGTGAAGCCCCAGTCGATGAGGAACTCCCACAGGCCGTTGGCAAAGTGGTAGGCGCTCGCAATGACGCCGATGGCGTAGAAGACGGCCATGGCAGGCTCCTGAAGGTGCATCACGACCTTGCCGAAGCCCGAGCCTGCAAATCCATACTTCTCAATGGTATAGCCGATGGGCGTGCCCTGGAAGCGCATGAACCACGAATGGTAGGCAAGGAAGACCAGCATGAACAAGCCCGACAAGCGCTGAAGCGTGAAGTTCCAGTTGCGCGCGTAGGGGAACTTGAAGGGGTTGTTCTTGGCGATGAAGCCGACCCAGACGCCGAAGACCGAGTGGTAGATCAAAGGCAGGTAGATAAGGCCGAACTCCCAAACCCAAAGGTGGGGTAGCGTCTCCACGAGCTCGACTTTGGCCTCGAAGGCCGGCGCGCCCTGAATGGCATACGCGTTGATCATCAAGTGGACGATCATGTAGAAGCCGAGCGGCATGACGCCCGTAAACTGGTGCAGCTTCCTTAGGAGGAAGTAATTCTTGTTCGACACGCCCATCGAAGTTTCAAACTCCTTTCGACTGCGCTCGGAGTCGATCGGAAATCGCTCGAAGCGGCTCGGGGCCTGGTTGGGGCACTGGTGCGGGATCTAAAACGAAGATTAAGGGTCAGTTTAATCCTAGCAAATCGGCTGGCGATCGTCACGTCACTGAAACAAAACTATGGGCTCGGCCCCAAGACAGCAGCCGCGGCGATCGCCGCGGCTGCAAAGGGCATGATGAAGGGATTCTAACGGGTCCAGACCGCGTTGAAGGGGCCCCAGTTACCCTGGGCGTCCCGGGCATGGACCAGCGCCAGACGCTTGGAGCCGCCGGCCGGAAGCGTGAAGCCCTGGGCGGTCTTCTGGAGCGCCGTGCCGCTGCCGGGCGCACCCGCCTTGCCGTAGAACACCTCGGCAGCCACGGCGTCGGGGGCCTGGAAGGTCGAGCTCTCGCTGATGGAGGGCTTGAGCTCGGGGCCGAAGACATCGGCCGGGTTGTCGGCCGTCTTCAGGAGGTACATGGCCCCGGGCAGGTTCTCCTTCCAGAACTGGCCGATCTTGGCATAGGGAGGATCGAAGCCGTCCTGGTAGGTCCCGATCTCCGCGGTGTAGCAAAGGATGCCGAGCTCGCCGAAGGCCCAGTCGTTGGTGGTACCGCCGTGAACGTAGAGCCCGGCCGACTGCTTGGCGCCGTAGCCCGCGAACTGCGCGAGCTTCTTGCCGATGGCGGGCAGGCGCTTGTCGGGAGGAGCCTCGTGCGTGTAGCCCCAGGGCCACAGGATCACGTTGCTGAAGGAGTGGTAGCTCAGGGCGTAGACGAACTTACGGCTGGTCAGCAGAGCCTTCATGGCCTGGGTCTCGGGCTCCGAGAAGGGAGCCGACCCGCGGAAGGTGGCGTCATCCGGATTCTTGGAGCTGCCGGCCGGGGCCTTGTCCCACGAGTAGCCGTAGTTGCGGTTGAGGTCGACGCCAGGACCCTCGGGACCGTAGCCGAAGTTGCTCAGGCCGTACGAGGTGTCCGTGTTCTTGCGCCAATCCTTGCCCTGCTCGGCGAGCACGTGGCCGTCCGGGTTGACCATGGGCACCACCCAGATCTCGCGGTTGTCCACGGCGAAGGTGGCCTCGGCGTCCTTGCCGTAGTTGGCGAGCAGGTGCTCGGCAAGCATGTAGGAGATCTCGGAGGTCACGAGCTCGCGGGCATGGTGCTCGCCCAAGAAGGCCACGCCAGGCTTGCTGGCGAGGTCTCCGGTGCCGATGCGCAGGCCCCAGATGTCCCGGTCGGCCTTGCCCTTGGTCTTCTCCCAAGAGTCTCCGAGGTCGACGAGCTTGCAAAGGTTGGGGTACTTGGCGGCGAGGGCCTTCATGTCCTGTACCATCTTCTCGTAGGTCCGGTACTTGGGATCATAGCTGTTCTCGTCGCGCAGGTCGGCCCGGTACTTGACCGTGAGGCCGAGCTCCTTGGCCGCCTCGAGCGTGCGCTTGTCACCGGTGCCGTAAGCCACGTCGTCCGTGACGCCCCACAGGTCCAGCCCGCTGTTGACGAGCTTGGTCAGCTGCTCGGAGGTCTTGTAGGGAATGGCCACCGGCACGCTGCGCTTCTTCTCCAGGGCCTGCAGCATCGCGCGCTCATTGCCGTTGGAGGGGGCCGCCATCGGCAGGCCGCAGCCCGTCAGGAAGGCCAGGGCCAGAAGGCCCGTCAAGAGGCGCGTGCGGGACTTGAGCATCGAGGGCGTTCTCCTTCAAACAATTAATGGTTCGTGAAATCCATTTTAAACCCACGTTTGCTTTTTATCGTGCCGCCCCCCTCAAACTTGCGCATGAAAAAGAGGGGGCGACGCCCCCTCCGGATGTTCGCTCATTCGCCCCTAGAGGATCTGCTCGACCTGCTCGACGCTGGGCAGCTGGTGGCCCTGGTAGCGGATGGCCCCCGTCTTGTCGATGAGGACGATGTTGGGAATGCCCCGGACGCCGTATTGGTTGGAGACCGCCCCGTCGGTATCGAGGACCGTCGAGTAGGTGACGCCCTTTTCCTGGACGAAGCTCGTGACCTTGTCCGGGGACTCCTGGATGTTGACCCCGATCAGATCGACCGGCTTGCCCTGCAGGGACTGCGCGAGCTGGTTGGCGCGAGGAACCTCCTCACGACAGGCCCCTCACCACGAGGCCCAGAAGATCAACACCTTGCTCCGCTTGTCGACGGTCGGATCGACCGTGACGTTCTGGCCGGTGGGCGTCGCGAGCGTGAAGGAGTGGGCCTGCTGGTCGCCGCCCGACTTGGCGCAGGCCACCAGGACCATCGCCAGTCCCAGGACCGTGCCCACGCGAGCGCGCATGGAGCGCCCGCGGCTCGAGAAATTCGCATCGTGCATAGCAGCCTCCTTGTATGGGCCGCGCGCTGCCGCTTGCGCGCTTTTGGGGATCTTAGCACAAAACCCGGTCTCCCCCGACCTACTCTCCAAGGGATCGATCCTGTTTAGTTAGCGAAGTCTCGTTGTGATGTCCGCTTGCCTGAGACACTGAGCAGGCAAGGGGCAGCCGAGAGTTAACAGGAGGAAACCTGCATGCCTAGGCTTTACCGTTGGACCCTTGCCGGTACGCTTGCGCTCGCCCTGCCCGCGCTGGTGGGCTTCGAGGGCAACCCGCCCCAGGCCGTCGAGCCTCCCACCCCCACGCTCGAGGTCTTGCAGCAGGCGCTCTTGGCGCGGGACTACTTCTTCCCGTCCTCGGCGACCATGCGCGCCGTCTACAGCTTCAGCGAGTCGACGCAGGTGCCCTCGCAGGCGGCCCAGCAGATGTCCGGCACCTTGACCGTCACGGTCGTGAGCTACAGCCCGACCCAGGCGGTGGTCCGCACCACCAGCACGTCGACCGGCGAAGGCGGACAGCCCAGCACCCAGACCGCCGACACCACGCTCACCATCGAAGCGGACGGCACCGTGGTCTCGAGCGCCACCTCCCAGCGCCGATCCAACGACATCTTCACGAGCGGCGGGGGCGTGGTGGCTCCGGCCTCGGGCTCCGAGATTCCCGAGATCCGCGCGCGCATGGTGGGCACCGAGACCGTCACCGTGCCCGCGGGCACCTACCAGACCGTCCGCCTGCAGGAGGGACTGGCCGCCCAGGGCGCTCCGCAGTATGACGTGTGGGTGGCCAGGGGCGTGGGCATCGTGCGCAAGCGCATGGACGCCACCTACCCCGTGCCGACCGGGCAGAACCAGACGGCGCAGGCTCGAACCACCTACGAGATGAGGCTCGACAGCTTCACGCCCTAGGCGACCTCTCCATTCATACAACTTTATGACGTTTTGTGTATCATGTCGGAAGCTTGTCCTCCAAGCCCTCCCTCTACCGCCCAGACAAGGAGAACGACGTGACACGAAGCATGACGTGGCCCACGGCCGGCGGCTCCCTCTTGATGGGGGCCGCCCTGGTTCTAGCCGGTTGCCCCATGGACGGCCACCCCCCCTCTCACACTCCGACCACCGCGCCGGGTGACGTCTCCGCGACGGAGTACCAGCCGCGCGACTACTTCTATCCGGCGTCGGCGACCCAGCGCAACGTCCTCCTCTTGACCTCGACGGTCGACCTCCCCGGGACGATGACGGACGAGGTGGCCACCGCGAGCCTCACCTCCGAGGTCACGGCCTATGGGGCCAACACCGCCGAGGTGCGGTCGACCAACTCCTTCACCCTGCCGGGCACCGGCGGCTCGAGCCCCGTGGCTTCCAGCTCGGTCTCGACGGCCTCCTTCCGCGTCGAGGCCGACGGGACGGTCTTGGTCACCATGGACGAGGGCATCGAGCGCTACCCGCGGGGCGTGTTCACCAGTGCCGGAGCGATCATCGGGGGCCAGGGCGGCGGAGTCATCCGCATGTCGCTCGAAGGCGGACCGGAGGCGGTCCAGGTCCCGGCCGGGCCGTTCAGCGCCCTGCGCTTCACCATCCGGACCATCGACGGCGACTACCGGTCCTGGTATGCCCGCCAGGTGGGCTCCGTGCGCACGGACAGCACGGGCACCTTCTCGGTGGTGGTCGGCACGCCGCCCGCGACCTCGAGTGCGGTGGCGACCGTGAGCACCCGCGTCGAGCTCGTCTCGCGCACGCCGTAACGGCGAGGGGGCCGCGGAAATCCGCGGCCCCCTCGGCCTACAGGTTGTAGAGGCGGATGAGCTTCTTGTCCGTCTCGCCCTCGATGGTGGCCTCGACCTCCAGGTAGCCTTCGATGCCGCTGCTCTTGAGCTTGTGCTTGAGCAGCTCGTCGAGCTGGTAGATGCCCGCCGAGTTGTTCATCGTGATCTCGATGAGCACCGGCTTGGACTCTCCCTTCTTGAGGTGCACGGACTCGATGGCCATGGCCGAGACGGAGTGGATGTTGACCTTGCCGGCCTCGAAGGGAATGCGCGATCGCCCCTGCGAGATGTCCAGGGCGTTCGCCACCTTGACCACGCCCGCCTCGATGGTCAGGCACTGCTCGTCGGGCTTGTGGGCGATGATCGCATGCAGCACCTCCGAGGAGATGGTGAGCTGATCGGCCGGCTCGTAGATCCCCGCGAGCAGCTTGGGCAGCTGGCGATTGGCGATGAAGAGGCTGTAGGTTTCGTGGCGATCGCGATGCACCGCCATGCCCAGGTCGTGCAGCAAGGAGCCGAGCACCACCACCACCTCGGCGTCGTCGGGCGTGAGGCCGTGGTCCTTGACCACGCTCGGCTCGATGCCCGCGTCCACCAGGAGGCGCATGAGCTTGAGGGCCATGTTGGCGACGATCTTGACGTGCACGTAGCCGTGGTCGCTCATCTTCATGCGATCGACGGCGTTGATGTTCGCACAGCGCCAGTACTGGGCGAGCTCGGCGTCGTGGTCGACGCGCGCGAGCACCTGCTCCAGGCGCTGGTTCTGCTTGACGGGAATGTTGATCGGCATCGATCCTGGCTTTCTAGTTCGGGGCGGCGTCATGCCAGTATACCCAGCCGACCCCGGGCCCATCCATGGGCAAAGGCCGGGCTGAGCCCGGCCTTTGCTGGGACCTGCGGCCTACTTGGCGCCGAGCGCGGCGACCACCATGTCGATGTAGAGGTCTTCGAACTCGCCCTGGCTGAGCTTGCCGTCGCCCGTCTTGTCCGCTCCCGCGTACAGCTCGTCGGTGACCGTCACGAGCGTGGTCGTGATGTTGAGCGTCGGGTACCGGAAGCCCATGCCCACCTTGGCCACCCGCGCATCCGCGAGCTCCTCGCGGGTCAAGAAGCCGTCGCCCCGGCTGAACATGCCGCCCGTGGGCAGATCGAGCTTGGTGAACGCCGTGCCGAGGTAGTCGCGCATGCGCACGAAGAACTTGTCCTCGGAGTCGGCCCCGGTGAAGAAGCCCCCCGCCGTGGCGAACTGCACGAACTGCGCCTCGGAGATCTTGCCGTCGGCGTTGCGATCGAGCTTGGTGAAGAGGTTGAGGGGGATGGTGGGGCCGGCCTCGTACTCGTCGATGTGGCCGTCGTGGTTGGCGTCGAGGTTGCCGAAGATGGCCTTGTGGATACGGCCGAAGCCGGCCTTGAGGGCGGCCGTCGCGCTCGCGGACACCTTGGTCGACGAAGCGGACGTGGTGCCGGCGGTGGGCACGCCGCAGCCCGCGAGGCCAAGGAGCGCCAGGCCCAGGGCCGCGCTCACCAGTCGGTTGTTATGAATCATGGAAGGTCTCCTGTTTAATGCGTCCTTAACGTATCTTTATTTTGACCATAAAACTTCCAGACGGCAAGGGGTCCCCTCCTCCGGTAGAATGACTCCATGACGAACGTGATCGCCCAGGGCCAAGCGGCCCGAGACCTCCTCGCCACCGAACGTTACGGCATCCTCTCGACCCACTCGGTCGACGTGGCGGGCTATCCGTTCGGATCCGTGACCCCCTACGCCTTGGATCATCGCGGGGAGCCCCTGATCCTCATCAGCACGCTCGCCCAGCACACCAAGAACATCCAGGCGGATCCGCGCGTCTCCCTGACGGTGCACCGTCCCGCAGAGGGGGATCCCCAGGCCGGCGAGCGCCTGACGTGGCTGGCGGACGCCTCACCCGTCGATCCGGCGGACGAGGCCGCTCAAACCCGCTACCTGGCCTTCCAGCCGCAGGCCGCGGACTACTTCGGCGTCCACGACTTCGGCCTCTACCGGCTCCGCCTCCAGCGGGCGCGCTACATCGGCGGGTTCGGGCGCATCTTCTGGGTCCGGACCGAGGATCTCGTGCGCGCTAACCCGTTCGCCGAGACCGAGCGCGGCATCCTCGCGCACATGAACGCGGACCACCGCCACAACCTGCTCGCGTACTGCCGGGCCTTCAAGGGGCTGGACCCCCAGCATGCGTCCATGGTGGGCCTCGATGCGCAGGGCTTCCACGTGCTCGCCGACGACGAGCTCGTGCGGTTCGCCTTCGAGGCCCCCATCGGCACGCCGGAAGAGGCAAGGCAGGCCCTCGTGGCCCTGGCCCGCCAGGCGGCCCAGATCGCGGGCTAAAAAGCCGAACGGGCCGCCCAAAGGCGGCCCGTCTCGTTTCGAGTGGAAGCTTAGCGCCGGGAGTCGGCCTGCCGCACGCTCGCGACCGCCAGCGTCGTCTGCACCCCCTCGAGGAAGCGCGACCAGCTGAAGTTGGCGGCGGGATCCTTCTTATGCTCCGGCTTGAGCGTGATGTCCTTGTGGCCGACGATCCGGTCCATGGGGATGGCGTGGGCGTTGACCAGGTAGGACACCAGTCGGATGAGCGAGCGGTACTGGGCGTTGGTGAACGGATCGGAGCCCGTCTGGGCGTTGACCAGCTCGATGCCGATGGAGCGATCGTTGAGGTGATCCTCGCCCATGTAGTAGCTCTCGCCCGTGTGCCAGGCGCGCAGCTCGTCGGGCACGCACTGCACGATCTCGCCGGACTTGCCGATGATGTAGTGCGCGCTGACCTTGCTGTCGGGGTTGGCGAAGTGGCGCCAGATCGTGCGGGCATCCCGCACGCCCGGGGTCTCCGTGTCGTGGATGACGATCATGTCGATGCCCGCGCCCTCGGGCCGGGCGTCGTAGTTGGCCGCCAGGAGCCACGTCACGTCGGGCTTGTCGACCGCACGCGTCGGGACGCGATCGATCTCCAGGTGGGTCCAATCGTCGCTCTGCGCCTTGGCAGGAAAGCCGGTTTCGGTCACCAGCAAGACCATGCCGGCCAGCAGGAGGCCTGCGAGGAAGCGTACTCTACCCTGAAAGCGATCCATCGTCCGGGTCTCCGTTCGAGTAGCGGCGGGTCTCTCGTGATGCCTTCCGTCAGGCGGCCATTTCCTTGGTCCTACGGGGATTATACCGATCTGCGACAGCAAATTAACGGACGGAGATCACAGTCTTGTTTCGCCGAAGTTACCGAATGGTTGCATGGTCGCCGCACTTGCCGCCAAGCCCCTGCTTGCCTATGATTGAGGCAAGCTTTTCGACCCCATCGATCCACACAGAGGAGATCCGACCACACCATGACGACCACCGAAGACCGCTACCAGGCAGGCCTCAAGCGCTACGAGGACGGCGCCCCCCTCGAGGAGGTGCTCACCTCGTTCCAGGATCTCTACAAGGACGCGCCGAACGACATCCGGGTCATCGTGAGCCTGAGCTGGCTGCACACCCTCCTTGGCAACAAGGAGCCCGCCCTGCGCTTCGCGAAGCTCGCCAAGGGCACTCCGCAGGGCCGCTACAACCACGCGCTGGCGCTGTTGACCTTCAAGGAGAAGGGCGTCCGCGAGAAGCTCGAAGAGGCGATCAACATGGGCGGCCACGAGGGCATGCACGACGCCATGGAGAACCTCGAGGACGCCATCCAGCGCAAGGGCGGCTCCTTCCCGGCCGCCGAGAAGCTGCTCGGCTGGATCAAGGAAATGCATCCGGCGCACTAAGCGTCAGGGGGGCCGAAAGGCCCCCCTTTTCATTGCTTGGCTTCCTCGTCGGCCGCTGCTTCCATGGCCTTGCGCACCAGGCGGCCCCGCTGGAATTCGAGCACCAGGACGCAGTCAAGGGCGTCGCCATGGTCGTCGGTCGCGTTGAGCGGGTAGCGCCACCGCTCGCCGTCCTCGCCGAGCTTGCTCACATGCCCGGGCAAGCCGTAGAGACCCTGGATTTCCGAGGCCTCGAGGCCGAGCGTCAGGCTTCCAAGATCGATGGCGCGGTACTCGACGCCCTCGTCATCGTCGTCGGCCTCCACTTCCACCGGGCTCCGATGGGTGACGGAGAGCTCCTCCGGCTCCTCGACCGGGGGCAGGGTCAACTCCGGGTCTTCCTTTTCCTTGACCCACGGCTCGTCGAAGGTCGTCTCTTCCTTCTCTCGGATCCAGGGCTCGCTCGGCTCAGCGGCCTCACGCTCCTTGATCCATGGCTCACTGGCCTCGGCGGACTCACGCTCCTTGATCCAGGTCTCGCCAGCCTCGGTGGCCTCTCGCTCCTTGATCCAGGGCGCGTCCGGCCCCTGATCCGAGGTCTCGGCTTCAACGGGCGGAGGAAGCTCCCCGGGTTCGTCCGGCTGCGCAGGCGACGGAGCGGCCAAACGATCGTCCGTCGTTGCCGCGGACTCCGGCGCGGGCGTCTCGGGGGCCGGGGCGCCCGTGGCCGACTCTTCGAGGCCGGGATCGGCGATCGCAGGCGCCGGCTCGGCGGGCCTGGGGGTCGCGACCAGAACGGGCACGGGCTCCACGGCCATGCGCGCCAAGGCGATCCGCAAGAGGAACACCAGGCCGTAGGCCGAAACCAACCACAACAGTACCCAGGCCCAAAGCGGCCCCATGTGCACCCCCATGACCTCGCGGATCCGTTCGATGGC
The DNA here is from genome assembly GCA_036676985.1 of Candidatus Sericytochromatia bacterium. Lineage (GTDB taxonomy): Bacteria > Cyanobacteriota > Sericytochromatia > S15B-MN24 > UBA4093 > DATNQJ01. Next base: position 244,955 of record JAKFBU010000023.1, read on the forward strand.
CTTATACCCGCCCATCCGACGGGCAAGCGACGGGCCAACCAACCTTTACCAAGTTTAACAGGGGCGGGACCGGCATGGCCCGGATCCTCCCCCACCCGCCTTTTGGTCGGATATTAAATGTCGTTTAAAGTGACAAGGAAGGGTCTTCCGGGAAAGATAACCTTAACAACCCGTCTCAGGTTGAAAGGAGTAGCGCTCATGGTCAGAGCGGCCGATAGCACCGGGGGTCCTCGCCCCACGGTCCAGAACTCACCGGCTCAGGCAGCCTCCCAGCAGCCTGGTCGGACGGAGTCCATCATTGCCGCCGGCCTCACCGAGGCTACGCCCCCGGCCGCCACCACGCCCGCCAAGCCCAGCACCCCGGCCGACAGCCGCTCTGCCCTGCCCGAGACCATCACGGTCAAGAAGGGCGACTCCCTGAGCATGATCGCCGCCCGCAACCACGTCAGCCTCGAGCAGCTCAAGGCCCACAACCCCGAGCTGTTCCTGGACGGGCCGGACAAATCCGGCAAGAAGCGCGCGGTCGACGGCCGACTCATCTACCCGGGCGACACGGTGAAGCTGCGGGCCCCCGATGCCAAGCCCATCGACCCTGCGCGCACCACCACGGCCTCCAACAAGGTCGTCAAGGCCGCCAAGGACTACATCGACACGGCCAGCATCCTCGCGCCGGACGCCGCGGGCGGCAAGGGCAAGGAAGTCTCCCAGCGCGTCGTCGACTCCGCGCGCAAGATGCTCGCGCTCATTCCGGCGAGCGATCCGGACCGCAAGACCTACGAGCACAAGGTCGAGAAGATCTTAGGGGAGTTCCTGGCCCAGTACCCCACGACCGCTCCGGACGTGCAGCGGCGCTTCACCGACGCCAGCAACTCCTTCAACCTCGCCCTGCGCGCCTACCAGGACGCCAAGAAGGTGGCCAACGTGCTGCCGACCGAGGACATCCACGCCTTCCAGCGCGATACCGCCCAGCGGGCCCTGGACGCCTTCACCGAGGCCCATGCCGCCGTGCGTGCGCTCCCGGAGGGCCAGGACCGCGTGCAGGCCCAGGAACAGCTGGAGATGATGGAATACGCGCTCAGCCAGATGAGCGTGCCCGACGACCAGGTCCAGGCCGCCAAGGAAAAGCGCACCGTCCTGCCCGCGGACATGCCGATCACGGACACCTCGGGCCCCGAGGAGGTCGCCTACAACGCGCCGTTGCGCGGAGCCGAGGGCATCATCGCCGCGGCGGACGTGATGGCGGGCGGTGAGACCGGCACCCAGCAGGCCATCGGCGCTCTGCCCGGAGCTCCGGCCGCCACCCCTCCTGCGACCCCGGCCCCGGTCGCCAACGCACCGGTCGCACAGCCCATCGCGCAGCCTCCCGCCGGGACGCAGCAGCCCATCGGGACCATTGGACAGGCGCAGCCCGCCGCCTATCCGCCGGGCTACAACCCGGCCGTGCAGCCCATGCCCGGCTACCCTGCCGCCGGTCAGCCCGTGGCCGGGTATCCCGTGCCGGGTCAGCCCGTGGCCGGCTATCCCGTGCCGGGTCAACCCGTGGCCGGCTATCCGGTGCCGGGTCAGCCCTACGTGATGGGTCCGAACGGTCAGCCGATGTATCCGGCAGGCTACGCGCCCGCCGTGCAGATGCCGGCCGCCCAACCCACCGGTCCCCGGCAGTACGTGCCGGGCCCCGGCGAAATGGCCATGTTCCAGGCCGAGGACGTCAAGCCCACCACGCCCAACTACGGCAACGGCGGCATCGAGCGCCCCAATCCGACTAACGGCAACAACGGCACGAACGGGACCAACGGCAACAACGGGACGAATGGCACGAACGGGACCAACGGCAACAACGGCACCAACGGGACGGACGGCACCAACACCGACGGCCGCCCCCAGAAGGATCCGAACGACCCCAAGGTGCAGCAGATCTGGCAGTACCTCAAGACCGGGGACCACAAGGCCGTCCGGGACCTGATCAACAACTTCGACCTCTTCTACGCGTCTCTGCCCGAGCAGAAGGCCCTGATGATCAAGATCCTGCTCGACGGCCGGACCAACGGCGAGGACCAGGCGGCGATCGCCTCGGTGGTCGACATGGCGCGCCAGCAGGGCGAGTCGGACAAGATGATGCCCGAGCTCGACCGGCTGCTCGGTGGCGCCGGCCAGGGCATCGCGCGCATGTTCGAGGATCTCAAGAAGGGGGCACGCCAGCAGGTCCTGCAGGCGCTCTTCGGCGATCCGCCGCGCGACGTCACGTTCAACCCGACCTACTACACCAACCTGGTCGCGTCCCTCGACAAGAAGGACATCCAGTACCTCTGCGAGACCCTGGGCACGACGCCGGGCTCCGCCTGGCTGAACCGCATCCCCAACCAGGCCAAGCAGGGCATGATCGACAAGCTCAAGAGCTGGTGGCCGTTTAGCGGGGGCCTCAAGCGCCTGCGCGAAGCCCTCGCCTCGTCCATGGCCACCACGCCGGCCGCCTAGTCGCACCAGGCGCCCCGTTCCCCGGAATTTGATATATTTCGGCAAAAGGGGAATAATATAATCACCAGTTCTTAGTTCACCTCTCTGAGCTGGAGGGGCCCGTCGTTCACACACCCGGCGGGCCCCACTCTTTCGACCACGGGCGCCGGCTTATCGGCGCCCGTGGCTCATTTCAGGCCCTCCGTGCCGCGCTTAGCGGCCAGTGGCCCGTAACACGCCAAAGCGCCGTTACGTTCCGAGAGATTTCTTTACTATCCTTTGAGGACGGCGCTTTCGGAAAGGGCGTCCGTGTTTCCGCTCGCTTGTCTGGTGGAACGGGGTGACACACGCAGACTTCCCGGAAGGTTAAGGCCCAAATGGGGTCTACGCGACCCTAAGCGCGGTTCGCTTCACAATGTAAGTGATTGTAATCATCTTGGCAGGGAACATTTCGCCTCTATAATCGTCTTATACGATAAATCGACCAATATTTCGGCGATTACTGGAGGTGTAAGCCATGGAAAAACGGAAGCCCACCAAGACGTCCCGGACCCCCGGCTCGGAGTCGACGCCCACCGTGCGGCGCCGCAAGAAGGCCGAACCCTCCAACCAGGCCACGTTCCGGCACGGGAGCGAGGTGCAGGAGCTCAACCCGGGACAGATCCACCTGCTCCACGCCCTGGCCCAGGAGTTTCCCGGCGACCTGCAGGGCAAGATGGAGCCGGACGCGGAGCTCGTGCTCGAAAGCGAGAAGCCGGGCCTGGGCGACTTCTTCCTGTTCAAGCTCAACCACCTGCGTGACCAGCAGCAGCGACTCGAAGCGCTCCTGTCCCTCGACGCCTAGCAGGTGTTCCAACGCATCGCGGGGGTGGGCCAGTGGCCCACCCCCGCGTTGCGACTCCCGGGCGACGCTCAGATCTCCTGGAGCGCGACCAGGACCAGCTCGGGGAACATGCCGATCTCGGCTTCTTCTTCCGGAATGGCCTCCTGGGAATAGAAGAAGACGTCGTCCATGGTCTCCATGCGCTCGATGATGTCCTCTTCGCCCGTGCGGCAGAGCTCGGGGTCGCTCAGGGAGAAGTGATGGCGGCAGATCAAGGGGCGCGCCGCGTACATGCTGCAGCTTCCCGCCTGCAAGAAGGGGCAGGGAATGCGCTGGGCCCAGTACTCGGTCGCAAGACCGTCCACGAGGGTCTCGAGCTCCGCGTCCGCTCCCTCCTGGAGGCGACGGCGCAGCACCTCCGTCGCCTCGAGCCACTGCTCGAGGGAGACCGCCAGGCGCTCTTGCTCCGGCACGGGCTGCGAGCGGATCCAGCGGGCCGCCTCGCGGGCCTCGGCCATGGTCGTCATCACCAGCTGGTGGCAGCAGGCATCGCAGCCCTTCCGGCAGGTCGGCGCGTGGCCCTCGGCGGCGTAGGTGTCCAGCACGACCGCCAGGTTCCGTTCGACGTCGCGGTAGAAGTCGGCCATGGAGGCATAGGGGGGAGTCAGTTCGATTTCGGGTTCCGACACGCGGGGTCCTTTCAGGCCTTGAGGTGCATGCGATCGCGCGCCTCGCTCATGAGCTCGGAGGCCCCGAGCATGATGGCGCGACCGTCCACCAGGTGATCGAGCAGGAAGTTGAGGGAGAAGCTCTCGAACTCGCCGAGGGCGTCGTCGAGCTGGCGCAGGCCCTGCTCGTAGAGGGCGATCGCACCGTACCAGGCATCCGGCGCCGAGGCGGCCGCCAGCCCGCGCGTGAGCTCGCCGAGCGTTTCACGGGCGGACGAGACGACCTCCTCGAACGCCTCGGAGAGCCGCTCGTCGTAGGGATCCCCCGACAGGTCGTCGAGCTGGTCGAAGAGACGTTCCATGAGCAGCTGGATGCGCGCATCGAGGGGGCCGAAGACCTTTTGATAAAAGAGCTTGGCATCCACCCCGCCGCGCGCGGGTCGGGCCGGACGGGTCGGGAGGCGCTGGGGGCCGCGCTGCGTCGCGTCGTAACGAGCACGCCGGTCCGCGTTGCCGAGGGTCTCGTACGCCTCGTTGAGGCGGGCCATCTGGCGGACGTTGCCGCCTACCCGGTCGGGGTGAGCCAGCTTCGCCTTGGTGCGATAGGCAGACCGGATCTCGTCCTCGGTCGCGGTCCGGGTCACACCCAGCAGATCATAGAAGTTGGGGGGTGCTTGCTGCCTCATCGGGCGCGGGCCTCTCTTTCCACAGCTCCCATTCTATCGGGGAGCCGGTCCGGAGGCCAACCGCCGCCGCTCGGACATCACGTCGCCATCAAGCCACCACATCACGCGCATGACGTGACGACTCTGACATCACGCCAACCGATCGAACTCAGGACCCCTCACGCATCGGCATCCAAGTCATCGACTACCACGTTACGTCGTTACCGCGCTGTCGTCATGATCACTCAAGCAACCCATCACCCGACGCACGTTCTCACCTTAGCGACTTTTCGCTCGTAACATCTTATCCGTGACGCGATAGACGGACATGACCCGCAACAAGCCTAAGCCCCGAGCATCGCCGCCAGAATGAAGCAACAAGCCAACAGCGTGACCTTGAAGCCATAGAGCTCCCGGGGGTCCATGAAGCGGGCCAGCCAGGTGCGGCGCACGCGCCGCAGGACCCGCAGGCGCGGACGACCGGGAAGGGGACGAGCAGGAAGGGTACGAATCGCCATCGATGGCCTCCGTTCTATTGCATGCGACGAATGACGGCCACGACCCGACCCTGGATGGTGACCGCTGGGACCCGGATGGGCTCCATGCTGGAATTGGCGGGCTGCAGCCGGATGTGGTCCGCCTCGCGGTACAGGCGCTTGAGGGTGGCCTCCCCATCCGGCAAGAGGGCCACGACGATCTCGCCGTTGCGGGCGGTGGCCTGGGGACGGACCACGACGTAGTCGCCGTCGGCGATGTGGTCCTCGATCATGCTCTCCCCTTTGACCCGCAAGAGAAAGGTGCCGGCCAGCTGCAGGTCCTCGGCGAGTTGCAGGGATTCCCTCGACTCGATGGCTTCGATGGGCCGACCCGCGGCGATGCGTCCCATCACGGGGAGCCGGTAGGGGTCGGGCCGCTCGACCTTGTCGGTGAGGCGCAGGTTGCGGCTCACGCCCGGCTCCCGATCCAGGTAACCCTTGCGCTCGAGGGCACGCAGGTGGTCCTGGATGGTGCCCGGCGCCTTGACGCCCAGGGCGGCCGCCAGCTCCCGAACGGTCGGGACCTGCCCGTGGCGCTCATGGTGCTCGACGATGCGATCGAGCAGCTCGCGCTGACGGGCCGTCAAGTCGTCCATTCACCCTCCCCCGCGCCGCATCCGGCATCGATCGGCCTGCCAAATGCCTTCGAAAGCCCGTTTCATGCGGCGACTTGCATGAACCATACACTTGTATGGTAAGGTAGAACAAACGTTCCGTCAAGGGCTTGCCCAGGGAATAGGCAGACACGAATTGTTATGCTATAGTTTTAAGATGTGTTAAGCACTCAGGGAGGCAATTGCCATGAACGGGCTCGAACAAACCGGACACAAGGTCGGACTGCTCACCCTGCTTACGGTCTGCCACTCGTTGAGCCGTGCGCCCAAGCGGCAGCACGAGGCGCTCGCCCATTTCACGCGGCGCTCTCAGGGGCTGGGGCTCGGCTTCATGCTGTCCTGGTCGGCCCGTCCGCGCCGGCGCTAACCCCCCAACTCACGCGAAAACCACGCCGGGGTGTCGGTTGCACCCCGGCTTTTGGGTTGATATACTGACATGGTCAGTGGGACGGGCGATCGCGGGATCTGGAGGACCCCTCCAGGACCTGAGGAAAGTCCGAGCTCCATAGGGTAGGACGCTGGGTAACGCCCAGTGGGGGAAACCCCGAGGATAGTGCCACAGAAAGATACCGCCCGACGCATTCGTCGCACCATTGCCGCGCTCCAACGCGTCATGATATGGCCGAACGGCTACCGAACCGAACGCGGCTGTGCAGGTGCCTGGATCCACTAGGTGTCGGGTAAGGGTGCAAAGGTGGGGTAAGAGCCCACCAGCAGCCGGGTGACCGGCTGGCTAGGTAAACCCCGTCCGGAGCAAGACCAAACAGGGGAAGTTGACGCGACCCGCCGATTCCCCGGGTTAGGTCGCTCGAGGCGATGGGCAACCATCGTCCCAGATAGATGATCGCCCCCTCCGCGGGGGGACAGAACTCGGCTTACAGGCCCACTGACACGGGGCGAGACCGCGGTCTCGCCCCTTCTTTACTCCAGCCTGTGCGCATGGTCACAGCAGTTACGAGAGGGGATGGCCTAGCGTGGTGGAGGCCAATTATCATCTGCCGGTGCTGCCCGACGAGGTCCTGGCGGCCTTGGCGCCCGAAAAGGGGGGCAAGGTGCTGGACGGCACGCTCGGAGGCGGAGGCCATGCGGCCCTCCTCTTTCAGGCGGTGGGTCCCGAGGGCTTCCTCTACGGCATCGACCAGGACCCCCGGGCCCTGCAAGAAGCCGAGGCACGACTGGCGGCGATTGGCCCCAACTTCGAACTGAGGCGCGGCAACTTCGGAGAGGTCCTCCAGTCGTGGCCGCCCGAGCCCTTGGACGGCATCCTGCTCGACATCGGGGTCTCGAGCCACCAGCTGGACACCCCGGAGCGCGGATTCTCGTTTTGGCGGGAGGGACCCCTCGACATGCGGATGGATCCGAACGCCCCGACCACCGCGGCGGATCTGGTCAACCAGCTCGACGAGCGGTCCCTCGCGGACCTGTTGTTCCGCTACGGCGAGGAGCGTCTCTCGCGCCCCGTCGCCCGGGCCATCGTGGCGCGCCGCCAGCAAAAGCCCTTCGAAACCACCACCGAGCTCTCGGACGTCGTCAGCCGGGTGGTCCCCCGCAGCAAGGACGGCATCCATCCCGCCACGCGCACCTTCCAGGGCCTGCGCATCGCCGTCAACGACGAGCTGGGCGTCCTGGAGCGGGCCCTGCCCGCGGCCGTCCAGCGCCTCAAGCCGGGCGGCCGGCTCGCGGTGATCACCTTCCACTCGCTCGAGGACCGGATCGTCAAGCAGTTCATGCGCGCCGAGGAGAAGGGCTGCGTCTGCCCGCCCCGCATCCCCATGTGCGTCTGCGGCAAGGCCCCGACCGTGGAGGTCGAGACGTCCAAGCCCATCATCGCCACGGCCGAGGAGACCGACCGGAACCCGCGCGCGCGGTCGGCCAAGCTCCGCGTCGCCAGGAGGATCTGACATGCCGGTGGCCTCTCCCAACGCCCGGGCCCTGCCCGCCCTGCGCACGCCCCCCACGCGCCGACCCGGCTGGAACGTGCTAATGCCGCGCCGCGCGGGTACGTCATGGCTGACGATCGCCCTGTCGGGGCTGCTTGCGGCCAACGTCGGCCTCTACGTCGTGACCGTCATCCAGGAGGCCGGTCTCAACCGCACCCAGGCGGACCTGCTCGCCAAGCGCCGTGAGAACGTGCGCCTACGGGCCGAGCGAGCCTCGGCGGAGGCACCGGATCGGATCGAGGCCCGTGCGGTCGCCGAGTTGCACCTGGAGCCCGGCAAGAGCCCCTGGCTGCTGCCCGCGCCGCCCGCGCTCCCCGAGAGCCCGGTACGCCTGGCCAAGCCGACCTTTGGAGTACCCGAGGCCTATTAAGAATGGCGCGCCACCAAACCATTCGCGCCCGTAGCAGCTGGATCTACGGCACCCTCGCGCTCGGCGCCCTGGCCCTCTGCGGCCGCATGGTCTTCCTCCAGGTCTTCCAGGCCCCCCACCTGACGTCCTTGGCGCGCGAGCAGCGCACCCGCGAAGTGGACCTCGCCTCGGTGCGCGGCGAGATCGTCGATCGCAACGGTAGGGAGCTCGCCGTCTCGGTGGACGCGGCCTCCGTCTACGCGCAGCCCGTCGACTTCGAGCTCGAGCCCGCCCAGATCGCCGCCCGCCTCGCCCCGGTGCTCAAGCGGGACGCCGCCGAGCTCGAGAAGGGCCTCCAGGGACGCCACTGGCGCTGGCTCCTGCGGCAGCAGGACCAGGAGGTGGGCAAGGCCGTCAAGGCCCTCAAGATCTCGGGCATCGGCGTCATCCGCGAGTCCAAGCGCCTGTATCCCAAAGAGACGCTCGCCGCCGCCCTGATCGGCTTCGTCGGCGTGGACAACCAGGGCCTCGCGGGCATCGAGCGCTACTTCGACCACGTCCTGCGCGGCGGCTCCCAGAAGCTCCTGGTGCAGGTGGACGCCCGGGGCCGCGAGATCCTGCGCGAGAACAGCGGCTCGCCCCTGCGGACGCTGCTCACGGACGGCGCCCGGGTGGTCCTGACCCTCGACGAGACCATCCAGCACATCGCCCAGCGCGAGCTCGCGCTCGCCATCGAGAAGCTGAAGGCCAAGCGAGGGGCCGTGCTCGTCATGAACGCCAAGACGGGCGACCTCTTGGCCTATGCGACCTTGCCGTCGTACGACCCGAACCACTACCGCGAGGCCGACTGGAGCCTCATCAAGAACTGGGTGGCGCAGGACGTCTACGAGCCGGGCTCCACCATCAAGATCTTCACGGTGGCGAGCGCCCTCCAGGCGGGGGTCGTCACGACCTCGACCCGCTTTCCCTGCGGCCCCACCATCAAGATCGGCAAGCACACCATCTCGGACCACGACGCCCCGGCGGGCATCCGGCAGCTCGACCTCGAGCAGATCCTGGAACACTCGTCGAACGTCGGGTCCCTGCAGGTGGGCCTGCGGATGCCCGAGGCCTTCCACCGGTCCATGCTGACCCGCTTCGGCTTCGGCGCGGTCACGCAGTCGGGCATCGGAGGCGAGAGCAAGGGCCTGTTGCCGCCCTTGCCCTGGCCGACCATGCGGCAAGGCTCCATCTCCTTCGGCTACGGCCTCTCCGTGACGCCCCTGCAGATCGTCACGGCCGCCACGGCCATCGCGGACGAGGGACGGCTGCACCCGCCGCGGCTCATCGACAAGGTGGTGAGCCCGGACGGCAAGGTCCTGCAGGAGTTCCCGCAGGCCACCGCGAGCCAGGTCATCTCGCCGGAGGTCTCGCGCCAGATGCTCTCGATGCTGCAGCAGGTCGTGGACACCGGAACCGGGACAGCGGCGAAGGTCCCGGGGTATAATGTGGCGGGCAAGACGGGCACGGCGAACAAGTCCCGCGAGTCGGGCGGCGGCTACACTTCCGACGTCATTGCCTCTTTTTTGGGTTTCGCGCCGGCAGAAAAGCCGCAACTCGTCGTGCTCGCGTTGCTAGACAGCCCTCAGAATGCCCACTATGCGAGCTTGACCGCCGTGCCCTTGTTCCAGGCAGTCGTCAGGCAGACGCTTCCCTACCTGGGCATCATGCCGTACGTTCCGATCGAGCAGAAAGTGACGTCCCATGCAACTCGCTGAGCTGATGGCAGGATTCCGGGAGGCCTCGGGCCGCCCGCTTTCGGGTGAGGCCGCCGGGGTCGCCTACGACTCGCGCCGCGTCGAGCCGGGTGCCGTCTTCGTGGCCCTCAAGGGCGCCCGCGTGGACGCCCACGATCGCCTGGACGAGGTGATCGCCAAGGGCGCCTCCGCCGTGGTGGTCGACGCGGCCTGGTACGCGCGCGCGGGCCGCGACCTCGGCCTGCCCACCTTCCCGGTGTCGGACGGCCGGCAGGTGCTCGCCCAGCTCGCCGACCGCTTCTTCGGGCATCCGTCGGGCGCTCTGGCCGTGGTCGGCGTGACGGGCACCAACGGCAAGACCACCACCACCCACCTGATCGAGGCCATCCTCCAGGATGCCGGTCAGACGACGGGCCTCATCGGCACCCTCGGCAGCCGCTTCTCGGGGGGCACCATCGAGACGGGCCACACGACGCCGCAGGCCCTCGAGCTGCAGGGCATCTTCGCCCAGATGCGCCGCGCCGGCGTGCAGTCGGTGGTCATGGAGGTGAGCTCGCACGCGCTCGACCAGGCCCGCGTGGCCTGCACCTCCTTCAAGGTCGGCGTCTTCACCAACCTGACGGTCGATCACCTGGACTACCACGGGACCATGGAGGCCTACGGCGCCGCCAAGGCCAAGCTCTTCGAGGGCCTGCCGCCGGAGGGTCGGGCGGTCATCAACCGCGACGATCCCGAGTCCGAGCGCTTCATCCAGGCGAGTGCGGCCCCCGTGCTCACCTACTCGGCCATGGGTCAGCCCGCCGACGTGCACGCCGAGGCCCTCGACATGCACCCGGGCGGCAGCAACTTCACGCTCGTGACGCCCGCGGGCAGCGTGCCGGTCTCCCTGCGCCTGCCGGGCCTCTTCAACGTCTCCAACGCGCTCGCGGCCGCCGGAGCCGCCCTCGCCCTCGGCGTCGACCTGCCGTCCATCGCCCGCGGCCTCGGCCGCATGCGCGGCGTGCCCGGCCGGGTCGAGGTCGTCACGACCCCGGACAACCCCTTCACCGTCCTCGTGGACTACGCCCACACCCCGGACGGCCTCGAGAACGTCCTCAAGACGGCCCGCGCCTTCACCCGGGGCGAGCTCATCGTCGTCTTCGGCTGTGGGGGCGATCGCGACGCCACCAAGCGCCCGCAGATGGGGGCCATCGCGTCCAACCTGGCCGATCGGGTCTTTCTGACCTCGGACAACCCGCGCTCGGAGGACCCCCAGGAGATCATGCGCCAGGTCGCAGCCGGCATCACGGGCCCCTTCGAGGCCGTCGTCGACCGCGCCGAGGCCATCCGCCGGGCCATCGAGGCCGCCAAGCCCCAGGACGTGGTCGTCATCGCGGGCAAGGGCCACGAGACCTACCAGATCATCGGCGATCGGACGTTGCCCTTCGACGACCGCGAGGTGGCCAGGGCCGCGATCCAGACGAGGACGGTGGCGCCATGAGCCTGACGCTCGACGCCGTCCTCCGGGCCACCGGCGGCAAGCTGCTCGCGGGGAGTGCCGACCTCGCCCTCAAGGGCGTCACGACCGACACGCGGGCCATCGAGCCGGGCACCCTCTTCATCCCCCTCAAGGGCGAGCGCTTCGACGGGCACCAGTTCATCGATCAGGCGGCCGAGAAGGGTGCCAGCGCCTTTCTGATCGGCCGGGACGACGTGGCCCTGCCCGCGGGGCGCGCGGCCGTGCGGGTCGAGGATACGCTCGCGGCCTACGGGGACATCGCCCGCCACTGGCGCGAGCACCTGGGACTGGCCGTCATCGCCGTGACGGGCTCCTCGGGCAAGACCTCGACCAAGGAGATGATCGCGGCGGTGCTCGGGCGCTTCTTGCGGGTGGGCAAGAGCCACGCCAACTTCAACAACGAGGTGGGCGTCCCCAAGACCCTGCTCTCCATGGTCCCCGGCGACGAGGCCTGCATCGTCGAGATGGGCATGCGCGGCCCCGGCGAGATCGCCTACCTCGCCTCGGTGGCGCGCCCCACCATCGGCGTCATCACCAACGTGGGCACGGCCCACATCGAGCGGCTCGGCACCCAGGAGGCGATCGCCAAGGCCAAGGGCGAGCTGTTGCGGGTGGGCGGCCCCACCATGACGGCCGTGCTCAACGGCGACGATCCCCTGGTCATGAAGGAGGGCCTGGACCATCTGGGCCCGGTCACGACCTTCAGCCTGCGCGACCCCAAGGCCACGGTGTGGGCCGAGGGCGCGGGCCGCACCTTCGTCGCCCACTGGCTGGGCAGCGAGCTGGTGCCCGCGGGATCGACCCGGATCACCCTGCCCCATGCGGGCCCCCACCACCAGCAGAACGCGCTGGCGGCCATCGCCGTCGCCCGGCTACTGGGCTTCACGCTGCCCCTTGAGGTGGACCTCGAGCCCGAGGAGCTGCCCGGCCGCGCCCGGGTGGTGCGCCTGGGGGACCTGGAGGTCGTGGACGAGACCTACAACGCCAACCCCGAGTCCATGCGGGCGTCGCTCGCTGGCTTCTGCCTCGAGCCCTGCCGGGGCCGTCGGGTGGCCGTCCTCGGCGACATGGGCGAGCTCGGCAACTACGCCGAGGTGGGCCACCGGGCCGTGGGCGACGCCGTGCGCGACGCGGACATCCACCGGCTCTTCACGGTGGGCGAGAAGGCGCGCTGGATCGCCGAGCAGGCTCCCGAGAAGGCGGAGCATTTCGACACCAAGGAGGCCCTCGCCGAGGCCCTCCTCGACTACCTGTTGCCCGGCGATCGCGTGTTCCTCAAGGGCTCGCGCTCGTCACGCATGGAAGACATCCTGAAAGCCCTCGAAGCCCGCCTGGGAGAACACGCTTGACCCACCTGCCGCTCGCCCTCACCGTGGCCATCAGCATGGTCCTCGCCATCCTGATGGGCAATCCCTTCATCGAGTACCTGCGCCGCTGGAAGGTGGGGCAGTCCATCCGGGAAGAGGGTCCCCAGTCCCACCACGCCAAGGCGGGCACGCCCACCATGGGCGGCTGGATCATCGTGGTCCCGGCCGTCGTCACGGCCCTCGGGGTCGGCGCCCTCCAGGGCGGCGTCCACCCCGACATGCTGGCCGTCATCGGCGTCATCCTGGGCTGCGGCTTCTTCGGGTGGCTGGACGACTACCTCATCATCAAGCGCAAGTCGAACAAGGGCCTCTCCGCCCGCCAGAAGATGGGCGGCGTGATCCTGGTCGGCGTGCTCTTCTCGGTGTACCTCGCCATGACCGGCCACGGCACGGCGATCATGGTGCCCGTCACCCACGCCATGTGGGACCTGGGCTGGGCCTACTACCCCTTGCTCGTGCTCGTCATCGCCGGCACCACCAACGCCGTCAACCTCACGGACGGCCTGGACGGACTCGCGGCGGGCACCATGGCGATCGCGCTCGCGGCCTTCGCCTTCATGCTAAGCCAGTACGCCACCTTCGACTCGTTGGGCAGCATCATGGTGCTCGTGCTCGCGGTCATCGGCGGGTGCCTGGGCTTCCTCTGGTACAACTCGCACCCGGCGCAGGTGTTCATGGGCGACACGGGCAGCCTGGCCCTGGGCGGGGCCATCGCGGCCTGCGCCGTGATGGGCCGGCTCGAGCTCTACCTCATTCCCATCGGGGCCATCTTCGTGGCCGAGACGCTCTCGGTCATCATCCAGGTGACCTCCTTCAAGACCACCGGCAAGCGGGTCTTCAAGATGAGCCCCCTGCACCACCACTTCGAACTCTCGGGCTGGAAGGAGACGAAAGTCGTCCAGCGCTTCTACCTCATCGGACTCCTCATGGCGATCCTCACGATCGCCCTGCTTTAAGGAAACGTCATGACCGACTGGCAGGACAAGAAAATCGCCATCCTCGGCATCGCGCGCTCGGGCCTCGCCTGTGCGGCGGTGCTCAAGGGCCTCGGGGCCGAGGTCATCCTGAGCGACGTGCGCTCGGCGGAGGACCTCGCGGAGATCCTCAAGACGGCCCCCGAAGGCGTGCAGATCGAGACGGGCGGCCACTCCAGCGCCTGCCTGGACGCCGACGTCATCATCGTGAGCCCGGGCGTGCCCAAGAACCTCGCCATCCTCCAGGCCGCCGAAGCAGACGGCGTCGAGGTGATCGGCGAGATCGAGCTCGCCTACCGCTTGACGTCGGCCCCCATCGTGGCCATCACGGGCACCAACGGGAAGACGACCACCACCACGCTGATCGGCGAGATTCTCGCGGCCGCGGGCAAGCATGCCCCGGTCGGCGGCAACATCGGCATCCCCTTGGTCTCCTTGGCCCAGGAGCCCTCGGACTACCTGGTGGCCGAGGTCTCGAGCTTCCAGATGGAGACGGTCTCGGACTTCAAGCCCCACGTGGCGCTCTGGATCAACTTCTCGGACGACCACCTCAACCGCCACGGCTCGCGCGAGGCCTACTGGGAAGCCAAGAAGCGCCTGTTCGCGAAGCAAGGCCCCGAGGACTGGGCCATCCTGAACGCCGACGACCCGGCCATCCAGCCCCTCATCGGGGCGCTTACCGCCCGGACGCTGGCCTTCTCGCGGCGCGGGGAGCTCGCAGAGGGCGTGATCCTGGCCGACGGCCAGATCGTCCACCGCACGCCGGCCGGCGACACGCCCATCGTGAGCGTCGCGGAGATCCCCCTGCGCGGGGCCCACAACCTCGAGAACTGCCTCGCGGCCTCGGCGGTGGGCGTCGCCCTCGGCCTGGAGCCTGCGGCGATCGCCCGCGCCATCCGGGAGTTCAAGGCCGTCGAGCACCGCATCGAGCCGGTCCTGACCCTCGAGGGCGTGCAGTACTTCAACGACTCCAAGGGCACCAACTACGACTCGACCATCAAGGCCATCGAGAGCTTCGAGGAGCCCCTGGTGCTCATCGCCGGCGGCCGCGACAAGGGCGGCGCCATCGACCCCCTGGTGACGGCCATCAGCGGGCGGGTCGCTCACGTGGTGCTCCTGGGCGAGGCGGCCCCGTACTTCGAGCGCGTGCTCCGGGCGGGCGGCTACCAGGAGATCACCATGGCCACCGACCTCGCGGGCGCCATTCGCGAGGCCCACGCCCACGCGACCCAGGGCGGGGTGGTGCTCTTCAGCCCGGCCTGCACCAGTTTCGACATGTTCAACAACTACGAGGAGCGAGGCCGCGCGTTCAAGGCCCTGGTCCATGACCTGGCCGCCGAGCGAGCGGGCGATGTCGTCGGAGCGTAGCGCCCTCGGCTGGCGCAGCCGGCCCGACCTGTCCCTGCTCATCATCACGATCGCCCTCATGCTCATCGGCTTCGTGATGATCCTCTCGGCGAGCGCGCCCGCCGCCCAGATCCAGATGCGCGACAGCCTGTTCTTCGTCAAGAAGCAGGTCGCATGGGGCCTGCTCGGCCTGGTCGCCATGGGGATCGGCATGACCCTGCCCCTGGACCGGGTCCGCACCTGGGCCAAGCCCGCCATGATCGGGACGGCGGTCATGTGCCTCGCCATCCACATCCCGGGCGTCGGCATGACGGTCTACGGCGCCACCCGCTGGCTCAAGCTGGGCCCCTTCTCCGTGCAGCCCTCGGAGCTCGCGAAGCTGGCGCTCATCCTCTTCGTCGCGGACTTCCTCGCGCGCCACCCCGACGCGGGCTGGCGGCTCAAGGAGCACCGCCAGGTGCTCTTGCCCATCGGGGGCATGATCGCGCTCATCCTCTTCCAGCCGGACCTGGGCACCACGCTCATGTGCGCGACGGCCTGCTTCGCGCTGTTCCTGGCCAACGGCACCAAGGTCTGGAAGCTCGGCGTCTGGATGACCACGGGCATCGTGGCCGTCATGGCCATCTCCCTGACCACGCCCTACCAGCGCCTGCGCTGGCTCGCCTTCATGGACCCGTGGAAGTACCCGCGCGACATCGGCTTCCAGCTCATCCAGTCGCTCTTGGCCATCGGGTCGGGCGGCATCTTCGGCACGGGCTGGGGCCAGGGCAAGCAGAAGCTCTTCTACCTGCCCATCCAGCACGCGGACTTCATCTTCGCGGTCCTGGCCGAGGAGTTCGGCCTCATGGGGACGCTCGGCCTCGTGCTGCTGTTCCTGCTCTTCGCCCAGCGCGGCTTCGCCATCGCCAAGCGCTCGCAGAACCCCTTCCACCAGCTCCTGTGCATCGGGCTGACGACCCTCATCGTCGTGCAGGCCTTCGTCAACATCGGGGTGGTCTCGGCGGCCCTGCCCACCACGGGCATCCCGCTGCCGTTCCTGTCCGCCGGCGGCACGAGCCTCATGATCACGCTCTTCGCCGTGGGCATCATCCTCAACGTGAGCCGCCAGACCCAGGTCCAGCTGCGGCTCCTGAAGCTGGGAGACAAGGGTCAATGGTAGTCCTCTTCGCGGGTGGCGGCACGGGCGGCCACCTCTATCCGGCTCTCGCCCTCGCCGAGGAGCTCAAGGCGCGTGATCCCGGCGCCACCCTCGCCTTCATGGGCACGCCCAACCGCCTCGAGGCCACGCTCGTGCCCGAGAAGGGCTACCCCTTCTACCCGGTGGACGTACGCGGCATGCCCCGCAAGCTGGGTCCGGAGCTCGTGGGCTTCTTCAAGGCCCTCGCGGGCTCCCTGGGGGCCGCTCGCCGGGTCATCCGCGAGCTCCTGCCGGACGTGGTGGTGGGCACCGGCGGCTACGTGAGCGCGCCCGCCATCCTCGCGGCGGCGAGCATGGGCCGGCCGGTCGTCATCTGCGAGCAGAACGTCTTTCCGGGCATCGCCAACCGGGTGCTCTCGCGCTTCGCCACCGAGGTCGTCACGACTTTCCCCGAGAGCGATCGCTACTTCCCGAAGGGCAAGGCCAGAAACCTCGGAAACCCCATCCGCTCCGAGGTCTACACCCTGAGCCGCGAGGCGGCCCGCGAGAAGCTTGGCTTCCCCAAGGCCGAACACCTCCTGCTCGTGACGGGCGGCAGCCTCGGGGCTCGCTCCATCAACCGGGCCCTGGTCTCGGCCCTGCCGGAGCTGTTGCAGGCCGAGGACTGGGGCATCCTGCACGTGGCGGGAAAGGGTGACTTCGGCGAGGTCGAGGCCCAGACGGCCGACCTGAGACTGGGCGATCGCTACCGCCTGGTGCCGTACCTGGAGGACCTGCCGGTGGCGATCGCCGCCTCCGACCTGGTGCTCTCGCGGGCGGGCGCCACCACCGTCGCGGAGCTCACGGCCGCCGCCAAGCCCATGGTGCTCGTGCCCTTCCAGTACGGCGGCAAGGACCAGCCCGCCAACGCGCGGGCCCTCTCGGAGGCAGGAGCGGCGATCGCCCTCGACGACCGGGACCTCACGGGCCTCGGGCCCGCGGTGGCGGAGCTCATGCAGGATGCCAAGCGTCGGGCGGCCATGGCCGAGGCGAGCCGCGGCTTCGGGCGGCCGGACGCGGCCGCCCGGATCGCCGACCGGATCCAGGAGCTCGCGCGCCGCTAAGGGCCCCGCCTCCAGACGTCACGAAGTCGTAACCGTCGCCTCATGCGGGCGCAACTCGGGCCCGCGAAGCTGGAGCTTGGGGGCGCTCCGAGCCCGGGCGAGTCGGGGCTCGCGGGCCGCCCTCTGACCCAAAGTCAGCTTCGGCCCGGTTCTGCGCTTCACGATTTCCCCATAACCGTTGTAAGCTAGGTTATGAGTCGCCCGAGGGCGCGTATAGTCTTCAAAGGGAATCCCCCTGTCATCGAGGAACCACCGTGAACAACACCCCTGCCCACCACTTCATCGGGATCGGCGGCGTCGGAATGAGCGCCATCGCCCAGGTCCTGCATGAACAAGGGGTGACGGTCACGGGATCGGACCAGGCGGCCTCCTCGACCTCGCGCCGCCTCGCCGACCTGGGGGTCTCCATCCACATCGGGCATGCCGCCGAGAACGTGGCCGCGGCCGACGTGGTGGTGGTCTCGACGGCCGTCGGCCCCGAGAACCCCGAACTCAAGGCTGCCCAGGAGCGGGGCCTCGTCGTCAAGCACCGCTCGGAGGTCCTCGCCGAGCTCATGGCCCGCCACCGCTCCATCGCCGTCTCCGGCACTCACGGCAAGACGACCACCACCGGCATGGTGGCGAGCATCCTCCTGGGCGCCGACCAGGACCCCACGGTGCTCGTCGGCGGCGAGCTGCCCCTCATCGGCGGCACGGCCCGCACCGGCAAGAGCCCCTTCCTGGTCGCCGAGGCCGACGAGTCCGACAAATCCATCCGCCGCCTCACCGCCGAGATCGTCATCCTGACCAACCTCGAGGGCGACCACCTCGAGCACTACCGCGACCTCGACGAGATCTACGAGGTCATGCTCGCCTTCTTCGCGAGCCTGCCCGAGCATGCGCAGGTCGTGGCCTGCGTGGACGACCCCGGCGTGCGCGCCATCCTCGCGCGCATCCCCCGCCAGGTCCACACCTACGGCTTTTCGCCCGAGGCGGACTACCGCATCGAGGGCGAGGTGCTCGAGGGCACTGGCGGCTGCTTCGCCCTCAACGAGGTCCCCTTCCGCACCTCGGTGCCGGGCCGCCACAACGTCTCCAACGCCAGCGCCGCCATCGTGGCCGCCTACCTGCTCGGCCTGGACGCCAACGCCGTCCGCCCGGGCCTGGAGGCCTTCACGGGCGTGGGCCGGCGCTTCCAGATCAAGGGCACCGAGGCGGGTGTGACGGTGGTGGACGACTACGCCCACCATCCCACCGAGATCAAGGCCACCCTCCAGGCGGCCCATCTGTTGAACCGCCCCGTCTGGGTCGTCTTCCAGCCCCACCGCTACACCCGCACCCTGGCCCTCTTCGAGGACTTCGCCGACTCCTTCGGCGCCGTGCGCGGCGTGGGCGTCATGGACGTCTACAGCGCGGGCGAGGCCCCCAACGGCGTCACGACGGCACAGCTGGTCGAGCGCATGCGGGCCAAACACCCGGAGCTCGCCGTTCACCACTGGCCCGATCACGCCGCCGCCGAAGAGGGCCTGCTCGCCCAGGTGCAGGAGGGCGACCTCGTGCTCCTGATGGGTGCCGGCAACGTCTTCAAGCTCGCCGATCCCCTCTTGGCTCGGCTGCGCACCCGCCTGGCCGCGCCCACCGGGAGCCCCGCCTAGATGCTCACCGCGCTCGAGATCCGCGAGGGCGTTCCCCTCGCCCCCTTCACGTCCTGGCGCGTCGGGGGGCCCGCCCGCTACTACCTGGAGCCGGGCTCGGTCGCCGAGCTGGAGATGGCCCTCGCCTGGGCCCGGGACAAGGGCCTGCCGCACTTCGTGCTCGGCAAGGGCAGTAACTTGCTCATCGCGGACGCCGGCTTCGACGGCCTGGTGCTGCGCATGACCAGCCGCATGGGTGCTTTCCTCGTGGAGGACGACCTGGTCACGGCCGAGGCCGGCTGCGCCAACAGCGCGCTCGTCAAGGCGGCCGCCGAGCAGGACCGGGGCGGCCTCGAGTTCCTCACGACCATCCCGGGCACGGTCGGCGGCGCGGTCTTCATGAACGCGGGCGCCCACGGGGCCTCGGTCTCGGACGTGCTCGTCTCGGCCCAGGTGCTCCTTCCGGACGGACGCCTGCTCACCCAGACGGGCGAGGAGCTCGCCTACCGTTACCGCTACTCCAACCTCGCGGAGCGGGGCGGCATCGTCGTCGGCGCCACCCTGCGCACGGTCGCCAAGCCCCAGGCCGAGGTCCAGGCCGAGGTCGCGGCCCTCTCCAAGTGGCGGCGCGAGCGCCAGCCGCAGGGCCTTTCGGCGGGCTCGGTCTTCACCAACCCCCCGGGCACCAGCGCCGGCCGGCTCATCGAGGACACGGGCTGCAAGGGCCTGACCGTCGGCCGCGCCCAGGTCTCGCCGGTCCATGCCAACTTCTTCGTGAACCTGGGCGGCGCCACCGAGGCCGACCTGAACGGCCTCATCCGCGAGGTCCAGGTGCGGGTCCATGACAAGCACGGGCTCTGGCTGCATCCCGAAGTGCGTGGCGTCGGCTGCCACGTCGGCCTGGAGGTGGCCCGGTCTTGAGCGATCGCCCGGCCGCCCTGTTTCCCGCCCACGGACCCTGGGGCTTCATCCAGGCGTTCGTGCTCGGTGGGGCGCTCGTCGCCCTCTGGCTCATGCCCCAGTGGAACTGGGCGGGCGAGCTGCGCATCGCGGGCAACCAGCGCCTCACCCATGACAAGGTGGCCAAGGCCGTCAAGGGCCTGGAGGGCAAGCCTCTCTTCCTGATCGACCCCGCGGCCATCCGCGCGCGGGTCAAGGGCCTGGACGGCGTGGAGGACGTGAAGGTCCGCCGCTGGCTGTTGCCCGCTCGCATCGAGGTCACGGTCAAGGAGCGATCGCCGGTGCTCCGGGTGGCGGGCGGGTCCGCCTACCTGGACGCGACGGGGGTGGCCTTCCGCCTTCCCGCCGGTGCCGACCAGGCGGCGATCCCCATCGAAGCGCTGGTCGCCTCGCGCTCGTTCCTCCCCACCGAGCAGGCCGCCCTCAAGGTGCTCCTCGCCAACTGGCCCCAAGGCGCTCGCGGCACGCTCGACGTGCGGAATCCGGCCGCATGGGGGGCCACCATCGACGGAGTGCAGATCATGCTGGGCGCTCCCGAGCAGATGGCGGAGAAACTTCGGCTCTATTCCCACCTCCTCCCCCTAGCGCGCAAGAGTGGGAAGGCGATAAGATATATGGACCTGCGATTCCCCGAATCCCCCACCGTCCGGACCTCCGAGGCCTCTCCATGAAGAACAACTGGCTCATCCCCGTCGGAGTCGTCTCCATCGTGATGGGCTTCCTCCTCTCCACCCAGATCCGCAACCAGATGGACTACAAGCAGTCCCTGCCGAGTCGTCGCGTCGAGGACCTGATGGTGCTGCTCAAGAACGCCGAGGAGGCCAAGGCCGGCCTCGAGAAGGAGGTGCAGGTCCTGCGCCAGGCCAAGGGCGGCGCCAGCCGCCGCTCGGACGCCACGGACCTCGCGGCGGGCCTCGTCGCGGTCCAGGGCCCGGGCCTCGAGGTGGTGGTCTCGGACTCGGCCAAGCCGCTGCAGAAGGGCGAGGACCCCAACATCGCCATCGTCCACAACGACGACCTCTTGCGCCTGGTCAACGAGCTGAGGGCAGGCGGAGCCGAGGCCGTCGCGATCAACGACCAGCGATTGGTCGATACCAGCGAGATCACCTGCGCCGGTTCTACCATCCTGGTTAATCAGTCGCGCATCACCCCGCCCTTTGTCATCCGCGGGGTCGGAAACCCAGAGACCATGAGCGCTGCGCTGGCCTTGCGGGGCGGAATCATCGAATACTTGCAATTCTACGGAATCCAAGTTAGTATTTCTAAGAAAACCGAGGTCCTGATCCCGATGTACAGCGGCGGGAGCCAGTATCGCTACGCCAAGCCCGTGAAGCTACCGGAGAACCCGTCATGATGGGCGCCATCGTTACACTGGGCGGGCTGATCGTCGGTATCCTGCTCGGCGCGTTCTTCCCACTGAGCATCCCCCAGTACCTGTCCAAGTACTTCGCGGTCGCCATCCTCGCGGCCTTGGACACCGGGTTCGGAGGCATTCGCTCCAGCTTGGAGGAGCGGTTCGGCCTCACGGTGTTCATCAGCGGGTTCGTCGCGAACACGCTGTTCGCCGCAGGGCTCGCCTATCTCGGCGATCAGCTCGGCATCGACCTGTACCTCGCGGCGATCGTGGTCTTCGGGGTGCGAATCTTCGAGAACCTGGCCAAGATTCGCCGCCTCATTCTCGGTCGTTTCTGGACATTTTAAGGAAGGCTTAGGAAGAACACCGTGTTCGATATCACTGATAAGGCTGGTCTGAGCGCCGACATCAAGGTCATCGGCGTCGGCGGCGGCGGCTCCAACGCGATCAACCGCATGATCGCGAGCAGCCTGAGCGGGGTCGAGTTCTGGACCCTCAACACCGACGCCCAGGCATTGGCCCTCGCACAGTCGGAGCGCAGGCTCCAGATCGGTGCCAAGCTGACCCGCGGCCTCGGCGCCGGCGGAAACCCGTCGGTGGGCCAGAAGGCC
Organism: Candidatus Sericytochromatia bacterium; assembly: GCA_036676985.1. Classification (GTDB taxonomy): domain Bacteria; phylum Cyanobacteriota; class Sericytochromatia; order S15B-MN24; family UBA4093; genus DATNQJ01. The sequence continues at coordinate 266,705 of JAKFBU010000023.1, forward strand.
GCCGAGGAGAGCCGCGACGACCTGATCGCCGCTCTGGACGGCGCGGACATGGTCTTCATCACCGCCGGCATGGGCGGCGGCACGGGCACCGGCGCGGCCGCGGTCATCGCCGAGGTGGCCCGCGAGGTGGGCGCCCTCACGGTGGGCGTGGTCACCCGTCCCTTCACCTTCGAGGGCCGTCGTCGCCAGCAGCAGGCCGAGGCCGGCATCCAGGCGCTCAAGGAGAAGGTCGACACCCTCATCATCGTCCCCAACGACAAGCTCCTCCAGGTCATCGAGAAGCGCACGTCGATGCAGGAAGCCTTCCACATCGCGGACGACGTGCTGCGCCAGGGCGTCCAGGGCATCTCGGACATCATCACCATCCCCGGCCTCATCAACGTGGACTTCGCCGACGTCAAGTCGGTCATGTCGAACGCCGGCAGCGCCCTGATGGGCATCGGCGTCGGCGCCGGCGAGGGCCGGGCGGTCGAGGCGGCCAAGATGGCCGTGTCGAGCCCCCTCTTGGAGACCTCCATCCACGGCGCGTCGGGCGTGATCTTCAACGTCACGGGCGGCCACGACCTCACGCTGTACGAGGTCAACGAGGCGGCCGAGGTCATCTACGCGTCGGTGGACGCCGAGGCCAACATCATCTTCGGCTCGGTCATCGACGAGCGCCTCCAGGGCGAGATCCGCATCACCGTCATCGCCACCGGCTTCGACGGCGTCAAGGGCCAGCAGCCCGCCGCCGCGGCCAAGCCCGGCGTGGCCGCCCCGGTCGCGACCCAGCAGGTCCCCGCCGCCCAGGCGCCCGTGGCGTCGCAGGCCCCTCAGGCCCCGCAGGCGCCGGCCGGCGAGCCCGCGGCCCAGCAGCCGGACATCCCGGAGTTCCTGCGCGGTTCGGCCTTCCGTCGCCCCTTCTAGGCGATCGCACTCTCGAAAGGGGTCCCCGGTTCCGGGGGCCCCTTTCGCCGCAAGGGGCGCCGATCCTTTGCTTAGCGCGCCGCATGCCGTAGAATAGGGAAGTTTGCGGCCTTGCCGCCCGAGCACCCTGGATTGAGGTCACCGTGGATTACAAAGAGACAGTCAACCTTCCGACGACGGACTTTCCCATGCGCGCCAACTCGGCCCAGCGCGAGCCCGAGATCCAGGCCAAGTGGCTAGCCGACCAGGTCTACGAGCAGATGCTCGCGCGCCGCCAGGACGCGCCCAGCTACATCCTCCACGACGGCCCTCCCTACTCGAGCTCGGGGGCGATCCACATCGGGCATGCCCTCAACAAGACGCTCAAGGACATCGTCGTCAAGTACAAGTCGCTGTCGGGCTTCCGCGCGCCCTTCGTGCCGGGTTACGACACCCACGGCCTGCCGACCGAGCTTGCGGCCCTCAAGGAGCTCAAGGCCAAGCACCAGGACCTGAGCCCCATCGACGTGCGGCGCCTGAGCAAGGAGTTCGCCCTCAAGTCGATCGCCAGCCAGAAGCAGCACTTCATGCGGCTGGGCGGCTTCGGTGACTGGGACCATCCCTACGTGACCCTGGATCCCGCCTACGAGGCCCAGCAGATCCGGGTCTTCGGCGAGATGGCCCACAAGGGCTACATCTACAAGGGCCTCAAGCCCGTCTACTGGTGCTCGTTCGACGTGACGGCCCTGGCCGAGGCCGAGGTCGAGTACGCCGACCACGTGAGCCCGAGCATCTACGTGCGCTTCCCGCTGACGGAGGTCCCCGAGTCGGCGGGCCTCGTGAAGGGCCTCCTGGACCAGGGCAAGCCCGTCAGCATGGCCATCTGGACCACGACCCCCTGGACCCTGCCCGCCAACCTGGCCGTCGCGCTCGGTCCGGACATCGAGTACGTGGTGCTGGACACCCAGGAGCACGGCTACCTGGTGGTGGCGACCGACCTGGTCGACGCCTTCCTCGCCGAGACGGGCCTGTCGGCCAAGCGCCTGGACGGCGCGTTCTTCGGCAAGGCGCTCGAGGGCGCCCGCTACCGGCACGTCTTCCTGGACCGCGTGAGCCCCCTCATCCTGGGCGAGCACGTGACGACCGAGACCGGTACGGGGGCCGTCCACACCGCGCCCGGCCACGGCGTCGAGGACTACGAGGTCGGCCAGAAGTACGGCCTGGACGTGCTCGCGCCCCTCAACGACCGCGGCATCTTCGTCGAGGCGGCGGGTCCTTTGGTGGCGGGCCAGCACTACTCCAAGGCCAACGCCGTCATCATCGAGGAGCTGGGCCGGCTCGGCGTGCTCCTCGGCCACAAGGAGTTCAGCCACTCCTACCCGCACTGCTGGCGCTGCAAGCACCCGGTCATCTTCCGGGCCACCGAGCAGTGGTTCGCGTCGGTGGACGGCTTCCGCCAGCAGGCCCTCGAGGCCATCAAGGGCGTGAACTGGATCCCCGCCTTCGGCGAGGTGCGCATCGCCAACATGGTCGCCGACCGCTCGGACTGGTGCATCTCGCGCCAGCGCAGCTGGGGCGTGCCCATCCCCGTCTTCTACTGCACCAAGGACAACGAGCCCCTCATCACGCCCGAGACCATCGAGGCGGTGGCGAGCCGCTTCGCCTTGGAGGGTGCGGATGCCTGGTGGATCCGCGAGGACCATGAGCTCCTGCCCGCGGGCACGGCCTGCCCCCGGTGCGGCGGGACCGAGTTCCGCAAGGAAAAGGACATCATGGACGTCTGGTTCGACTCGGGCTCGTCCTGGTCGTCGGTCGTCGAGGCGCGTCCCGAGCTCTCCTACCCGGCGGACCTCTACCTGGAGGGCGCCGACCAGTACCGCGGCTGGTTCCAGTCGTCCCTGCTGACGTCGGTCGCGACCCGCGGCCGCGCGCCCTACCGGACGGTGCTGACCCACGGCTTCGTCATGGACGGCCAGGGCCGCAAGATGTCCAAGAGCCTCGGCAACGTGGTCGAACCCCTGGAGGTCATCAAGCAGTACGGCGCCGACGTCCTCCGGCTCTACGTCTCGAGCGTGGACTACATGAGCGACATGCGCATCTCGGAGGTCATCCTCAAGCAGCTCTCCGAGGTCTACCGCAAGATCCGCAACACCGCGCGCTACCTGATGAGCAACCTCGCGGACTTCGAGCCCGCGCGCCACGCGGTGCCCTTCGCGGAGCTGGGCGAGCTGGATCGCTACGCCATGCACCGCCTCCAGGAGATGATCTCCGAGGTGACGGGCGCGTTCGAGCGCTTCGAGTTCTTCCGCTTCTACCAGCTCATCCAGAACTACTGCGTGGTGGACCTGTCGAGCTTCTACCTGGACGTCCTCAAGGATCGCCTCTACGCCTCGAGCCCCAACGCGACGGATCGCCGGGCCGCCCAGACGGTCATGTACGAGATCCTCTCGGCCCTGATGCGCATGGTCTCGCCCGTGCTCTCGCACCTGGCGGAGGACATCCACACCTACCTGCCCGCGAGCCAGAAGGGCTCGGAGGCGAGCGTCTTCATGCTCGACTGGCCCAAGGTCCAGGAGGCGTACCGGGACGAGGCGCTCGCCAAGCGCTGGGAGCGGATCATCGCCCTGCGCGAGATGGTCAACAAGGCCCTCGAGAACGCCCGCCAGGCCAAGGTCATCGGCGGCAGCCTCGAGGCGAGCGTGACGCTGGTGCCCAAGACGCCCGAGGTGCACGACCTGCTCCTCAGCCTGGGCGCCAACCTCGCCAAGGTGCTGATCGTCTCGGAGGCCATCGTGACCTCGGCCGGCGCCGAGCCCCCCGAGGGGGCCGTCGTCGAACCGGACCTCGCGGTCAAGGTGGCCAAGGCGCCCGGTGAAAAATGTGAGCGCTGCTGGGTCTATTCGCCGGCGGTCGGCGAGAGCCGGGAGCATGCCACGCTGTGCGATCGCTGCGTGGGAGTGGTGAGCGAGTTGGTCGGCACGCGCTAGGCCGATTTCACAGGGACGAGGACGTCCGAGGAGGTTCAATGGAGACCCTTACTCAGCCCGGGACCGGCGAGGTCCGCATCCGCAAGTTCGAGATCGGGGACCTGCCCCAGGTGGCCGAGATCCGCAACGCCTCGATCGCGATCTCGACGGACTTCTACTCGATGACCGTCGATCGGATCCGGCCGCCCTCCGAGACCTCGGATCTGGAGCTCACCAGCGAGATCCTGGTGGCGGACATCGGCGGCAAGGTGCGCGGCTACGTCCACATCTACACCGACCCGTCCCTGATGGCCCACGGCCGCATCAACATCGACGGGCTGCACGTGCACCCGGACCACCAGCGCGACGGCATCGGCGCCATGCTGCTCGAAGCCGCGACGGCCAAGGCCACCGAGTGGGGCGGCCGCTACCTGAGCATCGCGATTCCCGCCGGCGTCGTGAGCTCGCAGACCTTCCTGCTCAAGCACGAGTTCCAGCTGGTCCGCTACTTCTGGAAGCTGCGCCACACGACCCTCGCGGAGCTGCCGGCGCCCAGCCTGCCCGAGGGCTACTCGTTCCGCAGCTTCCGCCAGGGCATCGACGAGTACGCCTTCCTCGAGCTGCTCAATACCTCGTTTGCCGACAACTGGGACTTCGCCCCGGTGAGCAAGGAGGAGCTGGAGCGCTGGAAGTTGCGCCCGGACTTCAACCCCAAGGGCTGCTTCTTTGTCTCGCACGGAGAGGTGGACGTGGCGGTCGCGACCGTGCTCCTGGATCGCCAGCAGGACGCCGAGACCATGGACGGCGCGGCGCGCATCTTCGAGTTCGGTGTGCTGCCCCAGTACCGCGGCAAGGGGATCGGCTACGGCATCCTGCTCAAGGCAGCGGAGTTCGCCCGCGCCAACGAGCTGCCGGTGCTGGAGCTCGTGGTCGACGGCCATGACGACCATGCCAAGGCCATGTACGAGCGGGTGGGCTTCCAGGAGAAGCGCGCCATCCTCGTCTTCCACAAGGTCCTCTAGGCCATGGGCTTCGAGATCGTCGCCCGCAACGGTCTCAAGCTCGTGCAGTGCTCGGCGCTCACGAGCCGGCATGCCTTTTCCACCCGGCCCGGCGGCGTGAGCGAGGGAGTCTACGGCTCCTTGAACCTCGGCCTGTCCAGCGGCGACGAGCGCGAGCGGGTGCTCGAGAACCGGGAGCGCTTCTACACGTCAGCCGGGTTCTCGGGCCCCTTGCACGTGGGGCACCAGATCCACGGGGCGGTCGTCAACGAGGCCCCCATGGAGCCCGGCACCAAGGGCGACGCCCTCGTCACGGACCGGCCGGGCGTGCCCATCGGCGTGTTCGTGGCGGACTGTGTGCCGATCCTGCTCGAGGATCGCCAGACGGGCGCGGTGGCGGCCGTGCACTCGGGCTGGCGCGGCACGGCCCAGAAGGCCGTGGTGGCGGCCATCGAGGCCATGGGCGCGCGCTACGGCACCCGTCCGGAGGATCTGGTGGTGGCCATCGGGCCCTCCATCAAGGGTTGCTGCTATCAGGTGGGCTCGGAGGTCGTGGAGGCCCTGAGCCAGTTCCCGGAGCCCGCGGCCTTCGTCCGGAAAGTGAATGGACACCACTACCTGGACCTGCAGGAGGCAAACCGGCAGCTCCTGGCGGAGGTCGGTGTAGGCGAGGTGCACGTGAGCGGCATGTGCACCCATTGCGACGCGGATCTCTTCTTCTCCTACCGGCGCGACGGCGAGAAGTCGGGCCGGATGCTCGGGGCGATCGAGCGGGTCTAGGCCACTCGAGCGTCCGCTCGGCATGATCGACCGCTCCCGTCACCCTCGCGCAAGCGGGGGTCCAGCGCAGCCCTAAACGGCAGTTACTGCGAGCCCCGACCCTGGATTCCCGCTTTCGCGGGAATGACGGGAGGGCCGATCCCGCCACCAACAGCCTACCCGCGTCTGTCGTCACAATGGCTGAGGCCCGCTCACCGATGCTCGGTGAGCGGGCCGTCGCCTTGTGAGGCGGGTTACATGGTGGGAAGGTAAGCCGCCAGTTTCTCGAGCGTCTGCATCCCGAGCTCCACGGCGCCGAACTTGATGACCTCCGCGCGCTGCTCGGCCGTGTTGAAGACCGAGGTCTGCGTGACGCGGGTCTTGCCGCCCTCGTCCTCGAAGGTGATCGTCACGTGGAACGTGCCCTCATCATGCTCGTCCGCGCCATGGTCGTAGACCAGGCGCTCGGGCCGGACGACCTCCCGGTACACGATCAGGTTGGGGAAGGTCCCGTACTCGGCATGGGTCATGGTGAACCGCCAAACGCCGCCCGGCCGCACATCCATCTCATGCGTCGTGGTCGAGAAGCCGTTGGGCCCCCACCACCTGGAAACGTGCTGCGGCTCGGTGTAGGCCGTGAAGACCAGGTCGCGCGGGGCCTCGACGACCCGCGTCAGGACGATTTCGCGCTCAGCGGCGCTCTGCGTGGCTTGAGTCATGGTTCCTCTCTTCTCTCGAATTGGACTGCACGCTCGCGAGGTAGTCCTCCAGGCGATCCATGCTCTCTTCCCAGTAGCGGCGGTACTCGTCCACCCACCGGGCGACCTCCTGGAGGGGCTGGGGCTCTAGCCGGCAAGGGCGCCACTGCGCCTCCTTGGCCCGCGAGATGAGGCCCGCCCGCTCGAGGACCTTGAGGTGCTTGGTGATGGCGGGAAGGGTCATGTCGAAGGGCTTGGCGAGCTCCGTCACCGTCGCCTCGCCCCCGGCGAGGCGCTTGAGGATGGCGCGGCGCGTGGGATCTGCCAGGGCCATGAAGAGGACGTCGAGTCGCTCGGCGGACATACTTAACCTCCTGGTTACTTAACCAGTTAGTAAACTACACGCAGTGACGCTCGGGTGTCAAGCCATGAAAAAAGCGCCGGCAGATGCCGGCGCTTCCGGAAGCGTTGGGTTACTTGCCGAGCATCTTGGCGGCAGCACCGACCTTCGAGAGCTGCATGACGCCGGTCTCGACCTTGCCGTCGTCCGAGTCGGTGACGCTGTACTTGACCACGCCGCCCGGCACCTCGTCCGAGAGCCACCAATCCACCGAGCCGCCGCCCGACGCGTAGCGGACGTGGCGAGTCTTGAAGGTGCCGGCCGGGACCTTGACCGTCTCGGTGCCGACGGTCGCCCCCTTGAGGCTCTCGGCCGTCAGGCGCGCCGAGGGACGCAAGGTCCACGAGCCCTTGTTCTCTTCGGTGATGGGCACCTCGGAGAGCGCGTCCTGGCCGGGGAACTTGGCGCGCATGCGCACGATCTGCTGGACTCCCGACTTGTCCGGCACCGAGAAGAGGGCCTCGACGACGGCTTCTTCGGAGCCATCCTTCTTGGAGGAGCGCACGCGCCACCACTCCTTGCCGTCGGCCTCCTTCTTCAGGAAGGCCTTCTCGAAGCGCTCGCCCTGCGAGAGGTCCGAGCCCTCCCAGAGGGTGAATTCGCCTGGCTTGTAGGCCTTGCCCTGCCAGGTGTAGCCGCCGTAGTAGTAGAGCATCGAGAAGAGGCCCATGGCGTAGGCCTGCGTGAGCTCGGGGGTCATGTAGTAGCGGGTGGCGGAGCCGGCGATGGCCGAGCCGACGCGATCGCCGATCATCGAGCCGGCCTTGTTGCCCGCCGAGTTCATGGCGCTGTCCAGGAAGGACGAGAACAACGCGCAGCCGCTCACCAGGGAGGGCACGACGAGGGACAGGACCAGGACACGCTTCATGGCTACTCCTCTTGGGCGACGGGCCCGGATCGTTCCGGGGGAAGGGACGGATTCTAAGTACCCGAAAGCTTGCTCGTCTATTAGCCTTCCGGGCGGCACGCATCGGTTCGTCCGTGTAGCCGCCCTTGACATCTATAAGCAAGCGAGGGATGGTCTTGGTATCAAACGTACCACTGTAGGGCCTGCCCCTACTCAAGGAGGACTACCACTATGCGGTCATCATCTTGTCTCATTGCCCTGGCGCTTGTCATGACGAGCGTGAGCCCGGCCTTCGCCCAGATGCGCACCAGCGCCCCCAAGGGCACCGCCGCCGCCACCCCGGCCACGGGCGGTGTGGCGACTGGCGACGACCAGTTCCGTCCTACCCGAATCCTCGGCGTTGAGCGCGCCCAGGTGCTCGCGGACGGCAACGCCCACATGGGCTTCGGCGGCCTCAGCGTCGCCATGGGCCTCGGCAACAACATGGAAGTCGGCGGTGGCGCGGGCCTGAACCTCGGCCTGACCCCCTTCAGCCTGGGCATCCCCGTTGCCGTCTACGGCAAGATGCTTTTGCCCATGCTCAACCTGATGCCCAACATGACGGCGGCCCTGGGCGCCCAGGCGAACGTCAACGTCGCCAGCACCGGCCTCGGCTTCGGCGCGGGCGTCTTCCTGCCCCTGTCCTTCTGGCGCCTGGGCCCCGGCAACCTGCACATCGTGCCGGGCATCGGCACCACCGCGGGCCTGGGTATCGGTTACGAGCTGCCCCTGATGCCCAAGTGGTCGCTGCTCATCGCCAACAACTCGACGGTGACCTTCGGCCCCACGACGGCCGTCTCGAACGGTCTGTCGGTCGGCAGCCGCGTGGCGCTGACGCCGAACCTCACGGCGGATGTCGGCAGCATCTCCCTGACGGGGACCAACCTCACGGTCAACCTGTTCGCCATCGGCGGCACCTTCGGCGGCCGCGTGGGCGACCTGCGCTCGGCCTGGGGCCTCTAGGCCTTAACCTGAAAGCCCCGGGACCTCACGGTCCCGGGGCTTTTTCGTTGCGTGGCTCCAAGATCCCACCAAGCAACCTTGCCCCCACCTGGCCATGATCTTCCCCCCCTCTAGAGGGGGGGAAGCCTCCGAGCGGGGAAATGCCAGGGCCAGGGTCTGTTGACTTGCATGGGCCCCCAAAAGGGAAGCGGGGGCTCCGTTCGGAGCCCCCGCTGGGATGAATCCCGATTACTTGTTGACCGCCTGCAGCGCGTCGACGCGGCCGTGGCCGAAGTACTTGTCGAAGCCCTTGTCGCCCAGGTCGGCGACGCTCGCCTCGAGGGCCTTGCGAACCTGCTCGCGGTTCCACTCGGGGTGCTGGCTGCGGATGAGGCCCGCGACGCCGGCCGCGAAGGGCGAAGCCATCGAGGTGCCGCTCATCGTCTTGTAGCCGCCGGGAACGGTCGAGAGGATGTTCACGCCAGGGGCCGCGACCGAGACCGTGGTGCCCCAGTTCGAGAAGGAAGCCTTCTTGTCCTGGTTGTCGGTGGCCGCCACCTCGATCACGCCGGGGTAGGTCGAGGGGAGGTGCGGGGCGGTCGTGGGGTCGTTCTGGGCGTTGTTGTTGCCGGCCGAGGCGACCAGGACGATGTCCTTGTCGAGGGCGTACTGGAGGGCATCCTCCACGACCTTCGACTTCTTGTAGAGGCCGAGGCTCATGGTCATGACCTTGGCGCCGTTGTCGGCCGCCCAGACGATGCCGTCGGCGATCGACTGCTCGCTGCCGCCGCCATTGGAGTCGAGCACCTGGACCATCATGAGGCCGCAGTTGGGGGCCACGCCGGCGACACCCTCACCGTTGCCCACGGCCGCCGCGGCGATACCCGAGCAGTGCGTGCCGTGACCCTGCATGTCCTTGACGTCGGCCGACTTGGTGAAGACGTTCCAGGTCTTGACGAGCTTGCTCTTGAGGTCGGGGTGGTTCATGTCGACGCCGGTGTCGATGACGGCGATGACGGTCTTCATGTCACCCTTGGAGACGTCCCAGGCCTTGATGGCGTTGGTGATGTTGAGCGAGTACTGCTCCTTGAGACGCGGATCGTTGTAGTCGTCGAGCACCACGCGGCTGTTGGTCGACGCGTAGCGGACCGAGTACTTGCCCTTGATGTCTGAGACGACCTGCTCGGGGGTCATGTCCGAGGGAACCGCCAGGACGGTCGCGTTGATGCCGCGGATGGTCTTCTTGACCTTGTACTTCAGGCCGCTGGGCTGCTGGTTGAAGCCGACCACGACCTCGGTCCGCGAGACGCCGTCCGCCCGGAACTCGTTGTCGGCGGCGGTGCGGTTGATGGACGTGTTGGCGCCGGGGATGCCGCAACCGGCAAGCAGCGAGACGGCGAGCGTGCTGGCGACCAAGGACAACTTCTTCATCCGGGCATTCCTCTCTTGCAGGGGGGGAAGCGTTTGTTAAAAACATCCTAGCAAGGTTAAATCCATTTTGCAATCCCTTAATCCAGGATTAACGATTTAATTTTCTCTTAATCTTCAGACCAAAGGCCCCCGGTCAGGCATAAGCCTGACCGGGGGCCGATCGTGGGGCGATTACTGGATCAGCTGGCTCTTGTCGACGGTGACCACGGGCCCGTAGGGGGCCAGCACCTTCTCCAGGGCCGCCGGGCGCCCCACGACCGTCACGAGCCGGTGCGCGGGGTCGTAGTACTTGCGCATGACCCGCTGCACGTCCTTGGCGGTGACGGCCTGGATGCGCTCGACGAAGCGGTCGAAGTAGTCCGCCGGCAGGCCGTAGAAGACGACGGCGCCCACCATGTTCGCGAGGTCCGAGTTGGCCTCGAGGTTCCGCGGGAAGCTGCCGAGGAAGTAGCGCTTGACGGCCGCGAGCTCGCCGGCCGAAACCGGGCGTTTGCGCATGTCGTCCACTTGAGCCAGGACGGTCTTGAGCGCCTGGGCGGCCGACTCCTCCTTGGTCTGGAGGCCGATCACGTTGACACCGGAGTCCAGGCGCAGCATGTTGGAGGCATGGACGCTGTAAGCGAGACCCTGCTCCTCGCGCACGTTCTTATAGAGGCGACTCAGGTAGCCGCCGCCTAGGATCTGGGTGGCCACCACGAGCGGAAAGTAATCCGGGTGGTTGCGCTTGATGGACGGGAAGCCCACGCTGATGTTGGCCTGCGTGAGCTCCATGGGAACCAGGCGCGCGCCCTTCCAGCCCGTGGGCTTGGGGCTCTCCACCGCCTTGAGGGGGGCGCCCGCGGGGTTCTTCCAGTCCTGGAAGGGCTTTGCGAAGCGCGCCTTCACCTCGGCAGGCGTGATGTCCCCCACGACCACCATGAAGCTGTTGTCCGGGCGGTAGTGGGTCTGGTAGAAGCGCTGGACGGCGGACTGCTGAAGAGCCGACACGGCTGCTAGCCCCCCGTCGAGCGGGCGGCCGTAGGCCGATTGGCCGAACAGGCCCTGGCGGGCGGACATACCCGTCACCTCGCCCGGGTCGTCCAGGGCCGAGCGCAGGCCGGCCGTCTCGAGGGTCTTGCCCTTCTCCAGTTCGGCGGCCGGGAAGGTGGGATGGCTCACGACGTCGCCCATGAGATCCAGGCCCTTATCGAGGTCTCCCTTGAGGACGTTGAGCTCGACCTCGGACTTGTCGCTGTCGGCCCCGGCCCCCAGGCTCGCGCCCAAAGCGTCGATCTCGTCGGCGATCGCCTGAGCCGTGCGCCGCTGGGTGCCCTTGGTGAGGAGGGCGGCCGTCATGTGGGCGAGGCCGTGCTCGTTGGAGGCCTCATGGATGGCGCCCGAGCGGATGACGAGGTTGGCCGAGACGATGGGCAGGTCGTGCCGCTCGACGACGTACACCGGCAGGCCGTTCGCCAACGTGAGGCGGGTCGGGCGCGGTGCGAGGCTCTTGGCCTCGGCGGGCTGAAGAGCCGCAGGCAGGGCGACGGCCGTCGCCACGGCCAGAGCGAGGATGGGACGGGCGATCACTTCTGGGCCTCCTTCGGAACGAGCGTGACGACCGAGCGGTTGTCCTTCTGGAAGTAGGTCTTGGCGACCCGCTGGATATCCTGGGCCTTGACCCGGCGGATGTTGTCGACGTAGGTCAAGAGGAGGCGATGATCCTTGACCGTCTCGTAGAAGCCCAGCTGGAAGCCCAGGGAGCTTGCGCGCTGCTGCCCCATGATGAACTCCGACTCGATCTGCTTGCGGGCCTTGGCGAGCTCCTGCTCGGTCACGGGCTCGTGCTTCAGGCGATCCAGCTCCCGGTACATGGCCGTCTCGAGCTCGGCGGTGGTGTGCCCGGGCGTGGGCATGGCCGCCATGTAGAAGAGTCCGGGATCCTTGTTCTCGCCGGCCCAGGCCTGGACCGACTGGGCGATCTGGGTCTGGTCGACCATCGAGCGGTAGAGGCGCGAGGACTCGCCCCGGCTCAGGAGGTTGGCCGCCACGAGCAGGGGGTAGAGGTCCGGATTCCCCACCTGCGGAATCTTGAAGGCCGCCATGACCGCGGGCGTCTCGACTTCCTTGACGAGCTCCGTCCGGTGCTCGCCGTTCTGTTTCGGCTCGACGGTGCGGACCGGAGGCGGGGTGGGCCCCGCCTTGATGGGGCCGAAGTGCTTGCGGATGAGGCGCATGGCGTTCTTCGGGTCGAAGTCGCCGACCAGCACCAGGGTGGCGTTGTTGGGGTGGTAGTAGGTCTTGTGGAACTCGACCACGTCCTGGCGGGTCATGCCCAGGAGGTCGCTCATCCAGCCTACCACGGGCCAGTGGTACGGGTGAGCGATGTAGGCCGTCGCCCCGATGAGCTCGAACATCATGCCGATGGGCGAGTTCTCGGTTCGCAGGCGGCGCTCTTCCATGACCACCTGCTTCTCGGAGTCGAACTTGTTGGCCGGGAAGGTCAGGTTGGCGAGCGAGTCCGCCTCCAGATCGATGGCGCGCTCCAAGTGCTCGCTGGCCATCTCCACGTAGTAGTCCGTGAAGTCCTCGCTGGTGCTGGCGTTGTCCTCGCCGCCGTAGCTCTCGACCTCGCGGTCGTAGGCTCCGGTCGGGCGCTTCTTGGTGCCCAGATAATGCATGTGCTCCAGGAGGTGGGCGATACCCGTGATACCCGGGCGCTCGTTGCGCGAGCCGACCTTGTACCACATCTGGAGGCTGAACACCGGGACCTTGTGGTTTTCGACCATCAGGATCTTGAGGCCGTTGGGGAGCTTGGCCTCCTGGACCTTGATGGCGGGCGCCGCGTTGGCGGCGAGCGGCATCGAGAGCGCGAGCGTCAGCGCCAAGGCCGTGAACGTGCGTCGAATCATGCGGACCTTCTTCGTGCGATGAACATGGATGACGCTACATCCTACCTCCCGCTCCCCGCCCCTACCAGCGATCGCATGTCATCCCCCCGTCCGGCGGCTCGAACACGGGGCAGCGAGGCGGCTGCACCCCCCAATGCCGTGATATCCAACGAACCTTCCGTTGTGATACGCTACGCACAAGCACAGCGTGGTGTTTTCCCAACGGAGGTGACGCGATGGAACAAGCAGTGGAACGGATCTGGCTCGAGCACTACCCGACCGGCATTTCCGCGACGATCGACGCCGACCGCCATGCCTCGATCCCGGCCGCCGTGGACGAGGCCGTCCAGCGGTTCGCGACCCTTCCGGCCTTCGAGAACATGGGCAAGGTGCTCACCTATGCGGAAATGGACCGCCTCTCCAAGCAGTTCGCGTCCTATCTGCAGCACGTCGTCGGCCTGAAGAAGGGCGATCGCATCGCCCTCCAGATGCCGAACCTCCTCCAGTACCCGGTGGCCATGATGGGCGCCTTGCGGGCGGGACTCGTCGTCGTCAACACCAACCCGCTCTACACGCCGCACGAGATGCGCCACCAGTTCAAGGACTCGGGCGCCAAGGCCATCGTCATCCTCGCGAACTTCGCCAAGCACCTGGAGACCATCCTCCCCGAGACGGCCATCGAGACGGTGATCGTCACCGAGGTGGGCGACCTCCTGGGGTTCCCCAAGGCTGCCATCGTCAACCTCGCGGCCAAGCACCTCAAGAAGATGGTGCCCCCGTACCACCTGCCCAAGGCGGTGGCCTTCACCGACGCCCTCAAGCTCGGCGAGAGCCGCCCCTACCAGCCGGTGGAGCTCGGCGGCTCGGACATCGCCTTCCTGCAGTACACGGGCGGGACCACGGGTATTTCCAAGGGCGCCATCCTCACGCACCGCAACATCATCGCCAACCAGCTGCAGATCGCCTCCTGGATGTCGCAGCTCTTGGTCGCGGGCAAGGAGATCATCGTCACCCCGCTGCCCCTCTACCACATCTTCTCCCTGACGGTGAACTGCCTGGCGTTCATGTCCTACGGCGCGCACAACGTGCTCATCACCAACCCCAAGGACCTGCCGGCCTTCATCAAGGAGCTGAAGAAGCATCGCTTCACGGTGCTGACGGGCGTCAACACCCTCTTCAACGGCCTCTTGAACCACCCCGACTTCAAGGAGGTGGACTTCAAGCCGGTGAAGGTGACGGTGGGCGGCGCCATGGCCGTCCAGCGCGCGGTCGCCGAGCGATGGAAACAGCTGACGGGCAACACGCTCATCGAGGGCTACGGCCTCACGGAGGCGTCCCCGGTCGTCTCGTGCAACCCCATCACCGGCGGCGAGCGGATCGGCACCATCGGCATGCCGCTGCCCTCGACCGACGTGATCATCGTGGACGAGAACGGCGTCGAGGTCCCGCAGGGGCAGGAGGGCGAGCTCTGCGTGCGCGGCCCGCAGGTAATGCGCGGCTACTGGGAGCGGCCCGAGGAGACGGCCAAGGTTCTCAAGGAGGGCTGGCTGTACACGGGCGACATGGCCATCTTCGAGCCCGACGGTTACCTCAGGATCGTGGACCGCAAGAAGGACATGATCCTGGTGTCGGGCTTCAACGTCTATCCCAACGAGGTCGAGGACGTGCTCGCCATGCACCCGAAGGTGCTGGAGTCGGCGGTCATCGGCGTGCCGGACGACGCCGCTGGTGAGGTGGTCAAGGCCTTCATCGTGAAGCGCGACCCGTCGTTGACCGACGAGGAGGTCTTTGCCCACTGCCGCGAGTACCTCACGAACTACAAGCGGCCGAAGATCATCGAGTACCGTACGGAGCTGCCCAAGACCAACGTGGGCAAGGTATTACGCAGAGCCCTACGGGACTAGCTCGATCCCACCAGCTCGCGCCGGGCGGCCCTACGGGAAATTCCAAAGCCTCGCGAAGGCGATCGGTCGATTGGAATTTCCCTTCAGGCCACCCGGCGCTCGCCTTGTCACGCTCTCCGTCGACGCGTAGAGGAGCTAGCCTCGATTGGACTTTCAAGCCGTGATGACGCCATAATCGAGGCATGCAGATCCAGGACAGCCTCACCGTCGCCGCCGTCGTCGCCGAACTCCGCCACCGACTCGTCGGCGCCCGCATCGAAAAGATCCACCTGCCCACTGCCCACGAGATGGTCTGGAACCTCCGCGGGGAGGGCCGCTCCGAGCGCCTGCTCTTCTCGATCCGGGGCAACTTCTCGCGCCTGCACCTGACATCCCGGCGCTACGAGAACCCGGCCCAGCCCCCCATGTTCTGCATGCTCTTGCGCAAGCATCTGGAGGGGACGCGAATCCTGCGCGTCGAGCAGCTGGAGCTGGAGCGCGTGGTCCAGATCGTGACCTCCGGCCGCGACGAGCTCGGCGACCCCACCGAGCGTGCCCTAATCGCCGAGATCACGGGCAAGCACGCGAACCTCATCCTGCTCGACAAGCCCTGGGGCACCATCATGGGCAGCCTGCGCACGGTCACGGCCGAGATCAGCCGCGAGCGCCAGATCATGCCGGGCCTGCCCTACGATCCGCCGCCCATCCCCAAGGGCAAGCGCGACCCGCGCGCGCTCACCGAAGAGGGCCTGTACGAGGTCCTCGCCGCGGGCGGCACGGCCGAGCAAGCCCTGCTCAAGGGCGTTCACTCCCTGAGCCGGGGGGCGATCGCCCAGCTCCTCCACGCCGCAAACCTCGATCCCAAGGTCGCGGGCGATTCGCTCGAGGCCGAGGCGCTTGCGCGACTCTGGGAGGTCTGGCGCCACACCATGGGTCTGGTCTCGGAGGGCCGCTTCTGCCCGGAGCTCCAGAAGGGCCCGAGCTGGGACTACCGGGTCATGTGCGTCGGTCGTGCTACCGAGGGCCCGGTGGAGATCAGCCCCATGCTCGACGCCTACTATGGGGGGCACGAGCTGGCCGACCGGATGGGCTCCCAGCGAGCGGCCCTGATGGGGCTGGTCAAGGAGCGCCAAGACAAGCTCACCTCCAAGATCCAGTCGCTCGAGGAAACGGTGCGCGTGGGCAAGGAGGCCGAAAGGCTGCGTCAGTGGGGCGAGCTCATCCAGGCCTACGGCTACGGGCTGCCGCCGCATGTCGACCACCTGGTGGCCGAGAACTACTTCGAGGAGGACCTCCCCAGGGTCTCCATCCCGCTCGATCCGCAGCTGAGCCCCATCGAGAATGCCCAGCGGTACTTCCGTCGCTACCAGAAGGCCAAGACGAGCCTCGAGACGAGCGAGCGCTTCCTCAGTGAGGCCCGGGACGATCTCACCTACTGGCAGGGGGTGGCCTCGGCCATCCAGCTCAGCGAGACGCCTGCCGAGCTCGCCGAGATCAAGGCCGAGGTGCAGCCTGCCCCCGTGGGCAAGGTCCAGCCGGGCAAGGCCAAGGCCGTGGCCGTCAGCGAGCCGCTGCGCTATCGGTCGAGCGACGGCTTCGAGATCCTGGTGGGCAAGAACAACCGCCAGAACGACCTGGTCACCATGAAGCTCGCACGCCCCGAGGACTGGTGGTTCCACACCCAGAACATCCCGGGCTCGCACGTGGTGGTCAAGGCGGCGGGAGAGTTGCCCGAGCGTACCCGTGAAGAGGCTGCCATGCTCGCGGCCTACTTCAGCCAGGCGCGCGAGAGCAGCAAGGTGCCCGTCATCTACACCCAGCGCCGCTTCCTCAAGAAGCCGACCGGCGCCAAGCCGGGCTTCGTCCTCTACGAGCGGGAGAAGACGCTCTACGTCACCCCGGAGGCCGCTGCGATCGCCGAACTGGCCAGGGAATCCGAAAACGCCTGATTAGCGGGCCAGCCGCTCCAGTGGCAAGCGCGAGACGGCCGCGAGGTCGAGCCCCGATGTACGGCCCAGATGATAGAGCTCCGTGCCGAGGCCCGCGATCATGGCGGCATTGTCCGTGCACAGGGCCATGGGCGGCGCCACGAAGCGCCAGCCGCGCTTCTCGGCCTCGGAGGTCAGGCGCTCGCGCAGCTCTCGGTTGGCGGCCACGCCGCCCGCCACCGTGATGGCCGTGATGCCCTCGGCCTCGGCCGCGGCCATGGTCTTGCCGACGAGCACGTCGACCACCGCCTTCTGGAAGCTCGCGCAGGCATCCGCCACGTTGACCTCTATGCCGGCCTGCTGGCTACGCTCGAGCATCCGCAAGACCGCCGTCTTGAGGCCGCTGAACGAGAAGTCGTACGAGCCCTCGAGCCATGCGCGCGGGAAATCGTAGGCGCGGGGGTTGCCCTCCTTGGCGAGCCGGTCGATGGCGGGCCCGCCGGGATACCCCAGGCCCAGGAGGCGGGCGGTCTTGTCGTAGGCCTCGCCCGCCGCGTCGTCGCGCGTCTGGCCGAGGGTCTTGAAGGTCTCCGGACCGTCCACCCGCACGATGGCCGTGTGGCCGCCCGACACCAAGAGGCAGATGAAGGGCAGCTCGAGCTCCGGAGCGGCCATCTTGTTGGCCCAGATGTGAGCGGCCAGGTGATGCACCCCGATGAGCGGGATGCCGCGGGCCCACGCCACCCCCTTGGCGGCCATGAGGCCGACCAGGAGGGCCCCCTGCAGGCCGGGGCCAAAGGTGGTGGCCACCGCGTCGAGGTCCGACCAGGCGACCCCGGCCTCGGCCAGGGCCTCCTCCAGGAGGGGGCCGATGGCCTCCATGTGGGCCCGGGAGGCCACCTCGGGGACGACGCCCCCGTACTGGCGATGCAGGTCGATCTGGGAGGCGATCAGGTTGGAGAGGACCTCGGTGCCGTCGCGAACGATCGCTGCCGAGGTCTCGTCACACGAGGTCTCGATGGCCAGGATGTGAGTGGTCACGCCTAGACGCCCTGCACGGGGTCCTCGGTCTGGACCGGGTGCACGTGCTCCAGCTTCACCTGATGGGAGGGAGCGTTGCGCTTGAAGTACTCGATGGCCGCCTTGCCCATGGCGAGCGTGCCCGAGTAGCCGATACCGCCGGCGATCGCCCAGCCCGCCCAGGGCACCACCTTCACGAACTGGCGCGAGATGGTGCGCATGGCGAGCCCGCCGCCCACCACCGCCAGGAGCTCCTTGGCACGCTCGACGTTGAGGGGCATGTCGAACATGGCCGCGATGCGCATCAGCATCTTGACCTGGTTGGCCGTCATGATGGGCAGGTCCGCGCCCGGCAGGGGCAGGGCCCCGATGACGGCGTTCTGCTTGGCGGTCGCCTGGACCTCTTGCCAGCCCGCCTCGGACCGGAAGATGGGGAACTGGCGCGAGAGCGGGATGACCATGTCCGGGAACCGCTCGAAGACCGCACGGGCGAAGGGCCCCGCCAGGTCCTTGAGCGACGTGACGGGCACGACCTGGTCCGCCGACAGATCGAGCGTGTGCAGGACCTCGCGCTGACGCGTGGCCATCAGGTGCTCGGGGATGCCGACCAGGGCGACCATGAGCTTGGTGCGGTCGAGCCGGGCGAGGACCGGCAGCTCGCGCGTGATCATGCCCGTGTTGGTCGTGATGACGGCGATGTAGAGGTCCGCGAAGGCGGGAGACGGCTCGTCGGGATCGACGAGCTTGAGGCGCTCGGGGTCATGGCTGCCGATGAGCAGCGCGTCACGCCAGTGCTCGCGGTCAGGGGCCGTCGAGGCCACCAGGCCCAGGGTGATCGGCTGGGCGGCCTTGCCCTCGATCTCTCGCCAAACGCTCCAGAGCTCCTGTACGGGTCCAGGAAGCGACGCTAACGCCATGTTCTCTCTCCTCCATCTCCCTCGGGAAGGCCTGCAACCGGCCGATCGGGGCGGATTTCCGCGCCATTATAACATGAGCCCTCGGGCGAGGCGGCGCTCGCCTGGCAGGCCTCGGAATGCGCGCGGTGCGCTTGCCAGGCCGGTTTCGACCGCGTAAGATTAACTGGCCCTCGTACGGGTAAAGAGCACCTAACAAAACCAGGCATTTGTTGCCTGTGGCCGCCTATCGGCGGCTAGAAGGAACAGTTTCGTTAGGCGCTCTAAGTCTAGTTGGCCCCACTCCAGGCGTTTGTGAGGAGATCATCGTGCGCAGACTCGGCATTCTCGGTTTGGCTGCCTTCTTGATGGCGGGCTCCCCCGCATGGGCAGCGCCCATCGACCTGACCATCCTGCACACCAACGACACGCACGATCACCTCACGCCCTACGACACCCGCGACGGCAAGGAGCTCGGCGGCGTGGCGCGCCGCGCGACCCTCATCGCCAAGCTCAAGAAGGACGCCGCGCGCGTGCTCGTGCTCGACGCGGGCGACACCTTCCAGGGCACGCCCCTCTTCAACTTCTTCTCGGGCGAGCCGGACTACAAGACCATGGATCAGGCCGGCTACGACGCCACCACCATCGGCAACCACGACCTGGACCTCGGCCTCGAGAACCTCAAGGCGCAGGCCGCCGGTCGCGGCTTCAAGCTCATCTCGACCAACGTGCTCGATCCCAAGACGGGCAAGCCCATCTTCGTGGGCACGCACGTCTTCGAGCGCCAGGGCCTCAAGATCGGCGTCTTCGGCGTGCTGGGCGACGCCGCCCTCCTGGCGGTCGCCGAGAAGTACCGCAAGGACATCAAGTTCGTCTCGCCCTACGCCATCGCCCAGAAGACGGCCGACAGCCTCCGCAAGCAGTCCGACCTCGTCGTGATGCTCTCGCACAGCGGTCTGGCCGAGGACACGGATCTGGCGACCAAGGTGAAGGGCATCGACGTCATCGTGGGCGGGCACTCGCACACCAAGCTCGAGCAGCCCAGGGAAGTCGCCAACGGCGACTGGAAGACGCTGGTCGTCCAGGGGTTCCAGTGGGGCGAGTACCTCGGCAAGCTGGACCTCAAGATCGAGAACGGCAAGGTCGTCTCCTACGTGGGCAAGCTCCTGCCCATCACCAAGGACATCGCCGAGGACAAGACGGTCGCGGCCACCGTCGCCCAGTACAACGACAAGATCGAGAAGCAGATGGCGGTCGTCATCGGCAACGCCCCCAAGGGCCTCTCGACCGAGGGCAAGTACGTGCGCGACTGCGAGCTCGGCAACTGGGCAGCCGACATGATGCGGGCCCGCGGTCAGGCGGACATCGGCGCCATGAACTCGGGCGGCCTGCGGGCGGCCCTGCAGCCCGGCGACGTCACGGTCGGCGAGATCTACACCATCTTCCCGTTCGACAACGCCGTGGTCACGGTGGACCTCGACGGCCAGACCCTGCAGGAGATCCTGGACAAGGCCGCCGGCACCCCCGGCCGAAACGGCACCCTCCAGTACTCGGGCGTGACCTTCCGGGTGGAGCAGGGCCGTGCGGTGGACGTGATGGTCAACGGCCAGCCCCTCGACCTCAAGAAGTCCTACAAGCTCGCGACCATCGACTACATCGCCCAGGGTAACGACGGCCATCAGCTCTTCACCCGCGGCAAGAACTACAAGGCGCTCGGCGTCCTGCTGCGCGACGCGGCCCTCGAGGCCATCAAGGCCAGCCCGACGGTCCAGCCGCCGGCGGTCGGTCGCATCAAGAACCAGTAACGGCTCCAACGGCCAGAACGACGCGGCGCCCGGGATTTCCCGGGCGCCGCGTGTGGTAGGTGTCGGTCAGCGCGCCGACGGCGGCGAGCCCAGCTGGATGATGACGGCCGCCTGGCCTGTCTTGCCGCGCCCGACGCCATAGAGGCGGTACTCGGTGGTTCCGACGGCCTCGTAGCAGAGGGCGCCCAGGGTGTTGGGGCTCCGGATCACCTGCTCGACCTGCGCGGGACCGAGGTCTCCGCGCATGACCACTGAGACGGGCAGCATGGAAGGCTGCTGGCCGCCCCAGGGCGAGGCGGGCAGCTTGTTGCCCGGCAAATAGCCGCCCTGCAGGATCTCGCGGTCGAAGGCCGCGGCGTCCGGGGGCACTTGGCCCCCGTGATCCTTGGCATAGGTCTCGATGGCCTGCTGGACCGTGAACGTCTGTTGGATCATCTCGGCGTTGTGGTCGACCTCGGCCTCCTTGGAGGAAACAGGGGCCTGGCTGGCGTGCTGCGGTCGGACGAACATCCAGATGCCAGCCACCACGACGATTCCGAACAGCGCCGCCACCAGCATGGCGCGCCGCCTGCGCATTTGAGCCTGACGTTTGGTCGGTTTGCGTGTCGCCATGCCCTCATCGTAGCATGCGAGCCTCCACCTGTCCCCGGCTCAAGGAAGGGCGATCGCGATGGTGTGGCTCGGTACGACGTCATCCAGGCCGACCTCGAACTCCCAGACGGACGGCTCCGGTGCCTCGCCCGCGGTGGGTCTGGCCTCCACCACAACGGTGTACCGGCCATCGGCTTGTAGATGCGAGAGCCGTAAGGGCCCCGGAACCTGGTTGGCGGGCACTTCGAAGGTGGCAACGAGGTGGCCGGTGTCTTGGCCCTCCAGGGCGCGATAGAGGCTGACGACAAGGCTTTCGAGGCGGTCCACGTCGCCGGTGACGGAGAGTTGAAGGTTGGCGGTTGCCCCGAAGGGCGTGTCCATGATGCGCAAGGGCAGGGGCGACTCGGCGATGGGCCGATCGTCGTCCGTCAGTGTGAGATCGACCGACGAGGCGTCCGGCTTGGAGATGAGGTGGTAGTCCTTGTCGAAGGCCAGGGCGACGATTCGGTAGCGCCCGTGGACCCGCAGACCGCTGAGCGGAATGGGGCGTTCGAAGGCCGTTTCGGTCGGATAGCCGTAGGCATTGACGAACTCTCCCCAGCGAGGGTAGCTCTGCCAGTCGTCGACCGGCTCCAGGAGCTTGCCCGTTCCCAGGGCGATCGGTCGGTAGAGGCCGTCTCCGGGGTCGCGCAAGGGCACGATGACCACAAAGGCGATATCGTCCGCGGTCTTGAGCGGAACGAGCGCTTGGACGGTCCGCACGAGGTACGGCTTGACCCAGAGGACACGGTCGACCGGGGCGTTGCCGGTCGGCAGCGGGGTCAGGCGCCCCGAACAGGCCGTGAGCACGAGACAGAGGGCCAAGAGGAGAGCAGGCAATCGCATGGTTCCCTCCTATTCCGTGACCAGCTCGCCCAGTTGCAAGCTCTCGCTGCCGGCCGGCACGACCATGCCCGGCTCCAGGCCGAGAGCCGGGACCGTGCCGCGACCATCGAAGGGCACATCCTGCAACCGGATGGAAAGCGTCGCCACGACCGGTCGGTCGTCGGCCTGGAGGTGAACATCGAGGAAGGAGGCCTCGTCGGCGCTGATGACGTCGGAGGACTCGCTGACATGAGACTTGAAGGCCCTGGCCCGCAGACGATAGGCCGAATGGGGTGCAAGCCCCGTGAAGGTGAAGGGCTCGGCGAGGGCGTTCCCCGTCAGTACCTGGACGACCGTCCTGCCGTTCACAAGGGCAGGGGCCTCTGCTCCGGTGCTGGAGAGGGTGAACAAGCGGACCTCGACGGTTACGACGTCCTTCGGCGTCCAGGGCTCGACCAGCGCCTGGGCGCGATAGGTTCCGGACACGAACTGGGGCAGCACCTCGAGGCGAGCGGTCCCGGTCGTGAGTTGCAAGGTCCCGAGGGCGGTGCAGCCCCCGATGGCCAGGGAGGCGATCGCCAGTACGTATCCCAATGACTGCCTACGCATCGCCGCCCTCCTCCGTGCCGGGAACCGTGAACAGGTCGTACAGGACCGTGCCATTGGCCAGGTGAACTTCTACCTTGTAGGGCTGACCCGGCGTGAAATCGCCCTCGTCGTAGACGAAGAGGTCGAACTCGACGGTCCCCGCGAACGTTCCGAGGCGCGGGAGAAAGCCGGGGTTCACGGCGGCGCCCTGGTGGGAAACGCCCAGGAGGCGGTCATTGGGGAAGCCGACGTACTCCCAGGTGCTCCAATAGCGATCGCCGAGTTGCTCACCATCCTGGTCCAGGCCGATCAGCGAGATGGAACGGATGACGCTCGGGTCGGGCAGGGTGACGGTGACTCGCAGGCGGGCGTCGGTCAAGCCGTCGGGCTGGGCATGACGCTTGCTCATGAGATCGCCCTCCAGGCCGATCCAGGTGATCGGTAGGCTCGCTTGCACCCACTCGGACAGAGGGATCTTAATGTCCTCGATCCCGTCCGGCACGTAGCCCCCCGGCACGATGTCGAAGCCCGGCAGCGACGTCCGGCCGTCGAACGGGACGTCCAGCAAGCGGATGCTCAGCGGCGCGACGGTGGGGCGATCGTCGTCGCCGACCACCACGTCCACCGACGCCTCCTGGCTGATCAGGTGCTGGGGCGACTCGTCCGGATCGTCATAAGCCCAGGCATAGACGCGGTAGTGGGTCTGGGGATGCAATTGAGAGAGGACGATGGGACGATCGAGCTGCGATCGCTGGATCTCAAGCATGAGCGGCCCATCGGGACCAAGGACGGCGTCCTCGCGGCCAGGGGATACATAAAAGATCTGGACGCGGACGTGATCCACGGCATCGGCCGTATGGGCCGAAACCACCGTCTGGGTGCGTCGGCTCGCCCCGGCCCGGACGTCCGGGTGCAGAACGAGCGTCGCCTTGCCGGCGACGGCGGTGGCAGGAGGCCGAACCTCCCAGGGGGGCGCACACCCACCCAGCAGGAGGCTCCCCATGAGGAACAAGGTCGCGAAGGCCTTGGATACTGGCTGCGTCACGGCAAGGTCTCCTCTTTCAAGCTTTCAACCTTAATACATATAATCCTTTTTATGTCATAAGTAAACAAAAGTATACTATCGCCTATCCGCCCTGCTCTCCACCGACCTGCCAACGGGGGAGGCGCTAGGCCGCAAGGCTTTCACGAGAGTTAACGAGGGCTTCAACGGTTGTTTACCGGATTCGCGGCCCGACCGGCGATAACCCCCACAGCGTGCCCCATGGAAAGGAGCAGGACCCTATGGCTATCCGGGAAGCGGGTGCCGGTTCATACGGTTCCTATCAGGCCATCCTGAGCCGGCTGCATCAGCGTGTCGGCGGCGAGACCTCGGCTCCTGCGCCCAGTATCCAGGGCGATACCTTCGTGCGGGCCGGTGGCGGCAGCTACACGGTTCAATCCGGCGACAGCCTCTCCAAGATCGCCCAGCGCACCCTCGGAAACGGCAACCGCTGGCACGAGATCTACGAGCTCAACCGCGACATCATCAGCAACCCGAACCTCATCCAGCCGGGCCAGGTCCTGAAGCTGCCCGGCAGCTCCCGCTCGGCTCAGCCCGCGGCCCCTGCTCAGCCGGCCGCGCCCAAGACCGGCATGCCGGCGGTGATCCAGCGCTTCCACGACACGGTCGAGCGCTACCGGGCTCACAAGCTCGGCAAGATCACCCCCGAGCAGCTCCAGGCGCTCGGCGAAGCCAACAAGAAAGCCTTCTTCAACGCTCTGCGCCCCGCGGCCGAAGAGGCCGAGCGCAAGTACGGCGTGCCGGCCTCCATCACCCTCGCCCAGGCGGCCCTCGAGTCGGGGTGGGGCAAGCACGGTATCGGCGGCTACAACATCTTCGGGATCAAGGGCGAAGGCCCCGCGGGCAGCGTCACCAAGTCCACCCAGGAATGGGAGAACGGACGCTACATCACGATCCAGGCCAAGTTCGCCCGCTACGAGAACTACACCCAGGCCATCATGGAGCACGGCAAGGTCTTCCAGAAGGTCTACTACGAGAAGGCCATGGACCGCTACGAGCAGAACAAGGACCCCAAGGAATTCGCCCGGAACATCACGGGTGTCTACGCCACGGATCCCAACTACGGGTCCAAGCTCATCTCTTTGATGGACACCTACAACCTGGCCTAAAGCGCGACGCCCCCCGGAATCCGGGGGGCGTCACCCTTAGCGGCGCTTTTCGGGCAGGATGGCGTCTCCCAGGAGATGCCGGATGCCCTCCGAGGCCACGAAGAAGCCGAAGGTTCCCGGCATGTAGCTGATGGTACCGTTGACGGTCTTCTGCGGGCCCGCTCCGGGCACCCACTCGCGCTCGATATGCGGAAGCGTCGGCTCGTCGGAGAAGACGGCCCGGACGCCTCGCTTGAGGCCGTTCTTGCGGGCCATCTTGCGCAGGGCCGTGGCCAAGGGGCAGCCGTGGGTGTCGAAGAGGTCGGCGACCTTGATGTAGGTCGGGTTCACCCGCGCGCCGGCGCCCATGCTCGAGACGGCGAAGATCCCGCGCTCCTGGGCGGCCAGCAGGAGGCCCACCTTGGAGCTGAGGGCGTCGATGCAGTCCAGGACGACGTCCACGTCCTCGGGCAGGTACCGCGCGACGTCCTGGGGGCTCAGGCGCTCGTTGATGAGCTCCAGCTCGATGTCCGGGTTGATGTCCCGCAGGCGCTCGGCCATGACCTCCACCTTGGGGCGACCGACGGTGGAGGTGAGGGCGACCACCTGGCGGTTGCAGTTCGAGGGGGCCACCACGTCGAAGTCGATGAGCGTCAGCTTGCCCACGCCCGCGCGGCCCAGGGCCTCGACGCACGAGCCGCCCACGCCGCCCACGCCGGCCACCAGCACGTGCGACTTCCTCAAGCGCTCCAGGCCGTTGTCGGCCACCAAGATCCGCGTCCGCTCCGCCAGTTCGATTCGCATGTCTTCCTTTTAGTCCTTCAACCGAAACACCGCCCGTCCGTTCGCGTCGGAACAGGCCAACACCGATGCGGGCTCCTCGCCCCTGAGGCGCGCCACGACTCGGGCGATCGCCTCGATCTCTCGCGGCTCGTTGCGCTCGCCGCGACGCCACTCGGGCGACAGGTCGGGCGCGTCGGTCTCGAGCACGTAGCCGTCCGCCGGACACCGCGCCACGGCGCCCTGTAGTTTGCGCGCGGTCGGCCAGGTCGCGATCCCCCCGATCCCGAGCTTGAAGCCCAGGTCCAGGTACCGCCGCGCGAGCTCCCAAGGCCCCGCGAAGGCATGCACGACCCCCGTCAGGCCCGGCCGCGCCTTCAAGAGCGCGATCAGGTCCTCGTGCGCGTGGACCACGTGCAGGATGACGGGCAGCCCGTACGCCAGGGCGAGATCCAGCTGTGCGGCACAGAGGGCCTCCGAGTCCGCGTGGCGACGGCGCTTGTCGAGCCCCGTCTCCCCGATGGCCACGAACTCGCCGCTCGCCACGGCGCGCGCGAGGCGCTCCAGGGCATCCGGCGGGTGATCGTAGAAAGGGTGCAGGCCCGCCGCACGATGCAGACGCAACCCGTGCGCCGACACCGGAGCTCGCTCGAACCACTCGACGCCCACGCCCGGCAGCACGAGCTCGCCGACGCCGGCTTCCAGCGCGCGGGCGGCGACGTCCGCGCGATCGGCGTCGAACTCCGGCGCATCGAAGTGGCAGTGCGAATCGAGGTGGCCCATGGGGCTTCATCGTACCGAAACCAGGGCGTTTCGTCACGCGCCAAACAAACGGCCCCGGCGAGGCCGGGGCCGGGGCTCAGCCCGTGCGGGGAACCGGTCGTGCCGGACGCTCCGCCTTGCGATAGTGGGCGCAGATGGGATCGGCGGGCTGCCTAGGCTCGATCGAGCAGGGGAGCACGTGCTTCACCTGGGCCCGCTTGTGCGGCTGCTGGAAGAAGTGGCAGTCCTTGCAGCACTTGCGCGGCTTGTAGGAGTCACAGGCGCGGTACTGGGGCCGCTGATCCAGGCATGGCAGGTCGTCCATGCTGCCGTTGGGCATGAGGCCTAGCTCGCCGCGCGGGGACACCACGAGGTACTGGCAGCCGCTACAGGTCTTCTCGCCCTCGCGGGCGACCAGGTCAAGCCGTAATAGCGACTTTGCCCGGCCTTTTCGACTGTGGCGAGGCCTTCTTCTCCTTTCCCTCCGCCTTGAGGAGATCTACGATCTCCTGGGCCTTCTGGGCCACCAGCGACAGATCGGCCCTGGGCGCCTGGGCGGCCAGCTTGCGGATCTTGTCGAGCCGGGGCTTGATCGCCTTGGCCATGACCGGGCCGAGATCATGCTCCAGCCCGTCCAACTCTTGCAACAGCTCGTTCATGCCTCACCTCCTTGAACATATGTTCTATACCCGGCAACTCCGGCGTTAAACGGCGTCCGGTCCCCCTTTCCCGGCTGCTCGTGATACCCTGGTGAGCTATGACGACTACGACCATGTCCGATCCCATCTACCTCGACTACAACGCGAGCGCCCCCCTGGACCCCGACGTGCTGGAGGCCATGCGGCCGTTCCTGGAGACCGCCTTCGGCAACAGCCGCAGCTCCCACGCCCACGGTCAGCGCCTCAAGGCCGCCATCGGCCACGCGCGAGAGCAGGTCGCGCACATGCTCGGCTGCGAGCCCGACGAGCTGATCTTCACCTCGGGCGGCAGCGAGGCCAACAACCTGGCCCTCAAGGGCCTCGCGTGGGCCTACCCGGAGCGGCGCCACCTCGTCGTCTCGAGCATCGAGCACTACTCGGTGGCCTACGCCGCGGACTTCCTCGCGACCCAGGGCCGTGAGGTCACGGTGGTGGGCGTCGATCGCCAGGGTCGGGTGGATCCCGACGCGGTGGCAGCGGCCCTCCGGCCGGACACGCTCGTGGTCAGCATCCAACATGCCAACAACGAGATCGGCACGGTGCAGGACATCCCGGCGATCGCCCGGCGCGCTCGCGCCGCGGGCACGCTCATGCACTGCGACGCCGCCCAGAGCATCGGCAAGCTGACCGTGCGGGTGACCGACCTGGAGGTCGACCTGCTCACGCTCGCGGGCCACAAGTTCGGCGGACCGCAGGGCATCGGGGCCCTGTACCGGCGGCGCGGCGTGGAGCTCGTGCCGCTCATCCACGGGGCGGGCCACGAGGATGGGCTGCGCTCGGGCACCCACAGCGCGGCCCTCATCGTCGGACTCGGCAAGGCTTGCGAGCTGGTCTGCGAGCGCCTCGCGGACGACAGCCGGCGCATGCGGAGCCTGCACGATCGCCTCTACGCCAGGCTAAAGGCTGGCATCCCGGGTCTCGTCCTGAACGGCGATCCGGAAAACCGCCTTCCCCACACCCTCAACATCTCGTTTCCGGGGATCTTCGGCGGGGACCTCCTGGCCCGCACGCCGGAAGTCGCGGCCACCACGGGGGCTGCCTGCCACTCGGGCATCAACGAGCCCTCCTTGACCTTGAAGGCCGTAGGGGCCCCTCGGGACGTGGGCCTCGGCGCCGTGCGGTTGAGCCTCGGGCGTCGGACCACCGACCATGAGATCGATCGTGCGGCCGACGCGCTGCTCGCCGCCTACCAGACTCTCATGCCGGAGGCTCGATGAGCCGGACGGCTGAAGCCCCCCGTCCCAGCCTCCTGAAGGTCCTGCGGCCGGGGCCGTTCCGGCGCTACATGGGAGCGGAGGTCGTCTCGACCACCGGGACGTGGATGCAGGTCATGGCCCAGAGCTGGGTCATGACGGGCCTCACGCAGTCGGCCTTCATGCTGGGGCTCGTCAACTTCGCCTCCGGCGTGCCCATGCTCCTGCTCACCATCATCGGGGGCAGCGTCGCGGACCGCCACGACAAGCGCCGGATCCTGGCCTTCACGCTGGTGGGGCACCTGCTGCTCGCGCTGCTCATGGCCTTCCTGGTGGCCACGGGCCACATCGCCCTCTGGCACGTCATCGGGATCGCCGTCCTCATGGGCGTCGTCAACTCCTTCGAGATGCCTGCCGTCTCGGCGCTCGTGCCCGAGCTGGTGGAGAAAGCGGAGATCGCCGATGCCATCGCCATCGACCGCTCCGCCTTTCACGCCACGCGCCTGGTGGGGCCTGCGCTCGCGGGCGCGCTCATCGGGCTGTGGGGAAGTGCCGCGGCCTTTCTCGCCAACGCCCTGAGCTTCCTGCCGCTGCTGGCCATCCTGCCCAGCCTCAAGCCCCGGCATGTGGAGCACCCCGAGGACAGCTCGGAGCGCCGCGGCAGCATCAAGGAAGGGCTCGCCTACGTCCGCTCGGATCGGCCCACCATGGCCATGATCGGCCTCTTGTCGATGACGACCCTCTTCGTTTTCCCCATGATGCTCGTGCTCATGCCGCTTTTCGCCCGCTTCGAGCTCGGCCTGCCCGCGAGCGGCCTCGGCCTCATGATGGGCGTGGCCGGCGTGGGCTCCCTGACGGGCTCCATCGGCCTCCTGGCCGTCCCGCGCGATCAGCGCCTGCGCGGGCTGTCCGTGGCCGCGGCCGGGGTCGTCGTGGCGCTCGGCGGCCTCGCCTTCGCTCGCACCCTCTGGGTGGCCCTCCCGTCCCTCGCCGTCATCTCCGTGGGGCTCTCGACCATGTTCGGGCTCGCCAACACCACCATCCAGGAGCGGGCGCCGGACCACATGCGCGGACGGGTATCCGCCGTCTCGAGCCTCAGCTTCTTCGGGCTGCAGCCCTTTGCCGCCCTGGGACTGTCGAGCGTCTCGGATGCCATCGGCATGCGGCCGGCGATCGCGGCCTCGGCGGTCGCCTTCGCCCTGGGTGCGGGCTACATGCTTCTGGGGCCGGGCCGTTCCGGCTCCGCCTCGATCCCCAACGACTAACGACGGGCCTTCTCACGATCCGGCGCCATGGTTACCCGCAGGGCGTGCGCGGCGTGCAGCTTGCGGCTGCGCCAGGCCGTGTAGCCGGCCGCCAAGAAGAGCACGCTCGCGGCCGCCGCCAGGTACAGGCCCAGCCACGCGAACGCGCTCGCGGGCGCGGCGATCACCCGCAAGCCGAGCGAAAAGGCGTAGTTGCAGAGGGCCGCGATCCGCAGGACCACCGAGGCTGTCGCGAGCTTGAGCTCCGCGCTCCGGTCGGGCGGCTCGGAGCAGAGCCGCTCCCGCCCGAGCCCCACCAGGCCGCTCACCAGCCCCACCCCCAGCGCCCACTCGGAGAGACGCCACCAGGCCGGGTCCTGGGTGGCGACGAAGCACGCGTCGCTCACGAGCGCCGCGCCGAAGGCTGCCGCCGGAGGCAGCCACCACCACGCCGCGAAATGGGGTCGTCGGGCCATCGCTCCTCCTCTGCCGAGGCGAGTCTAGCCCCAACAGGGACCGGGCACAACGCCCCGTCCCTCGCCGGAAAACGGATGTCAGGGGTAGGCTAGACGCCCTTGAACTGGCGCTCGGCCTGCTTGGCGGTCTTCTCGTCGAAGAGGCCGAGCTCGTAGAGCACGACCCGAAAGGTCAGGCGGACCTCCAACAGCTCCTCGATCAGCGCGCACAAGACGAGCAGCAAGCCGCAGACGAAGGTCCAGCGCGGCACGAGCTCCAGGCCCTTGAGGTTGAAGAAGTTGAAGGCCGCGATCTCGAACGACGTGAGGATGATGCAGGCCATGGCCGCGAACAGGAGGAAGATCGCGTCGCGCAGGTGGCGGGCCCGCCGGAAGATGAGGGCGATCTGGCGGTCCAGGCTCTTGATGCGCAGGGCATCGGCCGGCGTGAGCGGATCGTGGTCCTGGTACTCGCGACGCTCCGCGTTGAGGGCCCGCAGGCGGTCGATCAGGCCCGAGTACTTGGACTGGGCGTTGGACGTGAGGATGGCGCAAGCCGACAACGCCACGGCGGGCGCGAGGGCGGAGGCGATGAACGCCGTCGGATCCAGGGAACGCAATGCACTCACGCCCCCATACTAGGCGAACTCCCGCTCGGATGCAAGGTTCTACCCCGATCGGCCTTTCGGCATGGCCGAACTCATGGTGCAATGGAAGGTCGCGCAGTGAAAGGAGCCCCATGGACGTCAAACGCTTGCAGGACTTCGAGACCTTCTCGGCCGAGAAGATGGCCAAGAACGCGCTCTTCAACTCCCGCCACCTGTTCTTCGATCTGTATTGCCTCCAGCCCGGACAGGCCCAGAAGGTCCACGCGCACGGCGGATCCGACAAGGTCTACCTGGTCATGAAGGGAGCCCCGACCTTGACGCTCGGGAGCGACGAGCGCGTGCTCGCCCCCGGCGAGGCCGTGATGGCGCCCGAGGGAGTGCCCCACGGAGTCCGCAACGACGGGCCCGACGACGCCGTGCTGCTCGTGACCATGGCGCCCAAGCCCTGAGTTTCCAAAAATAATACGCAACTTTAACGCGCAAAGGCCCGATAAGATCCTATGACCTTAACTCGCGGTTAAGTCCGCACGAGGTCCCGGTAAAAAACGACTCATTGGCACGGGCCAACCAGGGATAACCGAGACTGCTGGAAAGGATCTTCCATGGCAATCCGAAACCCGCTCGCGCACCTCTTCATCACGGCCCTCGCCGGATTGAGCCTGCTCTCGGGCTGCGGCACCTCGCCGGTCGCCACGCTGCCCCAAGCTGACCTCGTCGACCGCAGCGCGCTCGCGGCCAGCAACAAGGAAAGCGGCCTGTCGCTGGTCGTCATGCCGGAGGCGGGCCCCGACTTCATCATCAAGGCCATCAAGGGCGCCAAGAAATCGATCCTGCTCGAGATGTACCTGCTGACCTACAGCGGGATCACGCAGCAGATCACCGACGCCCTCATCGCCAAGCACAAGGCGGGCCTGGACGTCCGGATCATCCTCGAGAACCAGCCGTTCATCATGCCGACGCCGCCCAAGCCGGGCGAGATGCCGAAGCCGCCCATCAACGTCAACCGGGCGGCCTTCGAGGCCCTGACCAACGCTGGCGTGCGCGTCAAGCGCTCGAGCCCCCAGTTCGTCTTCACCCACCAGAAGTCCATGGTGATCGACGGCAAGGTCGGCTACATCATGACCATGAACTTCTCGAACGCCGCGTTCCAGAAGAACCGCGAGTACATCGTCATCGACGAGTCGCCCTCGGACGTCGACGAGCTGATCCGCATCTTCGAGGCCGACTGGAGCGAGACGCCCATCGTGCCTAAGGATCCGGACCTGGTCGTCAGCCCCAACAACTCCAAGGAGCGCATCCTCACGCTCATCAAGGGCGCCAAGAAGACCCTCCAGCTGCAGGTCGAGTTCATGGACGACCCCGACGTCATCCAGGCGCTCGCCGACCGCAAGAACGCCGGCGTGGACGTCTCGATCCAGCTCTCGTACCACAAGCCGGACCCCAAGTCGGGCTATGACAGCAACGGCATCATCAAGAAGAAGCTCGAGGATGTCGGCATCACCAACGTCAAGTTCATCAAGACCGTTGGCCTGCACTGCAAGCTCATCGTCACCGACAACTCCAAGGCCTATGTCGGCAGCGAGAACTTCACGACCAACTCCCTGACCCGCAACCGCGAGATGGGCATCATCATCAAGGACAAGGTCATCGTCAACAAGCTCTCCGAGATCGCGGCCAAGGACTGGGCCGCCAACTAGGACCTCGACGTGACCCACCCGCTCACCGCCCCGTCGGATCGGCCGCTCGTCATCGGCCACCGCGGGGCGATGGCCATGGCGCCCGAGAACACGCTCGCAAGCTTCGAGGAGGCCTTTCGCCAGGGGGCCGACGGCGTGGAGTGCGACGTCCACCTGACCCGGGACGGGCAGGTGGTCGTCATGCACGACTTCACGCTCGATCGGACGTCGACGGGGAAGGGAGCCATCGCCGACCACACCCTGGCCGACCTCGCGGGCCTCGACGCCGGGAGCTGGTACGACCCGCGCTTTTCGGGCGAGCCCGTGCCGACGCTTGCGGCCTACCTTTCCCTAGTCGCCGCCGCGCCGCGCCGCCTGGCCGTCATCGAGCTCAAGGCCGGCTCGCGCCGGTACCCGGGCATGGAGCGGGCCGTCCTGGACGACGTGCGTCGGCACGACCTCCTGGAGCGGACGGTCCTCATCTCCTTCGACCACCACGCGATCCTCGAAGCCAAGCGATTGGAGCCCCGCCTCGCGGCGGGCGTGCTCTATTACGCCCAGCCCGTCTCGGCGCCCGACCTCGCCAGCGCGGCCCGGGCCGACGCCCTCGGCCCCAGCCTAGAGCTCGTGACGGCCGAGGAGGTCGCCGCCGCCCACGCGGCGGGCCTCAAGGTCTTCGTATGGACGGCCCAGCGCCCCGAGCATGCCCGCCACCTGGCGCGGATCGGCGTCGACGCCTTCGGGGCCAACGCTCCGGGCGAGGCGATCGCTGCCCTGGTCGCTCGATAATCCGCCGATCGCCCGAAAGCGTCTCCCTGCGGCCCCCTCGTAGGCCGCGTCAGGATCTTTCGGTCAGGTTGCTCAAGCGCCCGGCTCCACCCATCGCTAGGCTAGGGAAGGACCCACCTCACAGCGAACAAGCCTAATCGATGTACGCTCCCTTGGCCGAACCAAAGGAGGTACTACCGTGCGTCTTCCTTTTCGCATCCTGAGCGGTGTCATACTCGTCGGCCTGGCAGCCAGTTGCACCCGGCCCTCCACCCCGATCCCGGCGCCGGGGCAGATCACGCCGACCGGCGCTCCGGTTGGTGGGCCAAACCTCGTGCCCGAGCCGACCCCACGGGCCTTCAGCTCGCCGCCCCCCGTCAAGGGCGAAGCGCCTCCCTATCCCTACCAGTTGCCGCCCGCTCCCGAGGTCGGCCCCAACGAGATCGCGGGCCAAGTGCTCAGCCGCGGCACCCCCGCCGCGGGCATCCAGCTCACGGTCATGGGGGGCGGCCAGACGAACCGCGTCACCACCGACGCCCAGGGCGTCTACCGGATCAAGAACCTGAAGCCGGGCGACTATTATGCCCACTACTACAACGACAGCGACAACAACAAGGTGGGCTTCTGGAAGACCCAGACGCTCAAGGTCACCGACCAGCACGGCGCGGTCTTCCCCGCCTGGGACGTGTACCTGGTGGGCATGCAGAACACGCCGCGCCAGGGGGCGGCGGTCTCGTTCCCGTTCACGGCCGTGTTCGAGCCCTACCCGCTCGCCATCACCTACCGCTTCCGGATCCACGACCGGGGCGGTCCCGGCGGACAGGCCCTCTACATCTCCGAGCGGATCCCCGCCGAGGACGTCGACCGGTTCCGGTTCTCGGGCACGGCCAACCAAGGCACGGGCGGCAGCCTCGGCGGCGGCATGTACCTGTGGGGCTATCAGTGGGATGCAGGCAAGGCCGGCGAAGGCGGCTGCCTCTTCCAGGACTTCGTCGTGGGGCGCTAGGGGCGTCTAGCCCAGGCGCGACCTCGTGGCCGTCCGGCCTCCGCCTTCCTTCTCGTCGAAGAGGGCGGAGGTCTGGTCTTGGACGCCCTCACCGAACCAGCGCTTGGGCACCGTCACGCGGACGGCCTTCTGGATGAAGTCGTCCAGGGGCATGGTGTAGCGATCGCCCGTGGCGGGATCGAACAGGTACGCGCCCTCGAGGCGGACCTTCTCCACGGCAAGCGAATGGAGGACGCCGTCGTTATCGATCGTGACCTTGCCCATGTCCGCCTTCTTGTCGTGGTTGGAGATCAGGTTCAGGAGGAAGGTGGGGTTCTGCAGCACCGTCGTGAGGTTCTGGAACAGCGTCTCCGGCGTGAAGGACATGAACTGCTGTCCCGTCACGCCCTCGTACAACTTTTCCACCTGGGCGGCCGAGAGGCCCTCGTTGATCGCGCCCGCGCCCGCGTAGTGCGCGAAGGCCCCCTGCATGGCGTAGCTGACGGGATCCCGACCCGCCTGCTTGGAGGCGTCGTAGGCCGGCAGGACGAGCTTGTCGGGCTGAGGCCCGCCGGGGACGCCCGGAATGGTCGCCTCGCCCTTGGTCGCGAGCCCCACGGCGATGCGCGCGAAGTCCGCGGGCGCCTGCCGGGCCAGGGTCGCCTCGAAGGTCGCCTCGGCGCAGTCGAGCGTGTCCAGGCCCTGGCTCGTCGCCTCGGGGTGGGCCAAGAGGTGGATGATGTCGCGCGCGACGGCCCCCTTGCTGCTCGCGCCCAAGCCGGGATTCAGGGCGCTCTGCGTGTACTCCTTGAGGTAGTCGATGGTCGTCTTGCCCGAGGCGTCCGTCTCCGTGAGCCGGTCCTTCTCCAGGGCGAGCTCCATGTCCTTGGCCAGGGTCTCGCGCTGTTCGGGGCTCGCCCCCACCGAGGCCACGGAGAGGAAGTCGTTCATCGCCTGCTTCTGCTCACCCGAGAGGCCGATCCCCTCATCGTTCTTGTAGGTGTCCATGGACCGCTCGAGCTTGTCCAGGGCCGTGTCGGCAGCACCCGTGTCCACGGGCGGCGCCGGGGGCACCGTCGGATCCAGGAGGAGGGTCGTGGGCGTCGTCTTGCGTACCACCTGGGTATCGCCGGCCGGGGGCTTGACCTCGGGCACGGGGTCCTTGGGGGCCTCGGTCTTGGGCGCCTGGGTGACGGGCTTGGCCGGGGCCGTGGGTGCCGCTAGATCGACGGCCTGCGTCATCTGCAGATCGTCGGCCTTGAAGGCCTCGACGACCTTGGTCGGCACGAAGACCTCGCGAGCCTTGAAGAATCCCACTCCCAGCGCGTTGAACCAATCCATGTGCAGTCGCCCCCTTCTGGATACCCAAATCTGTTATCCCCTCCTCCGGGCGCTAAGCTGTTTAAAGCCCCACGTGGAGTTCGTTAGATCTTCGATAAATCTTCGCCCAAACAACGGGGCCCCTCTT
The DNA here is from genome assembly GCA_036676985.1 of Candidatus Sericytochromatia bacterium. GTDB lineage: Bacteria > Cyanobacteriota > Sericytochromatia > S15B-MN24 > UBA4093 > DATNQJ01. The sequence continues at coordinate 301,900 of JAKFBU010000023.1, forward strand.
GCGAGGGGCCCGTCGGGGAAGGTGCGATCGCGCTACATCACCTTGTGTGGGTTGACCGGCCGGCCGTTGACGCGGACTTCGTAGTGGAGGTGCGGACCGGTGGCGCGGCCCGTGTCGCCCACCAGGGCGATGGTCTGACCGGCCTTGACCCGTTGGCCCGGCTTGACGAGGAGCTTGGAGCAGTGGGCGTAGCGGGTGACGACTCCTCCGCCGTGGCTGACGTCCACCGTCTTGCCGTAGTCGCCGTCCCAGCCCGCGGCGACCACCACTCCGGACTTGGCGGCATGAATGGCCGCACCACGGTCGTTCGGGATGTCCAGACCGGTGTGCATGCGGCCCGAGCGCGGTCCGTAGCTGCTCGACACGCGGCCGGAGGTCGGCCAGATGAAACGCTTGCTGACCGCCCGGGCGAGATCGCCCACCAGCCCGCGGCTGGCCACTTTTCGGCCATCCTTCTCCCGGAAGCGGCGGCCCTTCGACTCCGTCTCCGTGGCGGGGATCAGCAGCTTGCGACCGACGCGCAGGGTGGTGTGGAAGTCCAGATCGTTGACCTCGATGATGGCCGCCGTCTTCACCCCGAAGCGCTCGGCGATCTCCGTCAGCGTGTCCCCGTCCTGGATGACGTAGGTGGATCGCTTGGTCCGGCGGGCGGGCTTCGCGGCGGCCGCTTCGGGCTTGGCCTTGGGGCGCTCGGCCTTCGCCTTGGGCTCCGCGACCTTGGCCTGCGCGACGCGCGCCGGCGCCTCCTGGCGTGCCTCGGGGGCGCCGGGCACCATGCCCGTGGCCTCGTGGGCCACCAGCTGGGCCGTCGTGCTGATGACGCCTGGTACGGCCGGTGCCTGCGCGACGGGGATCACCAGGGACTCGCCGATCTTGAGGCGGTGCGTGACCTTGAGGCCATTGGCGGCCAGGAGGGTCTTGAGCTTGATCTTGTGCGCCTTGGCGACGGTGTAGAGCGAGTCGCCGGTCTTGACCCGGTAGGTCTTCATCGGCACGGGCGCGGGAGCCGCCGCCTGGACCGCCGGAGCCTTCTGGGCGGGCGTCCAGGTGGGCAATTGCTTCCATGCGAAGAAACCGAGGGCCGGCACGATGACGGCCACGGTCGCCGCCAAGGCGACCCGACGGCCCGCCTGCGTGCTGCGACGACGCTGGGCGCGGTACTCCTGCACGGGCAGGTGATACCGGAAGACGCCCAGACTCTCCGAAGGCTCGGGGATCGTGGAGGCCTCGGGCGAGGCCTTGGGGCTCAGCTCCACCAGGAAGCGCACCCCCTGGAGCAGCCTGTCGGACAAGCGTCGGCGGGCCCCGCCGAAGTGCAGACCGTTGAGGTTCAAAGGGTTGAGCGGGGCCTTCTCCGAAACGCCCGTGTAACGGAAGGCGGAGATCTCGGGGATCTCGCCTTGAGTCCTTTCTTGCGTCGGATTGCCGCTCACTGGAACCCCTCCTTGCTTGTTACGAGCGCTTCATTGCAAAAGTTAAAGCCCCCGGCGCTGCCGGGGGCTTCGTCTTAGCTGTCGCTGATGGCCATCAGGAACTCTGCGTTGGATTTGGTGCGACTGAGACGGTCGGCCAGGAACTCCGTGACCTCCGCGGTGTCGCCCGCATCCAGGGTCTTGCGCAGGATGCGCTGCTTGCGCAGCTCCTCCGGCGTCAAGAGCAGCTCCTCCTTGCGGGTGCTCGACCGCTTGATGTCGATGGCCGGGAAGATCCGGCGGTCGGCCAGTCGGCGGTCCAGCGTGAGCTCCGAGTTACCGGTGCCCTTGAATTCTTCGTAGATGACCTCGTCCATGCGCGAGCCCGTGTCGATGAGCGCCGTGGCGATGATCGTCAGGCTGCCCGAGCGCTCCAGCTTGCGGGCCGCGCCGAAGAAGCGCTTGGGCTTGTGCATGGCGTTGGGATCGAGACCGCCCGACAGGGTGCGGCCCGACGGCGGCATCGCCGAGTTGTAGGCACGCGCCATGCGGGTGATGGAGTCGAGCAGGATGACCACGTCCTTGCCGTGCTCGACCATGCGCTTGGCGCGCTCCATGACCAGCTCGGCCACGCGCACGTGGTTCTCGGGCAGCTCGTCGAAGGTCGAGGCGACCACGTCGCCGTTGATGGAACGCTGCATGTCCGTGACCTCTTCGGGGCGCTCGTCGATGAGCAGCGCGATGAGGTGCACCTCGGGGTGGTTCTCCGAGATCGAGTTGGCGACCTGCTTGAGGAGGGTCGTCTTACCGGCCTTGGGCGGCGAGACGATGAGGGCGCGCTGACCCTTGCCCAGCGGGTTGAAGAGGTCCATCAAGCGCATGGAGAGGTTGTTGGAGACCGTCTCGAGCTTGAGGCGCTCGCAGGGGTAGATGGGCGTCAGGTTCTCGAAGGGGATCCGGTGGACCACCGACTCGAGCGGGAAGCCGTTGATCGTCTCCACCTTGAGCAGGGCGAAGTACTTTTCGCCTTCCTTGGGGGGACGGACCTGGCCCACGACCTGATCCCCGCTCCAGAGATCGAAGCGCCGGATCTGGGTCTGCGAGACGTAGATGTCGTCGGGCGAGGGCAAGTAGTCGGCCACCCGCAGGAAGCCGTAGCCCTCGGGCATGATCTCGAGCACGCCCTTGGCGGAGATGATCCCGCTGGTGTCGCCCTGGGTCTGCATGATCCGGTGGATCAGCTCCTGGCGGCGCAGGCGGCGGTAGTTGAAGATGTTGAGCTGGCGCGCGAGCTCGTAGAGATCGGGGATGTCCATGTTGGGGAGCTGGGTGACATCCACCTCGACGGTGGGCGCCGCACCCGGCTCGATCCCCTGCTCGGCGAGGAGGGCCTCGGCGAGCTCCCGGGCCTCGCGCATCTCGCGCATCTCACGCTCGGTGGCGCGGTTGCCGCGGTTGTCCTCGCGGAAGGTGACCGGCCCCCGACGCTGGTCGCGATCGCGGCGATCCCGATCGCGCCCCTGCTGCTGGCGCTGGTCACGGTCGCGATGGCGCTGCCCCTGACCCTGACCTTGACCCTGCTGGAACGGCTGCTGGCGATCGTGGCGATCCCGCTGCTGGCGATCCCCCCGCTCGTGACGCTCGTGTCGGTCGTGGCGCTGCTCGCGGGGTTCGCGCTGTTCCCGGGGCTCCCGCTGCTCGCGAGGTTCGCGCTGCTCCCGCTGTTCACGGGGCTCGCGCTGTTCCCGGGGCTCGCGCTGTTCCCGGGGCTCCCGTTGCTCACGGGGTTCGCGATGCTCGCGGGGTTCCCGCTGCTCGCGCTGCTCCCGACCGGGACGGCCCTCGCGGGGCGCGCGGGTCGGCTGCTCAACCGGGGCCTCGACGGTGGTGACGGCCGGCGGGGCGACCTCGACCTCGGGAGCGGCGGCGGGCTCGGCGGCAGCGGCGCGACTCCGGCGGGACTGCGTGGATCGGGTGCGAACCGGGGCAGCGGGCGTTTCGGCCTCGACGGAAGCGGCGACGGGCGGAGCCTCAGTGGCGACGGCTCCCTCGGCCTGGTTGGCGGCTGCGCGGGCCTGGGCGGCACGGGTCGGACGACGGCGCGACGTCACAGGAGCTTCGGTGGTGTCTGGGCCCGCCGGCACATCCGTCGCCACGGCGGAATCGGGAGCGTTCACGCGCTTAGCCGAGGTTTCCAAGCAAAGTCACTCGCTTTCAGGGGGAATCAAATCGGAATTGTCGAGGGAATGTGACCTGGGTCACCGGGGCATCATAGCATTAAGGCGTGAACGCGTCAATCTGAGCAAGTTGGCGAGCCAATCCGGCGCACCATGACTGGATTTCAGGCTTAGCGACAGCGAGCGCCCGAAAACCGTTGGCCTGGTTAGCCAGCCCTAACCAACGCTTCGACGCTCATGACTTACAGACGACGACTAGCACGGACATCTCTCCCTTCCTTGAACAGCAAGGCCCCGAGCCGATTTCGAACAACCACGCGGGCGTTGTCCGGGGGGCTTGGCAAGGGCATAATCCCCACCGTGGGTACCAAGAGCGGGCGCTGCAAATCCAGCCTTCGCCTCAATCGACGGTACCTAAGCACCCGTACTTTCAGGAGGAAAAAACCAAATGCTTAAGCGTTTCGATGCACGCCTTTTGACGATGGGCGCCCTGGTTCCGATGATGATGGCGGGTTGCTCCACGACGGCGCCGACGAGCGCGCCCGACACCCCCCAGGCCCAGCCGGCCCCGGCCACTCAGGTCGCCCTGACGGCTCAGGCGAGCGCGGCCAAGTACAGCATCCAGGGTGGCCAAGATCTGGGCGGCGCTTACATGAATTATGCGGCCAACCCCTGTGGTGAGTGCCCGGCGGCCGTTCCGGCGCTGGCCGCGGGCATCCTCGTGAGCCCGTTCGCGCTGTGGACGTTCGACTACCTGTCGAGCCATCCGCTTCTGGACTACAGCTGGTACTACGCCCGCGGCAACTTCGCGGTCTTCGGATGGGCCAACGACTACTATGCCCACCTCGCCGACTTCATGTGGTATCCCACGGCCGCCGGCTACTGGCCGTACGCCTACAACGCGGGTGTTGCCGCCTATACTCCCTACGTGGGTTACGCCGGTGGAGCCCCGATCTATCCGTACCTCGGCTACGGGCTCGATCCCTACGTCGGGCTCGAGGTCGGCGCCGGTCTCGCCGCCCCGGTGATGAGCCTCGGCACCATCCCGGTCCCGGCCGTCGGCGGCTACGGCGGCTATGACGGTAAGAAGGGCGACGTCGGCGCCTACAGTGGCGGCAAGGGCGACGTCGGCGCCTACAGTGGCGGAAAGGGCGCTCCCGCTCAGACCTACAGCGCCCCCAAGAAGGACCGCGGCGGCAACGGCGGCCAGGCTTACAGCCGCAACGGCGGCCAGGCCATGCAGCAGGGTCAGCGCTCCGGTTACTAAGCGCGTCTCCGCAACAGAAGGCCGGGCGGGAAACTCCCGCCCGGCCTTCCTTATATATAGGAGTCGATTTAGCCGATCTGCGCCAGCAACTGCAGGATGAGGCGCAGGGCGATGCTGTAGACGAAGTACGCCACGATGGGCGAGATGTCGATGCCGCCCATGGGCATGAGCCGGCGGAAAGGCGCGAGCGTCGGCTCGATGATCTGCGCGATGAACTGCACGGCCGGATGGTTGCGCGGCACCTGCGGGATCCACGACAGGATCACCCAGATGAAGAGCAGGATCTGCCAGATCTGGAAGAGGTTGACGAGCGCCTGGCTCACGATTGCCATGGGTTAGTGACTCGCTTTCCCGAGCTCCTTGGAGCGCAGCGTGGCGGCCTTGACCGCCAGACAGAGGGTCGCTCGGACCGCCGCCTCCTCGAGGACCTGCAGGCCCGCCGCGGTCGTGCCCGCGGGCGTGACCACCTGGTCCTTGAGCTCGGCCGGATGCTTGCCCGATTGCTGAACCAGCATAGCGGAGCCCACCACCGTTTGGCAAACCAGCTCCCGGGCGATGCGGCGGGGCAGTCCCTGCTGGACGCCCGCGTCGATGAGCGCCTCGAGGATGAGCGTCACGTAGGCCGGGCCTGAGCCGGAAAGCCCCGTCACCGCGTCGAAGTACGTCTCGGGCAGGTCCAGGACCTCGCCTACCGCCCCGAAGATGGTCCGTGCCGCGGCCAGGTGCTCCTCGGTGGCATGCTCGTTGCCGGCGATCGCCGTGATCCCCTGCCCGATGACGCAGGGCGTGTTGGGCATAGCCCGGATGATCGGAGGCACGGGCGCGAACGCGGCGCCGATCTGCTCAAGGCGAGCGCCCGCCACGATGGAGAGCGCCAAGGAGGCCTGGTCCCAGCGGGGACCGACCTCCTTGAGCACGTCTTGGAGCTGGACGGGTTTGACGGCGAGCACGATGACCGGAGCGCCCAGGCACTCGGCGTTGTGCGCCGTGGTGCGGACGCCATAGGTCGACGTCAGGTACTCGCGCCTGGACTCGAGGGGGTCGCTGACCAAGAGATCCTGAGGGGCATGCACCCCCTTGCCCAGGAGGCCCTTCACGAGGGCCTCGGCCATGGTTCCCCCGCCGATGACCGCCAGCCGGGTCATTAGCGAACGCGCCAGAACAGGTCCTTGGTCGGAGTCTGGGTCTGGGCCTGGGCGACCATCCACTGGGTGTCGCCGCTCAGAGCGTTGATCTTGACGTTGGACGGGGTGAACAGGAAGATCGCCTCGCCGATGCGCTCCTGGTGGCCGTCGAGCGCATGGCATGCACCCGAGACGAAGTCCACGAGGCGCTGCGACTGCTCAGCGGTGAGGCCCTGCAGGTTCAGGATGACGGCGCGACGCGAGCGCAGGTTCTCGAGGACCCCGAGGGCGTCGTCGAAGCCGCGCGGCTCGAGCACGACCATCTCGCTCTGGGTCGCCGAGGGCAGGCCCACCAGCGTGCGGCCGGTCTGCTTCTGAGCCTTGGGCTCCGCGGTGGTCTCTTCCTCGTCCATGGCCTCCTCGTACTCCTCGTTCAACCCGACGAAGTTCTTGACCTTGCTCCAGATCTCGGCGCTCATCTAGCCTCCTCATCAAGACCTGGTCTCCCAGGTCGCTCGCCAAAAATGCCGGTGCCGATCCGGACCAGCGTCGCCCCCTCGGCGATCGCCACAGGATAGTCCGACGACATCCCCATCGAAAGTTGTCCCCGACCCGCCGGGTCCCCGTACGCCGACCAGAGCTCGGCCAGCCGCCTGAAGACCCAACGAACCGCTTCCGGATCCGACACGTACGGTGCCAGGGTCATGAACCCGCGCACCGAAACTCCACTCAGCCCGCGGGCCGTCTGGAGGGCCTCCGGCACCTCGTCGGTGCGAAAGCCGAACTTGGTCGACTCCTCGGCCACGTTCACCTGCAGGAGGATGTCCTGCCGGATGCCCATGGACCGCGCCGTTTGGTCGATCGCATGCAGGATCCGCATGCTGTCGACCGAGTGTATCAAGGCGAAGCGCCCGACAGCTTGTTTGACCTTGTTGGTCTGCAAGTGTCCGATCAGGTGCCATTCGAGCGGAAGGTCCGCCAACGCGGCCTGCTTCTCGAGGGCCTCCTGAACCCGATTCTCGCCCACCAAGCGAACTCCGAGGCCGTAGGCCTCGCGCATTCGCTCTGCCGATACCGTCTTGGTGACGGCCACGAGCTGCACCTGGTCGCTCGACCGGCCTGCCTCCTCGGCAGCTTGTGCCATTCGTTTCCGCACCACCGCCAGGCGGTAAGCCAAATCAGACTGGAGCACGACAGCAAGTCAACAAATGATCGATGCCCACGATATTACCACCTCTCGGCAGTGTTTACAATAACGCTCGTTCGGCCGTCATGGCGGTGTGCTGGATCACGCCACTCCCCTTGCACAAGTTCGATTGGCCAGGTTGCGCTAAGGCCCCCGGCCCCGCGCACGTTATAACCGAGAGGCCCCCATGGCCGCCGAAAGGAGTGCCGATGGTCTCCGTCGCGTGTCGCGTGCCAGCCATGCTGGCCCTCTGCATGGGCCTGACCGGCTGTGCCCAGCCCCTGGCGGGCCCCCTGCCGGGCGGGGCCACCTTCGCGATCCAGGCGGAGTACGTGGTCCAGGCCGAGGAGGACGAACCCACCTGGAACCTCCAGCGGATCGGCGTCTACCCCTCGGCCGTGCGCCCCATGCCGGGCGCCAACCTGGTGGTGGCGGCGGTGGTCGACACGGGCGCGGACCCCCAGCATCCGACCCTTCAGCCGCGCCTCTTGCCCATGATCGACCTGGTCGGCGGCGACACCTTCAACCGCAACGGCCAGGCCTACGAGTTCCGCGGGCGCGACGGCAACGGCCACGGCACGCACGTGGCGGGCATCGTCAAGGCGACGGTGGGCGAGAACAACCCGATCGACATCCTGTCCGTCAAGGCCATCGGCCACACGGGGGTGGGCGACGACGGCACCATCGCCGAGGGGATCCGCCGAGCGGTCGACTGGCGCGACCCTGCGAACCCCGACCGGCGGGTGCGGGTCATCAACCTCTCGGTTGGCGGCAAGACGAGCTCCAAGGTCCTCGAGGACGCCCTCGCCTACGCCGTCAGCCGCGACGTGCTCATGGTCGTGGCGGCGGGCAACCGCGAGCGCGACGTGGACTACCCCGCGGCCCTGCCCACCGCTCTGGCCGTCTCGGCGACCACCCGCCAGGACGGCCTTGCGAGCTACTCCAACCGCGGGACCACGGTGGGCATCTCGGCACCCGGAGGCGACTCGGACGGGGCCATCGTCTCGGCCTGGCCGACCTACCTCACGGCCTCGGACCTCAAGAAGGGCCTGACGACGCCGCACACGGACGGCTCCATGGTGGGCACGTCCATGGCCGCCCCGCACATCACGGGTGCTGCCGCCCTCCTCTTCGCTCAGGACCCGAGCCTCACGGCCCTCCAGGTGCGGGCGCGCCTCCAGACCTGGACAGCGGACCTGGGGCCGGTGGGACCGGACGGGTACTTCGGCGTCGGCCGGCTCATGGTGGAGGCGGTGCTCGCCAAAGGAGCGCACGATGCGCGCTAGGGGGCTCCTCGTCGCCGTCGGCCTCCTGCTCTCCGGCTGCGGGCTGTTCGCGCCGGTGCCCTTCGAGGGCACGGTGGTGGACGCCGCGGGCAAGCCCCTCTCCGGGGCGGTCGTCTCCTCGGACAAGTCCGCCGCCCTCTCGGACGGGGACGGGCGCTTCTTCCTGCCGGACTCCGCGGGCACTCTCACCGTGCGCAAGATCCGCTACCAGGCCCGGATCGTGAGCCGTTCCATGGATCGGATCGTGCTCGAACCCGACGGGCGCAAGGTCACGGTGGCCTGGGACCAGCGCTGGCAGTCGCCCGGCATGGAGGGGCTCATGGGCCACCTGGCGGCCAACGGCTTCGCCGTCACGCCCATCAAGGAGGGCAACCTGCCCGAGGACCAGGACGTCTACGTGCTGCCGTCCCCGGCATGGTTCAGCCAGGCGGCCTATGAGGAGTACCTGCGGCTGGCGGGGCGGGGGGCCAAGCTCGTCGTGCTCGGCGAGTGGGGCGGCTACGACGGCATCGATCTGGCGGCCTGCAACGCCCTGGGCTCCAAGGCGGGCATCACCTTCGTGGCGGCGGCGGTCCGGACCTACAGCGATCGCGCCTCCGAGGAGTGGCTCACCTTCAAGCCCTCGGGCGGGCTCCTGGATGCCGAGCTGCCCAAGGGGATCCGGCTCTTCACGGCGGGCGCGCTCGACGTGGCGGCCCCCGCCCGCCCCCTGCTCACGACGGATGCCGAGGGGATCCGCATCCAGTCCTGGTCGCGCGGCGTGCAGTCCGTGGTGGCCGCCGGCCCCCTCGGGCGGGGCTCGCTCGTGGCGCTGGCGGACACCAGCCTCTTCACCGACGAGAAGGGGCCGGACGGCACGACCCACTGGCAGTCCCTGGACAACCCGGCGTTCGCCGTGAGCCTCCTCAACTGGTGACGCGAGGCCCGACGCGGCTCCACGCCCGCTCTCGGCCCGCGCCGCGCCAGGGCTCGGCGCATAGACGGGGATGACGTTCCCTGTTATGCTTAACCTCGCGTAACCAGCGCGGTTATGCCGAGATCCGTGGAGCGCAGGACGACGAAGGCCGCTACATGACCATCGCCGACAACCTATCCGGCTCGGGCCGCTCGCTGCCGGCCCCGCCCACCCCCCATCAGCGCCGCGTCGAGATCGCCTCGATCCTCCTCAAGTACGGCTGGGACGCCCTGGTCTTCCGCCTGAGCCTCGCAGACTTCCTGCCCGCCGGCCTCAAGCAGAAGCTCGCGGTCTCCTCGTTCCTGCGCCAGGAGGCCGAGAGCGGGGACGACGACGCCGACCTCGCGCTGCCCCTGCCCTCGGTTCTGCGCCAGATCCTCGAGGAGCTGGGCCCGACCTTCGTCAAGCTCGGCCAGGTGCTCTCGACCCGCGCGGACCTCCTCCCGCAGGCCTACATCGACGAGCTGGCCAAGCTCCAGGAGCAGGTGACGCCCAGCCCCTGGCACGAGATGGAGCAGGTGGTGCTCGGCGAGTGGAACGCCATGCACCACGGCACGGGGCAGCCCCTGGCCCGGAGCGTCTACGACATCTTCCCCGAGTTCGACACCGTGCCCCTGGCGGCAGGCTCCCTGGGTCAGGTCTACAAGGCCAAGATCCGCAACGAGCGCGGCGACCTCCAGCAGGTGATCGTCAAGCTGCTGCGGCCCGGCATCGAGCAGACCATCGAGGCCGACATCGCGGTCATGCTCGAGTTCGCGCGGCTCCTGACGGCGCGCACCAAGTGGGGCCGCTGGAACAACATCATCGGGCTCGCCGAGGAGTTCTCGACCATCCTGAGGAACGAGCTGGACTTCACGCTCGAAGGCTCCAACACCGAGATCATCGGCAGCAACCTGTACCGGGACTACGGCCAGAGCATCAAGGTGCCCGAGGTCTACTGGACCTACACCTCGCGCCGCATGATGACCCTGGAGTTCCTGGTCGGCAACAAGGTCTCGGCCCTCTTCCCCAAGAAGAACGGCGGGGAGGCCCCGGTGCAGCTGACGCTCGCTCAGCGCCAGCGGCTGACGCAGACGCTGACGGTCGCCTTCCTGCGCCAGATCTTCGTCGACGGCTTCTTCCACGGCGACCCGCACCCGGGCAACGTCATGTTCCAGTTCAAGGACGGCAACCCGGACAGCCTGCCCACCTTGATCCTGATCGACTTCGGCATGGTGGGGCGCCTGGACCCCCGCTCGCGCGAGATCCTGATCGACTTCCTCTTGGCCCTCTTGCAGTTCGACGCGGCGCGCGCCACCGACCGGATCCTCGAGTACGGCCACCCGCAGCAGCTCATCGACAAGCACCGGCTGACCGTCGAGCTCGACCACATCATGCGCGAGTTTTTGGGCAAGCCCGTGAGCGAGGTGCAGATCGGCGCGCTCATGAACCGGGTCATGGAGCTGATGCTCCAGTACCGGGTGCGCATGCCGACCTCGTTCCTCATGATCGCGCGCGTGCTCGTGACCACCGAGGGCATCTGCCGCCAGCTCGACAAGGACTACATGCTCATCAACGTGGCGGAGCCCTTCATCCTGAGCCTGATGCAGCGCCAGTTCACGAGCATCATGAACGGCCAGGAGATGATGCGCATCGCCCTGGACTGGAAGAACATCCTCCTGCGCACGCCGCGCCGGCTGGACGATCTCCTCACGGCGGCGGCCTCGGGCCAGCTCCGCGTCGAGTACGAGCTGCGCAACCTCCAGCGCCTCGAGCGGACCATGACCGTCATCGGCAACAAGGTGGCCTTCAGCCTGCTGACGGCCGCCCTCTTCATCGGGGCGGCCCTCATGGCCCCCATCCAGCAGGGGCCCCACCTCATGGGCTTCCATGCGTTCAGCTTCTTCACCTTCCTGGTGGGCGGGCTGCTCAGCGTGTGGCTCCTGGTGTCGATCCTGCGCTCCGGCCAGCTCAAGTAGAGCGTCTGACGAACCGGTTCCGGCAAGCCGTCGGAAGGCGGCCCGCGGCGCCCCATGCCGGGTTTGGTCCGCTGCTCTAAGGCTCACTCGATCGGTACCCCCGGCCCGTTTCGGGGTATAAACTGCCTCCTGGGGTCGTGCGCCGCGATGAGGAGGCGGGACCCCGAGAGAGGAGCTCGCATGACCAGGCTGCATTTCGGAGTGGACGTGGACGGGGTGCTGGCGCACCACCTGCCCTCGATGCTCGACATCGTCAAGGAGATCACGGGCATCGCCCTGCACCCCGACCAGGTGACGGACTACTACTTCGCGGGGCTCGTCTCCCGGGATCAGATGGAGCGGGTCTTCGAGCAGTGCATGGAGTGCGCGCTGGAGCTGCCCCCCTTGCCGGACTACCACCTGGTCAACGAGCTGCCGGGCGACGTGACGATCGTGACCCACCGCCACGAGGACGTGGCGGGCGCGGTGACGCGCGCCTGGCTCGAGCGCCACGACATCCGCTACTCCAACCTCATCTTCACGCGCGGGCTCAAGAGCCAGACGGGCACCTTCGACTTCTTCGTGGACGACGCCCCCCACAACGCCCTCGACCTGGCCCAGGCGGGCTCCACCATGTTCCTCATGGAGCAGCCCTACAACCGCCACATGGAGCTCGGCGAGCACGGCGAGCGCATCGTGCGCGTCAGCTGCTGGACCGACATCAAGAACTACCTCGACGAGCGCTCCATCTGGACGTCACCGCGCATCGCGAGCTGAGCCCCGCCCGAAAAACCCCACCCCGCGCCAGCCCCCGGCCCATGGGCCGGGGGCTGGCGCGCTCCGGAGCCGTGAGCGCACCGTCAGCGATCGGTGAACGACCCGTGAGGCTTGCGAAATAGGCGGACCGTCCGCCCTTGCAATCGATTGCTTGGCGAAGCGGACGGGTATGTGATCAGCGTCTGTCCCCCGTAATCCGGTTCGCCTCCCGGGTGCTTTTCTGGTCTTAGCACCTAGCAAGGAGTTGGTCGTGAGCTTGGGTCATGCGCGTCGGCTGATCGCCTGTATCGCCATCAGCCTGCTCCTTTGCCTGATCACGGCATGCCCCCGTTCTCTGGTCTCGACGCCCGTCGGCTTGACGGCCGCCCAGGCGGATCCCGGCACGCTGCATGGCTTCGTGGACTTCGACGACCGCCGCCAGGTGCAGGCCTCGTTGGAGTCCGTCGCCAAGGGAGCCACCGTCGCCCTGATCCGTGTGAGCAACGGCGAGACGGTCGCCACGACCCTCACCGACGCCCGCGGCGGCTTCAGCATGCGGATCACCAACGGCTACAAGCCCATCAACAACGAACTCTACTACATCGAGGCGCTCAAGGGCCTCTCCCTCGGCGACGGCTCCGCCAACGCGGTGGGCGGGAGCCTCGCTCGCGTGCGCACCATCGCCCTCTACAAGGACAACAACTGGTCGACCCTGGCCGGGACGACCGGGGCCGTCATTCTGAACCAGACGACCACGGCGATCGCCATCGTCGTCAGCCTGCGGAGCGTCCCGGGCTTCGGGCCCGCGATCGATCCCATGCAGCTGCTCTCGACGGTGACGCTGAGCCAGCCGCAGGGCGGGTACCCGGATACTATCACCCTGCCCGAGGCCTTCACCATGGGGGCCCACCCCATCTTGCCCCTGAGCCTCATCCAGCGGACGATCGATCTGGTCGCCGACGCCCTGAGCAAGAACCGGGATCCGCTCCGCTGGATCGCCCTGGCGAGCTCGGACCCGGACCACAACACGGTCGCCCTGCCGGACGCGCCCTTCGCGATCGCGGGCCTCTCCCCGAACTCCGCGGCCCCGGGCGACTCGATCGTCCTGGTCGGCAGCAACTTCGGCGACACGCCCGAGGCCAACCAGGTCACGTTCACCGCGCCCTCGGGCGCGACCGTCTCGGCCACGGTCGCCGCCGTGAGCCCCGACATGTCCCAGCTGACGCTGGTGGTGCCGCCGACGGCCGTCACGGGCCCCCTCACCCTGACGCTCAAGGGCAAGACGCTGCCCGGGCCCATGTTCAACCTGGCCGTCCGCTCGGGTCACGGGACGGTGGACGTCTCGGGCAACGTCTACATCGCGAACAAGGGCATGGGCACCGTCTCCATCACCCAGACCATCCCGGGCAGCACCCGCCTGGGCGTCAAGGCGCTGGTGTCCAACCTCGACAACCCGAGTGCCCTGACGTTCGGAAAGAGCGGCTACCCCGAGCTCTACGTGGCCTGCGGCGGGACGACCAAGAAGATCTTCAAGATCGACGTCTCGGGCCCCACCCCGACGGCCGTGGCCTCGTCGAGCGTGGCGCCCTTCGCGAGCCCGAGCGGCATCGCCTACCAGTTCTCGAGCGGCGACTACTTCATCGCCGACGCGTCGCAGAACCTTCTCTACAAGATGGCCGCCGGCGGCCCGACCCCCGCCGTCACGGCCTTTCCCGTCAGCGGCGTGACGCTCAGCCAGCCGCGCGGCCTGAGCTTCGGACCGGACGGCAAGCTTTACGTCGCCAACACCGGCGCGAACAACGTGCTCGCCATCGACGTCACGACCGGCGCCGGCTCGGAGTTCCTCTCGGGCCTGGCCTCGCCCTACGGCGTGGCGTTCGACAACCTGGGCAGCTTCTACGTCAGCAACAACTCCGGCAACTCGGTCTACACCAAGCCGGTCGTCTCGGCCCCCGGCGTCACGCCCAAGGTCTACGGCAGCCTGACGGCCTTCGCGAGCATCCCGACGCCCGGCGCCATCACGGCCGACTCGAGCGGCTACCTCTACGTCGCGGACACCGTCTCCAACGGCATCTACCGCATCAACCAGAACGCCGAGAGCTACCAGGTCGCCTACGGCCTCAGCTACCCGAACGCCGTCTGGTCGGACGCGAGCGGCCACTACATCATGACCGACGCGGGGCGCATCCTCTACTACGACCCGGTCAAGCAGATCCTCTCGGTCTTCGCCGAGGGCCTCTACTCGGCCAAGGGGCTGGTCCGCGACGGCGACGGAAACTTCTACACCAACCAGAGCAGCATCGCGTCCCTGGTCAAGATCGCCCCCAACGGGACGACCTCGCAGCTCCTGTCGGGCCTGACCTCGTGCACCAACAGCGGAGTGCGCCTCAACGGCCGCAAGCTGTACCTGCGCTCCAGCGTGAGCGTCGAGTCCGCCCAGTACACGAGCCAGGGCGAGGTCCTGGAGTACGACCTCGACAACCTCGGCTCCACGCCCAACGCCCGCTACAAGAGCCACGCCAAGACGACGGTGGCGATCGCCCGGGACGAGTCCGGCGGCGTCTACAACAACTACTACTACGGCGTCCAGACCGGCGACGCCTCGCCCTCGATCGTGCGCATCAACCGGCTTGCCACCCAGTATGCCGAGTACACGCTCGTGACCCGGGACACCTCGGGCCGCCTGAAGGATCCGCGCGACATCTGGGTCGACCCGAACGGCCGGATCTGGGTCGCGGACTTCCAGGGGCAGAGCGGCAGCGGCGGACTCTACGTCTACAACGCGGACGGCACCCCCTATGCCGACTACAGCAGCAGCGTGGTCAAGCCGACCAACCTCACCTCCGACGGGACGCTCGTCTACGTCAACAACTACCAGACCGCAGGCGACGTGCGCGCGCTGGATCGGAATACCGGAGCCGTCGTCCGCATCCTGACCGGCTACAAGAACCCCCGGGGCATCGCCTTCAACACAGGCACCCACACCATGTACGTCGACGAGGGCGGCAACAAGCGCATCCTCGCGGTGGCCACCTACGACTCCGCGCCGGGGGCCTCGCCCTCCTTCTATGCGGCCAACGGCAACTACAACGACATCGAGACCGTCGGCACGACGATCGTGTTCACCAACGGCGGCCTCATCTCGCGGATCGCCGCCGACGGCCAGACGGTCACGAACCTCAAGACCCACTACGACTCCCAGCTTCGGATCTTCAAGAACTCGGACGGGAAGTACGTCTGGACCGACGGGTGGGGCAACCTGCATCACAGCGACATGGGCGACTACACCACCTGGGGCGGCCCGCTCCGGACGGAGAACGGCCGGGGCGTCTTCGGCGTTCGCGGGGACAGCACCAAGTCCGGCAGTTCCGTCTTCACCTTCGGGCGCGCCTCCTGGACCGCCCTGATCACCGAGATGGCCGCCGACGGGAGCTACACCCGGACGTGCTACTGGGCCACGGGTCCGGACGATACCAAGGAGTACAACAGTGTCGCGGACGACGGAGCCGGCACGCTCTTCCTCGGCATCGCCACCAACGGCCTGGTCGTCAAGTACTCGAACGGGACGTTCACCACGCTGGGGAGCGCCCCGAGCAGCAGCGGCCCGGACACCGCCACCGGCCTGACCTACTACAACGGTCAGGTCTACCAGGTGCTCCGGACGTTGCACCGGCTGGATCAGATCGATCCGACCACCGGGACCCGGACCTCGCTCAAGATCGGCCTCATGGCCCCGGAACTGTAGGCGGAGCGGACCATGCTGAAAGTCGTCTTCCTGCTCTTCACTCTCCTCTTGACCAGCTGCCGCATGCCGGGGCTGGTCGGCCCCATGTCGCCCGTCCGCGGGATCCAGGCGCCGGCAGGCCAGGTCGTCGCCCAGCCCCTGAGCGGCACCGTCGAGTGGCCCGCCGAGCGAGGGGTCCAGGCCGCGATCGCCGACGTCGCGAGCGCCTCGGTCGTCTCGATCATCGATGCGGCCACCGGCGTGAGCGTCGGGGCCAGCGTGTCGGATGCGAGCGGGGGCTTCGCGATCCGGTTCGGCCCCCTCTTTCGCCCGACGGTCAACCAGGCGTTCATCGCCGAGGCCGTGAAGGGGCTGCGGTCGCCGGGTGCCGGCCCCGACGGCCAGTTCAACCAGGCCGGGGCCGAGGCCGTGCGCCTCCGGACCATCGTCTACTACGACGGCGGGTCCGGAGGCTGGAAGGGCCTCACCTCCGGGACCCCCGGCACCGTTCACATCGGCCAGAAGACCACGGCCCTCTCGGTGGGCATCGCCCTGAGGCAAGCGGCCGGGCTGCCCCTGGTGCTGACGGACTACATCAACGCCATCCCGGGCAACGGCACCTACGTGCCGCCCAGCGGCGGGATCGACACTCCGGAATTCGACTCCCTGACGACGCTGGTCGGCGACGCCCTCGCCCAGGACCGCGATCCGGTCCACTACGTGTCGCTGGACACCTCCTCGGGGCGCTTCGCCTCGACCTTCGTCGGCTTCGCCATCACGGACGTGCAGCCGCGCACGGGCACGATCGAAACGCCCTTGACCATCACGGGCACCGGCTTCGACACGGGCACCATCACGGTGGCCATCAACGGAGTGCCGGCCACCATCACCTCGTTCACGGCCGACACCATCCAGGCCAAGGTAGGCCCGGGCAGCCGCACGGGGCCGGTCACCGTGACGGTGGGCGGCGCCTTGCAAGCAGGGCCCACCTTCACCGTCAACGTCTCGGACGGCCACAACGTCTTCCTGAACGGCTCCATGTACGTGGTCAACCCCGCCTGGGGCACCCTGAGCCGGATCGATGCGGCGGGCTACGTCAAGACGGTGGGCAACGGGATCAACTCGCCCCAGCAGGTCGCCGTGGGACCGGACGGCCTCGTCTACGTCTCGGGCCAAGGGGACAACAAGGTCTGGCGGTTCGACCCGGCCAGCGGCTTCGCCTCGAGCAGCTTCGCCGTCGTCACGGCACCCAACGGGCTTGCTTTCGATACCAGCGGCAACCTCTTCGTGTCGAGCAACCAAGGCGCCGGCAACGTCTACAAGCTGAATGCCGGCGGCACGGTCGTGAACACCTACCCGGGCTTCACCAACCCGCAGAGCCTCGCGTTGGACTACGCCGGAAAGCTCATCGTCGTCGAGGCGGGCGGTGCTGTCACCAAGATCACGCCCGACGACCCCGCGGGCAACCCGCGGACGCCCCTGGCCTTCTTGCCGACACCCAGCGGGCTCGCCGTCGACTCGGCGGGCAACGCCTTCGTCACGTGCACCAGCAGCAACTGCATCTCCCGGGTGGACCCGCTCGGCAACACGTCGGTCTTCGCCGTGGTGACGAGCCCGGGCGGGATCGCGTTCGACTCCTCCGGGGCGCTCTTCACGTCCGACACCACCAACAACCTCATCTATCGCATCTCGCCCTCCGGAAACCTCTCGACCTTCGCCTATGGCATCAGCACCCCCCGCGGGCTGGCGGTGAACCCCAGCACGGGCGTGGTGTACGTGTCACTGTACAACTCCAACGCTATCCTGCAGGTGAACCCCGCGGACGGCGTGCTCAAACCCCTCGTCAAGGGGATCGCTCCACCGCTCACGCTGACCTACCGGGACGGGGGGCTGTTCATCGCCCACCCGGACACCAACGCCGTCTCCTTCGCCGATCCCAGCGGCCAGATGACCACGGTCGGCACCAACCTGACGCAGCCGAGCGGCGCCGACAAGGATCCGGTCTCGGGCAAGGTCTACGTGGGACGCTACGGCATCCCCTGGTTCAGCTGGGCCTACACCTCGGGCTGGACGGACGGCGGCTACCACGTCCTCGACGGAGGATCGGTGACGACGGCCTATCCCAACCAGCGCAAGGATTCCGCCGGCCTCACGGTGGATGGCAACGGCGTGGTCTTCTCGGTCAGCTCCAGTGGACGGCAGCTCAGCATGAGCACTCCGATCGGCCCGGGCTCCTACCAGACGCGCCTCCTCCATACGTTCGCCACCAATCCGAACAAGCTGGCGCTCGACGCGGCCAACAACCTCTACGCGTCCGTCGGCTCCGAGCACAAGGTGTATCGCTTCCGGGTCGCCGCCAACTACGCCAAAGAGGAGATCACGGGCTTCAGCAATCCCTACGGGCTGGCCTTCGACGGCAGCGGCACCCTGTGGGTCTCCAACATGAGCGACGGCAAGCTCCGGAAGGTCACCAACCCGGAGCTTGCAACCACCGTGACGGCGGATGCCTGGCTGTCCGCCGTGGTGGGGACCGGCGTCAGGGGCCTCGCGGTCTCGGGCGGCGACCTCTTCATGGCCAACGGGACCAACCTGGACTGGTACACCATGGCGGCCGGGACCTCCAGCAACTTCGTCTCCGGGCTGGCCGGCAGCATCTCGGACATCTGGGGACGGCCCGGGGAGATCTACGCCCAGTCGGGCTCCACGATCTTCAAGATCGATCAAGCCTCGCGCGTCGCCTCGTACTTCCTGTCCGGGGACGGGCGTCTCATCCGGATCGCCTTCGACCCCGCCGGCAAGCTCTATCGCGCCTTCTCGAGCAGCGGGAACATCATCTCGACGGCCACGTCGCCCCAGGTCAACCTGGTGCGGCTCGGCTACACGCACGAGATGGGCCTGGACGGTGACCAGCTCTACTTCACCACCACCTACAACACCGACGGGGTCAGCGGATGTGCCGGGATTTACCGCTTCGACCTCACGTCCGGCCAGCAGTACCAGTATCCCCTTGGCGTGACCTGGTCGCTGGCAGTGGCGAGTGACCACACGATCTACGTGGGCACCAATGCCAACAAGGTCGTGGAGCTGAACACCACCACCGGGGCGACCACCGATCGCTTCTCGCTCGGAACGCGCCCCTACGGCCTGGACATCTACGAGGGGGCCTCGCCCGCGACCCTGTGGGCCGTCGGGGCCGATGGCCGGGTGTTCGAGATGCAGGTGGGCGGGTCCATGACGATCCACTACTTTGGCCTGATGCAGCCGAGGTTCTGATGAGAGCGTCTTGGCGCGCCGGGCAATTGCTCGGCATGGGACTCTGGTTGGCGGGCAGCACGCTCGGATGTACGGACCCCGGGGCCCTCGAGGTGGCGGGGCCGCCGCGCTCGACGATCGCGAGCAAGGCGCCGTCGGCCGCTCCCACGCTGGCCGCCACGCAGCCCCCGGCGAGCACTCCGTCGCCCAAGTGGACGCTACCGGCTCCGACGCCGACGCCCACCCAGGTCCCTTACCGGACCCCGATCCCCCAGGAGAGCGTGGAGCTGCCCGATCCCACCCCGACGCCCTATGAACCCTGGGAGCCGCCGGTCGACGATCCGACGCCAGAATCCTAGCGTGTTTGTCACCTGGGAGCGCCTATCTCACTTGCAGCGGACCCAACCAGCGCCGTGAAAATCGTCAGGGCCCCCGGGGACTTCCCCGGGGGCCCTGACGGCGTGGCATCAGGCTACGAGCAGCGCGAGTAACCGCAGCCGCGGCAGACCGCGCACCCCTCGCCGAACTCCAGCGAGTGGCCGCACTCGGGGCACTCGGGGCTCTCGCCGTAGACCTCGACGGCGTTCACGCCGTACCGGCCCTGGAGCGCCGGGGCCGCGACGGCCTCGACCTTGGGAGCGAGCATGGGCGCCTGGTGCAGCACCGGCTGCGCCGAGAGGATCGAGCCGAGCTGGCGCGGGCTGTCCTTGAGCACCTTGCCGATGGCATCCGGGATCGAGAGGATCTGCTTGGGGCCGAACCCGGTGGGGTTGGCGCCACGGATGCCGATGAGCTGAGCGGCCAGCTCGTCGACGGGCACGTTGTACTGCAAGGCCAGGCTGATCAGGCGACCGATGCCCTCCGACAGGCTGTTGAGCGTACCGCCCGAGCGGCCCACGTTGGTCACGACCTCCCGGATGCCCTGCTCGTCGTAGTTGACGGTGGTGTAGAGCTTGCCGTCGCCGGTCATGGTCACCCGGGTGTAGCCGTAGAGGTCCTCCGAACGGACCCGGGGCAGGGGCGCCAGGTGCACCACCTCGGGCTTGGTCTCGGACTTGACCTCGAGCTTGGCCTCCGCCTTGGGCTCGGCCTTGGCGACGCTCAGGGGCTGGAACTGCCGGCTGTTGTTGCGGTAGATGGTGATGCCCTTGCAGTTGGTCCGCCAGGCGAGCGAGTAGGCCGTCTCGACGTCCTCGAGCGTCGCGTCCTCGGAGAAGTTGATGGTCTTCGAGGTGGCCGAGTCGTTGTACTTCTGGAAGGCCGCCTGGATGAGCACGTGCTCGCTCGGCGTGATGTCGTGGGCCGTCACGAAGGTCTCGACGGCGCTCATGGGCAGGCCGAAGCCCTCGAGGCCGAGCAGGCTGCCGTGGTTGGCCTCGACGGCCTCCATCAGCTCTTCGGAGTAGTAGCCGTGGGCCTTGGCATGGTCGAGGAAGATCTTGTCCACGTCGACCATGTGGGTGTCGGCCTGCCACCGCTTGAAGGCCAGGGCGAAGACCGGCTCGCAGCCGCCCGAGGTGTCCGCGATGATCGAGATGGTGCCGGTGGGCGCGATGGTGGTCGTCGTCGAGTTGCGGATGCCGTGGGCCTCCACCTCGCGGACCAGAGCCGCGTAGTTGGCGAGCGGGTGGCGGTGCTCGTGGCGATCGCGCTCCAACAGCAGGCGTTCGAAGAAGGCGTTGGACTCGGCCTCGTGGCCGTTGCGGCCCGGGAACTGGCCGCGGGTCTTGGCGAGCTCGATGGAGGCGACCTTGGACTCGAAGTCGATGAAGCTGAACAGCTCCTCGGAGAGCTTGAAGGAGGCCTCGGAGCCGTAGCCGATGCCCAGGCGGAACAGCAGGCGGGCGAAGCCCATCACGCCGAGCCCGATCTTGCGGGTGGCGAGGGTCACGTCCCGGATCTCGGGGATCGGGTAGTGGTTGGCGTCGATGACGTTGTCCAAGAGGTGCGTGCTGACGTGCACCGCCGTGCGGAGGCGATCCCAGTCGATCTGGGCCTCGCCCTGCTCGCTGGTGACGACGAAGTTCTCGACGTTGATCGAGCCCAGGTTGCAGCTCTCGTAGGGGATGAGGGGCTGCTCGCCGCAGGGATTGGTGGACTCGTAGCCGCCCATCCAGGGCACGGGGCAGTAGCGGTTCATGCGATCGATGAAGACCACGCCGGGCTCGCCGGTGTTCCAGGCGCGCTGGATGATCTCGTGCCACACGAGCTTGGCGTCGAGGGTGCCCACCACCTCACCCGAGCGGGGATTATGGAGATGGTAGTGCTTGCCGGCCTCGAGGGCCTCCATGAAGGCGTCGGTGACGGCCACCGAGATGTTGAAGTTCGTGAGCTTCGAGAGGTCTTCCTTGTGGCGGACGAAGTCCAGGATGTCCGGATGGTCGACGCGCAGGATGCCCATGTTGGCGCCGCGGCGCATGCCGCCCTGCTTGATGGACTCGGTGGCCGCGTTGAAGACGTCCATGAAGCTGACCGGACCCGAGCTGACGCCCTTGGTGGACTGCACCAGGTCGTTCTTGGGGCGCAGGCGGCTGAAGGCGAAGCCGGTGCCGCCGCCGGTCTGGTGGATCAGGGCCGCGTGCTTGATGGTCTCGAAGATGCCGCCCAGGTCGTCGGGCACGGGCAGGACGAAGCAGGCGCTGAGCTGTCCGGTGCGGGTGCCGGCGTTGGCGAGCGTCGGCGAGTTGGGCAGGAAGTCGAGCCCGTACATGAGGTCGTAGAACCGCTCGGTGGTCGCCTGCACCTCGGCATCGGTCGCGCCGTACTGGGCGTCGATCTCCGCCAGGGTCGAGGCCACGCGCTGGAAGAGGTCCTCGGGGGTCTCGCAGACCGCCCCGCTCTCGTCCTTGCGCAGGTAGCGCTTCTCTAGAACCGTAACCGCGTTCTTGCTCAGCATGAAGGTCTCCTACACGTTTGGGAGGGAAAAAAGGCTATGGGATTGCCGGAAGGTCGGGAATGAATGGCCGAGTCGGCCGGGGTGCAAACCTAGCGGTAGTGCGTCGTGACGACGATCTTGGTCATAGAGGGCTAACGAGAGATATCCACAACCTTGTCCACAGGATATCCACACTAGATGTAGCGCCCTCTCAAGCCTTGCTCACTATAACACCCCTATATGGCAGTGGCAAGCAAGTAAATGGCCCGTTATTGTCAAGCACATTCATCCAAAAGCAACAAAATGATGCATATACGTTCAACTTTTTTTAAGAAGCAAAAAATGCATCACGCAATCGTCAAATCGCGCTAGCTTCTTCTCAGTAAATGCTCTACTGCTTGGAGCTTGTAACGCGCATCATGAAAGCGTCCTAAACCACCTAGTTTTCGCGGTTATCGCATTGATTCCGATTTAGACAAACTGCCGAAACAGCTATTACGCGCTGTACGCTTTTCGTCTTATCGTCTTGCCAGTGTGTCACCATGGCGCACAGAGCAACCCTGAAACCGCTCGGTGGGTCTTCTGCGTCCCGCAACTGTCAACAACGTCCATGGACGGACCTCGTGCGATCGAAGGCGTCACGCGGGCGGGGACTCGGAGTTATGTCATGCGGGAACCCGCACGGCGCCTGGAGCGTCAATGGGATCATTAGGGCGCTGTCAAGGAGGTTTGTACCTCCATGCGACTCCCGTTAATTCTCGATTAAACGTCTTGCCAAGGTTCTGATGGTGATTCATAATTTTTATGAAGGGTTCTATGCTTTGTGCCCAAGAGAGAGAAGGACGGTTCCCGCAATGGTGAAATGGTTAACCTCTCTGCTAAGCGCGATTCGCGCCCTTTGGCGTGCGCCCAAGGCCAAGGATCCGGGGTTCTCCTGGGTCCCTGATTCCCCTTCGCAGCTGATCTCCGCCTGGCACCAGGCCCGCAACTCCCAGTCGTTGGGCTTCATCCTCAACCAGGCCCGCATCTCCAAGGGCCTGAGCCTGCTGCAGCTGCAGACGGGCACGGGGATCAACGCCACCTACCTGGTCAAGCTGGAGCACAACCTCATCAACCAGCCCTCGATCTTCGTGCTCGTGCAGCTGGCCGAGGCCCTGGACCTGGACCTCAAGCAGGTCATCATGCGTCTCGATCCGCGCGCCTACAGCCCCGAGGACCTGCTGGCCCTCGAGCGTCGGTGGCGGCTCTGCCTCCTGGCGCAGCCCGGCAACCGCAACGGCATCCTCATGCTGGAGGCCATCTCCCTGCTGTGGGCGCAGACGAGCGCTCGCGCCTCCCGTTAGCGTTTCCACATCCCAGCGCCCCGGGCCCATGCCTGGGGCGCTTGCCATTTGGGGCGCCTAGGCGCTAGGCTCGGCGTATGGGCCACTACGTCTACCTGTTGCGGTGCGCGGACGACACCCTCTACACGGGCTACACCACGGACGTGGAGCGCCGGCTGGCGACGCACAACGCCGGCAAGGGGGCCAAGTACACGCGTTCGCGTCGCCCCGCGAGCCTCGTGGCGCACTGGGAGTACCCGACCAAGGGCGAGGCCCTGTCCGCCGAGTACCGGCTGCGGCGTCTGCCGCGGCCCGCGAAGCTCGCGGCCGCCCAGCG
>JAKFBU010000024.1:0-15406 GCA_036676985.1 Candidatus Sericytochromatia bacterium
GTTGGCGACGGCCGTGGTGACGTGGGCGATGTTGCGGACCTGGGACGTGAGGTTGCCGGCCAGGAAGTTGACGTTGTCCGTCAGGTCCTGCCAGATGCCCGCGACCCCCTTGACGTGGGCCTGTCCTCCCAGCTTGCCCTCGCTGCCCACCTCGCGGGCGACCCGCGTCACCTCGTCGGCGAAGCGCGAGAGCTGGTCGACCATGGTGTTGACGGTGGTCCCGACCCGCAGGTACTCCCCCTTGAGCGGTCGGCCGTTGATCTCGAGGCTCATGGACTGGGTGAGGTCGCCCTCGGCCACCGCCGTGATCACCCGCGCCACCTCGCTCGACGGCTGCACCAGGTCGCTGATGAGCTCGTTGAGGGCGTTGATGCTGCTCTCCCATGCGCCGCCGACCGCCCCGAGCGAGGCCCGCTCCGCCAGGCACCCGTCCTGGCCGATGACCCCGGACAACCGATCGATCTCGCAGGCAAAGCGCTCGTTGAGGCCCAGCAGGTCGTTGAAGCCCCGGAAGACATCGCCGATCAGGGTCGTCTCCGGGGGGCGCAGGCGGACCGAGAAGTCTCCCTCCGCGGCGTGCTGCAGGGCGTCCCGCAGCGATTCGAGGGCCCGGTCGTCCAGCGAGGGCACGAGCGCAGGCGGCCCCTCGGCGCGGGCCGCGCAGGCCTCCATCAGTCGGTTGAAGGCTAGCGCCAGATCGCTGCTCAAACCGGGCCCAACGGCCTCGACCCGCAGCGAGAAATCTCCGTTTCCGGCCCCTCGCATGGCCTCGAGCAGGGGGGACAGGTCCGATGGTTGCTCTTCGGCCGACGCCATGGGCTTCGTTCGCCTTGCCATGCAGCATCCTTCCAGCCCTACCGAGCGGGGCACCAGGACCACCGGACCGGCCGGCATGACCGCTTCACAATCCGCAACACACCCCCTATTGTCCGCGAAGGTCTCCCGAAGGCAATGGCCGGTCCCTGATGGTTTCCGCTCCGCCGGCGCCGGCGCCATGCGGGCGGCTCGCCACGTAAATTAGCTTCTAGACTATTTCTGCCGGCGCATCGAACGCAGCTGGCAACGCCCCCTCGGCAAAAGCGACCAATCGACAAGAGAGAGGCGGCACGACTCACATGCCGTGCCGCCTTGAGGTTGGACCGGACGGGGGGGCGGGGTGCGCTTATCGGCTCTGGACGTAGGCCGCCAGGTGCTCGCCGGTCAGCGTCGCCTTGGCCGCCACCAGGTCGGCCGGAGTGCCAGCGAACACGATCCGCCCGCCGTCGTGGCCCGCTCCCGGTCCCAGGTCGATGATCCAGTCGGCGTGGGCCATCACGGCCTGGTGGTGCTCGATCACGATGACGGACTTGCCGGCGTCGACCAGCCGGTCCAAGAGGCCGAGCAGCTGCTCGAGATCGGCCAGGTGCAGCCCGTTGGTCGGCTCGTCGAGCACGTAGATGCCGCCGTCGGTCCCCATGTGGTCTGCGAGCTTGAGGCGCTGCCGCTCGCCGCCCGAGAGCGTGGTGAGCGGCTGACCGAGCCTTAGGTAGCCGAGCCCCACGTCGGCCAGTCGCTTGAGGATCGCATGTGCGGCCGGCGTTTTCGCGGCCCCCGCGCCGAAGAAGTCGACCGCCTCGGCGACCGACAGGTCGAGCACCTCGGCGATGTTGAGGCCGCCGAAGCGATACTCCAGGACCGACGCCTGAAAGCGCCGCCCCTGGCAGTCCTCGCAGACCGAGGAGACGCCGGCCATCATTCCCAGGTCGGTGTAGATCACCCCCGCACCGTTGCAGGTCGGGCAGGCGCCCTCGGAGTTGGCGCTGAACAGGGCGGGCTTCACGCCGTTGGCCTTGGCGAAGGCCTTGCGGATCGGCTCCAAGAGCCCGGTGTAGGTCGCCGGGTTGCTCCGGCGCGAGCCGCGGATGGGGGTCTGGTCGATCGCCACCACCCCGTCCCGGCCACTGACCGAGCCGTGGATCAGCGAGCTCTTGCCGGACCCGGCCACGCCCGTCACCACCACCAGCACGCCGAGCGGGATGTCGACGTCGACGTTTTGCAGATTGTTGCTGTTCGCGCCGCGCACCTCCAGCTTGCCCTTGCTCTTCCGGACCGACGGCTTCAGGTTGGCCCGGTCGTTCAGGTGACGACCGGTGAGCGTGCCGCTGGCCTGCAGGTCTTCGAGGGTGCCCTCGAAGACCACCTCGCCGCCGGCGGTGCCGGCTCGGGGGCCGAGGTCGATGACGTGGTCGGCGATTGCGATCGTCTCCGGCTTGTGCTCGACCACCAGCACGGTATTGCCCTTGTCGCGCAGCCGCAACAGCAGGTCGTTCATGCGCTGGATGTCGTGGGGGTGCAGTCCGATCGTCGGCTCGTCGAAGACGTAGGTCACGTCCGTGAGCGACGATCCGAGGTGGCGGATCAGCTTGGTGCGCTGCGCCTCTCCGCCCGAAAGCGAGCCGGACGATCGATCGAGGCTGATGTAGCCCAGCCCGATATCCACGAACGAGTCGAGCGTGTGCTGCAGCGAGGCCAGGAGCGGTGCGACGGACGGCTCGGCGAGGCCGCGCACCCAGTCGGCAAGGTCGCTGATCTGCATGGCACAGGCGTCGGCGATGTTGATCCCCTTGATCTTGGAGGATCGGGCGGTTTCGTTGAGTCGGGTGCCGTTGCAGTCGGGGCAGGTGGTGAACGTCACGACCCGCTCCACGAACGCACGGATATGCGGCTGCATCGACTCCACGTCCTTGGACAGCATCGACTTCTGGATCTTGGGGACGAGGCCCTCGTAGGTCAGGTTGATGCCGTCGACCTTGATCTTGGTCGGCTCCTTGTAGAGCAGGTCGTGCAGCTCCTTCTGGGTGAACTCGCGAATCGGCTTGTTCGGGTCGAAGAAGCCGCAGCTGCCGAAGATGCGGCCGTACCAGCCATCCATGCTGTAGCCGGGGATCGTGAGCGCGCCCTCGTTCAGGGACTTGGTGTCGTCGTACAGCTGCGAGAGGTCGAAGTCGTTCACCGAGCCCATGCCCTCGCACCGGGCGCACATGCCGCCGGTGACGGTGAACTCGCGCTTCTCGACGGTCTTCCCGGCCCCCTTCTCGACGGTGATCGCACCGGCCCCGCGCACGGTGGCGACGTTGAAGGAGAACGCCTGCTGCGTCCCGATGTGCGGCTGGCCGAGCCGGCTGAAGAGGATGCGCAGCATCGCGTTGACGTCCGTGACCGTTCCGACCGTCGAGCGCGGGTTGGCGCCGATTCGCTCCTGGTCGACGATGATCGCGGTCGTCAGGCCTTCCAGGACGTCGACTTCGGGTCGGTCCAGCGACGGCATGAAGCCCTGCACGAAGGCGCTGTACGTCTCGTTGATCAGGCGCTGCGACTCGGCGGCGATGGTGCCGAACACCAGGGACGACTTGCCCGATCCCGAGACGCCCGTGAAGACCGTCAGACGCCGCTTGGGGATGGCGACGCTGACGTCCTTCAGGTTGTTCTGGCGGGCGCCCTGGACGCGGATCCAGTCGTGACGGTCGGCAGGATGGTGGCCGGAGGAGGGCTGGTTCGCGATCGGCATCAATAGCTCCCTTGCGGATAACGGGGGTCGAGGCTGGGGCTATTATAGGCCATGACAGGCTTGCCGTCGTTTTAACATGCCTTGATGAACGCCTGTACCCGGCCTGCTGGGCTGAGGGCCCTTAGAGCCTGTCCCGGACCGACTCCTGCCCTGGCCGACCTCCGTTCGCCAGGACGCCAGGCTTGTTGCGCCGCCGATGGACGCCCATTAAACTATCGTTACAATCTGGCTCCGGCAATCGAGGATGAAGGGTTGCCTTCGCACTGGACGGGGGGTCACGCTACGTTCACTTCCGATCCGCCTCCGGCCGAAAAGGCTCCCCCGCGCGACGGGCCCTTCCGGTGGCAATGGCTCGGTTGGAGCGTCGCCGCCATGGGAGTGACCTTGCTCAGCCTGGCCATGAGCCAAGCGGGCTTCGCGTGGCCGAACGCGGGTGACCTGGTGGCCGTCCTTCCCATCCCCCTGGTCCTGGGGTCGATATTCTCCGAGTTCGTCGAGACCACGGAGGACCTGCTCACCCGCCTGGACTCCGAGGGGCGCTTCACGTACGTGAACCCGGCATCTTGGCGCATCTTCGGCCTTTCCCCCGAGGAATGCATGGGACGATCCGCG
Organism: Candidatus Sericytochromatia bacterium; assembly: GCA_036676985.1. Lineage (GTDB taxonomy): Bacteria > Cyanobacteriota > Sericytochromatia > S15B-MN24 > UBA4093 > DATNQJ01. The sequence goes on from JAKFBU010000024.1 coordinate 4,160, forward strand.
TTCGACTTCGTCCATCCCGACGATCGGGAGCGGACCCGGGCCATCTTCGAGGCCTACCGGCAAAGGTCCGTGCGCAACCTCAAGGTCGAGAACCGCCAGGTCAGCGTCACGGGAGAGGTCCATCACATCCAGTGGACGGTGAACCAGCACTTCGAGGACTCGGGCGACTTCCGGGGCATCACGTCGATCGGGCGAGACATCACCGAGCGCAAGAACGCGGAAGAAGCCATGAGCCAGGCACTGCGCGAGGCTCGCGACAGCGAAGCGAAGTACCGAAGTCTCTTCGAGTCCGCCGCCATGGGCATCAACCTGGTGGACCTCGAAGGGCGTACCCTTGAGTGCAACCGCGCCCTGGCGCAGATGCTCGGGTACACGACCGAGGATCTGCGCGGCATGGCCTTCACCGAATTCACCCATCCGGAGGACCGCGACCTGGACTGGGGACTCTTCCAGGGTCTGCTGGCGGGCAAGCGTGACTCCTACCAGATCGAGAAGCGCTACTACCGCAAGGACGGCCGCCTGGTCTGGGCTCGCCTGACCGTGTCGCCTATGCGCGACGCCGCCGGGCGACTCTTGAACGTGCTGGGCATGACGGAGGACATCACGGATCGCAAGGCCACCGAGGACGCCTTGCGGGCCAGCGAGGACAAGCTGCGCGCCATCATCGAGCACGCACCGGACGTCGTCTTCATCAAGGACCCCGAGGGGCGCTACCTGCTGGGAAACCCGGCGCTCGCCCGGTTCGTGGGCAAGTCCCTCGACGAGGTTCTCGGCCAAACCGACGTTTCCCTCTTTCCGCCCGAGCAGGCCCGGAAGTTCCGGAACGACGACCTGCGGGTCCTGGAGTCCGGCCGCCTCTACGTCCTCGAGGAGAACGTGACGGACGCCAGCGGCTCGGAGCGCTCGCTCTTCACCCTCAAGTACCCCTACCTCTCGCCGGACGGACGGATCATCGGGATGATCGGCCTCGCCCGCGACATCACCGTTCAGAAGCGGACCGCCGAAGAGGTCGCCCGGCGGACGGCCGAGCGGGACCAAGCCCGTGAGCTGGCCCACCTCAAGGACCACTTCCTCTCGATGATCTCACACGAGATGAAGACCCCGCTCTCCCTGATCACGGGCTATGCCGAGCTGCTGGAGGATCGTTGCCCGGGCGAGGACGAGATCGCGGGCATCCTGGACGGGAGCCGCCGGCTTTCGGAGCACCTCAACAAGCTGCTCGACTACAGCGCGCTGCTATCCGAAAGCCTTCCGCTCTACCGGACGGAGGTCAACCTGACCGAGATCCTGGCGAACGTCCGGGCAATGGTCGCCGAGGATCGGGAGTTCCGCCTGAAGGGCCTCCGGTTCGAGAGCGAGATCGCTCCCGGCACCCCTCCCCTCTATGCGGACTCCCGGCGGGTGACCCAGATGATCCTCGAGCTGCTCGAGAACGCCCGGAAGTTCACGGCCGACGGCGGGCGGGTCGGCATCCGCATCCGTCCCGAGGACGATGCCGTGCGGATCGACGTCTGGGACACCGGCTACGGCATCCCGAAGCGGTGCCTCAATCGGATCTGGGACGCCTTCACCCAGCTGGAGACCGAGCAGGCCAGGCGCAAGGGCGGGCTCGGCCTGGGGCTGACCATCGTATCGAAACTGGCAGAGCTGCACGGAGGCCGGATCGAGGTCGAGAGCGAGGTGGGCCAGGGGAGCCGCTTCTCGATCCTCCTGCCGAGCGAACAGGCGCTCTCGGGCCCGCCTGCGCCGCCGGGAGGCGCGACTTGAACTCCGTTCGGAGGTTGGCAGGGTCGCTCAGCAGCCTGCGCATGCGTCTGGCGCTCTTGATCGTCTTGGCCGTCGTCCCGGCCATGCTGCGGATGGGCTGGAATGCCGTCGAGGAGCGGCGCTTGGCTCTCGAGCACGCATACCTTCAGGCCTATGAATTTGGCCTCTTCTCCAAGCAGGCGGTCCTGCCCATGGCGTATCCGGTCTTCGACTCGAAGGGGCGGGTCCGGGGCGCGATCGGGCTGCGCAGCGAACCGGGCAAGGGAGCACCTTCAGGTTCACCTTGCCGATCGATGGTCGCGAAGCCGAGGTGCCATGACCTCCCGGCTCTGGCATGCCCGTTGCCGGATGGCCCGCATGCCACGAAAGCCGTGCCGCGTGTCGCCTCGTGCGGATCGCATCGACCAGCCGAGGCCGGCTGAACCCCCTGGCCATCCGCTTGTACTGGATACGCGAGATCAGTAAGATATCACCGAGTTCCCGCGACGTGACAGCGGTGACCCATGGTTCTCGAGAGAGGACTCGCCACGGATGGGAGGAACGCCAACGTTCACTTCTGATCCTCCTCCGAACGGGCAGGCCCCGGAGCGCGACCGCTTCCCCCGGTCGCAGTGGGCATGGCTGGCTGCCGCCTACGTCCTGGCCGCGTGGGTAGGCCAGTGGTTGAGCGCGCCCGATGCTGACGCGCCACCCATCGCGTTCCAGGCAGGCATTGCCTTTGGAGGCTTCTTGCTGCTCGGGAGCCGAGCCTGGCCCGGCATCTGGCTCGGGGCCCTCGTGGCAACGATCTTCACCCCCATGCCCTGGTGGACCGCCCCAGTCTTCGCCACCGGGATCACCCTGGGCTCGCTCGCAGGGTCCCAGCTCGTCAGATTCCTGCTGCATGGCCAGCCGACTTTCGTCCGCAGCTGGGCGGTCTACGCCTTCTCGTTAGGCGCGGCGCTCGCGGCAGCGGTCAGTGCGACCATCGCTACCCTTTGTCTGGTGGGTACCACGCCGCCGGGAAGCCTCATCGCCACCTGGCAAACATGGTGGATCGGAGACGCGCTGGGGGCGATCCTGGTAGCTCCCCTGCTGCTGAGCGCGCGAGGGCTCTCCGAGATCCCGCGAACCCCCGCCATGATTGCCGAGGGCCTGTGCCTGACCCTGTTCACGCTGGCGACGTTGCTCCTGGTCTTCGTGTGGCCGGGCCTCCATTACCCCTTGGCGTTCCTGCCCGTCCCCTTCATCCTCTGGGCGGCCATCCGCTTCGGCCTTCCCGGAGCCGCCGTTTCCATCCTGCTGCTGGCCGCCTTCAGCCTGCGCGGCACGAGCCGGGGCTACGGACCGTTCGCCGCGGACTACCTCCCTGCGGCGATCTTGCTGCTGCAGACGTTCGTGGGGGTCATCGCGCTGGCGGCCCTGGTCTTTGCGGTCGAAATCATCCAGCGCAAGCGCCTCGAGGCGTTTTTCGCCGAGTTCGTCGAAGGCACGGACGACCTGCTCACGCGGGTGGACGACCGGGGCCGATTCACCTACGTGAATCCCACCGCCTACCGTTTCTTCGGCCTGTCCCCCGAGAAGTGCCTGGGGCGTTCCTACCTCGACTTCGTCCATCCGGACGATCGAGAGCGGACCGTCGCGATCGTCGACTCCTGGCTGCGTGGCCCGGTGACGGACATCCGGCTCGAGAACCGGCAAGTCTCCGTCACCGGGGAGGTCCGTCACGTGATGTGGACGGTGAGCCAGGTCTTCGACTCCTCGGGCGCGGTGGTGGCGTTCACCTCGATCGGCCGGGACCTCACCCGGCGCAAGCAGGCGGAAGAGGCCTTGCGGGAGAGCGAGCAAAAGCTGCGCGCCATCATCGAGCACGCGCCGGACGTCGTCTTCATCAAGGACCCCGAGGGGCACTACCTGCTGGGCAACCCGGCGCTCGCCCGGTTCGTGGGCAAGTCCCTCGACGAGATCCTCGGCCAAACCGACGACTCGATCTTTCCACCCGAGCAGGCCCTGAAGTTCCGGACCGACGACCTGCGAGTCCTGGAGTCCGGCCGCCTCCACGCCATCGAGGACCTCGTGACGGATGCCAGCGGCTCGGAGCGCTCGTTCTTAACCCTCAAGTACCCCTACCTCTGCCCGGACGGGCGAATCATCGGCCTGATCGGCCTCGCCCGCGACATCACCGATCAGAAGCGGACGGCCGAAGAGGTCGCCCGGAGGACGGCCGAGCGGGATCAGGCCCTTGCACTGGCCCACCTCAAGGACCACTTCCTCTCGATGATTTCACACGAGATGAAGACCCCGCTCTCCCTGATCACGGGCTATGCCGAGCTGCTGCAAGATCGCTACCCCGGCCAAGAGGAAATTGCCGGCATCCTGGACGGAAGCAACCGGCTCACCGATCACCTCAACAAGCTGCTCGATTACAGCGCGTTGATATCCGACAGCCTTCCGCTCTACCGAACGGAGGTCAATCTGAGCGAGATCCTGACAAACGTCCGGGAACTGATCGCAGAGGACCGAGAATTCCAGTTGAAGGGGCTGCAGTTCGAAAGCGCGATCGACCCGTCGACTCCTACGCTCTGGGCGGACTCGCGCCGGGTGATGCAGATGATCCTCGAGCTGCTCGAGAACGCCAAGAAGTTCACGGCGACGGGCGGGCGGGTCGGCATCCACATTTGCCCCGCGGGGGAGGTCGTGCGGATCGAGGTCTGGGACACCGGCTACGGCATCCCGAAGCAGTGCCTCGATCGGATCTGGGAGGCCTTCACCCAATTGGAGACCGAGCAAGCCGTGCGAAAAGGTGGGCTGGGCCTTGGGCTGACCATCGTCAAGAAGCTGGCCGAACTGCACGGCGGTCGGATCGAGGTCGAGAGCCAGGAGGGCAAGGGTAGCCGCTTCTCGATCCTCTTGCCTGTCGACGGGCCCAAGGCCACTGACGCATGAATACGACGAGGTGGCTTCTAGGCCGAGAGTTCCCTTGGCGCGTTCGGGTGCAACGGCAACGTGAACCAGAACAGCGAACCCTGTCCGGCCCCGTTACTCCGCACGCCGATGCTCCCCCCATGGGCCTCGACGATCGCCTTGCAGATGTTCAGTCCGAGGCCCGTCCCCCCCTTCCGGATCCCGCTCTCTAGTTGGCTGAAGGGCTCGAACAGCTTGGGAATGTCTTCTGGCTCGATACCGACCCCGGTATCCTCAACCTCGCAAACGAGACCCTCCGTCCCGAGGCGCGCTCGCACCCGAACCGTTCCACCGGACGGGGTGTACTTGAACGCGTTGCCGACGAGATTGACCAGGACCCGCTCGATGCGCTGGGGGTCCATGGGGACCACCAGCGGAGTCTCGGGGACCTCGACCTCCATACGCAGCCCGAGGTCTTCCTGCTGAGGACGCAAGCTCTCGGCGATTTCCCTGATTTTCTGGCCGAAATCGGCTTGCTCGAACTTGAGGCGGAAGGTCCCTGCTCCCAGTCGAGCGAAATCCAGGAGATCGTCGACCATGTGAACGAGACGATCCGTGCCCTTCTCGATCTGCAGGACGAAGTCATGCTGTTGTGGGCTGAGGGGGCCACCAATCTCGTCTTCCAGGAACTCCGCATAGCCTCTGATCGAGGTCAGGGGGGTTCTGAGATCGTGGGACACCGCGTTGATGAAGGCATTCTTCAGGCGATCGAGCTCCTTGATCCGCTCGTAACGGTCCCTAAGCTCATCTTCCAGGCGTTTGCGCTCGGTCACATCCTGGAGAGTCCCCAGCATCCTCGTCGGGCGGTGGGCCTCATCGATGATCACCTCGGCCTGCCCGAAGAGAATCCGCACCTCCCCATCCGGACGAACGACCCGGAATTCCGCCGCGTAGGGGGCTTCTCCGCGGATGGCGCCCTGGAGGCGCTCATGAACCAGCGCGCGATCGTCGGGATGCACCCGTTGCCGAAAATCGTCGTAGGTTGAAACGGAGTCCCGCGGCGTCAGCCCGAGCAGCCTGAGATTCTCGTCGCTCATGGTGACCCGCTGGCTGACGAGGTCCCACTCCCAGCTCCCGACATGCGCCACCTGCTGGGCCTGGTTGAGGCGACGCTCGCTCTCGCGAATCTCGTTCACCAGAGCCTCGAGATGCGCGGACGTCATGTTGAAGGAAGCACCGAGTTCCTCGACCTCCCGCAACTCCTCTGGCCGGGCCCTGGCCTCGAGCCTCCCTTCGGCAACCTGGCGCATCACGTCCTGCAGGCGTCTCATCGGACGGGTGATCAGGGTACCGAAGTAGCTGCTGACCAGGATGGCTGCGAACACGACGAGCAGGACCAAGAGGAACCTCGTGAGAAGGCGATGGTTGATCTCATCGAGGATCACGGTCCGATCGGGTTCGACGATGACGTACCATCCGGGCCACGCGAGGGCGGAAAAGGCGAAATGGCGCAAGGGCACGAAACGGTCCGGCTCCGACGGGACGGCGCCAGGATCGCAGGCCGCTGGTCTGATTCAAGGGAAGATACGGCTGCAGGGGCGGTAGCCGGGGCTCACCGACGTGGAGAACCAACCGTCCAGACGGGTCGATGATGCTGAGAGACCGCAGCCTGGACAACCGGTGTTGCTCCAGGATGCGGACAATCGTCGTTTGCTCGTTCTGAGACAGGCCCCCCGCGGCTCGGGACGGAAGGTGACTGTTGAGATCGAAGGCAGTCGCCTGGGCCACCAGCACGCCGAGTTGCCCCGCATTCCCCACCTCTTCGCGCCAGTAACGCTGGGCATCCCGCACGGTGAAGAACAGGCTGGGGAGACTCGTGAGAAACACCGCGAGCACGATGACGAACCGCTTGAAGGTAAGGGCAGGCAAACGTGCCCGGGGCAGGATGCGGCGCACCAGCATGCGTGTTCCGGGAAAGAGAAAGAACGATTCGACCAGCGCCGTATAGACAATCGCGGAGAGGACGCCCTTCAGGATGATGGAATACAGCGTCGGGGGCGATGGCAACTCGGAAAACAGCGTGAAGTAGAGGATCAGTACGGGCGTCCGGATGATCAGCCAGTAGAGCGGGTTCAGGAAGATGGGCATGATCCGGGGGGCCAAGAACCCCACGATCACCCCTTCGAGGGTGAGGCCGATGACGCCGGCCCAATCGTCCCAGTACGCCAGAGTCGGCAGGCCGGCGATGAACCCTGCGATCCCCCCCAGGAGCGGTCCGCCCGCTATCGCCGCCAGCAGAGAGAAGGCCGCTCCGAGCGGCAAGCTAACCCCCGGATAGAGGGGTATCGGAACCAGGTTGACGAGGGCACCGAGGGATCCCAGCAATCCAGCAACCAGCAACCGCCGGAGGGCCTCCGGCGGCATGCCTATGCGCAGCGATCGCTTCCCTGCCATTTGGTTTCGAACTCCTCGCATGCGTCGCGCCAAGAGATCCCTATTATGGCGCTTCACCCGTGAAAAGTATGCCATCGAAAGGCCACGTCGAGCGCGTGTGGCCAGCCCCGCTCGCGGCGGATGGCTGTCTAGGCCGAGAGTCCCGGACGAACCGTGGTCCAAGCCCTCATACTCGACGGCATGGAATTTGGTCGTCGCAGCCGTCAGCAGACTCGAAGAGGGAGCGAGAAGCAGCCAAGTCGGGTAGAAAAATTTGGTGCCCATACTAAGCCCGTGAGGTCATTCGATGCGCGTTCTTGTCATGGCCTTTGCGATCAGTCTCGCCTCAACCGCATGCCTATCGAATCCGCAGGCGACGCCATCGTCTCAAACTCCTACGGTCGACACGACACCGTCCCCTGAGCCCTCCGAAGACGATCCCCCACCGCTTGGGGGCGCTCCTATCGATCCCACGGCCACGTTCACCCGGGTTCAGAACGAAGTCTTCACGCCCACATGCTCGAGTATCGGCTGCCATGACTCGCTGGGTCAGCAATCGGGTATGGTGCTCACAAGGGGTAGCGGCTACGCCAATACGGTGGGTAAGGCCAGTGTCGAAACGCCTACGTTGAAGCTCATTCAGCCGAACGATCCCACCAACTCTTACCTGTATCGCAAGATCACGGGCGCTGGGATTACCGGGAATCGGATGCCCCAAGGCGGCCCGTACCTCTCGGACACTCAGCTGCAGCTCGTGCGAGACTGGATTCGACGAGGCGCGCCGAACGATTGACGCGACTTCGTAACGTTGAGTAAGGCGAGCAATTAAAGCAAAAGAGGCAAGGGGTGAAACGCAAAGAGCGAGGGTCTCGGGGAACCCCCGAGACCCTCGTCATTTCTAGCTCCGCGTGCTGGACTCGAACCAGCGACCTAGTGATTAACAGTCACCCGCTCTACCGACTGAGCTAACGCGGAATGGCTTCGTTGTTCGCTCACCGCGAACAGTTAAGAATCTACCAAAAGCGGGTTGTGGTTGTCAACGGATTGCTAGGAAATTCCTAATTCTTAAGTGTTGTGACGCCGAAAACCCGCCCGCTGCCTCGCGTGATACAATCACCGCAGACCGTTACCAACCAAAGGATGGCACGTCGAACCCATGGCCAAGCCCCCGTCCCGAGCCAGGCAAGAAGCGATCTTCCGCCGCCGCCGCCAGTCCCTCCTCGTCGTCTCCAGCCTCTTGATGGGCTCGCTCGGCGCCCTCGCCGGGGTCGGCACGCGCCACCTCCTGCCTGCCACCCACGCCCTCTTCGGCGGCGGCAGCGGCCTCCAGAAGCCGACCAACGTGCTCCTGGTCGGGGTCGACGACAACTACGACCCCAAGGGACGCAAGGTCAAGAACCAGCGGACGCGCACGGACACCCTCATGCTCGTGACCGTGCGTCCGGCCAAGAAGAGCCTGCACGTCCTCTCGATCCCCCGCGACACCCAGGTCCTCATCCCCGGCTACGGCACCGAGAAGATCAACGCCGCCCACGCCATCGGCGGTATCGATCGCACCAAGGCCGTCGTCGAGAGCCTGGTCGACGTCGAGGTGGACCACGTGGTCGAGGTGAGCCTCAAGGGGGCCATCCAATTCCTGGACGAGCTCGGCGGCGTCGACGTCTTCGTCGAGAACCGGATGCACTACCAGGACAAGACGGCCAAGCTGCTCATCGACCTCAAGCCCGGCATGCAGCACCTGGACGGCAAGACGGCCGTCGGCTTCGCCCGCTTCCGCCACGACGCCCTGGGCGACATCGGGCGCGTGGCCCGCCAACAGGCCCTCCTGCATGCGCTCGAGCAAAAGCTCGTCAACCCCGTCAACTGGTGGCGTCTGCCCAAGCTTGCCTCCGCCGCGGGGCAGCTCTTCCACTCGGACTTCTCGGCGGGCGACTACGCGTCCTTCGCCTCCTTCGCCAAGGACCGGCCGGCTGTGAGCTACACGACCTTGCCCGGCGACTTCGGCTACCACGGCTACTGGATCCCGAACCATGGCCGCATCGCGAGCCTCATGCAGAGCCTCAACAACGACAAGCAGAGCGCTCCCAAGGCTGGCGGCGGGGCCCCGGTCTCGGTGGAGGTCCTCTACGGCGCGAGCCAGGAGCAGGCGGCGACCAGGCTCGCGGGCGTGCTCGGCGACCGGGGCCTCATGGTCGTGCGCACGGCACCGGTCACCAACCACATGAGCACCGCGACCCGGGTCATCGGCCGCAACGGCAACCCCCACCAGAACAGCGTCCTCACCGCCTTGATGCCGCAGGCGGCCTGGCAGCTGAGCGACGACGAATCGCCCTACTCGGCCGACTACACCGTGGTGATCGGGCCCGACTACCGATGACGGCCGAGACGGTCCTCCAGGCACGCGACGTCACCAAGGCGTTCCGGAAGGACCGCGCGCGGCTGGCGGTGCTCAGAGGCGTCAGCCTGAACGTCGCCAAGGGCGAGTTCGTGGCCATCACGGGGCCGAGCGGCAGCGGCAAGAGCACTCTCTTGTACCTGCTCGGCGCGCTCGATAGGCCCACCGAGGGCGAGATCACCATCCTCGGCAAGCCGACCACCGGCATGAACGACAAGCGCCTGGCGGCCATGCGCCTGCAGGACATCGGCTTCGTCTTCCAGTTCCACTTCCTCCTGCCGGAGCTCAATGCCACCGAGAACGTCATGGCCCCCCTGCTCATCGCGGGGATGGCACCCGACAAGGCCCGGCCGAAGGCACAGTCCCTGTTGCGCAAGGTGGAGCTCGGGCACCGGCTCGACCACAAGCCCTCGGAGCTTTCGGGCGGCGAGCAGCAGCGCGTGGCGATCGCCCGCGCCCTCGTCCACGGCCCCGCGCTCCTCCTGGGAGACGAGCTCACGGGCAACCTGGACACGGGCACCGGCGAGTCCATCTACCAGCTCTTGCGGCAGTACAACCGCGACCTCGGCCAGACGATCGTGGTGGTGACCCACAACGCGGAGCTGGCGCGCCATGCCGACCGGGTGATCGAGATGGTAGACGGCCAGGTACGCTCCGACTCGCGCCATGGCTAACGTCCCCGCCGCTCCCTGGCACCTCGAGAGCCACCTGGGCTTCATCCAGGTCGGCCTGGTGCCCATCCAGTCGGTCCTGCACCTCTTGCCCGAGGGCACCGAGGTGGTGGCGGTGGTGCCCGGCCGGACCCTGCACGTGCTCGCCGCCGCCCGCTACGAGGCCGGATCCACCCTCGAGTACTCCGAGCTCTTGCTCGCGCCTGCGGCCGTGCGCACCCCTCAGGGCGTGGGGCTCTTTCCGACCCGGCTCTACGTGGACGACCAGACCTCGCTGCGCGGCGGGCATACCATCTGGTCCCTGCCCAAGGAGCTCGCGGAGTTCGAGTGGACCGAGCGTTACGAGCCGGCGCAGGGGTTCTTCGGGCGCGAAGGCAAGAGCCACGAGCTGAAGGTCCGCCAGGCCGGGTCGACCCTGCTCGAGGCCTGGTGGATGCCCCGCTACGCGACGCTCCCCTTCACGACCCGGCTGCCGGTCGTGAGCCACCGCGACGGCACGCTCCGCACATGGCAGGCCGAAGCCTCGGCCCGTGCCCGACTCGCCACGAGGCACCTGGAGGCCCCGCCGGGTTCGCCGTTCGCCGACCACCTGCCCGGTGTTGCGACCGCGTTCCACCTGGCGGATCTCCGCATGGACGTGCCCGCGCCCGACTGGATCTGAACTCCTCCCCCACCCGACAGACTAACCGGAAAAGTAAGAGGCCGCCCGTTCGGGCGGCCTCTCGGCGTTATTCCTCGTCGTCCAGCCCGTCTTCGGGCATGTCCTCCACCGGCTCGGGGGGAGCGACCTCCTGGTTGATGAGCGTGAGCTTGGTGCGCACGAGGCGCTCGATCTCGTCGAGCAGCTCGGGCTGGCTGTCCAGGAAGGTCTTGGCGCCGTCCCGGCCCTGGCCGATCTTGTTGTCGCCGTAGCTGAACCAGCTGCCCGACTTCTTGACGATCTCGTGCTCCACGGCCATGTCGAGCACGCAGCCCGCGCGGCTGACGCCCTCGCCGAACATGAGGTCGAACTCGCAGACCCGGAAGGGGGGGCTGACCTTGTTCTTGACGACCTTGGTCTTGACCCGGTTGCCGATCTCGACGCCGTCCTTCTTGAGG